>CAVZYP010000009.1:0-450047 GCA_963779535.1 uncultured Thermoleophilia bacterium | reverse complement strand
CGCCTCGTCGAGCAGAGCGTTGAACACGCCGTCCAACATGTCGCGGAGAATCTCCGCGCCGACCTTCCCACGGCGGGCCAATCGCTCGGTGAGGGCGGTGAACCCGGAGATGTCGACGAACGCGAGGGATCCCTCCACCTGGCGATACGGGATCTCGGGCGAGTCGCGCACCCACTCGATCAGCAAGCGCGGGACATACGGCTTCAGGACATCGCCCTGGCCCGCGAATTCCCGCAGGTCGACAGGCGCGGTCGTCACGCCCAACCTCCTGCACGCCACCGGAATCGCCGCCGCACAGGCCGAGTATGCAGTGCCGTTGCGGGCGGCGTCAGCGCCGCAGGTAGGCGTCGCTGCCGTCGAGCCAGTCTTCGCGCGGCGGCGTGAAGACATCGACATCGAGCGTGTCCTCGAGCGCCTCGGCCGTGTGCGGGACGTTCGGCGGGATGGCCAGCACCTCCCCGGCGTGAACGTCGACCACGTGCGACTCGTCGTCGCCGAGCCGGAAACGGAGCAGCCCCTCGAGGATGTACGTGAGCTGCTCGTTGTGGTGGGCGTGCTTCGGCACGATCGCGCCCTTGGCGAGGTAGACGTGCGCGATCATCAGCGAGTTGCCCGTGATGAGTCGTCGCGCAATCGCCGGGTTCAGCTCCTCCCGCGGCAGATCGTCCCAACGGTAGTGCTTCGCGCCGGTCACAACGCCATCCTAACGAGCACAAGCTCGATCGCTCGTCGTGCAGGAAGCACGTCTAGCGTGCGAATGCTTCCTCGAGTGCGCGCCGGCCGACGACGGTGACGAGATGGGCGCGGTAGGCACTCGATCCTGCCTGGTCGGAGGGCGGCTCCGTGCCTTCGGCGAGAAGTTGGGCGGCGTCTCCGATCGACGATCCGCTCTCGAGCGCCGCCTCGGCGGCCTGTGCATGTATGGGTGTCGCACCCATGTTGACGAGGCCGATCGAAGCGCTCTCGACCGATCCGTTCGTGCGTCGAACGAGAGCGGCGACGCCCACGGTCGCCCAGTCCTGAGCCCTCCGCTGAGCCTTCACGTACGCCCAACCCGCCGAGTTCTCGAGCTTTGGCACTCGTATCTCGGTGAGCATCTCTGCGGGGCCGACGGCTGTTTCGAAGACCCCCGTGAAGAACTGGGATGCGGAAACGGTGCGGTCGCCGGTCGCTCCGCGAACGACCAGTTCGGCTCCGACCGCCAACATGACGGCGGGCAGGTCGGATGCGGGGTCGCCGTGTGCGAGCGAGCCGCCGATCGTCCCCCGGTGGCGAACCTGCGGATCGCCAATGCGCGCGGCAGTGTGGCTGACGATCGGACAATGCTCCTGCAGGAGCGGCGCGCTCGCTACCGCCGTGTGGCAGGTGAGGGCGCCGATCGCGATCTCCGCGCCGGCATCTCGCACGTACGCGAGATCGTCCAGCCGGCCGATGTCGACCAGGCGCTCCGGGCGGGCGATTCGAAGCTTCAGCGCCGGAATCAGCGAGTGGCCGCCGGCGAGGAGCTTCGCGTCCCCGTTGTGCAGCAGTTCGAGCGCGTGCTCGACACTCTCGGCGACGTCGTAGTCGAACGACGCAGGGATCACCGCTTTGCCTCCTCGATCGCACGCCAGACTCGCTCCGGCGTCGTCGGCATCCCGATGTCCGTGACGCCAAGATGCGAAAGGGCGTCGATAACGGCGTTCACCACCGCGGGGGCTGCGGCGATGGTGCCGGTCTCGCCCACGCCCTTGACGCCGAGCGGATTGGTCGGGCTCGTCGTCTCGGTGCGGCCGAGCTCGAAGCTCGGGACCTCTGCTGCCGACGGGACCAGATAGGTCGTCATGTTCGTCGTCATCAGATTGCCCTCGTCGTCGTAGAGGCCCTCCTCGTAGAGCGCCGTTGCGATGCCCTGCGTGACACCACCGTGGATCTGACCGTCGACTATGAGGGGATTGACGACCGTGCCGCAGTCGTCGACGGCGACGTACCGGACGAGGCGCGCGTCGCCTGTCTCCGTGTCGACTTCGACGACGGCAGCGTGCGCGCCACCCGGCCAGGAGAAGTTGGGCGGGTCATAGACCGCCGTCTCCTCCAGCCCGGGCTCCATCCCGTCGGGCAGGTTGTGCGCGGTCCACGCCTCGAGAGCGATCGCCTTGATCCCCATCGCCTTCTGCGGATCCCCCTTCACACGGAACTCGCCCTCCCTGAACTCGAGATCGTCCGGTGCGATCTCGAATTGATGGGCGGCGATCAGGCGTGCCTTCTCGATCACCTTCTGGCTTGCATGCCAGAGCGCGACGCCACCGACGGCCAGCGAGCGGCTGCCGTACGTGTCGAGCCCGTGCTGAGAGACAGCAGTGTCTCCGTGCAAGACCTCGACTTCCGCCCGGGTCGACGCCGAGCAGGTCCGCGACGATCTGGGACCAGGCCGTCTCGTGCCCTTGGCCGTGAGGCGACGTCCCGGTCACGACCTGCACCGAACCGAGCGGCTGAAACCGGATCGTGGCCGACTCCCAGCCGCCGGCCGCGTAGCGAATCGCACCGAGGATGCGAGACGGCGCGAGGCCGCACATCTCGTTGTAGGTGGAGAACCCGACGCCGGTTTGCACCGGGTCGTTGCGCTCGCGGCGGGCGGCCTGATCGGCGCGGATCGCATCGAGGTCGAGCATCTCGAGCAGCTTGTCGAGGGACGCGTGATAGTCCCCGGAGTCGATCGTGAGACCCGACGCGATCTGCTTCGGGAACTCGGAGATGAAGTTGCGGCGGCGCAACTCGACTCGATCCATTCCAAGCTCGAGCGCGAGCTTGTCCATCGTCCGTTCGATCACATAGGTCGCTTCGGGCCGGCCGGCGCCGCGATAGGCGTCGGTCGGCGTGGTGTTCGTGAAGACGCCCGTGAATGTCACCGAGTACGAACCGATGTCGTAGGGGCCGGCGTACAGCCAGGCGCCGAGCAGCGGGATCCCCGGCGTGACGAGCTGTAGGTACGCGCCCATCGCAGCCTTCACGTCGGCACGACAACCGAGGATGCGGCCGTCCCTGGTCGCCGCGAGCTCGTAGGTCGTCAGGAAATCGCGTCCGTGAATCGTCGCCTGGTATCCCTCCGACCGTTCTTCGGTCCACTTCACCGGCCGGCGGAGCCTCCGTGCGAGTGCGACGGCCAGGGCCTCCTCGGCGTAGACGTCGAGCTTGGAGCCGAACCCCCCACCCACGTCGGGTGCAATCACCCGCACGCGCGCCTCGTCGATTCCGAGAACGAGCGCGAGCCCAAAGCGCAGGATGTGGGGGACCTGGGTGGCTGAATGCACCGTGACGTCACCACCCGCGCCGACCTGCGCGAGAATCGCCCGCGGTTCGATCGCGTTTGGAATCAGCCGCGGCTGATAGTAGGTATGCGAGACAACGACGTCGGCCTTCGCGAACACGTCGTCAACATCATCGGTCGCGAGCTTCCAGATATAGCACTCGTTCGTGCCGAACGGCTCGTGGACGAGCGGCGACGCGCCTTCAAGCGACGCCGCAACCTCGACGGCCGCGGGAAGCGGCTCGTAGTCGACGTCGACGAGCTCCGCAGCGTCCTTCGCGAGGGCCCGCGACTCGGCTACGACAACGGCGATGCCGTCTCCTTGATAACGCGCCTCGTCGACCGCAAGCGGGAAATGCTCCGGCGAACGCATCTCCTCAGTCACGGGCCAGGCGCACGGAAGCGAGCTCTTCCAGTCGTCGCGAAGGTCGGCACCCGTGAAGACGGCAACGACACCCTCGGCCGCCCTGGCGGCCGCGGTGTCGATTGAGCCGATTCGCGCCCGCGCATAGGGGCTGCGGACAACGGCCATCACGAGCTGGCCTGCGACCGTCAGGTTGTCGACGTACGTGCCTTGGCCGAGGAGGAGTGCCCGATCCTCCTTGCGCTTCATCGGCGCGCCGATGTACGAGGTCTCGGTCGCGGTCATGACTCGTGACCCGCCGCCGAGAGGACCGCTTCGACGATGTTCTGATAGCCGGTGCAGCGGCACAGGTTCCCTTCGAGCCCGATCCTGACGGCCGCCTCGTCAGTCGCCTCGCCGTTCTCGATCAGCGACACCGCCGCCATGACCATCCCCGGCGTGCAGTAGCCGCACTGCAGTGCGTGGTGATCATGGAACGCCTGTTGAACCGGATGCAACTCGCCGTCCTGCGCGAGGCCTTCGATCGTCGTGATCTCTGCGCCGGCAGCCTGGACGCCGAGAACCGTGCACGACTTGACGGATTGGCCGTTGAGCAGCACCGTGCAGGCGCCGCACGCGGAGGTGTCACAACCGACGTTGGTCCCCGTCAAACCGAGCCGTTCACGCAGGACGAACACCAGCAACTCGCGCGGCTCGAGCTCCAACTCGTACCGCGTCCCGTTGACCGTCAACACCGTCGCTGTCACGAGACCCTCCTGTCGGATGCCCAAGGATGCTACGGCGGGTCTCCCGTCGATTCAAGCCTTACAACTGGCCACGGGCGCGGCGAGGCCGAACCGCTCGCGGTAGACGTCGACGAACATGTGCTCGCCCTTGATGGCGGCTGTCTGCTCGGCACCGGCGAGCTCGTCCTGGCCCGGAAGCTCGGATACGCCGCCACTCGGGCCGAGCGGCATCACGATCGCCGGCGGGGACGGCTCGTAGGCAAGCAGCTCCCCTCCCTCGACGAGCGCGCGGATGTTGGCGACGACGACGTCGGCCTGGCGGCCCGCCCGGCCGGCCGTCTTGAGGTCGGCGGCGGCGACATCGCCGAGGGCAAAGACGTTCGTCTGTCCGGCCACCTGGAGCTGCCGGTTCACCTCGACCGAGCCGTCGGCGAGCCGTGCGGACGCGAGATCTCCCAGCAGGTAGTCGCTCACCGGGGCAAGGCCGTGGCAGCGAAACCAGATGTCGGCCTCGATCACGCGGCCGGCTCGCGTCGAGACCGAGAACGGCTTGAACGTCACCGGGGCGCTTTCCGGCTCCGCAGCGAGCGCCTCACCGAGCACGATTTCGACTCCGCGCTCGCCCAACTGGCGGCGCGCCTCGTCCCGGAGCTCCTGCATGTACGGCCCGGCCAGGATCTCCGGCTCGGGCTCGAGGATCGTGATCCGCTTATCGGGCCAGCGGTCGCTGATCTCGCCTGCCAGCTCGAGCCCCGTCGGCCCGGCGCCCACGATCAGCACCCGCCCTGCCCGAGCCAACTCGGCGTGGCTCTCGCGATAGCGGTCGACGGCGGTCGCCGTGTCGTCCGTGGTCGGACTTGGCCGGATAGGGATAGGTCGACCCGGTCGCGAGGACGATGAAATCGGGCCTGAGCTCGGCGCCGGACGCAAGCGCGACGAGACCCGCGTCGACTCCGACCGCCTGATCGTGCAGAACGCGTCCGTTCGTGAGCAGCCGCTCGTAGGGGAAGAAGATCCGCTCGAGCCACTCCGGCTCGACCAGCGCACGCAGCGCTGCGACGTTGTGGACGAAAGCATCGCGCCGCTCGACGAGCGTCACGTCCGCGAAGTCGTCCAACGCCTTCGCGGCGCTCGAGCCGCCGTAGCCCCCACCGATCACAACGACCGAAGGACGCCCCCCTGTGCCGGCCATTTCCCATACCCCCAAGCTCTGTTGGATCCTGTGCCCGCAGAGATGCGTGCGTGCACAAGTTTCTCCAGAAGATACCCCGAGCGGCCGGGGCGGCGGTGCCCAGCCGGCTCGAGCGTCAGGTCGCGGCGGTGGGCCGCGTCGCCCCGAGGCCCAGCGCTCGCGTCTCCCGGCGCGCGATGTACAGCGCGAGCGCAGCCACGAACAGCACGAGACCGCCGTGCAGGCCGTGCACGTAGCCGTTCTTGGGATCGTTGAGGCTGCCGGCGAAGAACACCTGGATCGTCCCGAGCAACGCGAGCGAGAACGAGACGCCGACGTTGCGCCAGTTGCCCCACCACGCGGCGAGGGAGATGAGGAAGACGAGGATCTCCGCCGGATGGACGATCGCTCCACCCACGAACTTGTGTGCGTCGAGCGCGCCGCTCTCGCCGAACACCCATGCCGCGATCAGGTACAGCTGCACCACGATCCCCGCGATGACGATCCAGCACAGGACGAGGCTGATCCAGACGAATGGGCGCCGCACCGCACTATCCTAAAACGACGAGTCGCGAGCACGCAAACCGGGAGATCGGCGAGAGGCGAGAGGAGTGCGTGTGACGAAGGACAAATCCGGGCGCACGAGTGCCGGCATCCTGCTCTGGCGCACCCGCCAGGGTCGCGTGGAGGTGCTCCTCGCCCACCAGGGCGGGCCGTTCTGGGCCAAGAAGGATCTCGGGCACTGGACGATCCCCAAGGGCGAGGCGGAGCCGGGCGAGGAGCTCGTCGCCGTGGCCCGGCGCGAGTTCGAGGAAGAAACCGGCGCGAAGGCGCCCGACGGGCCGCTGGTCGAGCTGGGAGAGATCAGACAGAAGTCGGGCAAGCTCGTGCTCGGCTGGGCGGCCGAAGGAGATCTTGACCCGTCCACCGCGTTCAGCAACACCTTCGACCTGGAATGGCCGCCGCATTCGGGCGTCGTCCGGTCGTTTCCCGAGATCGACCGCGTCGAATGGTTCGAGCTCGACGAGGCACACCGCCGGCTGAAAGCGGCCCAGACTCCGTTCCTCGACCGGCTGGAGTCGGCCCTGGCGGACGCGTCTCCTCGGTCGCGCTAGAGGGCGCCGCCGGCTGCCGCTGGTGCGGGCCCCAACGGGCCGGGAGCGATCGCTGCAGCCCGGCTCAGGTAGTCCTCGACCAGGAGCAGCTGCCCCGAGCCGGCCCGTTCGACGACGGAGAGCAGCGCCGACATGCTCGCGACCTCCTCGCGCTGCTCCTCGAGGAACCAGCCGAGGAACTGCTCACCGACATGCTCGTTCTCCTCGCGTGCGACCTGGACGAGGTTCGAGATCTGCGCAGTCACGGTCCGTTCCTGTTCGAGGGCGAGCTCGATCGGCGCACGATCGTCTGCAAACGCCGTTTCGGGCTGCTGCACGCCGGGGATCCGAACGGTCGCGCCGGTGTCGAGGAGGTACTGGACGAGCATCATCGCGTGGTTTCGCTCCTCGAGCGCCTGCCGGTAGAAGTGAGCCGCGAGCTGCGGGAGCGTCCCGGCGTCGTAGTGCACCGCGATCGCGGTGTACTGCTGCGAGGCTGCGAACTCGCTCGCGATCTGCGTGTTGATGGCGTCGGTGAAGCGGCTCATGTGGCGTCTCCTGATCGGTGGTCGTCCAGGATGAACATACCCCGGTGCAGCGAGAGTCAAGAGATCGAACGGTTCTGTCGATACCTGACGCCATGAGACTGCTGGCAATTGGAATGACCGCGTCGGTGCTGGCGTATGCAGCGGCGCTCTGGGCCGTCGTGTGGCATCAGCCGCACGCCGGACACTGAGCCGCGATCGCAAGAGGCGTCCGGGTCGGCGCTACTCGCCGAGAGCTTCGGGCTCGGCGGTCCGCACGGCTGCGAAGAGCGCCTCGGTGACGCCGAAGCCGCGGGCGACGAGAGACTGAAAGCGTGCAACGAGCAGCGCCGCCAGCGTCTGTTCGTCGAGCTTGTTGACGAGCGCGTCCGTCAATTGCGCGTCGGCCGAGAGGAGACGTTCGAATGGGGTTGCAGCAGTCATGGCGAGCTCCGATCCTCAATCCTGGGGTTGGACTCGGGTATCGGCTCGATCCGGCGAGAAGTTGAGGGTCTCCCTTGAAGCTGCAGCGGGGCGTGTACGAGAATCGCCCTGTGGCGGCACCGGAGTACCGGTTTCTCGACGAGTGGCTCGTCCAACACCCGATCGAAGCGGTCTACGACCTCATGGCTGACGTCCACGGCTATCCGGCGTGGTGGGGCGACGTCTGGGTCTCGACCACCGGTCATTCCGGTCCGCCCTCGCCCGGGTCCCGGACGCAGGTCGTGGCCCACGGCTACCTGCCCTACCACCTCCGCTACGAGTTCGAATGCGTCGCCGTCGACCCGCCGCGCCGGATCGACAGCATCCTCCACGGCGACTTCGAAGGATCGGCCTCGCTCACCTTCGAGGCGGCGAACGGCGGGACCAGGGTCGTGCTCGACTTCCGCCCACGCGTCAACAAGGCAGGCGTACGTCAACTGACGCCGCTCCTGCGGCCGGTCTTCCGCTCGAACCATGCCTGGGCGATGCGACGGGGCGAGAAGCGCATCGCAGAGCGCCTCCAGCGCTGATCCGGGGGCGGACGCTCCGGCCCGTCTCGCATTCAGGATCGCGTGGTGACGGCCGATAGATGGACCGATGGTCAGCCGTCCGTTGTCCGCCAGCGTTGTCGTCTCCAACCTGCCGCGCCGACTCTCCTACTGGGCTCTCGCAGCTCTGGCGGTGGGCTTCACCGGCGCGATCGTGGAGCGGTTCGCAAGCCCGGGCGACTATCCGATGGACGCCGAGCGGTCGGTCACCGCCCTGTCTCACGGTCGGTTTCACGACGCGGTGACCCATCAGCCGTTGATGGGACCGCTCTCCATCGTGCTGCGCGCGCCGTTCGTGACGCTGGCCCGATTCGCAGGAGCGGGCGAGCCCGGCGCCTACAAGACGGGCGCGGCGGTCTGCGTCGTCTTTGCCGCAGCCCTTGCGGTTGCGCTCGCCCTGTCGCGCTTGGATTCCTCGTTCGCACAGGCAGCGGTGCTGGTGGTCGTCACGGTGCTGAACCCGGCGTCGATCGCGGCGGTGCAGTACGGGCATCCCGAGGAAGTGCTCGCGGCCGCGTTGAGCGTGGGAGCGGTCGCGCTCGCCCTCCGCGACCGGGACCTTGCGGCGGCCGTCGCGCTCGGTCTTGCGATCGCCTCCAAGCAATGGGCGATCCTCGCCGTCGCACCCACACTGTTGGCACTGCCGAGCGGGAAGCGGCTGCGGCTGCTGTGCATCTCGGGGGCGATCGCGGCAGGCGCGACGCTGCCGCTGCTGGCGGCCGACCCCGCGGGATTCGGCAACGTCTCGCGAGGCGCTGTGAACGGAGGCGTGCTCGTGACGCGTTCGACGTGGTGGTTCTTCGCGGCCGCCCCGGACAAGGTGCACCTGCAGCTTCCGGCCGGCTATCCGACGAGCTTCACCCTCTATCGCCTGCCGTCGTGGCTCGGACAGGTGACCCATCCGCTGATCGTGGGCCTCGCGGTGCCGCTTGCGATCCTCGTCTACTGGCGCAACCGCACCCGGGAGGCCGCGCTGCCCCTGATCGCGATCCTGTTCCTGCTCCGCTGCGCGCTCGACCCGATGGACAATGCGTACTACCACGTGCCTCTGCTCCTCGCACTGCTCGCGTTCGAGGTGCTCTGCACGAGCCGGCAGGTGCCCGTCGTGACGATTCTGACCGCGGGCCTGCTCTGGCTCACGTTCGATGTCGTCGAGCCTTCGGCCGATCCGCGGACGACGAGCCTGGTGTACCTCGGTTGGACCGTGGCGCTGCTCGTCTACCTCGTCTCGCTGCTTCGGCCCGGGTCGCGCACGCGACCGCAGTTGAGCCTCACCGCGCCGACCGGTTGAGAGCCTCCCGCGGCGAACGACCGCGGGGACAATTGACCCATCTGCGTCAGAAAGCCGGCGCCGCCCAGCGGTTACAACGTGTAGATGTCCGGCACGGAGACGATCGGGCCCCGAGAGGCCCTCCCCGCGGAGGCCGGGAGCAGGCGGCAGCGCAGGCTCAGCTGGGCGTGGTTCGCCGGCGCCGACGCGCGCGTCCTCGCGCTCGTGCCGAGCGAGCGGAGCTTCCTCGAGGCACAGGGACTCGTCATCGTCGCGATGGCCTGCGTCACCGGGTTTGCGGTCGCGGTCGCGGGCAGCGGCTGGTGGAACGTCCCGATCACGCACATCCTGTGGCTCGGCCTCGTCTGGACCGTGGTCATCTGCATCGTCGATCGCCTGATCTACAAGAGCTTCGGGACGAGCCGTCGCGCGAACCTCGTGCTCGCCGTTCCACGTGCCGTGCTCTCGCTGATGCTCGCGCTCGTCCTCGGCCTGCCGATGGTGCAGTTCATCTTCAAGCCGTCGATCTCGAACCAGCTGACGCTGACGAGCGCCGCGGCGCAGAAGGATGCGCGCAAGGCCGCGCTCGTCTTCTATGAACCGAAGATCGCGCAGGCGACCAAGCAGATCGCTGCGATCCAGGATCACGAGACCACCCTCGAGAACCGCATCAGCAAGTTCACGCGCCTCTCGGGCTGCGAGGACAACGAGCCGTCGTGCTCGCACACCCACCGCACCGGCTGCGGACACTGGTGCCAGTACTACGCCCGGCAGGCGACCATCGCGCGTTCGACGCTGGCCCGCGATCGGTCGGGCGACCGGACGAAGATCGCCGCCCTCAGGGCCCAGATCGGCGACTGGCAGCAGAGTGAATCGGTCGAGACTCGAACGCGCGTGACGGCGATCGCGCACGACCAGGACCTGCTGGCACGCGCGCAGGCCCTGTCGACGATCGAGAAACAGCATCCGGAGGTCAAGAGGTACGTCGTGTTCGTGCTCGGGCTCTTCGTGTGCCTCGACCTCGTCGCGCTCATGATGAAGCTCTCGCA
This sequence comes from uncultured Thermoleophilia bacterium, assembly GCA_963779535.1. Taxonomy (GTDB): domain Bacteria; phylum Actinomycetota; class Thermoleophilia; order Gaiellales; family Gaiellaceae; genus PALSA-600. Next base: position 439,533 of record CAVZYP010000009.1, on the reverse strand, counting down.
CCTGCTGATCGGCGGCGCCGTGTACGAGGAGGTGGCCGCGGCGCTCCGCGAGCGCGACCAGCTCGAGGCTCATCGGCTGCGCGAGCGAACGGCGGTCCTGCGCAAGCGGATCACCGGGGAAGCGGGTGCCGACGCGGACGTCGACGAGGTGCGAATCGAAGGCGAGCGCACCCGTCGGATCGCCGCCGAGGGCGCTCCGATCATCGTCACCTAGACGTCGACGCGCTCCTCAACCGAGGGGCGTGATCAGCGATCTGTACGCCGCCAGCGACCGCGGCTTCGAGCGGAGGTCGAAGACCGACCCCGACTTGCCCGAGTAGTAGTTCGCCACCACGACACGCCGGTGACCGCGCAAGAAGGCCGCCATCCTGCTGACGAAGGCTGCATCGTCGACGCCCCAGAGGCCCCACTCCCCGATCGCGAAGGGCTTGTGCGGATGCGCGGCATAGAGCGCGCCGGCAGCCGGCCAGGCCGCCTTGCCGCCGATGTCGTAGAGATCGTCCCCGACCACGTCGACGTACGCGTCGCCCGGGTAATACGCCGCGGCCGAATTGGCCGGCAGATCGGGGGAGCCGTACCCCTGCGGGTTCCAGATCACCTCCACGTTCGGCGCCGGCTGAGGCTGCTGCGCGACCGGCGGCAGCTGGAGCGCCCTCAACCGCTCGTTCACGTCGGGGCTGCCGTGCACGATCAGATAGATGCGGGCGAACGCCTTCCGGAACATCCTGGTCGAGTGATCGGGCCCGCGCGACGAACCGTCGGCGTTGAAGGCCGAGTAGGCGTTCCAGTGGCCGTTCATCTCCGCGAGCGGCCGGACGAAGACGGGCTTGCCCCAACTCGCCAGTGCCTTGTTCAGGGTCAGGAGGAACGCGTCGCCTTGGCCACGGGCGATCTCGGCCGGGGTGATGCGTTCACCTGCGCTCGTCGCCGTGTTGAGCCCGATCATCGGCTCGTCGAGCATCGACGAGAGCAGGGTGGTGAAGTACGCGGGCGTGGATCCCTGGCCCCAGCCGACGATCATCAGGCGCGTCGAGGATCGCTGCTCCGTCTGGTTCGCGAACCGAACGGGGTTCCCGAGGAGCCCCAGATGGAGCCTGGGCGCGGCAGCAGGCATGCCGAACGCCGACACTGGTGCCACCACGAAGACGAGCGCCGCGAACACGGCGAGGCTCCTCGCAACCACCGACTGAACTCTCATCGGCGCTCAGCGCCGCTCGCATCCCTCGATCGAGGGATCCGCCCCGACAGCTCAGAAAAGTGCCGCGAGCCGTGCGATTCCCTCGTCGATCTCGTCGATTTCGACCATGCTGAACGACAATCGCATCGCGTCCGCGCCGCGTCCGTCCGGGAAGAACAGCGTTCCCGGGACGATCCCGACACCCCGCTCCACGGCGCGCTGCGCGATCTGCACCGAGTCCACGTTCCCGGGCAGCGTCAGCCAGGTGAAGAAGCCCCCCTGCGGCCGGGTCCAGACGGCGCCTGCAGGCAGCGACCGCTCGAGCGCCGCGAGCAACCGCTCGCATTTGGCCCGATACAGCGCCCGCGAACGCACAACCTGCTCGTCGAGCCAGCCGCGCCGAACCGACTCCTCGAAGAGCCGCTGCCCCAGCGCTCCCGCGCACTGATCGGTGTTCTGCTTGGCGGAGACGAGCCGGGCGGAGACCTCCGCCGGGCCGACGGCCCAGCCGAGCCGGACCCCGGGGAACAGGGTCTTGGACGTCGTGCCCGTCTGCACGACGACGTCCGGCGCCAGGCTCCAGAGACTCGGCAGCGGTTCAGCGCCGAAGCCGAGCTCGCGATAGGCGACGTCCTCGACGACCAGGAACCCGTACCGGCTCGCGAGCTCGACGAGCTGCGCGCGACGGTCGGCTGCGAGGCTGACCCCGGCCGGGTTCTGATGGTCCGGGATCGTGTACAGCAGCTTCGGGCGCAGTCCGCTCGCCAGCCGGCGCTCCAGATCGTCCAGGTCGAGCCCGTGCTCGTCGAGCGGCACGGCGACGATCGTCGCCTCGTAGCTGCGAAACGCCTGAATCGCACCGAGATACGTGGGGCCTTCGACGACGACCACGTCCCGCGGATCGATGAACGACTTGGCGATGAGCTCGAGGGCCTCGATCGCACCGCTCGTGATCAGCAGCTCGTCCGCGGCCGGGCGGCGGCCTTGCAGCTGTTCGATGCGGCCGGCGAGCGCGTCGAGCGGGCCGGCCAGGCCACGCGTCGGCGCGTACTGGAACGCGCTCGCCTCGCCCGCTGCGGCGAACTCCTGAAACAGGGCCGACACGCGTTCCCGCGGAAACGTCGCCGGATCCGGGAACCCACCGGCGAACGAGATCAGGCCGGGAACTCCGAGGAGCCCGAGCACGAAGGCGATTCCCTCGTCGGCCTCGCCCCGCGTCCGGCCCGCGACGAGCGCTTCCCACCGGCCGAGCTCAGGCGTCAAGGTCAAGCCGCAATCCTATTGCCCCCGCCGGGCCGCGTTCGAACCGGCATGCTTCGCCGTATGAGTGCAGGCGCGCGAGCCCGGCTGGCGGCTGCCGGCGTGATCTCCGGCGCGGCGGTGTGCGGTGCGCTGTTCGGACCTGCCTCGCAGGCGAGCGCGCCAAACAGCACGATCGGGCTCCACACCATCCCGGGAACCAACCTGCCGGTGGTTCAGGTGCTTGCGCACGCGGCCGGGGCGAAGGGCGGCTATGTCTTCGTCGCCGAGAAGAAAGGGGGGACGACCGGAGGCCCGATGATCGTCGATTCGCGCGGCCGGGTCGTCTGGTACCACCAGATCGCCCCACCGCAGCAGGCCACCGACTTCCGGGTCCAGCGCTATCACGGCAAGCCCGTGCTCACGTGGTGGCAGGGAATCGAGAGCGTCGCCGGCACCGGCAGAGGGGAATACGAGATCTACGACACGTCGTACCGTCACATCGCGACGGTGCGCGCGGGCAACGGTCTCCACGGCGACCTGCACGAGTTCCAGTTGACACCGCGCGGAACAGCGTTCATCACGGCCTACCGTGAGGTTGCAGCCGACCTGAGCGGCGTCGGCGGGCCGAAGCGGGGCTTCGTCGACGACAGCGTCGTCGAGGAGGTCGACATCGCAACCGGCCGCGTGCTCTTCGAGTGGCACAGCATCGACCACATCCCGTTGTCCGAGTCGACCCAGGCGCACCGCGAGCCGGCCCGCAACGCCAGCCGGAAGCGCCCGCTCGACTACTTCCACGTCAATTCGGTCGCCGACGGTCCCGGCGGCACAGTGCTGATCTCGGGCCGGAACGTGTCGACGATCTACCTGCTCGCCCGCGACGGGAACATCGTCTGGCGGCTCGGCGGCAAGCAGAGCGACTTCGGGCCGAAGGCCGCCGTCACCTTCGCCTTCCAGCACAACGCGCGTCTCCATGGCAACCTGCTGAGCCTCTTCGACAACGGCGGCATTCCGCGCGTCGAGCCCTTCTCACGACCGCTCGTGCTGCGGCTCGACGTCCCGGCCAGGCGGGCGACAGTCGTCAGGACGTTCCAGCCGCCGAGGAAGATCGCGTCGCCGTACGAAGGGAATCTCCAGCTGCTGCCCGGCGGTGGGGCGCTCGTCGGCTGGGGCGGCATCCGGCAGGTGAGCGAGTTCGGAGCGGACGGGCGGCTGCTGCTGCAGCTGAAGCTCCCCTACGGGGATACCTACCGGGCCTACCTCGGCGGCTGGGCGGGGCGCCCCACGACGCGACCCGCTGTCGCGGTCGACGGCAAGACGCTCTATGCGAGCTGGAACGGCAGGACGGGGATCGCCCGCTGGCAGCTGCTTGCGGGCGCCGATGCCGCGCACCTCGCCCCGGCCGGGGAGCAGGCGTGGACCGGGCTCGAGACCGCGATCGCCCTGGACGGAACCGCGAACGCCGTGGCCGTCCGGGCGCTCGCTGCGAACGGGCACGTTCTCGGCACCTCGGCCGTGACCGGGGGCTGAGCGGGGCAAGCCCTAAAGGTTTCCGCCGCGGAGGCCGATCCTGGCCAGATGCGGTTGGTGGCGTTCCGGCGAGGAGCCCTCGTGATCCTTGCTGGGATCCTCGTGTGCAGTACGGCGCTCGCGGTCCACGCGCGCGCGGCGCCGGGACGAGCTACGGCCCTCCACATCACCGAGCGCGACTTCCACATCTCCGCCCCGAAGCACGTCGCGAGCGGCAACCTGACGGTGACGGTCGTCAACAAGGGGCCCGACGACCACGAGTTGATCATCGTTCGCGCGACGACCGCACGCCTGCCGCTCAGGCCGGACGGTTTGACCGCCAACGAGGAGAAGCTGACCCCGATCATCGCACTCACGTTGGAGCCCGCGGCACCCGGCTCGGTGCGAACGGCCCACGTGCATCTTCGGCCCGGCCGGTACGTCCTCTTCTGCAACATGGCGGGCCACTTCATGGCCGGCATGCGAACGACATTGGTCGTGCGGTGAGAAAAGGCCCGGTTCGCGCTTCCGGGAAAGCAGCGGCTCTCAAGCCGTTCTCGGCGCGCAGCCGCAGCCCGATCGCGGCCATCCTCATCGTCTTCGCGGTCTTCTCCGCGATCAGCGTCGGTCTCTCGATCCGCTCGACGTCGGGCTCACGGCACAACGCATCGGTCGTCGAGGTCGCAGGCCGCCAGCGGACGCTCGCCGAGCGATACGTGAACGACGTGCTCCTCGTCCGCCAGGGCCGGCCCGCTGACCCCACCTACACCGCAGGCATCCTGAGCAGCAGCGTCAAGGCGCTGCTTGAACGGTGGGACGGCCCCGGCCGTGAACGGGGACGACGACGAAACCACGCTCCCTCCGGCCACCGGAAAGATCGAGCGCGCGCAGCTCCGGCAGGAGGCGCGCCTCGTCCACGATCTGACCGCGACCGGGAGTGCCCTGCTCGAGCATCGGCCCGTCGCAAAGATCCGGCTGACCGCCCATGAGCAGATCGCTGCGCGGGACCCCGTGCAACGCATGGAGATCTTGGCCGCCCTGACCTCGAACGTCTCGCTCAACGCCGCGCGGACGATCGCAAGCACCGCCGACCACGACATCTCGAACCTGATCATGCTTCAGGTGGTGCTGGGGATCGCCGGGCTGCTGGCAGCACTGATCCTGGGCTGGGCGCTGATCCATGCGACTCGCCGCCAGACCGCGCACTTCCGCAGCCTCGTCACCGCGTCGACCGACCTCGTTGCAGCATTCGGAGCCGGCGGCTGCAGCTATGTCAGCGGGTCGGTGACCGAGATGCTCGGACGCCGCGAGGCGGAGGTGCTGGGACCGGGATTCGCACGCTTCGTCCACGAGGGCGATCGCGCAGCGCTGGACGAAGCCTGCGCGAACGGCGAGGCGCACGAGCTCGAGTTCCGCCTGCAGAACAGGTTCGGAGAGTGGCGTCAGCTCGAGGCGCACGTGAGCGACCTGCGGGCCGACCGGCACATCCGCGGGATCGTGCTGAACGCCCGCGACGTCACCGAGCGCGTCCGGCTCGAACAGGAGCTCATGCACCAGGCCTTCCACGACGGCCTGACGGGTCTCGCCAACCGGGCGCTCTTCCGCGACCGGCTCGATCAGTCTCTGTCCCGCTCGACGCGCACCGGCGAGTCGCTCGCGGTGCTGTTCGTCGATCTCGACGGGTTCAAGCAGGTGAACGACACGCTCGGCCACGACGCGGGCGATCAGCTGCTCGAGGAGGTCTCCCGGCGCTTCGCAACGGCCATCCGGCCGAGCGACACGCTCGCCAGGCTCGGCGGCGACGAGTTCGCGCTGCTGCTCGAAGAGGCGGGCGAACCGCTCGCGGTCACCGTCGCCGAACGCCTGCTCGAGAAACTGTCGAAGGAGATCGTCCTCGCCGGCCGCGAGATGTCGCTCGGTGCGAGCGTCGGCGTGGTCGTTCACGGCGGCGGGACCGGCAAGAGCGAGGAGCTGATGCGGCACGCCGACCTCGCGATGTACGCAGCCAAGAAGGGCGGCCGCGGCCGCTATGCAGTGTTCCACCACGAGATGGGCCGTGAGATGGGCGACCTGTTCGGGATCGAGCACGAGCTCCGCCTCGGCCTGCAGCGCGGTGAGTTCAACGTCCACTACCAGCCGCAGATCTCGCTCGAGAGCCGCGAGATCGTCGGGGTCGAGGCACTGCTGCGGTGGCGGTCGCCGACCCGCGGCCAGGTCCCCCCGGGTCAGTTCATTCCGATCGCCGAGTCGACCGGTCTGATCGATCCGCTCGGTGAGCTGGTGCTGCGAGAGGCCTGCGAGCAGACCTCCCGCTGGGCGCAGACCGGGCTGCTGCCCGAGCCCTTCGTCGTCTGGGTCAACGTGTCCGCGAAGCAGCTCACCGCCGGCGGTGTCGGCAAGCTCGTACGGAGCGCGCTCGCCGACGCGCGGATCCAGCCGTGCCAGCTGGGCCTCGAGGTGACGGAGACGGCAATCGTCTCCGAAGGTACGGCGGGCGACCGCGCCATGCTCGAGCTGCAGGAACTGCACGACCTTGGCGTGCGGATCGCGATCGACGACTTCGGCACGGGCTTCTCGTCGCTCGCGCAGCTGCGCCGCTTCCCTGTCGACATGATCAAGGTCGATCGATCCTTCGTTCAGGGCATCGAGCACGACCCGAGAGACGAAGCGATCACCACCCATACCGTCAACCTCGCGCACGCGATCGGCGTGCTCGCGCTCGCGGAGGGTGTCGAGTCAACGGGACAGCTCGCCTCGATCGACGAGCTCGGTTGCGACCTCGCGCAGGGCTATCTGTTCGCCCACCCAACGCCCGCCGACGAGGTCACACAGCAGCTCGCCGCCCAGCAGCGCGCCAAGGCGACGACCGCGGCCTAGGCACGCGCCGCGTCAGCGCCGCCGGCGGCGTATCCGGCGCACGTGCACCGCGTACGCGGGCAGACCGACGATCAGGAACAGGAACACGAGGCTCGCCCAGGCCGAGGGGTGAGGGATCTTGTTGCGCTCGGCGTGGAAGAACACGCCGGTCCCCGCGGCGGCGGCGGCGAGAAACGCGAAGAGGAACTGGGCCGTCGACAGGTTGGCCACGGGCCGCCAAGGTACTACGCCGCTCGATTTATCGATCAACCATCCAGGTAGCTGACATGATCGTTCGATGTGCGTCGGCGAGCCCGAGGTCGATCGCATGAGGGCAATCCTGGATGTTCTCGGTGTCGTCGGCCGCAACCGGGACCTCCGGCGCGTCCAGTTGGCCTACGCGACGTTCAACAGCGGCGAATGGGCGACCTGGATCGCGATGCTCGTCTACGCCTACTCGCGCGGGGGCGTCACCGAGAGCGGACTGGTGGCCGCCGGGATGCTCGCTCCGGCCGCCCTCCTCGCACCGGTCGTGGCCGCACTCGGCGAGCGCGTTCCACCGGGGCAGGCGTTGTTGTCCGGCTACGTGCTCCAGGCTGCGTCCTGCCTCGCGACGGCAGCCGCGCTCTACGCGGATGCACCCACGATCATGGTCTACGCGCTGCTCTTTGTGATGGCGGTCTCGTTCACGATGACCAGGCCGACGCAGGCTGCCTTCGCGCCCGGGCTCGCGCACACGCCGCACGAGCTCGCGGCGACGAACGTCGCGTCGGGCACCGTGGAAGCCATCAGCGTGCTCGTCGCCCCCGTGCTCACGGGCGTGGTGCTGGGCTTCGGCTCCCCGGCGACGGTCTTCGCCCTCGCGGGAGCAGGCTGCGCGCTCGGCGCCATACTCGTCGCACCGCTGCGCAACGCCGTGCCGGTCGTGGAGACCGCCGACCCGGGCGAGCGGGCATCCCTCTTCGGCGAAGGACCTGAGCTGATCCGGCGCGACCCACAGTCACGAATGCTCGTTCTGCTGCTCGGAGCGCAGTGCGTCGCACTCGGAGCGCTCGACGTGCTCTATGTCGAGCTCGCGCGCGGCGTCCTGCACCGCGGCGGCGACTGGGCGGGGTACCTGTGTGGTGCGACGGGAGCGGGCGGCGTGCTCGCCGTGGCGTTCACCGCGCACCTCGTCGGCCGCCCCAGGCTGGCCGGTCCACTCGCCTGTCTCGATCGCCGTCTGGTCGGTGGCGTTTCTCGGGCTCGCAGCGGTGCCGGGCGTCGGAGCGGCACTCGGCCTGCTGCTCCTGGCGGGCGGGGCGGAGAAGACGTTCGACGTGACGGGGCGCATGCTGCTCCAACGCACGGCGCGACCCGATGCGCTCGCAGGCGTCTTCGGCCTGCTCGAAGGGTTCCAGACCGCCGGCTATGCGGCGGGGTCGCTGCTCGCGCCCGCCCTCGTCGCGCTTGGCGGGGCACCGGCGGCCTTCCTCGGGGTGGGGGCGATCCTGCCGCTGGTCGCCCTGGTCACGCGGACGCCGCCTGCTCGACATCGACCGGCACGCAACGGTCCCGATCGTCCAGATCGCGCTCCTTCGCTCGATGCCGATGTTCGCAGCGCTGCCACCGGCGACGCTCGAGTCGCTTGCACGCGCGCTCGAACCGCTCGCACTCCCGGCCGGGACCGAGGTGATCCGCCAGGGTGAGTACGGCGACCGCTTCTACGTGATCGCCGACGGCGAGGTCGACGTCGCCGCGTCGGGACACAACGTCGCGACGCTGCGCCGTGGTGACGGCTTCGGCGAGATCGCATTGCTGAACGACGTGCCGCGCACGGCGACGGTGACCGCCCTCACCGACGTCAACCTCTATGCGCTCGAGCGCGAGATCTTTCTCGTCACGCTCACCGGCCATGCGGCGAGTCACCGGTCGGCGCACGAGCTCGCCGAACAGCGCCTCGCAGCGGCCCCAACGATCGTCTGATACGGGGTGGGGGTATGCTAGGATCGACCGATGCCGGCCACCCGCCCCGCCGCCCCCGGTTACACCGCGGACAAGGACAAGCTGCTCAAGCGCCTGGCGCGGATCGAGGGCCAGGTCCGCGGCGTCTCTCGGATGATCGAGGAGGATCGCTACTGCATCGACATCCTCACCCAACTGGGGGCCGTCGACACCGCACTCGAGGCCGTGGCGATCAAGGTGCTCGAAGACCACGTGCAGCATTGCGTTGCCGCAGCGCTCGCCTCCGGGGACGAAGGCGACGCGGGCGCCAAGGCCGCGGAGCTCCTCGACGCGGTCCAGCGCTTCGCGAAGACCCGCTAGCACCGCCGCCGCCCGGCCCGATAGGGTGGAGCCCTCACGCACACCGTGGTCAGGAGGTCGGTATGAAGGGCTCCGACAAACCGAAGAAGCCGCAGAAGAAGGCGCCGCAGCGGTCGCTCAAGGAAAAGCGGAACGAGAAACGCGCCGCCGCGGCGAAGAAGACCAGCGGGCTCGGCTGACCCGGGAAAATCGCCGACCCTGCTACGCTTCCTCCACTTCGAGCGAGTACCGGATGCGCCTCCTAGCGCCTCCTCTGCCCGTTCTTTCAAGGTGGAGGAGGTGTAAGTACATGGCAACTGGAACCGTCAAGTGGTTCAACGCCGACAAGGGGTACGGCTTCATCACTCCTGACGAAGGCGGCAAGGATCTGTTCGTCCACCACAGCGCGATCACCGGCGAGGGCTACAAATCCCTCGACGAGAACGCGAAGGTGCAGTTCGACGCAGCCGAGGGCGCCAAGGGCCCCGAGGCCCAGAACGTCTCGCTCGTCTCGGCCTAGCGCCGACAACCGGTGTGCGGGGGCGCAAGCCCCCGCCCCGTTTCTTCCACTTCGACGCGCGCACATCGCGCAGGAGGGAGTCGCATGCGCGGCCGGCTGATCTGGTTCAACCCCGAAAAACGCCACGGTTTCATCCGCACCGAAGACGGCGAGCGCTTGCGCGTCGAGGAGGCGGGATTCGAGCCGGGGCACCTGCTCGGCGACAGGTGCGCGGGCACGCACCTCGCGTTCGAGCGCGAAGAGCTCAACGGCAGCGGCGACGCGCACGCGATCAAGGTCACCGTGGTCGACGATGCTTCCGGCGGACGCGCTCGCGCCCGGAGAAGGGGCTAGCTGATGGCCGGCCGTAGACCCGAGACGATCGCGAAGCGCGAGAAGGAACAGGCCCGCCGCGAGAAGCGCGAGCGCAAGCAGGCGAAGAAGGAAGCACGTGCGCTCGGCGAGGTACCGGTGACGGGCGACGAGACGGCCGAGGGCGAGACGCCGCTAGACGACGTTCAGCTCGACCCGGACGCCGCCCCCGGCGAACCGCTCGACTGAGAACGACGTGAGGTCGAACGTGGGCGCCCGGCCGAGCGTGAGCTCCGCCAGGTGCTCGCCGATCACGGGGCCTTGCTGAAACCCGTGCCCTGAGAAGCCCGTGGCATACAGCAGGCCGAGCGGTGTCGCGGCTGCACCGACGAGCGCATTGTGATCGGGACTGAGCTCGTAGTAGCCCCACCAGCTCGAGCGGACACCGAGCTCAGCGAGCGCGGGCACGCGTCGCGCCGCGACCGGCGCGAGCTCCTCCAGCGACTGCTCGCGGCCGCCGAACGCGAGTGAGGGCCCCTCTCGGTGGAAGTAGAACCCCGTCGAGAAGTCGATCGTCAGCGGCAACTCTCGCGGGAACGACGGCACTTCCTCGGTGAAGAACATGAACCGCCGTTCGCGCGTCACCGGCAGATCGAAGCCGGCTGTCGCCGCGAGCTCACGTGACCAGACGCCGGCGGTCAGGAGCACGCGCTCCGTGCGGATCGTCCCGCGTGTGGTCTCGACACCAGCGACGCGGCCGTCCTCGACGAGGATGCGAACGGCCTCGCACGACTGCTCGATGTGTGCGCCGCGCTCGGCTGCGCGGCGGGCGTAGCCCTGCACGACGAGGTCGGGCGTGAGATAGCCCGCCCGCGCGCACAGCACTCCGGCGAGCAGATCGCCGGTCGCCAGCTGGGGCACGACCGCTCGCGCCTCCTTCGGTGTGAGCAGCCGAGCATCGAGCCCGAACTGGTTCTGGAGCACGAGGTCCCGCTCGAAGCGCGCCACGTCCCGTGCGTCGTCGAGCAGGAAGAGATAGCCCCACAACCGCAGGTCGAGCTGCTGTCCGACCTCCGCCTCGAACCGCTCGAGCCGGCGGATCGACTCGACGCCGATCCGCACGTTGAGCTCGTCGGAGAACAGGGTGCGGACGCCGCCGGCACAGTGACCGGTCGAGCCCGACGCAAGCGTCTCGCGCTCGACGAGCACCGGCCGAGGACAGCCCAGCTCGACGAGGTAGTGCAGCGCCGCGGCGCCCATCACCCCGCCTCCGATCACGACCGCCTCGCTCCGCTCCGGCAGCATCGGGACGAGGCTACCCGCGAGACTCCCCGCGATGCTCGACGCCGCGGCTCAACACCGGCGCGGCCGGCTGTTCGTCGGATTCGCGGCGATCGCCTGGTCGACCGCCGGCCTCCTTCAGCGTGAGCTGACGACCGACGTGCCGACGCAGCTCGCCGGCCGTTCCTTCTTCGCCGTCATCGGTGTCGGGGGCTACATCCTCGTGACCGAACGTGGCCGGGTGCTGCACGCGTTCCGGGCGATCGGCACCGCCGGAGTCGCGATCGCCGCGCTCCTCGCCGTCTCCTCGTCGTCGTTCTTCATCGCGCTCAACTACACCTCCGTCGCAAACGTGCTGTTCATGCAGGCGCTCGCACCGATCATCGCTGCGGCCTTCGGCACGATGATCGGCGACCGGGTTGCCCCGCGCACGTGGGTTGCGATGGCTGTCGCGCTGGCCGGAGTCGCCCTGATGGTCGGAGGCCCGGGACGGCCGAGTGCAGTCGGCCTGACCCTGTCGCTCGTGATGTCGGTCTCGTTCGCGGCGACCCTGGTGCTCACGCGCCATCGGCGCGACGTCTCGATGGCGCCGGCGATGTGCCTCTCGCAGGTGGCGGTCTTCGTGCTCGCAGCGCCGTTCGCACAGCCGCAGCAAGCCGGAGCGCTCGATCTCACGCTGTTCGCCCTGCTCGGCATCGCCCAGATCGGCCTCGGCTTCATCTTCCTCACGATCGGCGCGCGCCTGATCCCGGCCGGTGAGGTGGCGCTGATCACGCTGCTCGAGATCGTGCTCGGGCCGCTCTGGGTGTGGCTCTTCCTCTCGGAGGGGCCGAGCGCTGCGACGTTCACCGGGGGCATGATCGTGCTCGGAGCGGTGCTGCTCCAGTCGCGCGGCGAACCGCCGGAGACGGTGATCTAGCCGAGAGTTGCGACGGTGGCCCCGTCGTCGGCGTCGGCGGCCTGGCCCTCGACGAGCGGATGCCGCCCCAACTCGTCGCGCACCGCCGTGCGCAGCGCGCCGGTACCTCGGCCGTGGACGATCCGGACCTCATGGAGACCGGCGAGAGCCGCATCGTCGACCAGGCGGCGCACCTGCTCTCGCGCCTCCTGGCCCGGGAGGCCGCGAACGTCGAGCTGGTCCGACACGTCGCTGCGCGCCGACGTGCGCACCTGCACCGCCGGTGTGCGGTCCTCGGGCACGCGCTCGCGGGACGGGCGCAGCCGCGCGAGCGGAATGCGGACGCGCTGCCCCGCCGCACCGATCACCTCGGCATCGTCGCCGCGGATGGAGGCGATCGTCCCGCGCACTCCCACATCCGGCGCCTCGACCGGGTCGCCCTCGGCGAGCGCGCCGCTCTGAGGCAGCGGCCCACCGAGATCGCGCAGCGCACGCTCGGCGCGATTCGCACGCTCGGTCGCCGAGCCGAGCAGGCGGTCCTGCTCGGGCTCGCGCTTCCGCCGCCGGGCGAGCCGCAGGTCGTCACGGAGCGCGCTCAGCTCGGCCCGCGCCTCGGCCAGCTCGCGCTCCGTCTCGGCCACCGCCTCCAGGCGCGCGCGGTCGGCTGATGCCCGAATCCTTCCGTGCTCCCGCTCGAGCTCCGCCTCCCGCGCACGTGCACGGCCCAGAGCGTCCTCGAGCTCCGCCCGGAGCAGAACCGCTGCTCGCTCTGCGGCCTCCGCGTCCGCGAGCAGTTCGGCGGTGCGCAGGCGTTCGGGCATGACCCTCGTGCGCGCGTCGGCGACGACCGCCCCGTCGAGCCCGAGCCGCTCTGCGATGCTCAACGCGTGCGACGTGCCCGGCCGGCCGAGCGCGATGCGGTACAGCGGCTCGTCGGTCTCCGGGTCGAAGCCGGTGGCTCCGTTGACCGCCTCGCCGTTCGCGCTCGCCCATTCCTTCAACTCTGGGTAGTGCGTCGTCACGACGGTGAGCCGCACCTGGCGCACGAGCCTCGCGAGCAGTGCTTGCGCCAGTGCGGATCCCTCCTCCGGATCGGTGCCCGCCGCCAGCTCGTCCAGCAGCACGAGCGAGCGTGCGCTCGCGGACTCGAGAATCGACACGAGCGCGCTCAGATGGGCCGAGAAGGTCGACAGGCTCATCTCGATCGACTGGCGGTCGCCGATGTCCGCGAGCACCTGGTCGAAGACCGGCAGCGCCGCCGCATCGGCCGGCGGCCGGAGCCCCGACTGATGGAGGAGCGCTGCGAGCCCGATCGTCTTCAGCGCAACGGTCTTGCCGCCGGTGTTGGGCCCGCTGATCACGAGCGCCCGAACGTCTCCGAGCTCGAGGTCGATCGGCACAGCCGCTGCCGCGCTGAGCAGTGGGTGGCGAGCGCCGACGAGTCGAACGACGTCCGAGATCTCGACAGGTGCGCCGCCCCAGGCCTGTGAGAGGCCGCCGCTCGCGAGCGCGAGGTCGAGTGCGCCCGTCGACTCGACCAGTGCCTGCAACGCGTCGGCCTGCGTTGCAACCGCCGACGAGAGCTCGCCGAGAATGCGCTCGACCTCCTCACGCGCGTCCGCCGCAGCCTCGGCCAGACGATTGTTCAGCTCGACCACGGCGAACGGCTCGACGAAGAGCGTCTGTCCCGTGCTCGATGCGTCGTGCACCACCCCCGGCACCTTCGACCGGGCGGACGCGCGGACAGCGAGGACCGGTCGACCGCCGCGCTCTGCGAGGAACGACTCCTGGAGCGCGTCCTTCACCTCGCTGGAACGCGCGACGCGACCGAGCTCGTCGCGAACCCGCGCGCCGCCGTTGCGCAACTCGGTGCGCAGCTTGCGGAGCAGCGGCGACGCAGTGTCGCGGACATCCGATCCGTCCTCCTCGATCCGGCGATCGATCTCGTCGGCGAGCCCGCGGAGCGCCGGATCGACCGGCTCGAGGAGCTTGGCCAGCACCGGCTCATGGAGCACGCGCTTCGCCTCGAGAGCGATTCGAATCGAGACCGCGATCGCCTGCAGTTCGCCTGGGCGGAGGAGCCCGCCTCGAGTCGACCGCTCGGCTGCCGGCCGCACGTCCCGGATGCCCGCGAGCTCCGGCGCGGCGTCGGCGGCGAGCACGACGACGGCGGCAGACGTCAGCTCGTGCCGCCGCTCGACCGTGGTCCGGTCGGCCGACGGTGCGAGCTGCCGCGCGAGCGCCGCCCCGTGATCCGTCGAGGCGAAGGTTGCAAGACGATCCACGATCGCCGGCAGCTCGAGCGCAGCGAGCGCCGCAGCGTCCATAACGCGCCAGTGTAGGCGGCGCGGGCCGCCGCGACGCTACTCGGGGCGCTCGTCGCCCGGCCGGAGCCGGTAGACGATGCGGCCACGATCGAGGTCGTAGGCCGACAACTCGATGCGGACGCGATCACCCGGATTCATGCGGATGCGGAACCGGCGCATCTTGCCGGCGGTGTACCCGAGAGTCTCGTGACCGTTGTCGAGCTGGATCCGGAACATGCCGTTGCGGAGCGCCTCGACGATCTCACCGGTCATCTCGACCTTGTCTTCTTTTTGGGCGATGGTGCCTCCTCTCTCACACGTGGAAGGGATGAAGGGCGGCGGACGGAGACCGTCCGCCGCCTTGGTGCTACGCGAGAAGGTTCACGTTCGCGGCCTGTGGGCCCTTGTCACCCTGCTGCGCCTCGTACTCCACCTTTGCGCCCTCGGCCAGCGAGCGGTAGCCGCTGCCCTGGATGGCGCTGAAGTGGACGAAGAGGTCCTTGCCACCCTCATCGGGGGTGATGAAGCCGTAACCCTTGTCCGCGTTGAACCACTTGACGGTTCCGGTTGCCATATCTGTCTTTCACCTCCTTGCCAACTTCACTGAACGGGCAAGAAAGGTGCAAGCCGGCACCATCTAGCACTCGCTCAAAACTGCATTCGCGAGTGTAGCTGGCCCGGCGAGCGCCTATGCGCGAGGCAGGACGTAGAACGCGATCGCCGCGTACTGGCACCCGGCGGCGACGATCGTCAAACCGTGGAAAACCTCGTGATAGCCGAGCACGCGGGGAAACGGATCCGGCCGGCGCCGGGCATAGGTGATCGCGCCGAGCGTGTAGGCGAGACCACCGGCGAGCAGGAGCAGGAGCCCGGCCAGAGGCAGCTTGAGCAGCTGGGTGAACGCGACGACCGCGACCCAGCCGAGCGCGAGCCCGATCGCCGCCGAGGCCCGCTTCGGGAGGCCGGGCCAGAAGAGCTTCAACAGGATCGCGGCGGTCGCCCCCGTCCAGATGATCGTCAGGACGGGCACGGACCAGCCGCGTGAGAGGACCAGCAGGCAGAACGGCGTGTACGTCCCGGCGATCAGCAGGTAGATGCCCGCGTGGTCGAGGCGCGCGAACCATGAGCGGGCCCGCGGCTGCCAGGTCGGACGGTGATAGAGCGCGCTCGCGCCGAAGCACGCGGCGACGCACGACGCGAACACGACGGCAGACAGACGCGCCTTCCCCGCATCGGCGGTGTACACCAGAGGGATTCCGAGCCCGAGTGCCGCGAAGAACGCGAACTCGTGGAACACACCACGAAGCTTCGGCTTCACGCGCGTCGGCACGACGACCATGACGGAGAGTAGCCTGCTGCCGCGCTGGACGCCGCCCCGCTGGGAACAAGGCGGTACAGCCGGGAAGGAGAGCCGGCGCCTGCCGGTTCACCTTTCGGGGGATGCGATTCCGGGCCGATCCGGACGACACTCGAAGAGGTCATGGCGGTTCCACGTCGAAGCATGCTCTTTTTCGCCCTCGCAGTTCTCGCGCTCGCGGGCGTCCTCGCCTGCAGCGCAGGCGCATCGGAGCGCAACTGGGCGGCGCCCCAGATCCGAGCCGTCACGAAGGCCGGCGTCCTCGGAACGTCCCCGACGACCTTTGCGCCGCAGGCGCCGCTGACGCAGGCGGCACTCGCAGACGCGCTGCGGACGACGGATTCGCTTCAGCACCCGACGCAGACGGCCCCGCCGCCGCCAGACCCGGTGACGATCCTCTCGACGGTCGGCGCCGATGCGACCGTCGGCGGCACGGTGCCGCTCGAGATCCAGTCCCCGGAACACGCGGTCGCGCGGGTCGACTTCGCCGTCGACGGCACGGAGGTCGGCACGGCCCTCGCCGAGCCCTATGAGCTCGACCTCGATACCGCGACGCTCGCGGATGGGCCGCACCAACTGGCCGTCAACGTCTCGTTCGACGGCGGCGGATACGCGATCGCCGTGTGGCAGATCACCGTCTCGAATGCGCCGGGCGCCGTCACGAACGCCCCGACCGCGCCCGTCGCGTTGCCGATCGCGAAGTCCTCGCTGCCGGCGGCCCCTACGCCGCCGGCACAGCCTGCTGCCACCGGGCCTGCGCTGCTACCACGCCGTCTTCCCCGACCGTCCCGTATCGGTGAAGCAGCTCGACGCCGCCCTCGTCGGCTACCTCGGGCTCGGCGCCGCGGCCCGGGAGATCCAGCGGACACTGCAGCGCGCGGGGCTCGACCCGCCGCCGAACACGGGCACCGAAGCGGTCGCCCGAATGCTCGACCTGCGACTCAACCATCCTGCCGGCCAGGACGACCTCGAGCTCCTGCCCTTCCAGCCCGCAACGCGCGCCGAGGCCGCGTACTCGTTCGCGCAGCTCCTTCAGCTCAGCGCCTCGTCACTGGGAAGCGTCCAGCAGGCCGCCGACGCGTTCTCGCTGCCTGCGCTCACGCCGTGGCAGGAGAAGATCCTCGCTCGAGCCGTGCACTTCGTCGGCTACCCGTACGTCTGGGGCGGGACGAGCCCGACCGCCGAGACCCTGTTCGGCGTCCACGCCGCAGGCGGCTTCGATTGCTCGGGTTTCGTCTGGCGTGTCTACAAACTGACGCCGTACGCCGGCGAGCGCGGGCTGGCCGGGGTGCTGCGCGGGCGGACGACCTACCAGATGAGCGGTGAGGTGCCGCGGCGCGATCTGATTCCGGCCGCGAAGCTCCAGCCTGGCGACGTGATGTTCTTCGGCGCGCACGGTCGGCATTCGACCCCGAGCGAGGTCGATCACACTGCGCTGTATCTCGGCAACGGCTGGTTCATCCAGTCGAGCGACGAGGGCGTGACGCTGCTCCCGTTCAGCGGCTGGTACGCGACGAGCTTCGCGTGGGGCCGCAGGCCGCTCCGTGAGGCCGGGCTGACCGGTTGAAGCCCGGTCGGAAGCCGTTCGCCGACAATCCTTCGGTTCAGAGTTCGTTCAGTTTCGGAGGAGGCCAGCAGGCCCCCGATATAGGGTAGGGCGCGATGTTGGCTCCCGACCTCTCGACCGAGCTCTCGCGGTTCGCGATCGGCTTCGACCATCGCGACCGCGCCCTGCTCCATCAGCTCTGGGACCGCGTGCTCGATTCCGAGCGCTGGTCGGAGGGTGAGCTGACCGCGGAGTTCGAACGGGAGTGGTCGACGTGGAACCAGCTCGAGGCTGTGGCGTTCAACGGCTGGACGGGGGCAGCGCTCGCCGCCCTCGAGTGGGCGGGCGTCCGCGGCGAGACGGTTCTCTGTCCGTCGAACACCTTCATGGCGACGCCGCTTGCCGCGATCAACGCCGGGGCGAACGTGGAATTCGTCGACTGCAACCGCGACGACCTCTGCATGTCCTTCGACGATCTCGAGCGCAAGGTGCGCCAACACAAGCCGCGGGCCGTCTTCCTCGTCCACATCGGCGGCCACCTCGCCTTCCAGTCCGATCAGATCGCGGAGCTCTGCCGGAGCGAAGGAATCGTCCTCCTCGAGGACTGCGCACATTCCCACGGCGCGGAGTGGAACGGCCGCCGCGCCGGCAGCTGGGGCGATGCGGGCATCTGGTCGTTCGCTCCGACCAAGACGATCTCCACGGGAGAGGGCGGCATGCTCGTCTCTCGCAACCCCGAGGTGATCGAGTTCGCGCGTTCGTTCCGCAACTACGGCAAGCCGGACTATGCCGTGCAGGGCCTGAATTTCCGGCTCAACGAGTTCACCGCCGCAATCGGGCTCGTTCAGACGATGCGCCTCGACGAGATCACCGCCTGGAAGAACGAGGCAGCGCGCACGCACCTCGACCCGCTCTACGGCTCGCGGCTTCAGCTGCCCGACGGGATGACGTCCGGGCTCTACAAGTACATCGTGTTCGAGCCGATCGAGCGCTCCACGGGCAAGGTCTACGACGAGCCGTGCCACCGGGTGCTCGGCCGGGCCGTGGACCTGCCGAACTCGGACTGGGTGGCACAGAATCACTGGTGCGTGCCCCTCTACTACCGGCCAGAATCACGCGAGGAGGCGATGCAATGAGAGTGCTCGTGACCGGCGGTGCGGGTTTCATCGGATCTCACGTCGTCGACCGGCTGCAGGCGAGAGGGCTCGAGCCGCGCATCTTCGACCTGATCCCGTCCCCGCACCATCGCGCCGGAGACGTGGACACTGTGCTCGGCGATCTCTGCAGCCCGGACGCCGTCCGCGACGCGCTTCAGGGCTGCGACGCGGTCGTCCATCTCGCCGCGCTCGCGGATGTCGACCAGGTCACGAAGGACCCGGCGCTGGCCGACCGAGTCAACGTCCGCGGCACGCAGACGCTGCTCGACGCCGCGCGCGAGCTCGAGATCGGCCGCTTCGTCTACGCAAGCACGATCTGGGTCTACGGCGACGCGGCCGGTCCCGAAGCCGTCGACGAGGACACCCCACTCGGTCTCCCGAAGCACTTCTACACCGCCACGAAGATCGCGGGCGAGATGTACACGTCGGCCTACACCGAGCTCTACGGGCTCGAGCACACCATTTTGCGCTTCGGCATCCCGTACGGCCCTCGCTCGCGGCCCACCGCGGTGGTCGCCGCATTCACCGCGAAAGCGCTCGCCGGACAGCCGCTGACGATTGCCGGTGACGGCACGCAGTCCCGGCGGTTCGTCTACGTGGAGGATCTCGCGGACGGCGTCGCCGTCTCGCTCGACCCGGTCGCGGCGAACCGCGTCTACAACCTCGTCGGACGCGAGAACACGAGCGTGCGCTCGATCGCACGCACCGTCCGAGATGTCGTCGGCGACGTCCCGATCGTCCACATCGAGGGCCGGGCCGGCGACCTGAAAGGCGGCAACATCTCGGGCGAGCGCGCGGCCGGGGAGCTCGGCTGGGAGCCGACGACGACGTTCGCCGAAGGCGTGCGGCGCTACGTCGACTGGGTGACCGACGAGGCCGGAATGCCGAGAGTTGCGACCGCGTCCAGCACCGAAGGCAGCGCCGCAGCCGTCCTGCGCCAAGAGTCCGCCGAGCTGTAGGCATCCGAGTCGTGCAGCAGCACCACGTCACCGGCGCGTAGCCCGCGCGTCGCGCGGCTCGCGATCGCCGCTGGGGTCGCGCGCCGCTCCCAGTCGCGGCCCCAGGTCGACCACAGAAGCGTTCGCCAGCCGCGGGCGCGCACGTGGGCAAGTGCTCCCGAGCTGAGAATGCCGTAGGGCGGCCGGTAGAGCGTCGGCCGCACTCCGGTCGCACCGCCGATCGCATCCACCGCGCGATCGAGATCGTCGGCGACCGCCGCGACCCGGCGCCGCAGAAGCAGCGTGTGGCGGTAGCCGTGCACCGCGACCTCGTGCCCGGCCGCGACGATCTCGCGCGCGAGCGACGGCCGCTGGACGACCTGCTCGCCGACGAGGAAGAACGTGGCCGTCGCTCCGCGTCGAGCGAGCTCGTCGAGCACCGCAGGCGTTCCCTGCGCATGAGGCCCGTCGTCGAACGTGATGACGACGACTGGTCGGTCGACCCGGCGCTCGAGCTCCAGCCGCTCCGCGAGCCGCGGCACGTACGCGGCGAGCGCCGGCGTGAACCAGATCACGTGACGAGCGCGAGCACGAGCGAGGCCGCGGAGGGCATCGCAGCGAGCGCCAGGCCCGGCGCGTTCCGCGTGGTCAGTGCTCCCCGCAGCGCGCGGTCGAGATCGCTCTCGCAGTCGACGACCTCTGCGATTCCGTAACGCCGGAAGGCTGCGTTGTTCACGCGGATATGCCCGCGGCCCCAGCCGTACGAGATCGTCGGGCAGCCGCGCACGTATGCCTCCAGCACGGTCAGCCCGCCGGTCGAGTGAACGAGTGCGTCGCCTGCTGCAAGCCACTCGCTCATCTGCTCCGTGAAGCCGACGACGCGCACGCGGTCCTGGTCGCGATAGCGGGCGCGCAGCCGCTCGCGCAGCTCCTCGTTGCGGCCGCACAAGCACGCGACGACCGTGCCGTCGAGGGCGAGCGCAGCGTCGACAGCGCTCTCGAGATCGCCCACGCCCCAGCCTCCACCGGAAACGAGCACGACCTTGCCGTCGGCGGGCAGACCGAGCGCCGCACGCGCCACGAGCGGGTCGCACGGTTTCGCGAACTCCGGCCTCGTCAATCCGCGCACGACCTGGACGTCGGAATCCGCACCCGCGACCTCGCGCACTTCTTCGATCGACTCCGGATGGATCACGAGGTGCAGGTCGATTCCCGGCGCGGCCCAGTAGTGCATCGCGGCCAGGTCGGTGATCGCGGCCACGACGGGGATGTCGAGCCGGCCTGTTCGGCGCAACTTGCCGAGCACCTCGGTCGTCATCGGATAGACCGAGACGATCACGTCGGGACGCACGTGCCGGACGAGCCGCAGCACGCCCCTCGACCCGAACGCATGCACGGCCGCCTGCGTCAATCGGCGTGTCGGCGCGAAGCCGACACAGAGCCAGAAGGTCGCATCCCAGAGCCACTGCAGTCCGAGCCGGAAGAACACGACACCCGCTGCCTTCTCGTTGACGAG
The DNA here is from genome assembly GCA_963779535.1 of uncultured Thermoleophilia bacterium. Classification (GTDB taxonomy): domain Bacteria; phylum Actinomycetota; class Thermoleophilia; order Gaiellales; family Gaiellaceae; genus PALSA-600. The sequence continues at coordinate 418,659 of CAVZYP010000009.1, read as the reverse complement.
CACGAAGCCGCGGCCCATCGCGCGCAGACCGTCCTCGGTCACGATCTCCGAGTCGGGCGACTCCTCACGCAGCTGGTCGGCGAGCGTCCGCGCCGGCAGGTCATGGCCTTCACCAACGGTCGCTGTGAGGATGAGAACGCGTGTCACGGACGTGCGCGAGACTAGCGCGTCACCCGGACCTACGCGGTCAGGACGGCGCATTCCTACTGGTGGCTCGTTGCCACGGGCGGCCAGTGCGGCGAGATGTCCGGATCGCCCAGCTCCCCGTAGGGCACACACGTGCCGGCAAGCAGCTGCCGATCGCTCACGAGCAGCTCGTCGACCCGCTGATTGAACGGCACGGCCCGCTTCCAGCGTCCGCGGAGCGCCAGGCCCTCCTGGATCAGCGCGCGCGGTGTCTCCGGCCTGGCGGAGCGCACGACGAAATAGTGACCCGCGACCGGCTTCACGCCGAGAGCGCGCGCAGCGGCGTTGGCCTCGCTCTTGTTCGCCGCGTAGAAGACCCACACGCCGTATCGCTTGTCGAGAGGGCCGTGGAGGAAGGGCTCCGCCCGTTCGCACGAATCGTCGTCCACCAGCCTGACCGAGGAGACACGAAGCGCGACGAGGTGGTCGAGGATGTTGGCCGGGTGCCCGTAGTCGAACGACGAGAACAGCGCGCCCGACGTCCCCGTCGAGCCGAACAGGATCGACCCCGCAGGCTCTCGAGCCACCGCGTGCGTGACCGCATCGACACCGATCCTGTGAACGGCAGCTCGGTGGTGGACGTCATAACGAATCTCGATCGCCAGCAGCCCCGCCACGAGGAGCACGAGCGCGATGAGGCGCCACCGTCCGGCCCAGCGCGCGATCGCGACGCAGCCGGCGAGCACCACGGTGAGAAAGGCCGGCGTGACCGGGATCATGTAGCGGTCGAAGAAGAGTGCCGAGTCCCCGTTGGCGGGAACGAACGAGAAGAAGAGCACCGGGGCGGCGACGGTGATCGCGCAGAAGGCGAGCGTGCGGTGCGCCCGCCGCACGAGCAGCGCGACGACCCCGATCAGGGCCAGTGCCGTGAAGTAGTTCAGATCGTGGCGGCCGGGCGCGACGAAATGCAGAGCGTCCTCCCAGACCGGCCGGCCGGAGAACGTCCGGCCGCTGGCCTGGCCCGAGCCGACGCCGTACCGGTCACCGAGCACGTGCAGCGTGCGCACGTAGTACGGCACGAAGGTGAGCAGAAGCGCGACCACGCCCGGCCAGGCCTCACGCGCGACCGTCCGCGGCGCACGCGGCGCGAAGACGAGCGCACCGGCGAACGCGGTCAGCGCGTAGAGAGGTGCCGTCGGATGCACGAAGACCGAGAGGCCGAGTGCCGCTCCCCCGGCGATCCAGAGGCGCCGGCTGCCGCTCTGGGCAGCCTTCAGGACCAGGACCGTCGACCACATCAGCCACGCGAAGAGCATCGTGTGGGGCCGCCCGAAGGTCGCATAGAGCACGGGGATCGGGGATGCCGCCGTGAGCAGGACGACAGCGCCGGCGGCTTCGTCGTCGTCGAGCAGGCGGCGCACGATCAGTGCGACCGCGGGCAGCGCGAGGCACAGGAAGACGAGCGACGGGACCCGGAGCGCCGGCAGACCGGGCCACCATCCGAGCAGGAAGTGCTCGAGCCAGAAGTGCAGCGGCCCGCCGCCTCGCTGGGTCGAGACGATGTGGAAGATGTGGCGGAACGAGTAGTCGCTGAGCCGGAGCGTCAGCTCCTCGTCGACGTTCAGCGGCGACCACCAGACCGTCGGCAGTGCGAGCCAGGTCAGGAGGCCGACAGCCGCCACGACCGAGGCGGGGAGAAGGAGCCGCCTACTCAGTGTGGGAGGTCGCGAGCACCTGCATCTCAGGTGTCTCGGGCGCGGTGCGGTACGGATGCTCGTCTGCCACGTCGGTCTCGTGGTAGACGCTCTCGGCATTGACCGCCCAGATGTCGTGGTGCGCCCCGGTGAGCAGGTTGTCGACCGCGCGCATCGCCGTCAGCATCGAGTGATCCGAGTTGTTGTAGCGGTGCAGTCCATTGCGGCCAACCTGCTGCAGGTTCTCGATTCCGTCGAGCCAGCTTCGAATCGTCTCGACGCGCTCCGCGTAATCGGCGTCGTAGATCGGATACGCCTTCGGCACGCGAATGGCGAACCCGCGATCCACGCTCGCTGCGGGGGCGAGGCGGAGTCGCTCGAGCTCGTTCGCTGCGAGCGTCACGAGAGCGTCGTCGTCCATCGTCCACAGGTCGTCGCCTGCGAAACAGAAGTACTCGAGCCCGACACACGCCTTGTCCGGGTCGGGGACCATCCACGGCGACCAGGAGCGGAAGTTCTGGATGCGACCGACGCGCACGCTCGGCTCGTGGATGTAGATCCAGTTGTCCGGGAAGGGATCGGCGCCGTTCAGAACGAGCGCGACCGTGAGGAAGTCGCGATAGCGGAGCCCGCGGGCGGCATCGATCACCGACTGCGGCGCGGCGGGGCTGATCATCTCGACCACCTCGCGCAGCGGCAGCGAGGAGATGACCGCCTCCGGGCTCTCGAAGGTCTCGCCGCCGACCACCAGGCTGGCGATGCGGCTGCCGTCGAGCTCCATGCTCTCGACGCGTGCGTCGAGGCGGACCTCGCCGCCCTGCTCCTCGATTGCGCCGCGCATCGCCTCCCACATCTGCCCCGGACCGAAGCGCGGGTAGTTGAACTCCGAGATGAGGCTCTTGACCTTGTTGTCCTTGTTGCCGAAGAACGCGGCCTTCGCCGCGGAGAAGAACGAGAGGCCCTTGATGCGCTGCGCCGCCCACTCGGCGCGGATCTCGGTCGTCGGCACGCCCCAGACCTTCTCGGTGTACGACTTGAAGAAGAGCTCGAACAACCGGCGGCCGAACCGGTTCGAGACCCAGTCCTCCAGCGAGTCGTCGACCTTGTTGCGGCGGGTCGCGGCGCGAGCGTACGACGCCATGCACCGCGCCAACTCGACCGGGCCGAGCTTGCGAACCACGTCAGGCCCGCGCAGCGGATAGTCGAGGTAGCGGTTGTTCCAGTAGATCCGGGACATTCGGGGGCGCCTGAGGAACTCGTCGCCGAGCACCTCGTGCCACAGTGTCTCCACCTCGATCGACTTGGTGAAGAAGCGATGCCCACCGAGATCGAAGCGATAGCCGTCACGCTCGACGGTCTTGGCGATGCCGCCCACCTGATCGTCGGCCTCGAAGACGAGCGCGTTCCGATTCGCCTGGCCGAGCAGGTACCCCGCGGTCAGTCCGGCCGGGCCGCCGCCGAGGACGAGCGTCGTCTGGGAGGTGTCATGCTTCATGAGATCGGCCGCGCGAGGCGGCCGCGACCGCCAAATCTAGCCGACTCGGCGATAGACGAACGCCTGCAGCGGCTTGAAGTAGTTCTGACCGAGCGCGATCTCGTTCGTCGAGACGTGCTGGAGCAGGCGAACCCGCGGATCCTGCTGGAGCGCCGAGGTATAGGCGGTCGACTTCTCCCAGACGAGATGCGTCCAGGTGGCGTTCCACGCGCGGTAGTCACGAAAAACCGGCGCCACGACCACGAATTCGCCCCCGGGCGGCACCGCCGCGATCGTCTGGTCGACGCGAGCCTGCATGTTCGACGCTCGTAGCCGGGCGACGGCATTGCGCCAGTCGAAGATCCGGGCGTCGGGCACCGGCCCCATCGTCGTTGCGAAGTGGTAACCGTCACCGAGGTAGTAACGAAGCACCGGCACCTGCTCGGGGTGCGTCGAGACGACGAGCTCGCCGGGATGCATGAACCTCGACACGCCCGCGCTGATCTGCCTCGCGTTCTCCTTGTCGTCGTGCACCGAGTACCCGGCCCACAGAAACAGGATCACGGCGAGGGCTGCGAGGCCGCGCCGATCGGCCCGGGCGAGCCCGCGCGAGCCGACGAGCAGCACCGGCCCGAGGACGACGGCGAAGTAGCGCGTCGTCCACGCCGGCGAGAACTGCGACGAGAGCCACGCGAGAACAACCGTCACCGCGATCACCGTCACGAGCGCGAGCACGATCGTGCCCTCGTCGTCTTCGCGCCGCCGCGTGAGTGCGAGCAGCCCGCTGCCGCCGACCAGCACGAGTGCGACGAGCACTGCGTCGCCGTTGACGACCGCTCCGGGCGCGAGCACGAGGTCCCGGAAGCCCGGCGCCGTCGACCAGGGTGCACCGGTGTGCCGCACCTGCGACAGGACGGTCGGCACCCACGGCAGATAGAGCACCGCCACGCCCGCAGCGACGAGCCCGAAGCGCTTCAGCCTCCGGCGTGCGCAGAGCACCGTCGCGGCCGCCAGGCCGACACAGAGGAAGAGCGCCCAGTTGTGCACGTAGACCATCGCGGCCAGCGCCGGCACCAGCGCGACGGTCCACGGCGTCCGGCCGCGCAGCACCCCCTGGACGTAGGCGTACGCAACGACGATCGAGAGCAGTGCCTCGACCTCGTACATCCGAGTCTCCTGGGCGTAGTAGGTCAGGAACGGATCGAAGGCAGCGAGCGTCGCGCAGATCAAGCCCGTCTTGCGGTCGAAGACGGCGCGCCCGGCCGCGAACGCCGCCGGAATGCATGCGAGCCCGAAGAGCAGCGACAGGGTGTGGGTTGCGCGCTCGCCGTCACCGAAGAGCCGGATCCAGAGGCCGAGCAGCAGGTAGTAGCCGGGCGGCGAGCCGTCCTGGCGCAGCAGGCCGGGGATCGACGACCAGTGATGGTGCGCGATCCCGACCGATAGGCCCTCGTCGATCCAGAAACCGGCGTTCAGCTCACGCGTGCGCAGGAACGCCGACAGCGCCGTCAGCGCGATCAGAAACGCGGGAACTGCGATCCGGTGGGACAGCACGACCCGCCACGGGCGTGCGAGCTGGACGCTGGCCACGGCAGCGAAGCTAGCAGCCCGTTCAGGCCGACAGCGTCGGCCGCAGGCTCAACACGGTGCGCCGGCCGTCGTCGACGTACACGACGTCGACCGTGTCGTTTCGCCGGTAGGTGCCTGCCACCCCGAAGAAGAGGCTGGCCCACCGCCAGAACCCGAGCCGGCCCTCGGCCGACAGCTCCTCCCGGAAGACGAGCGCCCGCCCGACCTGGTCGAAGTCGACGCCGCGCTGCTTCGGCACGCCGTTGACGAACACCTCGAACGTGTCTCCGACCTCCGGGGGCAGCTCCACATGGCTCCGCGCTTCCACGCGCTATACGATGCCAGTCGGCGTGCGCCGGACCGCCCTTGCCACTCTTGGTACGAGCTTGATCGCCCTCATGGCGGCGGGAATCGCCTACGCCGGCAACGGCGGCCTCCTGCCCGGCGAGGCCCATTCCCCGAACGCGCACCGCATCGACAGCGCCTTCATCTTCGTCGCGATCTTCACCGGCGTGATCTTCCTGATCGTCGAGGGCGCCCTGATCACCTTCATCATCAAATACCGGCGCGGCAAGCGTGCGCGCACCGCCGAGGGCCCGCAGATCCACGGCTCGACGCGGCTCGAGGTGCTCTGGACGGTCGTGCCCGTCGTCATCCTCGCGATGATCGGGACCTTCGTCTTCTGGGAGCTGCCCGGCATCGCGGACGCACCGAAGGCCGCCGCAGCCGACGAGACGACGATCACCGTCGAAGGGCATCAGTACTACTGGCTCTTCCGCTATCCGAACGGCGCCGTCTCGGTGAACACGATGGTGGCGCCCGCCAATCAGGTCGTGAACGAGCGGGTCAAGGGCCTGGACTGGGACGTCATCCATTCATGGTGGGTGCCCGACCTGGGCGGCAAGATGGACGCGATCCCCGGCAGGGTGAACAAGACGTGGTTCGAGGCCCCGGTCGGGCAACTACATCGCGCGCTGCGCCGAGCTCTGCGGGATCCAACACGCCCACATGGACGGCACGGTGCGCGTCGTGCCGCGTACGGAGTACAACGCGTTCATCGCACACCGCCGCGCGAACTCGACCGGGCCCGAGCTCGGCAAGGAGGAGTGGTCGGCATGCCAGTCGTGCCATCGGCTCGACCACGCCTACATCGGGCCGGCGCTCGGGGGCAACCCGCTGCTCAGCGACGTCAGCGGCCTGACGACATTGCTCCGCAACGGTCAGGGGCAGATGCCCGCGGTCGGCAGGAACTGGACGAACGCGCAGATCGAGGCGCTCGTCTCCTACACCAAGCACCTGCCGAAGGGTGGCGGCTCCTAGATGGCCGTGAACGTCGAGAGCCGTCGAGCCGTATCGCGCCGACTGGCGCCGCGGCCGGGTGGCGTCGCTGCTGACGACCGTCGACCACAAGCGGATCGGGCTGATGTACATCTGGACGTCGCTCCTCTTCTTCGCCTTCGGCGGGATCCTCGCGCTGCTCCTGCGGGCGCAGCTCGCGACACCGAACGAGCACTTCCTGACGAAGGGCTCGTACAACTCGGTGCTGACGATCCACGGCACGACCATGATCTTCCTGGTCATCGTCCCGATCCTCGCGGGCTTCGGGAACTACCTGGTGCCGTTGATGATCGGGGCCCGTGACATGGCGTTCCCGCGCCTGAACGCGCTCTCCTACTGGCTGTACCTGCTCGGCGGCATCGTCATCCTGATGAGCTTCTTCGCCAAGCACGGGCCGGCCCAGGCCGGCTGGACGTCGTATGTGCCGCTCTCCACGCAGCACGAGCCGGGCAACGGACAGGACCTGTGGATCCTCGGGCTGCACATCCTTTCGATCTCGTCACTCGTCGGCGCGATCAACATCGTCGTGACCGTGCACAACATGCGAACGCCCGGCATGTCGTGGATGCGCATCCCACTCTTCGTCTGGGCGATCGTCACCTACGCGTGGCTGCTGATCATCGTGCTCCCGACCCTCTCCGCCGGCTTGACGATGATGCTCCTCGACCGCCAGGCCGGAACGCACTTCTTCGATCCGGCGCACGGCGGCAGTCCGCTCCTCTATCAGCACGTGTTCTGGTTCTTCGGCCACCCCGAGGTCTACATCATGATCCTGCCCGCGATGGGGATCATCTCGGAGGTCCTCCCCGTCTTCTCACGCAAGCCGATCTTCGGCTACAAGGCAGTGGCCATCTCGACGGCGGGCATCGCGTTCTACTCGCTGCTCGTCTGGGCGCACCACATGTTCGCGGTCGGCTTGCCGATCGGTCTCGACGTCTTCTTCATGATCAGCTCGATGATCATCGCGATCCCGACCGGCGTGAAGATCTTCAACTGGCTCGCGACGATCTGGCGCGGGAACATCTCGTTCGACACACCGATGCTGTGGGCGCTCGGGTTCATCGCCGTCTTCACGATCGGCGGCCTCTCAGGGATCTTCCTCGCCGCGTTCCCGATCGACTGGCAGGTGACCGACACCTATTTCGTCGTCGCCCACCTGCACTACGTGCTGTTCGGTGGGTCGATCTTCGGGATCTTCGCCGGCCTCTTCTACTGGTGGCCCAAGATGTTCGGGCGGATGCTCGACGAGAGCCTCGGGAAGCTGCAGTTCTGGCTCGTCTTCATCGGCTTCAACGTGACCTTCTTCCCACAGCACCTGCTCGGGCTGCTCGGCATGCCGCGGCGCGTCTACACCTACCAGGAGCACGGGCTCTGGGAGGTCTACAACATGATCTCGACGATCGGGTCGTTCGTCATGGCGTTCGGAATGCTCATCTTCGTGGTGAACGTCATCAAGACGGCGCGCAGCGGCCCGCGCGCCGGCAACGACCCGTGGCTCGCCGACACGCTCGAGTGGTACACCACCTCGCCGCCGCCGCCGTGGAACTTCGACACCGTCCCCTACGTGACGAGCGCGCGCCCGCTGCGCGACGTGCGGCGCCGGCTCGAGGAGACGAGGGGCTTCTAGTGGGAACCTGGGCCAGGCTGACAGCGCTCGCCGCAGTGGCCGGAACCGGCCTTGCGGTCGTCTCCGGCGCCGCCGGCTGGGACACCGCCCACCGGCTGCTCGCGGCGCTCGCGTTGCCGCCGCTGGCTGCCCTGGTTGCAACCGCATGGGTGAGCGCGCGTCGTCTGCTGCCCGCCGCAGTCACGGCGCTGGGGCTGTTCGGCCTCGCGGCCCTCCTCACCGGGACGACCGTCCACCTGATCGTGGCGTCACTTGCCTTCGCGGCGACCGTGTATGTCGCAGCGTTGACGTTCCGCGGGCACGTCGAGCAGGGGCCGCTGCGCGACTACCTGACGTTGACGAAGCCGCGCATCATGTCCCTGCTCCTCCTCACCGGCGCTGCCGGCGTGTTCGTGGGCGCAGGCGGAGTGCCCGCACTGGGCGTCTTCGCCGCGACCATGGTGGGACTGGCTCTCGCCTGCGGCGGCGCCTCGGCGCTCAACCACTACCTGGACCGCGACATCGACAAGCTGATGGGCTCGCGAACCGAGCAACGCCCCGTCGCCTCCGGGCGCGTGCCCGCCGAACGGGCGCTCGAGTTCGGCCTTGCTCTGTCGGCATGCTCGTTCGTCCTCCTGGACTCGCTCGTCAACCTCCCCACCGCACTGCTCGCGCTCTCCGGAAACCTCTTCTACGTGCTCGTCTACACGCTCTGGCTCAAGCGGTCGACACCGCAGAACATCGTGATCGGCGGCGCCGCAGGCGCGGTGCCGCCGCTGGTCGGCTATGCGGGCGCGGCCGGGCATCTCGGCTTCGCGGCGTTCGTGATGTTCGCGATCGTCTTCGTCTGGACACCGCCGCACTTCTGGGCGCTCGCGCTGATGATCAAGGAGCATTACGCGCGGGCCAACGTGCCGATGCTGCCGGTCGCGCGCGGAGACGCCGAGACCTCGAAGCAGATCGTGCGCTACACGATCGTGCTGATCGCGGTCACACTCGCGCCGGTCGCGCTCGGCACCTTCGGGCTCGTGTACGGCATTTCGGCGTTCGTGCTCGGTGTGTTGTTCCTGCTGCTCGCGGTCGAGCTGCGCCGCACGCTCGATCGCGGCGTCGCCGTGAAGCTCTTCCACTTCTCGCTGCTCTATCTCGCACTGCTCTTCGTCGCGATGGCAGTGGACTCGGTGATCTAGATGGACGAACCGCTCACCGACGCCGAGATCGCCCGCAAGAACATGCTCTGGGGCTGGGCGCTCTTCGGCCTGTTCTGCCTGCTCTTCGGCGGCACCGTCGTCGTCGCGCTGGTCTACCGCTGGCTCTCATAACGGCGACGTGGATCACCGAGCTGGGCGGTGGGGAGCCGGGCCGGCGCCTCGCGGTCAAGGATCTGTTCGACACGGCGGGAGTCCGGACGACGTACGGCTCGGTCGTGTTCGACGACCACGTGCCGACGCGGTCGGCAGACGCCGTGCAGCTGCTCGAGAGTGCCGGCTGGACGAACGTCGGCAAGACGAATCTGCACGAGTTCGCGTACGGCGTCACGTCGCAGAACCTCCATTACGGCGACGTCCCGAACCCGGCGTTCCCGGACCGGACGCCCGGCGGATCGTCGGGAGGGTCCGCGGCTGCACTCGTGCTGGGCCTCGCCGACGGTGCTCTCGGAACGGACACCGGCGGCTCGATTCGCATCCCGGCCGCGTGCTGCGGCATCACCGGGCTCAAGCCGACGTACGGTCTCGTCCCGATCGCCGGGGTCTTTCCGCTCGCCCCGTCGTTCGACCATGCTGGACCGATGGCTCGTGACGTCGCCGGCTGCATCGAGCTGATGCACGGCCTCGTTCCGGGCTTCACGGTCGACGAGGTCTCCCTCGACGATCTCTCGCTCGCCGTCGCGTGGGGCGAGGTGCCCGTGCGTGGGGCGACGGTCGAGTTTCCGACCGCGGAGCCGGTTGCGCCCGCGTTCATGCGCGAGGTCGGCGATGTCCACCGCGAGCTCTACGCCGAGCACGCGGAGCTCTACGGCGAGAACATCCGCGGCAAGATCGAACGCTGCCTGGCAGTGAGCGACGGTGAATACGAAAGCGCTGTCCGCGCACGGGCGGAGCACGCGGAACGCGCATTCGCGGCGCTCGAGGGCCACGACCTCCTCGTCACTCCGACGCTGAGCATCGATCCACCGCCCGCGGACGTGGTCGAAATCGAGATCCGCGCCGCCCTGACGCGCTTCACCTTCCCGTTCAACGCCCTGGGCTGGCCGGCCCTCGCCCTCCCGGCGGGGCGCTCGTCGGTCCAGATCATCGGGCGGCCGGGGGACGACGCCCTGGTCCTGGCGGCCGGGCTCGCGCTGGAACGTCGAGTAACGTCGGCAGCGTGAATGCCGATCTCGAGTTCGCGCACCTCCTGGCCGACGCCGCGGATGCGATCACGGGCGCTCGCTTCCGCTCGGCCGATCTCCGTGTGGAGACGAAGCCCGACCTGACGCCCGTCTCCGAGGCCGATCGTGCCGCCGAAGAGGCGCTACGCGCCCTCGTCGCCTCCTCGGGCCGGGGCGAGGGCGTGCTCGGCGAGGAGTTCGGCGATGACGGCGGCGACGCGAAGTGGATCGTCGATCCGATCGACGGGACGTCGAACTACGTGCGCGGCGTCCCCGTCTGGGCGACGCTGCTTGCGCTGCAACGGGAAGGTGAGGTCGTGGTCGGGCTGGTGTCCGCACCGGCACTCGGCCGCCGCTGGTGGGCGATCCGGGGCGAGGGAGCTTTCGCGAACGGCGAACGGTGCACTGTCTCCGCCGTTGCCCGGCTCGAGGACAGCTCGGTCTCGACGACGTCGGCGCGCCGCATGCCCGACGGCTGGCGCAGCATCGTGCAGCGCGCCTGGTCGAACCGTGGGCTGGGAGACTTCTGGCAGCACTGCCTGGTCGCCGAGGGCTCGCTCGACGTCGCCTGCGACTCGAGGCTGCAGCTGTGGGACTACGCGGCGGTCCAGCTGGTCGTGGAGGAAGCGGGCGGCCGCTGCACGACCTACGACGGTGCTCCGCCGGCGGTCGACGCGAGCTTCCTTGCCACGAACGGCCACCTGCACGACGAGGTGGTCTCACTGCTTCGCGTCTGAGCCTGCTCAGAGCCCGTCGGTGGCGTTACGCTGCGGCGGCGCGGACGGCCTGCTCGTAGATCGGGTCGCGCCCGAAGCGGTCGAGTTGCGCGGACAGCACGTCGCTCGCATTCGGAGGCTGCCCCGGCGGGAACGGTGCCGGTAGCCCGTCGAGATCGATCCCCTCGAGGCGATCGCGCTCCTCGATCTCCACCTCGACGCCGTGCCCGAGCCGCGAGCGCAGCCAGCCCGCGAGCAGATGCCCCTGCGCGCGGGTGCCGTAGACGCGGATCGCGCTCACATCCGCGACGTCGGGCCACAGCGACGCAAGCAGCGAACGCCACCGTTCCGTGCGCTCCCACGCAATGTCCGAGACGACAACCTGCGAGAAGAGCCCCGCAAGCCGTCCGTAGGCGGCAGGCAGGTCCGGCCACTCCGTCGAGTCGACGATCAGCCGGTCGACGATCCCCGTGAGCTGCTCGAACTCGGTCGAGTCCCAATCCGGCTGGCCGCGCCAACGGCAGAAGACCGGCAGGTCGGAGATCAGCAGCGGCAGAGCGATCGAAGCGGGCGCGAACGCGCGCCTGCCCCGCAGGGCCAGCTCGATCACCTCGCCGCAGACGGCGCGGTCGCCGATCGGAAAGCAGCGCAGCGACAGCAACGCATCGAGCCCGTCCGGGTCGTCGGGGTGCGGCACCAGCAGCAGCGTGCGCGAGGGATGCCGCTCCGCCATGCCCGCGAGCGTCTCCTCCGCCGCGCTCTGCCACTCGGGCGGCGCCCACGCGATATGCGTCATCACGGACGTGCGCAGGTTCGGCTGGGCTCCCTCCGCCGCGGACTCGGACCGCAAGCGCGCCAGCTCGCGCTCGATCTGGGCGATCGAGACGTCCTCACCCGTCCAGTCGTTCGTCACTAGTGTCTTCGCCACGAGCGTCCATCCCGGTGCAGCAGTTCGTCCGAGGCGGCAGGGCCCCAGGTGCCCGACGCATAGTTCGGGAACGACGGCCGGTCGCGCCGCCAGAACGAGACGACCGCGTCGACCAGCGCCCACTGTTCCTCGGTCTCGTCCGAACGAGTGAAGAGCGTCGCGTCTCCGAGCATCGCATCGAGGATCAGCCGCTCGTACGCCTCGGGCAGCCCCTCGCGAAACGCTCCGCCGTAGAGAAAGTCCATGTGCACGGTGCGGATGGTCATTCCCTGGCCCGGCACCTTCGCGCCGATCGCGAGCGACACGCCCTCGTTCGGCTGCACGTGAATGAGCAGGACGTTCGGGCGCAGTCCCTCCGCCGAGGCGTCTTCGAACGGCGGATGCGGCGCGCGCTTGAACTGGACGGCGATGGTCGTCTCCCTCCGGGCGAGCCGCTTGCCCATGCGGACGTAGAACGGCGTATCCGCCCAGCGCCAGTTGTCGACGAACAGCTTCGCCGCGACGAACGTGTCGGTCATCGAGCCCGGCGGGACCCCGGGCTCCTCGCGGTATCCGAGCACCGGCTCGCCCTCGACGAAGCCCGGGCCGTACTGGCCCCGGACGATGTGCTTGGGGCCTGGTGTGTGCATCGCCTTCAGCACCTTCACCTTCTCGTTGCGAACCGAGTCGGCGGTGAAGTCGATCGGAGGCTCCATGGCGGTGATCGCAACGAGCTGCAGCAGATGGTTCTGGAAGATGTCGCGGATGGCGCCTGCCTGCTCGTAGTAACCGGCGCGCCCTTCGATGCCGATCGACTCGGCGACGGTGATCTGCACGTGATCGATGAACTGCCTGTTCCAGATCGGCTCGAAGATGCCGTTCGCGAACCGCAGTGCCAGCATGTTCTGGACCGTCTCCTTGCCGAGGTAGTGATCGATCCGGAACACCTCGTTCTCCGTGAAGTTCTCCTGGAGACGAGCGTTCAGCTCGCGCGCCGATTGCAGGTCGTGACCGAACGGCTTCTCGATGATCAGGCGGATCCAACCCTCGGCGCCGCGGCGGGCGGCGATCTCATCCACGATCGTCCCGATCGCGCTCGGCGGCACGGCGAAGTAATAGACGCGGTTCCCGCCGGTGCCGCGCTCCTCGTCGAGCTTCGTGAGCGTGTCGCGGAGCTCGTCCTCACCCCGGTCGTCGGCGAAGTCGAGCGAGATGTAGCGCATCCCGGCAGCGAGCCGGTCCCACACTTCCTGGTCGAACTCGTCCCGCGAATGCTCCTGAACCGCCCGTTTCATCCGCTCGCGGAACTCCTCGTCGCTCTCCTCGCTGCGCGCCGCGCCGACGATGCCGAATCGCTCGGGCAGCAACTGGCGCACGGCCAGCGAATAGAGCGCAGGCATCAGCTTCTTCGACGTCAGGTCGCCCGATGCGCCGAAGATCACGAGGATGCAGCCGTCGGGACGCCGGCGCAGGTGCAGCCCCTCGGCGAGCGGGTTGAGGTCGGCTTCCGACACCTACTTGTCCTGCTTCGCGGCTTCGACGGCGTGCCCGCCGAACTGGTTTCGCAGCGCAGCATTCACCTTTGCGGCGAACGACTCGTCCTGGCGTGAGGCGAAGCGCGCGAACAACGCGGCGGTGATCACCGGCACGGGGATGTCTTCCGCGATCGCCTCCGCGACCGTCCAGCGGCCCTCGCCCGAGTCCGCGACGTAGCCGCGGATCTGCTCGAGCTGCGAGCCGTCCTGCTCGAACGCCGCATGCAGCAGGTCCAGCAGCCACGAGCGCACGACGGATCCGTACCGCCAGATGCCGGCGATCTCGAGGAGGTCGAGCTCGAACTCCGACGACTTCATCACCGCGAACCCTTCGGCATAGGCCTCCATGAGGCCGTACTCGATCCCGTTGTGGACCATCTTCACGAAGTGGCCCGCGCCGGCCGGGCCGACGTGCGCATAGCCGTCTTTCGGGGCGAGAGCGACGAACACCGGCTCGACCTGCGCGACCGCGTCCGCGTCGCCGCCCACCATCAGGCAGTACCCGTTCGCGAGCCCCCAGATACCGCCGGAGACACCTGCGTCGACGAACCTGATTCCCAGTTCCTTCGCCGTCGCGTACCGGCGCTGGGAGTCGTGGAAGTTCGAGTTGCCGCCGTCGACGATCACATCGCCCGGAGCGGCGAGGCCGAGCAGCGTCTGAAATGTTTCCTCGGTCACCTTCCCGGCCGGGACCATCATCCAGAACGAACGCGGCGGCGCCAGCTGGTCGCGTAACTCTGCGAGCGTCTGCGCGGTCGAGTCGACACCCGGGTCGTACGTCTTCACGTCGTGCCCGCGCTCCTCGAGACGCTTCACCATGTTGCCGCCCATGCGTCCGAGGCCGATCATTCCGAGTTGCATCTATGCCTCCTCGAGGTGAATGCGTGCGATGCGCCGGCCGCGTTCCTGCAGCAGCGCGAAGTCACCGGCAGCCTGTGCGCGGATCAACGTGCCGAACCCGAACGGCAGGCCCGGGATCGGGAGCTCGCCACCGAGGTCGTCGACCACCTGCAGGTAGAGGCCGGTCGGCGGCCCGCCCTTGTGCAGCTGGCCGGTCGAGTGCAGGTAGCGCGGCCCGATTCCATGTGTCACCACGCAGCCCGTCTCCCGCCGCGCTCGCTCTGCGAGCGCGGCCAGCTTGGCGTCGGCTTGCGGCGTCGGGTTCACGAAGGCGAGGATCGCCACGTAGTCACCGGGCTGCGCCTGGGCGAACAGCTCCTCCGCCGAGCCCACAGGTTCTACCAGCGGATCGTCGCCGGAGGCGAGGATCTGCGTAGTCATGTCCTTCGCAGCCTGCACGTCGGGCTGGTCGAAGGGATTGATGCCCAGGATCGACCCGGCGACGGCGGTCGCGAACTCCCAGCGGAAGAACTCCTGCCCGAGCTCGTACTCGTCGGCGACGCGCACCTCCTGCGCCTGCCGGTCGGGGCCGTCGGCGGACTCGCCCGGGGCCGGGATCAGGCCCTTGCCGTGCTTGCCGGTCGATTCGGCGAGCAGCTGCTCCGCCCACAGTCCGAAGCCTCCCTCATGCGGCTCGATGCAGACCTTGTCGCGGCCGGCCAGCCAGCCGTCGCCGAGCGAGAGGCCGAGGTCGAGGCCGGGGTTGCCCTCGGCCAGCCGGCACGCGTCCGCCATCTCCTGCGCACGGAGCAAGAGGCGCGCGATGTCGATTCCCATCAGCGCCGCGGGCACCATCCCGAACGCGGACAGCGCGGAATAGCGCCCGCCGATCGAAGGGACGCCGGCGAAGATCGCACCGAAGCCTCGCTCCAGCGCGAGCTCCTCCAGAGAAGAGCCCGGATCGGTCACGGCAGCCCAGAGCTCTCCACGCCGGCTCTTCTCCCAGAAGTAGTCCGTGTGCGAACGCGTCTCGAGCGTCGAGCCCGACTTCGAAGCCGCCACGAAGAGCGTCCGCGCGACGTCGATCTTCGACTCCAGGTCGCGGATCGCCTGCGGATGCGTCGTGTCGAGGACGTGGAACGTCTCCTGCCGGAACGTCCGCCGGAGCACCTCGGGCGCGAGCGACGAGCCGCCCATGCCGAGCAGCACGATCGAGTCGATCCGCTCGACGACCGAGTCGGCGTACTGCAGCAACAGGTCGACGTCCTCGTGCATGCGCCAGGGCTCGTCCAGCCATCCGAGCCACTCGGCCTCCCCCGAATCGGTCCACACGGACGCATCGTGCGCCCAGATGCGCTCCACCAGACCCGCCGGGGTCATGCGGCCGCCAGGGAGGCCCGCTTCGCACGGATGCTCTCGACGATCTCCTCGAACGAGTCGCCGAACTTCTGCACCCCTTCCGCCTCGAGCGTGAGCGTGACGTCGTCGTAGTCCACGCCCGCGTCGGCGAGCTTCGCCAGGAGCTTCTCGGCCTTGTTGACCCCCTTCAGCACCGTGTCGCCGCGCACCTCGCCGTGATCCTGGAACGCGCGGATCGTCTCGAGCGGCATCGTGTTCACCGTGTCGGGCCCGATCAGCTCCTCGACGTAGATCACGTCGCGGTAGTCGGGGTTCTTGGTCGACGTCGACGCCCACAAACACCGCTGCTTGTGCGCGCCCTTTCCTTCGAGATACGCCCACCGCGGGCCCGAGAACGCCTCCAGAAAGTACTTGTACGCGAGCTTCGCGTTCGCGACCGCGAGCTTGCCTTTCAGCTCCGGATGCCCGACCGCATCGAGGCGCTTGTCGGCCTCCGTGTCGACGCGGGAGACGAAGAACGACGCGACCGACACGACCTTCGACGGGTCGCCGCCGCCGGCCACGAGCCGCTCGAGCCCGCGAATGTACGCCTCGACGACGGCCTTGTACCGATCGAGGGAGAAGATCAATGTGATGTTGATCGAGGTGCCGTGCGCCGTGCAGTCCTCGATCGCCGGCAGTCCGGGCTCCGTCGCCGGGATCTTGACGTAGAGGTTCGGGCGGTCGACCTCGGCTGCGATCCACTGGGCCTGCGCGAACGTTCGCTCTGTGTCGTACGCGATTCCGGGCTCGACCTCCATCGAGACGAAGCCGTCGATCCCATCCGACGCGTCGTACGCGGGCCGCAGGACGTCGCACGCCTCGCGAATGTCCTGCAGCGCCAGCGAGAAGAAGATCTTCGTCGGATCGTCCGTCTCGGTGAGAAGCTCCTTCAGGTCATCGTCGTACGCGTCGCCCTGCGACAGCGCCTTCTGGAAGATCGTCGGGTTCGACGTGACGCCGGTGACGGCGTCGTCGTTGATCATCCGTTTCAACTCGCCCGAGCGGACGAGATCGCGCGAGAGCGTGTCGAACCACACCGATTGCCCGCGCGCGGCGAGCTCATGCAGCCGTGACTTCGCCTTTGCCATCTTTCATCTTCCTTTCCATCTCTGCGACCTTCACAAGCCGGGCGACATAGCGGTCGCCGCCGTTGAAGGACGCGTTCAAGAATGCGTCAACGAGCTCGCGCGCCAGCGACGGGCCGACGACCTCGGAGCCGAGGCAGAGCACGTTCATGTCGTCGTGCTCGACTCCCTGGTGCGCGCTGTAGGAGTCGTGGCAGATCGCGGCGCGGATGCCGGTCATCTTGCAGGCGGCGACCGCGGCGCCGACGCCCGAACCGCACACGAGGATCCCGCGCTCGGCCTCGTTGCGCTGAAGCGCCTCGCCGAGCTCGCGTGCCTTGTCGGGATAGTCGATGCGCACCGCGTCCGTATCGGTCCCGAGATCGACGATCTCATGACCGGCGAGCACGTCCAGCACTGCCTCTCGCAGGCGGACGCCCCGATGGTCGAACGCAACCGCGACCTTCATCCGGCAGCCCCGAAACGGGTCATAGAACCTCGACGCGGGCGATCTTCCCCTCGTCGAAGGTGAAGCGGAGCGGCATGGTCCGCCCGTCGGCCTGCACCATGGCGATCGCGTGCCCGTCGTGGCGGATCTCGATCCCTTCGACGTGCACCGCCGGCAGCTCTCCCTCGATGCAGAACCCCGGCGAGACGAGCTGGAGAAAGGATCTGATCGCATCAGCCTGTTTCATGCCGCAACCCGCTCGAGCAGCGCGGTCGCCCGCGTCACGACGTTGTCGAGGTTGTAGCCGAACTCTTCCAGGACGGTCGCCCCGGGGGCCGAGGCGCCGAAGTGCTCGATCGAGATCGAGTCACCGCGATCGCCGACCCATCTGCTCCAGCCGAGCTCGACCCCCGGCTCGACCGAGAGCCGCGCGTGCACGTCGGGTGGCAGCACCTCGTCGCGATAGTCGGCCGGCTGGTCCGCGAAGAGCTCCCAGCACGGCATCGAGACGACGCGGACCGCCGTGCCCTCGGCAGCGATCCTGCGGCCTGCCTCGAGCGTCAGCCCCACCTCGGCACCCGTCGAGATCAGAATCAGCTCGGGCGACTCGGCGGACTCCCAGAGCGTGTACGCGCCGCGCTCGAGCCCGGAGGCCGGAGCCAGCTCGCTGCGGTCGAGCGTGGCGACCTTCTGGCGGGAGAGTGAGAGCGCGACCGGGCCGTCCGTCCGCTCGAGCGCCACCTTCCACGCGTAGGCGGTCTCGTTCGCGTCGGCCGGGCGCACGAACCAGAGGTTCGGGATCGCGCGCAGCGCGGCGTAGGTCTCGACCGGCTGGTGCGTGGGGCCGTCCTCACCCAGCCCGACCGAATCGTGGGTCCAGACCCAGACGACGGGCAGGCCCATCAGCGCCGACAGGCGCACCGCGGGCCGCATGTAATCGCTGAAGATGAGGAAGGTCGAGCCGTACGGCTTGACACAGCCGCCGTGCACGGCGATCCCGTTGACGATCGAGCCCATCGCGTGCTCGCGAATGCCGAATGCGATGTTGCGCCCCACCCAGCGATCCGAGAAGAGACCGCCTCCTGCGAACTCGGTCTTCGTCGACTCGACGAGGTCGGCTGCGCCGCCGATCATGGTCGGCACGGCATCCTTGAACGCCTGCATCACCTTCTTCCCGGCGTCACGGGTCGCGATCTCCTCGCCCGCCTGGAACTCGGGCAGGTTCCAGGGGCCGATCCGGCCGGCCCATGCGGCATCCCAGCGCTCCCGCTCGGCCGGAAAGGCCTGCGACCAGTTCGAGAAGGCCTGCTGCCACTGCGTCTCGAGCTCGTTGCCGCGTTCGACCGCGTTCATCTGCGCGTAGACCTCGTCGGGGACGAAGAAGTGCTTGTCGGGGTCCCAGCCGAGCGCTCGCTTGGTCGCGGCGACTTCCTCCGCGCCGAGCGGCGAGCCGTGCGATTTCGCCGTGTCGACGGCGTGCGGCGCGCCGAACGCGATGTGCGAGCGGACGATGATCAGGGACGGGCGCTCGAGGTCGGCCTGTGCGTTGGCGATCGCCTCACGCAGCGACGCCAGGTCGTTCGGATCGGCGACGAACTGAACGTGCCACCCGAGCGCCTCGAAGCGCTTCGCGCGATCTTCCGTGAAGGAGATCGACGTGGTCCCGTCGATCGTGATGTGGTTGTCGTCGTAGAAGTAGACGAGCTTCCCGAGCCCGTTCGTTCCGGCGAACGAGCCTGCTTCGTACGAGACGCCCTCCATGAGGTCGCCGTCCGAGCAGATCGCGTAGACGCGGTGGTCGACGATCTCGTGGTGCGGACGATTGAAGGTCCCGGCCAGGAAGCGCTCGGCGACCCCCATACCGACGCCGTTCGCGAACCCCTGCCCGAGCGGCCCGGTCGTCACCTCGATGCCTTCCGTGTGCCGGTACTCGGGGTGCCCGGGGGTGGCCGACTGCCACTGCCGGAAACGCTTCAGCTCCTCGAGCGACAGGTTGTAGCCGGAGAGATGGAGCGCGGAGTACTGCAGGATGCACGCGTGCCCGGCGCTGAGCACGAAGCGGTCGCGATTCGGCCAGTGCGGGCTGGCGGGGTTGTGGCGCAGGACTTCGGTGTAGAGCAGATAGGCAAGCGGTGCGAGTGCCATCGCCGTGCCGGGATGGCCCGCATTCGCCTGCTGCACCGAATCCATCGACAGAGTCCGAATCGTGTCGATGGAGAGCTGTTCGATCTCCGAGTTGGCCACCGTTCCTCCTCGCCGGGTCGCTTCCCTGCGAGCGTAACGACTATTCCACCGCTGCTGCGCCGGCTCTGATCTCGGCCTTCAGGGCTTCCTCTCCGGCCTCGTCCTGTCCGGTGAGGACGGCAGAGATGACCTGGCCGCCCTTGTGGAAGCGCAGCACGGCCGAATCGCCGCCGAAGTCTCCCTCCAGCGTTGTCGAGTCGTGCCCGGCCGCGTCGCCGAATGCCTTGAAGCTCTTGCCGAATTCCTCGGAGAAGAACGCCGAGACGATGTCGTAGCGTGCGTCCTCGCCGGCCAGGATCCGGCCGAGCGTCGTGCCGTGGTACGCCGCGTTCGACCAGTGCTCGATCCGGCGGTGCCGGCGGTAGAGCGGATCGTAGAACTCCGCGACGTCGCCGATCGCGTAGGTGCCGGGCCGCGCGGTCTGGAACCGCTCGTCCACGACGACACCGCTCCGAACCTCGAGGCCGGCGGCGCGCGCCAGCTCGACGTTCGGCTCGACGCCGATGCCCGCGACGATGAGGTCGGCAGCAGGGATCTCGCTCGCCTCCAGCCTGAGGTCCACCCCGCGCGCCCGGTACGTCTCGTGAAGCGCCTCGGCGAGCGGCGGAGCTTGCAGCGGAGCGAACACCATGGGGTCGCGCACGATCTGCGTCACCTGCACGCCGAGCTGGGTCAGCGAGGCGGTCACCTCGCAGCCGACGAAGCCGCCGCCGATCACGGTCGCCGTCGCGGCCGAACCGGCGAGGCGCCGCAGCTCCAGCGAGTCGTCCAGCGTGCGCAGGGCCACCGTCCCGTCCAGCAGCCGCGGGCGTGACCCCGTGGCGATCACGATCGTCTCCGCGCGGACGTCGTCGAGCGACGCGAGCGTCTCGCCGAGCCGGAGGTCGACCCCGTTCTCGGCGTACCAGTCGACCGGGTGCACGAGGGCGTCCTCTGGCTGCGACTCCCCTCGCAGCAGCCGCTTGGAGAGCGGAGGACGGTGATAGGGGCCGTGCGCGTCCTGCGACCAGATGGTGATCGCGTCCTGGCCGCCGCCAGCCCGGTAGGCCTCGACCAGCTTGGCTGCTGCCAGGCCACCGCCGACGATCTCGATCATGTGAGCTCCTCCGACTTCATCTCTTGCTGTTCTGCCCTCGCGGCCAGATGGATTTCGTATCGCTCCGGACGTGGCTCCACGGCCTGCGCGACCGGCGCCGGCGGGACCGGCAGGCCGGCCCACTCGAGGGCCATCATCGCAGCACCTCGCGCCGAGCCTTCGCCGACAGCGGACACCTCGAGCGTACGGCCGAGCACATCGGCCAGGATCTGTGTCCAGCCGGCATTTGCGAGCAGCCCGCCGCCCGTGACCACGATCGACTCGACACCGCCGAGCACGTCCAGCACCTCCGCCAGCTGGTAGCAGACACCTTCGAGCGCAGCCTGGACGATGTCGGCAGCGGTCGTGGAGAACGAGAGCCCGTGGATCGCACCTCGTCGGTTCGCGTTCCACCCGAGGGACCGCTCACCGCCGAGAAACGGCAGGAAGCTGAGACCGTGCCCCGCCGCGGGGCGCTCGGCAAGGCCCTCATCGGCACCGACCCGCAGGGTTTGCAGGAGCCAGGCGTGCAGGTTGCCGCCATCGGAGAGCGCGCCGCCCTCACAGAAGCGCCGGCCGTCGAGGCGGTACAGGAAGAGGCCCGGACGCGGAACGGCCGCGTCGGCCTCGTACACGACGCGCAGCGCGGCCGAGGTCCCGACCATCAGCGCGGCTCGAGTGCGCGTGGTGCATCCCGCGCCGACGTTCGAGCACGCGCCGTCGCCGAGCGCGGGGCGGACGCCGGCGACCTGCTCGTCGGAGACCGGAGCCAGCTGCGCTCGGTCGATCCCGACCGCCGCAAGCGTCTCCTCGTCCCAGTCGAGCCGGTTGGGGTCGAAGAGGCCGGTGCCGCTCGCCGTCGAGATGCTCGTCCGCACCTCACCCGCGAGCCGGAGCAGCAGGTAGTCGCCGAACGAGAGATAGCGAGCCGCCCGCAGGCCCTCTTCCCGGAGGCGGCGGATCTTCGCCGGCCAGTAGGCGGGGTGCGCGAAGCAGCCGGTGCGGAGGTGGTAGGCGTCCGCGTCCAACGCCGGCGGTGACGACCCGCCGAGATCGCGCCAGGTGAGCACCGGGGTCAGCGGGTGGTCGTGCTCGTCGACCGCGACGAGCGAATGCCAGAAACAGGAGATGGCGAGCTCGTCGCCCTCGCCGACCTGCGCGAGCACCGCGGTGCACGCGGCGACCAGTTCGTCGGCGTCGGACAGCGAATAGGCGAGCCGCGCCTCGCCGGGCTCGACGACGCCGTGCTCGTCGTAGACGGCGGCTCGAACCGACGACGATCCGACGTCCAGTGCGACAACCCTCGCGCCGCTCACCCGACCGCCTCATCGTGCTGAACCGGCAACTCGACGCGGAACCGCGTCCCGGCGCCGACCTGCGAGGCGACGTCGATCGTCCCCCCATGCGCCTCGGCGATCGCGCGTGAGATCACGAGCCCGAGCCCCGTTCCCGGGATCGCCTGTTTGTCGCGGTCGACGAGCGGAAGAAGCGCTGGAACAGCCGGTCCTGTTCGTCCGCGGGAATCCCGATGCCCGTGTCCGCACATCGAGCACGGCTCGGTCGCCTCGACGAACACGTGCACCGTGACGGTCCCGCCGGCAGGCGTGAACTTCAGAGCGTTCGAAAGAAGGTTGCCGACGAGCTGTACGAGCCGCTCGTGGTCGCCGCGGACGAGCGGAACGCCGGTGACGTCGAAATCGAGTGCGAGCTCCGCGAGCGCGCGAGGGCGGCCGACGACTCGACGACCTCGCGTGCAATCTCGTCGAGCCGAACCGGAGCGAAGTGAAGCTGCAGCCCGCTCGCATCGAGACGCGCCACGAAGAGCAGGTCGCCGACCAGGCGTTGCAGCCGCTCCGAGCTGCGATAGACGATCGCGAGAAAGCGCTGTCTGCTCGTCGGTGAGTCGGCCCGCTTCGCCTTCGCGGATCATCTCGAGGAAGCCCATCATGGACGTGAGCGGCGTGCGGAGCTCATGCGACACGGTGGCGACGAAGTCGTCCTTCAACCGGTCGAGCTCCCGCTGCTGGGTCACCTCACGCAGCGTCCAGATGCGCCCCAGGACTCCGCCGCGGTCGTCGCGAACGGGCGCGGTGAAACCCTGGAACGCGCGTCCGCTCACGGCATCCTCGAACTCGTCGAAGGTCTCCTCGTCGGGGTTCGTACGAAGCCGCTCCATCGCCGCGTGGTACCGGTCGCGATCCTTGATCCGGTGCTCGACCGAGAGCAGGCGGTTGACCACCGTCCCGTCGTAGCGCATCCCGAGCTCGCGGGTCAGGGTGAGGACGGGCCGGTTCGCGAGCTGCACGTTGCCGTCGGAGTCCGACAGCAGGATCCCGTCGATCGTCGAGTCGAGCACGGCGCGCAGGACGGTGGCGAGCCGTTCGAGATCCAGGTTCTGACTCGCAAGGTCACGCTGCTGGCGTTCGAGCGACGCCGCCATCTTGTTGAACGAGCGGGCGAGCTGCCCGATCTCACCCGGGCCCTGCTCCGGCACCTTCACCTGGAGGTCGCCGTCGGCGATGCGCTCCGTCGCGCCGGCGATGCGCCGGATCGGCGCGACCGCGAAGCGAAGGAGGTAGGCGATGATCGCGACGAACAAGAGCGCCCGCAGGAAGGCGCCGAGAAAGCCGGCGTTCATGCCGGCAGTCACCGCATGGGAGACGCGGGCGCGATCCGCCTCGGCCACAGCCTCCCTGCGCGCCACGAACGGGTCGATCAGCCCCCGCATGCGGTCGACGCGCTGCCCAGCCTGGCCGCTTCTGAATTTCGCTCTGGCTTGCTCCGGCGAGCGTTCGGCCAGCGCGATCAGCGGAGCCGTCCACTCGCGGATGTACGAGCGCCACTCACGGTCGATGCTGCTCGAAACTGCGCCGGGCGCAAGCCCCATGAGCAGCTTCGACTGGCCCGGGAGCTTCTGACGGGCCCGAACGTACGGCTGCAGGAAACGCCGGTCGTTCGTGAGCACGTACCCGCGCAGCCCTGTTTGGAGACTCAGGATCGAGTTCTCGAGGAGCGTGGCCGCCTCGACCGTCGCATCGGCGCGCTGTTCCTCCCGCGTGTCGTGGCGAATCGACCTGAACGAACCGGTCGTGAACAGGAACTGGGCCAGGAAGACGGCGGCGACGATTCCACCGCCGATCAGGATCCGGGCTGTCAGGCCGAGGCGCACGTCTAGATAGTTTCAGGCTATGGCGGTCGTCATCGCATCGTCCCTGCGCAAGGAGCTCTCGGGCGGCGTCCTGTTCGACGGCGTCTCCTTCAAGGTGGAGCGGCGCGACCGGCTGGCCCTGGCCGGCCCGAACGGCGCCGGCAAGACGACCCTCCTGCGTGCGCTGGCCGGCGAGGTGTCGCTCGAGGGGGGCGAGCTCGCGCTCTCCAAGGGAACGCGGATTGCGCTGCACGACCAGCGGCCGCCGGCCCAGAGCAGACAGGCGCTGCGCGACTACGTCCTCGCCGGGACCGCCGATCTCGCAGCTGTGGAAGCACAGCTGCGCGAGCTCGAACAGTCGATGGCGTCCGGCACACACGACCCCGCGACGATGCGTCGCTACTCCGCAGCCCAGGCGAAGCTCGAGCACGCGGGCGGCTACGACTGGCGCGACCGCGCAGCGTCGTTCGTCCGTGGGCTGGGATTCACGGACGCCGACCTGGCCCGCCCGCTCTCCACCTTCTCGGGCGGCGAGCTGACCCGGGCGTCCCTCGCGAGGGCGCTCGCGTCCCAGCCCGACCTGCTGCTGCTCGACGAGCCGACGAACCATCTCGATATCGAGTCGCTCGAATGGCTGGAGAAGCTGCTCGAGACACTCGACGCTGCCGTCATCCTCGTTGCGCACGACCGTTGGTTCCTCGAAGCTGTGACGACTGCCGTGCTGGAGCTCGAGGGCGGCAAGTCCGTCTATTTCCCGGGCGCCTGGCATGTGTGGCGGCGCGAGCAGGCCGCGCGCGCGATCCACCAGACGAAGACCGCGGCACGCCAGGCCGAACAGATCGAACGTCTCGAGCGGTTCGTCGAGCGCTTCCGTTACAAGGCGAGCAAGGCGCGCCAGGCGCAGATGAAGATCAAGCAGATCAAGAAGCTCGAGACCGTGCGCGTCCACGCGCCGGACGACAAGCGACGGACGCTCGGCTTCGAGTTTCTCAAGCCGGCGCGGTCGGGCCGCGACGTCCTGGTCGTCGAGAACCTGTCGTTGCAAGCGGGCGAGAAGCAGCTCCTGAACGGAGCGTCGTTCGCGATCGAACGCGGCGAGCACGTCGCGCTCGTCGGCCCGAACGGCTCCGGCAAGACGACACTGCTCGAGACGATCCTCGGCCTTCGCAGCCCTGCGAGCGGGAAGGCGCGGCTCGGCCACGGCGTCGAGGCCGCCTACTTCTCGCAGCACGAGGCGGAGCTCGACGAGCGCGGTTCGGTGCTCGACGCGGCGATGTCCGGCACCGGCCTGAAGCGGCCCGAGGCCCAGTCGCTCCTCGGCAAGTTCCTGTTCTCGGGCTGGGACGAGCACGAGAAGCCCGCCGCGGTGCTGTCGGGCGGCGAGCGCCGCCGGCTGGCGCTCGCGATCGCCGTCGCGTCGGGCGCAAATCTGCTCGTCCTCGACGAGCCGACGAACCATCTCGACCTCGAGTCGCGCGAGGCGCTCGAAGCCGCGCTCGAAGCGTTCCCTGGCACCGTGCTGCTCGTCTCCCACGACCGCGCACTGCTCGATGCTGTGGCGGGGCGCATGCTCGCGGTCGAGGATCGCCGGATCGCGTCCTACCCCGGCGGCTGGGCGGATTACGCCCGCGCGCAGGAGACCGAGGCCGCGCCTGCCCCGCCGCCCAAGCCGAAACGGGAGAAGCCGAAGCGGCCGGAGAAGGCGAAGCCGTCCGCGCTCGAGTTGGTCGAACAGGAGGTCGCGCGCGCCGAGGCCCGCGTCGCGAAGCTCGAAGAGCAGCTCGCGGCCGACTGGGGCGACGCCGACCTGCTCGCCGCGCACCGCGAGGCGCGCGAGGATCTCGAAGCACTGCTCGGACGCTGGGAGTCGCTCTTCGAACAGGTGTCAGACACCAAGGGTGTCTGACCGGAGCGCGCGGATCGACGGCTCCGTGATCGGATCGAGGACGAGAATCGCCTCGTCCGCGCCCGCTTCGCCGAGCGCGCGCAGGTGAGCCGCCAGCAGGTCGGCCCGCACCGCCTCGACGTCGCGCGGGCGCTCGCCGGCGGGCTCGACCTCGACGAGCACACACGCGCTCCGCTCGATCTGCGCAGGGTCGCGGCCGGCACGCTCCGCCGCGAGCGTGATCTCGCGATTGTGGCGGTCGAAGCCCTCCGGCGTGTTGCCGTAATGCGTGTACCAGGTGTTCCACGCGTCGACGTGCGGCAGCGCGATCGAGAGCATCCGCGGCGCGTTCGCGCCGATCATCAGCTTCGGCCGCCGCAGCGGCGGCGGCAGCAGCACGGCGTCGAGCACGGTGTGAAATCGTCCTTCGAATGTGACGTGCTCCCCGGCGAGCAGCCGCCGCACGATCGTGAAGGCCTCCTCGAACCGTGAGACGTGGTGGTCGAAGGGCACGCCGAAGGCGCGGAACTCCTCCTGGTTCCAGCCCGCGCCGAGAGCCGCGACGAAGCGTCCGCCGCTCAGCTCGTCGATCGCCGCGACCTGCCGCGCGAGGATCCCGGGCGGATGGAACGCCGTGCAGGCGACGAGCGGGCCGAGCGTGACCCGCTCCGTGATGCCTGCGAGCCAGGCGAGCGTCGTCCAGCAGTCCCACGGACCGCGCTCGGGACGTGCGTCCCCGCGGTAGAGCAGGTGGTCGCCGACCCAGATCGAATCGAAGCCGCACTCCTCGGCAGCGTGCGCCATCGCCGCCAGCTCGTCGCGACGTACGACCCGCTCCACCTCGGGAAGCTGGATCCCCACGTTCATTGCCAGAACGCCTCGAACGCGGGCGGGTCGGCAGGGATGGCGGTGATCCGCTGCCAGATGCCGCGCTCGTGGTCGATCACGAGCGCCTGGTCGATGTCGAGCTCGCGGTCGAGCCGTCTGCCCTGCGCGCGGTAGACCGCGACCGCGTGCTCGTCGTCGGCGAGCGACCAGCGCAGCGTGCTGAGGTACGTGCCGCCGGTCAGCCGTCGTGTCTCGCGGAAGAGGTCGAAGATACGGGGCCGTCCGACGTACTGCTGGGCGACCGGGACCGTGCCGTTGACGGTCCAGACGGCGTCAACTGCGATCACCTCGAAGAGCGCGCGCGGGTCGCCGCCGTTGAACGCTGCGAAGACACGGTCGATCCCCGCGAGAGCTTCAGCGTTCAAGCGGCGCGAGTGTCAGCCCGTAGGCGTCGAGCTGGGAGTGGTAGAGCTCGGCGAGCTCGCGGTGCCCGGACCACACGATCGCCTGGCCGGTCGAGTGGATCTTGTTGGCGAGCGTCATCCCCTTGTCGTAGTCGACGCCGGGAATCGTCTGCGCGAGCGCAAACGCCACTCCCTCGAAGGTGTTGTGATCGTCGTTTCGAACGATCACCCGCCACGCGTCGCCGACGCCCGACCCGCTCGAGCGGCGCGGCCTCGTCCTGGGAGGGGTGATCGTCTGGGTCATTCCGCTCCGAGGGTAGCGATCACTGCTTCGGCGATCACCTTCAGGGGCCGGCCCGACACCTGGCTCGCCTTGCGCAGGCGCGCGAAGGCGGCGTCCTCCGAGAGGCCGTCACGCTCCATCAGCAGGCCCTTGGCGCGCTCGATCGCCTTGCGCGCGGAGAGGGCGTCGGCCAGCGACTCGGCCTCCTCGCGCACGGCTGCGAGCTCCTCGTGACGCGCGCGCGCCGTCGCGATCGCGGGAACGAGATCCTGTTCGCGAAACGGCTTGACGAGGTAGCCGAAGACACCGGCCTCCACGGCTCGGCTGACGAGCTCCTCGTGGCCGTACGCGGTCAGCATCACGATCGGGATCGGTCGCTCCTCGAGGATCTGCTTCGCGGCCTCGATCCCGTCGAGCTTCGGCATCTTCACGTCCATGATCGCGAGCTCCGGCTCGTGCTCACGGGCGAGCGCGACGGCTTCCTCGCCGTCCCGCGCCTCGGCGACGACCTCGTGCCCGCTCTGCTCCAGCAGGTTGCGCAGGTCGAGCCGGATGATCGTCTCGTCCTCGGCGATCAGGATCCTCACGAGCAATAGAATCGCACGATGCTGCAGATCGACGACGAAGCCGTGGCGGCGCTCACCCAGATCGGGACGATTCGCATCACGGCCGAGGAGGTCGACGGAGAGGTCGAGATCTCGATCGACGAGGCGTCCGAGCCGAGTGACGGGGACGAGGTGATCGAGCGCGGCGACGTCCGCGTGTTCCTCGACCAGGCCGCAGCCGAGGTGCTCGACGACCAGGTGCTCGGCGTGCACTCGCACGGCGACCACTTCCACTTCTCGTTCGAAGACCAGCCCGAGTAGCGCCCACAGCGGGACCCGAGCGGACACGTGTACGTCACGTTCACGTCACGCGACCCCTCCCGTTCGGCCGTGTCTCGCCCAGACAAGTCCGGTGGCAGCCACCGAAACGAACTGCGCACGCAGGTGGAGCGGAAGTGGAACTTCGGGCCCGTTTCTGGCTCTGCCGTCGTACGCTTCGGACGCCTGCCCGCAGCCGGCCGCGGCGGTGTGGTGGAACGGACTGGTCGCGAACCGCGGTGGCGTGACTTGCCTCCGCACGGCCGAATCCGGCCGGCGCTCTAGGCGGGAAACACGACCTCGGCGCGAGTGCCGGCGACCGAGCTGAGGTCGAGCGTGCCGCGCAGCTCGTCGCGCACGAGCGCCTGCACGATCGAGAGCCCGGTGCCCGCGACGACGGCGCCGACACCCGAGCCGTCATCGGCGATCGCGAGCACGACCTCACCGTCACGACGCGCGAGCTCGACGCGAACACGGTCGCCGCCGTGCTCGAGCGCGTTCTGCAGCAACTCGGAGAAGACCAGGGCGAGCGCCGTCGCGCGAGCGCTCGGAAGCGAGACCGGCTCGAGCTCCGCCGACACCTCCTTGCCGCCCCCGACGCCCTGGACGAGCATCGCCCGCAACCGGTCGATCAGGTCGGCGAGCTCGACGTCCTCGTCGCGCCGCTCCGTGAGCAGCTCGTGCACCGCCGCGATCGCCAGAATGCGATTCACCGAATGCTCGAGCGCCTCGCGCGGATCGATCGTGTCCGTCGACCGCGCCTGCAGACGAAGCAGCGACGCGACCGTCTGAAGGTTGTTCTTCACTCGATGGTGGATCTCTTGCGCGAGCACCCCTCGGAGCACGGCCCGCCCATGCTCGAGCGCGACCGCGGCGTGCGTCGCGATCGAGGCGAGCAACTCGCGATCGAGGTCGGTGAACGCCCGCTCGCGATCTGCGACCAGCTCGCCGATCTGTCGTCCGCGCCAGCGCAGCGGCTGGCGGATCGCATGCGTCGACGGAACTCCCTCCGGCCAGGCGATCCGGCCGTCGTCCAGCACGAGGGCGGCGCCGGTCGCGTGGAGCGCGTCCATCGTCGTCTTGACGATCGCCTCGAGCGACTCCTCGAGGTAGAGCGAGTCGGAGACGGCCTCCGAGATACGGGCGAGCGCCTCCAGTTCGTGCACGCGGCGCTGCGCCTCCGAGTAGAGCTTCGCATGCTCGATCGACTGGGCGACCTGCGCGGCGATCGCGAGCAGGAGATCGACCTCGTCGTCCGAGAACACGCGCGGATCGCGCGTGCGCACGTTCAACGCCCCTTCCAGGGTGCCGTCGCGCGTCAGGATCGGCACCGCGAGGATCGACTCGTACTCGTCCTCGGGCAGGTTCGGGAAGTTCTTGAAGCGTGGGTCGAGATGCGCCTGCGACTCGAGCATCACCGCCGCCCGGGCGGCCGCCGCCGAGCCCGTGATCCCCTCGCCCGGCCGCATGCGCGGACGACGGGACATCTCGTCGATCGAGGTGCCGTGCGTCGCGCGCAGCACGAGCTCGTCGGCTCGCTCGTCGTACAGGTAGACGAAGCAGGCATCCGCGACGAGCGCCATCGCCACCTTCGAGGCGACCAGGCCCATGACCTCCTGCAGGTCGAGAGTCGAGTTGACCGCCTCGATCGTCTCGGTCAGGAGCCGCAGATGACGTTCGCGAGTGTCCATCCGCGGCGAAGCGTACGCTCGCCCCGTGACCACGGTTCAGTGGCTGCTGATGCTGCACGTCTCGGCAGCGTTCTTCTTCGTGGGCGGGTCGGTGGCTGCGGGCATCCTCAACATCCTGGCGGTCCGGGCCGAGCGGCCCAGCGAGACGGCCTCGCTGCTGCGCCTCGTCCGCGTCACGCTCCCCGTCATCGGCATCGGCGTCGCCGGAACGCTCATCTTCGGCATCTGGCTCTGGCACGAGCTCGACTACGGCCTCGACGCGTGGTGGATCTGGGCGTCGCTCGCGCTCTGGGTGATCTCCAACGCGCTCGGCGGGATCGGCGGCCGCCACCAGGAGCGCTCGCGGAAGCTCGCCGAGCAGCTTGCCGCCGCAGGCGACACGTCCACCGACGAACTGCGGGCCCTGCTCCGCGACCCGAAGGGGAACGCGATGTCCTGGCTGGCCGGGCTCGCCACCCTCGGGATCCTCATCCTCATGATCTGGAAGCCGGGCTCGTAGTGCTGCTCGCCGTACAGCCGCCCGTTCTGGCCTCTCTTCCTGCACGTGCTCGGCGCGATGACCCTCTTCGGGGCCATCCTCGCCGCCGTGATCCTCTCCGGAGCTGCCTGGCGCGCCCCCGACCGGGGCTATCTGCGCAAGGCGACCTTCTGGGCGCTCGTCTCGGGGATCCCGGCCTACATCGTCCTGCGCGTGGGAGCGCAGTGGATCTATTCCGACGAAGGCTTCAGCGGCAAGAACGACCCCACCTGGATCGGCATCGGGTTCGCCGTCTCCGACGCCGGGCTGCTCCTGCTCCTCGCAAGCATCGGCTGCGCCTACTGGTGGCTGCGCGGCGGCAAACCGCTCGCCGGCCGGATCGTCGCAGGCCTCTCCTCCCTCTATCTGGCCCTGCTCGCCGTGGCCTGGCTCGCGATGTCCGGGAAATGGGGCTAACAAAACGTTTACGCCGAGAGGGGGAAACTCCTCGCAAACGCGGAATAGGTTCACCGCAGTGAGCGCCCTCGCGATCGATCTCCGCGGCACAGCCGGTTTCCTCGTGGCAGATGCCAAGGGCCGCGTGGTCGGGACGGTCGAGTGCCCGATGTACGGCACGAGCCCCGAGACGCCAGACGCACTGTCGGTGCGGTCGGGCTGGCTCGCGAGGCGCCGCCGGCTGGTGCCGGCCGAGTCGATCGAGCAGATCGACGACGGCTCCAAGGTGATCGGTCTCCGCGTCGAGCGCGAATCGATCCGTACGTTCCTTTAAGGCAGGTGTCTGACACCCGGAGGTGTCAGACACCCATTCGCTTCCGCTAGAGCACTCCGAGGTAGCGGTCGAGCTCCCACTGCGTCAGCTGGACGCGGTACTCGTCCCACTCCTTGCGCTTCAGCGTCACATACGCCGAGAAGATGTGATCGCCGAAGGCGCGCCGCATCAGCTCGGACGCCGCGAACTCGTCGATCGCCTCACCGAGCGTCTCCGGCAGCGAGACGATTCCCTGTTCGCGCCGCTCCTCGGCGGTCAGGTGATAGAGGTTCGTCTCCATCGGCGCCTCCAGCTCGTATCCCTTCTCGATCCCTTCGAGGCCCGCATGCAGGAGCGCCGCGAAGGTGAGGTACGGATTGCAGGCCGGATCGGGGCAGCGGATCTCGGCCCGGGTCGCCTGCTCCGAGCCCGGCTTGTAGAGCGGGATACGGATCAGGGCCGACCGGTTGCGCTGCGACCACGCGACGTAGACCGGTGCCTCGAAGCCCGGCACGAGCCGCTTGTACGAGTTGACCCACTGCGCGAAGACGCCGGACAGCTCGCGCGCGTGCCGGAGCAGCCCTGCGATGAACTGCTTGCCGGTCACCGAGAGGTTGTACTGGTCGCTGCCGTCGAAGAACTGGTTGCGGCCGTCCTTGAAGAGGGACATGTGGGTGTGCATGCCCGAGCCGTTCTCCCCGAAGAGCGGCTTCGGCATGAACGTTGCATAGACCCCGTGCTTCGCCGCGACCTCCTTGACGATCAGGCGGTACGTGATCGTCTGGTCGGCCATGTCGAGAGCCGACGAGTAGCGCATGTCGATCTCGTGCTGCGACGGTGCCACCTCGTGGTGGTGGTATTCGATGCCGATCCCCATCGACTCGAGCGCCCTGATCGTCTCGTTGCGCAGCTCCGTCGCAGCGTCGAGCGCCGTCATCGCGAAGTAGCCGCCCTCGTCGAGCGTCTCGGTGCCGCTCTTGTCCCTGAACAGGAAGTACTCCAGCTCGGGGCCGATGTTGAAGGTGTCGAAGCCCATCCCCTCCATGCGCTCGAGCGCGCGCCGCATCACGAAGCGCGGATCGCCCTCGTACGGCCGGCCGTCCGGCTTCACGACGTCGCAGATCAGCCTGCCGACCTTGGCCTCTCCGTCGCGGGTCGGCATCAGGCGCCACGTGGCGGGATCGGGAATGGCGACCATGTCGGACTCCTCGATCGCGTTGAACCCGGTGATCGACGACCCGTCGAAGCCCATGCCGTCGTTCAGCGCACCTTCGATCTCGGACGGCGTGATCGCAAAGCTCTTGAGATGGCCCTCGATGTCCGTGAACCAGAAGAGGACGTACTCGACGCCCTCCTTGGCCACGGCGTCGAGAACGGCCTTGCGGGCCTTCGGGTCGGACGTCGCCCGGTCCTTGCTTTCGATCATCGCCATGGAATTGCTCCTTCTCGGGGATACGCGGTCAGCCTGATCTTTTCAGCTTGCCCTGCTTCTTCGCATAACGCTCGCCGACCTTGAACACCATCAGGCCGATCGGGATCGAGAACGCCCCGATCACGAGCAACGGCCACACGTCGTCCCAGGCGAGGCCGGCGCCGAGCAGGATCGAGTTGCGGCAGCCGCGCAGCGCGTACGTGGCGGGCGAGATCTTCGCGATCCACTGCATCCACTGCGGCAGCACCTCGACGGGGTAGTAGACGCCCGAAACGACGAGCATGAGGCCCTGCGCGACGAACCCGAGCTGCGTCCCCTTCTCGGGAGAGATGAGCGGCAGCACCGCGGTCATCATCCCGACGCCGATGAACGAGACGGATGCGATCGCGAGCAGCGCGACCGCCGCACCGTAGTTGGCGAGCGGCAGATGGATGTCGATGAACGCCACCACGGCGATGAAGATCAGCGCTGCCCGGATCAGCCCGTACAGCACCGCGTAGACCCCCATCCCCATCAGGTGCACCGACCGCGAGACCGGCGCCATGAAGGTGTATTCGATCGTGCCTTCCCAGCGCTCCCACGCGACCGTCTCGGTGACGATCTCGA
Organism: uncultured Thermoleophilia bacterium; assembly: GCA_963779535.1. Lineage (GTDB taxonomy): Bacteria > Actinomycetota > Thermoleophilia > Gaiellales > Gaiellaceae > PALSA-600. The sequence continues at coordinate 385,885 of CAVZYP010000009.1, read as the reverse complement.
AGATGATCCCGAGGAAGGCCCAGATCACGCCGCCGACGAGCAGCTTCGTCGCCAGCTCGTTCTGCTGCACCGGCCCCACATCGACGCCACGCGAGATGAACACGATCGTCAGCGTGTTCGCGATCGTCCAGAGCAGGAACGCGAGATCCCACAGGAAGTAGCGCTTCGTCAGATAGAGGTTGCGCTCGACGACCCCGTAGAGGCCGACCAACTCGTCGCGCAGGATCTTGCGGCGGGTGAATGTCGTGTCGACGGTGGCCATGGCTACGCGAACACCTCTCTCTCCTCGTCGTCTTCCGTTTTCTCGTCCTCGAACGTGCGGCCGGTCGCGGCGAAGAACGCCTCCTCGAGCGTGTCGACCCCGTAGCGCTCCTTGACGTCGTCCACGGGCTCGATGAACAGCAGCTCGCCCCGGTCGAGCAGGCCGATCCGGTCGGCGAGCTCCTCGGCCTCGTGCATGTCGTGCGTGCAGAGGAGGATCGTCGAGTCGTGCTGCTGCCGGATCTCGCGAATGAACGTCTGCACCTCCTGCTTCGAGCGCGGATCGAGGCCGGTCGTCGGCTCGTCGAGCAGGAGGAGCACGGGCGAGGTGAGCAGCGCGCGTGCGAGCGCGACCTTCTGCTGCATGCCGCGCGACAGGTTCTCCATCGGCTCGCCCCGCCTCCCGGCAGGAAAGCCGACGCGCTCCAGGATCACCGGGATCTGCTTGTGCGTCTCGCGCGGGCCCATGCCGTAGAACCGCGCCGCGTAGGCGAGGTTCTCGGCCGCGCTCATCTTCTTGAAGAAGCTGGCCTCGACCGAGACGCGATTGACGAGCCGCTGCACCTTGCGCGGCTCCTTGAACACGTCGTGCCCGAACACATGCGCGGTTCCGCTGTCCTGCAGAAGCAGCGTCGAGAGCAGCCGCACGAGCGTCGACTTCCCTGAGCCGTTCTGACCGAGGATCGCGACGCACTCACCCCGTTCCAGGGTGAAGCCGACGTTGCTCAGCGCGGCGCGGCTGCGCCGGTGCACGCCCTTGCGGCGCGTAAAGGCCTTCGAAAGCTCACGTACGACGACTGCGGATGAAGAAGACAAGCCATGCTCCTTGGGATCGCGGGAGGAGAAGAACCGAACGGAGACGCACTGACGCCGCTAGAAGCGGCGGCGTGTGACGTCTGCGTTGGTGATCCCGGACATGGCTTCGCAAAAGGCTAGGTGAAGTCGTCCGCGACCGCAAATCAAATGCGGTAATGGCTGCGATCAGCGCGCGCGGCGGCGGCAGGCCTCGATGATCGCCTGCGCCTCGGCACGGTTGCCGAATCCACTCGTCTCCGTCTCGCCCGCCTCGAGGTCCTTGTACACCTGGAAGAAATGCTCGATCTCGTTGCGGAGCTGGGCCGGCACGTCGTGGATGTCCGAGATGCCGCTCCACGACGGATCGTTGAGCGGCACGCAGATCAGTTTCTCGTCCGGGCCTTTCTCGTCGGCCATATGGAAGACGCCCACAGCACGGACGCGCATGCGGCAGCCGGGAAACGTGGGCTCGCCGACGAGCACGAGCGCATCGAGCGGGTCGCCGTCCTCGGCGAGCGTCCCTTCGAAGAAGCCGTAGTCCGCGGGGTAGCTCATCGACGTGAAGAGCCGCCGGTCCAGGACGATCCCGCCGAGCTCCTCGTCCCACTCGTACTTGTTCCGGGAGCCGCTCGGTATCTCGACAAAGACAACGCCGTCCATGAGCGTAAGACTATGGGCGATGGCGCATCATCACGGTCACGACCACGGCGTGGGCGCCCGGACCGACGCCCGGCCGCTCGCGGTCGCGCTGGCCCTGATCCTCGCGTTCATGGCGCTCGAGGTGGTGCTCGGGATCGTCGCCAACTCGCTCGCTCTGCTCTCGGACGCCGCGCACATGCTGGTCGACGCTGCTGCGCTCGGTCTCAGCGTGTGGGCGGCCAGGCTCGCGTTGCGGCCCCCCGGCGGCTGGATGACCTTCGGCTTCCGCCGGGCGGAGATCCTCTCCGCCCAGGTCAACGGTGCCACGATGCTCGTTCTCGGCCTGCTGATCGTCGCCGAGGGCGTGCACCGCCTCGTCGACCCGCCCGACGTGCGCGCGCCGATCGTGGTGGCGACCGCGCTCGTCGGCGCCATCGTCAACGTCGTCGCCCTCCGCCAGGTCGCACGTGCGAATCGCACCAACCTCAACGTGGAGGGAAGCTACCGCCACCTGCTCACGGACCTCTACGCGTTCGCCGGGACCGCCCTGGCCGGGATCGTCGTCTGGACGACCGGCTTCGAACGGGCCGATCCGATCGCGTCGCTCGCCGTCGCGGCCTCGATGCTCGCCGCAGCCTGGCCGCTGCTCCGCTGCGTCGGGGCGCGTGCTCCTCGAAGCAGCGCCGGAGGGAATCGATCCGGACGAGGTCGCGGGCGTTCTACGGTCGCACAAGGGCGTGACCGACGTCCACGACCTGCATATCTGGGAGATCAGCTCGGGCTTTCCCGCGCTTTCTGCACACGTCCTCGTCGAGCGGGGCGAGGACTGTCACCGCATCCGCCGCGAGCTCGAGCACGAGCTCGGCGTCCGGTACGCGATCGACCACACCACGCTGCAGGTCGAGCACACCTCCGACCGCCTGCTCGCGATCGAGCCCTTGCGAACCAGCCGGGAGGACCGCTAGATTGCCGGTACGTGCAGCGCCGTCGCCGGTGCGCGCGGAGGCAACGAGGCCTCGCCACTCCTAGGAGCGGCGGGGCCTTTTCTCGTTTCTGACCACGAAACTCGACGACGAAAACAAGGAGTGAAGGGATGTCCAAGTACAAGCTCGAATACATCTGGCTCGACGGCTATGAGCCCGTCCCGAACCTCCGCAGCAAGACGAAGATCGTGGAGTTCGACGGCGAGCCCGCTCTCGAGGAGCTGCCGGTCTGGAACTTCGACGGCAGCTCGACCCGGCAGGCGGAGGGCAGCAACTCGGACTGCCTGCTCCAGCCGGTCGCGCTCTTCCCTGATCCGGCAAGACGCAACGGCCTGCTCGTGATGTGCGAGGTGCGCCTGCCCGACGGGACGCCGCACCCGTCGAACAGCCGCGCGACGATCCCGGACGACCCGGGCACCTGGTTCGGTTTCGAGCAGGAGTACTTCCTCTACCGGGACGGCGTGCCGCTCGGCTTCCCGCGCGAGGGCTTTCCGGCGCCGCAGGGCGAGTACTACACCGGGGTCGGCTACAAGAACGCCGGCGACGTCGCCCGTGAGATCGTGGACGCGCACATCGACCTCTGTCTCGAGGCGGGGATCAACCTCGAGGGCATCAACGCCGAGGTGGCGAAGGGCCAGTGGGAGTTCCAGATCTTCGGCAAGGGCTCGAAGCGCGCGGCGGACGAGGTCTGGCTCGCCCGGTACCTCCTCCTGCGGCTCTGTGAGCGCTACTGCGTCGACGTCAACTTCCATCCCAAGCCGCTCGGCACCGAGCACGACTGGAACGGCTCCGGGATGCACACGAACTTCTCCACCAGGTATCTCCGGGAGGTCGGCGGCGAGGAGTACTTCGAGGCGCTCATGGCCGCCTTCGACGAGGTCAAGGACGAGCACATCGCCGTCTACGGGCCGGACAACCACATGCGGCTGACGGGACTGCACGAGACGGCCGCGATCGGCGACTTCACGTTCGGCGTCGCGAACCGCGGCGCCTCGATCCGGATCCCGCACAGCTTCGTCGGGAACGGCTACCGGGGCTACCTCGAGGATCGCCGCCCGAACTCGCTCGGCGACCCCTACCGGATCGCGGGACGGATCCTGCAGACGATCGAGACGGTGCCGACCGACAGCGTGGACGCGGCCGACCGGCTGGCCGAGGAGGTCGCGGCGTAGCTCGACGAGACTTGACAGCGCTCGCATACTGAAGAGGCATGCCCGCAACGCCGTCGACGATGTTCGCCAAGCAAGTCGCCCTCACGGCGACCATCGTCGCGCGCTTCAACGTGTGCTAGCCGGCGCTTTCGTCCACCCCGCCGTCGCCGGCTAGCTCCTTTCCCTCGCGGGACCCACGTTGAAGAAGGGAGTGGCCATGAGCCGCACAGCCGAACCGACGCCCTTGTGGTGCACCTGCGAGAAACCGCTGCCGGTGCACATCGCGGAGCGCAAAGGTGCCGCCCGCAGCGTTTGCGCCCGCTGCGAACGGCCCCTGCGCCTGCAGCTCCGGGTCAGCTGACGGTCAGGTGATCCGGAAGGTGACGGTCACATCGGCGGTGACGTCCTGTGTGCCGGGCTCGATCGGCGTCGCCACGCTCTTGCCGGCGGCGGCGGCCTCGTAGACCGGCACCGGGGCGGCCGCCGTCTGCTCGGTCACGGACGACACCTGGCCGACGCCGAAGCCGCCGGCGCCGGCGAGCGCCGCCGCCTTGGCACGGGCGTCCGCGACGGCCTTGCCGAGGGCGTCGCGATAGCGCGCGTCCCGGTCCGAGACGTCGAGCGTCGGCCCGCTCACGTTGTTTGCGCCCGCACCGACGGCGGCGTCGATCAACGCGCCCGCCGCGGCGATCTTCGCCTCGGCCGACACCGAGTTGTCGGCGACATACCCGGTCACCTGGTTCTGGTCGTTCGTCCGCGGATAGAGCGAGACTTGCTGCGTCTGCAGATCCGACCCGCCGGCGGCCTTCAGTGCAGCGATCACGGAGCTCATCAGCTTCGCATTCTGGGCCAGCGCCGCGGCAGCCGTCTCGGCCTGTGTCTGCACCCCGGCCGAGACCGAGGCTTCGTCGGGCACGACGGTGACGACTCCGTGACCGGTCGTGGTCACCGTGCCGGGCGACGCGACGTCGCCGCGCGCCGCTTCGGGCCGGCCGACTCCGGTGAAGGCCGCGACGGCGACGAGGGCGGCCGCGGCCGCTGCGAGTGTCAATAGGCGTCTCATGCTCGTCCTACGCCGCCGCTCTGCTTTCCTGTCACACGTGCGCTACCGCTTCGTCGATTGCCGCTGGTCGCTCGACGACCCGGAAGCCGGGCGGCGCGCCTACCTCGACGGCCACATTCCGGGCGCTGCGTTCCTCGACGTCGAGCGAGACCTCTCAGCGTCCCCCGGCGCCGGGGGACGCCATCCGCTGCCGAGCCGCGCCGAGTTCGCCGCCGCGGCGGGGCGGGCGGGCATCGACAGCAGCACGCTCGTGATCGCCTACGGCTCGCTCGGAGGCGCGGAGCGCCTCTGGTGGCTCCTGCGCCACTTCGGCCACGACGACTGCGCCGTGCTCGACCTGACAGCCTGGCTCGGCCCGCTGCGCAGCGGGGACGAGATCCCCGTCCCGGCCGAGTTCACGGCGGTGGAGCGCACGGACGACACCATCGACCGCGACGAGCTCGCGGGGCGGCTCGACGGGCTCGTGGTCGTCGACGCGCGCATCCCGGCCCGCTGGCGCGGCGAGCCGAACCCCGTCGATCGCGTGCCGGGCCGCATCCCGGGCGCCGTCAACGCCCCTTGGAACGAGGAGGTCCCGTCGCTGCCGGCCGGAGAGCTGGTCGCCTACTGCGGCTCCGGCGTCACGGCGTGCGTCCCGCTGCACCGGCTGCACCTCGCCGGGCGCACGGGCCGGCTCTACCCGGGCTCGTGGTCGGAGTGGGAGCAGCACCCGGAGCTGCCGGTCGAGCGCTCGACCTAGAGGCTCGATGTGGAATTGCGTGTGCATTTCACATCGAGCTCTACGCTGCCGTCGCAGTCGCGAACGGCCCGAGGTACTGCTCCCAGCGCTGCGGGATCTTCGGGGTCGCGAGACGGATGAACAGCACCGGGGCGGGCTGCCGCGGCCGGGCGGGCAGCACCATCTGCACCTCGTGCGGCAGGCGGTTCCCCTTGCGGAGGTTGCAGGGCGCGCACGACGTGACGACGTTCTCCCACGTCGAGTCTCCGCCCTTCGAACGCGGGATCACGTGGTCGAGCGTCAGCCTGCCCCCGGTGGTGCCGCAGTAGACGCACCGCCAGCCGTCACGCGCGAAGAGCGCCCGGCGGGAGATCTTCCGCTGCACGATGCGGGGAACCCGGACGTAGTGGACGAGGCGGATCACATGCGGCCATCGGAACGTGTCCGTGGCCGACCGGAGTGGTCGATCGAGCTCCTCGACCACCTCTGCCTTGCCCTTGAACACCAGTACGTGGGCGCGGCGCAGTGAGCACACGTTGAGCGGCTCGTAACTCGCATTCAGGACGAGTACATGCTGCACCTTGCGGGCAATGTACCCAACAACCCGGGGGTGCAAGTGCCCCCGGGACCAACGAATCGGGCGCCCCGGACCCTCGCCGGCGAGAGCGCCCACCGGCCGGGTGCGTCAGCGGCCCATCGCGCGCTCGACGGCCTCCTGCTCCTCCGGCGACAGAGCGACCGAAGCGCGGCCGCGCTCGAGCTCCTTCATGTAGATCCGCGCGTAGTCGCGCCCCTGGATCGCCGTGACGATCAGGCCGGTGCGGGCCGAGTCGAGCAGCGCCAGCGAAGCGGACTGGTGCCCGCCCGTGTCCTCATAGGCGTCGTACCGGACGATCGACACGTTCGTGACCGTCCCGTCGATCCGGCGGTCGACGCGTGCGAGGCTCGCCGCCACCTCGTCGACTGCACGATGGAGGTCGTCCACCCGGCCCTGGAGCGAGACGGCGAAGTCGACGAGATCCTTGCGCCCACCGCCGAGCAGCGACCGCTGTGCGTCGCGCACGCGGCGCACCTTGATCCAGGACCACCAGGCGATCCCGATCCCGACCAGGCCCGCTGCCACGCCTGCCAGAGCAACGATCAGCGCGGTTGTCGCGGTGACGTGCACGACGCCGAGGCTAGCCGATCTAACCGAGCGAGAAGATGACCGGGTAGCTCGCCTTGTTGTTCGTCGGATCGGACTCGCCCGGCACACGGGCCACGTCGACGTGGACGAACGTCTTGCGTGCGAACGGCACCCCACCGAGATCCGAGAAGGACAGCGTCACGTCCTGCCCGGGATTGATCACCTTGATCGTCTGCGTCCGCACGATCGCCTGCGGGGTCTTGTCGATCGTCAGCGTCACCTTGATCCCGACCTCCTGCGAATCGCCGCCGTCGTGGATCGTGACGGCGAACGCGAGGTCGGTGCTCGCCGTGACCGTGTTCTCGTTCGTCTCGGAGAGCACCTGACCGCCGGGGTTGGCCTTCGTGGACACGATGTTGGTCCCGTGCACGCCGGTCGAGGTGCCGCCCGTCGACGCACCGCGCAGCCGTTGCAGCACGAGGGCCATCGAATGCTCGGTGGTGAAGTCCTGGTTCGCGACGAAGTTCGAGTCGGGCGGCACAACGCCGCTGATGCCCTTGCCCCTCATCACGGCCGCCGACGGGATCCTGAAGAAGTCGTCCCAGACGACGTCGCTCGCGAGCAGGCGCTCGGCCTGGGCGGCGAGAGCCGCGGCGTCGTCCGCCGACTTCGACGACGTCGTCGTCCCGAAGGCGGTCGCGAGCCCTGCCACGCCGCTGACCCGCAGCTGCAGCGCCTGCACGATCGCGTGGTTCTCGTCGCGGAGCGGGCCGGGCGGGTTCAGGCGCTGAGCGGCGGCGACGTTCTGGCGCTCCTGTTCGGCGATCCCGGCCAGCTTGGCGGTCAGGCCGGCGACCTTGGTGCCCGGCGTCGTCAGGGCGTCCGCGACCGCAGCGCCGTCGGCCTCGGAACTGTGCGCGATCGTCCCGACCTGCGTCATGTAGTGCTGGTACCGGTTGTGCTTCGACGTCGCCGCGCACGACTGGATCACGAGCCCGAAGAACACGAGCACCGCGATGAGGATCACGATCAGGCCGAGCAGACGCAGGATCGGCGTCATTCCACGCGGCGGACCGGCAGGGCGGCGCATGCCGGTGCCCCGGCCGCCGCGGCGCGGCAGCCGTACCCTGCTCTGGGGTGATGCCTGCTCGGTGGTGGCGGCCTCGTCTTCGAAGAAGTCGAAGTCGATATCGTCGTCGCGGGGGTCCATGCGCAGGGCGAATCTACCGCGTTCGTTCGCTCCGCAAAGGAAATGTCCTGGCAGCACCGTAGAAACGAGGGTGTCTTCGGCTGCGCTCGAGCACGACCTCTTCCTCGGCCGCTACCGGCCGCTTCGCCCACTGGGCGCCGGCGGGATGGGGCACGTGTGGCTCGCCCGGGACGAACGGAGCGGCCTCGACGTCGCACTGAAGATCGTCGCCCGCGAGGGCAAGTCCGGGCACAGAGCCGAGCGTGAAGCTCGTGCGGCCGCCTCGCTCCGCCATCCGCGCTGCCAGCGGATCGTCTCGCTGGCGCGTGATCAGTCCCACGTGTACATCACCTACGAGTACATCCCCGGCCGCACGCTGCGCGAGGCGATGCGTGCCGGCGAGCTCGACGACGCGGCCGCGATCGAGGTCGCCGCGCAGATCTCCGAGGCGCTCGCGCACGCCCACGGCAAGGGGATCGTCCACCGGGACGTGAAGCCGGCGAACGTCCTCCTGGCCCAGCACCTGGACACCGACCCGGGCGCCGTGGACGTGCGGCTGCTCGACTTCGGGCTCGCGCAGATGGCCGAATTCGACACGCTGACCGCGCTCGGCGACATCCCCGGGACGCTGGCCTACATCTCGCCGGAGCGTCTGCAGGGACTGACGGCCACCTCCGCCGCCGACGTGTGGGGGGTCGGCGTGCTCCTCTGGGAGGCACTGGCGGGCGAGCATCCTTTCTGGGGCGGCGACATGACGGAGACCTCACGCCGGATCCAGCACGGCGCGGAGCCGCTTGCCGGCCGGCGTCCCGATCTGCCGCAGAATGTGCTGGAAACCGTCGGAAACGCGCTCTTCGTCAACCCGCAGCGCCGCCCGTCGGCCGAGCGCCTCGCTCATGAGCTTCGCTCGCTGCCGAAACGGCGCCGCTCGAGGCAGGGCGGCTCGAAGACCGTCACGCCGGTGGGGTCGTGGAGCGCGGTCGCAACGGAGCGGCTGGCGCCCGCAGCGCTGACGGGTCTCGCCACCGGCTGGGTGGCCGCCACGCTGCCCTTCTATCCGGCCGGCTGGCCGGTGGGGATTGCGGCGCTGGGAGCAGCGCTCGGCTTCGCGGCGCCGCGCCTCGGGCTGCTCTATGCGCTCACCGTGGCGTTCTTTCCGCTCGCGAACATCTCGCTGGGCCTCGCGATCGTCTATGCCGCCGTCGCCGCCTGCTGGTTCGCACTGAGCTGGCGCGACGCGCGCGCGGGCCTGCTGCTGGCGGTCGGGCCGTTGCTCGCACCTCTCGCCGCGCTTGCGCTGCTGCCCCTTGCCGCCCAGTTCGCCCGGGGCCGGGCCCGCCGCGCGGCGCAGGCCGGCTGTGCATTGCTGCTCGCCGCCGCGATCGCCGGCCTCCGCCACTCGTCACTGCCCTTCGACGGTTCTGCGCCGCCGCTGGGGCTCGGGATCACCGGCTCGGCCCGGCCCGGCGCCGTCGCGCACGCCCTCTGGGTGCAGCTCGCGAACCATCCGGCGCTGGTCGGCGAGGCACTCGTCCTGGGCGCAGCCGCCGCCCTCCTGCCCCATGCCCGCAAGCGCGGCCCCTGGCCCGCCGCGATCTTCGGCGCGGCACTGCTCACGGCCACCGCCCTCCTTGCTCCGGCTGCAGCGATCCTCCCGCTGATCGCCGCAGCCTGGCTGACCGCCACCGTGCTGGCGTTCGAGCCCCGGACATAAACTCTGTCGTCGGGGCACGGCCCCGCCTCTCCATGTCAGTCCTGCGCAACATCGAATCCAAGCTCGAGTCGCTCTTCGAGGGTGTCTTCGGCCGCGCATTTCGAACCAACGTGCAGCCGGTGGAGCTTGCGCGCAAGCTCGTGAAGGAGATGGACGATCACCGCAACATCTCGGTGTCGCGCGTCTACGTGCCCAACGAGTACACGATCTACCTCTCGCCCGGTGACCGTGATCAGTTTGCGAGCTACCAGGAGCAGCTCCAGGACGAGCTCTCCGACTACCTCGCCGAGCACGCGCGCCGTGAGAGCTACGCGCTCCTCTCGCCGCCGAGGGTCCTCTTCGAGACCGACGAAGACCTCGATGTCGGCGTCTTCGGCATCGCGACCCGCCTGGTGCAGACAGGACCGCAAGGCGAGGTTGCCGTCGACGCAGCGCCCGGCGCGACCATGCTCTACAAGCCGGCCGCCCCCGGGCTGCAGCCGACCGAGGCCGCGTCGGCCGTCGAGCTCGGCGTCCAGCGCGAGGTTGCCGTCCTCACCTGGGACGGGCAGCGCCACGAGGTCGCGAAACAGCGGGTCGTGATCGGCCGCTCGAAGGACGCCGACGTGCAGGTCGCCGACCCGAACGTCTCCCGGCGGCACGCGGAGCTGCGGCAGGAGGGGGCCGCCTACTGGATCGTCGACCTCGACTCGACGAACGGCGTCGAGGTGCAGGGCAAACGCGTGAAGCGGCTGAAGCTCGAAAACGGCACACGGTTCACCGTCGGCTCGACGGAGATCGAGTTCGCGCGGGAGCTGCAGTAGCGGTGCTTGCCTCGGCCCAGGTCGAGACGACGCTGCTCGCCCTGAAGATTGCGTTCCTCGTCCTCCTCTATCTGTTCATCTGGCGGATCGTGAGATCCGCGGCGCGCGATCTGCGCCTGCCCCAGGAGTCGATGATCCTGGCGCCGCAACAGGCGGCCTCGGCCGGCCTGCTGGCTCAGCCGTCGGCGCGCGAGACCGGCCGGCTGGTGGTGCTGCACAGCCCTGCGCTCGACGAGGGCGATCTGTACGCCCTGGACTCCCATCCCCTCACGATCGGGCGCGGCTCCACGAACGACGTGCCGCTGCGGGAGGACGAGTACTCGTCGACCCGCCATGCACGCCTCGAGCCGCGCCGCGACGGCGTCTGGATCGAGGACATCGGCTCGACGAACGGCACGTTCGTGAACGGGATCCGGCTGACCAGAGAACGCAGGCTGGTCCCCGGCGACGTCGTCCGCATCGGCGAGACAGATCTGCGGTTCGAGCCATGAAGCTGGGGCAATATGCAGCCCGGACGGATCCGGGCCGCAAGCGGCGCGGGAACGAGGACTCCTACGTCAGCCGGCCACCGCTCTTCGCGATCGCCGACGGGATGGGGGGCGCCCGCGCGGGCGAGGTCGCCTCGGCCCTCGCAGCGAGCGCACTCGAGGAATCGAGCGCCGGACGGGGCGGCGAGGCATACGTCGTCGAGCTGATTCAGGAAGCGAACCGCCGCGTGCACGAACGCGCCTCGACCGACGCGGAGACGTCCGGGATGGGAACGACGATCACGGTCGCCCTGATCGAGGACGACGGGACCGTGACGGTGGGTCACGTCGGCGACTCGCGCGCGTATCTCCTGCGCGGCGCCCGCCTCGAACAGTTGACCGATGACCACTCGCTCGTCGCGGAGCTCGTTCGGCGCGGGGAGCTCTCCCCTCAAGCGGCCGAGGTGCATCCGCAGCGGTCGGTGATCACGCGTGCGCTCGGCACCGACCCCGACGTCGACGTCGACGCCTTCTCCGTCGACGTGCAGGCCGGCGACGTCTTCCTGATCTGCTCCGACGGGCTGTCGGACATGGTGGACGGCGAGCAGATCGAGGCGATCATGAACACCCATCGCGACGATCTCGACGCGATCGCCAAGGCGCTCGTCCAGGCTGCGAACCGCGCCGGGGGCGAGGACAACATCACCGCTGTCCTCTTCGAGCTGGTGGAGGGTGCGCCGTCCTTCGGCGAGCCCGACGAGCGGACGCGGGAGTTCGTCGTGCCGCCCGACGACGAGGACACGTTGCACCCGGAGGATGGAGTCTTGCCCCCGCCGCCCGCGAGCGACGATTCGCCTGCGCCCGCCGACACCATGGTCGTGGCCGCCGCGGATCTTCAGGCGGCGATCGCGGCCCAGAGCCCCGAGCCACCGCAGGCAGGCATCGGCAGGCGCCTTCTGGCACTCGCCGTGATCGCGGCGTTGATCGCCGTGATCGTCGCGCTCGTCTGGTGGGGGCTCGCGCGCTGAGCCTCAGCTACCGCAACAGAGAGCTCGTCTACCTCGCCGTCGTCGGCGTCCTCACCGGGATCGGCTTCGCGTCCGTCTACATCGCCCGCCAGTCGCTCGTCAGCTGGGGCTCGCTCGGCTATGCCGTCTTCTTCTTCGCGCTCTACGTCGCGGCGCACATCGTCACGCGCATCACCGTGCCGAACGCCGATCCGTACCTGCTGCCGATGGCCGGGCTCCTGGCCGCGATCGGCGTCACGGAGATCTACCGGCTCGGGGTGGGCGACGCGTTCAAGCAGGGCCTGTGGATCGTCGTCGGCGTCGTGCTGTTCGCCGTCGCACTCTGGGGCCTGCGGCGCGATTACCGCGTCCTCGAGCAGTACAAGTACCTCTTCGGCATCGGCGCGATCGTGCTGCTCTTCCTGCCGCGGGTCCCGGGCCTGGGCACGACCGTCAACGGTGCACGCCTCTGGGTGCACGTGGGCGGCTTCACGTTCCAGCCGGGCGAGTTCTCGAAGATCTTCCTGATCGTCTTCCTCGCGGCGTATCTCCGCGAGAAGCGGGAGCTGCTCGCCCAGGCGCGCCTCAAGGATGTCGGGCCGCTGCTCTTGATCTGGGGAGCGTGCATGCTCGTGCTCGTCTCATCGAACGATCTCGGATCGGGGCTCCTCTACTTCGGGATCTTCCTGTCGATGCTGTACATCGCAACCGCGCGGCTCTCGTTCGTGATCGTCGGCGTCGGCCTCTTCCTCGCCGGCGGCTACGGCGCGTACGAGAAGATCCCGCACGTTCACGAGCGCGTGACGATCTGGCTGCATCCGTGGACCACGCAGCAGGTCTACTGCCCTTCGACCGGCGGGCTCGCCCTGCGGCAGAACTGCGAGAGCTACCAGCTCGTGAAGTCGCTCTACTCGATCGGGAACGGCGGCTTCGGCGGGGCAGGCCTCGGCAAGGGGACCTTCGTCAGCACCGACGGCCACCAGCTCATCCCGTACATCAACAGCGACTTCATCTATTCGGCGCTCGCGCAGGAGCTCGGCCTGGTCGGCGCCGCCGCGCTGCTCCTCGTCTTCATGCTCTTCGTCGCACGCGGGATGAAGATCGCGCTGCAGGCAGACGACGGCTTCTCGAAGCTCCTCGCCGCCGGGCTGACGTTCGGGTTCGCACTGCAGACGTTCATCATCGTCGGCGGCGTCCTCCGGATCATCCCACTGACCGGGATCACTCTGCCGTTCGTCTCGTACGGTGGATCGTCGGTCGTCGCGAACTTCCTGCTGCTCGCGGGCCTGTTGCTCGTCTCGGACCGGGCGAATTCGAGCCGATGAACAAGCAGATCTCACGCGTGGCGATGGTCGCGCTCCTGCTGCTCGCATCGCTGATCGTCGCCACCACGTACTGGCAGTCCTGGGAGGCGCCGACACTCGCTGCGAAGCAGGACAATGCGATCCAGCGAGTCGCGCAGTTCCACATCAAGCGCGGGCTGATCTACGCCGCCGGCGGCAAGCTGCTGCTCGCCGAGAACCTGCGGAAGACGAGCGCAGGCGGCGCACTCTATTTTCGCCGCTATCCGACGAACGGCCTCGCCTCCCAGGTCGTCGGCTACTCGACCCTGGGCCGGTCGCGCGCGGGCATCGAGCGGCAGGAGAACTCGTACCTGACCGCGTCGAACGCCAATCTCGGCACGCTCTTCGACAAGCTCTCCGACAAGCTGAAGGGCACAACGGTGACCGGGAACAACCTCGTGCTGAACATTCGGCCGGGCGCGCAGCGGATCGCCGAAACGGCGCTGCAGGGAAAGTGCGGCGCAGCGGTCGTGCTCAATCCCAAGACCGGACAGGTCTACGTGATGGCCTCGTCGCCGGGCTACAACCCGAACAAGATCGAGTCGTCGAGCGGCTACGCGAGCATCCTCCACTCGCCGAGCGCGTGCCCGGGCTCGGCGTCGCCGCTGTTCAACCGCGCGACCGAGGGACTGTATGCACCCGGTTCGACGTTCAAGACGATCACGGCCGCGGCGGCGCTCGAATCCGGGAAGTACACGCCGACGTCGAGCTTCTACGACCCGGGCTACTGCACCGAGTACGGCGTGCAGATCCACAACGCCCTCGATCAGAACGGGCCCGAGCAGTTCGGCAACGTCGACCTGACCGAGGCCTTCATCCACTCGATCAACGCCGTGTTCTGCGACCTCGGCATCAAGCTCGGGGCACAGACGATCCTCGACAAGGCGAAACAGTTCGGCTTCTACTCGACACCGCCGATCGAGCTGCCGTCGAGCGAGATCGCGCCGAGCGGCCTCTACAACTTCAAGAAGCACAAGCTCTACGACAACCCCTCGATCGTCGATCCGGGCCGCCTGGCGTTCGGCCAGGAGAACATGCTCGTGACGCCGCTCCAGATGGCCCTCGTCGCCGCCGGGGTGGCGAACAACGGCACCATCATGGCGCCGCACCTCGTGAGCCGCGTGACCTCGCCGAGCGGAGGGACGGTCGTCAAGGTCCATCCGCAGGTGTGGAAGCACGCCATCAAGCCTGCGACCGCCGCGGTGCTGAACCAGATGATGCAAGGCGTCGTCCAGTCGGGCACCGGCACTGCTGCCCAGATCCCCGGCGTGAAGGTGGCCGGCAAGACCGGCACGGCCGAGACCGGCGAGAAGAACGTCTACACAGCGTGGTTCATCTTCTTCGCCCCCGCCGACGACCCCCAGGTCGCGGGCGCAGTCGCCGTGGAGCACCAGCTGAACGGGTTCGGCGGCGCGATCGCGGCTCCGATCGCCAAACAGCTCATGCAGGCGATCCTGACCCCGGCGTCGAAGCACTAAAGCCGGATTCGCATGCCCTCATCAGACACCATGATCGGCCGCACCTTCGACAAGCGCTACGTGATCAAGCGCAAGCTCGGCTCGGGCGGAATGGCGGTCGTCTACCTCGCCGAAGACCAGGAGCTGGGACGTCAGGTCGCGTTGAAGCTGCTCGACGACCGGCACGCATCCGACGAGCAGTTCGTCGAGCGGTTCCGGCGCGAAGCGCAGAGCGCAGCGGGGCTCAATCATCCGAACATCGTTTCGATCTTCGACCGCGGTCACGCGGCCGGGACCTATTACATCGCGATGGAGTACCTGGACGGGCGGACGCTGAAAGAGCTGCTCGTGCGCAACGGGCCGACACCGGTTCCGATCGCGATCGACTACGCGCGCCAGATCCTCGGCGCCCTCTCCTTCGCGCATCGCAACGGCATCGTCCATCGCGACATCAAGCCCCACAACATCATCGTCGGCAGCGACGGACGGCTGAAGGTCACCGACTTCGGGATCGCCCGCTCCGGCGCTTCCCAGATGACCGAGGCGGGATCGATCGTCGGCACCGCGCAGTACCTGTCGCCCGAACAGGCCCGTGGCGCGCCGGTCGATCCCCGTTCCGACCTGTACTCGCTCGGCATCGTGCTCTACGAGATGCTGACGGGCTCGGTGCCGTTCACCGGCGACACGCCGGTGGAGATCGCAATGAAGCACCTCTCTCAGGTCCCCGAGCCACCCTCGACACTGCGTCCCGACGTTCCGCACGACCTCGACGCCGTCGTGATGCGGGCCCTCGCGAAGGCGCCCGAGCAGCGCTACGACTCCGCCGAGGAGATGGACGCCGACCTCGCGCGCGTCGCGCGCGGCGTCTCCGTCTCGCGCGAGACGGAGGATGCGATGACGCAGGTGCTCTCGGGCGCCGGCGTCGCGACCGCGCAGACGATGGTGCAGCGCCCACGGACCTCCGTCGCGCCGCCGCCGGTGCCGCCGGTCTACCGCTCGCCGGGGTACTACGACTACGAGGAGCCGCCGGGCCGCCGCTCGATCTGGCCGTGGGTCCTCGCCGTCGGCCTGATCCTCGCCGGGGCCGCCGGGGGCTGGTTCCTCTACACGAAGATCCAGGACCAGCTGAACAACAACAAGCCGGTTGCGGTGCCGGACGTGATGCTGATGGCGCGCTCGCTGGCGGTGCAGAAGATCCAGGAGGCCGGGCTGAACCCGGTCGTGATCACCGCGACGAGCGACACCGTCGCCAAGGGGCAGGTCTCCGGCCAGAACCCCGGCGGCGGCTCGAAGGTCGGCAAGGGGTCGACGATCGCGCTCACCGTCTCGGCCGGCAAGCCCCTGGCCCTCGTCCCGAATGTCGTCGGGCTGGATGCCACGAGCGCCGTGGCCTCGCTCGCGCAGTTGGGCCTCAACCCGAAGATCACCCGCATCTACTCCGGCGCGCAGCAAGACACCGTCACGGCGCAGCAGCCGCATGCCGGTGACCGGGTCGTCAAGGGGACGGTCGTCCACATCAACGTCTCGCGGGGCGCGAAGCCGGTGACGGTGCCGGATGTGACGAACCAGCCCTTCGCGAACGCCAAGTCGGCGCTCAACGGTCAGGGATTCGTCGTCGGACGCGTCGACATCCAGTCGGACCTCCCGCAGGGGACCGTGGTCGCCGAGGATCCGCCGGCCGGCACATCGGTGGCCTCAGGCTCGAGGATCACGCTGTCCGTCTCCAAGGGGCCGGCGACCACGCAGGTCCCCGACGTGACCGGCCAGACCCAGGGCGCCGCCGAGGCGATCCTGACCGGCGCGGGCCTGACCCCCGCGGTGATCTTCGACCTGGTCACCGATCCGAGCCAGGATGGGATCGTGCAGTCCACCGACCCGGCGCCGGGCTCGGACGCGAAGTCGGGCGAGGTCGTGACGGTTCACGTCGGCCAGTTCCAGAGCGCAGCCCCGGGCACGGCCACCACGACGACAACGACGACGACACCCCGGCGACACCCCCGGGATGAGCCGCCGGATCGCCGTCATCCTCGGCGGCCGCTCGAGCGAGAACCCGGTCTCGATCGCCTCGGCGGCGAGCGTGATCGAGGCGCTCGAGCACGACGGGAACGAGGTCGTGAGCGTGCAGATCGACCGCTCCGGCGGGTGGACGCTCGAGCCCGGCCGCCGGGCGCTGGAACCTGGTTCGGGGACCGAACCAGGTTCCCGAGTCCCCGAGCGCCTGCCGGGACGCGAGGTGGCGGCCACGCTCTCCGACGTCGACGTCGTGTTCCCGGTGCTGCACGGGCCGTTCGGCGAGGACGGGACGGTACAGGGCCTACTGGAGCTCGCCAATGTCCCCTACGTCGGAGCGGGCGTGCTCGGCTCGGCGCTCTGCATGGACAAGGACGTGTTCAAGGCGGTGCTGCGCGACCGCGGCGTTCCGGTCACGGAGAACATCACGCTGCGCGTCGGCGACGAGGCGCAGAACCCGTTCGGCTATCCGGTGTTCGTGAAACCGGCTCGGCTCGGTTCGAGCGTCGGGATCACCAAGGCACATGACGACGGCGAGCTGCGCCGCGGCGTCGCGTTGGCCTTCGAGCACGACGAGAAGGTGCTCGTCGAGCGGTTCGTCTCTGGCGTCGAGGTGGAGGTCGGCGTGCTCGGGAACCAGAGGCCGATCGCGTCGCTGCCCGGCGAGATCGTGGTGACGCACAACGAGTGGTACGACTACGAGGCGAAGTACGACGAAGGCGAGATGGACCTCATCGTCCCCGCGCGGCTCACCGACGAACAGCTCGAGCGCGCCCAGGAGCTGGCCGTCCGCGCGTTCGTCGCGACCGAGTGCGAAGGCATGGCGCGCGCCGACATGTTCGTGCGCGACGACGGCGAGGTGCTCGTGAACGAGTTGAACACGATCCCGGGCTTCACCGCGACGAGCGTGTACGCCCGGCTGTTCGAAGCGTCCGGGATCGGCTACGGCGAGCTCTTGCAGCGGCTGGCCGACCTCGCCGTGGAGCGATTCGAACGACGGAGGCAGCTCCGCTTCTAGGTCGCCTCGACCTCGTTGATCCGGACCGATTCGCTGTCGGGCGGCAGGCTCGTGATCCAGATCAGGTAGTAGCGGTGCGTTCCGCCGCTGATCGTGAACTGCGTCCCGCTCGAGACGACCTGGGACGACGACACGGTGTACGGAAACGCTCCGGAGGAGTCGCCGGCGCGGATGACCGCGGTGAACCCGGGCGTCGCGGTCGCGATCCCGAGCTGGTGCAGCCGCACCGGGCTCTTCGCATCGAGGACGAGACCGACGCCGGGCTTGCCGATCTCGGCGAAGGTGGCGCGGTAGCGCTCGGTCTCCCAGTAGGTGCGCGCGACACCGTCCGTCGCGTAATGCGCCTCGGCGTTGTGCTCCTCGCCGGGCGGCCGGCCGAAGGGGTCGTACGCCGTGACGGCGCTGAGTGAGACACGCGTCCCGACGGGAGGGTTGCTCGGCGACGAGCGATGAATCGAGAAGACACCGGTGCCGCCGTGCAGGACCAGGGCGGCGATCACGGCGCCGATCGCGATCAGAGCCGCGACGACGAGCAGCAGCGGCCACGGCGAGACCCCCCGCTTGCGGCGGCGGACGGGACGGCGAGGAGGCGAGATCACCTGCGTGGCGCCCTGCGCCTCGGCGAGACCCGCCTCGAGCTCGAGCCGGAAGTCGGACATGCTCGGGAACCGGTCGCGCGCGTCCTTCGCCATCGCCTTCTGGACCGCCGCCTCGAGGCGGGGCGACACGTCGGGCCGCCGGTCGCGAATCGCCGGCGGCGGCTCGTTGATGTGGCGCATCGCGACGGCGACGAAGTTCTCACCGGCGAACGGCACCTCGCCGGTGAGCAGCTCGTAGAGGACGACACCGAGCGAGTAGACGTCGGTGTGCTCGTCCACACGCTGACCCTGCGCCTGCTCCGGCGCGATGTAGTCGGACGTGCCGAGCACGGTCCCGGTCTGCGTCATCCCGTGCTGCACGTCGAGCGACCGGGCGATGCCGAAGTCCGTCACCTTCGCGTGGCCGTCGCCGTCCAGCAGGACGTTCTGTGGCTTGACGTCGCGATGCACGAGGCCCTGCTGGTGGGCGAAGGCGAGCCCTTGCGAGATCTGGACGGCCAGCTCGACCGCCGTTTCCACCGGAGCGGGACCGCGCCGGATCAGCTCCTTCAGGTTCTCGCCGTCGACGTACTCGAGGACGATGAACTGACGGCCGTCGTGCTCACCGCGGTCGATCACCGTGACGATGTTCGGATGCGAGAGCGTTGCGACCGCCCGCGCCTCGCGGCGAAAGCGTCCGACGTGCTCGGCGTCGCCGGTGTACTGCTCGTGCAGGATCTTCAGCGCGACCTTGCGGTCGAGCAGCCGGTCGTGCGCCCGATAGACGCTCGACATGCCGCCGGTGCCGACGAGCTCCTCGAGCTCGTAGCGGTCTGAGAGAACATCGCCGACCATCGCGGGGTGACCCTACCCCCCGCTCGTCTTGCCTAGAGCGCGGCTTCCAGAGCCGCTTCCCAGACGTCGAGCGCTTCTGCGAGCTCGCCGTCCGAGATCACGAGCGGGACGAGCACGCGGATGCAGTTCCCGGCCACGCCCGCCTTCAGGAGCAGCAGGCCGCGCGCGAGTGCCTCGTCGACGACCCGTGAGGCGAGACCGCTCGCGGGGAGCTTGTCCTCATCCTCGATGAGCTCGACGGCCAGCATTCCTCCGAGACCGCGCACGTCGCCGACCTGGGGCCAGCGAGCCTGCCACGACTCGAGTCGGGACCGCATCACCTCGCCGATGGCAGCCGACCGCTCGACGAGGCCCTCCTCGTCGATCACGTCGAGCACGGCGAGTGCGGCGGCGATCGCGACCGGGTTGCCGACGTATGTGCCGCCGACCCCTCCCGGGCGAGGCGCGTCCATGATCTCCGCTCGCCCGAGCACACCGGAGAGCGGCAGGCCCATCGCGATCGATTTCGCGACCGTGATCAGGTCCGGCTCGACACCGAAATGCTCGACCGCGAAGAACCGCCCGGTCCGCCCGAAGCCGCTCTGCACCTCGTCGCAGACGAGGACGATTCCGTGCTCGTCGCAGATCTCGCGCAGGCCTTCGACGAACTCGCGCGAAGCCGGGATGAAGCCGCCTTCGCCCTGAACGGGCTCGAACACGATCGCGGCGACGTCCTCGGCCGCGACGAGCGTCGAGAACGCGCGACGCAGGGCCGCCAGCGCCTCGCGGGCCGTCGGCCCACGGAAGGCGTTCGGGAAGGGCACGCGGTAGACCTCGGGCGCGAAGGGGCCGAGCCCCTGCTTGTAGGGATTGGTCCTCGAGGTCAGCGCGAGCGACAGGTAGGTGCGGCCGTGGAAGGCGCCTTCGAACCCGATCACCGCCTGCCGGCCCGTGAACGCCCGGGCGAACTTGACGGCGTTCTCGACCGCCTCGCTGCCGGCGTTGAAGAACGCGGCCTTGAGCGGGCCGCGGATGGGCACCCGGGCGAGGAGGCGCTCGGACAGGGTGGCGTAGTTCTCGTAGGGCACGACGGTGAAATCGGTGTGGCTGAAGTGCTCCAGCTGCTCCTGGGCCGCCTGGACGACGTGCGGATGCGAGTGCCCGACGTTCAGGCAGCCCACCCCGCCAGCGAAGTCGAGGAAGGTGTTCCCGTCGAGGTCGGTGACCGTCGCGCCGCGTGCCGTGGCGGCAACGATGGGGAAGGTGATCGCAAGAGGCGAGGCGACCGTGGCCGCCAGGCGGTCCAGCACCTCGCGCGAGCGTGGGCCTGGAACCTCGGTCTGCAGGACGATCGTGCGGGTCGCGGCCATGGGCCGAGGGTAGCGGAGGCAACGGGCGGCTGCATGGCTGAATAGTCAGGAGTCAGGCGGCGTCGGAAGGCCTCGGCCGCCGGCTCCAGGAGAACGAGCGAGCGCGCTTTCGCTAGCCTCGTCGCGGTCTTGAACACGATCCAACAGACGACGGGCCCGGCCGAGCGGTGGTGGGCGGGCGCTCACTCGGGGAACGATGTGCTCGTCGCCTACTTCAGCATGGAGTTCGGCGTCGACGTGAACCTGCCGATCTACTCGGGCGGCCTCGGCATCCTCGCGGGCGACCATCTGAAGGCCGCCGCGGAGCTCGGACTGCCCCTCGTCGGGGTCGGGCTCCTCTATCGCGGCGGGTACTTCACCCAGGGGCTGAGCGACGAGGGCCGGCAGACCGAGACCTACACCGCGATCGACCCTGAGGCGCTCGGACTGCAGCGCGAACCGGTCACGGTCGAGGTCGACCTGGCGGGCGAGACGGTGACGGCCGACGTGTGGCGCTACGACGTCGTGACCCGGTCGTCGGCCACCGTTCCTCTCTACCTGCTCGACGTCGACCTGCTCACGGACGCGCTCTACTCGGGCGACCGGGAGCACCGGATCCGCCAGGAGCTGCTCCTCGGGGTCGGCGGAGTGCGGGCGCTCGCCGCGCTCGGTCTCGAGCCGACCGTGTTCCACGTCAACGAGGGCCACTCGGCATTCCTCGCGATCGAGCGGGCACGGATCCTCGTCGACGGCGGCCGGTCGAGCCGGGACGCACTCGAGCACGTCCGCCGGTCGACGGTCTTCACGACCCATACGCCGGTCCCCGCGGGCAACGAGGTGTTCGGCGACGAGCTCGTGCTCCGCTATGCGGGCGACCTCGCAGCGCAGGCCGGCCTCTCGGACGAGGCCCTGCTCGGGCTCGGGCGCAGCGGCCGCACCGACGGTTTCGGCCTGACGCCGCTGGCCCTCCGGCTCTCCGCGCATGCGAACGGGGTCTCGGCGCTGCACGGGGCGGTTGCCCGGGAGATGTGGGCCGGGCTCTGGCCGGACGCGGAGCCCCCGATCGGCCACATCACGAACGGCGTGCACCTCGGCACGTGGCTCGCGCCGGAGCTCGACGCGCTCCTGCGCTCGGCCGGCGTTCGCCCCGACGCACCGCCGGCCGAGGGCCACTGGGAAGCGGTCCTCGAGCTCGATCCCGATGCGCTCTGGAACGTGCATGCCGAGCTCAGGAACCGGCTCGCTCGTCTGAGCGGCGCCGACGCCGGCCTCCTCACGATCGGGTTCGCACGGCGCTTCGCGACGTACAAGCGGGCCGGGCTCGTCTTCTCCGACCTCGAGCGGTTGCTCGCACTGCCCGTCCAGGTCGTCGTCGCCGGCAAGGCCCACCCCCAGGACGGGCCGGGCAAGGACGTCATGCAGCGCATCGTCGAGCTCTCCCGCGACCCGGACGTGGCCGGACAGGTCGTGTTCCTCGAGAACTACAACATCGAGCTCGCGCAGACGATCATCCCCGGCTGTGACATCTGGCTGAACACACCGCTACGGCCGCACGAGGCCTCGGGAACGAGCGGCATGAAGGCAGCCGTGAACGGTGTGCCAAACCTCTCCGTGCTCGACGGCTGGTGGGCCGAGGCATATGACCCGGCGATCGGCTGGGCACTCGCGGGCGAGTCGGACGAGACCGACGCCGCGGAGCTGTACCGGCTCCTCGAGGACGAGGTCGTGCCGCTCTTCGCCGACCGCGCGGCCTGGGCCGGCCTGATGAAACGGTCGATCGCGCGGCTCGCGCCGGTGTTCTCGATGCAGCGCGCCGTGATCGAGTACGCCGAGCGGTACTACCTGCCGGCATCGCGGGCGTCGCGGGCCGACAGGTAGCCAGGCCCGTAAGTTACGCCGACTGCGTCGGCTGCGGCGCGTCGTCCGCCGGTGTTCCCAACCGCTCGATCAGCTCCTGGACGTTCTTCAGTTCGCCCTCGAGATGCTCGCGGTAGGACTGAAGGCGCTCGACCCACTGCTCCCGGTTCGGGTAGCCGCGACGGCCTCTGCGGTGCTGGTGTCCTCCACACATGTACGCTCACCTCCTCCTTCACTTTCGATAATAGTTATCCGATGGTAACAAAAGAGCAGCAGCTGGCGGAGCTCCGCGATTCCCTCAGGCGCGTGATGCGCGGCCTGTGGGGCCGCAGGCGCCCGACCGGCGAGCTGCTCGCGCTCGTCGACGGCGACCCGCCGCTCGGCCGGCGGCATGTGGCCCTCCTCGCCCACATCGGGACCGAGGGCGAGCAGACGCCCTCCCAGCTCGCCTCGGCGCTCGGCCTCTCGCTGCCCGCGGTGAGCAAGCTGACGCGAGAGCTCGAGGATCATCGCCTGATCGAGCGGAGCGAGGACCCCGCCGACCGGCGGCGCACCGTCGTGCGCCTGCACGCGGCCACCGCCGGGGCGGTCCGAGCCTGGCTGGCGCGGCGCAACCAGCCGCTCGAGCAGACGCTGGCAGGCCTCGAGCCCGGCGAGCGCGCGGCCTTCCTGAAGGGACTGCGCGCCCTCGGTGACGCGCTGATGGAAGAATCAGGCCGTGGTCCTCTCCGATCGCACCATCGAAAGGTTCATCGGCGACGGCCGGATCAAGATCGATCCGTATGAGCCGTCGCTGCTGCAGCCGTCGAGCGTCGACGTGCGAGTCGACCGGTATTTCCGGGTCTTCCACAACGCCCGCTACCCGTTCATCGACGTGAAGCAGCCGCAGGAGGCGCTGACCGAAGCGGTGGAGATCGGAGACGACGAGCCGTTCATCCTGCATCCGGGCGAGTTCGTGCTCGGCTCGACGCTCGAGCGCATCACCCTGCCTGACGACCTCGTAGCCCGCCTGGAAGGGAAGTCCAGTCTGGGCCGGCTGGGCTTGCTGATCCACTCGACCGCCGGGTTCATCGACCCGGGCTGGGACGGCCACGTGACGCTCGAGCTGTCGAACGTGGCGAACCTGCCGATCACGATCTACCACTCGATGAAGATCGGCCAGGTCTCCTTCATGCAGATGACCGAACCGGCGGCATCGCCGTACGGGAGCTCGTCGCTCGGCTCGAAGTACCAGGGACAGCGCGGGCCGACGCCGTCCCGTTACTGGCAGAACTTCGAGCAATGACGACTCTCGTCACGGGCGCGACGGGGTTCGTGGGCAGCCGGATCGTGCACGCGCTGCGCACGCAGAACCGCGACGTCCGCGCGCTCGTCCGCCGGCCGGAAAGCGCCGCGCACCTGCGCGCGCTCGGGGTCGAGATCGCCGCCGGCGACATCACGGACCCGGCGAGCCTCCGGCGAGCTGTGGCGGGCTGCACGCAGGTCGTGCACCTGGTGGCGATCATCCAGGGCAGCACCGCAGACTTCCAACGCGTGATGACGCAGGGAACGAAGCATCTGGTCGCCGCAGCGCAGGACGAAGGTGTCGATCGATTCGTGCTGATGAGCGCGCTCGGGACGAGCGCGCCGGCCCCGGGCACGGTCCCCTACTACGCCGCCAAGTGGGAAGAGGAGCAGGCCGTCGCCGGCTCGGGGCTCGGGCACGTGATCTTCCGCCCGAGCTTCATCTTCGGCCGCGGCGGCGGCGTCCTGCCGACCTTCATGAAGCAGGTCCGCTACTCGCCCGTCGTCACCGTGATCGGCCCGGGGCTGCAACGGTCGCAGCCGATCTGGATCGACGACGTGGCCGACTACTTCACGCGCGCGATCGCTGCGCCGGACGCCGCCAACCGGACCTTCGAGCTCGGCGGGCCCGACACCGTCGACTGGAATGAGCTCTACTCGACGATCGCCAAGGTGCTCGGGAAGCGCCGGCGCCTCGTGCACGTGCCCATCGCCGTCGCACGCGCCGGCGCGCAACTGACGCAGTGGCTGCCGCGCGCTCCACTCTCCGTCGATCAGTTGACCATGCTCCAGGGCGCGGACAATGTCGTCTCGAACACGGATGCCGTCGACACCTTCCAACTCACGCTCGTCCCACTCGAAGAGCAGATCCGCCGCTCCGCCTGAGCGCCGGCTTTCGCTCCTGCTGCTGCTCGTCGCTGCGCACCAGCGAATGGCACAGGTGGTCGAACGCGAGCTGGCCGCGGACGGAGTCGAGTCGAACGGTTATGCCGTGCTGAGCCTGATCGGAGCTCGCGGGACGATGCGGCTCACCGAACTGGCCGCCGAGCTCGGCATGCCGCTCACGACGGCCTCGGACGTCGTCCGGAGGCTCGAGAGCAAGGGCCTCGTGCGGCGGCGGCCCAATCCCGAGGACGGCAGGTCGTTTCTCTTCGAGGTGACCGCGCGGGGCGACCGTGAGTGGCGCCGCGGCTGGGGAGCGCTGCAGCGGATCAATGCCGCGCTCGCCGATCAGGTCGACGAGGCGGAGATGCGCGAGGCACTCACCGCGCTCGGCTCTGCCTTCGAACGAGCGTTGACCGCAGGCTAGGCGGGCAGTGCGTGCAGGACATAGGCGTCGACCGCGCCGTCCTTGCCCTTGATGCGCAGGCCGGCCCACTCTTCGACGACCGTTCCGGCCGGCAACTGCACGTAGGTTTCGGGCCCGATCAATACTCCGCCGACCGGAGCCAGCCGTTCGAGGCGGGCGCCGGTGTTGACGGTATCGCCCACCGAGGGGTAGGCGACGTGGCCGTCGCCTCCGATCTCGCGAACCACCACCCCGCCGCTGTTGACGCCGACGCGCAGCCGAGGCCAATCCGGATGTCGCTCAGCCATGCGCGCAACCCTGCGTTGCAGGGCCAAGGCGGCCTGTGCTGCTCGTTGCGCGTGATCGGGCTCGTCACCCTGGCTCTTGAACACAGCCATGATCCCGTCGCCGATGAACTTCTCCACCTCACCGCCGAACTGACGCGTGATCAGCGGCGCCGCGATGCCCCAGTACGCATCGAGCACGGCTGCTGCCTCGGTCGGTGACGAGCGCTCGGCAAAGGCCGTGAACCCGGCAAGATCGGCGAAGAGAACGCTCACATCCTGGTGGCGCTCGCGCGTCGTCGGGAGATAGAGCCGCCGGAACCGCTCGTCGCGCCATTCGCGGCGAGCAGCCAGGCCGACGACCAGGTAGGCCGTGACGATCAGGCCGTGCCATTCCCACCAACTGGCGTGCCACCGGCGCTCACCGGTGACTGCAACGCCGATCGTCGCCTCGGACAGCAACGCGAAGCACGCGACGACAGCCGCTGGGAGCAGGCTGCGATTGTGACGGAAGATGCTCCAGTACCGCACGGCGCTGACCGCGTAGGCAATTGCGCCCAGCACGGCGATCACGGTGAGAAAGCGGTTGGTCGCGGCCTCGCTGTCCGGGCCGCCCACCGGTGGAAGACTCGCGACGGTCCAGAGAAACCACACGCCCATCGAGATGAGCACCGCGACTCGCAGGCGCGTCCGCCGGCGCATGAGCACGGCGGCGGTCCCGGGACGGAGATCGACGAACGCGGAGCCTGCCGCAAAGACCGCACCCACCAGAAGCCCGACCGGAATGGCGACCTGAAAGCCGGCGTGCTCCTTCGAGAACAGGATCGTGGGAGTCCCGAGAGCATGCAGCAAGAGGAAGCCGCCGGTCGCCATGAACGCCAGCGAGAGGAGCAGCACACGGGCGTCGCCGCGCCGGTTGGCAGCCTCACCTGCTGCGTAGCCGAGGCCGAATGCGAGAGCACCGACGCTTCCGAAGACGACGAAGTGGAGTGGATAGTTCTCGATGTGAGGATCGAGCTGTGACCGGAGCAGCAACGAAGTGAGCCCGACGAGAGGGAGTGCTGCGGCGAGGAGCGCCATCCCGATGAGAGCGCCCGAACGCGCCCGTTGACTGTTACTCATCGCCATCAGAAGGGGCGACGTGGATCACGTGGGCGAGCATTCAAAGCACTTCGCTCGCAGCGCGCGGACTGGATTGCCCGAGCCTGCCGCGGATCGAGAGCGCGGCGCCCTCGAACCGGATCTCGAGCGCGCCCACCACCCGGCGGAGCACGGCAACGGCCGCCGGATTGTCGGCCGACACGAGCGCGGTGATCTCGGTCACCCCGCCTGCGCGAGCGTCGGCGATCAGTTCTCGCGTGAGCGCCGAGCCGACGCCGCGTTGCTGGTGCTCGTCCGCAACCGCGACCGCGATCTCGGCACTGTCTCCATCCCGCACGAGGCGTGCGATCGCGATCGGCCGCGGGTCGCCGTCGACATAGGCGACGAGTGCGTGGTGGCGTGCGTCCACCGCGGTGAGCGCCCGCAGATCCCGCTCGTCGAGGGACTGCTTGGGAGCGTGGAAGCGCCGGCGCCTCGACTCCTCGCCAAGCCGATCGAAGACGGCAACGACCGTCTCGACGTCGCCTCGGCGAAGCGGCCTGACGAGCAGCCTCGGACCGTGCCTGAGTTGAACCGTCCTGGAATGCACCGCCCCAGGCTACGGAAGACGTCCTTTGCGGCTGCTTTGCACCGCCTTAGCAGGGTCGTTAACCGACCTTTAATACGGAGTCGTAGTATTTGCTCCGTATCCGGACTATCTTCGGCGGCATGCGCATCCTCCTCGCTCTCCTCGCCGCCGCCGGCTGGATCGCAGCCGCTCCGGCGGTCGTCGCAAAGATCCCGCTCGCGTTCTCCACCGCACCATGCGCTGCCGCCGCCGGCGGGCGCTTCGTGTGGGTGAGCGAGTACGGCTCGCCCTATCTGGTGAAGATCAACCCGAGCACGAACAAGGTCGTGTCCAAGACGAAGATCGGATTCGGGTCGTGCGGGCTCGCCTATGGCGCGGGGTCGATGTGGGTCGAGGACACGAGCTCGTCCACGATCAGCCGCGTGTCGGTCACGACCGGGAAGCGACTGAAGGCAATTCCGGTCGGCAGCACGCCGTACGACTCCACCTTTGCCTTCAATGCCGCCTGGACAACCGCGTACGGGGCGGGAGAGCTCGAGCGCATCGACCCGGCGCGGAACCGCGTCGTCGCCCGCTGGCCGCTGGCGCAGGCGACGGGGGTCGTAGGCGCCTTCGGCTCCGTGTGGGCGGCGGGCGCAGACGGTGTGATTCGAGTCGATCCGAGCTCGAACAAGCTGCTCGCCACGATCCCCGTCAGCGGCGGCGCCGGCTGGACGGCAGCCTCTGCGGACGCCGTCTGGGTGACGACTCCCACCGGGCTCGCCCGCATCGACCCACAGACGAACACCGTCGCCGCCACGATCCCGCTCGCGGGCGCCCCGGCGCTCGGCGATCCCGACGTCGTCGGCGGCAGGGTCTGGGTCCCTCAGATCCGGAGGAATGCGATCGCCGTGATCGATCCGGCGACGAACACCGTCGCGCAGACGGTGAAAGCCGGGATCGGCCCGTTCGTCGTCACCCAGATCGGAGGCGAGGCCTGGGTGCCGAGCTGGAAGGGCCACGACATCTGGCGGATCAAGCCCTGAAAAGAAAAGGGCCGCCCCGAAGGACGGCCCTTGACCGGTTACCAGCTTGGACTTCGTAGAGGCGCTTCCGGCCGATCGTCGGCGGCGCGTTCACGCGAGTCCCCCACGCTGGCTAGGCGATTCCCCGTCAGGTCCCGGGGACACACCTCTACGAGCTGGTACCTCCACTGCCCGTACTTGAAGTCTCCAACGCCGGACCACCTCCTTTCCGCGGTTAACCGGAAATCTACCGGACCGGTCAGGACGGACGTCGTCTTTGCGCCTCGACCGCCTCCCGCACCCAGCAGCCCGCGAGATGGTCGTTGACGACGCCGCACGCCTGCATCGCGGCGTAGACCGTCGTCGGGCCCACGAACCGGAAGCCCGCCTGCTTGAGCCGCTTGGAGAGGGCGGCCGACTCGAGCGTCGAGCCCTGCCAGTCCGTGGGGCTCCGTGGGACGTCGTGCCACTCCGGCGCATACGCCCAGAAGAGCTCGTGCAGCGGCTCGGTCTCGCGCAGGGCGACCGTCGCCCGCGCGTTCGCGATCGTCGCCTCGATCTTGCCGCGGTGGCGGACGATCGAGGCGTCTGCCAACAGCCGGGCGACGTCGCGTTCGCCGAACGCCGCGACCCGCTCGGGGTCGAAGCCCTCGAAGGCGGCCCGGAAGCCCTCCCGCTTGCGCAGGATCGTCAGCCAGGACAGGCCCGACTGAAAGCCCTCGAGGCAGAGCCGCTCGTACAGACCCCGCTCGTCCCGGACGGGGCGGCCCCACTCCTCGTCGTGGTAGGCGTTGTACCGCTCGTCCGTCGTTTCCCAGCAGCGTTCTATGCGACTTCCACCTTGACGACGCCGTCCTCGACGACGACCGGGTACGTCTCGACCGGCTCATACGCCGGCAGGGAGAGCGGCGAGCCGGTCTCGAGGTCGAACGCCGAGCCGTGGCGTGGGCAGATCACCCGGCAGAGATCTTCGTCCCACTCGCCCTCGCAGAGCGGGCCGTCGTCGTGGGAACAGCGATCCTCGAGCGCGTAGAGCTTGCCCTGGCAGTTGTAGACACCGATCGACGTCCACCCGAGCGTGACGATCTTGACCGAGCCCGGGCCGAACTCCCCGAGCGGCGCGACATCGATCTTCGCCACTAGTCGAACTGCAGGTCGTCGCCCAGGTTCTGCCATTCGGCAGGGAGCGGCGTTCCCTTGGCCTTGTGCAGAGCGACCTTGAGCACGCCCAGCCCGAGGATCGCGCATTTGAGGCGGATCGGCGTCAGCGGGATGCCGATCTCCTCCAGCAGGTCCTCCTTGGGCAGCGCCGCGACCTCGGTCGCCGTCCGCCCCTTGACGAGCTCGGTGAGCATCGACGTGGCCGCCTGGGAGATGGCGCAGCCACGGCCGTCGAAGCCGACGGCCTCGATCGTCTCGCCGTCCTCGCCGAACTTGACCGAGATCGTCACCTCGTCGCCGCAGAGCGGGTTCTGCCCCTCGGCCTGCGCATCCGGGTGCTCGAGCAGCCCGTGGCCGCGCGGCGACTTGTAGTGATCCAGGATCACCTCTCTGTACATCTGCTCGAGTTCGCTCATCCGAGCGAACTCGCTTCCCGCTCCGGCGCCGGCAAAGCCGGCACCTGCGCTCTCTGGTCGGCTCCGTCGAGCCTACGCCGACGCTCGCTCATCCGAGCGAACTCGCTTCCCGCTCCGGCGCCGGCAAAGCCGGCACCTGCGCTCTCTGGTCGGCTCCGTCGAGCCTACGCCGACGCTCGCTCACGAGAAGGTGTCCTTCACCTTGAGCAGGCCGGCGATCAGACGGTCGACGTCCTCTTCGATCGAGTAGAGGTAGAAGCTCGCGCGCGTCGTCGCCGCGACGCCGAGGCGGGTCATCAGCGGCTGCGTGCAGTGGTGGCCGGCGCGGACGGCGACGCCCTCCCAGTTGAGGATCTGCGCAACGTCGTGCGGATGCACGTTCTCGAGCTCGAAGCTGACGATTCCGGTTCGGCGATCGGCAGGCGGCCCGAAGATGCGCACGCCGGGAATCTCGCCGAGCTGCTCCATCGCGCTGACGACGAGCTCGTGCTCGTGCGCCTCGATCGCGCCCAGACCGATCTCGGAGACGTAGTCGAGCGCGACGCCGAACCCGTAGGCCTCGGCGATCGCCGGTGTGCCGGCCTCGAACTTGTACGGCAGCTCGTTCCAGCTGGTGCGGTCGAGAGCGACCGAGCGGATCATCTCGCCACCGAAGTTGAACGGCTGCATCTCCTCGAGCAGCTCACGGCGTCCCCAGAGGGCTCCGACGCCCGACGGGCCGCACAGCTTGTGCGACGAGAACGCCAGGAAGTCGCAGCCGAGCGCCTGTACGTCGATGTGCCTGTGCGGCGCTGCCTGTGCGGCGTCGACCACCATGATCGCGCCCTGTTCGTGCGCCCACGCCGCGAGCTTCTCGACCGGGTTGATCGTTCCAAGCGTGTTCGAGACGAGGTTGTTCGCGACCACCTTCACGTTCCCGCGGCTGGCGATCTCGTCCAGCGTGTCGAGCTGCAGCTCGCCGTAATCGTCGATCGGGATGTGCGCGAACTGCGCGCCGGTCCTCTTCGCCATGAACTGCCACGGCACGAAGTTCGCATGGTGCTCCAGCTCGGTGATCACGACGACGTCGCCGGGCCCGAGGTTCTCGAGCCCCCACGCGTAGGCGATCAGATTCAGCGCCTCGGTCGAGCTGCGCGTGAAGATCACCTCACGATTCGACGGCGCGTTGATGTACGCGCGCACCTTCTCGCGCGCGCCCTCGTACCCGGCCGTCGAGCGCTCGGCGAGCGTGTAGACACCACGATGGACGTTTGCGTACGAATGCTCGTAGAACTCGCGCATCGCATCGAGCACCTGGCGCGGCTTCTGGGTCGACGAGGCCGAATCGAGATACGCGACCGGCCGGCCGTTGGTCAGCTCGTCGAAGACGGCGAAGTCGGCGCGCAGCTTCTGCGCATCGAGCCTTGGGCTGGTCACGGCCACCCGGGAAGAGTAGCTAGGCGGGTTTGCAAGCCGAGGTGGCTCCAGGCGGCGGCCGCTCGCGGTGTGGGTATCGTGGCCAATCCGTGAGTGCTGAATACATCTACACGATGTACAGGGTCGACAAGTTCTACGGCGCCGACCGTCAGGTGCTGGCGAACATCTCCCTGTCGTTCTTCCCCGGCGCGAAGATCGGCGTGCTCGGCGCGAACGGTGCCGGCAAGTCGACCGTGCTGCGCATCATGGCGGGCAAGGAGGAACCGTCCTCGGGCGTCGCCGAACTGGCACCGAACGCGAGCGTCGGCCTGCTGGAACAGGAGCCCGAGCTCGACCCCGCGAAGACCGTGCGCGAGAACGTCGAGGACGGCGTGCGGGAGCTGCGCGACCTGCTCGACCGCTTCAACCAGATCTCCGCGCAGTTCTCCGAGCCCGACGCCGACTTCGACGCGCTGCTGGCCGAGCAGGCCAAGGTGCAGGACCAGGTCGACCGCCGGGGCGCATGGCAGCTCGAAGAACAGCTCGACCACGCGATGGACGCGCTCCGGCTGCCGGAGGGCGACCGGGACGTCACGTCGCTCTCGGGCGGCGAGCGCCGCCGCGTCGCGCTCTGCCGCCTGCTCCTGAGCGCGCCCGACCTCCTGCTCCTCGACGAGCCGACGAACCATCTGGACGCGGAGTCGGTGTTCTGGCTCGAGCGGTTCCTCGCCGAGTACAAGGGCACCGTCGTCGCCGTGACGCACGACCGGTACTTCCTCGACAACGTCGCCGGCTGGATCCTCGAGCTCGATCGCGGCCGGGGCATCCCCTACGAAGGGAACTACTCGGGCTGGCTCGAACAGAAGCAGGCTCGGCTGCAGATCGAGGAGAAGCAGTCCTCCGCGCGGCAGCGCACGCTCGCCCGCGAGCTCGAATGGGTGCGCCTGGCGCCCAAGGCACGCCATGCGAAGTCGAAGGCGCGCCTCGGCGCCTACGAGAAGCTGCTCGCCGAGGAAGACGAGGTCCGCCTGGACAAGGTCGAGATCCACATCCCGCCCGGCCCCCGGCTCGGCGACGTGGTGATCGAGGCGAAGGGCGTCTCCAAGGGCTTCGGCGACCGGCTCCTGTTCGAGAACCTCGAGTTCTCACTGCCGCCCGCCGGCATCGTCGGTGTGATCGGCCCGAACGGCGCCGGGAAGACGACCCTCTTCCGGATGATCGCCGGCGAGGAGACGCCCGATGCGGGAGAGCTGCGGATCGGCGACACAGTCCAGCTCGGGTACGTCGATCAATCACGCGCGAGCCTCGATCCCAAGAGCACCGTGTGGAAGGAGATCTCGGGCGGCCAGGACATCATCTTGCTCGGCAAGAAGGAGATCAACTCGCGGCAGTACACATCGTGGTTCAACTTTCGGGGCGGTGACCAGCAGAAGCCGGTGGGCAAGCTGTCCGGCGGCGAGCGCAACCGAGTGCACCTGGCCAAGATGTTGAAGAGCGGCGGCAATGTCCTCCTGCTCGACGAGCCGACCAACGATCTCGACGTCGACACGCTGCGCGCGCTCGAGGATGCGCTCCTCGACTTCGCCGGCTGCGCCGTGGTGATCACCCACGATCGCTGGTTCCTCGACCGCGTCGCCACGCACATCCTCGCCTTCGAGGGCGACAGCGAGGTGACGTGGTTCGAAGGCGACTGGGCCGAGTACGCAGACTGGGTCCGCGAGACGCGCGGGCCGGAAGCGCTCGAGCCACACCGGATCAAGTACAAGCCGCTCGTCCGGGCGTGACGCACCGGCTCGATCCTGTTCAGCTGCGCGTCCTCGGCTGCCTGATCGAGAAGCAGCGGACGACGCCGGAGCAGTACCCCCTGACGCTGAACGCCTTGCGCCTCGCGTGCAATCAGGCGACGAACCGCGACCCTGTCCTCGAGCTCGACGAGTCACAGGTGCGCGGAGCAGCGCAGAGCCTCGGCACGCTCGGCTGGGCACGTCTTGCGACCGGCCCGGGCTCGCGCACCCCGAAGTACCGGCAGCTCTTCTCGGAGGCGCTCGACCTCATGCCGTCGGAGGTGTCGATCCTCGCTGTCCTGATGCTCCGCGGCACACAGACCGTCGCGGAGCTGAAAACGCGCACCGAGCGGCTCCATCACTTCGCCTCGACCGACGATGTCGCTTCGGTGCTCGCCCGACTCGACGAGCGGGAGCTCGTTCGGCTCCTGCCCCGCCAACCCGGGCAGCGCGAGGAACGATGGGGGCACCTGCTCGCCGACGAGCGCACCCCGGAAGCGCCGGCACCTGCAGCCGAGCGGGCCACGGTCGACCAGCGGCTCGCGCAGATCGAGGACCGGCTCGCGGAGCTCGAACGGCGACTCGACGAGGGCTAGAGCGACGCCGAGATCGCGCCGTCCTTGTGGCAGTAGTGATGCGTGACGTGCCAGTTCGTCGCCTGCTGCTTCATCGGAAGGAGCTTCGGAGGCTGCAACGTGTGCGGGCTCTGATGGGTCGCGGCGACGGCGGCCCCGCCGCTGAACCCGACGACGGCGATGAGGGCGATGGCAAGAGCGACTCTGCGACCGAGCATGAACTGCTCCTTTGCTCGTGGAACGCTGAATGCTGACAGATCGCCCCGGTGGGCGCCAGTCTCCCGCCCTCAGGCCTGGGGGATGCGGGCCTCGAGCGCGGCGCCGAGCGCGTCGCGCACCGGCACCAGCTCGATGCGGTCGAGCACGTCCTGGAAGAACCCGCGCACGATCAGACGCTCGGCCTCCGCCCGGCTCAGGCCGCGCGCCATCAGGTAGAAGAGCTCTTCACGGTCGATCCGGCCGAGCGTCGCACCATGGGTGCAGCGCACGTCGTTGGCCATGATCTCGAGGCCAGGGATCGAATCTGCGTGGGCCTTGTCGGAGAGCAGCAGGTTGCGGTTCTCCTGGTAGGCGTTCGTCTTCTGCGCCTGCTCCTCGACCCGGATCATCCCCCGCCAGACCGCGCTCGCGTTCTCACGGAGCGCGCCCTTGAACGCGAAGTCGCTCTCGGTGTTCGGCGCGATGTGCTCCTGGAACGTGTCGTAGTCGAGATGCTGGTCACCGTCGGCGAAGTACGCCCCGGTGACGCGCGAGGTCGCACCGGGGCCGGCGAGGTCGTTCTCGATCCACACCTTGCCGCGTTTCGAGCCGAAGCCGCCGATCACCCAGTCGAGCTCGGAGTCGCGCTCGAGCCACGCCTTGTAGCGGCCGAAATGCCAGGTCTGGCGCGACAGGTTCTGCAGCGAGACGTACTCGATCTTGGCAGCCGGATGGACGAACAGCTCGACGACGGCATTGGTGTATGCCTCCGTCTCGGGCGCCGCCGACGAGAGGTCTTCGATCAAAGAGAAGCGCGCGCCCTCCTCGGCGATCACGACCATGCGCCAGAAGAGTGTGCCGCCGGCGGAGGTCACCTGCACGTAGAGGGGCTTCTCGAGCTCGACGTCCTTCGCGACGTGCACGAGGAGACCATGCTCCCAGTGCGCGAGGTTCTCGGCGGCGAACCGGTCGTCGTCGGGGATCAAGGTGGCCGCGTAGTCCCGCGGCAAGAGCTCGAAGCGAACGCCCTCGGGCGCCGAGACGATCTCGATCCCGCTCTCGGTGACGCGCGCACGCGCGGCGACGTCGAGCTCGAGAGCCGGCTTGGTGTCAGACACAGGAACGGTGTCAGACACCTCTTGCGGGTCGAAGCCGCGCAGGTCGGTGAAGCGCCAGTGCTCGTCCTTGGTGGACGGCAGGGGCAGCTCTGCGAACCGCTTCGCGGCCTGCGTGCGTGTCAGCGTCGTCATGCCGGAGGGGCGTAGCGGCGATGCAGCATCAACGCGTTCCCGTCGGGATCGCGGAAGAACGCCATGTGACAGACCGTCGTGTCGAGCGTGTCGCCGTCGAACGCGACGCCCTTGGCCTCGAGCTCGCGGCGCGTCTCCTCGACGTCCGGCACCCGGAACGCGATCGACGCGGTGTGCGGCGCGGTGAACTCGGAGCCGATGTTCTTCATGTCCAGGAGATAGAGGCTGATGTTCTCGCCGAGCTGATACTCCGGAAAGCCCTGGTCCTCACCGTGAACGACCAGCTCGAGGCCGAGCGTCTCACCGTAGAAGGCCCTCGACCGCTCCATATCGGTGACGGGCACCGAGATGAAGTCCGTCCGCTCGACGATCAAGCTGCGTGGTCCTCAACCAACCGACCCCTCCATCTGGAGCTGGATCAGGCGGTTCATCTCGACGGCGTACTCGAGCGGCAGCTCCTTCGTGATCGGCTCGACGAAGCCGCTGACGACCATTGCGGACGCATCCGACTCGGAGAGACCACGCGACATGAGATAGAAGAGCTGCTCCTCGCCGATCTTCGAGACCGTGGCCTCGTGTCCGATGTCGACGTCGTTCTCGTCGATGCGAATGTACGGATACGTGTCGGAGCGCGACTCGTCGTCGAGGATCAGCGCGTCGCAGACGACCTTAGAACGTGATCCCTTGGCACCCTTCGCGACCTCGAGCAGCCCGCGGTAGCCGGCGCGGCCGCCGTTCTTCGAGATCGACTTCGAGGTGATGACGCTCGTCGTCTTCGGAGCGATATGGACGCACTTGCCACCCGCGTCCTGATGCTGGCCCCTGCCGGCGAACGCGATCGACAGCACCTCGCCGTGCGCGCCCTTGCCGGTCAGCCAGATCGCCGGGTACTTCATCGTCAGCTTGGAGCCGAGATTCCCGTCGACCCACTCCATCGTCGCGTTCTCCTCCGCGATCGCGCGCTTCGTGACGAGGTTGTAGACGTTGTTCGACCAGTTCTGGATCGTCGTGTAGCGGCAGCGTCCGCCCTTCTTGACGACGATCTCGACGACCGCGCTGTGCAGCGAGTCGCTCGAGTAGATCGGCGCGGTACAGCCCTCGACGTAGTGCACGTACGCGTCCTCATCCACGAGGATGAGCGTGCGCTCGAACTGGCCCATGTTCTCCGCGTTGATGCGGAAGTAGGCCTGGAGCGGCAACTCGATCCTCACGCCCTTCGGCACGTAGATGAACGAGCCGCCCGACCAGACGGCGCTGTTCAACGCGGCGAACTTGTTGTCGTTCTGCGGGATGATCGTCCCGAAGTACTGCTTGAAGAGATCCTCGTGCTCGCGGAGCGCCGTGTCCGTGTCGAGGAAGATCACGCCTTGCGCAGTGAGGCTCTCCTGCAGCTTGTGGTAGACGACCTCGCTCTCGTACTGCGCACCGACGCCGGCGAGGTAGTTCTTCTCCGCCTCCGGGATGCCGAGCTTGTCCCACGTGTCCTTGATGTCGGCGGGGAGGTCTTCCCACGAGTTGGCCTGATTCTCGGTCGGCTTGATGTAGTAGAAGATGTTCTCGAAGTCGATCTCGGTCAGCGACGGCATTCCGCCCCAGGTCGGCATCGGCCGCGCGAGGAAGTAGTCCAGCGACTTGTGGCGGAACTTGCGCATCCAGTCGGGCTCGTTCTTGTGCGCCGAGATCGCGTCGACGAGCTCGTGCGAGAGCCCGCGGCCGCTCTTGAAGAAGTAGTCCTTCGCCTCGTCCGGGTTGGAGAAGCCGTACTTCGCGCCGTAGTCGGCACCGATCTCCTGAACGATCTCGGATTCAGTCTGTGCCATCAAGCAGCCTCTTCCTTCGGTTTCTCCCACTGGACGTACCCGGAGACCTCGAGCTTCTCTGCGAGCTCAGGGCCTCCCTCCTCGACGATCTTGCCGTCGACGAACACGTGCACGAAATCCGGGCTGATGTACTTCAAGATGCGGTTGTAGTGCGTGATCACGAGGGCGCCCATGTCGGGGCCGACCAGCTGCTGCACGCCCTCGGCGACGACCTTCAGCGCGTCGATGTCGAGGCCCGAGTCGGTCTCGTCGAGCACCGCGATCTTCGGCTGGAGCATCGCCATCTGCAGGATCTCGACGCGCTTCTTCTCTCCGCCGGAGAACCCGTCGTTGAGATAGCGCGAGGCGAGCTCGCGGCTGACCTTCAGATCGTCCATCTTCGCGAGGAAGAGCTTGCGGAACTCCGGCACCGGCATCGGGTCGTCGACCCCGCCGTTCCGGGCCTTGCGCACCGCGTTCAACGCCTGACGCAGGAAGTTCGTCACCGTGACGCCCGGAATCGCATGCGGATACTGAAAGGCGAGGAACAGCCCGGCCTGGGCGCGCTCGTCGGCGCCGGCCTCGGTGATGTCCTTGCCGTCGAGCAGGATCCGCCCGCTGGTGATCTCGTAGGCCGGATGGCCGGCGATCGCGTAGGCGAGCGTCGACTTTCCCGACCCGTTCGGGCCCATGATCGCGTGCACCTCGCCGGAGGCGACCGTGAGATCGACACCCTTGACGATCTCCGTTCCGTCCTCCAGTGCGACGTGCAACTGCTTCAGCTCGAGCTTGGCCATGGTCTCCGAGTCCTAGAAGGGCGTCCAGAACGGGCCTCGTGGCCCGCTCACGTTCAGGCTCATCGTAGCCCAGAGGGCCGCGCAGGCCGAGGTTAACACTTGGTTTTCCGCCCGGGCCGGCCGCTAAACGCTGGTACGCTGGACGCATGTCCAACATTGGTCCGCTCGAGATCGCAGGCTTGCTCCTGCTCGCCCTCCTCCTCTTCGGCGCCAAGCGGCTCCCGGAGATCGGACGCTCCCTCGGCAGCG
This sequence comes from uncultured Thermoleophilia bacterium, assembly GCA_963779535.1. Lineage (GTDB taxonomy): Bacteria > Actinomycetota > Thermoleophilia > Gaiellales > Gaiellaceae > PALSA-600. The sequence goes on along the minus strand of CAVZYP010000009.1, from coordinate 348,370 downwards.
GGATGCGGGAATTCAAGGATTCGGTGACGGGGCACGACAAGCCCGAGCCCGTCCAGACGACCCAGCTGCCCGTGGGAACGCAGGACACCAGTACCCCTGCGCCGCCCCGCGAGAACGAAACCGTTCACTAGCCGAGCATGCGGGTGCGGTTCTGGCGCCCGCCTCGCCGCCTTGCGCACGGCGAGGAGGCGACACTCGTCGAGCATCTCGAGGAGCTGCGTCAGCGACTCTTCGTCTGCATCGGCGCTGTCGTGGTCGGGTGGATCGCGGCGTTCATCGTGCACGACCGCGTCATCCGCGCCCTGACCGACCAGCTGCCGCCGCAACACCAGCAGCTCCTGACGCTCGGCATCGGCGAGCCGTTCATGACCTCGGTGTGGGTCAGCCTCTACCTCGGTTTCCTGCTCGCGATCCCGATCATTCTCTGGCAGGCGTGGGCATTCTTCATCCCCGCGGTCGAGACCCCGCACGAGCGGATGTTGAAGGCGTTCGTCTTCCTCGCCACTGCCCTGATGATCACCGGGGTGCTCTTCGGCTATTACGTCGCGCTGCCGGCCGCCGCGAAGTTCCTGACGAACTTCGACTCATCGCTCTACGACGTGCAGATCCAGGCGAAGCCGTACATCACGTTCGCGACGAAGGTGCTCGTGGCGATGGCGATCGTGTTCGAGCTGCCGCTGTTCGTGATCGGGCTGACCCGGCTGGGGATCGTCAGCACCGCGAAGCTGCGCCGGAACCGGCGCATCGGCTACTTCATCGTGGCCTGCATCGGTGTGGCGCTGCCGGGCGTCGATCCGGTGACGACCTTCTTCGAAACGGTCCCGCTGATCATTCTCTACGAGCTGTCGATCTGGCTCTCCGTGCTGCTCGACCGGCGCTCCGCACGCGCCACCGCCGCCGCCGGCACCACATGACCGAGGTCTCCGCGGACTGGGTGCTGCCCGGCGACGGGCCGCCGATCGAAGGCGGGCGCGTTCGCTGGGAGGGCGGCCGGATCGTCGCCGTCGAGGCGGGACGCGCGGAGAGCCACTACAGCGACTCGGTGATCCTGCCGGGCTTCGTCAACGCGCACTCGCATCTCGAGTACGCGGTCTACGCAGGCTTCGGGGACGGCGCTCCGTTCGGGCAATGGCTCCGAACCCACGTCGAGCGCAAGCGGCGCCTCGAGGCCGAGGACATGGTCGCGATCGCCCGCTGCGGTGTCGCCGATTCGTTTCGGACCGGGATCACGACGACGGCGGACTACAGCTTTTCGGGCGCGGCCGCGGTCGCAGCCGCGGAGCTCGGGCTGCGCGCAACTGTCTACCTCGAGGTGTTCGCGGACGATCCGGAGGACGCGCGACGGTCCTTCGAGGAGAAGCGGGCGCTCGTCGAGGAGACGCCGCTGGTCACGATCGGCGTCTCGCCGCACGCGCCGTACACCTGCTCGCTGGAGACGTACCGGTGGTGCCTGTCGCTCGGCATCCCCGTGGGCACGCATCTCGCCGAGAGCGCCGGCGAGAACGAGTGGCTCCAGCACGGGACCGGCGTGCTCGAGGGGATCCCGATCCTCGTTCCGCCGACCGGGAAACGCGCCGTTGCCTCGCTGGCAGAGGTGCTCGGGCCGGACCTCCTCTGCGCCCACTGCGTCGATGTCTCGGGCGACGAGATCGAGTTGCTCGGCGAGCGCGGCGTCCCGATCGCGCACTGCCCGCGCTCGAACGCGCTGCTCGGATGCGGGGTTGCGCCGGTCGCGGCGCTGCGGGCTGCGGGCAGCGTGGTCGGGCTCGGCACCGACTCGCCGGCGTCGACACCATCGTTCGACGTCTTCGAGGAGATGCGCGCGGCCGTCTACGCCGCACGCGCGCTCGAGCGGCGCCCGGAAGCCCTCTCGGCGTCGGACGCGCTGCGGCTCGCCACGAGCGACGCGGCCCGCGCTCTGCGAATCGACGACCGGGTGGGTACCCTGACCCCCGGCAAGCGCGCCGACCTGGCGGTCGTGTCGCTTGCGGGCAGCCTCTACCACCCGGTCGAGGACCCCGCGGCGGCAGTCGTCTTCGGCGGCTCACCGGAACGAGTGCTCGAAACGATCGTCGACGGCGACACCCGCTATCGGAAGGGAAACGAGGAGCAGCAGTGGCGAGAGGTACGCAGCACCGCAAGCGCCGCCCGGCGCAAAATGCTCGCGCTTCGACCGTAGCGGCGACTCCACACAAGCAGAAGCCGCCGCAGTGGCAGGAGGAGCTCTTCTTCCAGCGCCTCAGGGTGCACGCGAAGTGGGCCTTCGTGCTGCTGGCGGTCGTCTTCGCGCTCGGGTTCGTCTTCTTCGGCGTCGGCTCCGGCTCGACCGGGATCAGCGACGCGCTCCAGAACGCCTTCCACTTCGGCAACAACGGCGGTTCGTCGATCTCGAGCCTCCAGAAGAAGACCGTCAAGACTCCGAACAACCCGACGGCCTGGCGCAATCTCGCGACGGCGCTCGAGCAGAAGCAGCGGACGCAGGAGGCGGTGACCGCCCTCGAGCGCTACACGACACTGCGCCCGAAGGATCAGGGCGCGCTCGCCGAGCTCGCATCCCAGTACGGCACGCTCGCGACCAACTACTCGAACGACTACTCCGCCGCCCAGCAGCAGATGGCGGAGCAGGAATCGCCCGCGTCGGCCTTCGGACCGCCTTCGACAACCCCCTTCGGCCAGGCGTTCGCCAGCCCAGCGGCCCTGCGTGACCCGATCTCGGCCGCAGTCGCGAGCCTCTCGGCCGCCAGGCAGCAGACCGCGTATGCGAACTACCAGGGCGCCCAGCGCAGCGCCGAGAGCGCCTACCAGCGGCTCGTGGTCCTGAACCCGAAGGACGCGACGTCGCAGATCCAGCTCGGCCAGGCGGCTCAGGCCGCCCAGGACACACCGACGGCGATCAAGGCTCTGACGGCGTTCCTGAAGCTCGCGCCGACGGATCCGCTCGCGCCGCAGGTGAAGCAGGCGCTGAAGGCGCTCAAGGCCCAGGCGGCTGCCGGCGCCTCTGGCGCGACCGCCGGTTAGACTCACGCCGCAGCGGCCCGCCACTGACGGTTCCGGGGGACCAGATGAACTTCGACATCAAGACCGAGCAGCTCTCCGACGACGCCTACATCATCTCGCTCGCCGGCGAGGTCGATCTGTACACGGCACCGGAGTTCAAGCAGCAACTGCTCGAGGTGATCGGGCAGGGCGGCAAACAGGTGATCGTCGACTTCTCGTCGACCACCTTCATCGACTCGACCACGCTCGGCGTGCTCGTCGGAGGCGTCAAGCGGCTGCGGACGAACGGCGGCCAGCTCTCGCTCGTCTGCAGCGACCGCAACATCACGAAGATCTTCGAGATCACGGGCCTCGACCGCGTTTTTGCGATTCACACCACGCGCGACGAGGCGATCTCGAAGCTCGACGGCGTCTCGCAGCCGACCCCCTGATCCCGAGCCGACCCTGACCCCGAGCCGACCCTGACCGCGCGCCGACTCCTCGCTCTCGCCGCTGTTCTGCTCGCTGCGTTCACCGCAGCCGGCTGCGGTGCCGTCAAGCGCGTCACCTCGGGCGACCCGAGCCAGGGCAAGACCCTGTTCCTGTCGAAGTGCGCCTCGTGTCACACGCTCGCGAACGCAGGCTCGACGGGCACGGTCGGACCGAACCTCGACGACGCGTTCGCCTCCGACAAGGCACAAGGGTTCTCGCAGCAGACCATGGCCGACCTGGTCCGGGGGCAGATCGCCTACCCGGAGCCGCCCATGCCGGCAACCCTGGTCGAGGGGAGCGACGCCGACGATGTCGCCGTCTACATCGCCCTGTGCGCCGCGAACCCGACCTGCGGCGTGAAAGCCGCCAACACGACTCCGCCGCCGACGACGACAACCTCGGCGACGACGACCTCCGGCGGCGGTTCGCCCACCGCGGCCGGCAAGCAGGTCTTCGCGTCGGCCGGCTGCGGCGGCTGCCACACACTGAAGGACGCGGGCTCGACGGGCAACGTCGGGCCGAATCTCGACCAGCTCAAGCCGTCGGCTGCAACCGTCTCGCACCAGGTCCAGGTCGGCGGCGGCGCGATGCCCGCGTTCAAGGGAACACTGAGCCCGGCGCAGATCGCGGCAGTTGCCGCCTACGTCAGCTCGGTCGCCGGGAAATGAGGCAGTCCGCCGGACGTTGTCCGGCGGTCGAAAGGTGTCTGACACCTTCGGTGTCAGACACCAACTAGGCGCTTGCCGAGCACGAGATACGGCGGATAGTTCCTGCCGAAGTCCACGTCCGCGAGCTCGATCCAGCCGTTCTTCGCATAGAAGCTGCGCGCCTTCTTCGACCCGGTCTGCGTGGAGAGCAATGCCCGGTCGTGGGGCTGGCGGCTCAACAGCTGCGCGAGCAGCGCACTGCCCGCGCCGCGCCGCTGCCAGGACGGCCGCACGTGCAGTTCGACGATCTCGAAGTGCGGCGGGTCGAGCCACTGTTCGCGCTGCGCCGCGGAGAACGAACGGGCGACGTGCTCCGTCCACCACTGCTCGTAGGCACCCGTGTAGCCGTACCCGAAGCCGGCGATCTCCGTGCCGCCGCGGGCGACGAGGAAGACGAAGTCGTCGCGCTCGACATGCGCCGCGAGCCGGTTCGCCGCCCAGTCGTCGGACAATGCGCCCGCACCGAGCGCGGCCCGATGGACCTCCCGCAGCTCGGCACGCAGCGGTAGCGGATCCACCTGCTCGACGGTCAGGGCGGGCACCTCAAGCATCGAGGTCCACGACCACATGCGTGACGGGGAGGGCGAAGCGCTCGCGCGCCTTCTCGACGACGCCGCGCTCGAGCCAGTGCGAACGCCCGGCCGGATGGGTCGAGATGATCAGCTCGTCCGGACGAAACGTGCGCAGGGCATCCTCGATCGCCTGGATCGGATCCCCGTCACCGATCTCCCCGGTGGCGTCGAGCCCGGCGGCGCGCATCGCGGCCAGGCTCGCGTCGAGGCGCTCACCGGCGGCGGCGCGGGCTTGATCCTCGTCCGAGACCCAGTGCCGGAGAGGCGAGTTGAGCGCCGGGCACACGACCAGAACGGACGCCCTGCCGGCCTCCGAGCGGGCACGGATCTCCGACAGGAGCTCGGGCCCGCCGACGGTCTCGTTCGCGACGACGAGGATGCGCAGCTCATCCGGCGGGCTTGGGGCAGGCGCCTGCTGCACCGGCGCCTCGGCCTCGCGACGGCGCAGAACCGCCCACAACGCCACCGCCGTGAGCACGAGGAACACCGCGAAACCGACCCACGAGTTGATCGCCGAGCCGATCACGATCAGGGCGAAATAGCCGATCGTCAGAAGAACGAACCGGAACGCATCGCCTTCGCTCCGGAGGGGGTTCCGCACGGCGCTAGAGGAGGTACACCGTCACGTAGACGACGATCCACATGACGTCGACGAAATGCCAGTAGATGCCGCCGAGCTCGATGCCGTGATGGTGCTCCGGCGAGAATTGCCCCCGGAACGCCCTGACGGTCATGACGCCGAGAATCGTCAGGCCGACGAACACGTGCGCGCCGTGCAGGCCGGTGAGACCGAAGAACGTGGCGGCGAACGACGTGTCGCTCGTGTTGAAGCCGATCCGGTGGTACTCGATGATCTGCGTGAGCAGGAACGTGAGACCGAGCAGGAACGTGAGCACCATGCCGGCGCAGAGGCCCTTGCGATCGCCCTTCTTGATCGACGTGTCCGCCCAGTGCATCGTGAAGCTCGAGCTGACGAGGATCAGCGTGTTGATGCCTGCAACGAAAGCCGGGCGCTGGTAGCCGTCGGGCGGCCAGACCCCGTCGACTCCGTTGTTGACCACGCGGTCGAAGAAGTACACGGTGAAGAACGAGCCGAAGAGCATGATCTCCGACGCGATGAAGAGGAACATGCCGAGCACGAGCGGGGAGACCCGCGAGCTGTAGTGGACCGGCGGCGGTCCGTGCTGCTCGTGCGCCTCGGCCGCTGCCGTCATGACGTCGCGACCACGTGCTCGACGGGCAGGCCCGTGTCCTTGCGCAACCTCTGGACGAGGTCGCGGCGAAGCCAGCCGCTGCGCTCGCCGGGGAACGTGGACACGATGATCTCGTCCACGCGTTCGTCGTTGACGACATGGCGGGCGGCGGTGTACGGATCCGGGTGCACGACCTGCCCGTGGGCATCGATACCGGCTCCGCGCAGCTCCGTGAGTGCGCGGCGCAGCCGCCTGTCGGCGTCGTCGTGCTGGTCGTCGTCGCTCTGCGGAGCAACGATCAGGAAACTCGCAGGGCTCTCGGCGGCGCGCGCGCGAATCCGCTCGAGCAGCTGCTCCGAGACGACGGTCTGGTTCGCGATCACGAGCACGTTCGTCTCGCCTTCGACCACCGGCTCGACGACGACGTGCAGCACAGGAACGCCCGCGGTCCGCTCGATGTCGCCGACGACATCGCGTCGCATCCACCCGGAGCGCTCGACTCCGTGCGTGGCGACGACGATCTCGTCGACGGGGGGCTCGAGCTGCGCCAGCGCGTCCTTCACCGCCTGGACCGGGCCGGTCTCGACGACGAAGCCCTGAGCCGGCAGTCCGGCCTCGCGAAGCGCCTTCAGCGTCTTCTCGAGCCGCCGGCCGGCCGAGGCGCGGCGCGTGTCGTCGTAGACGACGTATCCCTGGTTCGGCTCGTTCACCGGCGCGATCACCGTGACACGGTCGTCGCCGCCCGCTTCGGCGCGCACCGCGTCGAGCAGGGTCTGCGACGCAACCGTTTCGTTCGCGATCACCAGGATGTGCGGCATCAGTCGGCTCCGACCGGGTCGCCGGGAACGGGAACCGGGCTGGGCACGCCGAGAATCGCGTGCTTGGCACCGGGCACGCCGTATTCGTACGGATTCCCGACGACCTGTGGGATCTCGTCGAAGTTGAAGGTCGGCGGCGGCGAGCTGACCTGCCACTCGAGGGTCAGAGCGCGCCAGGGGTTGCTCGGCGCGGCGGGACCGTGCGCCCACGAGTTGATCATGTTGTAGAGGAAGACGAGCGTCGACGCACCGAGCCCGAAGGACGCGATCGAGATGAAGAGGTTGATGTCGGCGAAGCGCGGGGCGTAGTCGGCGACGCGGCGCGGCATCCCCTGCAGCCCGATGTAGTGCATCGGGAAGAACGTCAGGTTGAAGCCGATGAACGTCAGCCAGAAATGCAACTGCCCAAGCCGCTCGTTGTACATCCGCCCGGTCATCTTCGGGAACCAGTAGTAGATCCCGGCAAAGATCGTGAAGACCGAGCCGCCGAAGAGCACGTAGTGGATGTGCGCGACGATGAAGTACGTGTCCGAGGCGTGAATGTCGATCGGGACGGAGGCGAGGTAGATGCCGGAGAGCCCGCCGATCACGAACATCGAGAGGAAGCCGAGGGCGAACAACATCGGCGTCCTGAAGTGGATTCGCCCGTTCCACATCGTTGCGAGCCACGAAAAGATCTTGATCCCTGTGGGCACCGCGATCACCATCGACGTCACCATCATCGGGACGCGCAGCCATCCGGCCATGCCGGCGACGAACATGTGGTGCGCCCAGACCGAGAAGCCCAGCACGAGGATCGCCATCAGGCTCAACGCCATCAGGCGGTAGCCGAAGATGGGCTTGCGGCTCATCACCGGGATCACCTCGCTGATGATCCCGAAGCCGGGCAGCATCATGATGTAGACGGCTGGATGCGAGTAGAACCAGAAGATGTGCTGGTAGCCGAGCACGTAGCCGCCGCCCGCCGGCTCGAAGAAGTTCATGTGCAGCACGCGGTCGAAGAGGACGAAGAACTGCGAGCCGGCGATGAACGGGGTCGCGATCACGACGAGGAGGCTCGTCGTGAAGTTGGCCCAGACGAGGAGCGGCATGCGCCAGAACGTCATGCCGGGCGCCCGCATGGTGATGATCGTGACCAGGAAGTTGAGCGCGGTCATGATCGAGCTCGCGCCCGCCCACTGAACTCCCATGTTGAAGAACACCTGGCCGAACGGTTGATGTGAGCAGAGCGGCGCGTAGCACGTCCACCCCGCCGACGGGCCGCCGCCGGGGGTGATCATGCCGACCAGCAGCATCGTGCCCGCGATCGGCAGCAGCCAGAACGACAGCGCGTTCAACCGGGGGAACGCCATGTCGGCGGCACCGATCATCAACGGGATCACGTAGTTCCCGAGCCCGGCGAACGCGGGGATCACGAAGAGGAAGATCATCAGCGCCGCGTGGTTCGAGACGAGCACGTTGAACGTCTGCGGGTTGAAGTACTGGTCGCCCGGTTGCGCGAGCTCGGCGCGGAAGAGCATCGCCAGGAGGCCGCCGATGCAGAAGAAGATGATCGTCGTCACGACGTACTGGATCCCGATCACCTTGTGATCCGTGTTGATGCGGAAGTAGTCGCGCCACGACCGTGCGCCGTGCCCCGAGTGGTCCTCGGGACGCGTGGGACGACCGGAGGCGTAGTAGGCCCAGTAGTCGAAACCGCCCAGCCCGACGAGGAACCCGAGCGGCACGGTGACGAGCTCGACGGTTGCGATCACCGAGCTCTTCGCAAACGGCTCCCAGCCGGCGGACCAGCGCAGGAGCACCGTCAGCCCGAAGCCGAACGCGAAGAAGAGCGGCGTCACCCACAGGACCCGCAGCCAGCCGGGCGCGGTCCAGCGATGCCAGCCGGTCGGCGCCGGCGGCGCCGCATGGAGGTCGTGTTCGTGAGCGTGTGCGACGTCGGTCATTGATTCGGCCCCTTGGCCAGATACTGCACGAGCTGCTTCAACTTGTCGGGCGGGATCTGCGTGCCGAAGATGTGCGGCATCTCGATCGCTGAAGCCCGGTGCGATGTAGGCGTCCGGCTTCACGATCGATTCCTCGATGAACGCGTTCAGAGCGCCGCGATGCGCCTGCGCAGCCTCCTGCGCCAGGTTGTCCAGGTTCGGGCCGACGGTCCCGGTCGCGCCGGCGGGCTTGAACGTGTGGCAGCCCGCGCAGCCGTTCTGCTGGAAGACCGCGAGCCCGGGCGGACCGGCGCTCGCCTTCCCGCCCGCCTTCACCCAGGTTGCGTAGTCGGCCGGCGGAGAGGATGTCGACGTGGCTGCGCATCAGCGAGTGACCGAGCCCGCAGAGCTCGGTGCAGATCACGGGGTACGTCGCGATGTGGGTGGGCGTGATGACGAGGTAGTTGTGCTGGCCCGGCACCGCGTCCTGTTTCTGCGACAGCTGCGGCACCCAGAACGAATGGATGACGTCGTCGGCCGTGATGTCGAGCTTGACGTGTCGCCCCTGCGGGAGCGTCAGCGAGCCGAAGCTCTTGCCGTTCGGGTACGTGAACGTCCAGGCGAACTGGCGGGCGTCGACCTTGATGATCAGCGGGTTGGTGCCGGCGTGGCCGTTCTGGGCGAGCACGATCGCGCTGACGATCGAGATCGCGGTGACGAGCACGGCCGGGATCGCCGTCCAGACGATCTCGAGCTTGGTGTGGCCGTGGGTGGGCGGCCCGTCGGAATCGTCGTCCGGGCCGGCCCGGAACTTCCAGATCGAGTAGATGAGCACGGCTGCGACGACCGAGAAGACGCAGATGCAGATGACCGTCGTGAACCAGTAGACGAAGTGGATCCGGCGCGCCTCCTCGCCGCCGGCCACGGGGAGCCACGGGATCGCCAGCGCAACGGCGGTGCAGATCGCACCTGCGACCAGCCCGATCGCGGTGAGCTGAATGATCGATCCCCTGCGCACCCGCGCCAAGCCTAGTCCAACGCGCAGGACGACGACGCATGACCGTTTCTGGCGCTCTGGCTCAGGGCATGGGGTCACGAAGGCAGCGTTCCCGCATCACAAGTGATGTTTGACAGATGTCGAGATTGATGTCATAGTGACATCATCATGAATCTGACGATCGTGCTCGAGGGCCTCCAGCAGGACCTCCAGAACCTCGGCGAGCTCGGCGACGAGCGGTCTGCGCAGGTCGCGCAGCGCCTGACCGAGGCACTCGGTTCCAGCCTGCGGCTGAAGCTGCTCGACCTGTTCTCGCAGGTGGCGGTGGAGCTGTCCTCGAAGCTGCCCTCCGGCCACATCGAGGTTCGCCTCGCCGGCCAGGAGCCCGAGCTCGTGTTCGTCGACGTTCCCGGCGAGGCCGCCGGGCTGGCCGGCGAGGAGCTCTCGGCGCGGATCAGCCTGCGCCTCCCCGAGTCCCTCAAGGGCGCCGTCGAGAAGGCGGCCGACCGTGAGGGTGTTTCGACGAACGCGTGGCTCGTGCGCGCGATCGCACGCGCAACCGAATCGCGCCCTGCACAGGTGACCGGCAGGCGCCTGTCGGGCTACGCCCAGAGCTAGGAAGGAGCGTCATGCAGAAGTCATTCGAAGTCACAGGACCGGTAGAGCTGGAGATCAGGCTGGCCTCGGGAGACGTCACTGTCGACGCGGACGCCGACGGCCGGGTCGAGGTCGAGCTGATCGCGCACGACGAGGAGTCACAGCGGCTCGTCGACGACGCGACGGTCGAGCTGCGCGAGCACGCGGGCCGGGCGCAGGTGATCGTCGACGTGCCGAACAAGCGGGGCTTCAACCTCGGCCAGATCTTCGGCAGCCAGGGAATCACGTGCCGCGTTCGCTGTCCGCAGGAGTCGGGCCTGAGCACGAAGACGAAGTCCGCAGACGTGGTGGCCCGTGGCGTGCTCGGCGGCCTGAACGTGCAGACCGCGTCCGGCGACGTCGAGGCCGATCGTGTCACCGGCGGCGTCAACGTGAAGAGCGCGAGCGGAGACCTGACCGTCCGCGAGGCAGGCGACGGCGTCTCGGTCCAGACGGCCTCGGGCGACGTCGACATCGACATCGTGCGCGGCCCCGTCAACCTCAACTCGGCGTCCGGCGATGTCACGATCGGCGAGGCCTATGACAACGTCAACGTCAGCACTGTCAGCGGCGACCAGGATCACGGCGCGGTCATGCGCGGGACTGTTTCCGCGCACAGCGTCTCCGGCGACGTATCCATCGGCGTCCGCCGCGGCTCGAAGGTCTTTCTCGATTGCAACAGTGTGAGCGGTGACACCCGCTCGGAGCTCGAGCTCTCGGGAGACGTGCCGGCCGGCGATGGACCGCTCGTCGAGATCCGTGCGAAGACCGTCAGCGGTGACATCAGCATCACGAGGGCCCCGGCGCCCTCCGACAGCACACAGGGGGTGCACGCATGAACCGTCTCTCGTGGGACACGACGGCGCCTCGGCGCCTCGGCCGCAAGCGTTCCGCCGACCAGCCCCGCCCGGAGTTCGGCCTCGTCGAGGCCGAAGCGGAGCTGATCCGCGCCGCCTGGCAGAAGCCTCAGCGCATCAGCGGCATCTAGCGCTCGGATGCACGAGGGGGACGACCCCCGTGAATCCGTGGCGGAGAACATCGAGCAGCGACGGTGGCGTGACCACCGTCGCTGCGCCGGTTCTCGGCCGACCGACACGCTCCGTGTACCCGGCCGGGCTCCAGCGCACGAGCTCGTCGCCGAAGACCAGCCAGGGCTCACCGTCTCGCAGCACGAACGCCGCATCGGGCAATGCGCCGAGATCCGCACGGCGGTACGGCGCAAGTCGCTCCGTGTGCAATCGCTCATCGACGGCGCCCGCACCCGACTCGCCGACGATCTGCATGAAGCGGTTGTAGTCGTCGCGACGGCATTCGGCGCACGGCCTGTGGCCGGCGGCGAAGGCCGTCGCCTCGTCGAGGAAGAACAGCTCGGTGTAGCGGCCAGGTTGCAGCTTGTCGACCCGGCGGCGGCCCTTGAACTCGAGCCGGCAGGCGATCCACCGCTTGACCTGGAACCGTCGAACGATGTTCCCGCGCCCGTCGTGCAGGCACCCTCGGTTGCCGTAGACGAGCCCGCGCGCGGGATCCGCGATCAGCTCGCCGAGCGGCGTGACGCGGTTCTGCAGCGGCACCGCCGGAAGCTCAGCTGGAGCGGCGCTCTCGTGCGCGCGTGTGCGGCCGAGACGCCAGGAGCGCGAGCAACACGACCGCGACGAAGTTGCGGAACGTCGGTTCGGGCCAGCGCACCCTGGCGGAGCCCTGGAACCACGAAGGGTCGACGAGAAAGACGATGCCCGCAATCAGGACCTTGCCGCCCCAGCCGACGACCAGGAACAGGGTCGCGAGCACGATCCCCCAGAAGCCGAGCTCCGGCAGCCCGACCGCCTCGGCGAAGTCGAGCACGTTCCAGGCGAGCCAGAAGATCAGTGGCCCGATCAGGACCACGAGCAGCAGGACCAAGAGCGCGACCGCGACGCCGCCGGCAACGAGCGCGCTGATACCGAGCACGCGCAGAAGAACACCGAACGGTTTGTCCACGACCCAAGTGTAAGCAGGCGGGACCGGATCGAATCGTGATCGAGCCCCCTGTCCCGCGCACGACGAGACAGGGGGCAGTCGTGTCCGCTCTACGCGTCGAGCACGACCTCGCCGGTGGAGACCTGCGGGGCCGAGAGGTCGAGGTCGGGCAGGTTCGCACGGATGAACGCCGCCGCGGCGTCCGTCGATGCATCGGCTCCCACCTGATCCTCGTACATGCTGATCGAGACCGCCCCGTCGGCCGTGCGGATGAGGTAGTAGGCCTTGAATCCATAGATCGTGGTGATCAGATCCTTGACGTCCTCTGCCCTTCCGACGAGCGCGTCGGCGAGCTCCGGTGCGGCTGAATACGTACGAACGCTGGCATACACGAGCAATCTCCTTCTCCCGGGGTCGCCGTAACTCGGCGCAGCGGTAGTTTCGCACCAGCGGGAACGCGAGCAGGGTGGAAGATTTCCGTCTGCCGATCCGTCTAGTGGGTACGGGGCTCCAGTGGGGTGGAGCCCACGGGTAGCGCAAACGGCAGGGGCCGGAGTTGCTGCCTTCCTCTGGGGCAGTCAGTAGGGCCGTTCGGGAGAGACGGCCCTACCGGCTGCCTGGACCACGTCTTCTGCAGCTGTCCCTGGCAATGCGGGATGACACCGGCGGCGTGGGGTGCGAGAGTTGCGAGGCTGACCGAAATCGCAAATCCAGATGGGGGTGTCCCGTGAGCAGAGATCAGGTCTTTCGCTGGGGAGGCGTCGGTGCCGGCGCGGTCCTGAGTGTGTTCGGGATCGTCGTGATCGTGCTCGCGATCAACGGGCACAGCACCGTCACTAGCGAACTGAAGCAGCAGAAGATCATCGGGACGCCCGACATGACGCCCACGGCCATCAAGGCAGAAGGTGCGAAGGCAGGCCTGAAGAACGTCAGCTATCCGAGCTGTACCGTCGCAGGCGAGACGATCGATACCGGCAGCGAGGCGCGCTGCTTCGCCCAGTACATGAACATCCATGCACTCGAGGCGACAGGTGGGTACGTGTACTCGGAGATGGGCCAGTACCAGGCCAAACCGGACGCGCCGAAATCGCAGCTTTCGCCGGGTGGAGGCACGAGCAACACCGCCTACGCCGTCACCGATCCGAAGACCGGCCAGCCTGTGCCGAACGGAGCCCGGAACGTCTGGGTCACCCAGACGGCTCTCTCCACCGCGCTCAACACGAGCTACATGGCGACCCAGCTCTCACTCTTCAGCCTCGTCGTCGGCGTCGCACTCATCCTCGCCGGGATCGGCTTCGCCATCCTCGCGCTCGGCGCCACGGCACCACGGCCCAGGGAGAGCACGGCACGGGATAGCTCGTCTCACTGCGAACACCGACAGCCTCCTTACCTCGAGTCAGCGAGCCGGACGAGTCGTGCCGCGGACGACGAGGTCGAGCGGCAGGGTCTCGACGTGTGCGGGAGCCGGCTCGCCGGCAAGCGCCTGGAGGAGCAGCTCGGCGCCGCGGCGACCGCTCTCGAAGAGTCGCTGGCGGACCGTGGTCAGCCCGACGTACGAGGCAATCTCGATGTCGTCGAACCCGATCACCGACAGCTGCTCGGGCACGTCGATCCGCAGCGTGCGCGCGGCTTCGAGCACGCCGAGCGCCTGGACGTCCGAGGCGGCGAACACCGCCGTCGGCCGCTCGGGGAGCCGGAGCAACTCATCGGCGATGCTCCGCGCGACGTGGCGGCTCTGCGTCCCCTGGCGCACGTACTCGGCACGGATCGGGATCCCCGCCGACTCGAGCGCCCGCACATATCCGGTCGTCCGGTCGCGGCTCGACTGGAACCGGAAGGGGTCGGCCGGCTTGTCGCCGATGAACGCGATCCGGCGGTGGCCAAGGTCGAGTAGGTACTGCGTTGCGAGCTCGCCGCCCGCGACGTCGTCGATCACGACGCTCGGTAGCCCGTCATGCCGCGCATCGATGAGCACGCACGGGATCGCCTCGGCTCGGAGCCGTCGAACCTCCTCGTCCGGCGGAATCAGGGAGACGACGAGCAGGCCGTCCGTGCGATGGGCGTCGGAGAGCAGCCGGAACGCCCGTTGCTGGCGATCCGCCGACTCGATGTCGTACAGAGCGAGGTCGTAGGGCGAGGATGCGAGCGCGGTCACGACGCCGCGGACCCGTTCGATCGGCGAGGCCTCCGTCAGGAACGGCAGCACCACTCCGATCACCAGCGTGCGCTTGAGCGAGAGGTTCTGGGCGACCGAGCTCGGGCGGTACTCGAGACTGCGGATCGCCTCGAGCACTCGCTCCCGGGTTGCCGCGGCGACGTTTCCGCGGTCGTTGACGACGCGGGAGACCGTGGCGATTCCGACCCCCGCCCGCGCGGCAACGTCGGCGATCCGCGCTGCAGGTTTCGGAATCGCTTCCATGCGGAATAACCTTTTTGCCTGCGACAGCGGCGAAAGTCAAGGGTGGTTGCCTTGACTTTACTGAGGATCTAGGCGTAATCTCGCCGCCCAACGCTGATGAAAGCGCTTCCAACCCGGAGAGGAGTGATCGCTGCCGACAAGTCAGAGAGGAGTGATCGCTTGCCGAGACGACCCCCCAAATGCGACGACCCGTTCTCGATAGCTCGAAGGAGGAACTCTTAGTGAACGCACATCGGAAACCCCGCATTGCTCGCTCGAGAGCCGCGCTATTGCTCACGGCGGTCGTGGCGCTCGCGCTCACCGCGGGCACGGCCCTCGGTGCGTCTCGGAGCAGCAAGGCAACGACGCTCACGGCTCTGATCGGGAGCTCAGGCCCCGCAGAGACCTACGCCGTCAGAAACGCCGCGCAGGCGTATACCAAGCAAACCGGCATCCAGGTGAACGTGATCGTGGCGTCCGACCTAGGGCAGCAACTGGCCCAGGGGTTCGCCTCGGGCAACCCGCCGGACATCTTCTACCTCGGCAACGACCAGGTTGCGACCTACGCCAAGGCAGGCGACCTGGCACCGCTCGACAATTTGAAGAACGTCAAGTCCTTCTATCCGAGCCTGCGCGCGGCCTACACGTACCAGGGCCACCTGTATGCAGCGCCGAAGGATTTCTCGACGCTCGCGCTCGTGATCAACACCAACTCCTGGAAGGGAGCGAAGCTGACGAGCAAGGACTACCCGACGACCTGGAAGCAGCTGGCCGCGGTGGCGAAGAAGCTCACGCGGAACGGTCAGGTCGGCCTCTGCACGAACCCCGAGTTCCACCGGCTCGGCGTCTTCATGCTCCAGGCGGGCGGCTGGCTCGTCTCGAAGGACGGGAAGACGGCCACCGTCAACAGCAAGGCCAACGTCGCCGCCTTCAACTTCGTCAAGGCGATGATCAAGGCCGGTTCGATGAAGCTGACGAACCAGATCGGCGCCGGCTGGGGCGGCGAGGGCTTCGGGAAGAAGGAGTGCGCCATGACGATCGAGGGCAACTGGATCTCCGGCGCGATGAAGGCCGACTATCCGACGGTGCCCTGGAAGGCAGTCGAGCTCCCGGCAGGCCCGGCAGGGAAGGGAACCCTCCAGTACGACGGTGGGTGGGGCCTCGCGGCCGCGTCGAAGAACAAGGCCGACGCGATGTCGTTGATCACGTACCTCACCCAGACGAAGGTCGAAATGGGGAACGCGAAGGCCTTCGGCGTCATGCCGTCGGTCCGCGCGGACGCGAAGGCGTGGAAGAAGCTCTACCCGCAGTACGCGGCGTTCCTCGCGGGCGCTGACTACTCGACGAGCATCCCGACCGTCCCGGACATCGCGACCGTCCTCGGCGACTTCAACCAGCAGCTGCAAGGGCTTCCGCAGACCGACCCGAAGACGATCCTGAACCGGGTCAACGGCGAGCTGCAGTCGATCCTGAAGTAGGGAGATCCCGAACCGAAGAACCGGTGAAGCCCGTCGGCGGCGATAGAGCCGCCGGCGGGCGACGCCCGACAGCCAGCGGACGAAGGGAGGCGAGAAGTGGCGACGCGCGCTGCACCGGGTCGTTGGTGGCGGTGGCGGGAGCCTGGCATCCGCGGTCATCAGGCGGCGGCAGGCTGGCTCTTCCTCGCCCCGGTGATCGTCATCCTCGGCGTGTTCCTCGTGGTGCCGATCGCCATGGCGGCCTGGGTGAGCGTCTCCGACTGGAACGGCAACGGCAGTCCGTTCGGCGCGAACGCCCACTTCGTCGGCCTCCAGAACTACCGCCATCTGCTGACGACGCCGGGGCTCGATCAGAGCAACTTCGGCACGTCGATCCGCAACAACTTCTACTACGTCGTCCTGGTCGTTCCGATCCAGACCGCGGTTGCGCTCTTCCTGGCCGTCCTCGTCAACCGGCGCGTCAAAGGGGTGGGCTTCTTCCGCACGGCGTTCTACTTCCCGTCGGTCACGAGCTCGGTCGCGATCACGGTCCTCTTCCTCTTCCTCTTTTCGCCGACCGGCGTGATCAACAAGCTCCTGTCGTACCTCGGCGCGACCGGACCGGCATGGCTCTACGACCCGCGCGGCCTCTTCCACGTCATCCTCGGCCAGTTCGGCGTTCACGAGTCCAGCTCGCTCGCGAACCAGTTCTTCCTCGGCGTGAGCTACTGGGACTGGCTGGCCGGCCCGAGCATCGCGATGTGCGTCTTCATCGTCATGGCAGTGTTCACGACCTCGGGGACGTTCATGCTCATCTTCCTCGCGGGGCTCCAGCACATCGACGAGTCGGTCAATGAGGCGGCGGCGCTCGACGGCGCGACCGAGTGGCGCAAGTTCCGTTACATCACTGTGCCGATGATCCGCCCGGTGCTCTTCACGGTCGTGACGCTCGGTCTCATCGGCACCTGGCAGGTCTTCGACCAGATCTACGTCGGAACGAAAGGAAGCCCGTCGAACACGACGTTGACGCCGGCGTTTCTCTCGTTCAGCGACTCGTTCAACAGCAATGAATGGGGCATAGGCGCTGCGATCGCGTTCATCCTCTTCGCGATCATCGTCTTCTTCACACTCGTGGCGCGGCTCGTCACCCGCAACCCGGACCGCGTTCCTCGACGGCGCCGCTTCGAACCGACGCAGGCCCTCGGGGACCCTGATGCGTCGCACGTCGCCTTGGGCACACCCGGAAGTGAGCCGTGAGCAGCTCCACGGCGAGGATCGACGCGACTGCGGTGCGGCGGCGGCGTGTGGGACGCGTGCTGACCTACAGCTTCCTGATCGCGGTCGCGATCGTCTACATCTTTCCGTTCGTGATCGCGGTCGTCACGTCGTTCAAGACGGAGCCCGACGCGACCGCCAACCCGCTCGCCCTCGTGCCGCGCCCGCCGACGACGAGCGCATTCCACGAGCTGTACCAGGGTCAGGACTTCCTCCTCTGGGTGAAGAACTCCGTGATCGTGACGCTCAGCGTCACGTTCCTCCGCGTGTTCCTCGACAGCCTGGCAGGCTATTCGCTCGCGCGTCTCCGGTTCCGCGGACGCGGTGCAGCCTTCGCGACGATCGTCGCCGTGATGGCGGTGCCGGGCGTCGTGCTCCTGATCCCGAAGTTCCTGATCATCCGGCAGCTCGGGATCTACGACACGTACTACGGAATGATCGTCCCGCTGCTGGTCGACGCAGCCGGTGTGTTCATCATGAAGAACTTCTTCGAGTCGATCCCGATCAGCGTCGAGGAGTCGGCCCGGATCGACGGCGCGAGCCTCTTCCGCATCTACTGGTCGATCGTGCTGCCGATGGCACGTCCCGCCCTCGTGACGCTCTTCATCTTGTCGTTCCAGGGATCGTGGAACGAGCTGGCGCACTTCATCATCTCGACGCAGAGCCCGAGCCTCGACACGCTGACGAAGGGAGTCGCGCAGCTCGCCTCCGGGGAGCTCGGCTCCGGCAACCGCTACCCCTTGAAGCTCGCAGCATCGACGTTGATGACGATCCCCGTCGCGGTCCTCTTCTTCGTCTTCCAGCGCCGAATCATGAACGCGTCCTCGGGCGCGGTGAAGGAATAGGGAGGTCGCGATGGCCGCAATCACCTTCGACGACGTGACCAAGACCTACGGCGACGGCCACCGCGCCGTCTCCGACCTGAACCTCGACGTCCAGGACGGCGAGTTCGTCGTGCTCGTCGGCCCGTCCGGCTGCGGCAAGACGACCGCCCTGCGCATGATCGCGGGTCTCGAGGAGATCTCGGACGGCCAGATCCGGATCGGCGACCGCGTCGTGAACAACCTGCCGCCGGGCGCGCGCGACATCGCGATGGTCTTCCAGAACTACGCGTTGTACCCACACATGACGGTTGCCGAGAACATCGGCTTTGCGTTGCGGATGCGGAAGGTGCCGAAGGCGGAAGCCCGGCGGAGGATCGAGGAGACGGCGCGCATCATCGGCCTGGTCGACCACCTCAACCGGAAGCCGGGCCAGCTCTCCGGCGGCCAGCGCCAGCGTGTCGCGATGGGACGCGCGATCGTGCGCGAGCCGCAGGTCTTCCTCATGGACGAGCCACTCTCGAACCTCGACGCAAAGCTTCGCGTGCAGATGCGCGCCGAGATCTCGCGCATCCAACGACAGCTCGCGGTCACGACGGTGTACGTCACCCACGACCAGGTCGAGGCGATGACGATGGGCGACCGCGTCGCGGTCATGCGCAGGGGGCTGTTGCAGCAGTTCGACGCGCCGCAGCGCTTGTACGAGCGTCCGGCCAACCTCTTCGTCGCGAGCTTCATGGGCAGCCCGGCGATGAATGTGCTCGAAGGATCGCTCGAGCGTGAAGACGGCTCGCTCGCGTGCCGGCTCGGCACGACGGTTCTTGCGCTGCCGCCCGAGGTGCAAGCAGGCTCGGCCCAAGCTCGCAGACTGGGTGGGGAGGCCAATCGCGGTCGGCATCCGGCCGGAAGCGCTCGACGAGCCCGGCCGGCGCGACGGCGCCGACGGAGGCCGGCTGCGCGGACGGGTTCAGGCCGTCGAGGCGCTCGGGGCCGAACAGCTCGTGCACGTCGAGATCGACGCCAAGCCCGTTCTCGTCGACGACGTGCTCGAGGGGCTCAGCGACGTGGAAGAGGCCGGGGACCTCGCGGAGATCGGGATCGACACGAGCGGCTCGCGCGCGACCGTCGTCGCCAGGCTCGAGCCGTCGGCAAGCGTCCGGCCCGACGAGCCGATCGAGCTTGCGGTCGACCTCCGCCAGCTCCACTTCTTCGATCTCGGCAGCGGCGAGACGATCGGTGCCTGAGACGACCACCGTCGCCCAACTGCGGCTCACGCTGCTCGACGGATCGACCTTCGTCGTCTGCGACGAGCGCGGGGATGTCGACGGCGTTTCCGCGGCGTCCGGCTTCTTCGCCGCAGATACGCGCTTTCTGTCGCGCTCGGTGCTGACGATCGACGGCGACCGCGGCAATCTGGTTGCCTTCGAGCAACGCGCGCCGCACGTCGCGGTCTTCGACCTGGAGTGGGGGACCGGGCTGGCGGTGCGGCGCGAGCTCTTCGTCGGTCGTGGCCTCGAAGAGTCGGCGACCGTGTGGAACCGGTCGGACAGCGACGTGGAGGTGCGCCTGGAGCTGGATCTCGCATCCGACTTCGCCGACATCTTTGCGGTCAAGCGCGTCGAGGACCTCGGCGCGCCGGGCAGCTCGGAAGTGGCGCCGTCGCGACCGGAACGCTGGCAGGACGCACGTACCGTGGAGTTCGCCGACGAGGGCTTCCCGGCACGGACGCTCGCGCATCTGAGCCCGGCGCCCGACGAGGTCGAAGGCGGCGCGGCGCGGTACAGGTTGCGGCTCGCGCCCGGCGAGCGCTGGCACCTCGGCGTCGCCGTGCAGTGGCTCCTGAACGAGATGCCGGAGCTCGACGCTACGGCGTTCGAGTCCGGGCTTCGCGACGACCGGCGCGATCGGGACGCGTCGCTCGCTGCCTGGTGGCGCTCGGCGCCGCAGCTGCGCGCGCCGGCCGAAGCCGCGCTCGAGCTCACGTGGGCGCAATCGCTCGCGGACTTGGCTGCCCTCCGGCTGCGCTGGGCCGCGGAGCGGCATGGTTCCGGCGGCGGGGCTGCCGTGGTTCATGACGCTCTTCGGCCGCGACACGCTCATCACGTCGTTCCAGGAGCTGCTCCTCGGTCCCGCTGCGGCCGCCGGCGCGCTGCGGGCACTCGCCGAGGCACAGGCGGTCACGGACGATCCCGAGCGCGACGCGGAGCCCGGGAAGATCGTGCACGAGCTGCGTCGCGGGAAGACCGCGCTCATCTGGACCGACCGCTATTACGGCACGGTCGACGCGACGCCGCTCTTCCTCGTGCTGCTCTCGGAGCTGTGGCGCTGGACCGGCGACGACGCGATCGTCCTCGAGTTGGAGAGCGCAGCGCGCTCCGCCCTCGATTGGATCGGCACCTACGGCGACCGCGACGGCGACGGCTTCGTCGAGTACCTGCGCCGCGCGAGCCACGGCATCGACAATCAGAACTGGAAGGACTCCTACAACTCGATGGTCTTTCACGACGGCTCGCTCGCGCGTGCGCCGATCGCACCTGTCGAGGTGCAGGGCTACGTCTACGACGCGAAACTGCGGATGGCAGAGCTCGCCCGGCGCGTCTGGGGCGACGAGACGATGGCCGTGCGTCTCGAACGCGAAGCGGCGTCACTGCGCGAGCGGTTCGACGCGGCGTTCTGGCTGCCGGAACGAGGCTGGTATGCGCTCGGCCTCGACGCCGAAAAGCGGCCGGTCGACGGGCTCGCGTCCAACATGGGCCACCTGCTCTGGAGCGGCATCGTCCCCGCCGAGCGCGTCGCGGAGATTGCGACCAAGCTCGTTTCGGGACCGCTCTGGTCCGGCTGGGGTGTGCGCACGCTCGCCGCCGATGAGCCCGCGTTCGATCCGCTCGGGTATCACAACGGCACCGTCTGGCCACACGACAACTCGCTGATCGCGCTTGGTCTGGCGCAGGCCGGTCGCCGGGTCGAGGCGGAGCGCGTCGTGCGCGCCCTGCTCGACTCCGCGCCCTTCTTCGACTACCGGCTGCCGGAGCTCTTCGCCGGCGGCGAGCGGCTACGGGACGAGGCGCCGGGGGTTGTGCCGACCTCTGCCCGCCCCCAGGCGTGGGCCGCCGGAACCCCTCTGCTCCTGCTCCGTGCGCAGCTCGGGCTCGAGCCAGACCCCGGTTCCCGCACGCTGCGGGTGACGGCGGACGCCCTCCCGAACTGGCTCGAGGGCTTCATGCTCGATCGCATCCCGGCGTTCGGGCGGCACTGGCGCGTGCGCGTGGAGGATCACACCGCCGTCGTCGAGTAGCCTCGCGACCGGGGATGAGCCGTAGGCCATGCCTTGTAGATTGGGAACGTGCCTGGCGCGAGTCCCTCAGAACTCGCTTCGATTCAGCTGTTCGAGTCGCTTGCCGAATCGGAACTCGCCGAGGTTGCCGCCTGGTTCGAAGTGAGGGAGGTGGGGCCTGGTGCGCGTCTCGTCGGTGAGGGGACGACGGGCAACTCCTTCTTCGTCATCGGTGAGGGCGAGGTCGTGGTCACCGTCGACGGCGAACCGATCGCTTCTCTCGGCCCAGGCGAGTTCTTCGGGGAAATGGCTCTGCTCGGGCCGGGCCGCCGCATGGCAAGAGTGACGACGACCACGCCGGCGCGCGTCCTTGTGCTCTTCGGGAACGACTTCCTTCGCCTCACGGCGAGCTACCCGCGCATCGGTGCTGCGATCGAGTCCGTCATGCAGCAGCGGCTCGGGGCAGGGTAGGCCTCGAGGACGAACCGAGCTCGGCTAGGAAGCCCGATCGGGGAGAGGTTCGGTCACGCTCCCGGCAGCTCGTAGGTATTGGTGGACGAAAGCGATCGCCATGCTGCCTTCGCCGACTGCGGCGGCCACGCGCTTGACGGGCCCCGAGCGGACGTCACCACACGCGAAAACGCCCGGAACGCTCGTCTCGAGCAGGAACGGGTCTCGTTCGAGCGCCCACGCTCCCGCGGCGCTCACGTCCGGGCCGGTGAGCACGTAGCCACGACGGTCGAGCGCGATCTCGGGTGGCAGCCAGCCCGTCTCGGCATCAGCACCGATGAAGATGAAGAGCCCTCCGCAGGCGAGCCGGACGCTCGCGTCGCTCCCGGCGGTGGTGATCTCGATCGTCTCGAGCGCATCCTCGCCGTGCGCGGCGATCACCTCCGTATGGAAGAGCACTTCGATGTTGGAACGGGTGGCCAGCTGGTCGATCAGATAGTGCGACATGCTCTTCTCGAGGTTCCCGCCTCGATAGAGGATGGTCACCTTGCGTGCATGGGTCGAGAAGAACATCGCTGCCTGCCCCGCCGAGTTGCCGGCGCCGACGATGTGGATGTCGAGCCCATGAACGTTCGACGCCTCGCTTCGTGCGGCTCCGTAGAAGATGCCCTTGCCGACCAGCCGCTCGAAGCCCTCGACCTCGAGCTGCCGCCACGAAACGCCGCAGGCCAGGATGATCGTCCGCGCCCGAAGCACGTCGCCACCGTCCAGGTGCACTGCACGGTTCGTCGCATCGATGCGCATGATCGTTCGCGTGACCAGGATCTCGGCGCCGAGGCGGCGCGCCTGTTGCAGCGCCCGGCTCGCAAGCTCGTCTCCCGAGACGCCCGACGGGAAGCCGAGGTAGTTCTCGATTCGAGATGACGTGCCGGCCTGCCCCCCGGGGCCTCTCGCTCGACGACGAGTGTCCGCAAGCCTTCGGATGCGCCGTAGACGGCGGCGGCGAGACCAGACGGGCCGGCGCCGATGATCAGGGTGTCGTATTCGGCGGCCTGAGCCTCGGTGCCGAGCCCGAGCAGCTCGGCGACGCGGCGAAGCTGCGGTCGTACGACCGTCTGGCCCTCGATGAACCGGATCACCGGCCAGTCGCCGGGGTCGGGCAACGGTCCGCCCCAGGTCTCGAGCGCATTCGCGGCGTCGGGTTGGAGCCAGGTGAAGCTGATCTGGTTGCGGTCGAGGAAGTGACGAAGCTGGGTGCAGGCGGGATCCCTGCGCTGCCCGACCACGATCGCGCGCGGAGGCGGCGCGTCGGCGGCGAGCCCCTGCAGCCCCCGTGCCCCGGTCATCCGGTGGCTCGCAAGGGCGCCGATCGCCTTGGCGACGATCGGATCCACCGCTGCGATCGCGTGGTACTCGGCCGGCTCGATCCGGAGCACGCGCGATTGGACGGCGGCGCGGAAACCAACAGGGAAGACTGTTCCGAGCACGATCGGAACCTCCCCGAAGACATCGCCGGGCAGACGCTCCCCGACCACCCGCGCCGTCCCGTCGACCATCTTCACCGCTTCGATCCGGCCTTCGAGCACGGCGAACAGGGCGCGATCCTCCCCCTCGTTCGCGGCGTACTCGCCCGCCACCAAGCTCACGTCCGCCGCCGCGCGGGCAAGACGCCCGTGCTCCGCGGTGCCGAGCATCGCAAAGACCTCGATCCCGGCGACCTCCTCCGCCGTCACCATGTCGTCGACTCCCAGCGGCGCCCAGGGAACCACCCGGTGCTCGCCGGCGAGACGCCGACGAGCGGCACGTGCGGGAGGAGGCGGCAGCTCATTGCAGCGACAATAGAGATACCGCGAAGCGCACTAGGTTTTCGTAGCGATCGAATGATGGGCCGTGAAGGGATCGAACCTTCGACCTTGGGATTAAGAGTCCCCTGCTCTACCAGCTGAGCTAACGGCCCGGGAAGCGCCGCGTATCGTAGCGAGGGTGGCGAAAGTCCTCTCCGTGGTCGGGAACCGGCCCCAGTTCATCAAGTCGGCGCCGCTCTCGGTGGCACTCGGCGCGGCGGGGATCGACGAGGTCGTCCTGCACACGGGCCAGCACTGGGACCCTGCGATGTCGCAGGTCTTCTTCGACGAGCTGGGCATCCCGGAGCCGGCCTACAGGCTCGACCTGCGCACCTCCGACCCGCAGGCGATGACCCCGCCGATCCGCGAGGTGATCGAGGGAGAGCGGCCCGACTGGGTGGTCGTCTACGGCGACACGAACTCGACCCTGGCGGGGGCGCACGCCGCCGGCGAGGAGGTGCCGATCGCGCACGTCGAGGCCGGCCTCCGGAGCTTCGACCGGTCGATGCCCGAAGAGCGGAACCGCATCGAGGTCGACCGGCTGTCGGCCCTCCTCTTCTGTCCCGACGAGCGCTCCGCACTGCAGCTCGAGCAGGAGGGCGTGCCCGGCCGGCGCGAGGTGGTGGGCGACGTGATGGGCGATGCAACGCGTCTCTTCGAGCCCGTTGCGCGGCGCCGGGCACCCGCGCATGCACAGCCCTACACGGTGCTGACCATCCATCGGCAGGCGAACACCGAGCCTGCCCGCCTGCGGACGATCGTCCAGGCGCTCGACGGCACGGACCGCCGCTTCGTCTTCCCGGTGCACCCGCGCACGCGGCACGCCCTCGACCAAGGCGGACTTCGCCTGCCCGCACACGTCGAGCCGATCGAGCCGCTCGGCTACCTCGAGATGCTCGCCCTCGTCACCGCGGCCGAAGCCGTCGTCACCGACTCGGGCGGACTGCAGAAGGAGGCGTACTGGCTCCGCGTCCCGTGCGTCACGTTGCGCCCGAGCACCGAGTGGGTCGACACGGTGACGGCCGGCGCGAACCGGTTGGCCGAGCCCGCCGAGCTCGCCGCCGCGCTCGAGACGGCGCGATTCCCGGAGCAGGCGCCGCTGCTGTACGGCGACGGTCATGCCTCGGAACGCATCGCAGCCGCCCTGTACGCTTGAGCGCCGTGCCGGAGCAGAACCTCTACGACGTCGCCGTCATCGGCGCCGGCTATGTCGGTCTGCCGCTCGCCGTCACGTTCGCCGAAAGGGACGCTGCGCGTCCTCGTCATCGACGTGCAGCCACAGATCGTCGAGGCGCTGAACGCCGGAACGAGCCACATCGAGGACGTCACCTCCGACCGCCTCGCGGCACTCGTCGACAAGGGGCTCGTCGTCGCGAGCGTGGACTACGAGCAGGTGAGGCACGCGCACGCCGTGTTGATCGCCCTCCCGACACCGCTCTCGCGCCAGCGGGAGCCCGACCTGTCCTACATCGAGCGCGCCGCGCAGAGCCTCGCGCCGGTCATCCAGCGCGGCCAGGTCGTGGTGCTCGAGTCGACCACCTGGCCCGGGACGACGCGCGAGATCCTGCAGCCGATCCTCGAAGAGGGGTCGGGGCTCGTGGCCGGCGTCGACTTCCATCTCGCCATGTCGCCCGAGCGCGTCGACCCGGGACGCGAGGACTGGACGACGAAGACGACGCCGAAGGTGGTCGGCGGGATCACGCCGGAGAGCACCAGAGCCGCTGCCGAGGTGTACCGCGCGGCCATCGACGCGGTGCACGAGGTCTCGACACCCGACGCCGCGGAGCTGACGAAACTGCTCGAGAACATCTATCGCGCCGTCAACATCGCGCTCGTCAACGAGCTCGCGCAGTTGTGCGACCGGATGGAGATCGACGTCTGGGAGGTGATCGACGCTGCCGCCACGAAGCCGTTCGGGTTCGCGTCGTTCAAGCCGGGCCCCGGCCTCGGCGGCCACTGCATCCCGATCGATCCGTTCTATCTCACCTGGAAGGCACGCGAGTTCGACTTCTCGACACGCTTCATCGAGCTGGCCGGCGAGGTGAACAACAACATGCCGTACTTCTGCCGCTCGTTGATCTCACAGGCGCTGAACCACGGCGCGAACAAGTCGGTGAGCGGCTCGAAGATCCTGATCCTCGGCGTCGCCTACAAGCCCGACATCGGCGACTGGCGGGAGACACCGGCCGAGAAGCTGATTCACCTGCTGCGGAACGCAGGCGCAGACGTCGCCTACCACGACCCGTTCGTTCCCGAATTCGACGGGATGAGGTCGGTCGCGCTGGAGCCCGAAGCCTACGACTGCATCGCGATCGTGACCAACCACTCCCAGATCGACTACGGCGAGCTCGTGCGCCGCGGCAAGGTGATCGTGGACTTCCGCAACGCGACCAAGGGCCACGAGGTCGACGGCAAGGTCTGGAAGCTCTAGTGGCCTCGGTCGGAGTGGTGGGCCTCAACTACTGGGGGCCGAACCTCGCCCGCAACTTCGACGACCTCGCCGAGCTGACGTGGCTCTGCGACCTCGACGAGCGCCACCTCGCGCCGAACGCCGCGCGCTACCCCTCCGCACAGGCGACGACGAACTACGACGATCTCCTTTCGGACGACTCGCTCGACGCGATCGTGATCGCGACGCCCGTCCCGACCCACCACGGGCTGGCGAAACAGGCGCTCGAGGCCGGCAAGCACGTCTTCGTGGAGAAGCCACCCGCGATGCGGGCAGCGGAGATGGACGAGCTCGTGTCGCTCGCGGACGCGCGCGGGCTCGTGCTGATGCCGGGGCACCTCCTGCTCTATCACCCCGCCGTGCTCAAGCTGAAAGAGCTGATCGACGCAGGCGAACTGGGCGACGTGCGCTGTGTCTACGGCAACCGCGTCAACCTCGGCATCGTGCGCACCAACGAGAATGCGCTCTGGTCGCTGGGCGTGCACGACCTGAGCGTGATCCTCTACCTGCTCGACGAGGACCCGGATCTCGTCACGGCACAGGGGAGCTGGTCGATCCACGAGGGAGTTCAGGACGTCGTCTTCTGCTTCCTGCACTTCCCGAGCGGGAAGATCGCGCACATGCACCTGTCCTGGCTCGACCCGCACAAGATGCGCAAGATGACCGTCGTCGGTCGCGAGAAGATGGCCGTGTTCGACGACATGGAGCCCGACCGGAAAGTCACGGTCTACGAGAAGAGCGCCGGCCCCACAGGCGAACTGCATTCGGGCGATATCCACATCCCGAAGATCTCGACCGCGGAGCCCCTTCGCCTCGAATGCACCTACTTCCTCGAGCTGATCGACGGGCAACACGATCGAGGCAAGGTCGCACGGGACGGCGCGCGCGTCGTGCGCGCCCTCGAGATGTTGACGGACTCCCTGAATGGCTGAGGTTCACCCGTCGGCGATCGTCTATCCCGGCACCGTTCTGGGTGAAGGTGTGCGGGTGCTCGAGAACGCCGTCGTCGGCAAACAGCCGTCGCTCGGTGCTGCTTCGACCGCAAAGCGCGACCCGCTGCCGCCCGCGACGATCGGCGCCGGCACGATCGTCTCGACCGCAGCGATCGTCTTCGCCGGCTCGACGGTCGGTGCCAACTGCATCGTCGGCGACCAGTCGTGCATTCGCGAACGAGTGCAGATGGCCGACGACTGCATCCTCGGCCGCGGCTCGCTGATCGAGAACGACACGACCGTCGGCGCCGGCACCCGGATCCAGGCCGACGCGTATGTGACCGCCTACTCGACGCTCGAGGAGGACGTCTTCATCGCACCGTGCGTCGTGACGACGAACGACAACTTCATGGGGCGCACCGACCTGCGCAGGGAGCTGATGCGAGGGCCGACGATCCGGCGCGGCGCGCGCATCGGGGGTGGGGCGATTCTCTGTCCTGCCGTCGAGATCGGCGAGGAGGCGTTCGTCGGGGCCGGCGCCGTCGTGACGAAGGACGTCCCCGCGCGCATGGTCGTAGTCGGCTCGCCCGCGCGCGTCCTACGAGAGGTCGACCCGGCCGAGCTGCGCGCGAACGGCGGCTAGGAGCAGGCCGGGAGCCGGTCAGCCCCGCGCGGCCGCCAGCCGGTAGACGAGCGGGTCGCGCGTCGGGTGGGCGAGCTTCAGCTCGAGGTAGTAGGTGCCGGTCTGCGTCGCCCGATACCCGACGCGGGCCTGCACTCCGGCGAGCCGCGACTGCGCCACGAGCAGCCCCCGGCCGTCGAGACCGTCGACGCGCTGCGTCCCGGGCGCCCAGACGCTCATCCGAACGTCTCCGGCGATCTCGGGTGTGACGCGTGCGAACAGCCGCTGTCCCTTCTGGAGATAGATGCGGTAGACGTCGAGGTCGTCGTCCCAGTAGTCGAGAGTCGCCTCGATCGTCCGCGGCAGCGGCGGGAGCGCATGCGCCCAAGGGCCGGCGTTGTCGTTCGGCTCATAGTGGTCGGGCGGCGGTAGCGGCCCCTTCGTCAGGCGGGTCAGGGCGCTCTCGACGTCGAGCGTCCCCCAGCCGGTGAACCGGTCGCGGCCGACCGGGCACATGCTGCAGCCGGTGGCCGCATTGGCGTCGTCGGCGCTCCGTTCGAGCAGCCACGCGACCTGTTCGGGACGAAGCGTCGGGTCCTGCCCGAGGAGGAGCGCCGCCGCCGCGGAGACCTGCGGAGCCGCGAAGGACGTGCCGATCGCGTCCTGGAACTCGAACGGCCCGCAGTTGGAATACGGCACGTCGACGCACCCCATCTTCGCTTCGACCAGATTG
Organism: uncultured Thermoleophilia bacterium; assembly: GCA_963779535.1. Lineage (GTDB taxonomy): Bacteria > Actinomycetota > Thermoleophilia > Gaiellales > Gaiellaceae > PALSA-600. Next base: position 319,843 of record CAVZYP010000009.1, on the reverse strand, counting down.
GTCGGGATGGTCGAGAAGATCCCGTCGCCCGGTGCCGCCAGATCGTTGTAGACGACGTCGCGGTTCGAGTACTCCGGCACCGACCCGTCCTGTCGCACCGCGCTGACCCCGATCACGTGCGGCAGCGAGGCCGGATAGTGCGCAAAGCCCCACGGCGTTGCCGGCGACTGCGGCCCGTTACCCACCGCCGCGACCACGACCACTCCCTTCGAATACGCGTACTCGACGGCGGCCTGCTCGAGCGGCGAGTACGTGTCGAGTGCCGGATCGAGCGGATCGCGCACCCCACCGAGGCTGAGATTGATCACCCGCGCACCGTTGTCGACCGCCCAGCGGATCGCTGCGACCTCGGCCTTCAGCGAGACCGAGCCGTCCGGCTCGACGACCTTGGCGATCATCAGCCGCGCGTTGAACGCCATACCGGCAATGCCCTCGCCGTTGAACGGGTTGGCGGCGATCTCGCCCGCGACGAACGTTCCGTGGCCCTGATCGTCGCGGAACGGCGAGCCCCCGACGAACGACTTCGCGAGCACGACCCGGCCGGTGAACTCGGGATGCGTCCCGTCGATGCCCGAGTCGATCACGGCGACGTTGACCGGAAACAGCTGCGGCTGCATCGGCCAGAACGACCAGGCGCGATCGCTGTCGAGGTACCACTGACGGGCCGCAAGAGGCTCCAGGTTCCCGAACGCAGCGGCCGCCGCGGGCGCCAGGAGCGCGGCGATCGCGATCCCGATCGCGGCCCAGCGTCTCACTGCGCGACGAGCGTTGCTGAGATGCCGGGCGCGAGGCCCTGGCCCGGCGCACAACGGATGCGATAGGTGCCTGCAGGGAGCGCGCCCGAGAAGCTCCAGGCCCCCATCGTGTCGGTGACCGTGGACGAGACGGTCGTCCACGCCGTGCCGGATTGCTGCTGGAGCTGCACCGCAGCGGAGGCGAGCGCGGGCCTGATCGAACCGCTGACGGAAGATGCACCGACGGTCGCGTCGACGCGTGGAGCAACGGCGATCTTCGCCAGGCCGGCCCGCACCTCGCCCCAGGCGAGGCGGTACTGCGTCGTCGCCTGTGGCCGAACGATCGTCGAGAACGAGCCGCCGGAGCCGAGCGTCGGCGCGCCCGCAGGCGCCCAGATCGGTTGGGCCGCCGTCCTCGATTCGAGCGACACGACATCGGCACCGTGCACCGTCCCCGTGAGCGACACGGCACCGCCGTACGTCATCGTCTTCGCGGACGGCAGAAGCTCGAGGAGCGCCGATGTGAACCACGTCGAGCGGAGGCCGAGCCCGGCGCGGACCTGCTCGCCCGTGAGGGTTGCCTGCGAGTCGTCCGCCGAGACGACGGTGACCGAGCGCACACGGCCGGAGGGGCCGTTCTGCGCCTCCACGTCGGAGATCGGCGCCGAGAGCTTCAGTTCCTTCGCAGCCTTCGCCGTGTCGATCACCACCGGGCCCCAGTCGTGGTACGGGGACAGCGTGTCGTACGGATCGGGCACCGAGACGAGGTACGGCACCGCGGTGCCGGTCGCCTCGAGCGCAGACGCCGTGCGGCCGCCGGAGGTCGAGAAGAACAGGGTGTCCGCGACCGTGCCGTTGTAGAGCACGACCTGGCCCCGGGTCGCAGCCACGGCGGCGCTCGTCGCCGGCGACTCGGCGGCGATGCCGCCGTAGACCTGGCTCGCGCGTGTCGCCGTAGAGGTCGAACGCGCGACCCTTGGCCAGATTCGCGAGCGCATACGACCTCGCCGCCACGGCCTGCGCCTCGAGCGCTTCGGGAGGCCAGTCCGACGGCACCTCCGACGGAACGACGCCCTCTGAGGTATTGCTCGAGCCCGACGACGTCGATCACCTGGACGAGCTTGCCCGTCGCCGAGACCGTGAGCTTGCCGCGGTACGGCGCGCCGTCGACCGAGATGGGCTCGGCCGCCGAGAACGTGTACGGGGGCTGCAGGGTCGACCGGGCGGCGAGAGCGAGTGCGCCCTTGAGCACGAGCGCGCCCGGGGCGAGCTTCGTCCGGCGTCCCGCGGAGTCGGTGACGGTCCAGGGGGCCTCCGAGGTGAGCGTCGCCTTCCTCGCCGCGACCAGCAGGACGCGCACGGTGGCTGTCTTCGCAGGGCCGAGCGAGGTGCCTGTGTAGTAGTGCGCGAGGATGCGGCTGTAGCTCCAGCCGTGCTTCGCATAGCCATAGGCGCCCCACTGGCTCAGCCCGAGGCCGTGGCCCCAGCCGTGGCCGTCGAGCACGAGCACCGCCTTCGCCGAACTGGTCGTCACGTTGGTCGTCGACGAGGAGGCGCTCGACGAGGTCGTGGTCGAGCCGAGGCCGAACGCAGGCCCCGCCGCGAGCACCGCGACCCCGAGACCGCCGAGGAACGACAGCGATGCGGCGGCCAGCCGAAGGGCGGAGCGACCCACGCGATCCACGGTAGCCGAGGTCCCAGCGGGGCCCGGCGAGGCTTTACCGAACGTTTCCATTGCGCAGAGAACGGCAAGAAGCCGTCCTATGGCGACCTCCTTCGTTGCCCGCTGAGGCATGCCTGCCGAAACCGGCACATTGCTTCCACCGCGCTACGGCGACGTGCGTCTGATCGCCCGGGGCGGCATGGGCGAGATCTACCGGGCGACCGACCTCGAGCTCGGCCGCGAGGTGGCGGTCAAGCTGCTCGCCGAGCGGTATGCGGCGGACCCCGACTCGCGCGGGCGGTTCAGACGTGAAGCGCTCGCCGCAGCGCGGCTCTCGGGCGCACCGAACGTGGTGACCGTCTTCGACGTCGGAGAGCACAGCGGCCGGCCTCTGATCGTCATGGAGTACTTCCCCGGCGGCTCGCTGGAGGAGCGGATCGCGGGCAGCCCGCCGTGCCCGGCCGGCCAGGCCCTCACGTGGGTGGAGGAGGCCGCCGTCGCACTCGACGCTGCGCACGCCGCCGGAATCGTCCACCGCGACGTCAAGCCTGCCAACCTGCTGCTCGACGACGGCGGCCACGTGCACGTCGCCGACTTCGGCATCGCAAGCGCCGCCGGTCTCGCGTCCTTCACGCAGACGGGCACGATCCTCGGCACCGCGGCCTACCTCTCGCCGGAGCAGGCGCGGGGTGAGCGCGCGACCGCCGCGAGCGACCGGTACGCGCTGGCCGCGGTGGCGTGGCGCCTGCTGACGGGAAGCCGGCCGTTCGAGTCTCCGTCGGCGACGGAGGAGGCGGCCGCGCACGCAGCGGCCCCCGTGCCGTCGGTGCACGCAGCGAACCCGTCGCTGCCGCGGAGCCTCGACAGGGTGTTCGAGCGGTCGCTCGCAAAGGATCCCCGCACCCGTTACTCGACGGCGGCCGAACTCGCCGGTGAGCTGCGGCGCGCACTGCACGAGGACGCGGGCGAGACCTGGGCCTGGCCGCAACCGTCCGCGCAGGCCCGCACCACACAGGTGCACACACCGAGGCGAACCGGCCGCGCCCTCCTGCTGGGCGGCCTGGCCGCGGCGGGGATCGTCGCGGCGGCGCTCACCGCGGCGCTCGTCGTCGGCGGCGGGACACGGCAGGTGCAGACTGTCGTTCGCACTGTCACCGGGCCGACCGAGACCGTCCGCCGGACGACCACCGTGCAGATCTCGACTCCCCCGGCCGGCCCGCCGGCAGCAAGCGGCGCGGCGCTGAACGACGCGGGGTACGCACAGCTGCGGGCGGGCGACTACACCGGAGCGCTGCCGCTGCTCCAGCAGGCCGTCCGGCAGCTCAGCGGCACCGGCTCGACCGACGAGGCCTATGCCGACTACAACCTCGCCTACGCGACGCTCGCGTTGGGGCACTGCACGAACGTGCTCGACCTGCTCGACCGGTCGCAGGCGGTGCAGGGGCACCGGCCGGAGATCAACCGGCTGCGCCACGATGCGCGCCGGCGCTGCGACCGATCCGACGGTGGCGACCAGGCGGGGGCTAGGCGAGCCTGGCGGCGTACTGCGCGTCGTAGTAGCGGCGGTACTCGCCGGACTTGATCGGCTCCCACCAGTCACGGCTCGCCCGGTACCACTCGACCGTCTCTTCCAGCCCACCTGCATCGAACGAGTGCGCAGGCGTCCAGCCGAGCCCGCGCAGCTTGGACGAGTCGACGGCGTAGCGACGGTCGTGGCCGGGCCGGTCGGCGACGTGCCTGACGAGGTCCGGGCTCGCGCCGGTCAGGTCGAGGATGCGCTTCACGACATCCAGGTTCTCGCGCTCCTGCCCGCTGATGTTGTACGCCTCGCCGGCCGCTCCGTGCCGCAGCGCCAGCTCGATCCCGTCGCAGTGATCCTCGACGTGGAGCCATTCACGTCGCTGGCGGCCGTCGCCGTAGACCGGCAAGTGCTGGCCGTCGAGTGCGTTGGTGATGAAGAGCGGCAGGAACTTCTCGGGATACTGGCGCGGGCCGTAGGTGTTCGCGCCGCGTGTGACCAGCGCGTCGACACCGAACGTGCGGACGTAGGCGAACACCTGGAGCTCGCCGCCGGCTTTCGAGGCCGAGTACGGGCTCGAGGTGCGGAGCGGCGCGTCCTCGCTGCACGCGGGCGCGTCGAGCGGGATGTCACCGTAGACCTCGTCGGTCGACACGTGCACGAGCCGCAACTGCGCGTGACGCACGTGGTCGAGGAGCACCTGCGTCCCGAGCACGTCGGTGAGGATGAACTCCGCCGGGCCGAGAATCGACCGGTCGACGTGCGTCTCGGCGGCGAAGTTGACGATCGCGTCACAGTCCTGTGCTGCCCGAGCAACGGCGTCCGGGTCGGCGATGTCGCCGTGGTGGAACTCGTGCTCGACGCCTTCGAGGTTGGTGCGGCTGCCGGCGTAGGTGAGCTTGTCGAGCACGACCACCTCCTCGCCGCGCTCGGCCAGGCGCCTGGTGAAGTGCGAGCCGATGAAGCCCGCACCGCCGGTGACGAGGACGCGCATCGCTACAGGGTACTCACAGCCGCGCCAGGCACTCGCGCAGGCCCTCACGCCAGTGTGGGAGCTCGGGCGCGCCTCGCTCACTGCGCAGAACGGAATACGCCGGGCGAGGCGCGCGGGCCCCGAACTCGTCGCTCGTGATCCGCCGCACGCGCGTCGCGAGGCCTGCTTCTTCGAAAATGGCCTCGGCGAAGTCGGCCCAGGTGCAGTCGCCTGCAGCGGCGACGTGGTAGACGCCGTACGGCAGCTGGAGCACCTGCTCGGTCGCGGCCGCCAGGTGCCCGACGAAGGTCGGCGCGCCGCGCTGGTCAGCGACGACCGCCACCTCATCGTGCACGGCGCCGAGTCGCAGCATCGTGCGGACGAAGTTCGTCGAGGTCCAGCCGAAGAGCCAGGAGGAACGGACGATCCACGCCTGCTCTCCCGCCGCGGCCTCGCCGTGCAGCTTCGTCCGTCCGTAGACGCCGAGCGGCGCCGGGGCGTCGGATTCGACGTACGGCTCGCGCTTGGTGCCGTCGAAGACGTAGTCGCTGGAGAAGACGACGAGCGGCGCGCCGAGCTCGGCCGCATGCTGCACCCCGCCGATGTTGACCGCAGCGGCCTCCTGCGGGTCGTCCTCCGCACCGTCGACATCGGTCCAGGCCGCAGCATGCAGGACGAGCTCCGCGCTCAGGCCCGGCGGGGGCGGCAAGCCGACGTCCCAGTCCGCGCGCGTCAAGGTGCGCGCGTCGGGAAACGCCTCGGCGAGCGCGTGGCCGAGCTGGCCACCGGCGCCCGTGATCACGACGCGGCGCGCTGGTCCCGCTCCGACAAGATCGGCGATCGGGTGCTCCAGAGGTGGGCGACGCGCGGATCGTTCCACGCGACCCCGTGCTCGTCGGGGCTGTCGGGGTCGTACTCCTCGGTGACGAAGTAACAGAAGAGACAGTCGGTCAGCGCTTCGTAGCCGTGCGCGTTCCATCCTTCGACGTAGATGGCCACCGGATTGTCGTCGCCGATGTCCTCGGTGAAGGTCTCGCCGGTCTCCCGGTTCAGGACCACGACACGCACCATGCCCTCGAGGCAGACGAAGAGATCGTCCTGGCCGCGTTCGTGGTAGTGCAGCGCGCGGATCACGCCCCGGCGCGAACGGGCGAGATTCGCCTGGCGCACGGGCTTCGGAAGCGCGCTCGCCCGCATGAGCTCCTGGAACCAGCCCCGGTCGTCCTCGTGCCTCGTCAGCGGGACCCGCGTGACCACTACTTGTTCGCACCCGTCTCTTCGATCAGCCGGCCGAGCTCGGCGAGATCGGCCCAGTGCTTGCCGCCGTCGTGCCACCACCCGTCGACCCGGCGAACCTCGAGGTCGCCGCGCTGCGCATAGACGCGATTGACGTCGGTGATCTCGAGCTCGCCGCGGCTCGACGGCTGCAGCCCGTCGATGATCTCGAAGACGTCCGGTGGAAAGCAGTACAGGCCGACGACGGCGTCGCCGGACGGAGGCGAGTCGTACCGGGTGTCGACGCGGCCGGCCTTTTCGACGATGTCGGCGACGTTCCCCTGATCGTCGTAGGCGACGACGCCGAAGTTCTCCGGATCCGGGACCTCCTTCACGAAGACGACGGCGCCCTCCTGCCACGATGCGATCGCGTCGGCGTGCGAGTGCTCGAAGATGTTGTCGCCGAGACAGACGACGAGCTGGTCGCCGGCGGCGAACTCGCGGGCCATCCCGACCACCTGGGCGATCCCGCCCGGCTCGACCTGAACCTTGTACGACAGATCGAGCTCGAAGAGCGGCTCTTCCCCTGAGCGCGACCGGACCTGGCCGTTGCCGAGCAGATCGATGAACTGGCCCGCATGGTGCTGGCCGGTGACGAGCAGCACCTCCCGGACACCGAGGCGCTGCAGAAGCTGGAGCGGGTAGTAGACCATCGGCCAGCGCCCGACCGGCAGGAGGTGCTTGTTCGTGACGCGCGTCAGCTCCTCGAGCCGGGTCGCGTTCCCACCTGCACAGATCAGGCCCTTCATGCGAGCGATGCTACAGCGGTCGCTTTACACGAGTCGCGTCCGCGAGATCAACCAGAACGACCCCTCGACCGACGGGCCGATCAGCAACGCGAAGATCAACGTCCCGACCCCTGCGCGGCCGCCCAGTGCAAACCCGGCAAGCAGGACCGTTCCCTCGAGCAGGGCGCGCACGGCGCCGATTCGCACGTGCGTGCGAGACGCGCCGACGAGCATCAGCGAGTCGCGCGGGCCGGCCCCGAACGCCGCCCCGATGTAGAACGCCGAGCCGACCCCGAACAGGACGAGCCCGGCCGCGAGCAGCGCTGCGCGCGCACCGAGCGGCCACGTCGCAAGATCCTGGACGAACCCGAGCGGCTGCACGATCACGATGAACAGCCCGATCAGCGCGGCGTTCGCGATCGTCCCTGGTCCGGGTTTCGAACCGAGCGACCACGCGAGAAAGAGAACGGCGACGGCGACCAACTCGTTCGCGACCCCGAACGAGAGCGGGGTGTGGTTCGCGATTCCCTGATGGAGCACATCCCACGGCGGCAGGCCCAGCCGTGATTCGAGGAACGCGAGGATGCCGCAGGCGCAGAGAAAGAGGCCGGTGACGAGCCAAACCGCCCGCGCGGCTCTCCCGCCACGCAGGACGGGAGCCGCGTGCACGGTCGGACGTTAGCCTGCGGCGGCCGAACTACGACGGCCGAGAACCACCCCGAGCCAGACCAGCACGAGGCCCAGGCACGTGAAGACGAGGGGCGACACCCACGGGCGGTCCGCGCCGCTGCCCCCCGAGAAGAAGATCAGCCGGACATGCGTCCACTCCAGCGCGAAGTGGACCGACGCGAGCAGCAGCCCGATCGCGCCGAACACGGCCCAGCTCGATCGGCCGGTCGGCGCCGAGAAGAACACGAAGGCGACGGCCGAGATCGCGATCAGAGCCCACTCGACGTTGCCGCCGTGCCAGAACCACAGGAGGCTCCCGCCGATCAGCAGTCCGGCCCCCACGTGGAGCCAGAAGCCGTAAGGACGCCTGACGCCGGAATCCAGGGCGAGCGCGACCGCAAGATAGAAGAGGCCGACGAAGAGCGTCACGACGGCCGACCAGCCGCCTCCGTTCGAGAGCAGGTCGGTGATCACGATCCAGCCGGCAAGCGCGGCCTGCGCGACGAGCAGCGGAAAGCGGAAGGTGCGGACGGCGACGATCGCCGCGGCGAGCCAGAGCAGTTCGAGCAGGAACCGCGCGGCGTGGAAGCCGCGGAAGCTCGAGGACGCGGGCGACGCCGACTCCCAGCCGAACCAGGTCCACAGGGCGCCGAGGAACGCCACGAACGCGATCAGGGCGACGAAGGCGAAGACTCCTGCGACGATCGGGTGCTGTGTGCGGCCGAAGCCGGCGGCAGCCGCGGCCAGCAGCACGAGCACGAGCAGCGACCAGCCGGCCGACCCTGCCCGCCCCGCCGTGGTCGCCAGGTACGTGAGCCAGGCCCCGGTGGCACCGAGCATCGTCAGGCCGCCCGCATAGATGAGAAAGGTCCAGGACGACCAGCGCGGGTGAACGACCTCCACGGGCTCATCGTCCGCCGTGGATCGGACAGACAGACCGGGCTGTCGCGAGGGCCTGTAGGGGGTACCGTTCTCGCTGGATGACACGCAGGGACGTCGACAAGCTGCAGGAGGAGATCGAGGAGCTGTTCGCCGATCTCTGGCAGGTGCCGCGGTTCTCCGGGCTCCGCCACGGGTTTCGCCCGAACGTCGACTGCTTCCACACCGACGAGCCGCACACGCTCACGGTGGTCGTGGAGCTTCCCGGCGTGGAGGCGCAGTCGATCCGCATCGTCGCGGGCGAGCGGCTGCTCGTGATCGCAGGCGAGCGAAAACGACCTCAGGATCACGGGGCGCGTCTACCAGCAGGTCGAGATCGAGTACGGCTCGTTCCAGAGGCACGTCCGCCTCCTCGAGGACGTCGACCCGCAGCAGGCTGAGGCGCGCTTCGAGCACGGCGTGCTCACGATCGAGCTGCCCGTGGTCGAGCACGCGCCGCCCGTAGGCCGCTTCCGGATCACGGTCGAGCGGTTATGACAGAGATAGGCTTCGACGTCGCGGAGCCGGAGGAGCAGCAGCTCGAGTTTCCCGCGGTGCTGCCGGTGCTGCCGTTGAAAGAGACGGTGGTCTTCCCGCAGTCGATGTCACCACTCGCGATCGGCCAGGAGCGCTCGGTGCAGTTGATCGACGACGTGGTCGCGGGCGACCGGCTGCTCGCGCTCATCACCGCCAGGGACGCGTCGGTCGAGCTGCCCGGCTGGGCCGACCTCTACGACGTGGGGACGATCGGGCTCGTCCACAAGATGATCAAGGTCCCCGACGGAACGCTGCGCATCCTCGTCCAGGGGATCGAGCGCGTCCGCCTCGAGCACCAGCTCGACGTCGACCCGTATCTGCTCGGCGAATTCAGTGCGCTTCCGGACGTGTTGGAGGAGACACCTGAGCTCGAAGCGCTGACGCGGAACGTGCAGGGACTGTTCGCGCGGATCATCGGGCTCGCGCCCTACCTGCCCGAAGAGCTGCAGCTCGCCGCGGCGAACGTCGACGACCCGAGCGCACTCTGCCATCTCGTCGCCTCGACGCTCCGCACGATCAGGACCGAGGAACGCCAGGAGATCCTCGAGCAGGTCAACGTCGAACAGCGGCTGCGCACGGTCTCGGCGATCCTGAGCCGCGAGCTCGAGGTGTTCGAGCTCGGATCGAAGATTCAGTCGCAGGTCCAGTCGGAGATGGAGAAGGGGCAGCGGGAGTACTTCCTGCGGCAGCAGCTGAAGGCGATCCAGCAGGAGCTCGGGGAGAACGACCCCGAGCAGGCGGAGATCGCGGAGCTGCGCGAGCGCCTCGACGCACGCGGCGAGCTGCCCGAGGAGGTGCGCAAGGCGGCCGACCGCGAGCTGCAGCGCCTCGAGAAGCTGCCCTCCGCCGCCGCCGAGTACGGCGTCATCCGCACGTACCTCGAGTGGATCCTCACGGTGCCCTGGTCGACCTACACGGACGACGACCTCGATCTGGAGCATGCCCGCTCGGTCCTCGACGCCGACCACTTCGACCTCGAGAAGGTGAAGGACCGCATCATCGAGTACCTCGCCGTCGCGAAGCTGCGCAACGAGGTCTCCGGCCAGATCCTCTGCTTCGTCGGTCCGCCCGGAGTCGGGAAGACATCGCTCGGCCACTCGATCGCGAATGCGCTCGGGCGGAAGTTCGTGCGCCTCTCGGTCGGCGGCGTGCGCGACGAATCGGAGATCCGCGGCCACCGGCGGACGTACATCGGCTCGATGCCCGGCTCGATCATCCGCTCGCTGCGCGACGCGGAGTCGGCGAATCCGCTCGTTCTGATCGACGAGATCGACAAGATGGGCAACGACTGGCGCGGTGACCCGGCCAGCGCGATGCTCGAGGTCCTCGATCCGGAGCAGAACAGCACGTTCCGCGATCACTACCTCGATCTGCCGTTCGACCTCTCGAAGGTGCTCTTCATCTGCACCGCCAACACCCTCGACACGATCCCGGGGCCGTTGCTGGACCGCATGGACGTGATCGAGCTGTCGGGGTACACCGAGCAGGAGAAGCTGGGGATCGCGAAGCGCTATCTGCTGCCGAAGCAGCTGGAGCTCCACGGCCTGCAACGGTCGCAGCTGACCCTCTCCGACAAGATGCTGCGGTCGGTGATCCGCGAGTACACGCGCGAGGCCGGCGTGCGCAACCTCGAACGCCGGCTCGCCGACGTCTGCCGCAAGGCGGCGACCCAGGTCGCGAAAGGGGGCGCACAGAAGATCCGCGTCGACGACGAGCTGCTGCGTGAGTGGCTCGGTGTGAGGCGCTTCTCGGGAGACGTGCGCAAGCGCACCTCGGACCCCGGGCGTCGCCACCGGTCTGGCGTACACCACGGCGGGCGGCGACGTGCTCTTCATCGAAGCGACCGCGTACCCCGGCAAGGGCAGGCTCACGATCACCGGGCAGCTCGGTGACGTGATGCAGGAGTCGGCGCAGGCCGCGCTGTCGTGGGTGCGATCGCACACGGCCGAGATGGGACTGGCCGACGACTGGTTCGCGAGTCACGATCTGCACATCCATGTTCCGGCGGGCGCCGTGCCGAAGGACGGCCCGTCCGCAGGCGTGACGATGGCGACCGCGATCGCGTCGCTCGTGCGCGACGAGCCCGTCGCGGCGGACGTGGGCATGACCGGCGAGATCACGCTCACCGGTCAGGTGCTCCCGATCGGCGGACTGCGCGAGAAGTCGCTGGCCGCGCAGCGTGCAGGGCTCAAACGCGTGATCTTCCCGCGCGAGAACGAGCCCGATCTCGACGACCTGCCGCCCGAGGCCCGCGCCGCGATCACGTTTCTCCCGGTGGACACCATCGAGGAGGTCTTCGCCGCCGCCTTCGACGGCAAGCGCCGCGCGCGTCCCCGCGCCGCCCGCGGAATCGAGCGCCAGGCCGCTAAGCCGGCCGGAAGCTCGTAAGCAGCTCGGAGCAGAACGCGTCGGAGGACGACGTGCGGAAGCGGCAGAGCAGCTGGTACTCGCGCTTCCCGATCAGGACGAAGGTGTACTGGTCGACGTGGTCGTCGACCTTCACGTCGAAGCGGTGCGACTTCACACCGCCGGCGGTCACCGTGTGCATCCCGATGAGCGTTCCACCCGTCTCGTGGGCGATCGTCTTCATGCGCAGCTCGAGCTCGTGCGCGACGCGGGCGAAGAGGGGGGCCGTATAGGCCCTGACCAGCGGGAAGGTGGACACCTGGACGAGCTCCGAGCCCTGGGAGGCGGCTGAGCCCCGGATCGAGTGCTGAATGTGCCAGCCCACAGGGGCGTTGAAGCTGAATCCGCGGCCCCGGACGACCTGCGAGTGCACCTTCGGCTCGCTCGACCCGCCGCAGCCTGCGAGGATGAGCGCAGCCAGAAGGAGCGTTGGTTTGCCACGTAAGGTCCAGGGCATCAGACGCGAGGTATCGAGGCGAAAGGATCCAGCAGCATGGTCAAGACAAAAGACAAGGTTTACGACGCAGCGGAGAACGTCAAACCCTACGTTGCACGAGCGATGAACGACGACAAGCTGCGCGAAGACGTGATGAGCGCGTTCGCGACGGCGAAGGATCTCTACACCGAGTTGGTCGGCCCTCGTGGCGCGGTCACGCTCGCCGCGCGGGTCGCGACGGACGAAGAGATCCGCGAAAGGCTCAAGGCTGCGGTCGACGATCTGAGGAGCGCGGCCGACCGGCTCCAGGGCAAGAAGTCGCACAGTGGACGGAACACGACGTTGCTGATCGCCGGCATCGCGCTCGGCATCCTCTTCAACCCGGTCACCGGGCCCGAGACGCGCAGGTGGGTCAAGGACATGATCGGTGGCGGCGAGGACGAGTTCGGCGGCGACTATCCGTCCTCGAACGGCAGCCCGGCAACCTAGTAGAGGCTGCCGGCTAGCCGCGTCCGAGATCGGTCGTCGGAGCGGGAACGGTCGGAACGAGTGTCTGCATCAGCGCTGACGCCTTGAGCGGCGTGAGCGCGCGCTCGAGCGAGCCCGGGTCGAGCCCGTCGGCGGTGGAGATGTCGTTCATGCCGAGGAGGATCGCGCCCGGCTCGGGCGCCGCCGCGCCGCCCGGGACCGACGGCGCCCAGCCGGCGGCGACCGGGAACGGCAGGTCCTTCTGGTGCTTCCAGGCGTCGAGATAGGGCGTCGGGTCGACGGCGCCGTCGTAGCCGAGATAGAGCAGGGACACAGGGTGCACCTCGAAGTGCAGGTGGTACGGCGTCCCCTCGGCATCGCCCGTGTTGCCCATGAAGCCGACGACCTGGCCCGCCTTCACATGGGCGCCGTTCGTCGCGGACGCCGAGAACGCGGAGAGATGCGCGTAGTAGAACTGGTTGCCCTGCTGGTCGAGGATCCAGAGGCGATTGCCGCCGATCTTGTTCCAGCCGACCGAGAAGACCGTTCCGTCCGCGACCGCGAGGAGCGGCTGGCCGAGCTGGCCGAAGATGTCATCGCCGTGGTGATACGTGACGTCCGAGCGGGCGGCGCCGAAGGTGTCGATGTACGACGACGGCCCGTAGACCGGGAAGACGTAGTGGCCGGCGGTGAGCTTGGGGTGGAGCTTGAGCGGACCGGACGTTTGCGCGCCGTTCTGTTTCGGGCGGAGCCGAGGCGCGTCGCCGGCGCTCGGGTCGTAGGGCGCCTCGGGAACGGTCGCGGTCGTGGTGGTTGTTTCCGTCGTCGTGGCCGGTGGCGCGGTCTGCGCGGCAGCCTGGGCATAGCCGACCTGGATCTCGCTCGCCGCCGGCAGACCGCCGTGGTCCGCGGTCAGCCGCACGTCGAGCTCGGTGACGAAGCCGCGATACCCGCGGGCTCCGGTGGCCGCGCTCAGGTCGGCGCCCGTCGTGTCGATCGTCAGCTGCCCCCAGTCGCCGAGTGGGATCTTCGCCGCGCCGGGGACAACAGGCTGGCCGTCGACGATCAGGTTCGTGACGGTGCTCCCGTTCGCGTTGCCGCCCGCACCGGAGTACCCGGTGCCGGCCGATGCACGAGCCGTCACGGCGTCAGCGGTGATCTCGCCCTTGAACAGAGACAGCGCCGTCACGACGCTCTCGGAGCTCGCCGCTGCGTTCGCCAGGACGGCCGTGGTCGCGCTCGCGGTCGTCGACTGTGCGGAGACGATGGAACCGTCGGAGGGATATGCGAAGGCGGCACCCGCCGAGGGAGCCGCGTTCGGCGGGGACGCGACCGTCGGCGTGGTCACGGTGGCGGCTCCCGGTGTCGTGATCTTGATCGCCCACGCGCTCGCGGCAGCGCTCGGGGCGCGCGCGGGCCCCTCAGCGCCGGCCGACCCGAAGGCGAGCAGCGCGAGGGGCAGTAGCAGTGCGAGGCGGCGGCGCACCACCCTTGATTCTGCCAGGGATCGAGGAATCCTCAGTTGGCCGCCTCGACCGAACTGTCTGCGGGCGCACTCGCGGTCTCCTCGGCCACGGCGCGCAGCTCGCGAACCACGGCCTCTCTACAGCCGGGGTCGCGCAGCAGCGCATCGACCCAGGTCTCGGTGCCGTCGTACTCCGGCACGTCGTTCTCGACCAGCATCTGGCCGAGCACCAGCCCGACCCGGATGTGGGCGGACGTCCGGAAGGCGAGGAGCACCTGCGGGCCCGCGACGAGCTCGGCGATCTCGGGATGCTGCGCCTGGAGCTGCTCGACGATCGAGCCGATCGGTTCGTCGAGCGGCGGAGCCCAGAGGTCGTCGTGCTCACCCATCGGCTGGAAGTGTTGACGATCCGCGCCGCAGGCGCCAGACGAGATGCGCGGCGGTCAGCAGCAGCAGAACGCCGAACAGCCGGCGCAACGCGCCGTCCGACAGCGATTCGGCGACGACCACCCCACCCTGGACGCCGATGATCGCTGCGACCCCGATCAGGGCGGCAGCCCGAACGTCGACGTTTCCATATCGCCGCTGGCGCCACGTGCCGACGACCGCCGTCGGGAGAATCGCAAGGAGCGACGAGGCCTCCGCATGCAGCTGCGTCAGCCCGAGCACGAGGACGAGCGTCGGCACGAAGAGAATGCCCCCGCCGACGCCGAAGAGCCCTGCCAGGACTCCGCCGAGCGCGCCGATCACGATGACGAGCAGGATCGTCATACCAGCAGGCGCACGCCGACGGCCGCCAGCAGCAACGCAAATCCGTACGAGAGCCGCTGGACCGGGATCCGCTGCTGCATCGTCGTCCCGAGGAGAACTCCGAACACCGCGGGGATCCCGACGAGTGCGGCCGCGCCGACCTTCACATCACCGTGGAAGCCGTAGGTGACGGCGCCCGCAACCGACGAGACGAGGATGGCGGCGAGCGACGTCGCTGCGGCGCGCCGCTGGTCGAAGGCGAGCAGCAAGGTGAGCAGCGGCACGATCACGATTCCGCCGCCGACGCCGAAGACTGCGCTGAAGAACCCTGCCACGAGCCCGATCGCGAGCAGCTTCAGCACCTCTCGTACTCTACGCGGGTGGATCCGCTCAGCCTGTTGAGCTCCGACCCGCGCCGGGCGGCGCTCTTCCTCGACGTGGACGGCGTGCTCGCCCCGATCGTGCCGCGCCCCGAGGATTCGTCGGCACCACCCGAGACCCGCCGGGAGCTCGAGCGGCTGGCCGGCCGCTATGCCCTCGTTGCGTGCGTCACCGGCCGGACCGGGGACGTCGCGCGGGAGATCGTCGGTGTCGACAGCCTGCGCTACGTGGGCCAGCACGGCCTCGAGCTCGAGCCGGCCGCCGCGGCCTGGGCCGATCGCGTGCACGCCTTCGCGCGCGCGTGGCCGTGGCCCTGGCAGGAGGCGAAGCCGCTGACGGCTGCCTACCACTTCCGGCTCGCGCCGGACGAGGCGGAGGCGAGGACCGAGCTCGAGGCGGTCGCCGACGCGGCGGCAGCGGCCGGCCTGCGGCCGCGCTGGGGGCGGATGGTGCTCGAGGTGCTCCCGCCGGTCGACGCGACGAAGGGAACCGCGGTGCGCCACCTGCTCGAGGAGAGTGGACTGACGCGCGCGCTCTACGCCGGCGACGACACGACCGATCTCGACGGCTTCGCGGCGCTCGACGGGCTCGAGGCGGCGGTCCGCGTCGCGGTGGTCTCGAACGAGGGCCCCTCCGCGCTCGGCGAGCGCGCCGATCTGATCGTGAGCCTCGACGGAGGAGTTCCTCGGGCTGCTGAAGCGCCTCTAGCTCAGTCGGGCTTGCGAAGACCGTCGAGGAGCGCGAGCGCGTGCTCGAGCGCCCGGTGGAGAGCCTCGAGCTGGGCGCGTGGGGCCGTGCCGGACGATTCCTCGCCCTCGCCGTCCGCGACCATCCTGACCGACATGGTCGAGACGTTCTGCCCGCTGCCGACGGCTCGCGACCACGGCCCGGGGTCCTGGTCCTCCGGCGGCCAGAGCCGGGTCGCCTTCGCGGCGGCGTCGAGGATCGGCGCCGCGTCGAGCTCGGCGCTCGCGAGCCCGATCTCGGCGACCGGCCACTCGCAGAAGAGGCGCAGCACGCCGGCCGCGGGAAGCGGCCAGAGCCAGTAGCCGCCGCTCCAGTCGACGCTCGTCCCGGTCGAGCTGGTGCCGCCCGAACCGCCGGCCTGCCGCAGCACCGGTCCCGCCGCCTCGCGATCCGGCGGGGAGCTGCGCCACCCTCCCTCGGAGAGGTTCGAGACGCGTGCACCGTCCGGCAGTTCGATCCCGAGGCGCAGGAAGCCGGCGGGCGGCTCCGGAAGCCCCATCCGCCCGGCGTGCTGCTCGTGGAAGATCATGTTCGACTCGCCCGCCCGCAGGCCGTCGACATGAGCCACGACCTGAAACTGGACGCCGTTCGAGTGGACGAGCGCGTGTGACAACGCGACGACGCCTCGCTGCGAACGTCCGAGCACGACGCCGAGGGGGACCGCCACGCCGAGCTCGCCGGCCGGGGGGCCGAGCCACTCGGGCTGCTCGTGGGTGACCGCCGGCTCCGGCAGCGGCTCCGGGGGATCGACCGGGAAGAGGTCGCCGAAGCTCATAGGCCCAGTCTAGGACACGGTCGATCCGGGATCAGAAGCCGAGCCGCTCTCTCAGCTGCCGCGCCTGCCGCCGCGCGACGTCGAGCTCGGTCCGCTGGGCGTCGGCGAGCTGCAGGCACAGCCGCTCCGGCGAGGTTCGCCGCACGCCGGCGACCTTGCTCAGGTTGACGAGATAGGAGCGGTGGATGCGCACGAACCGGCTCGAGGGCAGTCTCTCCTCGAGCTCTCCGAGCGAGGCCGTGCAGAGATACGAGCGGTCGTAGGTGTGCACGCGGCTGTAGTCCCCGTCCGCCTGGGCGTAGTGCACCTGGTCGTAGTCGAGCAGCTCGGTGCCGCCGGCAGACACGACGGGGACCCGCTCCACGGGCAGGACATGCTCGACCGAGCGCTCGCGCAGACGCTCGACGACGCGCGCGAGCCGGTCGGGGTCGACCGGTTTCAGGAGATAGTCGAACGCCTCGACGGCGAAGGCGTCGACGGCGTACCGCTCGTGTGCGGTCACGAACACCACGGCGGGCGGGTCGGTGCGCTCGCGCACGAGGGGTGCCGCCTCGACGCCGCTCAGTCCCGGCAGCTCGACGTCGAGAAAGACGACGTCGGGCTCGAGCGAGCGGGCGAGCTCGAGCGCCTCTCGCGCGCCCGCCGCCTCGCCGACGACCTGCACACCGGTCTCGCCGGCGAGCAGGTAGCGCAGCTCCGACCGCGCCGGCGCCTCGTCGTCGACGAGCAAGGCGCGGATCATCGGGCGACCGGCACCTCGAGCCGCACGACGGTCCCGAACGGGAACGAGCGCAGCCGGACGCTTTCGCCGTAGTGCGCGATCAGCCGCTGATTGACGTTCGCGAGCCCGAGGCCGGTGCCCTCGCCCAGCCCGACCCCGGGCTCGAGCACACGTTCGATCACCTCCCGCGCGATCCCGCGACCATCGTCGCGCACGGTGACGTGCAGCCGACCGCGCCTGACTCGCGCCCGCACGAGCAGGTGCAGCGGCCGGTCGGTCTTGCCGTGCTTGATCGCGTTCTCGACGAGCGGCTGCACGAGCAGAGGCGGCAGCCTGACGGCGAGCGCATCCGGTGCCGCATCGACCGTCACCTCGAGCTGCGAGCCGAACCGCGCCTGCTCGAGCTCGAGGTAGCTGCCGACGTGCCGCAGCTCCTCCTCGAGGGTGATGAACTCACCCGGACGCGCGAGCCGGCTGCGGAGATGGTCTGCGAACGCGAGCACCAGCCGACGCGCGCGTTCCGGCTCGGTGCGAATGAACGAGGCGATCGTGTTCAGCGCGTTGAAGACGAAGTGCGGTTCCATCTGCGCCTGCAGTGCGGTGGTCGTGGCGGAGTGGAGCTCCGACAGCTGAAGCTGCGCCGAGAGCTGGGTGCCGAGCAGCTCGAGTGTCTCGACGGCCGTCTCGTCGAGCGGCGATCCCGCCGTCGCATACACCACGACTGCGCCGCCGGCGCCGTCGGTCAGCTGCAGCGGAACGACGGCGGCAGCTCCGAGCGGACAGGCCGGGTGCGCGCACTCGGTGCGGATGCCGAGCGGCGCGAGCAGCGGGCGCCCCTGCGCGAGGGACTCGTAGACGGGGCGGATCGGCTGGTCGCCGGCACCGTGATGGTCGGCCCCGGCGCCGACGAACGCGAGCACCTCATGAGTGTCCGTGACCGCGACCGCGCCGAAGCCGAGCTTCTCGAAGAGCTCGTAGGCGACGGTGCGAGCGGCCGATTCGGTCAAGCCGCGCCGAAGCTCGGGCAGCGTCGCCTCGAGCAGTTCGAGCACCGGCGCCTGGCGCCTGGGCCTGCGCACACGGGGCATGATCCGGATTGTGCACGTGAACGACGAAGTCCTCGCGCCGCTGCGGGCCAGATACGGCAACCCGGTCGTCCTGGAGTGGAGCGGCGAGATCACCGAGCGGGAACACGCGCTCGCGACCTACAACCCGGATCGCACCCACGACGTGACTCTCTTCATCCTCGACCCGGACGACCGGATCGCCCTGATTCGCAAGCCGCACTTCGCAAGCGGCGATCTGGCGGCCGCCGGGCGGCGGCATCAAGCTCGGCGAGGACTTCGCACTCGGCGCCGAGCGCGAGGCAGTGGAGGAGACCGGCCTCCAGGCCCGTCTCGAGCGCTACCTGGTCGCGACGCACGCATCGTTCGTCTTCGAGTCGCAGGCCCTCGCATGGCAGACCCATGTCTTCCTGGCCCGCACGACGGACACGGTGCTGGCACCGCGTGATACGGAAGAGATCGACGCTGCGCGGTGGGGAACGCTTCCGGAGCTCGCCGGCCCGCTGCGCGAGCGCCTGCTGGCGACGGGGCACGCGCTCTGGCGCTACCGGGTCGCACTGCACGACGCCGCGCTCACGGCTCTTCGCGAATGAACGAGTAGCCGACGTCGAGCGGGCTCGGCGGATACTCGACGACCCGCGACTCACCGTTTCGCCGCCAGCCGTGCTTCTCGTAGAAGCGGCGGGCGCGGCGGTTCTCCTCGAGCACCCAGAGCTTCACCTCCGCGCAGTCGGGCAGCGCGGCCAGCGCCGCATCGTGCAACGCGACGGCGACGCCCGTGCCCCACGCCTCCGGCACGACGTAGAGGCCGTGCAGCCAGCACGCATCGATCGCGGCGAGGCCCACGCCGGTGCCGTCCCGCTCCGCAACCAGCACCAGGCCCCGAAACGTGCGCCAGCGTTCGCGCACCGCGTCGTCGGGATACGGAAACTCGTCGGGCGGGAAGATGTGCAGCAGGCCGGCCACGGACGCCGCCCGCTGGAGCTCGAAATGCAGTTCCGCCTCCTCCACGCCGGAGCGCCTGATCGCGAGCGTCATGCCAGCACGTCGAGCACGCCCGGGATCGACGTGACGCGCGGACCGTCCCAGTCGTCGAGCCCCGGCCACAGCGGCCCCTCACCGTCGCGATGGATCAGGATGGCATCCATGCCGACGCGGCGGGCGCCGGCCAGCTCGTCGTTCGCGCCGTCGCCCACGAACACCGCTTCGTGCGGCTCGAGCCCGAGCAGCCTGCAACAGTGGAGGTAGATCTCCGGATCGGGCTTCGACATCCCGACCCGCGACGAGAACACCTCCGCATCGAAGAGCCCGGCGAACTCCGTCTCCGGCCAGAGCGTCTCGATGTCCTCGCTGCAGACCGTGATCAGCCCGACCAGGTAGCCGTCGGTGCGCAGGCGGCGCAGCGTGTCGACGGCGCCGGGCCGCGGCACGAGGGAACGTCTGTGATGGCGCAGCCGCAGGGCGCAGATCTCGTCGTGCAGGTCGGCCGGCACCCCGGCCTCGGAGAGCGCGACCCGGATCGGCGCGTTGTATCGCGTGGTGGAGCCGCTCCAGCGCTCGCCGAAGTCCCCGCCGACGATCGCGGCGACCTCGTTGCCGAGCGCCTCGGCGGCCACCGGGTCCCAATCGATCAGCGTCTCCCAGAGATCGAAGATCACCCCGCGGTAGCGCCTGTCCCGCGACTAGACCGCCGGCACGCACGAGCGCAGAACCTCCCACGAGCGGCGGATGTCTTCCTCGGTCGTCTGGGCGTTCCCGATCGCCAGGCGGATCACGTCCTGCCCGCGGACGCTCGCCGTGGCGACGAACAGCTCGCCCGTGGCGGTCGCGGCGCGCGCGAGCGCGACGTTGTCGGCGTCGACATGCCTGAAGCAGACGGCCGAGAAGGGATGCGGCGCGACCACCTCCCACCCGGGCTCGTCCTCGACGAGCGCGGCGAAGAGCTGGGCAAGGCGCACATGCTCCCGGATCAGCGCGCGCAGGCCGTCGGCGCCGTACCAGCGCAGCACGGCCCACAGCTTGAGAGCGCGGAAGCGGCGCCCGAGCGCCGGCCCGTAGTCCTTCAGGTCGACCGCCGTCTCGGTCGCCGCGAGATAGTCGGGCACGAGGGAGAACGTCTCGTAGAACGCCTCCGGGCGTCGCGTCCACAGCGTCGAACAGTCCATCGGCGTGAAGAGCCATTTGTGCGGATTCACAACGACGGAATCGGCCCGATCGACGCCGTCGAGGCACCAGCGAAGCTCGGGGCAGATCGCAGCGGAGCCTGCATACGCCGCGTCGACGTGCAACCACACACCCGCCTCCTCACAACGACGGGCGAGCTCGGGCACCGGATCGACGGACGTCGTGCCCGTGGTGCCGACCGTCGCGACCACGGCGGTCGCGTCGTCGAGGTCGAAGCCGGGTCGCATGCGGAACTCGTCGTCGACGCCGACTGCGCGAAACTCGAGCCCGACGAGCCGCGCGGCCTTCTCGACGCTGATGTTCGCCAGCTCGGAGGCGTAGACCACCCCGCCCGGCCTCCGCGAACGCGCCGCTGCCAGCGCAGCGACCGTCGCCGTCGACGCCGTGTCCTCGATGTGGCCGTGCCAGCCGCGCGGCAGGCCGAGGAGCTGGGCGAGCCAGTCCAGCACCGTCACCTCGAGCTCCGTCGCCGCCGGGGAGGCGAGCCAGGTCATGTTGTTGACGTTCAGCGCGGCGATCAGGAGCTCGGCCAGGATCCCGGGCTCGGAGCCGGTGTTGGCGAACCACGCGAAGAAGCGGGGATGGTTCCAGTGCGTGAGCCCCGGCAGGATCAGGTCGTCGAGGTCATGCAGGAGCGCCTCGAAGGGCTCCCCCTGCTCGGGTGCCGCAGCAGGAAGCGCCGCCCGGACCGCCCCCGGCTCGACCCGGGTCGCGACCGGCAGCTCGCCGACCCGCCGCAGGTACGCGTCGACCCAGTCGGAGGCCAGGTTCAGATCGTCGCGGAACGTCATTCAGGCCTGTGCACGTTTCATCGCTTCTTCCGCAGCTTCTCGATCTGTTTCCAGGTGCGCGTGTTGAGCACGTCGTCCTTCGTCAGCCAGGCGCGGCGTGCCTGGCCGACACCCAGCTCGACGTAGTCGAGCGCGGCGACCTGGTGGCCGTCGGAATCGATCACGACCTTCAACCCGGCCTCGCGGGCAGCACGAGCGTGGACGTCGCTCAGGTCGAGCCTGTCGGGCTGCGAGTTCATCTCGATGAACGTGCCCGTCGCCAGCGCCTGCTCGATCACCCGCTCCAGGTCGAGCGGCGACGGCGGGCGCGTGCTGATCCTGCGGGCGGTGGGATGGCCGATGCAGTCGACGTACGGGCTCTCCATCGCAGCCAGGATTCGCTCGGTCGGGTTGTGGTCGAACCGCGAATGCGTGGAGGCGACCACCCAGTCACGCGTTGCGAGATCGGCATCGTCGACATCGAGCGTCCCGTCGGGCCGGATGTTGACCTCGATTCCCTTGAGGATGCGAAACGGCGCGACCCGCGCGTTCAGTTCGTCGATCGCCTCCGACTGGCGTCGCAGCAGGTCGCCGCGCAGCCGCTGCGAGTGATCGCAGATCGCGTAGTACGCGTATCCACGCGCCCGTGCGGCCGCCACCATGTCCTCGAGCGTGTCCTTGCCGTCGGACCAGGTCGTGTGCGTGTGCAGGTCGCCGCGCAGGTCCCTCAGCTCGACGAGCTTCGGCAGCCTGCCGTCGCGTGCCGCGGCGAGCTCGCCGCCGTCCTCGCGCAGCTCCGGCGGGATCCAGTCGTACCCGAGAAAGCCGTAGACGTCCTCCTCACTCGCAAAATGGTGCTCCTCGCCGGTCTCCACCTCGGTCACCGAGTACTCCGACACCGAGTAGCCACGCCGGACCGCATCCTCGCGCAGCGCGACGTTGTGGTTCTTCGAGCCGGTGAAGTGCTGCAGCAGGTTGCCGTAGCTCTCCGGCGGCACGACGCGAAGATCGAACCTCGAGCCGTCGTGTGAGACGACCGTCGCCTTCGTCGGCCCCTTGGCCGCCACGTCGACGACGAAGGGAAGCGAGCAGAAGTGGTCGACGAGCGCGACGGGATCGGTCGCGGTCGCGATGATGTCGAGGTCGCGGACGGTCTCGCGCATGCGGCGCGCGGAACCGGCGATCGAGACCTCGACCGACGCAGGGTGCTCGCGCAGCACCTCGACGACACCACGCAGCTTCGGCAGCGTCGTCCCGAGCAGCGCCCGCCGCGGCCCCTCGGTCGCCTGCGGCTGCGCGAGCGCCGTTGCGATCTTCTCCTCCGTCCCGGGACCGATGCCCGCGTGGCCGCGCAGCTCGTGCGCTTCGGCAGCGGCCTGCAGCGCGGCGACGGTCGTGATGCCGAGCTCCTGCCAGATCCGCCGCGCGGTCTTCGGGCCGAGCCCGGGCAGCCGCATGAAGACGGCCACCTCCGCCGGGACCTCGGCCTTCCGCTTGGTCAGGGCGTGAACCTCGCCGTCGTTCACGACCTGGACGATCTTCTCCTCGATCGTCTTGCCGATCCCCTGCAGCAGCTTCGCCTTCCCGTCGAGCGCCAGCTGTGCGACCGACGTCGGCGTCTCACGGATCCGGGCCGCCGCCTTGCGATAGGCGCCGATCCTGAACCCGTCCGCTCCTTCGAGCTCCATCAGGTCGGCGAGCAAGTCGAACTGCTCCGCGAGCAGTTCGTTCCGCGGGAGTTCGGCCACGTAGCGATCATAGGCGCGGCGATGAACGCGACCGTCTGCCTTCCGACGTACAACGAACAGGCGAACCTCGAACCGATGCTGCGGGCCCTCGAGCAGGTGCTGCGGCCCGGCGACCGCGTGCTCGTGATCGACGACAGCTCTCCCGACGGGACCGGCGAGCTCGCCGACAGGCTCGCGTCCGAGCTCGACTTCGTCGACGTCCTGCACCGCGATGCGAAGGAGGGGCTCGGCCCGGCCTACCTGGCCGGCTTTCGCCGAGCGCTCGCAACCGACACAGAGCTGATTCTCGAGATGGACTGCGACTTCTCGCACGACCCACAAGACGTCCCCCGCCTGATCGCGGCCGCCGAGGAGGGCGCCGATCTCGTGCTCGGGTCCCGGTACGTGCACGGAGGGCACGTGGGGAACTGGGGCCTGCTCCGGCGCGCGATCTCGCGCGGCGCCTCCCTGTACACCGCCCTCTTCCTGCAGATGGGCGTTCAGGACCCGACGGGCGGGTTCAAGTGCTTCCGCCGGCGCGTCCTCGAGGAGCTCGACCTCGAGGCGATCACGCCGCGCGGCTACGCCTTCCAGATCGAGACCACCTACCGGGTCAAGCGGGCCGGATTCCGGGTCGTCGAGATCCCGATCACCTTCAACGACCGGACCGCCGGCCACTCGAAGATGAGCCGGGCAATCGTGCTGGAGGCCGTCTGGGCCGTGCCCCTCCTGCGGCTACGCGGGTAGCCTGCGCCGCGTGCGCAGCGTCACCGACGAAACGTTCGACGCCGAGGTCCTGAGCGCCGGGAAACCCGTCGTGGTCGACTTCTGGGCGCCGTGGTGCGGCCCCTGCAAGGCGATCGAACCGGCCCTCGCCGAGCTCGCGGAGGCCAACCGGGGCGTCGAGTTCGTGAAGATCGACATCGACGCGAATCGGCGCACGGCCGACCGCTTCAGCGTGCTCTCGCTGCCGACGGTGATGCTCTTCCAGGACGGAGAGCCTCGCGAGACCGTCTACGGCGCGCGGTCGAAGAAGCATTTCCAGAAGAAGTTCGAGCCCTACTTCTGAGCGCGGAAGTGCTCCCAGCCGGAGAGCTCGAACGGCTCGCCGCCGCGGAGCAGGCCGACGCCGGCGCCGGGCCGGATGCTCCCGATCACCGGCAGGCCACCGGCGGCCGGGACGGCGGCCAGCAGCTCGAAGTCCTCGCCGAAGCCGAGATCGGCGACGGTTGCGCCCGGCGCGAGCGGCACGGCGTCGAGCTCGATCTCGACCCGGACACCTGACCGCCGCGCAATGTGCGCTGCGTCGACGGCGAGCCCGTCCGAGACGTCGAGCAGAGCATGCGCGTGCTGCGCCAGGGCCTGCCCCTCGGCGAGGCGCAGCGGCGGGCGGACGTACGAGCCCTCGCGGAACGCCGCCCCGGCACCACCGAGCGGGCCCGTGACGACGAGCACGTCTCCAGGCACGGCGCCGGCCCGGCCCGGGACGCGCTCGCTCCGGCCGAGGGCGGTCACCGAGATGAGCACTGCCGCCGCTGCCGTCGTGTCACCGCCCACGACCGGCACGCCCGCCTCGGCGATCCCCTCGTAGAGCTCGAGCACGGCGCCGGTCTCCGTGGTCTGCGGGAGCGCCAGGGTGACGAGCAGCGCCTCCGGAACGGCGCCGGAGGCAGCAAGGTCGCTCAGATTGACGGCGGCGGCGCGAAACCCGAGCTCGCGCCAGCCGATCCAGTCGAGGCGAAAGTGCACCCCTTCGACGAGTGCGTCCTGCGTGACCACGAGGTCTGTTCCGAGCAGCGCCGCGTCGTGCTCGACGCCGACGATCAGGCCGCGGCGTTCGAGCTCGGCGAGCAGCGCGAGCTCACCGCTCTCCGAGAGCCGCGTCAACCACCCTCCTCACGTTCGGATCGACGGCCGCACGGATCGTCGCCACGCCGGCAGCACCTGCAGCGATGCACTCGCCGGCGTTCGAGGCGTCGATGCCCCCGATCGCGACCACGGGCACGCGGGCGACGGTGCAGATCGCGCGGAGCCCCGCCAGGGCCAGCGGCGGTGCCGCGTCGGCCTTCGACGGCGTCTCCCAGATGGGCCCGGCGCCGAGGTAGTCGGCGTCTGCGGCCCGGGCCTCCTCGAGCGTCGTGACCGAGCGGCCGAGCAGGAGGCCGCGGGCCCGTGCACGGGAGGCCCCGGGGTCGCCCTGGCCGAGGTGCACCCCCTCTGCTCCGAGCGCAAGTGCGGCATCGACGTCGTCGTTGACGACGAACGTGACACCGAGCTCGGCGAATCCCGCTCCACGCTCGACGATCTCGTCCGTCGGCCCTTTCACCCGCAACTGCACGACGGTGGCTCCGGCTGCAACGGCTCGACGTGCCGTCTCCAGATCGTCGACGAGCGCGTGCACCTTCACGACGTGCGGGCCTTCGCATCGAGCGTCGCGGGGTCGAGCGCGGCGAGCGAGTCGTACAGCGCGACGTGGAACGAGCCGGGGCCTTTCGCGCCGCGGGCGGCCTCCTCGCCGGCCACCCCGAACGCGACGAGCGCCTCCGCGGCGGCCTCGAGCGGACGCTCGCGATTGACCGCGAGGAAGCAGCCTGTGAGGGCGGACGACATGCAGCCGGTCCCGGTGATCGATGCCATCAGAGGGTGGCCGTTGGCAACCGCCACCACCGCGGTCCCGTCGGAGACGTGGTCGACCGGCCCGGTCACCGACGCGACGAGACCGAGCTTGGCGCCGGCCGTGCGCGCGAGCGCGGCGGGATCATCCGCCGCACCGATCGACTCGACGCCGCGCACCTCTGCGGCCACCCCGACCAGCGTGGCCACCTCGCCGGCGTTTCCGCGCAGCACGGTCACGCGCACCTCGTCGAGCAGCCGCTTCGCCGTCTCGGTGCGATAGGTCGTCGCACCCGCGCCGACCGGGTCGAGAACGACCGGCACGCCGTGCTCGTTGGCCGCCCGGCCCGCGAGCAGCATCGCGTCCACCCAGTGGGGGGAAAGCGTGCCGATGTTCAAGACCAGTGCGCCGGCGATCGCGACCATCTCCTCGACCTCTTCGCGCGCATGCGCCATCACCGGCAGCGCGCCCAGGGCGAGCGTCGCGTTCGCGGTCTCGTTCATCACGACGTAGTTGGTGATCTGGTGGACGAGCGGCTTGGCTTCACGCAGCCGCCGCAGGGTGTCACCCGTCTGCATACGTTCCTTTCACGTTGAGGACGTCGACCGGGCCGTCGCCCGCGCCGAGCTCGGCCAGGCCGTTCCGAACGGCTTCTGTCGCAGCACGAGCGGCTCCACGTGCCGCGTCGGCGAGCGGCAGCCCGCGTGCGAGCAGCGCGGCCAGCGTTGCCGAATGAGTGCACCCGGCCCCGTGCGTGGCTGCCACCCCGAGCCGCTCGACCGGGATCGCGAGGTGCTCGCGCCCGTCGAAGAGATGATCGACCGCGTCGTCGCCATGACCGCCTGTGACGAGCGCCGCCGGCGCCCCGAGCGCGACGAGCCGCTCGGCGAGCTCCGCACGCGTCCCGTCGCCCGCCAGGGTGCGCGCCTCGGGCAGGTTGGGCGTCACGACCGTGGCGAGCGGAAAGAGCAGCGCGACGAGCGCGGCGAGCGCGTCGTCCTCGAGCAGCCTCGCGCCCGACGAGGCGACCAGCACCGGGTCGACGACGAGCGGTCGCCGGGTGAGCCGCGAGGAACGCAGCCACCACCTCGATCACGCGGCGAGAGTGGAGCATCCCGGTCTTCGCGGCGTCGACGCCGAGGTCCGAGTAGACAGCTTCGAGCTGCGCGACGACGAAGGCCGTCGGCACCTCGTGCACGGCCGTGACGCCGGTCGTGTTCTGGGCGGTCAGGGCGACGATCGCCGACATTCCGTGCGCGCCCGCGGCGGCGAACGCCTTCAGATCGGCCTGGATCCCTGCGCCGCCGCCGCTGTCCGAGCCGGCGATCGTCAATGCTCTCGGAACCATCTGAGACAACGCTCCCTTCGCCGGTTCTAACCGGATCAGGTTCAACGGGTGTGATCTCAGCCCCGTTCAGGGCACCCCGGTAGCGCGAGGCTAGCATCGCCGAGGTGAGCATCGACGTGCTGCGTTGGGAGGGGCTGCTCGAGGGCGAGGAGCTGGCGCACCTCGTCACCGAGCCCGCGCGCGAGGCCCGGCCGGCGGCGCTCCCGGACGAGCTCGACCCACGCGTACGTGCCGCCGTCGCGGTCCCGCGCCTCTACGCCCACCAGCGCGCGGTGTGGGACGCATCGCACCGCGGAGCGCACGTGCTCGTGACGACCGGCACTGCGTCGGGGAAGACGCTCGCCTTCAACCTCCCGGTGCTCGACGAGCTGGCACGTCATCCGAAGAGCCGCGCCCTCTACCTCTACCCGACGAAGGCGCTCGCCCAGGACCAGTTCCGCTCGCTGGCCGCGCTCCGCGTGCCCGGGCTCAAGCCCGCCATCTACGACGGCGACACTCCGGCCGAGCAACGGCAGCAGATCCGCAAGTGGGCGAACGTGATTCTCACCAACCCGGACATGATCCACGTCGGCCTCCTGCCGAACCACGACCGCTGGGGCGATGTGCTCTCGAATCTCCGCTACGTGATCGTCGACGAGGCACACGTGTACCGCGGCGTGTTCGGGTCGCATGTGGCGAACGTCCTGCGGCGCCTGCGCCGCCTCGCTCGCAGCTACGGCGCCGAGCCGCAGTTCGTCCTCGCATCGGCGACCATCTCGAACCCCGGCGAGCTGGGCACGGCGCTGCTCGGCGAGCCCGTCACGGTGATCGGCGACGACGCCGCACCCCGGACCGAGCGCACCATCGTGCTGTGGAACCCGCCGCTGCTCGACGCGGAGCTCGGCCTCCGGGCATCGGCGCTCGGCGAAGCCGCACGCCTGCAGGCGATGTTCGTCGACCGTGGACTGCGCACGCTGACGTTTGCGAAGAGCCGCAAGGCCGCGGAGCTGATCCACCGCTTCACCGCCGAACGACTCGGCGACGACACGCACCTCTCGCCGTACCGCGCCGGCTACACCGCACCCGAGCGGCGGGAGATCGAGCGGAGGCTTTCGGCCGGCGAGCTCCTCGGCGTCTCCGCGACCAATGCTCTCGAGCTCGGGATCGACGTCGGGCTGCTGGATGCCGTCATCTCCGTCGGCTTTCCCGGCACGATCGCGTCACTGCGCCAGCAATGGGGGCGCGCAGGACGGCGCGGCAACGGCCTCGCCGTGCTCGTCGCCACCGAAGATGCGCTGGACCAGTTCTTCATGCGCGAGCCCGACAAGCTGCTCGGCCGGCGAGTCGAAGCCGCGATCCTCGACCACACGAACCCGCGCGTGCTCGCCGGGCATGTGCGCGCCGCCGCCTACGAGGCGCCGCTGACCGAGAGCGACGAGGCGACGCTCGGCCCGGAGGCGCTCGACGCGGCGCGCGCCGACCCGGAGCTGAAGGACACGCCGGCCGGGATCGTCTGGGCCGGGAAGGATCACCCGGCGGCGCGGGTCTCCCTCCGCGCCACGGATCCCGACGCGTTCACCATCGTGGATGCAACGACCGGCTCCGTGCTCGGCCTCGTCGAACGGAGCCGCGCCTACACGACCGTTCACGAGGGCGCGGTCTACCTTCACCGTGGCGAGTCGTTCCTCGTGCGCGAGCTCGATCTGACGACGCTGCACGCCGTGGTCGAGCCCTTCACCGGCAACTGGTACACGCAGGCGAAGCGGGAGACGATGACCCGGATCGTCGAGCCGCGACAGGTGGAGTGGCGGCTGGGCCTCGAGCTGGCGTTCGGTGAGATCGAGGTGACCGAGCAGGTCGTGGGCTACGAGCGAAGGACGATCTCCGGCCAGGAGCGCCTCGAGCTCGTCGCGCTCGAACTGCCGCCCGCGACCTTCTCCACCGAGGCGGTCTGGTTCCTGCCCGAGCCGCACCAGCTCGCCGAGCTCGACGAGCTGCCGAAGCTGCTCGGAACGTTGCACGCTGCGGAGCACGCGCTGATCGCGCTCCTGCCGCTGTGGGCGATGTGCGACCGCTGGGACATCGGCGGCCTCTCGACCAACATCCACCCGCAGACGGGCCGGCCTACCGTCTTCGTCTACGACGGCCACCCGGGCGGCATTGGGATCACCGAGCGCGGGTTCGACCAGTTCGAAGGCTGGGCGCGGGACACCGCGGCGATGATCCGAGGCTGCCCGTGCCACGACGGCTGCCCTGGTTGCGTGCAGAGCCCCAAGTGCGGCAACCTGAACGACATGCTCGACAAGCACGGTGCGCTCACCTTCCTCGAGCGGCTGCGATGAAGCCACGCGCCCTCCTGCTGCACGGCGGCCCGGGCCTGCCGGACTACCTCGACCCGCTTCCCGAGGAGCTCGCTCCCGTCTTCGACCTGAACCGCTACACGCAAGGCCGGCACCTCGACGTGCCGGCCTTCGTCGCGGAGGCGCTGGAGCACCTGCGCGCGCCGTCCTGGATCGTCGGCCACTCCTGGGGCGGGTACCTCGCGCTGCAGGTGGCGGCGGCGGCTCCCGACCGTGTGCTCGGCCTGGTGCTGATCGGATCGCTCGGAGCCGTCGGCGACGGCGGCTGGGAGGCGGCAGGCCCGCGCCTCGTCTCACGGCTGACGGACGACGAGCGTGCGGCGCTCGAGCGTGCCGCGCCCGGGGAAGGGCTCGCGATCGTCTGGCCCGGCTACTTCTCGCACCGGGAGCTCGCCCCGCCGTACCCCGGCTGGCGCACCGACCCCGAGGTGCTCGAGTCGATCTATGCGTGGGTGCAGGCGCACGGCCACGAGCTCGCACCGGCGCTCGCAGGGCTCGACCTGCCCGTCCTCATCCTGCACGGCACCTACGACCACATTCCGCTCGCCCCGGTCCAGGCGACCGCCGCCCTCCTGCCCGGTGCCGAGCTCCAAGTCCTCGAGGGCATCGGCCACTTTCCCTGGCTGGAGCGCCCGGGCATCGTTCGCGACGCCGCTGTCGATTTCGTCCCGTCCCGTTCGTCGTAGTAGCGACCACACCGCCCGAAGGAGGCGAACGTGAAATACGCACTGTTGATCTATTCGGACGAAGCTTCGGACAACGGCTCGAACCTCTCGGAGACAGAGCAGAACGCGATCATGAACGAGTACTTCGCGATCTCGGAGCTCCCCGAGACGTTCCACGGCGCACAGCTTCAGCCCGCAGCGACCGCAACCACCGTGCGGGTCGACGGCGGGAGCACGCTGACGACGGACGGGCCGTTCGCCGAGACGAAGGAAGCGCTCGGCGGCTTCTATCTGATCGAGGCGGACGACCTCGACACCGCGCTCGAGATCGCGGCGCGCGTGCCTGCCGCCCGCCTGGGCGGCAGCGTCGAAGTCCGGCCGCTCGTGGAGCGCTGACACTGCTCGAGCAGGTCTTCCGCGACGAGTGGGGACGCGTCCTCGCCTCACTGATCGGCTTCCTCGGCGACTTCGACCTCGCCGAGGAGGCCGCACAGGAGGCGTTCGCGATCGCGGCGGAGCGCTGGCCGCGAGACGGCGTTCCGGACAACCCGGGAGCCTGGCTGCAGACGACAGCACGTAACCGCGCCATCGACCGCATCAGGCGCGATCGCACGCTCGCCGTCAAGACGCAACTGCTCGACGTGCCGGAGGCGATCGACGAGGACATGGACGACACCGCATTCACAGACGAGCGCCTCGAGCTCATCTTCACGTGCTGCCACCCGGCGCTCGCGATCGACGCACAGGTGGCCCTGACCCTCCGCACGCTCGGCGGCCTCGCAACCGACGAGATCGCGCGCGCGTTCCTCGTGCCGGAGCCGACCATGGCGCAGCGGCTCGTGCGCGCGAAGCGCAAGATCGCCGCAGCCGGCATCCCGTTTCGGGTGCCGCCGGCTCATCTGCTGCCCGAACGGCTCGCCGCGGTGCTGGCGGTCGTCTACCTCGTCTTCAACGAGGGCTACGGCGGCCGCGGGGATCTGGCGGCCGAAGCGATCCGCTTGGGCCGAGCGCTCGCCGAGCTGATGCCGGACGAGCCGGAGGCGCTCGGGCTCCTCGCGCTCATGCTCCTGCACGACGCGCGCCGCGCCGCCCGGCTGCGTGACGGCGACCTGGTGCTCCTGCGAGACCAGGACCGATCGCTCTGGGACCAGGCGCAGCTCGACGAGGGCCGGCTCCTGCTCGACCGCGCGGTCGCACTCCAGGGCCGCGGGCCGTACGTCGTCCAGGCGGCGATCGCAGCACTGCACTCCGGCGATCCGGTCGACTGGCCCCAGATCGCCGCCCTGTACAGCGAGCTCTCCCGCCTCACCGAGTCGCCGGTCGTCGAGCTGAACCGGGCGGTCGCAGTCGCGGAAGCGGACGGCCCGCTCGCCGGGCTCGAGATCATCGACAGACTCGAGCTCGACAACTACCACTACCTGCACGCCGCCCGGGCAGAGCTGCTGCGCCGCCTCGATCGACGCGATGAGGCGAGGCTCGCGTATGGCCGCGCGCTCGAGCTGGCCCACGCCGACCATGAACGGCGCTTCCTCGAACGGAAGCTCGCAGCGCTCTAACCGCCAAGATACGGCGGTGAGCCTCCAGCGCATCAACGACTTCCGCCGGGCGGTCGAGCTCGCCGCCGCGGAGCGGCACGAGCCGACGCCGCACGGGGTCGGCCTCTTCGCGGACTCGGTGCCGAGCGTCTACGACGCGAACTACGTGTCGGTCGAGGATCCCGACGTCGATGCAGGCGAGCTTGCGGCGGAGACGGACCGCGCCATGGAGCACTGCCACCATCGCCGCGTGATCCTCGAGCAGGGCGGCGACGCGACTGCGGCCGCACTCGCCGGCCGTGGATACGTGCGCTCGACGCACATCGTGTTCGCGCATCGGCGCGAACCGGACCGGCGCGTCGACACCTCCATGGTGCAGGAGGTGGAGTTCGACCGGATCGTGCCGGTCCGGGTCGCAACCACGATCGCGGAGCCGTGGGGGGACGACGAGATCGCCGGGCAGCTGAACGATGCGAAGCGGTTGGTCATGCGGGCCGTCGCGACCCGGTTCTTCGCGGCGATCGTGGACGACCGCGTCGCCGCGTACTGCGAGATCCGCAGCGACGGCCGGACGGCCCAGATCGAGGACGTCGAAGCGGTGAGCGCGTACCGCGGCCGTGGGCTCGGCCGAGCGATCGTCCAGCATGCTCTCGACGAAGCACGCCGCACACACGATGTGGTCTTCCTCGAGGCGCTCGCCGACGACTGGCCGCGCCAGCTCTACGCCAAGCTTGGCTTCGACGCCGTCGGCCGGCGCGACTTCATGACGAGGTTCCCGCATCCGCTGACCCGCGTGCGCCTGCGCACGCCGCGGCTCGAGCTCCGGCTGCCGACGATCCTCGAGCTGCGACAGCTGTACCAGGTGGCGGCGGGTGGGATCCACGACCCGGCCTTCATGCCGTTCGAGACCGCGTGGACCGACGGCCTGAACGAGCCGGACTTCCTCGCCTACCACGCCGCGCAACTCGAGGAGTTCAGCCCCGGCAGCTGGGAGCTCGGTCTGGTTGCGTTCCACGACGGCCGCCCGGTCGGCGTCCAGGCGCTCGCGGCGAAGTCGTTCGCGAGCGACCGCACGGTGTCGACGGGCTCGTGGCTCGGCCGCGATGTCCAGGGGCAGGGCCTCGGCACCGAGATGCGCGCCGCCGTGCTGTCACTCGCCTTCTCCGGGCTCGGCGCAGCACGAGCCCGCTCCGGGGCGATCGAGGGCAACCGGCAGTCGCTCGGCGTGTCTCGCAAGTTCGCGTACGAGCACACCGGCGTCGGCACGGTGAGCCCGCGCGGCGTTCCGGTCACGCACGACAATCTCGAGCTCTCACGCGAGCGCTTCAGCTCACCCGTCCCGGTCGACGTGGTCGGCCTCGAAGGCTTGACGCCGCTCTTCGGCGCCGCGGCGTGAGGAGGTGCATTCCACACCGTGCCTCTAGTAGGCTCGCGGCTCAAAATGCTGGTGGATGAAGGAGGGCATGCCATGACGATGCGGCTGCCCCGCCCGCGGCACGGGGATCCCGAACAAACGACGGCCGAGCTGCGCGAGCTCGCGGCGTCGATCCTGCAGGACGACGTCCAGACGCTCGCGCGCACGACCGCCTACCTGCGGCGCTCGTACAGGGTGGTGTTCATCGGGTACATCGCGATGATGGTCTTCGGTGTCGCGGCGATCGCAGCGGCGTTCACGAAGGGCCTCACAGCAGGGACGATGGGGCAGGCGGCCGCGGCGATCGGGCTCGCCGGACTGACCGTCGGCATCTTCATCGCGTTCTTCGTGCAGAGACCGTCGGCCGCGCTCGAGCGGAACGCGATCTTCATGCCGTGGGTCTCGATCGTGCTGACGACGTTCTGGACCCGGCTCCTCTACCTCGACGATCCCGAGACGCTGGACGCGAAGCTCGGGCACGCGGCGAAAGAGGCCTCCGACGAGCTGAGCGCGATCGCGCTGCGCTACGCGGTGATCGACGGGAAGGAGCTCACGATCGCGAAGGAGGCCGCGCACACCCATCCGGTCAAGCCAGGCGCTTGAGCGCTTTCGAGAGAGACTGGCGCGTCGTCAGCAGGCCGCCATAGAGGTCGCCCTTCGCCCGCACGCGCTCGAGGACCACAGCCATGGTGTAGATCGACGGGTTCAGCCGGTCGTTCACCTCGCTCCACAGGAGCGGTGTGGAGACCGGTGCGCCCGGCTTGGGCCGCACCGAATAGACCGACGCGATCGTCTTGCCCTCGCCGTTCTGATTCGAGTCGATCAGGACCCCGCGCCGCCGCGCCTTCGACCATTCGGTGGTGGCGAGCTTCGGATGCGTTCGGGCGATCGCCCCGGCGACGTGCTCGGCGAACACCCGCGTGTCCTCGAACGTCGAACGCCGGTCGATCGGGACGAGGACGTGGAAGCCCTTGCCGCCGCTCGTCTTCGGGAACGACTCGAGCTCGAGCGCGTCGAGCAGATCCTTGAGGATCAGAGCGACCTCGGCGGTCTGTGACCAGGGAACCTCGGGCGTCGGGTCGAGGTCGAAGAGAACGAAGTCTGGCCGGTCGGGCTTGTCGACCCGTGAGTACCAGGTGTTCAGGTCGATGCAGCCCATGTTCACCATCCAGAGGAGCGCCAGCTCGTCGTTCACGATCGGAAAATCGACCCACTTCCTCGCCCGCGGGCTCTCGCGAGTCGAGACGAGCGCGCGATAGCGTCGGGATCCAGTCCGGCATGTGCGAGGGCGACTGCTTCTGGAAGAACGCCTTGCCGTAAGCGCCGTCCGGATACCGGCGCATCGTGAACGGCCGGTCGCGGAGGTGCGGCACGAGCACCGGTGCGATCGCCCGGTAGTACCGGAGCAGGTCGCCCTTGGTGATCCCTTCGTCCGGCCAGAACAGCTTGTCGAGGTTGGAAAGCCGCAGCTCGCGCCGGCCCTTGCGCAGCACGTCCGGCAGGTCCGGCTCGAGCTCCACCTCGTCCGCGCTCTTGTCGTCCCGGATGCCGAGGTAGGCCGGGTGACGGAGGTGCCCGTCGTGCGTCCACTCTCCGAAGCGCACCTGCACGAGCACCCGCGGCTCGACCCAGTGGACGTCGCCCTTGCGAACACGCGGCAACTTCGGCTCGACCGGGAACGGCGTCGTGTCGCGCCGCAGCGGCTCGAGCAACACCAGCAGCTTCCGGATCTCTGCATCGTCGAACCCGGTGCCGACGTTTCCCACGTACCGCAGCGCTCCGCCCTCGTTGACGGCGAGCACCAGCGACCCGAAGGTCCCGGCGCGCCTCCCCCCGCCACGCGTGTAGCCGGCGACGATGAACTCCTCGTTGTGCTCCGTCTTGACCTTCAACCAGTCGCGCGTGCGCCTCCCTTCCTTGTAGATGCTGTCGACCCGCTTCGCGACCACGCCTTCGAGCCCCCGGTCGCGGGCGACCTCGAACAGTGCATCGCCGTCTTCGAAGCTCTCCGAGTAGACGACGTTCTCGACCCGAGCATCGAGCAGCTCGCGCAGCCCGTCCTTGCGCTCGTGCAGCGGCAGCTCGGTCTGTGGCTCGCCGTCGAGCTCGAGCAGGTCGAACGCGTAGAAGACGAGCGCGCCGGTCCCACGCTGGAGCTCCGAGAAGCTGGCCCGCCCGGACGCGTCGATCCGGGTGACCTCGCCGTCGACCACGGCGTTCGGCGACTTGACGGCCTTCGCGATCGCCTTCGCCACCTCCGGAAAGCGTCCGGTCAGGTCGTTGTCGTTTCTCGAGACGAGCGTGCAGTCGCCGCCACGGACATGCGCGAGCGCGCGATACCCGTCGAACTTCACCTCGTAGGACCAGAGCTCACCGTGGGGGATCGCATCGGCCGCCGTCGCAAGCATCGGCCGGTAGCTCCGGGCGGGCGCAGCACGTTCCTCTCCGTCACTGCCTTTGATCAGGAGCCAGTTCTGCTCCTTGCCGTCCAGATGCGCGGGCACGAGCGACCAGCGCCCCCGCAGGCGCGAGCCGCTCAGCTCGAACGTCAGCTGGCCGCCCGGCTTCTCCTCCACCAGGTCGTAGGTGCCGCTGTCCCAGATCTCGACGGTCCCGGCCCCGTACTGCCCCTGCGGGATCTCGCCGTGGAACGACGCATATTCGAGCGGGTGATCCTCCACGTGAACCGCGAGCGCCCTCGCTCCCGGCTCGAGGGGAACTCCCTTCGGCACAGCCCAGGACGCGAGCGCGCCGTCTCGCTCGAGGCGAAAGTCGTAGTGCAGCCTGCGGGCGTCATGCCGCTGGACGACGAAGACCGGGCGCGCGCTGCGCTCGCCGCCGTCCCGAAAAGGTTCGGGGGTCTTCTTCGGGTCACGCTTGCGCCGGTAGTCGTCGAGGCTCACGGTGGAAGCTTCGCTGTTTCGCGCTCAACTTTTCCACAGGCGGCGAGGTTTAGCCGCGCCCGGGCGGGAAAAGACACTGGTGGCCGTCTCTTCCTGACGGGGGGAATGACGCGCGAGGCCTGCCTGGCAGCGGGCCTCGACGCGTTTCGGACGGCGTTCATGCCGGTTGAAAACCCTGTGGATGATGTGGAAAGTCCCTGGATTACGTGGCAAACGTCACGCGTACACGCCCATGCCGCGGAACTTCGCCCGCCGGCGGCGGCGCAGCTCCTCGCCCGGCGTGTCCTCCAGCTCCTCCAGCGACTCGACCAGCGCCGCCCGCAGAAGGAGCGCCGCCTCGTCGTGGTCGGAGTGAGCGCCGCCCGCAGGCTCGGCGACGATGCCGTCGATCACCCCGAGCT
Organism: uncultured Thermoleophilia bacterium; assembly: GCA_963779535.1. Taxonomy (GTDB): domain Bacteria; phylum Actinomycetota; class Thermoleophilia; order Gaiellales; family Gaiellaceae; genus PALSA-600. The sequence goes on along the minus strand of CAVZYP010000009.1, from coordinate 283,714 downwards.
CGAGACAGTGCAGAGCATCCGGCTTGAAGGCGGCGGCGGCCTTTTTCGCCTCGCCGGCATCCCGCCACAGGATCGCCGCGCAGCCCTCGGGCGTGATCACCGAGTAGATGGCGTTCTCCTGCATGAGCACCCGGTCCGAAACGGCGATCGCCACGGCCCCACCCGAACCGCCCTCCCCGATGATGCAGGCGATCGTCGGCACCGTCAGCCGCGCCATCTCGGCCTGGGAGCGCGCGATGGCGCCGCCCTGCCCGTGCTGCTCGGCCGCGACGCCCGGATAGGCCCCCGGGGTGTCGACGAGGGAGATGACGGGGAAGCTGAACCGCTCGGCGATCTCCATCACCCGCATCGCCTTGCCGTACCCCTCCGGGTACGCCATGCCGAACTGCCGGTCGAGCCGCTCCTTCACATCGCGGCCCTTCTGATGGCCGATCAGGACGATCGTCCGGCCGTCGAGCGACCCGAGGCCGGTGACCAGGGCGCCGTCGTCGGCCCTGCCGCGATCCCCGTGCAGCTCGACCCAGTCGTCGACGAACCGCTCGACGTAGTCCATCGTGTAGGGCCGGTCGGGATGGCGCGCCAGTTCGACCGAGCGCCAGATCGCTTCGTCGCTCGTGTCGGCCTGGAGGCGCTCCAGCTGCTTCTCGAGCCGCTCCGCCTCGCCTTCCACGCGCGCGCCGCGCAGGAGCGGCAGCCGCGACAGCCCCGAGAGCCGCCGGCGGAGGTTGATCTCCTGGTCCTTCTCGGTCATGTGAACAGCCTCAGCAGCCTGACGAGGTGCTCCCGCTGTTCGGAGCGCGGCACGATCGCGTCGAGGTGGCCGAAGCGCAGGTTCTGCTCGGCGAGCCCGAAGTCCTCCGGCAGCTTCTCGCGCGTCGTCTGCTGCACGACACGCGGCCCGGTGAATGCGATCAATGCGCCCGGCTCGGCGATCGTGACATCTCCGAGCGACGCGAACGACGCGAGCACTCCGGCCGTAGTGGGGTGCGCCATCACCGTGAACATCGGGATGTGCGCGTCGTGCAAGTCCTCGACCGAGCAGACGGTCTTCGGAAGCTGCATGAGCGAAAGGATCCCTTCCTGCATTCGCGCTCCGCCGGAGCTCGTGACCGAGACGAGCGGCACACCTCGGTCGATCGCGGAGTCGCACGCACGCGAGAACTTCTCGCCGACTGCGCTGCCCATCGACCCGCCCATGAACGTGAAATCCATCACCAGGAGCTCGAGCGGGTGGCCGTCCATCGTCGCCTGGCCGATCACCGCCGCCTCGCCGAGCCCCGTGTTCAGCTCCGCTTCGGCGAGACGCTCGGCGTACGGACGCAGGTCGAAGAAGTCGAGTGGATCCTCGGAGCGAACGCCGGCCGCTTCCTCGACGAACGAGCCCGGGTCCGCGTACCACTCGATCCGCGCCCGCGCTTCCATCGGATAGTGGTGCCCGCAATGGCCGCACACCCACAGTGCGGCCGCCAGTTCGTCGTCGCGATAATGCGACCCGCACTTCGGGCAGGTGTTCGGGTGCTTGCTCTCGTCAGGCGGTGGAGCGCTCTTGTGCTCGACCTGGACGTCGATCCGGGCCTCGGACATGTCGAGAGCTTAGACCCCAGCCCGTCACCAGTCGGTTACAGGCCGCCGGTCAAAGCCCGAGTGCCTGCACGAGCCGGGGCAGGATCGCCTCGTTCCGTTCCGACCAGACGAGGCCGCTCAGCCCGGCACCCGCCGGCGCCGGAATCGAGGCGAGGACGGGCTCGAGGCTCGCCGGCGTCGGCCCGCCCGGCTCGGGCATGAAGACGTCGACGGAGCCCGGCGCAAGCACATCGCAGTCCAGTGCGACGTAGACGTGCTCGGGCAGGTCCCCGAGCTCCCGGCGAATTCCCGCACGCTGGATGAAGTCGGCCTCGGGCGGGTCGAGGTTTCGCGCGCCGAGCAGCGCGACGTCGCGCGCGTCGACGTCACCGGCGTCGATCAGCATCCGCAGGGGCATCCCCCAGCTGTTGCCAGACGGTGAGCTCTCAGGCGTGTTCAGATCGCCGTGCGCGTCGAACCAGACGAGCCCGATGCGCCCGTGCCGGCGCGCGAGCTCGCGCACGGCTCCGACGTGCGCGCAACAACAGCCCCCCAGCACGAGCGGCCGCTGCGGCAGCCCGCGTGCCGTCGCCTCGATCTGCAACGCAAGCGTGGGCTCGTCGATCGTGGCAGCCTCGGGCCACGGCAGAGCGAGTGCGGCAGCAGCGGCCATCGCCTCGCCACCGACGCCCCACGCACGCGGCACGCGCACGAGCCCCGCGCCGAACTCGCGTCCACAGGAATGGCACTGGTACTCGGGGCCGATCGCGACCGCCGTCAGCGTCCGGCAGTCGGGACACTTCGCCCGGAGGGCGCTCACCAGTCCTCGGCAGATCGGCGACCGTCGAGCCTACGGCGCAACGAGCTCATCGAGCGTCTCGGGCAGCGCGAGCAGGTCGCGAAGCTCGCGTGTCGGCTCCGCGCCGGCCGTGGCGGGCGCAGCGGTCCGGTTGATCCAGACGCTGCGAAGGCCGAGCTCGTTCGCGGGGGCGATGTCGTGGAAGAGAGATGCTCCAACATGCACGTGTCCTTCGCGCGGTGCGCGTGTGCGGGCGAAGAACTCGTCCCAGTGGCGATGCGCCGGCTTGTAGGAACCGATCTCCTGGGCGACGACGATCTCGTCGAACGGCACGCCGATCTGCACCTGCGAGGCCGCGATGAAGTCGTCGTCGGTATTCGAGAGGATCGCGAGCTTCCAGCCGCGGCGGCGCAGCTCTGCAAGCGCACCGTGCGCCTCGGAGAACGGCCGCCAGCCGGGCAGGGACTCCGCCAGCCCGTGCTCGGCGCCCGCCGGCGCGCCGAGGCGGCGCATCGACTCCGTCAGGACCTCGCGATAGCTGAGCGTCCCGTCGCGCTGCAGCTCCGGCTCGACCTCGTGATAGCGGACGAGCAGGTCATCCGCCTGGGCATCGCCGAACACGCGCGCGAGCTCGGCCCGCACACCGCCGTCCCAGTCGATCAGCGTGCCGTAGCAGTCGAAACTCGCCCAGCGCTCCACACGGATCATCTTAGGCAGCGGCCTCGAGCGGCGGGCGATACGCAAGCAGCTCCCACCCGTGGTCGTCGAGCCAGGTCTTCGATTCACGGTACCCCGGCCGCCGCTGTTCGACGAGCTTCCAGAAAGCAGCCCCGTGGTGATGCTCGGCAAGATGGCAGACCTCGTGCACCACCACGTAGTCGAGGACGTCGTGGGGCGCGAGGACGAGCCGCCAGTTGAAGCTCAGCGCACCCTTGCTCGAGCACGAGCCCCAGCGGCTGCGCTGGTCGCGCAGTGTCAGCCGGGTATAGGCGACGCCGAGCGCAGCCGCCTCCGACTGCGCGATCAGCGAAATGTGCGCGTGGGCCTCCCGGCGGCCCTGCTGCTCGGTCAGATGGAGGCGTTCCAGCCCGAGGCAGGCCTCGGGAACGCTTGCGAGCTGGCGCTCGAGCCATGCCTTGTGCATCGCGATCGCGTCGTCGATGTACGAATCCGAGGCGCGCGGGCGCACCACGAGCTCCGGCGGCAGTCCCTGCCGCACGTACAACCGGTGACCATTCACACGCTTCGAGCGGCGAATGTGCAGCTCGACGAGGCGGCCGCCCACGTCCACGAGGCGCATGGCGGGACGGTACGAGTCGCCTCGGACGACAACGCTTGTGCGCTCCATGCGCGTCTGCTTCGCGCATGGGCGGTGGGTTTCCTGTGCTTATTCCTCGAACGCGCGCAGCACGATCGACGCGTTGTGCCCGCCGAAGCCGAACGAGTTCGACACCGCGACGCGCAGGTCGGGCAGATCACGGGCCTCGTTCGGCACGTAGTCCAGGTCGCACGCGGGGTCGGGATCGGCGTAGTTGATCGTCGGCGGCGCCTTCCGGTCGACGACGGCCAGCGTCGTGAACACGGCCTCGACCGCGCCGGCCGCACCGAAGCAGTGCCCGGTCGCGCCCTTGGTCGAGGAGACCGCGAGCTTCGTCGTCGCATGCTCTTCACCGAATGCGATCTTGATCACCTTCGTCTCGGCAGCGTCGCCGAGGGGTGTGGAAGTCGCATGCGCATTGACATAGCCGACGTCGGCCGGCTCGACGCCGGCGTCGTTCAACGCCATCTTCATTGCGCGGGCAGGGCTTTCGCCGGTCGGATCGGGCTCGGTCATGTGCGAGGCGTCGGACGAGATGCCGTAGCCGACGAGCTCGGCGTAGATACGGGCACCACGTGCCCGCGCGTGCTCGAGCTCCTCCAGAACGAGCACGGCTGCCGCTTCGCCCATGACGAGCCCGTCTCGCTCCTTGTCGAACGGCCGCGACGCCTGCTCGGGATGGTCGTTGCGGCGCGACAGCGCGCGCATGGCATCGAAGCCTGCGATTCCGACCTCGGTGATCGGCGCCTCGGTGCCGCCCGCGAACATCACGTCGGCGCGGCCGATGCGAATCTCGTCCATCGCGTCGCCGATCGCCATGTTCGACGCGGCGCAGGCAGTGCACTCGCTCATCAACGGGCCTTTCGTCCCGAGCTCGATCGACACCCACCCGGCGCCCATGTTCGGAATGATCGACGGGATCGAGAACGGGCTCACGCGGTCCGGCCCTCGGGTCAGCAGCACGTGGTAGCACTCCTGGTAACTCTGCAGGCCGCCGATGCCGGTGGCGATCGACGCGCCGGACCGGTCGGGCGCCGCCGAGACGTCGACACCCGAGTCGCTCTCCGCCTGGCGTGCCGCAGCGAGGATCATCTGCGCGAACCGGTCCATCCGCCGCGCCGCCTTTCGGTCGATCCAGACCGTCGGGTCGAAATCCTTCAGCTCGCACGCGAAGTGGACGTTGTAGTCGGTGTGATCGAACGCCGTGATCTCCGCGGCGCCCGACTCGCCCGCGAGCAAGCGTGACCACGACGACTGCACGTCGTTTCCGAGCGGGCTGACCATGCCCAGACCGGTGATCACGACTCTCCTACTCATTTCCCGCTACGGCGCCGGCCAAGCCGGCACCTCCGCTCCTTGGTCGGCTCCGTCAAGCCTACGCCTCCTCACATTCCCAACCCGCCGTCGACGAGCAGCACCTCGCCGGTGATGAACGACGCCTCGTCAGAGGCGAGGAAGCGTACCGCGCCCGCGATCTCCTCCGGCTCAGCGACCCGCCCGAGCGGAGTGTTCTGGATCATCGCTGCAGTCGCCTCCTCCGGCAGCACGTCGGTGAGCTGCGACTTCACGTAGCCCGGCGCGACGACGTTGGCCCGGACGTTCCTCGAGCCGAGCTCGCGCGCGAGCGACTTCGTGAAGCCGATGATCCCCGCCTTGGAGGCCGCGTAGTTCGTCTGGCCGAAGTTGCCGTGCACACCGACCACCGAGCTGATGTTGACGATCGATCCGCCTCGCTTCTTCATCATGGGCCTCGTCACCGCACGACAGGTGTAGAACACCGAGCTCAGATTCGTGTCGATCACCAGGCGCCAGTCGTCGTCGGACATGCGCGCCAGCAGCCCATCGCGGGTCAGCCCCGCATTGTTCACGAGGACGTCGACGTCGCCCGCTTCCTCGACGAGCCGCTTCGCGTCCTCGGCCGAAGAGACGTCGGCAGGGATCGCGCGGGCGCCGAGCTCCGCTGCAAGCTGTTCCGCCTCGTCCTTGCCGGTGCGATACCCGAGCACCACCTCGGCGCCGGCAGCGGCCAGGCCGATCGCGATCGCGCGGCCGATCCCACGCGAGGCGCCGGTGACGAGCGCGAGCTTTCCATCGAGGGTGGCGAACTCGGAGCTGTTAGCCAAGTGCGTTGCTGACGTCGTCGAGCGACTTCAGGTCGTTGACCGACAAGGTGCGCACCGATCTGTCGATCCTCTTCAGTAAACCGCTGAGCACGTTGCCGGGCCCGACCTCCACGAACGTCGTCACGCCGCCGGCGATCAGCTCGCGCGCGGCCTGGGTGAACTTCACGGGCGCGGTCAATTGGTCGATGAGCAGCTCGCGATAGCGCTGCGCATCCTCGACCCTCGCGGTGACCGTGGACATGAACTCCGTCACACCTTCGCCGATATGGACTCGGTCGACCGCGGGCCGCAAACGGTCGGCTGCCTTCGCGACGAGCGGCGAGTGGAACGCGCCCGAGACCTTCAACTTGATCGCGCGGCCCGCACCCTCACGGGTCGCCTCGTCACACGCCTCGTCGACGGCAGGCGTCTCACCGGAGATGACGAGCTGGCCGGGGCAGTTGTAGTTCGCGGGCCAGACATTCGTGATCTTGTGGCAGAGGGCCTCGACGGCCTCGTCGGCCAGGCCGAGAATCGCGGCCATCGAGCCCGGATGAGCCTTGGCTGCCGCCGCCATCGCGGCACCGCGCTCACGGACGAGCGCAACCGCGTCGCTGACCGACATCGACTGCGCGGAGCCCAGCGCCGAGAACTCGCCGACGGAATGGCCGACGACCACGTCGGGGTGGATGTCGCGCGAGCGCAGAGCAGCGTCGAACGCGAGGCAGGTCGTGACCAGAGCCGGCTGCTGGATCTCGGTGTCCACGAGATCCTCGACGGGACGCTCGAAGCAGAGCTCCTTGAGGTCCATGCCGGACGCCGCGCTGGCGGCGTCGTACACGGCCATCGCCTCCGGCACCGCGGTTGCGACATCCCTGCCCATCCCGGCTTCCAGCGAGCCCTGGCCGGGAAACATGAAGGCGATCTTGGTCATGCTGCTGCTCCAGTCGTTTGGTGTGTCCATTCGATCAGGGCCGACCCCCAGGTCAACCCCGCCCCCATGCCGGTCAGGAGCACCAGTTTGCCTGGTTCGAGCCGGCCGTCGTCCGCGGCATCGGCGAGCGCGAGCGGGATCGAGCCCGATGAGGTGTTGCCGTACCTGTTCACGTTGACGATCGTCTTCTCCTGCGGGAAGCCGAGCTTTCGGGCAGCGTGATCGATGATTCGGACGTTCGCCTGGTGGGGGACGTACACATCGACGTCCTCGACCGTGCGGTCGCACTCGCCCAGAATCGCCTCGGCCGAGCTGACCATGACCCGCGTCGCGAACTTGAAGACCTCGCGCCCATTCATCTTGACGTACTTGTCGGGATCCTCGAACTTCCGCGAGCCGGAGCCGGGCAGCCAGAGGTTCGCGCCGCCGCCCCCGTCCGCGCCGAGCTCGAAGCCCAGGAAGCCGCCGGCGTCGACCCGCTCCATCACGACGGCGCCCGCGCCGTCCCCGAAGAGAACGAGCGTCGAACGGTCCGTCCAGTCGAGGATCTTCGACAGCACATCACCGCCGACCACCAGCGCACGCTTCGACAGGCCGGACGCGAGCATTGCGTGGGCCTGCACGATCGCATAGACGAACCCGGTACAGCCGGCCGAGAGGTCGTAGGCGGCAGCATCGGGCATGCCGAGCGCGTCGGCCATCAGCGCGCTCGAAGATGGAAACGCCATGTCGGGGGTGACGGTCGCGACGATGAGCAGGTCGATCGACGACGGGTCCGCGCCCGCCATCTCGAGAGCTCGGCGCGCGGCCGGAAGGCAGATGTCGGTGAGCGCCTCGTCGTCGGCGGCAATTCTCCGCTCGCTGATCCCCGTGCGCTCCATGATCCACTCGTCATTCGTGTCGACCAGCTTGGAGAGGTCGTCGTTGGTCAGCACGCGCTCCGGCACGTGCACCCCGAGGCCCGTGATCGAGATCGGCCGTCCGTTCGTCCTGCCGATCACGTTGCACCGTCTTCTGTGCCGGTTCCGACAGCGAAGGTGAGGAGCCCGCGCACGGCCAGCCGGCCGTCGACCGTCGCCTTCACCTTGCCGCGCCCGACCGGGCCGCGCACCGTCTCGACCACGCACTCGAGCAGCAGCACGTCACCCGGTCGCACGACGCGCTTGAAGCGCACGTCGTCGATGCCGGCAAAGAGGGCGAGCTTGCCGCGGTTCTCCTCCTGCGACAGCACTGCGACGGCGCCGCACTGCGCAAGCGCCTCGACCATCTTCACGCCGGGCATGATCGGGTTGCCGGGAAAGTGGCCGGCGCAGTCCTCCTCGGTCACCGTCTTGCGCGCGACGACCCGCTCGCCCGGCACGAGCTCCGTCACCTCGTCGATCAGGAGCATCGGGTCGCGGTGGGGCAGGACCGCCTGGATGGCGGCCTTGTCCATGACCACGTCGCTCACGCCGACAGCCGCTCTCTCAGGCCGTTGCGCCCACGGTGGGCGTAGCACTTGGCGGTGCCGACGGGCAGTCCGGTGGCGGCGGAGATCTCATCGAACGGAACGTCGAAGGCGTCCTGCAGCACGACGACCCGCGCCTGCGCCGCCGGCAGCTCGGCGAGGCAGCGGCCGAGCTCGAGCCTGGCCTCCGACTCGGCGAGCGCGCGAGCCGGATCGCCGTCGTCCGCGACGCGCGCATCCTCGTACAGAGGCTCCGTTCGCCTCGCCGCTGCCCAGCGGGACTGGGCGACGTCCTTGCAGGTGTTCACGACGAGCCGGTGCAGCCAGGTGGAGAACTGCGACTGGCCCTTGAACTGGCCCACCCGTTGCACGAGCTTCACGAGCGACTCCTGGGCTGCATCGCGAGCATCCTCGGGGTCGCGCAGCACGTGCAGGGCGATCCGCTCCACCCGCGGAGCGTGCCGCTCGCAGAGCGTCGCCAACGCCTGCCTGTCTCCGTCCTTCGCGCGTCGCACCAGAATGGGGTCCGAGAGTCTCTCGTACACGAGCGGCCCGTCGGGCCGCAGGTCACGCACAATTCGACGCGAACCGCTGCTGGAAGGTTGCACGCGCCTACTCTAGTGCCGATGGGCCTGACCCCCGCCGTCGTCCTGCCCGCGCTCCGCGGTTCATATGGCCGCGAATATCACTACTCCGAGGTGGCCGAGACGACGCAACGGATGCTTCCGCCAGACGCGGCGCACGGAGCCGTCGCCCTCGCCGAGCGCCAGACCGCGGGCCGCGGTCGCATGGGGCGAACGTGGGTCGACTCGGCGCTCATGTTCTCGATCGCGTTGTATCCCCCGCAGCCGGTCGCACACTGGCCGGAGCTGACTCTGGTGGCGGCGGAGGCCGTCGCCGGAGCAGTCGGCCCGGCGGCTGCGATCAAGCACCCGAACGACGTGCTGGTCGACGGCCGCAAGGTGGCGGGGATCCTCGCCGAGGCGGGCGAGCGCGTGGTCCTGGGGGTCGGGATCAACGTCGGCAAGACGGGCTGGCCCGGCGCCGGCTTCGTCGAGCGAGACAGGCTCGAGCTGTTCGTCGAGGTGCTGGAGCGCCTCGAGCGCGGCTACGAGCAGTGGGGGGCTACGCGCTCACAACCGCGCTGAGGTTCCCGCCGGCGTCCTGCGCCTGGGCCGAGAGGGTGACCACGCTCCCCTGGAACGGGACTGTGAACACACCCTTGGGCTCAGCGATCACGATTCGCGTCGCACCGTTGACGAGCAGGGTGAGCGTCGCCGGCTCGTCGAGGCTGAACCGGAGCGCGTGAGCGTCGATCAGGCTGAGCGTCGGCGGTCGCGTGTCGATCGTGACGGGAAGCGGAATCTGCACCTCCCCGAGAGCGTCTGTGACCGTGAACACCGCCACGTACCTGCCGTCCGCGAGCGGCGCACCGGCCGCGGTGCCGTCCCAGCCGAGCGTGTGCGGGCCGGCGGCGAGCTCGCCCTGGAACGGCGAAGCGACGACGGAGCCCGCCTGCTCGATGTCGAGCCGGACCGGTACGTCCTGCGCAAGCCCGAATGAGAACGTGACCGAGTCGTCGAGGCCGTCGCCGTTCGGCGACACGACGGCCGACAGGGGGCCGAGCCCGGTGAGCGTACGATCAACCGTCAGAGGCGCGGCCTTCGTCACGCTCCTCGCTCCCGCCTTCGCCGTCACAGCGAGCAGGTAGCGGCCGTCCGGAAGCGACGCGGCAGACCAGGTGAAACTGTTCGGGCCGGCCGCATGCTGGGCCGACGGCAGCGCGAGGACGCGGGCGCCGTCCTGATCGAGCACCTGGGCCGTCACCGCTGCCGGAGCCCCCAAAGTGAACGTGACGGTCGAGCTGCCGCCTGTCCCGTCGGCCGCGGGCGCGACGACGACGGGCAGCGTGACGAGGTTCGTGAGCGAGAGCGCGGGAGCCGGAGCCGGACGCCCGACACCGATCGTGCCCGTCGCCGGCCGCGCGCCCGTAGCGGCGATCGACCACGTGAAGCGGCCGGAGCCCGCGGCCGGTGCGCTCCACGTCCAGTCGACGAGCGGGCCGCGTCCGGCTCCGGACGCCACCGTCCGGCCGAGCTCGTCGGTGATCGTGACCGTCCAGCGCCGAGCCGATGACACGCGGGCCTGGAAGCGGACGGGACCGCCGAGGGCCCCAGCGGCGGTGGGGGAGTAGAGCTTCGGCAGTCCCGTGAGCGAGACGCGCTTCGCGATCGCCGGCAGAAGGGCGTACGCCTCGTTGCCGGGGCACTCGCTGGGGCCGGTGTCACGGTGACCCGAGATCGCCCGCAGGGTCACCGGCCGGCCGGACTTGAACTTCGCATTGCCACCCGACGTGTAGACCACCCTCGACAGCGGGTCGACGTGCGCGACGTCGAGACGCCACGCGAGCAGCTCGACCAGAGCGTCCTGCATCGCGCGGCGGCGGTTTCGCGTTCGTGAAGTTGCCGATCAGCGCGATGCCGACCGTGCCCGAGTTGAAGCCCTCCGCGTGTGCCCCGATCACGTTCCGGGTGATCCCTCCGGCGCGACCCTCGTACACCGTGCCGAACCGGTCGACGAGAAAGTTGTAGCCGATGTCGTTCCAGCCGTTTCCCTGCACGTGGTAGACCTCGATGCCGCGCACGATCGCCGCCGCCTGGGCTGGTGTGTACGCGTTGGCGCCGGCGGTGTGATGAACGACGGCCAGCCGAACGGCGGGTGCGAACCTCGGTGCTGCGCGGACGATCTCCTCGTTCGCATGCCAGCCGGACCGGGCCACGATCGCGGGCATCGTGGCCTCCGAGGTGACGCGCGAGGCGCGCGTGGTGACCCGCGACCACAGCTCGTAGACGCGCAGCCGCCCCACGAGGCCACGGCGCCGAAACTGGAAGCCGTCCGCGGCGCCCGTCCACTCGAGGCTGCCGTCGTGCCACGAGCCGGTGCCCCCATCAGGCGCTGCATCGGCATCCGCGGCCGTCCAGCCCGACCAGCCGCCGTGCAGCCGATGCGTGCGGTAGAGCACCTGGCCGGTGCCGGTCCAGTGCGCCGCAAGCATGTTGAAGTGCATCCGGGCCGGCGCTGCAGCGAGCGAGCGCGATCCAATCGGCACATCTTGAAAACGCATCGCGACGTCGTTCGCGCGCGCGAGCCCGGGAGAAGCGAGCGCCGCGGCGGCAGCGAGAATGGGAACGAGCTTCGACATGCAATCCTTCCACCGGTGAAGCGCCTGCTCCTGGCCGTGTTCTTGCTCGTCCTCGCTCTCCCTGCGGGCACGTCGGCGGCGAGCGCGCCCGCTCGGCCGCGGGTCATGGCGATTCACTTCACCGCCGACGTCGATCCCGTCACCCAGGACTGGCTGAACCACGAGCTCACGCAGGCTGCGGCTCAAGGGTACTCGGCCGCGGTGATCGTCCTCGACACGCCGGGCGGTCTCGAAGAGTCGATGCGAAAGATCGTCGCGCGAGAGCTGTCGCTGAAGATCCCCGTGATCGTCTACGTGGCTCCGCCTGGAGCGCGGGCTGCCTCGGCGGGTGTCTGGATCTCCCAGGCTTCCGACCTGCTGGCGATGGCGCCACAGACGAACATCGGGTCCTCCACGCCGATCAACGGCAACGGCTCGAACATCGGCAGCGACCTCCACCGCAAGGTCGTGAACGACGCGGCGGCTTCGCTCCGTGGGCTGGCGAAGTCACACGGCCGCAACGCGGAGTGGGCCGACGCGGCCGTGCGGAAGGCGTCCAACCTCACCGCAGAGGAAGCGCTTCAGATGAACGTGATCGACGTGATCTCCCCGTCGCTGCCCGCGCTCCTGAACACGATCGACGGCCGGGTGACGACGCCACGTCACTTCACCCTGCACACGGCCGACGCGACGATCGTCGACGAGCACGCGGGGTTCCTGACCAGGTTCCTCTCGACGCTGATCGATCCCAACATCGTCTCGCTGCTCTTTCTGGCCGGGCTGGCCGGGCTCGGGTTCGAGCTCTTCCATCCCGGCGCCGTGATCCCGGGCGCGTTCGGCGCGATCTGCATGGTCGTTGCGTTGTTCGGATTCTCGGTGCTGCCGCTCTCCTGGGCCGGCCTCGCCCTCGTCCTGCTCGGTGTGGCGCTGCTCGTGACCGACCTGCACGTTCCGACTCACGGCGCGCTGACACTCTCCGGCCTCGTCGCGATGTCGATCGGGATGATCACGCTCTTCCACAACCTCCCGGCGCCGTACCACACCTCCGAGACTCTTGTGATCACGATCACGGTGCTGCTCGGCGGCCTCTGGGCCTTCGCGATCTCGAAGGCGGTCGCCGTCAGGCGGCAGCCGGCACGAGTTGGCCCGCAGGAGATCGTCGGCATGGCGGGAGTCGTGCGTCCGGGCGGGCTCGTTCTCGTGCGCGGCGAGCTCTGGCACGCAGAGTCCGATCGCCCGCTGCGTGAGGGCGAGGAGGTGCAGGTCGAGGCTCTCGACGGCCTCGCCCTGCGCGTGCGGCACATCTAGATCGCTGCCATCTAAGCTGTCGCGATGGATGCAGCGCTCATCGTTTTCGCGATCGTCGTCTTCCTGCTGCTGCTGTTCGCGTTCGCCGCGATCAAGGTGGCGCGCGAGTACGAACGTGGGATCGTCTTCCGGCTCGGACGGCTGCTGCCCGAGCCGAAGGGACCGGGCCTGTTCATCCTGATCCCGATCGTCGACCGCATGGTCCGGGTCGACCTGCGCACGATCACGTTGAACGTCCCGCCGCAAGAGGTGATCACGAAGGACAACGTCCCGGTGCGCGTGAACGCGGTGGCGTACTTCCGGATCGTCAAGCCCGAGGACGCGATCGTGCAGGTCGAGAACTTCCTCGTCGCGACGTCCCAGATCGCACAGACGACACTGCGGTCGGTGCTCGGTCAGCACCAGCTCGACGAGCTCCTGTCGGAGCGCGAGAAGATCAACGCGATCCTGCAGGGGATCATCGACGAGCAGACGGCGCCGTGGGGCATCAAGGTGTCGATCGTCGAGGTGAAGGACGTCGAGATCCCGCAGGGCATGCAGCGCGCGATGGCACGCCAGGCCGAGGCCGAGCGGGAGCGGCGCGCGAAGGTGATCAACGCCGAGGGCGAGTACCAGTCCTCTGAACGGCTGAGAGACGCGGCGAACGTGATGGAGGCGCACCCGATCGCGCTTCAGCTGCGCTATCTCCAGACGCTGCTCGAGCTGGGCGCGACTCCGTCGACGACGATCGCGTTCCCGATCCCGATCGAGATGCTGCGGGCGTTCGCGTCCGTCGGCGACCAGTCCGATTCCTGAGGGGCCCGGCGCTGGCCGACCTGCGCCACGACGCGACGACCGGTCGGTGGGTGGCGATCGCCCCCGGACGGGCGGAGCGGCCGGGCGCGGCCGGGCGCGCTGGCGACGACCCCGCGTCCTGTCCGTTCTGCTCGGGCCACGAGGACCAAACGCCGCCGGAGACGCTGCGCCTCGGTGACGGTCCGACCGGCTGGCAGGTCCGGGTCGTGCCGAACCTCTATCCGGCGCTCGAACGGCAGGAGGTCGTGATTCACGGCCCGGCCCACGTCCGCTCGTTCGGCGCCCTGGCCGACTCGACGATCGATCTCGTCGCCGAGGCGTGGCAGCGGCGGGCTCGGGCCGAAGGCGGCCACTGCTTCGCGATCCTCAACGAAGGGCACGAGGCGGGCGCGTCCCTGCCCCACTCGCATTCTCAGCTCGCCTGGCTGCCGGCCCCGGCACCGGCGGTCGCCGCCGAGCGCGGGCTGCCTTCCGTGCTGGAGGTGGTCGCACGCGACGGCGTCACGGCCGGGTGCCCGGTCGCGGGACGCGTCCCGTACGAGCTACTGATCGCGCCCTCACAGCCGGAGTCGCACGGGCTCGAGAGCGACCTGCTGGCGCCCGCACTGCGCCTGCTCGCCGAGCTCGTCCGGCGGCTTCAGCGCATCCGCGGCGAGGAGCTCGTGCCGCTGAACGCGTGGCTGCACGACGGCCCGCACTGGCATCTCGAGGTGTTCCCGCGGATCACGAGGCTCGCAGGGCTCGAGCTCGGAGCCGGTGTGTACATCGACGCCGTCGCCCCCGAGGACGCGGCGGCAGCGCTTCGCCTCTAGACGAATGCGGTCTTCTGTGCGCGGAAGCGGCGGGCAGCATCGATGGCCGCGCCGAGGTTGAGTCCCTTGTCCTTCGCCTGCTTGATCAGCATCACCGTCTCGACCGCGTCCATGTCGTAGATCCGCTGCTTGCGTCCCTTGGTCGGGATCTGGGCCTTGTTCGTCCAGTAGTCGAGCTGCATCTTCGAGATGCCGGCGACAGCGCACACCTGGCCGAGGTAGAGCTCGAGCTTGTCCAGATGCTCCGCCATGTCGATCGGCTCGAGCAGATCGACCTGCTTGCTATACGCCATCCGAGACGGCTTCCTTTGTCCGCTTGGCCGCGACCTCTTGGTTGCTACTTCTATCACTACGTCTTGTAAAAAGGAAGCGGGGGCCGGGAGCGGCCCGCGTCGAGGCTCAGTCGCTTTCGGGCAACCCGGCGAGCTCGGTGCCGTCAACCGCATCCGGCTCGTCGTCGCCCGACTCGACGACGGGCGCGAGCGACGAAACGAGCTCACCTTCGCGCAACCGCATCACGATCACGCCCTGGGTCGAGCGCCCGAGCCGCTTGACATCCTCGACGGGCATCTTGATCACGGTGCCGCCGGTCGAGATCAGCATCACCTGGTAGCCGTCGCGCACGACGCGTGCGCCGGCGAGATGGCCGCGCGCAGCGGTGAGCTGCACGGTCTTCACACCCATGCCCCCGCGGCCCTTCTTCGGGTACTCGGAGACCCTGGTGCGCTTGCCGTAGCCGTTCTCGGTCACGACCAGCAGATCGGAGTCGTCGGCGGCGATCGCGACGGAGATCACCTCGTCGTCGCCCCGGAGCCGCATGCCCTGCACGCCCGACGCGTCGCGGCCCATCGCGCGCACGTCCTGCTCGGAGAAGCGGATCGCCTGGCCGAGACGCGAGACCATCAGGATGTCATCGGTGCCGGAACTGTGGCGCACACCGACGAGCTCGTCGCCCTCCCGCATCTTGATCGCGATGATCCCGTCCGCCTTCAGATTCGTGTTGTAGGCGACGAGCTCGGTCTTCTTCACGACGCCGTTCTTCGTCGCGAAGAGGAGGTACTTGGCCTCCTCGAAGTTGCGCGTCTGAATCACCGCGCGCACCGCCTCGCCCTGGCGGAACGGCAAAAGGTTGACGATCGCGCGTCCCTTCGACTGCCGCGAGCCGAGCGGCAGCTCGTGCACCTTGAGCCGGTAGACCTTGCCGACGCTCGTGAAGAACAGGATGTAGTCGTGCGTCGAAGCGACGAACAGGTGCTCGATGTAGTCCTCGTCCTTCAAGTCCATCCCCATCACACCGATGCCGCCGCGGCGTTGCTCGCGATACGCCGTCACCGGCAGGCGCTTGATGTAACCGGAGCGGGTGATCGCGATCACCATGTCCTCTTCCGCGATCAGGTCCTCGAGCTCGAGCTCCTCCTCAGCCGCGACGATCTCCGTCCGCCGGTCGTCGTGACGCGCGTAGATGCCCTGCAGCTCCAGCAGCTCGTCCTTGATGAGCGTGTCGATCTTCGTCTCGTCGGAGAGCAGCAGCCGAAGCTCGGCGATGCGCTCTTTCTTGTCGCGATACTCGTCCTCGACGCCCTTCCGCTCGAGCGCGGTCAGCGCGCGCAGGCGCAGCTCGAGGATCGCGAGCGCCTGGAGCTCCGACAGCTCGAACTGCTCCATCAACCCGGTCTTCGCTGCTTCGGTGTCGGCGGCCGCGCGGATCAGCGCAATCACCGCGTCGAGGTTGTCGAGCGCGATCAGGTAGCCCTCGAGGATGTGCGTGCGCTTCTCGAGCTGGCGCAGCTCGTGCTTCGACCGCCGCGTGACGATCTCGCGCTGGAACTCGAGGTAGTGCGTCAGCAGCTCGAGCAGCGACAGCGTGCGGGGCACGCCGTTGACGAGCGCGACGGTGTTGACGCCGAACGTCGACTGCAGAGGCGTGTGCTTGAACAGCTTGTTGAGGGCGACCTGCGGGACCGCGTCGCGCTTCAGTTCCACCTGAATGCGCATGCCCGTGCGGTCGGAATGATCCTGGAGATCCGAGATCTCGGTGAGCACCTTGTCGTTGACGAGCTCGGCGATCTTCGCGATCACGCCGCTCGTCGCCGCCCTTCTTCACGCCATACGGAAGCTCGGTGACGATGATCGCGCTCTTGCCGCCGCGCAGCTCCTCGATGTGTGCCCGTGCGCGCATGACAACGCGGCCTCTGCCCGAGCGGTACGCGTCGCGGATGCCCGAGCGGCCGACGATGATCGCGCCGGTCGGGAAATCGGGCCCCTTCACGTGCTTCATCAGGTCCTCGACGTTCGCGTCGGGCTTGTCGATCAGGGTCACGATCGCACCGATCACCTCGCTCAGGTTGTGCGGCGGGATGTTCGTCGCCATGCCGACGGCGATGCCCGAGCTGCCGTTGACGAGCAGGTTCGGGAAGCGCGACGGCAGCACGAGCGGCTCGCGCTTCGACTCGTCGTAGTTCGGGCCGAAGTCGACCGTGTCGGAGTCGAGCTCGCTCAGCATCTCCTCGGCGAGCTTCGCGAGGCGCGCCTCGGTGTAGCGCATTGCCGCAGGCGGGTCGTCGTCGATCGAGCCGAAGTTGCCCTGCCCGTCGACGAGTGGGTAACGGAGCGAGAAGGGCTGCGCGAGCCGGACGAGCGTGTCGTAGATCGACTGGTCGCCGTGCGGGTGATGGTTGCCCATCACGTAGCCGACGATGTTGGCGCACTTCACGTAGGGGCGGCCAGGCCGGTTGCCGTTCGTCCACATCGAGTAGAGGACGCGCCGGTGGACGGGCTTCAGCCCGTCGCGCACGTCCGGAAGCGCACGCGAGACGATCACGTGCATCGCGTAGCCGAGGAAGCTCGAGCGCATCTCCTGCTCGAGCTCGCGCGACTCGATCCGGCCCGGGCCGAGCGCTCCTGTCTCCAGTTCGCTCATCGTGGTTTCTCCAGACGTTTAGCGGCAGCTAAACGTCGAGGAACTTGACGTCCTTCGCGTTCTGCTCGATGAACTGGCGGCGCGGCTCGACCTGGTCGCCCATGAGCATCGAGAACGCGCGGTCGGCGGCCGAGGCGTCCTCGACGTCGACCCGCATGAGCAGGCGCTTCGCCGGGTCCATCGTCGTCTCCCAGAGCTGCTCGGCGTTCATCTCGCCGAGGCCCTTGAAGCGCGAGACCTGGATCCCCTGCTTCGCCGCCTCGAGCACGTGCTCGCGCAGGACGTCGAACGTCTCGGCCACCTCCAGCTCCTTGCCGATCCGCACCGTGAACGGCGGCTGCCCGAGCTGCGCGACGAGCTTCTGGTAGGCAGCCCGCAGGCCGTGATACATCGGCGAGGCGAGCAGCTCGACCGGCACCGCGATGTTGCGGCCGGCAGAGGTCTCCGTCTCAACGACGCGCACACGAAACTCGTCGTCCGCGTGCTCGAGCACCGACAGGGCGTAACCGTTCTCGCCGATCGCGGAGATCGCGCCGGCGAGGTCGTTCGGGCCCTCGATGTCGTGCTCGACGAGACGGTGCAGGATCATCAACTCCGTCGCGGCGGCTCCGAAGTCGGAGCGCAGCCGTGCGTAGTAGCCCTCGTACTGCTGCAGGTCCTTGACGAAGCGGCTCCACCTCGCCTCCGTCAGCTTCAGCGTGCCGCCGTCGCGTGCCGTGATCTCGACGCTCGGGATCCGCTCACGCGCCAGCAGCTCCTCGAGCTGGGCGTCCTTCTCGAAGTAGAACTCCTGGCCGCCCAGCTTCACCTTGTAGAGCGGCGGCACGGCGATGTACACGTGTCCCTGGTCGATCAGCGCCGGCATCTGCCGGTAGAGGAACGTGAGGATCAGCGTGCGGATGTGCGAGCCGTCGACGTCGGCGTCCGTCATCACGATGATGCGGTGGTAGCGGAGCTTCTCGAGGTCGAACTCCTCGCCGATCGACGTGCCGATCGCGGTGATCATCGCCTGGATCTCGTTGTTCGAGAGCACCTTGTTGATCCGGTTCTTCTCCGAGTTGATGATCTTCCCGCGCAGGGGCAGGATCGCCTGGTAGGTGCGGTCGCGGCCCATCTTGGCGGAGCCGCCTGCACTGTCGCCCTCGACGATGAAGAGCTCGGCTGCCTCGGGATCCTTGATCGAGCAGTCGGCGAGCTTGCCCGGCAGCGACATCGACTCGAGGGCCGACTTGCGCCGCGTGAGCTCGCGCGCCTTGCGGGCGGCCTGCCGCGCGCGCTGGGCCGAGATCGCCTTGCTGACGATCTGCCGCGCGTCGGTCGGGTTCTCCTCGAAGTACTCGGAGAGCTTCTGGTTCACGGCCGTCGAGACGAGGCCGCTCACCCAGGGGTTCCCGAGCTTCGTCTTCGTCTGGCCTTCGAACTGAGGATCCTGCAGCTTCACCGAGATGACCGCGGCAAGCCCTTCGCGCACGTCCTCGCCCTCGAGGTTGTCCTCCTTCTCCTTCAGCAGCCCCTTGTCGCGGGCGTACTTGTTGATCGTCGACGTGAGAGCCGACCGGAAACCGGAGAGGTGCGAGCCGCCCTCATGGGTGTTGACGTTGTTGGCGAAGGAGAAGACCGACTCCTGGTACGAGGTGTTCCACTGCATCGCAACTTCGACCTCACCCTGGTCGTTGCCGGTCGAGAAGTAGACGACGTGCCGATGCACCGAGTCCTTCGACTCGTTGATGTAGGAGACGTAGTCCTTGATGCCACCCTCGTAGTGGAACTCGACCGGCGGCTCGGCGCCGGCGCGCTCGTCGGTGAACGTGATCCTGAGGCCGCGCGTGAGGAACGCCATCTCGCGGAAGCGGGAGACGATCGTGGTCGCGTCGTACACCGTCTCGTCGAAGATGTCCGCGTCGGCGAGGAACGTCGTCGTCGTGCCGTTCTCCGTCGACTCACCGACGATCTGCATTGGCCCGCGCGGGACGCCGCGGTCGAATTCCTGACGGTAGACCTTCGAGTCGCGTGAGACCTCGACGACGAGCCACTCCGAGAGCGCATTGACCACCGAAGCGCCGACACCGTGCAGGCCGCCGGAGACCTTGTAGCCGTCACCGCCGAACTTCCCGCCGGCGTGCAGCTTGGTCATGATCACCTCGAGCGCCGAGGTGCCGGTGCCCTCCACGACGTCGACGGGGATCCCCCGGCCCCGGTCGCGCACGGTGACCGAGTTGTCCGGGTGGATGGTGATCTCGATCGAGTCGTTGTACCCGGCCAGAGCCTCGTCGACCGAGTTGACGACGATCTCCTCGACCAGGTGATGGAGCCCCCGCAGGCCGGTCGAGCCGATGTACATGCCGGGCCGCAGACGGACCGGCTCGAGGCCCTCGAGCACGGTGATGTCCTTGGCCGAGTATCCGGCCTTCGCCTGAGTCTTCGCCATAATGAAGAAATGCCTGCAAAACGACGGTTTTGCGAGGCACCCGAAGTGTATCAGATTCGGCGGTTGCCCCGCCCGCGGGCGAGGCTCAAAGACACCGCTTTTTGCACACTTTCACGCAGGTTTGCGTCCTCGATCGTGGAGGCGATCGCGCGGGCGCGCTCGGCGTCCTGCGGGCTCACCTCGACCCGGCTCTCGACCGGCTCGGGATCGGGCTCCGGCAGCGGGCCCGGGGCGAAGCGCACCCTGGGCACGCCGAGCTTGTCCGCGATCTCGGCGGCGCGCTGGCCGAGCTCGAACGACCAGACCGAGTCGGCCGTGTTCACGTGCAGCGTCCCGTCACGGGCGACGCGAGCCGGCCAGGCATTGCGAGCGATCCCGCTGCCGACGGCCTCCGGCCAGCGCTCGACGAGCTCCGCCATCCCGGCCTGCGGCCCGAAGCGCGAGAGCTCGGACCGGATCTGGCTAGCGAGCGGATCCAGCTTCCACCTCCACGATCTGGGCGGGCTCGATCGGCAAAGCCGATCTGTGCGTCGCAGTGATCATCGTCTGCCCCATGCCGGCAACGCGGTCCGCGAGCACCCGCCGGCGGCCGGGATCGAGCTCCGAGAGAACGTCGTCGAGCAGGAGCAAGGGCGGCGTGGGGAGCAGTTCTGCTTCCGCGAGCAGGAGGGAGAGCACTGCGAGCCGCTGCTCGCCCTGTGAGCCGAACTGGCGCAGATCGCGTTCGCCGCTCGCGATCACAACGTCGTCGAGGTGTGGGCCGATTCCCGTCGCTCCGCGCTCGAGATCGCGGGCGAGCCGGCGCTCGAGCGCGTCCCGCGTCGGCGGCTCGGCGTCGTACCCGAGCCGCGCCGAGCGAAGCCCGAGCTCCTCGGCTCGTTCGGCGAACGAAGGCCCCAGTGCTGCGAGCGTCTCGCCGCGGCGGGCCACCAGCTCTGCGCCGAGCGCCGCGACCTGCTCCGTCCACGGCTCGAGCGCGTCCCGCTCGGAGAGACCGAACTGCACGCGGCGCAGCGCGGCGTTCCGTTGCGCAAGCGCTGCGAGATAGTCCTGCGGCACCGACGCGCGCGCCGGGAACAGCCGGGCGAGCGCCCGGTCGAAGTACGCCCTCCGCGCAGCGGGCCCGCCCTTCACGACGGCCAGGCGGTCGGGCGTGAAGACGAGGGTGGCAACCTCGCGCCGCAGCGACTCCGCAGACGGCAGCTTCGCCCCGTTCACGCGCGCCTCCTTCGCCTGGCCCTGGTGCAAGGTCACGACGAGCTCGAGCGGCACGCCGTTGCGAGCGCCTTCGGCGACCACGCGCGCGCCCGTCTCGCCGAAGCGGATCAACTGCGCGTCCTGGCGCGTGCGCGGCGAGAACCCCTGGGTCACGACGTGCAGCGACTCGAGCAGGTTCGTCTTGCCGACACCGTTGCGGCCGACGACGAGCACGATCCCCGGCTCGAGTGCGAGGTCGAGCGACGCGTATGAGCGGTACTGGCGGAGTTGAACGCGCGCGTAGCTCAGCCGGCGAGCCTGATCGGCATGATCAGGTAGACGTAGTCGTCGGCGTCGCCTTCGAGCACGGCCGGCCGGAGCGGGCTGATCAGCTTGAACTTGATCGTCTCGGAGTCGACCGACTCGAGCCCGTCGCGAAGGAACTCGGCGTTGAATCCGATCTCCATCGCGTCGCCCGTGAAGGGCGCCGGCACCGACTCGCGTGCCTCGCCGACGTCCTGCGTGATCGCCGAGACCGTCAACTCGCCCTCGGCGAAGCGAAGCCGGAGCGGGGAGTTGCGCTGCGCCATCAGAGACACGCGCCGGACCACCTCGAGCACTTCTTCGCGGGGGAGCGGCAACTCGTATTCGAACTGCTCCGGCAGCAGCTGCCGGTAGTTCGGGAACTGCCCGTCGATGCGGCGCGTCGTCAGCCACGTCCCGTCGGCTCCGAAGACGACATGGTTCTCCTGCATCCCGAGTTGGATCTCGTCCGCTCCGGTCGCGATGCGCGCGAGCTCCTGCAACGCGCGTGCCGGGATGATCGCTTCGAGGTCGGGGAGCGTGCCTGTGACAGGCGTCTCCTTGACCGCGAGACGGTACGAATCGGTCGCGGCCATCACGATCTTGCCCGGCTCGAACCGGACGAGGATCCCCGTGAGCACCGGGCGGCTTTCATCGCGCGACGCGCTTCGACCGACCCGTGCGACCGTCTCGACCAGTGCGTCGCGGTCGATCGTGTGCAGCGCGCCCGTATCGACCTCGGGCAGCCGCGGGAAGTCCTCGCTCGAGTAGGTGTGCAGCCGGTAGGTCGCTCCACCTGCCGCGACGACCACGACCGCCTCGTCCGGATGGTGCTCGAGCGAGACCTCGCCGTCCGAGAGCGAACGGGCGATGTCGAGCAGCAGCCGGCCGGGAACGACGACCGTTCCCTCGTCGGAGACCTGCGCGTCCACCGCCGCGCGCAGCGACACTTCCATGTCGGTTGCTGCGAGGTGCAACTGGCTTCCTTCAGCCCGGAGCTGAATGCCGCCGAGCACGAGAACCGTCGTGCGGCTCGAAACACCGCGTGCAACGACGGCGAGCTTGGCCGCGAGCTCGTCCTTGGCGACGGTAATCCTCAATCCGGTGCCCACTACTGTTTCTGAGTCAATCATTTAAATGAAACCTCGTTGTAGTCATAAGCCCTGTGGGTCCGGGGAGAAGCTCCTCGTTCCCTCTGTAAGAGCCAGTTTCGCTGTGGGTGCGGACGGGGGACAAGTCGGGCTCGTGCACAGGGTCGCGGCTCACCGAGCCTGGCGGACGCGAGCTGTGAGCTCCTGGACGAGGTTGTACACAGACCTGTCCTCACGAATCAGACGGGCGATCTTGGAGGTGGCGTGGATCACCGTCGTATGGTCACGGCCCCCGAACTCCTTCCCGATCTTCGGAAGCGAGGAGTCCGTGAGCTCGCGTGAGAGGTACATCGCGACCTGTCTGGGATAGACGATGTTCTGCGAGCGGCGGTCGCCGGTCAGTTCCTGCATCGTGACGCCGAACCGCTCGCAGACGAGCTCCTGGATCCGCTCGATCGAGATCTGGGCGCTCTCGCCTTGCGGGAAGACGTCCTTGAGCACGTCCTGGGCGAGGTCGACGGACAAGGGCCGCCCCGTCAGCGAGGAGAACGCCACGACACGCGTCAGCGCCCCTTCGAGCTCGCGGATGTTCGTCGAGACGCGCGAGGCGATGAACGTCAGGAGCTCCGGCTCGCGAATCTCGATCTGGTCGTTCTTGACCTTCTTGCGGAGGATCGCGATCCGCGTCTCGAGGTCGGGGGGCTGGATGTCCGTGATCAGGCCCCATTCGAACCGGGAGCGGAGGCGTTCCTCGAGCGTCGAGATGTCGCGCGGCGGGCGGTCGGACGACATCACGATCTGACGGCCGGCCTCGTAGAGCGAGTTGAAGGTGTGGAAGAACTCCTCCTGGATGCGCTCCTTGTGCTCGAAGAACTGCACGTCGTCGATCAACAGCACGTCGTAGGTGCGGTAGCGCTGTTTGAACCCTTCGATGCGCTTGTCGCGCAGGCTGTTGATGAAGTCGTTCATGAATGTCTCGGACGTCACGTAGCGGCAGGTCAGACCGCCTCCGTGGTCGGTGACGAAGTTCGCCACGGCATGCAGGAGGTGCGTCTTGCCGAGACCCGTGTGCCCGTAGATGAAGAGCGGGTTGTACGCCTGGGCGGGCGCTTCCGCCACGGCCAGCGCGGCAGCGTGCGCGAAGCGGTTCGACGAGCCGATCACGAACGAATCGAACGTGTATTTCGGGTTGATCCCGGCGACGTCGGTGCGGACCGCGGTCACCTCGGCCGGAAGCGGCCGGACCGCGGTGGGAACGGCACTTGGTGCGGACTGAGCGTTGAGCACGGGCAGCTGCGGCTCCTCGAGCACACGCAGCTGCACACGCAGATCGGCACCGCCGGCGTCCTTGACGGCTGCCCGGATCAGGTCGAGGAAGTGCCCCTCGATCCACTCGCGCGTGAAGTCGTTCGGGACCGCGATCGCGAACGTATCGGCGTCGAGCTCGGCACCGCCGACCTCTCCGAACCAGGTCGAGTACGTCGTGTCGTTGAGGGCTTCCCGAAGCCGGGCGGACACGTCGCTCCAGAGGTCTTCCGCCGTCAGCTCGATTTGCCCATCCACCCGGTTCAGCTCTCCTTTGTTCGCACTCGTCGTTCGACCCCTGGGGGTGGCGAGCATAGCATCGTCCCGGCGACGCCTCAATGAGGATTTCAGGTCCTGTCCGCATGCGCGGATTCGGCCGATTTGCAGGTATTTCCTCCGGCTCCACACGACTCTCCACAGGTGTGGAAAGCCGCGGTCCGCGGCCACGCCGTGTGCCCTCTTTCCACGACTTTTCCACCTCGGCGAGCCTGTGGACAACCGGGCGGGGAACCGGTCCGGCTATACTCGCCCGCGGCCGGCACCCGCTGGCCAGAGTTCTCTTTTCGCGATGAAACGGACCTATCAGCCGAATGTGCGCAAGCGGAAGCGGAAGCATGGCTTCCGCGCTCGCATGTCGACCCGTGCCGGTCAGCAGATACTCAAGCGGCGCCGCTCGAAGGGCCGCAAGCGCCTGTCGGCGTAGTGCCGCCGGTGCAGCGCCGGAACCGTCTCTCCCGCTCGCGCGACTTCGACGCCGTTTACCGCCAGGGGCGGTCGGTGTCGACGCGGTTCCTGACGCTCTACTGGTTCGCGCGCGACGAGTCGATCGGCGCGCCGCGCCTGGGCTTCGCCGTCCCGAAGGCGGTCGGGAACGCCGTCGTGCGCAACCGGATCAAGCGGCAGCTCCGGGACATCGTGCGAGACCGGCTCGAGGCTGTCCCCGTGACGAACGACTACGTCCTCGTCGTGCGCCAGGGCTTGCCGGAGGCTGCCGAGGTGAACGGGCACGACTGGCTCACGGCGCGCGTGGACGAGGTGCTCGGAAAGGCGGCGGCATGACGCAGGCCCTGCGCACGGCAGCGATCCTTCCGATCCGCATCTACCAGAAGCTCGTTTCGCCTTTCATCCCGGCGAACACCTGCAAGTTCCACCCGAGCTGCTCGGAGTACGCCGCGCTCGCGATCCGCAAGCACGGCGTGCTGCGTGGCCTGCCGCGGGCCGGCTGGCGCCTCCTTCGCTGTCACCCGTGGTCGCACGGAGGAGTCGACTACCCATGACCCCGGGCCCCCTGTTGATCTTCTCGATCCTCTCCCCGCTCGAGAACGTGATGCAGTCGATCCTCGACTTCTTCCACGGCTCGGTCGGCCTGCCGTGGGCGTGGTCGATCGTCGCGTTGACGATCCTGACGCGGATCGTCCTCGTGCCGCTGACAGTGCGGCAGATCCACTCGATGCAGGCTCTTCAGGCGCATGCGCCGGAGATGAAGGCGATCCAGCAGAAGTACAAGGGCGACCGCACGAAGCTCAACGAGGAGCTGATGAAGTTCTACAAGGAGAACAACATCAACCCGGCTGCCTCGTGCCTGCCGCTCCTCGCGCAGTTCCCCGTGTTCATCGCGCTGTACTTCACGCTCAAACACGGCACGAAGCACATCACCGGGTCGTGGCTGCACGTCGTCCCGAACATCTCCGACAAGGCGACCGCGCACTGGTCCGGCTTCGTGCTCCTCGCGATCTATGCGGGCTCGCAGATCGCGTCCACCTACTTCATGGGCACCACGATGGACAAGACCCAGCGGACGATCATGATGTTCCTGCCGCTGGTCTTCCTCACGGTCGTCTCGCGGTTCCCGACCGGCCTCATCCTCTACTGGATGACGACCAACCTCTGGACGGTCGGCCAGGGCCTCGTCACGCGGCGGCTCGTGCCGAAGGCGGGCAAGCCGGGAGCGCTGCCCGCTGCGCCTGCCGGGCCCAAACGCACGTCTCGCAACCCGCCCAAGGAGGAGCCCGCGGCGGGCAACGGCGCGAACGCGGCCGCACCGGCTCCGAAGCCGCCGCCCTCACAGCCGAGGCGGGTCAAGAAGAAGGGCAGAGCCAAGCGGTGAGCGGCGGCGACACTGAGCAGGTCAGTGTCGAAGCGACGGGCGAGACCGTCGGCGAAGCGAAGTGGAAGGCGCTGCGCGACCTCGAACGCCTGGCGCCCGGTCTCGACAAGGCCGCGGTCGAGTTCCAGGTCGTCTCCGAGGGCGAGCGCGGCCTGCTCGGTGTCGGGTATGCCCCGGCGCGCGTGATCGCGACGGCGGCTGCAGCCCCGCCGCGGGCGGCGACCGCTCCGCGCGCCGACGAGAGCGACGCCGAGACGCATGTGCGCGAGCTCGTCGAGCGCGTCGTCGGCGCGATGGGGATCGCCGCACACGTCGAGGTGAAGGAGACCGCCGACGAGATCTTCGTCACCTGCAGCGGCGGCGAGCTCGGCCTGCTGATCGGCAAGCACGGCCAGACGATCGATGCACTGCAGGCGATCGCGAACGCGGCGGTCTACCGCTCCGGCACGCACAAGTCGGTGACGGTCGACGCGGCCGGCTACCGGGACCGGCGACGCCACACGCTCGAGGGGATCGCCGATCGCAGCGCCGAACGCGCCGCCCAGGGCGAGCGCGTGCTGCTCGAGCCGATGAGCCCGGTCGAGCGCAAGGTCGTGCACGAGCGGCTCAAGGAAGTCCCGGGCGTGCAGACGGCGAGCGAGGGGACGGAGCCGAATCGGTATGTCGTCGTCCTCCCCGCTTGAGGACTGGCTCGCGGCTGTCGTCGCAAGCCGTGGGCTGACGGCGCTTCGCGATCCGGTCGAAGCACGCCGCGTCCTGCTCGAAGATTCCCTCGCCGGCGTCGACCTCGTTGCCCGCTTCCCCGGGCCGATCGTGGACGTCGGCAGCGGCGGCGGTGCGCCTGGGATCCCACTCGCATATTCGTTCCCCGAGCGCGAGGTCGTGCTGCTGGAAGCAGAGCGACGCAAGTGCGACTTCCTCGAGGCGGTTGCGCCGCCGAACGCGCGAGTCGTCTGGGGACGCGCCGAGGAGCAGGAGACCGACTGGGCCGGGATCGCCGTCGCGAAGGCCCTGGCCCAGCCGCCGACGGCGGCCGAATGGTGCCTGCCGCTCGTGCGCGAAGGCGGAGCCGTCGTGCTCTGGGTCGGCCCCTCCGCCGACCGGGCCAGGCTTGCGGCCGCGGCCGAACGGGTCGCGGGGTCGGTCGAGGATGCCCCGCCCGGCTTCGCGGTGATCCGCAAGACGGGACCGACGCCGCCCGGCTTTCCCCGCCGCCCGGGCCTGGCCAAGAAGCGGCCGCTCGCGTAGCCGAGAGCGCGCGGCAAGCCTGCGAAGCCTTTGCACAAGCGGGTTTTGGCATCCGGCTGGGTCGCTAGATTGGCCAGGTGAGCAAGGTCTACGCGTTCGCGAACCAGAAGGGCGGGGTCGGCAAGACGACCACTGCGATCAACCTCGCGGCGTGTCTCGCCGAGGCGGGCGAGCGAGCGCTCGTCGTCGACCTCGACCCCCAGGCGAACGCGACCTCCGGTCTCGGAATGCGCGCGAACGGGACGTCCACCTACGACCTGCTCGACGGTGTTCCGCTGGCGTCGCTTGCCAAGGCGACCCAGTTCCCGAACCTCTTCCTGGTCCCGTCCAGGCCCGAGCTCGCAGGTGCAGCAGTCGAGCTGTCGCAGCGCGACGACGGTGAGCGCTACCTCGCGGAGGCGCTGCAGCACGCCGAGGGCTTCGACTTCGTGCTGCTCGACTGTCCGCCGTCGCTCGGCCCGCTCACGGTGAATGCGCTCGCCGCGTCGGATCGCGTGATCGTGCCGGTGCAGACCGAGTACTACGCGCTCGAAGGCCTCGCGCAGCTCGTGCAGTCGATCAACCTGATCAAGACGCGCCTCAACCCGAGGCTCGAGATCGCGGGCGTCCTGTTGACGATGACCGACGGCCGCACCCGTCTCTCCGCCGACGTCGAGGCCGAGGTGCGCAAGCATTTCGGCGCGCTCGTGTTCAATGCCGTCGTGCCGCGCTCCGTTCGCGTCGCAGAGGCGCCCAGCCACGGCCTGCCCGTGACCCACTACGACCGCCGCTCGCGCGGCGCCGAGGCCTACTGGAAGGTGGCGATGGAGCTTGTCGAGCGTTCTTGGCGCGGCTGCCGGCCCCGCCGCCCTTCGCTGGCGGCTGCAAACCGGCGGGAGCGTGCGTCCTCGGTTGCGTCCGTAGCCGGCGGCTACGAACGCGCCCTGCGTCCTTCCTCCCTTGGTTTTCGCTCGCCATCGGAGGACGTTCGTGACCGGCCAGCCCGCTAGACGAGGTCTCGGACGCGGTTTCGAGGTCCTGATCGGCGGTGCAGCGCCCGAGCTCGCCGAGGTCGCGGTCGACCAGATCCATCCGAACCCGAACCAGCCGCGCAAGCGCTTCGAGAGCGAAGGCGTCACCGGTCTGGCGGAGTCGATCAAGGCGCAGGGCCTGATCCAGCCGGTCATCCTGCGGCCGCGGCTCGAGGGCGGCTACGAGCTGATCGCCGGCGAACGGCGCTGGCGGGCCGCGCGCGAGGCAGGGATCACGACCGTCCCGGCCGTTGTCCGCGACGCCGACGACCGCGAGACGCTGTTGCTCGGGCTCGTGGAGAACGTCGCGCGCGAGGATCTCTCTCCGATCGAGGAGGCGCGCGCGTTCGCGGTCCTCATCGACGAGTTCGGGTTCTCGCTCGGCGAGGTCGCCGAGCGTGTCGGCCGCTCGAAGCCGACCGTGTCGAACCGGATCCGGCTGCTCGAGCTTCCGGAGGACGTGCTGAGCATGATCGCCCGGCGCGAGCTCACCGAGGGCCATGCCCGCGCGGTGCTCGCCGTCCCCGACCAGGACGGCCGCCGGCGGCTCGCGAAGCGGATCGTCGGGGAAGGCCTCTCGGTGCGCGCGGCCGAGCGTGCGGCTCGCTGGGCCGGTGCGCGGACGAAGGAGCGCCGCGTCTCGGCCGTCGACCCCGCGCTCGCGGCGCGCGTCAAGGATGCGTTTCGGCTCCTGACCGGTTTCGAGGCGAAGGTCGGCGCCGCAGGACTGCAGGTTCCGGTCGACGGCGACGTCCAGCTGGAGGAGCTGGCCGAGGCCCTCGAGCGGCTCGGCACACCATAGGCCCGCGCGCCGCGCAGCTCCTCGCCGCCGCGGCGATCGTGCTCGTGGTCTCGTTCCAGCTGTGGATCTCGCCGCACAATCCGCCCGGGTTTCTCGACGACGAGGCGTCCTTCGCCCTCACCGGGTACACGCTCGCTCACGGGCTGCGTGACCAGAACGGCGCGCGCCTGCCGGTTCTGTTCCCGTCGTTCGGCGACTACAAGAGCGCGACGTTCAGCTACGCCCTGGCTCCCGCGATCGCGGTCTTCGGCCCGAGCGACGGTGTCGCGCGTGCTGTCGCCGCCGTGTTCGTCCTCGCAGCTGTCCTCCTCGTCGGCCTGATCGGCTACCGCCGGGCGGGTCCCTGGATCGGGTTGGCTGCGGCGGTCGGCGCGGGGCTCACGCCCTGGCTCTTCCAGCTCGGCCGGGTCGCGTTCGACACGAGTGTGTTTCCGTTTGCGGTTGCCCTCGTCCTGTTCATGACCGACGTCTGGGCGCGCGGCAAGCGACGGCTGCCCGCTCGCTCGATTGCGCTCGGCGGCTCGCTCGCGCTGCTGACGTACACCTACAGCGCCGGCCGGCTCTACGGGCCATTGCTGGCCGCTGCTCTCGTGGTGTTCGTGCGTCGCGTGCCGTGGCGCTCGCTCGTCGTGGCGTGGGCCGCCTACGCGGTCTTCCTGATCCCGCTCGGCCTCTACCGGATCCGGCACCCCCACGGGCTCACCGCGCGCTACCACGAGACGGCGTTCCCGATGCACGGGCTGGCTCTGCCCGGGATCGCCGGTCATGCGTTCTTCAACTACCTGCACGACCTGAACCCGTGGCATTGGGTCGTCTCGGGCGACCGCAAGCCCTACGTCGACGTCTGGGGCGCTCCGCAGCTGCTTGCCGTCGTCGTCGCCCTCGCCGCGGTCGGTGTTGTCGAGATCGTGTGGCACCGCCGCCGCGACCGCTACTGGCTCTACGCGATCGCCGCCTACCTCCTCTGTGCCGTCCCTGCCTCGCTGACGGTCGACCGCCACCAGGCGCTCCGCCTGAGCGCGATGCCCGTCTGCGTGGCCGTGCTCGCCATTCCCGGGCTCGAGGTCGTCGCACGGATCCGCCGCCCGCTTCTCTACGCCGCGGGCGGCGTCCTCGCAGTCGCGACCCTCGCCGAGTGGGGGTTCTTCGTCGATCATTTCAACGCAAACGGCGGCGGCCGGACGGCCGCGTTCGAGGCCGATGTCCCCGCGCTCGTGCAGCGCGGGCTTGCCGGCGGCCGGACGGTCTACGTCGACTACGACGACGCGTACGCGCTGACGATGGGACAGTGGTACGCGGTTTCGCACGGGCTGCCGCTGTCGAGGGTCGTTCGCCTCGCCGACGGTGCGGCCCCGCCTCGTGGGTCGATGGTGCTCGGGCGGACTCGGCCCTGCGATTACGTCTGCGTCCGGCTCGCCACGGCGGACACGTTCTGGCTCGCCCGTGCCGCCGGCCCGAAACCGAGCGGGTGAACGAGGAGGGCCGGGAGAGGAGGGCTCTGTCGCTCTGCGGGATGGGCGATCCTGGATTCGAACCAGGGACCTCCGCCTTATCAGAGCGGCGCTCTAACCAGCTGAGCTAATCGCCCGCGCGGCGCATGATAGCGGGGTGCACGTTCGCCTCCTAGACCGGGGGTAATCTAGGGGCAGATGGTCGAGATGACGATCTACGGGGTCTCGTTCGACCTGGTCGGCAAGCAGCCGATCGTGTTGCTGAAGACGGCCGACGGGAACCGCTACCTGCCGATCTGGATCGGCCATCCGGAGGCCGCCGCGATCTTGATGAAGCTCCAGGGCGCCAGTGCGCCGCGCCCGCTGACCCACGACCTGCTGGTGAATATTCTCGGCGAGCTCGACGTCGAGGTCGTGCGGGTCACGGTCACCGAGTTGCGCGAGAGCACGTTCCACGCTTCCATTACCGTCGCCCAGAACGGCAACGAGGTGGAGATCGACTCCCGCTCCTCCGATGCGATCGCGGTGGCGGTGCGGGCGCACGCACCGATCTTCGCAGCAGACGACGTGATCGAGGAGTCGGCAATCGAGATGGAAGGCGACGAGGTCAACGAGGAAGAGATCGTCGACGAGTTCAAGCGTTTCCTCGACAAGGTCTCGGCGGAGGACTTCGCCGGAGCCGAGGTGGAGGCGGACGAGCTCGGAGACAGCGACGACGAGGGTGAGCCGGACGACGAGTGAGTAGGTCGTCCCGGTGCGCTCAGAGCGTCACCGCTGCGACGAGTGCGACCAGGTTGAACAGCGCGTGCAGGACCATCCCCGGGTAGACACTGTCCGTGCGCGACCGGATCCAGGCGAGCACGCCCCCGAACACGGCGAGCACCGGCAGCGACTCGATGAGGCCGTGGGCGAGCCCGAAGAGCAGACCGACCAGGATGATCGCCGGCCAGCGGCCGTAGCGCTCGAGCAGCGAATAGCCGAGACCGCGGTAGGTCAGCTCCTCGACGAACGGCACCCAGGTGCAGATGACGATCGCGTTGGCGATGTACGCCGCCGCGTGGTGCGGTTCCCAGTGGCTCGGCGTGAGCCCCTGCTCGTTCCCGACCCGGACGAGCCGCCCGTACACGATCTCGAACACGTAGATCATCACCAGGGCGCCGCCGAGCGCCCACGCGGCCGCCGAGTAGACGCGCGGCGGCCGGAGGGCCAGAAGCCTCTTGCTGAACCCGGCGATCGCGAGCACGAGCAGGAGCAGGATCCCGTCCTGGATCAGTCCGCCGATCGCGGTCGACCATTCGTAGAGGACCTGCGGGCTGGGCTTGCCGGCGGACGCGCGCGAGCCGTACCCGAGTGCGATCAGTGCAGCGACGAGGGCGAGCCAAAATACGAGCCGCCGCCCGTCGTCCATACGATACGGCGGCGCCGTGCCCGATCGCTCCTTCACTCCCTCCGAGGCTAACAGCGCCCTCGCGGAGGTGCGCCCCGTCGCGCAGCGGCTGGTGGCCGTGCGCGCCCGCATGCGCGAGCTCGAGCGTTCGCAGGGAGAGCTCGTGCTGGCGATCGGCGGCAACGGCGGCGGCTATGCCGCGAGCGACCTGAACGCTGCGCAGTCGGAACTGGCCGGGCTCGTCGAGGCGGCCGCTGCGTGTGTCGACCGGCTCACCGAGCTCGGTGTGACGGTCAAGGATCTCGACCTCGGCCTGCTCGACTTCCCGTCGGAGCGGGAAGGTGCAGAGGTGCTGCTCTGCTGGCACGTCGGCGAGGAGACCGTCTCGACCTGGCACGGGCTCGCCGAGGGCTACGCGGGCCGGAAACCGATCGACTGGGACGAATAGGGCCTGATGCCCGAGTTCTGGCAGCACGTGCTGATCGCGGCCGCGGTGATCCTGATCGCCTGGCTGGTCGCGAAGTTCGCCGACTGGCGGATCTCGCGGCGCAATCTTCCGCCCGAGACCATGACCCGTTACCACGTTCTCCGCCGCACGATCTTCGCCGCGATCGTCTTTCTCGGCGTGATGTCGGCCCTGCTCGTCATCCCACAGGTGCGCGCGGTCGCAGGCGCCCTGCTGGCGTCGTCGGCGGTGCTTGCGCTCGTGATCGGGTTCGCGAGCCAGCGGACGATCGGGAACTTCGTCGCGGGAATCCTGATCGCGATCAGCCAGCCGCTGCGGATCGGCGACGAGGTCGAGGTGCAGGGCGGCCGCGGGGTCGTGGAGGAGATCGGGCTCAGCTACACCTGGATCCGGACCCGGGACAACGACCGGCTGGTCGTCCCCAACGAGCGGCTCGCTTCCGAGACGATCCGGAACTCGACCATCCGCAGCTCGGCGACATTTGCGGAGGCGACGGTGACGGTGCCCGCCGATGCAAGACTCCGGCAAGTTGTGCAGG
The DNA here is from genome assembly GCA_963779535.1 of uncultured Thermoleophilia bacterium. Taxonomy (GTDB): domain Bacteria; phylum Actinomycetota; class Thermoleophilia; order Gaiellales; family Gaiellaceae; genus PALSA-600. The sequence goes on along the minus strand of CAVZYP010000009.1, from coordinate 251,202 downwards.
CGCTCGAGGCCGACGGCGACGAGGTGTACGTGACCGACCTGGTGGGTGAGAACGCAACTGTCGTCGTGCGCAAGCGCATCTCCGGCGAGCACCCGGCCGATCGCGCGTCGAGCGATCTGCGGCTCTGGATCGCCGAGCGCCTGGCGGGTGACGCAGCATGACGCGTCGTCGCGACGACTTCGACCTGATCCTCGCGCACCGGGGACGCAAGCGCAAACGCGCCGATCGGATCAAGCGGCGCAGGCGGGCAGGCGTCATCGCCGCGACGATCGCGCTCGTGATCGCGGCTGCCGTCACCACGGTGGGGCTCGGCGCCGGTACCGCTCTCTCCGCGAGCTGCGACCTGAATGCGCTTCGCCCCGTCGAGATCGGCCAGAACTCGTTCGTCTACGCCTCGGACGGGTCGCTGCTCGGCTCGATCCCGGCCGAACGGAATCGCGAGCCGGTCACGACCCGGAACATGTCGCCGTGGCTCCCGAAGTCGACGACGGCGATCGAGGACCGCCGTTTCTGGGAGCACGGTGCCGTCGACTACGTCGGCATCGCCCGAGCGGCCTGGAAGGACCTCACTGCGGGCAAGGTCCTCGAGGGCGGCTCGACGATCACGCAGCAGCTCGTTCGCAACCTCTACACCGGCCAGGAGAAGACGTTCACGCGCAAGATCAAGGAGGCATGCCTTGCGATCAAGCTCGCGAGAAGGTGGCCGAGGCAGAAGATCCTCAACGAGTACCTCAATACCGTCTACTACGGGAACCACGCCTACGGCGTCGAGGCCGCCTCGCAAACGTATTTCTCCAAGCACGCGAGCAGGCTGACTCTCCTGCAGTCCGCCCTGCTCGCCGGGTTGCCGCAGGCGCCTTCGGTCTACGACCCGTTCCACAATCCGCAGGCCGCACTCGACCGTCGCGACGAGGTGCTCCGAGCGCTGTACGACAACCATGACCTCACGCTCGCTCGGTACCGGCAGGCGATCCGTTCGACCTCGCTCGGGTTGAAGCCGGGACGGATCTACACGCGGATCAAGCAGCCCTACTTCTTCTCGTATGTGATCGACGAGCTCGAGCGGCAGTACGGCGCGAACACGGTGCGCGAGGGCGGTTTGAAGGTCTACACGACGATCGACCCGAGGCTGCAGCGGCTCGCGAACAAGGCGATCCGCGACGTGCTGCCGTACAAGACCGATCCGGCAGCTGCCATCGTCTCTGTCGAGCCGGGCACGGGCGCGATCCGTGCGATGACGGCCGTGGTGCGGAGCACGGGCAACCAGTTCAACCTGGTCGCCCAATCCGCGCGGCAGGCTGGGTCGACCTTCAAGACGTTCGTCCTCGCGTCTGCGATCGAGCGGGGCGTCGATCCCGACACGACCTACTACACGTCGGCGCCGTTCACGTGCTCGATCGGCCCGTGGTGCCAGCCGCCGTGGGAGGTGCACACCTACGGGAACGACTACTCGGGCTCAGAGTCCCTGACGCGCGCGACGCTTCAGTCCGACAACACGGTGTATGCGCAACTGACGCTCGACGTCGGCCCCCGTTACGTGTGGCAGATGGCCCACCGGCTCGGAGTGCACATGTCGCCGGACAAGCCGGTCGCGTCGATCGGCCTCGGTTCCCTCGCGGTCTCGCCGCTCGACATGGCCGCGGCCTACGCGACCTTCCCTGCGCTGGGGATCTACGCGAAGCCGATGGCGATCACCAAGGTGATCCTGCCGGGCGACCACGTCGACACGAGCTCCGGTTGGGGCAAGCCGCAGACGAAGCGCGCACTGTCGCAGGGCGTTGCCTGGAAGGTCAACGACGTCCTGCAGCAGAACGCCCTCTACGGGACCGGGGCCGGGTCCGGCGACGGCATCCACGTGAACGCGGGCAAGACGGGGACGACCGACAACCATGCGGACGCCTGGTTCGACGGCTACACCCGGCAGCTGACCACCGTCGTCTGGATGGGCTACCCGAGGGGCGAGATCCCGATGCTGGACGTGCACGGGGCGGAGGTTGCCGGCGCCACGTTCCCGGTCCCGATCTGGCACGAGTACATGGCAGCTGCCCTGTGGCATCGAAAGGCCCTCGCGTTCGGCCTTCCGAACAAGTATCCGACCTGGCACTACCTCAGGCGCGGGAGCTACGGCAGCTTCGGCTACTACCCGACCCCGACCTACACGACGACGACCGCTCCCGCGACCACCACGACGGCCGCACCGGCGAACCCGGTCACGACCACTGTCAGAACGAAGACGTCGCCGCACACCACGCCGGTGGTGACGCCAACTCCACCACCTCCGCCGCCCCCGCCGGCTCCGACGACGACGGAGTCGCCGTCACCGACGACCACCGAGTCGCCGCCACCCTCCCCTGGCCAAGCCCCGTAGCGCCCTCGCCGCGGGCGGGCTGACGCTGGCGCTCGTCGTTGCGCTCGTCATCGTCGAGTGGACTGCGGGCTCCTCGGTGGTGCCGGCTCCCGGCGGCCGGCTCGCTGCAGATGCGTCCTTCTTCCTGGCGCTCTTCGCTACCGCGTTCGTGGCGTACCTCGTGGCGCTGGTCCTCGTACGCCGCGGTGCGCGCTTCGGCCAGGTGTTCGTCCTCGCCTGCGCCATCCAGCTCGTGCCGCTCGCAGGCCCGGTGTTCCTCTCGTCGGATGCGTGGACGTACTGGAGCTATGCGCGCGTGCATGATCCGTACACCGATACGCCCTCCGACGATCACGTTGCGTCGCGCTATGCCGGAACGGCGTACCTGCACGAGACCTCGCCGTACGGGCCTGCGTTCTCGCTCGTCTCACGGCCGTTGGGGTTGACGAAGTCGGCAACGCAGGCCGCGTGGCTCCTGCGCGCGAGCGCGGCACTCTGCGTGCTCGCGACGACGTGGCTCGTCGCTCGGCGCCGCGCGTTCGCAGCGGCTCTCGTCGGTTGGAATCCGGTGATCGCGATGCACTTCGCCGGTGGCGGCCACAACGACGCGCTGATGATGGCGCTCGTCGCGGCGGCACTTGCGCTGGGCGAGCGCAAGCGTGTGCAGGCCGCGGGTGCCGCCTGGGCGCTCGCGGTGCTGATCAAGTGGGTGCCTTTGCTTCTGCTACCGCTCCGCGCGCTCGAGGCGCGCGCCACCGGCCGCCGAGTCGGCCACCTCGGGTTCGCGGTCACGGTCGTCGCCACGCTCGGCCTCGCGACGCTTCTCTGGCAGTTCCACTGGCTCCAGGCCGTGACGCCGCTGACGCACGACGCGCGCCGGCAGACGCACTACGCACTGCCGCATCGCCTGGGCCTGCCCCCCTGGGCCTTGCTCGCGGCGTACTGCGTCGCCTACGTCTGGCTCCTCTGGCAGGCGGCTCACGGTCGAGCGCGGCTCGGGCTCGCAATCGGCTTGCTGCTGCTCGCGCTGCCGTACCTGATCGGGTGGTACGTGCTCTGGCCGCTTGCGCTGGCCGCGTGGGACGACGACGACGCTGCGACGCTGCTCTCGCTCGGCCTGTGCGCGTATCTACTCCCCCAGCGCCTGACCTAGGAGCGCGAGCCACCGTTCCCCCAGCACGCTGCGGCTCGCCCGCTCGCGGAACACCTCGCGTCCACGCGCGGCGATGCGGCGCCGCAGCGGTTCGTCACGCGCGAGCCGGTCGATCGCCTCGGCGAGCCTCGCAGGGCTCTCCGGTTCGACCAGAACGGCTGACTCACCGTCGTCGAGCAACTCGCGAGCGGCCTCGGTGTCGGCCGTGATCACCGGCGCGCCTGTCGCGAGCGCCTCGAAGACGACGGCCGGAATCGCGCGCGACTCGTGAAACCCGCCGAGCACGATGCCGGCGTGGGCGAGCGCAATCCCGCGCGAGCCGGGCGAGATCTCGTCCGCTTCGACAACGCGAACCGGCGTCTCGGCGAGGGAGGCCGCAGCCAGCACGACCTCCGCCGACGCGTCCGCGATCTGCAGTGCCGTGAAGGGGTACGCCGGCGACCAGGTCTCGCAGAAGATGTCCTCGTCCGCGCCCGAGGAAGACGGTGGCCGTCTGCCTGGCTCCGAGCTGCGAGAGGTGGCGGGCTTCCGCGTCGGTGCCGCAGACGACGAGATCGGGCAGGCGGAAAGCACGGAAGTCGACGGCCCGAAGAACGGTTGCCGCCGTCGACCGGTCGCGAAAGTGGCGGCGCACGTCGACGAGCTCGTTCTCGAGCGACAGGACGGCATCGAACACGAGCGGGCGCCTCCGGGCGAGGCGCCGGGCACGGGGGACGTCGAAGTGGCCCGGGTAGCCGACGATCACGAGGTCGAAGTCGCGCGGTCGGGGTGCGAGCAGCCGCCATTCCGCGGCGAAGACGTTGAATGCGCCGATGAGCCCGCTCCCGCGAACCGGAACCTGGCGCTCCTCGATCTCGGCGCCCGCCAGGCGTAACGCGGCGATCGCGTTGACGTTCCTCGGGTGCGCCCGGTCGTACGTCCCGAAGTAGAGCACCCTCACGGGAGGGCCGTGGTGGTCGTGCCCTGACCGGTCGTCGCCGGTGTCGTCTCGGTCGTCGTGGCGCCGCCGGTGGTCGCGGGCGGCGCCGCTGTCGTGGTCGGAGCGGTGGTGGTGGGCGGCGCCGCCGTGGTCGTCGGGGCGGTCGTCGTGGCGGGCGGCGCCTGCTGTCGTGGTCGGAGCGGTGGTGGTGGGCGGCGCCGCCGTGGTCGTCGGGGCGGTCGTCGTGGCGGGCGCCGCCGCGTTGGTCGTCGTTTGCTCAGCTGTCGTGGCGGCGGTCGTCGACGGTTCCACCGGGACGCTTGGCAGCGTGAGTGAGGCCGGCGGCGGGGAACCGCCACTCGACCCGCTGTCCGTGAGCACGATCGCCAGGGCGCCGCCGGCCACGAGGAGCAGAGCGGCGACCGCGGCGATCGGGATGATCGGCCATTCTCTGCGCCGGGCCGGGGCGGGACGCAGAACCTGGGTCGCGGCTGTGGCCTCGGGAAGCACAGCCGGGCCGGCCACCATCGTGGCGTCGTCGTCCTGTTGCCTCAGGGCCAGCAGCAGCGCCTCGCCGTCCTGCGGCCGCGCCGCCGGGTCCTTGGCGAGGGACGCCGTGACGATGCTTGCCAGGGAGGCGGCCAGGTCGGGTCGCAGATCGGTGACGACAGGCGGTGGGTCGTCGCGATGCATGCGCACGAGCTCCATCGCGTTCCCCGAGACGAACGGGAACGTGCCGGTGAGCATCCGGTAGAGGATCACGCCGAACGAGTAGACGTCGCTCGGGGGGCCTGCAGGCTGACCGCCCGCCTGCTCCGGCGAGATGTAGGACGCCGTGCCGAGCACGGTTCCGGCTTCCGTGAGCGTGCCCGCAGTGCCCATCCGCGCGATCCCGAAGTCGGCGATCTTGACGCGCTCCTCGGCGTCGAAGAGCACGTTCGCGGGTTTGAGGTCGCGGTGCACGAGGCCGCGGTCGTGCGCGTGCGCGAGGCCGGCCGCGATCTCCGTCGCGATCCGGAGCGTCTCGGCATCCGTCTGACGCTGCCCGTCGCGGAGCCGGTCCTCCAGCGAGCCGTTCGGGAGGTACTCGAGCACCATGTACGGGCGGCCGTCCGCCTCGCCGTAGTCGTAGAGGGCGCAGATGTTCGGATGGGAGAGCGCAGCCACCGCCCGGGCCTCGCGCTCGAACCGTGCGCGCTCGGCGCTCGGGGCGAGCATCTTCACTGCGACCTGCCGCTCGAGCTCGCCGTCGTAGGCGAGCCAGACTGCGCTCATCGCCCCGCGGCCGAGTGGTTCGAGCAGCCGGTAGCGGCCGGCGATCGACTCCCCTGTCATCTCCGCGGGATTATCGTGATCCCCGATGAGCGACCTGCCCAGGATCGACCAGGCGCTTGCCCTCGTGCTCTCGCACGTTCGCCCGCTACCGCTCGAGGACGTGCCCGTCGCGTCTGCCGCCGGCCGGGTGCTCGGCGAGGACGCACGCGCGGTCACCGACCTGCCGCCGTTCGACAGCTCCGCCATGGACGGCTACGCCGTCCGGGCCGCGGACACGCCGGGTGCGCTGCGGGTGGTCGGCCACTCCGCGGCCGGGCGGCCCGAGCTCGGAGCAGTTGGACCGGGTGAGGCCGTCGTGATCTCGACAGGCGCCGTCGTCCCGGCGGGCGCGGACGCGGTCGTTCCGGTGGAGCGGACGAGCGGCGAGGTGGTGGTGGAGGTTGTTGGCAGAGGTGACAACGTGAGGCCGCGGGGCGGCGACACCAGGTCCGGCGACGTCGTCGTGGCGGCGGGAAGCCCGCTCGGGCCGCCGCAGGTCTCGGCGCTCGCCGCAGCAGGGGTGGCCGTCGTGCGCTGTGGCCGCCGGCCGCGGGTTGCGGTGCTTTCGACGGGAAGCGAGTTACGGGCACCCGGGGAGCCGCTCGCCCCCGGCGAGATCTACGAGTCGAACTCCGTTCTGGTCGCGGCCCAGCTCGGTGTGGCGGGCGCCGCAGCGACGGTCTTCCCGATCGTCGCCGACGACCCGGCCGCGACGCGCGCGGCGCTCGAACGGGCGCTCGAGCACGATGTGCTCATCACGACCGGTGGCGTGTCGGTCGGCCCTCACGACCTCGTGCGCGCGACCCTCGCAGAGCTCGGTGCGCAGGAGGTCTTCTGGCGCGTCGCCGTGAAACCGGGCAAGCCGATCGCCTTTGCGGTGCGTGGATCGTCGCTCGTCTTCGGGCTTCCGGGGAACCCCGTCTCGTCGCTCGTCGGGTTCGAGCTGTTCGTCCGTCCGGCGCTGCGCGCGCTGCAGGGCGCGCGGGAGCCCGGCCCGGACTTTCTGCCGGGACGGCTGGCACAGGGCGTGCGACGGAACGTGGATCGTGACGAGCTCGTGCGCGCCCGCCGGAGCGGCGACCGGCTCGAACCGCTGAGCGGCCAGGACTCCCACATGATCGTCCGAGCCGCTGCCGCGAACGCACTCGTGCTCATCCCCCGCGGCGATGGAGAGCTGCCGCCGGGTGCCGAGGTCGCCTACCTCCAGATCTGAGCGCTATTCGACCGCGGGCCGCCGCGCCCGCGCTCTGCGCCGGCGCGCGCGCTGTGCGAGCACGACACGGCGCACGAGCTCTCGCAGCGGCCCGCGCTCGGGGCGCTGTCCGGCCGGGGGATACGGCGCATAGCGGCCCGCGGTCACGACTGCGAGCTGCGCCGCGCAGGCCGCGCCGCACAGCGTGATCACCACGGCCGGCAGATGCACGTAGCCGACCGCCACGAGCTCGAGCAGATACCACGGCGCGTCGAACCCGAGGCCGAAGCGCAGCGCGAGCGAGAGGATGATGAGCAGCGGCCCGACGAGCCCGATCAGGAAGACGACCGCGCGCGTCGGCGCCTTGCTGCTCTGTACCTGCGGCAGCCAGAGCCAGGCGTGCATCGCCGGCAGGAAGAAGATCAGCGCGAAGGGGTTCGTTGCCAGAACGAGCAACGAGACGATTCCCAGACCGAGCAGGGCGACGGTCGCGCCCGCCAACTGCTCGTCGGTGCCGACCGGACGTCGCGGGACGAGCCGTTGCCGGGTGACGATCCAGCCGACGAAGCCGACGAGGCCGAGTGCAGCCAGCGCGAGCACGCGCCAGTCGCCTGATGAGGCAACAGCCGGGTTCGGCGGCCGCGGCACGCCGGACGGCCACGCTCCGACGGCGCGAAACACGACGAACGCGAGGCCGAGGAAGAGCCAGAATGCAAGGCGGCTGCGCAGGCTGCGGGCTGCGGGCAGCAGACCGATCCGCCGCCGGCGGCAGTGCGCGAACAGGTCGACGACGGCCACCAGGTACGGGATCAGCAGAGCGACGAGAAAGAGCTCGATCGCCCAGCCGCGGACGATGCGGTCGCCGATCCACACGAAGCTCGTCGTTCCCTGCGCCAGTTCGAGACCCTGGTCGAGCGAGCCGACGAGCTCCTGGGTCGCGCGCCCGAGCCCGGTCAGCCTGGCCGTGTCGAGCGCCGCTGCCCGGTCGGTGAACGCCGCGGGCGGGCGCTCGCCGGCGGTGGTCAGCGTGACGGCCGGGATGCCGCGCGCGACGAACGGCCCCTGTTCGTAGAGAGTGAACGGGAAGCCCAGGTCGATCAGCTGCTGCACGGGCCCGGCGCGCTGCGCCTGCATGCCCGTCTGCTCGAGCACGCGTTTCGCGGCCGTCTCGACGAGTGAGGCTGCGGGCGAGCGGGGGCTGTCCCCCGCGATCACGATGCGCGGCGGCCCGCGGCCCGCGATCGCATCGAGGTTGATCGTCGCGACGACGTGGAACGGCGAGTGCTCGGCGAAGCGGAGCGCTCCGAGCCCGCCGAAGGAACCGGCGTCGGTGGAGAGAAAGACGATCGTGTGCGCGGAGCGCACGCGCTGGCCCGCGGGAGTGCCGGCCTGTGCGTACCCGCGCGCGAGCTCCACCAGAGCGGCCGTGCCGCTCGCGTCGTCGTTCGCGCCGGGGCCGGTCCCGGTGTCGTCGCGGTGCGCCATCACGACGATCGCATCGGAGGACTGTCCGGGCGCGACCGCCCACAGGTTGCGCAGCCGGACGCGCCCGAGCCCGGGCACGTGCGCGTTCCAGGTGTCCGACGACAGGGGCAGGCCGTACGGCGCGAGCTGGTCGCGCAACCACTGTTCGGCGCTCAGCGATCCCGGCCCGCCGGGAACACGGTCGGGATAGTGGCTCGAGAGCTCGGTCGCCAGCTGCCGGGTCGCCGGCCCGTCGAAGTTGGGCGGCAGGAGCGGCGCCGGCAATGCTCCCGGCCGGGTGATGCTGAAGGCGAGGATCAGGAGCGGCAGCAAGAGAATGAGCAGCGAACCGCGGTACAGCCGTCCGTTGATCGGGCGTTCGAGTGAGCCGCGGCGCGCGCGGCGACGGCGTGCGGGGGTCCGGGCCATCGCCATAGCGAGGGCTATCCTGGCAGCAGGCCGACCCCGATGCCCGAATCGACCCCAACGATCCTGCTCGTCGACGATGAGGACGCCGTCCGCAAGGTGCTCGCGTTCCCGCTCGAGAAGGACGGATACACGGTCGTTCAGGCGGCTGACGGTGAAGAGGCCCTGCGGCGTTTCGCCGACACGCCGGTCGATCTCGTCGTGCTCGACATCATGCTGCCGCGGCTCGACGGGCTCGAGGTGTGCAAACGGCTGCGCTCGACGAGCACGGTGCCGATCATCATGCTGACGGCGCGCGACGACGAGCTGGACAAGGTGATCGGCCTCGAGCTCGGCGCCGACGACTACATCACGAAGCCATTCTCGATTCGCGAGTTTCGGTCCCGCGTCCGTGCTCTGCTCCGCCGCGCCAGAGCGCCGCGGGCGCCGGGCGAGGGCCTGGACGAGCTGATCGAGCACGACGGGCTCGCGATCGACGTGCCGCGCCGGGTGGTCGAGGTCCGGGGTGAGCCGGTACAGCTCACCTATGTCGAATTCGAGCTGCTGCGCGCGCTCGCGGCGCACCCCGGCCGTGTCTTCAGCCGCCGGATGCTCCTCGAGGCACTCTGGAAGAGCGCCGATTACCGCGATCCGCGCACGATCGACGTCCACGTGCGCCATCTGCGCGAGAAGCTCGAGTCCGAGCCGCGGACGCCGGAGTACATCCTGACGGTGCGCGGGGTCGGCTACCGCTTTCGCGACCGGTGAGCCCGCTCTCGAGCGTGCGCGGCAAGCTGGCGCTCGCGCTCCTGCTGGTGGTGGCCGGGGTGCTCGCGATCGTCTACCTGATCGTCGTGCCGTCCTACCGGACGTCGCTCGAGAACACGGAGCTGAACGGGCTGCAATCCTCGCTCGACAAGGTCGCGCTACCGCGCTTCCCGCCCGAGTCCTACCTACAGCAGCAGTTCGTGGACAACGTGGCGCAGACCACGAATGCCCGCGTGGTCGTCTTCACGCTGACGAGCGAGACACCGACGCTGATCGAGGCGTTCGCCGACTCGGCCACCGAGCGCGACTCGACGGAGCTCCAGAACGATCCCGTCGCCCTCGCGGCCGTCCAGCACCGGAGAGCCGCCCGGGGCACCGTTCGCCGCGACGGTGAGAGCTATCGCCGAGGTGGCCTATCCCGTCGGGGACGCTGCGATCATGCTCTCGGCCCCGCTGCACGACCAGCTCCAGGCCGTTGCACTCGTCCGCAGGCGTGTGTTCGTCGCGGGGGCGCTGGCCATGGCGTTCGCCGTCCTCTTCGGCTATGCCGGCGCCAGCCTGATCACGCGCAGGATCCGCCGGCTCGAGACCGCGGCCGAGCGGATCGCCGAGGGGCGCTTCGACCAACCGGTGGTCGATCACGGCTCGGACGAGGTGGGGCAGTTGGCACGGACCTTCGAGCGGATGCGCCTGCGCCTCGCGAATCTCGAGCGGGCACGCGGCGAGTTCATCGCCAATGCCTCCCACGAGCTGCGCACGCCGCTCTTCTCCCTCGCCGGGTTCCTGGAGCTGCTCGACGATCCCGAGCTCGACGAGCCGACGAGGGACGAGTTCGTCGGGCAGATGCGCGAACAGGTGGCCCGCCTGACCAGGCTCGCGACGAATCTCCTCGATCTGTCGCGGCTCGATGCGGGCCGGCTGACCGTGGCCCGCGAGCCGCTCGATCTCTCCGAGCTCGCCCTCGAGCTGGTGGCGGAGTTCGGCCCCCGGGCAGCTGCGGCCGGGCACCGGCTGGACGCCCCGGCCGAGCCCGGTGTGGCCGCGCAGGGTGACGCCGGACGGGTCCTGCAGATCGGACGGGTCCTGGTCGAGAACGCCCTCGTGCACACGCCCTCCGGCACGATCGTGCGGGTCACGACGGGGATCGACGGGGGCCGCGCCACCCTGACCGTCGCCAACGACGGTCCCGGCATCCCGCTGGAGGCGCGTGAGCGGATCTTCGAGCGCTTCTACCGCCTCGACGGCGGGCGCGCCTCCGGGAGCGGGCTCGGCCTCGCGATCGCCCGTGAGCTGGCCGAGGTGATGGGCGGCCGGATCGAGATCGATTCCGAGCGTGGGTGGACGTCGTTCACGCTGGTGCTCAGCGCGGACGTCCCCGAACGCGAGCCCACCCCGGATCTCGTCTAGCCGAAAAATGTGAAAACGGCGCAAGCGCCGTCTCTGAGCCAAATCCGTGCACGACCCGGGCGGCGCGGCTACAGTGGGCCGCCGGTGCGCTCGAGCTCCGCTGCTGCCATCGCCCTCGTCGCTGCCGTGCTCGGCGGTGTCGCGGTGCTGGCCGTCGGGAAGGCCACGGGCTGGCTCGGCGGCACCGCGACGAAGACCGTCGTCGTCGCCCAGCCCCCATCGGGGACCGGCGATGCGGCCCCGGTCGTCGTCGCGAAGCCGCTCGCCGGCAACGGCTTCGCGCCGGCCCAGATCTTCCGTTCGCGCTCGGCCGGTGTCGTGACGATCCTGTCCTACTTCGACGAGGGCAACGTGCCGGATGCGACCGCGGCCCAGGGCTCCGGCTTCGTCGTCAGCCCACAGGGCCTGATCTTGACCAACGCGCACGTGATCACGAACGCAGGCCTCCCCCAGGTCGCGCTCGGGAAGGCGGCGCCGGCGCATACCGTCTACGTCGAGTTCGCCGATGGCGACCGGGTCCCCGCGACCGTGGTCGGCTTCGATCTCTACGACGATGTCGGCGTGATCCGCGTCGACCCGGCCCTGCACGCCCTGGATCCGGTCCCGCTCGGCAACTCGAACCGGGTGGTCGTGGGCGAGCCAGTTGCGGCGATCGGGAGCCCGTTCGGGAACACCGATTCGCTCTCGGTCGGCGTGGTCTCGGCGATCCGGCGCTCGATCCCCTCTCTGACGAGCAAGTACAACCTCGTCGATGCGATCCAGACCGACGCACCGATCAATCACGGCAACTCCGGCGGGCCGCTGTTCGACGCGCGCGGCCGCGCGATCGGGATCAACGCGCAGATCCGCTCGAGCGGCGCCGGGTCGGGCTTCGAGGGCGTCGGGTTCGCGGTCCCGATCAACTCCGCGCGGCGGTCGATGCAGCAACTGCTCGCGAACGGGACGGTCCGCTACGCGTACGTGGGAATCACGACGGAGGACTTGACCCCTGCGATCGCGAAGAAGTTCGGGTACGCCGCCCGCCGCGGTGCGCTGATCGACGCCGTCACGCAGGGCGGCGCGGGCGCACGGGCGGGGCTCGTCGCGGGGCCGATCGACGCCGTGTACGAGGGCCAGGCCCTGAAAGTGGGCGGCGACGCCGTGGTCGCGATCGACGGAGTCCCCGTCACGAACGCCGAGGACGTGGTCCGGATCGTCACCGAACGGCTGCTGCCGGGCGAGACCGTGCCCTTCACGATCGTCCGCGGCGAGCACCGCCGGGTCGTGCGCGTGACGCTCGGCGAACGGCCGAACCGCTAGCGAGCCGGATTAGGAACACCGCGGAGAGGGAATCACCACGGTACGGCGAAGCTCGTTCGCGTAGATTTCGGCAGAATCTCCGAGGTTTATCTTGCGAATTCAGAGGGAACAGACTGCGTTGATGGACGCGAACGGGAGCACCCAGGCAATCCGACTGACGATTCCGGCCAAGCCGGAATACATCACGCTCAGCCGGCTCGCCCTGACGGGGCTCGTCCGGCTCCGGCACGAGCCGCTCTCGCAGGAGGTGCTGGGAGACCTCAAGCTGGCGCTCACCGAGGCCTGCACCAACTCGGTGCGCCATGCCTACGCCGACGGCGAGGGCAGCGTGCAGATCCTCTACGAGCTCCATGCGGACCGCCTGGTGGTCGAGGTGACCGACGACGGCCACGGGTTCGAGGCGCCTGCCAGGCCCGGTGCCGTGCTCGACGGGCACGAGCTGAACGAGGGTGGGCTCGGGATCGCGATCATCGAGGCGCTGGCCGACGAGCTCGAGATCCGGGAGCGCGAGCAGGGCGGGTCGTCCCTGCGCTTCGTCAAGCTGCTCTAGGTTTGCTGCCACTCGTCAACGTGGGCCACAAGGCGCTTGGCGACTACGCCACGCTGGTCTCGCGCGGTCTGATGAACGAGATCCACCGGCTCGCCGAGCCGCTGCAGGGCAAGCGCGTCGTGCACGTCTCCGCGACCGCGTTCGGCGGCGGCGTCGCCGAGATCAACTACACGCTCGTGCCGCTCATGGCGGACGCAGGCCTCGACGTCGAGTGGCGGATCATCCACGGCGAGGACGAGTTCTTCAACGTGACCAAGGCGATCCACAACGGCCTGCAAGGGGCGGCGCGTCCGCTGACCGAGGAGGAGCAGGCGATCTTCGCGCGGTTCAACCGCGAGAACGCTGCGCAGTTCTCGGAGACGGACTACGACTTCGTGATCATCCACGACCCGCAGCCCGTCGCGATGATCGACTCGTTTCCCGACCGGCGCGCGAAGTGGATCTGGCGCGGCCACATCGACTTCTCGACGCCGAACGCTCAGACCTTCGACGTGCTGCTGCCGTCGATCCGCCGGTTCGATGCTGCGATCTTCCACATGCGCGACTACGTGCCGCACGCCGACCTCCCGCTGGCGGTGATCTGGCCGCCGGCGATCGACCCGCTGATGCCGAAGAACATGGCTCTCTCTCCCGAAGACGCCGCGTACATCGTCGACCAGTTCGGGATCGACGTCGAGCGCCCGCTGCTCACGCAGGTGTCCCGCTTCGACCCGTGGAAGGACCCGCTCGGCGTGATCGACGCCTACCGTCAGGTCAAGCAGCGCTTCCCGGAGGTGCAGCTCGCGCTCGTCGGTTCGATGGCCCACGACGATCCGGAAGGGTGGGACTACTACAAGCGCACCGTCGAGCACGCTGACGGCGACCCGGACATCTACATCCTCAGCAACATGAACAACGTCGGTGCGGTCGAGGTGAACGCGTTCCAGGTTCACTCGCACGCACTCATCCAGAAGTCGACCAAGGAGGGCTTCGGGCTCACCGTCACGGAGGCGCTCTGGAAAGCCCGGCCGATGGTCGCGGGCCGCGTCGGCGGCATCGTTGCTCAGATCGACAACAAGACGACGGGCTGGCTCGTCGATTCCGTCGAGGAGTGCGCGTCGGCCTGCATCGAGATCCTGCGCGACCCGGACGAGGCGCGTGCCCGCGCGCTGAAGGGCAAGGAGCATGTGCGCAGGCACTTCCTCACGCCGCGTCTGCTCCGTGACTGGCTCGTCCTCTTCAACAAGCTCGCCGGGAACGACACGGGTGGAAGTGAGATAACCGTTGTCTGATCGGTCAACACTGATCGTCGTCTCGAACCGCGGGCCCGTGACCTACGACAACGTCGACGGACGGCGCGTGGAACGTCGCGGCGGCGGCGGGCTCGCGACGGCATTGCGCGGAGTGCGGGAGCAGCGAAACGTGATCTGGATCGCCAGTGCGACGACCGAGGAGGACCGAGTCGTCGCGCGTGAGGCGACCGGCGGGGAGGTTCTTCTCGTCGCACACGAGCCGGAGGTGTACGACCGCTACTACAACGTCGTCGCCAATCCGCTGTTGTGGTTCATCCAGCACGGGCTGTGGGCCAGGGCGACTCGACCGGAGCTCGGCCGCGCGTTCCACGATGCCTGGCACGAGGGCTACGAGCGCGTCAACCGAACGTTTGCCGACGCGGTCGTCGGGGCGCTCGACGACCACCCGGGAGCGACGGTCTTCTTTCACGACTACCACCTCTATCTCGCGCCGGCATTCGTCCGTGCCGCGAGACCGGACGCGCGGCTCGCCCATTTCGTGCACATACCGTGGCCGACCGACTGGTCGGTGCTGCCCGAGCCGATGAGGCGCGCGGTGCACGACGGCCTGCTCGCGAACGACGTCGTCGCCTTCCACACGAAGCGCTGGGCGCTGAACTTCGTGCGCAGCTGTGAGGATGTCGTCGGTGGGACGCACGGGACGAACGTCACGCACCATCCGCTCTCGGTCGACGTGGACGAGTTCGAGCGTCTGCAGGAGAGCGAGGCCGTTCTTGCCGCGGAGAGGAGGCTGCCGCGCCCCGAGAAGCTGATCGTCAGGGTCGATCGCACCGATCCGTCGAAGAACATCGTGCGTGGGTTTCACGCGTTCGCACTCTTGCTCGAGGAGCATCCCGAGTGGCGGGGCCGCGTCACCATGCTCGCGCTGCTCGATCCCTCGCGTCAGGCGATTCCCGAATATGTCGACTACGTGGCCGACATCGAGCGCGCAGTTCGCGAGGTCAACGACCGGTTCGGGCCGGTGATCGACGTTCAGGTCGCAGACGACTTCCCGCGGTCGGTCGCCGCGTACAAGCGCTACGACGTGCTCCTCGTCAATCCGGTCTCTGACGGGCTGAACCTCGTCGCCAAGGAAGGGCCGCTGGTCAACCAGCGTGACGGGGTGCTCGTCCTGTCGGAGAACGCCGGGGCTCACTCGGAGCTCGCGGAATGGGCGATCGGCGTCAGTCCGTTCGATGTGTGGGGGCAGGCACAGGCACTGCACGAGGCGCTCGCGATGGAGCCGGCCGAGCGCCGCCGGCGGGCCGACGGGCTCCGGGGCCAGGTGCGGGAACACGACCTGTCGCACTGGCTCGCGGGCCTGCTCGCCGACCTGGAGCCCGCGGCGACGTAACCTTCCGCCATGGCGAGGCGGATCTGCGCGTGAACGAGCTGTCCCATGTCGACGAGAGCGGCTCGGTCAAGATGGTGGACGTCGGCGACAAGCCGGCGCAGCGCCGGCGCGCGGTCGCACGGGCCGTCGTGCACATGGCTCCCGAGACCGCAAAGCGACTCGGCCGACTGCCGAAGGGCGATGCACTGGCGACCGCTCAGCTCGCCGGGATCATGGCGGCGAAGCGAACATCGGAGCTGATCCCGCTCTGTCATCCTCTTCCGCTCTCACATGTCGCCGTCGAACTGCGCGTGCTCGCCGACGGCGTCGAGATCCTCGCCTCGGCGGAGACGACTGCGCAGACCGGCGTCGAGATGGAAGCCCTCACGGGCGCTTCCGTGGCAGCGCTGACGATCTACGACATGGCCAAGGCGATCGACAAGCAGATGACCTTCACCGTCGAGCTGGTCGAGAAGAGGAAGGAATGAGGGCGGCCGTCCTGACGGTGTCGGACCGGGTCTCGCGCGGGGAGGCGGACGATGCGAGTGGCGACCTGCTCGAGGAGCTCCTGCGCGCGGACGGGCACGAGGTCGAGCGCAGGGTCGTCGCCGACGAGGCGGAGGAGATCGCCGCGGCGATCGAGGACCTCGCTGCGGCCGCTGAGCTCGTGCTCACGACGGGCGGGACCGGGCTCGCGCCGCGAGACGTGACCCCGGAGGCCACGCGCACCGTGCTGCAACGCGAGGCGCCCGGGATCGCCGAGGCTCTTCGCGCCGACTCGATCGCGAGGACCCCGCACGGGCTCCTCTCGCGCGGGGTGGCGGGCGTGGTGGGGCGGGCGCTGGTCGTCAACCTGCCCGGCTCGACCGGCGGCTGTCGCGACGGGTATGCCGTTCTGCGGCCGGCGCTCGGTCACGCGGTCGAGCTGCTCGCCGACCACACCACGTCCCACCGGCAGACGTAGCGCATGGGAGCAGCGCGTCTCTACTACCGGCTCGTCAAGTTCGAGCACACGATCTTCGCTCTGCCGTTCGCCTATGTCGGAGCGTTTCTCGCCGTCGGCGGTGTGCCGTCGGCCTACGACCTCACCTGGATCACGGTCGCGATGATCGGTGCCCGGTCGCTCGCCATGGCCCTGAACCGGCTGATCGACGCGCGAATCGACGCTGCCAACCCCCGCACCGCGGGGCGGGAGCTTCCGTCGGGTGCTCTCTCCGGCCCGGCCGTGATCGTCTTCTGCCTGGTCTCGCTGGCCGTCTATCTCTTCGCGGTCTGGCAGCTGAACCCGTTCGTGCGCCCCCTCTCCCCGATCCCGGTCGCCGCCTTCGTCGTCTACCCGTATCTGAAGCGGTTCACCTGGCTGTGCCATTTCTGGCTCGGCGCGATCGACGGTCTCGCGCCCGTCGGCGCCTGGGCCGCGATCAAGGGCGATCTGCCGTGGCAGGCCTGGGCGCTCGGCGCCGGGGTCGCAACCTGGGTCACGGGCTTCGACCTCTTCTACGCGCTCTTCGACGTCGATGTCGACCGCGAGCAGGGGCTGCACTCGTGGGCGACGCGCTTCGGCGAGCGACGTGCCATCGCCGCCGCGCGCGTCCTGCATCTGGCGACGATCGGGTTCCTGACGGCCGCGGGAATCGGGCTGGACGTCGGGCTTCTCTACTGGATCGGTGTCGGGATCGTCGCGGCGCTGCTCGTCTACGAGCACTCGCTCGTCCGGCCGGGCGATCTGCGCCGGCTCGACGCGGCGTTCTTCACGATGAACGGAGTGATCTCGCTCGCGTTCTTCGTCTTCGTGCTCGCCGACGTGCTGTGATCGTCGGACTGCTTCACCCGGGAGAGATGGGCGCGGCGGTCGGACTGGCCCTGCAGTCGAACGGCCATGAGGTGCTCTGGGCGTCCGAGGGGCGCAGCGAGGCGACGCGCTCCCGCGCCCAATCGTTTCGGGACCGCGGCACCGTCGCCGCACTTGCCGGCGAGGCCGAGCTGATCCTCTCGATCTGTCCGCCCCACGCCGCGCTCGACCTGGCCAGGGAGGTTGAAGGCTTCGGCGGCATCTACGTCGATGCCAATGCAATCTCGCCGGCGCGCGCGGGCGAGATCGCGGCTCTGCATCCGCGCTACGTCGACGGCGGCATCGTGGGCGGGCCGCCGCGGGAGCCGGGAACGACGCTGTACCTCTCGGGGCCCGCCGCCACGGCGGTCTCGGAGCTGTTCGCAGGGTCGGTCCTCGCGGCGGATGTCGTCGCGAACGCGTCCGCGCTGAAGATGGCGTACGCCGCGTGGTCGAAGGGCACGACGGCCCTGTTGCTCGCGATCCAGGAGGTCGCACGCCACTTCGACGTCGAGGAGGACTGGCGACTCGCGGCGCCCGAGGTCGTCGAGGGGCTGCCGCGCGCGGAGCGTGCCGCCGCGACGAAGGGCTGGCGGTGGGTGGGCGAGATGGAGGAGATCGCCGACACCTTCGCGGCTGCCGGGGAGCCGGACGGCTTCCACCGCGCCGCCGCCGAGGTCTACCGCTCGTGATCAGCGCCCGCGGCCTGGCGAAGCGCTACGGCGAGCGGCGCGTCTTCGCCGGCCTCGACCTCGACGTGGCTGCGGGCGGCTTCCTGCTCGTCACCGGCCCGAACGGCTCCGGCAAGACCACACTCCTACGTGTGCTCGCGGGGCTCGCTGCGCCCACGGCCGGTGAGTTGAGCTTGCCGGAGCGTCGCACGGTCGGATATCTGGGCCACGAGCCGCTCGTCTACCGCGAGCTCTCCCCGCTCGAGAACCTGACGCTGTTCGGCCGGCTCTACCGGCTTCCCGAACGGGGCGAGCGAGTCGGGATGCTGCTCGAGCGGTTCGGGCTCTGGGATGTGCGCCACGAGCGCGTCTCGACGTTCTCGCGTGGGATGCAGCAGCGGCTCGGGCTGTGCCGCGTGCTGCTGCACGAGCCTTCGCTGCTGGTGCTCGACGAGCCGTACAACGCGCTCGATGCGCAGGGCGCCGAACTGCTCGACGGCATTCTCGACGAGCCGCGGACGTGGGTCGTCGCGACGCACGAGCCGCAGCGGGTCGAGCGGCGCGCGACCGAGCGGCTGGCCTTCGCGTGAACTACGCGCGCGACGTTGCAGCGCTCGCGCGCAAGGATCTCCTGCTGGAGCTGCGCGCCAAGGAGACGCTCCCGTCGATGCTCCTGTTCGTGCTCGCGGCGCTGACGATCTTCCATTTCGCCCTCCCGCACGGAGCGAGCCATCAGGCCGCGCTCGGGCTGCTCTGGGCGGCGCTCATCTTCACGGCGCTCCTGGGGCTCACACGTGCGTTCGTCGCCGAACGCGAACAGGGGATGTTCGACGCGCTCGTGCTCGCCCCGTGCGACCGCAGCGCGATCTGGCTCGGGAAGACGCTCGCCGTGCTCGCGTTCCTCGTCGCGGCGGAGCTGGTTGCGCTGCCCGCGTTCGCAGCGTTCTTCTCGGGGATCGACGGCCGGACCGTGGCGGCGGTTGCCCTGGCCAACATCGGGATCGCCACCGTGGGCACGCTGTTCGGCGCGATGGCGGTCGCCGGCCGCGCGCGCGAGCTTCTGCTGCCGCTGCTCTTCCTGCCGATGGCGATCCCGATCGTGGTCGGCGGTGTGGGGCAGTACCTGTGGTTCCTCCTGCTCTACGACGCGATCTTCGCGGTGCTGAGCTGGGCTGCGTTCGAGTACGTCGTGTCGGAGACCTAGGCCCTTCCAGGAGCCTCGGACTACGATGCAGACGCTGTGAAGACGCATCTGAGACTGCCCGCTCTCGCTCTCGTCTGCACCGGTCTGACCGGTCTCGCGCTCGGGCTCGTGTTCTTCTACGCCCCGACCGACGCCGATCAGGGCTTCTCGCAGCGGATCTTCTACTTCCACGTTCCGATTGCACTGACGTCCTACGTCTGCTTCGGCTGGGGCGCCTGGAAGGCGCTGCGGTATCTGCGCACGCGCGACGAGCGCGCCGACCTCGAGAGCTATGTCGCGATCCACCAGGGCGTGATCTTCGGCGCACTGACGCTCATCACCGGCTCGATCTGGGCGAAGGCCTCCTGGGGCGTCTGGTGGTCGTGGAGCGAGAACCAGCTCGTTCTCTTCCTGGTGTTGTTTCTCTTCTACTGCGCCTACTTCATGCTGCGCTTCTCGGTCGAGGCCGGAGCGGCCCGCGCCAACATGAGTGCGGTGTACGCGCTCTTCGGCGTGGTGCTGATCCCGGTGTCGTTCCTCGCGATCCGGCTCTCGCAGAAGTTCATCCACCCGGTCGTCTTCAACTCGCATGGCCCGCAGATGGCCGGTTCGCAATTCTTCGTGTTCTGCGTTTCGTTCGCCGCCGTGCTCTCGCTCTTTGCGACGCTCTACCAGGTCGAGCTCGCCGGCAAGCGGCTCGACGCGCATGTGCGCGAGCTGCGCGAGCTCCTGACATGAGCCCGAGCCCTCCGTCCGAGTGGCAGTACGTCGCGGCGGCCTACCTGGTCGTGTTCGTCACCGTGCTCGCGTGGGTTGCCCTGATCGCCTCGAAGCTCGGGCGGCTGCAGAGGCAGCTCGGCGACCTGGTCGAGAGGGCTCGAGACCGTGGTTGAGGTGTTCTTCTGGCCTGCGCTGCTGGGCTACGGGGAGGCGGCCTTCGCCTACGCCTCCGCGCGCACGTCGCGCGCGGCCACCTGGGGCGTGCGGATCGGCTGGCTCGCGCAGACCGCCCTGCTCGCCGCCCAGGCCGCGGGTGCAGACGCCTTCCCGTGGTCGAGTTGGGCCGGCTCGCTCAACCTCTTCGTCTGGTTCGTCGTCGGCGCGTATCTGATCTGGGGCTGTCGTCCGCGGTTCCGGCTGCTCGGCCTGACCGTCATGCCGCTCGCGGCAGCGCTGTTCCTCGTGGCGCGCATCGGCGGCGGCACGGACGCGGGGGTGAAGTCGGGCTACGGAAACGTCTTCCTCGTCCTCCACGTCGGCCTGGTGCTCGCGGCGTTCGCCGGGTTCACGCTGGCCGCCGCGCTGGCCGCGCTCTACCTCTGGGAGGAACGGCGGTTGAAGCGGCGCGCCGCCGACATTCTCCGGCTGCGCCTGCCGCCGCTCGCGTCGCTCGAGCAGCTCACGTGGCGCACGATCGCCGTCTCGCTGCCGCTCCTGACGCTCGGTCTCGCGGCCGGGGTGATCCGCCAGCGTGAGCGCGGCGGCTCGCTCGACGCGCTCGAGGTCGTCACACTCGTCACCTGGGTCATGTACGGCGGCTTCCTCGCGCTCCGGCCCGCCGGCCGCCGCGCTGCGTATCTCGCCCTCGGAGGGTTCGTGCTCGTGATCGTCGCCCGGCTCGTCCTTGCGGGGAGCCACTTCACATGACCCTGACGCTGGTGGGCCTGTCGCACCACGTGGCACCGGTCGAGTTGCGCGAGCGTGTGACGCTCGATCTCGACGCGGCGGCCGGCCTCGCCCGCTCGCTCGGCGACGCGGTCTGCCTCTCGACCTGCAACCGCACGGAGGTGTACGTCGACGGGATCGACGAGGCCGAGGTGCTGGCTGCACTCGAGCACCTGGCCGGCGAGCCGCTCGACGGCGTCGTCTATCGGCTGCACGAGGACGCTGCCGCGCTGCATCTCTTCAGGGTCGCGGCGGGGCTCGATTCCCTCGTGCCCGGAGAAGGTGAGATCCTCGGACAGGTTCGCGCCGCCTACGAGTCCGTCGAGCCGGGCTCGCTCGTCGATCACGTCTTCCGGCAAGCGCTCGCGGTCGGCAAGCGCGTGCGCACGGAGACCGCGATCGGCGAGAGCCCCGCCTCGGTCTCGTCGGCGGCCGCGGCGCTCGCCGCGCAGGTGTTCGGCGACCTGTCCGGCCGCCGCGTCCTCCTGATCGGCGCCGGCCGGATCGGTGAGCTCGCGGCCTCGAATCTCGCGTCACGCGGCGCCGACATCGCCTTCGTCGCCAACCGGACCCTCGAAACTGCGCGGGAGCTGGCCCAGCGCTTCGGTGGCCGGGCGCTGACGCTCGACGAGCTCGGCCTGGCGCTGGGCGAGGTCGACGTCATCCTGTCGTCGACCAGCGCGCCGGGCCCCGTGCTCCACGCCCGGGACGTGCCGGGACGGCGGCGCACACCGCTCTTCTTCATCGACATCGCGGTGCCGCGCGACCTCGACTCGGAGATCGCGCGGCTCGACGGCTGCTTCCTCTACGACATCGACGATCTCGAGGCGGTCGTTGCGGAGACGCTCGCCGGCCG
The DNA here is from genome assembly GCA_963779535.1 of uncultured Thermoleophilia bacterium. Lineage (GTDB taxonomy): Bacteria > Actinomycetota > Thermoleophilia > Gaiellales > Gaiellaceae > PALSA-600. The sequence continues at coordinate 229,574 of CAVZYP010000009.1, read as the reverse complement.
CCGGGCCGAGGCCGAACGCGCCGAAGAGCTGGTGGCCGAGGAGGCAGAGCGCTTCCGGGCGTGGCGCGCGTCGCTCGACGTCGTGCCGGCCATCACCTCGCTGCGCGCACGGGCCGAAGAGATCCGGAACGCCGAGCTCGCGAAGCTGAAGGGCCGGGTCTCGGACGACGAGCGGCGCACGATCGAATCCGTGACCTCGCAGATCCTCAACAAGCTCCTCCACCTGCCGACGATTCGGATGAAGGAGGCTGCGGTCAGCCCCGACGGAGCGGCCTATGCCGATGCGGTGCGGCACCTCTTCGGGCTGGAGGACGAATGAAGGCCAGGCGCGTCCTGCCGCTGCCGTGCCTCGTCCCGTCTGCGTTTCTGCGCGTCAGGCGCGCCCGCCCGGCGTGCGGGCGCTCGGCGCGCGGAGGGAGGGCCGTCTGTGCTCGTCCGCATCGGGTCTCGCGGATCTAGGCTCGCGCTCACGCAGGCCGAGCAGGCAGCGGCTGCACTGCGCCGCCCCGGGGTCGAGATCGCATTCGTGCCGATCACCACCGCCGGCGACCGCGACCGCACGAGGCCGTTCGGGGAGATCGGGGACCGCGGGGTCTTCGTGAAGGAGATCGAGGAGGCGCTCCTCGCTCGCCGGATCGACGTCGCCGTGCATTCCGCAAAGGACATGACGTCGACCGACACCGACGGTCTGGCCGTCGGCGCCTATCTCGAGCGAGACGACGCGCGCGACGCACTGATCGGCGCGTCGGAGATCCGCCCCGGAATGCGCATCGGCACCGCCTCGGCGCGCCGCCGCGCCCAGCTGCTCGCGATCGACCCGTCCCTCTCGATCGAGCCGTTGCGCGGGAACGTCGAGACGCGCATCCGCAAGCAACGCGAGCGGGGGCTCGACGCGATCGTCCTGGCCGCCTGCGGCCTCGACCGGCTCGGTCTCGCCGGGCGAGATCGGCGCCAGGCTCGAGCCCGAGCAGATGCTGCCCGAGGCCGCGCAGGGCGCGCTGGCGCTCCAGGTGCGTGCGGGTGAGGAAGACCTCGTCCGCCGAGCCGACCACGCCGAGACCCGGCGGCGCGTCGAGCCGGAGCGCCTCTGCGTGGCGACGATCGGCGGCGGCTGCCTGGCGCCGGTCGCGGCGTACCACGACGGCGTCACCCTGCGGGCGTTGATCGCGGCCGAGGACGGCGCGTGGATCGAGCAGCGCTCCGGTGACGACCCGACGGCACTCGCCGAGGAACTGGCGGGTCTCGCGGCAGCGCGATGAGGGTGATCGTGACCCGGCCGCGCGCACAGGCGCGGCCGCTCGTCGCCGCGCTCGAGGCCGCCGGGGCCGACGTCGTCGAGTGCCCCCTGATCGAGATCGAACGGACGTCGGACGAGCCGGTCGACGCGGCCGGGTACGACTGGGTGATCGTCACGAGCCCGAACGGAGCCGACGAGCTCGCTGCACGCGGGCGCAACCTGCCCGCGATCGCCGCCGTCGGTCCAGGGACCGCGGAGGCTCTCCGCCTGCACGGCCTCGAACCGGCCTTCGTGGCGCGCGAGTCGTCCCAGGACGGCCTGCTCCGCGAGTTCCCGCGCCCGCCCGGCCGCGTGCTCTTCGCCGCCGCAGAAGGCGCCCGCCGCGGCCCGATCGACGCGCTCGGCGCAGACTTCGTGCCGCTGTACCGCACCAGGCTTCTGACGCCGGCCCCGCCCGACGGGGATGCCGTCGTGCTCGCATCCGGCTCGGCGGCGCGAGCGTACGCCGGCGTCGGCGGCTCGGCTCCCGCAGTCACGATCGGTCCCGAGACGACCCGGATCGCGCGTGCAGTCGGTCTCCGGGTGGTGGCCGAGGCGCCCACGCACGATCTCGCTGGCCTCGTCGCCGCCGTTTCGGATCTGATGAAGTCCGCACGGTGACGGTCATCACGTTCCTCACCGACTTCGGGCTGCAGGACGATTTCGTCGGCACCTGTCACGGCGTGATCGCGGGCATCGCTCCCGAGGCGCGCATCATCGACGTCACGCACGGCATCGAGCCGCAGGCGGTGCTGCAGGGCGCGGTCGTCCTGCGGAACACGACGCGCTACCAACCGGTCGGCGTGCACCTCGCTGTCGTCGACCCGGGTGTCGGTGGTGGTCGCCGCGCGATCGGCGTCGCGACGACGGACGGGCGGCTGTTCATCGGTCCCGACAACGGGCTCCTGATGCTCACCGCGGACGAGCTCGGCATTGCGGCGGCGCACGAGCTGACGGCCGAGCGCTACCGCCTGCCGGAGGTGTCGCGAACCTTCCACGCGCGAGACGTCTTCGCGCCGGCGGCGGCGCACCTCGCCGCGGGGGTCCCGCTCGAGCAGCTCGGGCCTCTGCTCGATCCTGGCTCGCTCGTCCGGATCGACCTGCCCGACCCCGAGGTCGGGAGATCGCAGATCTCGGCGAGGGTGCTCTCGGTCGACCGGTTCGGGAACATCGCGACGAACGTCCGCCGGACGCACATCGACGCGCTCGGTCTCGTGAACGGGGACCGCGTCGAGGTGCGGATCGGGCTCGATCGCTATTTCGCATTCGTCGCCGGAACCTTCGCCGACACCGCGCCGGGCGAGCTGATCCTGTACGAGGACTCCTATGGTCTCGTGACCCTTGCGATCAGTAGCGGCGATGCTTGCCGTCTGACGGGGGCTGCATCGGGAGACGAGCTGCGGATCGCCGCGACGTGACGGCCGGGCAGCGGTTCGCCCGGCTGGTCACGACGGTGGTCGTCCGCGCACCGTTTCTCTGGCGGGTCTTCCGGCGGCCGCTGACCCGAAACTTCGACCGGCTCGCTCCGGACTGGGATGCGACCCGCGTGAGCCGCGAGCGGCTCGCGCCGATGGTCGCGGCGCTGGAGTCGCTGCCCGATCCGCCGGCGCGGGCGCTCGATGTCGGGACGGGAACCGGAGCGGTTGCGCGGCTGCTGGCCGAGCTGTGGCCGAATGCAGAGGTGCTCGGCGTCGACGCCTCGGCCGGAATGATCGCCGAGGCACGGCGGCTCGGCCATGAGCACTACGAGGTGGCAGACGCGTCGAGCCTGCCGTTCACCGACGCCAGCTTCGATCTCGTGACGCTGAACAACATGATCCCGTTCTTCGACGAGCTCGACCGGGTGATCCGGCCGGGCGGCCTGGTCGCGATCGCCTTCAGCATGGGTGACCGGACGCCGATCTGGGTGCCGCTGCCGACGGTGCGCGCCCGCCTCGAGGAGCGCGGCTTTGCCCACGTTGCGGACTTCTCGGCCGGCGGGGGCCTGGCGCTCCTTGCCCGCAAGGATGACGTGGCGTAAGGTTCAGGGCACAGAGACGTTCGCGACGCGGTAGCACCGGTCCGGACGTCTCTTTTCGTGCGGATACACTTGCGACCCGCAGGGCGAGGTAGCTCAGTTGGTAGAGCACACGGCTGAAAACCGTGGTGTCGCCGGTTCAAGTCCGGCCCTCGCCACTCTCGCTCGAAATCCGGCTCCGGCTGCGCCGGAGCCATGACGATTTCGAGCGATTCGTCTGCTGCGGAGTGACGCGTGTGTGCCGAGCCCGCCAGGTCGGTCTCGGCGGCGGGTTGGAAGTGGCGTACATTCCTTCGCCATGAGCAGCCGAGAGACACTGCGGACGGGTGGCGATCATCGGGGCTGGGCTCGATCTTGGGGCTGGGCGCCGTGGGGTCGACATGGGGCCGTCGGCGATTCGCTACGCGGAGCTCGAGGCGCGCATCCGCGACATCGGGCACGAGGTCGCGGACTGGGGCGACATCCGCTCACCCGTGCCCGAAGCGACCGACGTCGGTGATCCCTCGGCCCGCTACCTCGCGCCGATCATGCAGGCCTGCGAGCGGGTGGCCGGGCTCGTCGGCGAAGCGGCCGACCAGGCGCTCGTCCCGCTCGTGCTCGGCGGCGACCATTCGATCGCCATGGGCACGCTCGGCGGAATGGCGAAGTCGCGCGGGGCCGGGGCGACGCTCTGGATCGACGCGCACGGCGATCTCAACCGCCCCGGCACCTCGCCGAGCGGCAACGTGCACGGGATGCCGCTCGCGGCGGCGCTCGGCGCGGCGGGCGACGCCTTCGGCAGCGAGTCGTTCCCCACGCCGTCCGTGACGCGTGCCGCGCTCTTCGGGATTCGATCCCTCGATCCGGGCGAACGCGAGTTGATCCGCGAGCTCGACGTCAAGGTGTTCACGATGAGCGAGATCGACCGGCACGGTGTCGAGACGACGATGGCCGAGGCGCTCGAGTTCCTCGGCGGTGCGCCTTTCGTTCACGTCAGCCTCGATCTCGACGCGGTCGATCCGATGTTCGCTCCCGGCGTCGGCACGCCCGTGCGCGGCGGCCTGTCGTATCGCGAGGCGCACCTCGCCCTCGAGCTCGTCTCCGAGTCGGGCCTGCTCGACTCGCTCGACGTCGTCGAGGTGAACCCGGTGCTCGATCGTGAGAACGAGACGGCGGAGCTTGCGGTCGAGCTGGTCGCGAGCGCGCTCGGCGCTCGAATCCTCTAGACCTCTTCGCCCTTCCCCGACGGCTCGAAGAACACCGTCCCCTTCAGCTCGTCGGGCAGGCAGTCGATCTCGAAACCGGCGGGATCGGCATGCGGATAGATGTAGCCCTCGCCGCGGCCGAGCTTCCTCGCGCCGGCGTAGGAAGCGGAGCGAAGCGCCGCCGGAGGCAGCAGATGCCCGCGCTCGCGCACCACCTGGGTTGCTTTCCCGATCGCGAGATATGAGGCGTTCGACTTCGGCGCTCGCGCGAGGTAGACAGCCGCCTGCGCCAGGTTGAGGCGAGCCTCCGGCAGGCCGACATGTTCGACGGCGTGTGCCGCCGAGACGGCGACGACGAGTGCCTGCGGGTCAGCGTTGCCGATGTCCTCGGACGCGAGGATGATCATGCGGCGCGCGATGAACCGCGCGTCCTCGCCTCCTTCGAGCATCGCGGCGAGGTAGTAGACGGACGCCTGGACGTCGCTCGCCCGCGTCGACTTGATCCACGCCGAGATGAAGTCGTAGTGCTTGTCGCCTCCCTTGTCGTAGGCAAGCGGCCGTTTACGCGCAGCATCGTCGACGTGACGCGCTTCGAGCGCGCCGCCCTCGGCCCGCGCGGTCTCGACGGACAGTTCGAGGATGTTGAGCGCGTTGCGGGCATCTCCCCCCGCGCGGGTTGCGATCAGCTCCTCCACCTCCGGTGAGACGTCGACGTCGAGCGCCCGTGCGCCGCGGCGCACGACCTCCCGCAAGGTCTCGATCGAGTGCGGCTCGAGCTCGTAGATCTGCGCGCGCGACAGCAGCGCGGAGTTGACCTCGAAGTAGGGGTTCTCGGTCGTCGCGCCGATCAGCGTCAACAGCCCATCCTCGACCCCGGGCAGCAGCGCATCCTGTTGCGCCTTGTTGAAGCGATGGATCTCGTCGAGGAAAAGGATCGTCCGCACCCCGCTCGCCCCGAGCCGCTCGCGCGCGCGCGCCAGCACCTCGCGGACGTTCGAAACGGTCGCCGAGACGGCCGAGAGCTCCTCGAATGCGGCGCCCGTCGTCTGCGCGACGATGCGCGCGAGGGTCGTCTTGCCGGAGCCGGGCGGCCCGTAGAGGATCATGGACGGCACGCGGTCCTGCTCGATCGCGAGGCGCAGCGCGCGCCCGCGCCCGATCACGTGCTCCTGCCCTGCGAAGTCGTCGAGCGTCAGCGGCCGCAGCCGCTGCGCAAGGGGCGCCGACGCGCCGAGCCTGCGGTTCGCAGCCTCGCTGAAGAGGTCTCCCACGGCCAGAAGTATGCTCTTGGGGATGAGCCGTAGGCGGAGCGGGCATGAGTGAGGTGTGGGGCGAGGGAACGTATGAGCGTCTGGCGTCGCGATTTGCGCCGGTGCAGGACGAGCTGGTCGAGCGGCTCGCGATCAAGGGCGGTGAGCGCGTCCTCGACCTGGCGACCGGCACCGGTGAGGTGGCACGCCGGGCCGCGCGCCTCGGGGCGGACGTCTCCGCGATCGACATCGCCGGTCCGATGCTCGAGAAGGCTCGGGCCTCGGCGGCGGAGGAGGGCCTGTCGGTTGCCTTCGAGCTCGGCGACGTCGAGTACCTGCCGTACGACGATGGCCGCTTCGACGTGCTCGTCTCGAACTTCGGCGTCGTCTTTGCACCCGACCACGCCAACGTCGCTTCGGAGCTCGCGCGCGTCACACGACCCCGCGGGAGGCTCGGTTTCACGGCCTGGAAGCCCAACTCGAAGCTCGGCGAGATGTACCGCCGGTTCACGGAAGAGCCGATCGAGGGCCGGGAGGCGTACGAGTGGGGCCGCGAGGACCACGTCGAGGACATGCTCGGCGACGATTTCGAGCTCGAGTTCGAGGACGGCACGCTGTGGCTCGAGGCGGAGTCGGGTGAGGAGATCTGGAGGCTGTTCTCGGAATCGGCCCCGCCCGTGATCGCGCTCATGCGTCGCCTCGACCCGGCTCGGCAGGAGGAGTTCCACCAGGCGTTCGTGGAGCTCTACGAGGGCTACCGCACCGAAGATGGCGGGGTGCGCGCGCCGCGCCGCTACCTGCTCGTCCTCGGCCGGCGCAAATGAGCGAGGTCGTTCGGCTCCTGCAGGAGCTGATCCGCCTCGATACGACGAATCCGCCCGGCAACGAGACGCTCGCGGCCGAGATGCTGCGTGAGTACCTGGAGGGCGCGGGCGTCGAATGTTCGCTCTATGCGCGCGTGCCGGAACGGGCCAACCTCGTCGCGCGCATCCGGGGCCGCGGTGACGGCCCGTCGCTCGCGCTGCTCTCGCACACCGATGTCGTGCTGGCCGACCCGCGCGAGTGGGAGCGCGAGCCGTTCGGCGGTGAGCTCGTCGACGATCAGGTGTGGGGGCGAGGCGCGCTCGACATGAAGGGGGAGGTTGCCGCGTCTGCGGTCACCCTCGCAACGCTCGCCCGGGAGGGCTGGCGCGGGACGGGTGACCTGATCTTCGTCGCCGCGGCAGACGAGGAGGTGGGTGACGGATTCGGCCTGCAATGGCTGGTGGATGCGCACCCCGACGCGGTGCGGGCGGACTTCTCGGTCAACGAAGGAGCGGGCGACCGCGTGGAGCTCGGCGGCAAGGTGCTGTACCTCTGCTCGACGGCCGAGAAGATGAGCTCGCCGTTTCTGCTGCGTGTCCACGGACGCAGCGGCCATGCGTCGATGCCGTCGATCGCCGACAACGCGCTCGTGAAGGCGGCGCCGTTCATCACGCGGCTGGGCGAGTTCGCGGCAGAACCGCAATTGATCCCCGAGGTGGAGGGCTTCCTCGAAGTACTGCTCGGCTCCGTGCCGGCCGCCGGCGACGCGCTCGCGGCGGCACGCGCGGTCTCGCCGCTCGCCGGCGAGCTGATCGAGCCGCTGCTCGGCATGACCGTCGCACCAACCAGGGCGCACGCTTCCGACAAGCGCAACGTCATCCCCGCCGTGTGCGAGATCACGGTCGACGTTCGGCTGTTGCCGGGCGAGACTCCGGCCGGTGCAGAGGGGTCGCTGCGCGCGTGGCTCGGCGACGGCGACTACGAGCTCGTGAACCTCGAGGCTCAGGGCGGCACCCGTTCTCCCATCGGCGGCCCGCTCTGGGCTGCCGTCCAGTCGTTCCTCGACGCGGAAGAGCCGGGTGCGCTGGCGGCCCCGGTCTGCGTGGCCGGGTTCACGGACTCGCATTGGCTGCGAGAGGCGTTCGGTACCGTCGCCTACGGGTTCTTCCCGGCGCGCGCCATGGATCCCGAGACCGCTGCACGGCTGATCCACTCGGCGAACGAGCGGGTGCCGGTGAGCGATCTCGAGCTGGGCGTGCGGTTCCTGCGCCATGCCGCACAGACCGTCTGTGCTTGAGCTCTGGCAGCCCGAGGGGGCGCTCGAGGCGCTCGAGGGGTACCTGGCCGGCGGGCTGCGCGAGGGGCTCGTTGCCGATGTCTACCTCGGGTATGCCCTGGGGGAGACGCTGCGGCGAGAGCCCTGGCCCTCGCCGGCGGAGCCGTGCCCGCTGCCGGTCGCCGCAGCACGGATCCGGGCCGCGGACGCGCAGGCGCGTCCGGCGCGTCCGGCGCTCCTATTTTCGGGTCGGCGAGTGGGAGGCGACGTGGGCGCCGGGCGACTACAGCCGAGCTGTCTGCGAGGTGCGTGCCGCGATCGCGCGCGGTGACGTCTACCAGGTCAACATCGTCCAGCACCTCTCTGCGAGCTTCGACGGCGATCCGGCGGGGCTCGCGGCCGCGCTTGCGCCGCTGCGTCCGCTCCACCCACGTCCGTTCGTTGGCGACGGCTGGGCGATCGTCTCCGCGTCGCCGGAGCTGTTCCTCGCCCGGCGCGGCGAGCGGCTCTGGACGATGCCGATCAAGGGCACCCGCCCGATCGGCGAGGACATCGACGACGCGAAGGACGCCGCCGAGCACCTGATGATCGTCGATCTCGAGCGCAACGATCTCTCACGCGTCTGCCGGGTCGGCTCGATTCGCTGGCCGAAGTTGATGGTGCAGCACGAGCTCGCGGGTGTGACCCACCTCGTCTCGACCGTCGAGGGCCGCCTGCGTCCCGGCACCGGCCTGGCCGAGATCCTGGACGCGACCTTCCCGGGCGGCTCGATCACCGGCGCGCCGAAGATCGCCGCGATCGATCACATCGCTCGGCTCGAGCCCGTCGGACGTGGCGCAGCGATGGGCGCGCTCGGGACGATCCAGTCGAACGGCGACTTCGAGCTCGCCCTGACGATCCGTACCTTCGCGGTCGTCGACGGGCGGATCCACCTCTGGGTCGGCGGTGGGATCGTCTGGGACTCCGAGCCCGAGGCGGAGATCGAGGAGTCGTGGGTGAAGGCGCGTCCCCTGCTTGCGGCTGTCAGCGGCAAGGTCGCGGTTTGAGCCTGCTCGCAGTGGCGGTCGCGGGGCGCGGGCTCGTCGATCCCGAGGCGGCGGTCTTTCGCGCCGACGACGAGGCGCTGCTGCGGGGCGGTGCAGCGTTCGAAACGGTACGCACGTACGGCGGAGTGCCGTTCCTGCTCGACCGGCACATCCGGCGGTTTCGGTTCTCGATCGGCCTGCTCGCGCTCCCACCTGCAGAGGGCGTGGCCGAACTGGTCGACCTCGTCACCGGCGCCGCGCCACCCGATCACGTGCTCCGGCTCTATCGCACCGACCGGCAGCTCGTGGCGACGGCGGCAAGCCTGCCCGACGGGCTCGAGCACCTCCGCGCGCGCGGTCTCGCGCTGCGCTCGGTCGACGTCGGGGCGCCGGCGCCACTCCTAGCGGGGGCCAAGACGACGAGTTACGGCGAGGCGTTCGCCGCCCGGCGCCTGGCCGAGGGTGAGGGTGCGGACGAGGCTCTCCTCGTCGCGGACGGTCTCGTTCTGGAGGCCGCCACCGCGAACATCTGGTGGCGCTGCGGCGACGAGCTGCGCACGCCGGCCGCACGGCCCGGCGTTCTGCCCGGCGTGACGCGCGAGCTCGTCCTCGAGCTGGCGGACGCCACGGAGGGGAGCTTCTCGCTGACCGAGCTCGCGGGAGCCGACGAGGCATTCCTCACGTCGTCCATCCGCGAGGTGATGCCGGTCGTCGCGCTCGACGGCAAGCCGCTCGGCAACGGGGTGCCGGGCGCGGCTGCGGCGCGGCTGCAGGCCGCGCTGCGGCTACGCTCCACGGGGTGAGCGATCCCGTCCGGCTCGGTGGCATGGCGCTTGCGAACGGCGTCCTCGTGCACGGCCCCAAGGCCTGGGCGTGCGCAGTGCGGACCGACGACGGCAATCTGAAGGTGGTCGCACGTCCCAAGCGCCTTCGTGCGGCTTCGATCCGAAATCCCCTGCTGCGCGGACCTGCGCGGCTCGCCGAGGCGTTCGCGCTGCTTCCACAGGTGAAGCGCTCGCTGCCCGAGGCCCGGCTCCCCATGGAGGGCCAGGCGGCGGTCGCATCCATGATCGGCAGCGCAATCGTGCTGAGGGCGGTCAAGCGCTCGGGCATTCGCCCGCTCGCACGTGAACTGATCACCAGCGCGCTCTCGGTGACGCCTGCCATTTTTGCGCTGCGCGGCGGCGAGCTCGCCGAGTATCACGGCGCGGAGCACATCTCGATCGGCACCTATGAGCACGGCGCCTCGCGCCCGAAGGAGCACGAGCGCTGCGGCTCGCACCTGATCGGCCCGATGCTGCTCACGAACGCCGCGAGCAACCTCGCCACGGAGCAGGTGCCGGTGCGCTACCGGTCGGCTGCGCGCGCGGTCGGCGTGGTCGGAGCCGTCGCAGCCTCGGTCGAGCTCTTCGGCTGGATGACTCGTCACCCGAGCCATCCACTCGCCCGCGCGCTCGCGAAGCCGGGCCACGAGCTGCAGCACCGGCTCGGCACGCGCGAACCGAGTGCGGCGCAGCTCGAGGTCGCCGACGCGGCGCTCCACGCCTGTCTCGAGCTCGAACATGATCACGACGCGTAAGCGGCTCGACCCGACCGTCTTCGACCTGCCGGTCGAGAAAATGCGCGCCGGCTGGTACACCGATGCGTACTTCAACCACACGCGCGAGGCGCTTCGCTACGACGGCCGCAAGCCCCGCGTGCTCATGCAGGTCTTCCAGAAGAGTCATTCCTACCTCGGCGGGATGGACGAGGCGCTCGCGATTCTCAAGCTGTGCGCCGACGACTACGACGCGCTGACGGTGCATGCGCTCTACGACGGTGACGCGATCGCGCCCTACGAGACGGTGCTCACGATCGAGGGCGATTACACGACCTTCGCGCATCTCGAGACCGTCTATCTGGGCACGCTTGCGCGGCGAACGCTGATCACCACCAACGTTGTCAGTGTCCTGCGCGCCGCAAACGGCAAGCACGTGATCTTCATGCCGGCGAGACACGATCACCATCGCGTGCAGACCGGTGACGGCTATGCCGCGTACGTCGCGGGCCAGATCGTCGGCGCGCCCGTCGGCGTGACGACCGACGAGCAGGCCTCGTGGTGGGGAGGCACCGGCCTCGGCACCGTCCCACATGCGTTGATCGCGTCGTACGGGGGCGACACGGTCGCGGCGGCGAAGCACTTCGCCGATTGGGCGCCCGCGGACATGAACCTGACGGTGCTCGTCGACTTCGAGAACGACTCGGTGCGGACGGCGCTCGACGTCGCCCACGCGCTCGGCTCTCGCCTCTGGGGCGTCCGGCTCGACACTTCGGAGTCGCTCGTCGACCGCGCCCTCTGGAGCGAGCTCGGAGATTTCAAGCCGACAGGCGTCAATCCGCGCCTCGTCGGGAAGGTGCGCCGGGCACTCGACGGCGCCGGCTTCGAACAGGTGCGCATCGTCGTCTCCGGCGGCTTCACCGTCGACAAGATCCTCGAGTTCGAGGCGAACAGCGTGCCGGTCGACGCCTACGGCGTCGGCTCGTCGCTGATCCGCGGTTCGAACGACTTCACCGGCGACATCGTGCTCACCGACGGGCAGCCGTCCGCGAAGTTCGGGCGCGGTCTGCGGCCGAATCCGCGGCTCGAGCTCGTCCCATGAAGGCGATTCTCTGGGACGTCGACACGCAGTTCGACTTCGTCCAGGCCGCCGGCAAGCTCGCCGTTCCCGACGCACCCGCGGCGGTGCCGGCGATGGCCCGGCTCGTCGCGGCCGCTCGTGTTGCCGGCGTCCCACACGTCGCTTCCGCGGACGACCACGAGCTGACCGACGCCGAGATCTCGGCAACGCCCGACTATGCGCTGACCTATCCGCCGCACTGCCTGAGGGGCACGCGCGGCGCGGAGAAGATCCCCGAGACGCAGCAGGACGATCCGGTGCCGCTCGCGCTCACCGAAGTGCCGGAGCACTGGTTGCGCGGCCGCGAGTTCCTGTTGCTCAAGAAGCATTTCGACGTCTTCACGAACCCGAACGCCGATCGCGTTCTCCAGCTGCTCGACCCCGAGGAAGTGATCGTCTTCGGGGTTGCGACGGACGTGTGCAACGCGGCTGCGATTCGCGGCCTGCTCGCGCGTGGGCGCGCCGTGACCTTCGTCGAGGAAGCCTCCCGGGGTCTCGACGACGCGCGTACGGCGGCGTATCTCTCCGAGTGGCATCAGAGCGGCGTCCGGTTTGCGACCTCCGGCGACGTCATCGGCGCATGGCGCTGAGCGTCCATCACCTCGGGATCGCCGTCCGCGACCTCGACGCGTCGATCGAGCAGTACGCCACCCTCTTCGGCGCGACGGTCGAGCATCGCGAGACCGTCGGTGAGCAAGGGGTCGAAGCCGCGTCGCTCCGCGTTGGCCCATCACGCGTCGAGCTGCTTCGACCGCTCGGCCCCGACACGCCGGTGGGCAAGTTCCTCGCAAACCGAGGCCCGGGGCTGCACCATGTCGCATTCGAGGTCGCAGATCTCGCCGCAGAGCTCGACCGTCTGCGTGCCGACGGTGTCCGTCTGATCGACGAATCACCCCGCCTCGGGCTGTTCGGCCTGCAGGTGGCGTTCATTCACCCCGAGGCAACAGGTGGCGTTCTGGCAGAGTTCGTCGGTGATGACTCCAACTGAACGCATCCGGATCGAGATCGCCCTCGACGGCCAGCAGGTCCTGTCGGTGCTCGTCTCGGCCGAGACGGCCGACGACCTCGACCGCGCACTCGCCGGCCGGCACGATTCCGCCCACTCCTTCGACGCCGAGGACGGGCGCTACACCGTCCTCCTCGGTCGCGTCGTGTACGTCAAGCGCTTCGCCCGTGAAAGCCGCGTCGGCTTCGGGGCTGTCGCGTAAGCGGCTACGCGCGCCTGACAGGACAGCAGGTCCGGCGGGATGAGCTAGCTACTCTCCACGACCGATGGCACTCGAGGTCGGCATCGTCGGCCCGTCCGGCTCCGGGAAGACCGCGCTCTTCACGGCGCTCACCAAGACGGGCGGCGGCGAATACGGGAAGACGAACGTCGGCATGGCGCCGATCGCCGACGAGCGTCTCGGCGCGCTTGCAGAGGTCGTCAAGGCGCGCAAGATCACGCCGGCCACGATCCGCGTCCAGGACGTTCCCGGCTCCGGTGCCGCCCAGCTCGGCAATCTGCGCCAGGTCGACGCGCTTCTCGTCGTGCTGCGGGGCTTCGGTGCCGACGCGACGCCCGACGACGACCTCGAGACGTTCAGGCTCGAGCTACTGGTTGCAGACCGCGACCACGTCGAGCGGCGGCTCGAGCGGGTCGAGAAGCAGGCGAAGTCCGGCGACGCCAAGATCCGCGGCGAGCTCGAGGAGCTGAAGCGGGTGCTCGCGCACGTCGACAGCGGCGGCGAGCTGGCGGAGTACGACGGCGAGCTGCCCTCCGAGCTCGAGCCGCTGACGACGAAGCCGCTGCTGGCAATCGTCAACGGCCCGGGCGGGATCGACCTGAAGCTCGAGGCGGAGCTGGCCGAGCTGCCCGACGAGGACGCCGCCGCCTTTCGCGACGGCAGCGAGTCGGCGCTCGACGAGATCGCCGGGAGGCTCGCGAACGCGCTCGACCTGATCACGTTCTTCACGGCGGGCGAGCAGGACACGCGCGCCTGGACGCTGCGAAACGGCCAGACCGCGCTCGACGCAGCCGGTGCGATCCACACCGACATCGCTCGGGGCTTCATCCGCTGCGAGGTCGTCAACTGGCACGACCTGGTCGAGCTCGGCTCGCATGCCGAGGTCGCGAAGCACGGGAAGCAGGGACTCGAGGGGAAGACCTACGTCGTCAAGGACGGCGACGTGTTGAACATTCGCTTCAACGTCTAGCGCCGATCAACACGCTCCCGACCTCGCCGAGCAGAGCCCGGGCTACGGCGTCGTCGAGGAACCGAGTCGGTGCTCGAGCCGGCGGACATAGGCGTCGAATATGTGACGCGGAACGAGTCCGGGGCGGATCCCGCAGGCGACGGTCTTCAGCTCGCCCACGCGGATCAGGGCGCGAACGTCGTCCTCGGAGCAGCCGAGCTCCGCGGCAACCTCGCTCACCGTCAGGGGTGCCGGCCACTCCACACCCGAAGTATCGCTTCTGGCAGGCCCGGACCATCGACTGGACGCCTCGTGCCGAAGGTGAGAGGGTCGCGACACGGCGGATTCGGCGCTTCGCAGCAAGGTCGCAATCCGCGTCAAGATCGATCCGACGGAGAGAGGAGGCTCAGCGTGTCCACGACGAACGAGCCGGCACCGGGAGTGAACGCGAACAAGGCGCTCTGGGAGAAGGGCGACTTCACCCGCATCGCGGCGAGCATGCGCGAAAGCGGCGAGGCGCTCGTGGCGACGCTGGACGTCACGCCGGGGCTCGAGGTGCTCGACCTCGGATGCGGTGACGGGACCACCGCAGTGCCGGCGGCTCAGCGCGGCGCGAACGTCCTCGGTGTCGACATCGCGGAGAACCTCGTCGAGGCGGGCAATGCCCGGGCGAGGAGCCTTGGTCTGAGCAATTGCCGGTTCCAGCAGGGCGATGCCTCCGACCTGAACGAGCTCGGCGACGACAGGTTCGATCTGGTCGTCAGCATCTTCGGCGCCATGTTCGCCCCTCGGCCCGTGGACGTGGCGAAAGAGGTTGTTCGTGTGACCCGCCCCGGCGGCCGGATCGTGATGGGCAACTGGATTCCGGGCGATCCGACGCTGGTCGCGCAGATCCTTCGGGTCAGCTCGGCCTACTCACCGCCACCTCCCGACGGGTTCGTCAGCCCGATGACCTGGGGCATCGAGGCCGACGTCATCGAACGGTTCGGAAGCGCCGGCGTGAGCCCGGAGCAGATCTCGTTCGCGCGAGACACCTATGTGTTCAGGTCGCCCGTCACGCCGTCGGAGCTGCTCGCCGACTTCAAGACGTACTACGGGCCGACGATGAACGCCTACGCGGCCGCTGCGGCAAACGGCAACGAGGCCGAGCTCGACGCCGAGCTGGATGCTCTGTTCAACGAACAGAACACGAGCGCGGCAGACGATTCGACCTCGATTCCGGCAACATTCCTCCGGGTCACGGTCACGGTCTGAGTTTCGGCCAGCGGCGCTACCGGTTACAGGTAGACGTAGACGGCTGAGCCGTCGGGAATGGCGTCGTAGACCGTCTGAGCGATCCACATCGGGATTCGAGCGCACCCGTGGGAGGCCGGGTACGGTGGCACGTCCGGATAGCCATGCACCGCGAACCCGCGCAGGAAATAGCTCGGGTAGTACAGCACCCAGTCGAAGCCCGCGACCTTCCGGTACACGCGCCATTCACCGAGCGGCGTGTTCCCCGTCGCACCGGTCGACGTTGCCACGGTGAGGGCCACCTTCCCGCCGCGGACGACGAACAGCACCTGCCGGGCTTTGTCGATCTCGACGTGGTCGCCGGCGTAGCGGGCCCGGGGGATCCGCGCGCGTGCGAGACGACGCCACACGGAGGCGTCGACGGTGCCGGTCCTGGGAAGGCCCTCGATCTTCTCGAACGCGTACATCGCCTCGAGGTCGTCGCTTCCGAACAGGCCGTCGCGCTTGACCGCATAGTGCAGCTCGGCCAGTCGACGCTCGAGCAGGCGCACGCTGGGGCCATGATCTCCAAGCGCGAGATCGGGCACGACCACGTGAAGCTCGAGCGTCGCCTGCGCCGGGGCCCAGCCGCGTGACGGGACCGACCGGGCGAACAGACGCGCGACATGCGCGGTCCGTGTGTCGACGAGCTTCGGGCCGACAACCCTGCCGGCGCTTGCCGGATGCAGGGTCGCGATCACACGCACCCGCCCGCCGACCAGCGGGGCTCCTTCTGTTCTCATGGAGAGCGTCGGGATCACCTCGACCTGCACAGGTGCCGCGGCCACGCCTCCGGCCGTCGCCACCAGCTTCGCCGGCCTGAGCACCCGGACTCGCAGGTTCCCCCGAGCTCCGAAGCTCCGGCCCGCGAGCTTCACCGGCAGTCGCGGAACCACGGCCGCGTGCAGCACGACCCACTGCCCGTAGCGAGCACTCCTTGGCGCCGCCACCTTCAGTGAGATCGACCGAACCGCCGCGGAGGTGTCCTGTCCCAGGTCGGTCGTCAGCGTCGGCCGAAAGACGCCGGGCGGGAACACGTGCTGCACGGTCTGACCCGCCGCTCGCACGCCGTCGCCGAAGTCCCAGGTGTACGTCGCCGACGCGCAGGCCGCGGTGAACTGGACGGTCAGCGGAGCTCTGCCGGAGACGTTCGAGACGGCAATGCCGCAGGCGTCAGCGGCGGAGGCGCACGGGGCCACAGTTCCGCTGAGCAACACGAGAAGGAGAAACCCAATTCGCCGCATCCGCCGCGCTGAATGTACAAGCCGACACCGACGGCAACGTCCTAGCTTGAGATCCGCTTCGACTACATCAGCAGCGCCCACGAGCAGCCCATGCTCGCGGCGCTCAGGGTGAGCCCACCCGCGGGGAAGTTCTGGGCACAGCGCTCGCGCAGCCGCTCGCGGTGCACTGCGTCGAGCGAGTCGAGATGGCTGCCGGCAGGCCCGACGCCGAGGGTGAACGGGCTCCACCACTCGTCGAAGCTCGCATGGTCGACGCGGACGGCGAGTGTCGCCTCCTCGACCTGGTTCAACCCCACCTCGCCGCAGAAGCTCCACGAGCTGCCCTCGGCGCCCGCCCGCGCGCTGAGACTCGTCGTCGACGTCCGGATCGAGTTCGCGAGCCGCCGTCCAGAAGCGGGCCAACGGGCCGCCACCCTCCGTGAGGTCCCAGACACAGGCCGCGACGACACCGCCGGTGTGCGTGACCCGTGCCATCTCTTCGACGCCCGCGACCGGGTCGGCCATGAAGTGGACGACGAGCTGGGCCAGCGACGCGTCGAACTCCCCGTCGTCGAACGGCAACTGCTCGGCCGCCGAGCGACGGACGTCGGCGCCTGGATGCCGGTTCCTCGCCGCCTCGACGAAAGGCTCCGAGGGATCGACCGCGGAGACGAGCTCGGCTCCCACGCGCCGCACGAGCTCCGAGGTCAGTGCTCCCGGGCCGCAGCCGACATCCAGCACACGCTGTCCTGCCGCCACGCCTGCGAAATCCGCCAGTAGCGGAGCCAGTGGCATGGAGTAGCGGCCCATGAACCGGTCATAGGCATCCGCTCGCGTGAACATCCGCTCAATCTACGCGCCGTAAGAGCTAGACTCGGACGATGCTACGCCACCTTTGGGGCAAACTGACCGGCACCGGGGCACAGGCCAGAGAGCACGAGGCCGAGTTGGAGGAGATGAGCCCGGACGAGCGCCGGTTCGCCTCGGAGAGCATGGAGGACATCGCCGCCGACAACATGGCGAGCGATCGGTACGGCGCGTGGGGCTCCCCTGGCTTCCAGGGAGATCACGAGCCGCCGCCCTTCTCCTAGCTCTCACACCGAGATCAAAACGACGCCGGTGAGCGTCAGGACGATTCCTGCGCGTTGCGTCGGCGCGACCCGCTCGTGCAGCACGGCTGCAGCCAGCAGCACGGTCACGACCGGGTAGAGGGACGCCAGGACTGCCGTCAGGCTCACGAGCCCGTGGCTGGATGACGCCGCGAAGAGAACGTTCCCGACCGTGTCGCCCAGCCCGACCGCGACGACGATCACCAGGTTGCGTGACGACAGTCGGAGCGCTGGACGCCTCGCCGCGACTGCAGCGCCGACGATCAGGAGCGCCGTCGTGCGGAAGATGAGCGACGCCCACCAGAAGTCGACCTTCCCCGCGGCATGCATCCACGGGAAGTAGAAGCCGAAGCCGAGCGCGGCGAGGAGCGCCAGGCCAACGCCCGCCGCGATCCGCGGTCGACCTCCGCTGTGCTCGACCGATGCCAGGCCGACGCCGAGCAGCGCGCAGGCGATCCCGGCGATCTGTGCCGGTGACGGGTTGTCGCCGGTGGCGATCCCGAAGACGACCGGGATCACCGCGGAGACGCCGGCGATCGGTGCGACGACGCTCATCACGCCGATCTCCATCCCACGGTAGTACGCGACCAGTCCGAGCATGCCGCCGATCGCCGCGCAGATCGCGAACAGGACCTCCCATCCGGCCGGCGCCTCGCCGCGGATCGCCACGGCCAGCGCGAGCGCGAGCACGCCGCCGAGCTGTCCCCAGAACAGGACACGCAGGATTCCGAGCGTCCTGCTGAACAGAGGCCCGACGAAGTCGGAGATGCCCCACGCGAGGCTCGCGCCGAGCGCGAGCAGGAGTGGCGTCAATCGACCCGGCGCGTCTGGGCGACCGCGTCGAGCTGGTTCGCGTGGTAGAGCACGGCGGCTTCGGCCGTGCGGGCGCCGCGCAGGTCGTGGTGCACAGCGACGCAGTGGAGCAGCTCGGCGAGCTGTCCCGGCGTGAGGCCGTCGGCGCGCTCCTCGATCAGCCGCAGGCCGAGGTGCACATGCCCGAGCAGCCTGCCCTCGTCGGTCACGGCGAACGCGGGCCCGCGTCCGAGCTCGACCGTGCGGCCGACGTCGTGCAGCAGCGCTGCTGCGAGCAGCAGATCCGGGCGCAAACGTGGATGCAGCTGCGAGGTCTCCCGACAGAGTGTCGCGACCCCGACCGTGTGCTCGAGGAGGCCTCCGGCGTACGAGTGATGGTCGTCGACCGTTGCGGGGAAGGCTGCGAGCTCCCGGTCGCCGAGCACCGTTCGCACCGTTCTCGTCAAACCCGGGTGCGTGACGTCTGCGACGAGAAACTCGAGGAAGCCCGCGAGCTCGTCCGCGTCCCGCCGCATCGACGGGGTCAGGGAGGCAGGGTCGACGTCGGTCGCCTCCAGAGAGCGCACGTCCAGCTGCAGGCGGTCGCGGAACTTCTCGACGCGCCCGAGCACCCGCACGGCGTCGCCTTCGCCGAACCGCCCGTCGAGGAGCTCGACGTCCTTCCAGATGCGTGCCTCGATCGTCCCCGTGGGATCGACGAGCTCCAGAGCGAGGTACGACGCGCCCGACTTCGTGCGCAGCTTGCGCTTCAGCCGCACCGCGTAGACGGCCTCGACGACCCGGTCCTCCGTCAGCTCGGCGATCGTCATGTGGAGGAGCCTATCGGCGCTTCCAGATGCGGAATCCCTCCTCGTCGTGACCGTCGCCGACCTCCTCGAGCACGGCGGCAGCTTCCTTGCGCCGCCAGCCGAGGGCAGCCGCGAGGTCGGCCGCGGTCAGCTCGATGGCGCGGTCGAGCACGACACGCGCCAGTTCGCGCCGTGCGTCTGCACGAGCCGGCAGACGCTCGGGCAGCGGCCACTTGCGCTCGACCAGATCGTGCGCGAGCGCCCCCCACGGCCCGTCCTGCTCCACCAGGTGGGAGCTCGTGAGCACGACGCCGTGGTGCAGCGCCGCGATTGCCTTGTCGATGTCCTTCTTCGGGAGCCCGGTTGCCTCGCGGAGCTCAGGCCCTGTCAGCGGGCCGGCGTCACGCACCATCTCGGCGACCTGCAGGGCGTTGCCCTCCGGCTCCGCGCCGTTGGCAGCCACGAGGACCGGCACGAGCCGTGGGGCGACGCACGCCACCGCCCTTGCGAGGTGCTTGCCGACACAGACGAGGCCCGTGGCGGGCAGCTCGTCCTTCGCGCCCCAGAGGAAGCCCATTTCCTCGCTCCAGCGCTCGAACGTGCCGTCGGGCCGGCGCACCGCCCAGCTGCGCTCGGGGCTCCCGTTCACCTCTTCCCACAGCGACGGCAGGACGACGTCAGCCTTGGGTAGGAGCAGCGCGAGGCCGGCGTCGTCGACGAAGGCTGCTGCCTCCTCCAGCGTGCGCACCATGCTGTCTAGTCTGCAGGAGTGCCCACGGTCAGGCCATTTCGCGCTCTGCGCTACGACCCTGCAGTCGCCGGCCCGCTCGGCACGCTCGTCGCACCTCCCTACGATGTGATCTCGGATGCGCAGCGGCTCGAGTACCTCGCACGCAGTCCGCACAACGTCGTGCATCTGACGCTCCCGGACTCGGAGGAGCGGGCCGCGCGCGAACTGGCCGAGTGGCGCGCGCGCGGCGTGCTCGTCGAAGCGCCGGAGGCCTACTGGTGGGTCACGCAGGACTACACCGGCCCGGATGGGGTCGAACGCACGCGCGAAGGACTCGCGGCGTCGGTGCCGGCCGTCCCGTACTCGGACGGGGTCGTCCTGCCACACGAGCGCACGCATGCGGGACCGAAGGAAGGGCGATTGCGCCTCCTGCGCGCGACCCGGACACAGCTCGAGCCGATCTTCCTGCTCTACGACGACGAGCCGCTCCTCGGGCGACCGGCGGGAGAGCCGGTTGCAGACGTCGTCGAGGGAGGCGTGCGCACGCGGATCTGGCCGGTCGAGGCTGGGGAGCTCGAGATCGCCTCGCCGCTCCTGATCGCCGACGGCCATCATCGCTACGAGACCGCTGTCGCCTACCGGCAGGAGCATCCCGACGCGACGCATACCTTTGCGATCCTCGTCTCGTCGCGCGAGCCCGGCCTCGAGATCTTTCCGACCCACCGGATCGTGCAGCAGGTGGGCGACGTGCCCGGGCAGCAGGTCGCGGCGCCCGACGGCGGCGTGACGCTCTACCGCGACGGCACGTTCACGCGGGTCGCCACCGACGACGACTTCGGGCCACGGGTCGTCGAGGCGTTTTCGCCGCAGGGCATCTCCTACACCGCCCACGCCGACGAGGCGATCGCCACGGTCGACCGCGGGGAGGCCGCTGCCGCGTTCCTGCTGCAGCCGGTCACCGTCGAACAGGTCGCGCAGTTCGCGCACGACGGCGAGACGATGCCGCAGAAGTCGACGTTCTTCTATCCGAAGCTCACCTCGGGCCTGCTGTTCCACCCAGTGGCCCCGCCGGAACATGCCTGAGGACTGGCTGCAGCTCTGCCGCTCCGCCCGGGACGATGTTGCGCGCGTGCTCGCGGAGCTGCCCGGCCGCGCCGAGCGCGAGCCCGTGGTCGGGCACGGCGAGGGCGGAGACGACACGACCGCGATCGACGCCGCCGCCGAGGCGGTGATCCTCGAGCGTTTCCGCGGCGAAGACGTGAAGCTCGTCAGCGAGGAGGTGGGCGTCCTCGGTAACGGGCGTTTCACGGTCGTCGTCGATCCGATCGATGGTTCGCTGAATGCGAAGCGCGGGATCCCGTTCTTCTCGATCTCGATCGCCGTCGCCGAAGGCGACACGATGGACGACGTCATCTTCGCGTACGTGCACGACTTCGGCACCAACGAGGAGTGGACGGCCGCGCGCGGTGGCGGTGCTCGCCTGAACGGCCTGCCGCTGACCGAGCTGCCGAAAGACGAGCTCGAGATCCTGTCCTTCGAGGCGACGACGACCGCCTACGTCTCCGAACATGCAGCGCGATTCGACGGGGTCGCGCACCGCCTGCGCATCATGGGCTCGCTCGCGATCACGCTCTGTCACCTTGCCGCCGGCCGCGTCGACGGTGTCGTCTCGCTCAAGGGGGCGCGGTCGGTCGACATCGCCGCGGCGCAGCTGCTCGTCCGCGAGCGGGGCCTTTGCATCGATCTCCCGGAGGCACCGCCGTTCGGTTCGGCTCCACTCGATCTCGTCGCCCGCTCGCGGGTCACCGCGGCCCTGAACGACGAGCTCTGCGGCCGGCTGTCGGCCGCCCTGCTCGGCTGAGGCGGTACCCTCGAACCGTGCCCACCCAGGAGCAGATCCTCGGCGCGCTCGCGCGCGTGATCGACCCCGAGCTGCGGCGGCCGGTGACCGAGCTCGACATGGTGCGGGACATCTCGATCGACGGGTCCGAGGTCTCGGTCACGATCGCGCTGACGGTCGTCGGGTGCCCGCTGCGGTCGAGCTTCGAAGACCAGGTCGCGGAGCACGTGGGGATGCTGCCCGGAGTGTCACAGGTCGCGCTTCACTTCGACGTGATGTCGCCCGACGAGCGCGCCGCTCTCACGCTGAAGCTGCGCGGCGGGGCCGAGACGAAAGGTATCCGGCTCTCCCCGAAGACGCGCGTCCTCGCCGTCGCCTCCGGCAAAGGCGGTGTCGGCAAGTCGTCGCTCTCGGTCAACCTCGCGGCGGCACTGGCTGCGCTGGGACAGGAGGTGGGCGTCCTCGACGCCGACATCTACGGCCACTCGATCCCGCACATGCTCGGCATCTCGCAGAAGCCGATGGTGGTCGACAAGATGATCGTCCCCCCCGTTGCGCACGATCTCAGGTTGATGTCGATCGGATTCTTCCTCGACGACAACCAGCCGGTCATGTGGCGCGGCCCGATGTTGCACCGGGCGCTCGAGCAGTTTCTGCAGGACGTGCACTGGGGCGAGCTCGACGTGCTGGTCGTCGACATGCCGCCGGGGACCGGCGACGTATCGATCTCGCTCGGGCAGTTGTTGCCGCGTGCAGAGGCGATCATCGTCACCACGCCGCAGCCGCTCGCGCAGGACGTCGCGTCGCGCGCGGCTGTGATGGCGCAGAAGACCGGCCTGCGCGTTGTCGGTGTGATCGAGAACATGACCTCCGAGATCTTCGGTTCGGGCGGTGGCGCCCGGCTCGCCGAGGAGCTCGGGGTGCCGATGCTCGGCAGCGTGCCGCTCGACGCTCGTCTACGCGAGGCGGGCGACGCCGGTGTACCGCTGGTGACGAGCGATCCGGAGTCCGAGCCCGCCCTGGCGATCGTCGAGCTGGCACGTGCGATCGACGCGAGCCGGGCCGGCGGCTTCACGAGCGTCCTCCCGCTCGTCTCCTGACGTTGCAGCCCGACGAGGCGCGGCCGCGGCTCGAGGCGCTCGGTTTCGCAGCCGGCGACGCCGAGACGCTCGCCGCTCACTTCCTCGCAGCCGAGGCGGCCGGGCGGCCCAGTCACGGCCTCGCGCGGATCGAGTGGCTGGAATCGTGGCCGGAGCTCGACGCCTCCGCGCGGCCCCGGCGGCTTGCGTCCGAGCCGGGATACGAGCGCTGGGACGGCGACGGCGCACTCGGCTACCTCACGCTCGCGGCCGTCGTCGCGGCCCAGCTCGAGGCGCCGCCCGAGCGCGCCCGTCTCGTCGTCTGCTCACGGACGTTCCCGACCGGCACGCTCGGCTACTGGGCGCGGCAGCTGGCGGCCGGCGGCCTGGTCGCGGTGCTCACCGCCACGTCGCCGCGCCGCCTGCCGCCGCCCGCAGGCGGACGGCCGCTGACCGGCACGAATCCACTGGCCGTCGCGATCCCCTCGAGCGACGGAGAGCCGATCGTCGCCGATGTCTCCATGGGCGCGGTCACGCACGGCGACGTGCTCGCCGGCCGGGCCCGGCCCGAGGAGCTCGTCCCGTTCGGCGGTGCGCAGGCCCACAAATCGTTCGCGCTCGCGGTCGGGCTGCAGCTGCTCGTCGACGCGCTCGATCCGGGTGACGACTACGGCGCCGTTCTGCTCGTCGCGCGGCCGGAGGCCGATCCGGTGCCGGCGTTCCGCGAGCTGGCCGGCGGGGTACGGTTACCGGGTGATCGCGGTGCCTGAGCGCCTGCGCAGGCTCCTTCGCGGCGGCAGCGAGGGCAACGAACGCCTCACCGCCGCGACGGCGGTCGTCCTGCTCGTTCTGCTCGCGGGCGAGGGCCTGACCCTCGCTCGGGGTCCAGCAGCTTCTGCTGCCGCACGTCTTCCTCGGCTTTCTGCTGATCCCGCTGGTGCTCCTCAAGCTGGCGAGCACCGGTTGGCGGATGACGGCGTACTACCGCCGTGTCGACGAGTACGTGCGTCGCGGGCCGCCTGCCGTGCGTCCTCCGCGTGCTGGTCGGGCCGCTCGTCGTCGTCTCGACGTTCGCTCTCTTCGCGACCGGGGTCGCGGTCGTCGCCCTGGGCCGGCGGGGCCTTCTGCTGGGCCTCCACAAGGCGAGCTTCATCATCTGGGTCGGAGCCATGTCCGTGCACGTCCTGGCCCACGTGCTGAAGCTCCCGCGCCTGGTCGCGCTCGACTGGTGGCGCGGTGACGGCGCGAGTGGACGCCGTCTGCGGCAGCTCGTGCTCGCCGGCGCCCTCGTCACGGGGCTGGTCGTCGCTGTCGCCTCGATTCCCCTCGCGGATCACTGGCAGGACCGGACGACGAGCGTCGTCGGCCTCGACGCACGCTAGCCCGCGCGGCCGGCCGGAAAGCCTTGCTCGCCGCGAATCGACGCGAAGTCGTCATCGCCGCGAGCGTGCTCCGCCCACTTCGGTTCGAGCGCGACCGCACGCTGCAGGTGCAGGAGCGCATCGACGTGGCGGCCGCCGCGTGCCTCCATGCAGGCCAGGTTGTAGAGGAGAGCCGGCTGCCCGGGACGTTCGGCGAGCGCCTCTTCGTGGATGCGGATCGCCTCGGTCCAGTCCTCGCGGTTCGCGGCCGGGACGGCGGCGAACATCGCCTCCCACGGTGATACCTCGTGCGCCGCGCCCGGCTTCCCGCCGAACGCGAGCACGACCGTGTCCGCGTCGACGGCAACAGCACCGCGTTTCAGAGCGGGGTCACGCACGAACACGAGCTGTCCGGCGTCGAGCTCATGCTCGTTGCCGTCGATCGTGAAGAGCGCGCGGCCGCGGAGGACGAAGTAGATCTCCTCGTGGCCGAGCTGGGTCTCGGTGTGGGTCTCGACGATCGGCGAGCCGGCCTCCAGGGCCGTGTACGCGTTGACGCCGAAGGCGCGGATGTCGAAGCGGCGCCGGATCGGCCGCCACACGAAGCCGTCGGGCATCTCGATGCGGTCGAGCTCGTCGACGTGCGTCCAGCTCATCGGGCCAGCTCTGTGTAACGCGGGTCATCTCGTAGCGAAGCGAGGTCGTCGTCGTCGGCGGCGTACTCGACAACGTCGCGGTTCAGGCCGACTGCGCGCTGCAGGTGGGCGAAGGCGGCGTCGGTGTCGCCCGAGAGCGCCTCGAAGCACGCGGCGTTGTACTGGCCCTGCCACGCATCGGGCTCGCGCGCGAGTGCTTCTTGCATCGTCGCGCGCGCCTGCTCGGTCTCGCCGTCCCCAAGCAGCGCGAACGCGACGTAGAAGTCCTCCCAGCCCGACGGCGTGAATGCCTTGCCGGCTTCGGCTCCGCACGCGAGCACGATCGTCCCCGGCCTCGGCGGCTGCCGCCGAGCGGAATGTTCCCGGGAGCGCATGCACGAGCGTGCCCGTGCGGGGCGTCGAACGTCTCGTCGCCGAGTGTGAAGCGTGCGGCGCCGCGCACCACGACGTACAGCTCTTCGGTCCCGCTCTCCTCGCGGTGCGGCTCGATCACCTGGTCGCCCGCCTGCTCGGCCTCCCACGCGTTGAGCCCGAACGGCCGGAAGCCGAGCCGGCGCCGCACGGGTCGCAGAGAGCGTGACCCGTCCGTCGACCGCAGCCGGTCCAGGTCGTCCAGCCCCAGGATCTCGTAGCCCGAGCTGGGTCCGGTCACCGCGCCCGCAGCTCCGCGAGCACGACCGGGTCGATGCGCTCGACGCCGTCGACGCGCTCTTCGAGGTTCTCCGTGCCCGACCAGTCGCCGAAGGCGCGCTCGAGCCCGCCCTCGTAACCGAGTGCTTGCAGGCGCCGGACGAGCTCGGCGCGCAGATCGTCGTCGACCTCGATCCATTGCGTGCTCGGCGTCTTGCCGAAGAGCAGCGAGTGGATGTCGTACAGCCTGGCCAGCTCGGCGACCGGCTGCTCGTGATCGTCAACCCGCAGGTCGACCAGCACGTCGCTCAGCT
Organism: uncultured Thermoleophilia bacterium; assembly: GCA_963779535.1. Classification (GTDB taxonomy): domain Bacteria; phylum Actinomycetota; class Thermoleophilia; order Gaiellales; family Gaiellaceae; genus PALSA-600. The sequence continues at coordinate 204,095 of CAVZYP010000009.1, read as the reverse complement.
GGGCGTAGCCTCCGTCACGCTCGACGACGAGGAGCGCGGCCGACTGCTGGCCCCGGCGGTCTCCACCTGCCGCCTGTGCGGCCGCGACGCACTCGAGTAGACGCTCGGCCAGGGGACGGCCTGCCGTCGCTGCGAACGTCGAGGCGAGGACCGATACGGTCTCCGCGCCGACCAGGATGTTGCCCTGGGCCGCAAAGCACGGGCCCGCGAGGCCGCCGGCCCAGTCCATGCATTGACTGCCCGTGAAGGTTGCGCTGCCGCCGGCCGCGTCGACGACACCGATCTGACGGTGCTCTCGCTCGGCATCGGCAGCGGTGAGCCGGCCGACCACCTCCTCGGCGCTCGAGCCGTCGCGGAGCAGCCCGAGCCCCTCCGGGCCGTAGCGCGGGTTCGCATATGCCTGCGTTGCGATCGCACCCACCCCGGGCTCGGCCCAGGGGACGACCGATCCGACTGCGAGGAACTTGGACTGGGTGGCGACTCCCCACTGCCCCGCCTCGAGGTCGCACGCTGCGATCGAGTAGGTCGCGACGACGGGCGCGGTCCTAGCCATAGGTCAGCTCGGTCAGGTCGAGCTCGAGCAGCGCCGGGTCGGTGACGAGGACGCACGCGACCTCGGGCCGCGCCAGCGCTGCCTTGATCTCCTCCGGCGTGCTCGTCCGAATGACGACCGGCCGGCCGCGCTCGTGCGCCGCCTGGAGCGCGTCGATCTCGACCGTGTCCAGCACGAGCGCGTCGCCGAGCTCGAGCTCGCCCTCGAGTGCGATCTCGGGCACTCGGCGTCCGGTCGCCCCGAACCAGCGCTCCCTCACAGGTCGACCGTGTCCCCGGGCTCGATGCGATCGACCTGCGACTTGGTGAGCTTGGCGAGCGAGTCGGGCGTGCCGGTGAGGAGCGGAAACGTTCCCCAGTGGCACGGCACGCAGCGTGGATTGCCGAGCAGTTCCAGCGCCAGCGCGGCCTCATCCGGCCCCATCGTGAAATGGTCGCCGATCGGCAGCACCGCCACCTGTGGCCGGTACAACCGTGCGATCAGCTGCATGTCGCCGAAGACGCAGGTATCACCGGCGAAGTAGATCGACGTGCTCCCGGCGCGGATGACGAGCCCCGCCGGCTCGCCCGTGTAGGTGCCGTCAGGCGCCGAGCTCGAATGGAATGCGTTCGTCAGCGTGAACCGGACGCCGTCGAGGTCGACCGTCCCGCCCTTGTTGAACGGCACGACCGCGTCGTCTGCGACGCCGTTCGCAGAGAGCCACCCCATCAGTTCGACCATTCCGGTCACCTTGCAGCCGAGCTTCTGCTGCAGCGCGACCACGTCGCCGACGTGATCTCCGTGCCCGTGTGTGACCGCGATCACGTCGGCCCGCTCGGGCTCACGCTCCGAGTCGGGGCAGGTCGGTCCGCTGAGCCACGGATCGACGTAGATGCGCTTTCCGTCGTCGGTGTCGAGCCGGAACGAGGCGTGTCCCAGCCATGTCAACGTTGCCATCGATGCGTTCCTTTTCGCCGGGTTCTGGACGAGCTGAGCATAGAAGGACCGTCCGGCCCGAGGTCGAAGCTAGGTGCTCGTGGGACGTCGAGCGCTTCCGGCTCTCCTCGCGATCGTCGCGGCTGTGGCCGATTCCCGTGGAGCACATGGATTGGCCTTCGACGCGCTGCTGGCAGCCGTCCCGGTCACGGCGGTGATCGGGCTCGTCTGCTTCGGCGAGTACCTCGAGGAGCGCCCCGGGTCGCTGGCCGGCTTCCAGTCGCTGCTCTGGGGCCTGGCGCTCGCCTTTCTCGTGCTCTCGTGCGCCGCCCGCTCGCCTGCCGCCCAGACGCAGACGCTGCCGACGCTCGGAGCATCGGCGCTCGTCGCCTGCCTCGTCGTGTTCGGGCTCAAGGTCGTGCTGGCCGGCGTGCCGTACCTGCGGCGCCTGGCTCTGCAGACGGCGAAGCCTTAAAGCGGCAGAGCGTCAGCGGCCGAGCGGGCGACGTCGATCAGCGGCTGCACGGCGAAGAACGAGCCGATCGTGACGACGACGCAGATCGTGACGCCGAGGCCGAGCAGGAGCTCACGTGGCGGCGAACCGCCCGCCGGGGCGAGCTGTAGTTCCGCCGCGTCGCGGAAATACATCGCCCGGACGATCCCGAGGTAGTAGTAGGCCGAGATCATCGTGGCGATCACGCCTGCGACGATCAGCCACCAGAAGCCGCGATCGTAGGCCGCGGCGAAGACGTAGAACTTGGCGACGAAGCCGCCGGTGAGCGGGAAGCCGAGCATCCCGAGCAGGAAGACCCACATCGAGACCCCGAGGAACGGCCTCTCCCAGCCGAAGCCGGCGAGGTTCTGCAGCGTGACCGGTGCGCCGAGCTCGCGTTCGCGCGCAGCGACGACGGCGAATGCTCCCAGTGACATCGCCGAATACGGGATGAGGTAGAACATGAGCGCTTCCTCGCCCAGCCGGCTTGCAGCCGCGATCGCGATCAGCATGAAGCCTGCATGCGAGATCGACGAGTACGCGAGGATCCGCTTCACGTTCAGCTGCACGAGCGCGCCGATGTTCCCCCAGGCGAGTGAGATGCACGCGATCACTGCAATCGCGTAGCGCCAGAGATGCTCGTCCTGCGGGAACGCGGTCACGAGCACGCGATAGGTGACGGTGAGCGCGGCGATCTTCGTCGCCGACGCCATGAACGCTGTCACGGGTGTCGGGGCGCCCTGATACACGTCCGGGGTCCACATGTGGAACGGCGCCGCGGAAGACTTGAACGCGAGCCCGACGATGATCATCGCGAGGCCGACGACGAGCATCGAGGCACTGCCGTGCCCGTACGCCCCGATCTTGTCGAAGGACAGCTGCCCGGTCTGCCCGTACACGAGCGCCGAGCCGAAGAGCAGCGTGGCCGAGCCGACAGCCCCCACGACCAGGTATTTGAGGCCTGCCTCGAGCGATCCGATCAGGTCGATGTCGATCGCCGTCAGCACGTAGAGCCCGATCGAGAACCACTCGAGGCCGAGGAAGAGCGTCAGAAGGCTTGCCGACTGGACGAAGAACGCCATCCCGGCCCCGGCAGCCGTCAGGAGCGCGAAGTACTCGGCGATGTGGTCGTCGCGCATGCGCTCCCGATAGGAGATCAGCACCGCAACGCCTCCCGCACCGGCGATCAAGACCTGCGCGAGCGCCGCCCAACGGTCGCGGTAGAGGGAATCGTCGATGATCGTCGTCGCGACAGGGCTTCGCACGTCGACGAGCACCGCGAAGACGAACGCGGCCACGAACCCAGCGAACCCGATGAACGCCGAGACGGCGCGGCGTGGTCCGACCGGGACGAAGACCGCAACCATCAGCAGCAGTGCCGTCGCCGCGAGCAGGGACAGGGACGGCGAGATCGCGAACCAGTCGACGTGCGGCTTGACGATCACTTGCCGAGCCCCTCCACGATCGTCGTGTTCGCCTGGTGGCCGCGGGACGCGTGCCCGGAGATCAGATTGGGCCAGGCCGAAAGGCCCAGGAGGCAGACGACGAGCGGCACGACGACGGCGAGCTCGCCGAGCCGGAGGTCGAGCGCGGCGTCGGAGACCGCCGGGCCTGGCTTCTGGTGCAGGACGCCGGAGATCGCGCGCAGCATGTACATCGCCGCGAGCACGATCCCTGAGGCGCCGATCACGCCCCACACCCAGCCCTGCTGGAACACACCGGCCAGGATCAGGAACTCACCTGCGAACGCCGACGACAGCGGCACGGCCAGCGCGATCACCCCCGTCGTCATGACGACGGTCGCGAGCGCCGGCCGGCCGCGGGCCATGCCGCCGAGCCGCGAGAACTCGCCGGTGGAGGTCCGACGCTCGATCATCCCGGCGAGCAGGAAGAGCGACGCGGAGATCAGCGCGTGATTGACGATCTGCAGGACGGCGCCGTCGAAGCCGAGGTTGTTGAAGGCGAAGAGCCCGAGGACGATCAACCCCGCCTGCGCGAGCGACGAGTACAGCACGACACCTCGGAAATCGGGCGCGCGGAACGCGAGCAGCGAGCCGTAGACCAGGGAGATCGACGCGAGCACCAGGAGGACGTACCGCCAGTCGTGCGCGACCGTCGGGAACTTCGGGATCGCGATGCGGAGCAACCCGTACAGGCCCGCCTTGCCGACGACGCCGGAGAGCACGCCCGCCACCTCGGGCGGCGACTCGCGGTAGGTGATCGGAAGCCAGCCGTGGAACGGGAAGAGCGGCGACTTGATCGCGAACGCGACGACGAAGCCGAGGAAGAGCCAGGTCGAGGTGCTCGTCCCCATCGTCGTCAGATCGAACGTCCCCTGCTGCAGGCCGAGCACGATCACTGCGGCCAGCATCAGCAGCGAGCCGACGACCGTGTAGACGACGAAGGTGATGGTCGCCAGCATGCGGTTCGGGCCGCCCCAGACGCCGATCAGGATGTAGAGCGGGATCAGCATCGCCTCGAAGAACGCGTAGAAGAGCAGCAGATCCTGCGCGGTGAAAACGCCGACGATTGCTCCCGTCAGGAACAGCATCAGCGCGAAATAGGCGCGAGCGCGGTCACGCCCGACCCACCAGCCGTAGATCGTGCAGGCCGCCATCACGACGACGGTCATGCCGACGAACCAGACCGAGTACGCGTACTGGCCGATGTGGTAGCTGATGCCGAACTCGTGGAACCACGGCCGGTCCTGCGCGAACTGCAGCGAGGGCGAGTTGAAATCGAACTTCGCAGCGCTCGTGATCCAGAAGCCGACCTCGAGCAGCGAGATCAGAGCAGCGAGGGAGCCGAGCCAGTACGAGGGCAGCGGTGCGACCGCCACGAGGAGCGCGCCTGCGAACGGCAGGAGGATGAGGATCGTCGTCAGCCAGTCGTTCATCAGCGGGCCGCCAGGAAGACGACGGCGAGGATCGCAAGGCCGCCTGTGAGCGCCAGCGCGTACGAGCGGACGAGCCCCGTCTGGGCGAACGAGAGCTCGCGCGAGCCGAGGCCGACGGCGCCGGCGACGGCGCTGAGCGAGCCGGCGATCAACGGCTTCTCGACGAACGTGTAGAGGCCGCGGGCCGCGGCAACGGAGCCGCGGTAGAAGACGACGTAGTAGAGCTCGTCCCAGTAGAACTTGCGCTCGAACAGCCTCACCGGCTGCGGCGCCTGCACGCGCTTCGCGGCATAGATCGTCCACGCGACGAAGATGCCGGCGAGACCGCAGGCGACCGACACCACCATGGTGATGTACTCCTGCAGGTTCGTCGGCTCGACGATCGCTGCGGCGACGGGATCGAGCCACGTCGAGAACGGCGTCCAGAACGGCGAGAACTGGATGAATCCGGCCACCGTCGAGAGCACGGCCAGCACCCCGACCGTCCACCGCATCGAGAGCGGGCCTTCCTGGCCGTGGTGGGCGTGGAAGTGCTCACGCGCGAAGGCCGACGGCTCGCCCGTGAACACGATGAAATAGAGCCGGAACGCGTAGAGGCCCGTGAGGAACGCCCCGACCAGGCAGGCGACGTAGATCAGGTCGCCGTACCAGCCGCCGTGGCCGAGGGCCGCGGCGATGATCGGGTCCTTCGAGAAGAAGCCCGCAAAGGGCGGGATGCCGACGAGGGCGAGCGAGCCGATCAGGAACACGATCTTCGTGAACGGCATCAGCTTTCCGATCCCGGCGAGCTTGCGGATGTCCTGCTCGCCGGTGATGGCGTGAATGGCTATGCCGGCGGCGAGGAAGAGCAGCGCCTTGAAGAACGCATGCATCATCAGGTGGAACATCGCGCTCGGATAGGCGCCCAGGCCTGCGCCAACGAACATGTACCCGATCTGCGACATGGTCGAATACGCGATCACGCGCTTGATGTCGGTCTGCACGAGCGCGATCAGGCCGGCCATCACGAGCGTTGCTGCGCCCAGGCCGGCGGCGAGATCCTGGATCACGTACGCGTTCTCGAACAGCGGGTGACAGCGGACGATCAGGTAGACGCCGGCGGTGACCATGGTCGCCGCATGGATCAGGGCGCTGACCGGAGTCGGGCCTTCCATCGCGTCCGGAAGCCACGTATGCAGGGGCAGTTGCGCGGACTTCGCCAGCGCGCCGCCGAGCAGGCCGAGGGCGATCAGGTTCGCCACGGTTCCGCCCACCGGTGCGGCTGCGAACACGCTTGCGTAGCCGAGTTGTCCCGTGTGCTCGATCAGCAGGAACAGCGCGAGCGCGATCGTCGCGTCGCCGAACGCATTCATCACGAACGCCTTCTTCGCGGCCGCGATCGCGGACGGGCGTTCCTGGTAGAAGCCGATCAGCAGGTAGCTCGAGAGGCCGACCATGCCCCAGCCCGCGAGCAGGATGAGCAGGTTGCCGGCCTCGACGAGCAGCAGCATCGAGAAGACGAACAGCGACATGTAGGCGAAGTACCGCCGCTCCTCGTTCTCGCCGGCCATGTAGCCGACCGAGTAGGCGACGATCAGCGAGCCGACGCCCGAGATGATCAGCATCATCACGACCGAGAGCTGGTCGACGAGGAGGGTCAGGCCGAAGTGGTACTGCCCGGCGCTGAGCCAGGTCCACGACGTTGTCGTGCTCGCCCGCGAGCTCGGGCTCTTGCTCCACATCTCCACGAACACGACGACGGCCGCCGCGAACGCGCCCATCGTCGTCAGGGTCGAGATGTAGGCCGCCATCCGGCGCGTCCCGGCCGTCCCGGCCAGCGTGATCACGAGCGCGGAGGCCAGTGGGAGCAGTAGGCAGATCCAGGCGGCGGCTGCCATCTACCCGCGCAACGTCCTCAGCTTGTCGACGTCGAGCTCGACGTGGCGGCGGCCCATCGCGACGATCAGACCGAGGCCGACGACGACCTCGGAGGCGGCGACCGCCATCACCGAGATGGCGAACACCTGGCCGTCCTCACTGCCGTGCAGGCGTGAGAACGCGATCAGCAGCAGGTTGGCCGAGTTGAGCATGATCTCGACCGAGAGCAGGATGATCAGCGGGTTGCGGCGCAGCATCACGCCAAGGGCGCCGATCGAGAAGAGCAGCCCGGCGAGGACGACGTACCACCCGATGTCAGGTCCGTGCATCGCCCTCGATCCTCCGCGCGTGCGAGCCGAGCACCACGCCGCCGACGGCGGCGACCAGGAGCACGATCGACGTCACCTCGAACGCGACGAGCTGATCGGTGAGAAACAGGCGTCCGATCGCCGCCGGAGACCCGAACGCGCGGTCGATGTGCTTCGGCTGCGACAGGAAGCCGCCCGCCCCGAGCCCGACGACGACGCAGACCTCGGCCAGGATCGCGCCGCCGGCGAGCACGGCACCGACGATCTGCCACGACGGGCCTCCCGACCAGGGCGATTCATCCGTGCGATCGCCGAGGTAGGCGATCACGAACAGGAACATCACCATCACCGCGCCGCCGTAGACCAGCACCTGGGCCGCCGCGACGAACTCGCCGGAGAGGAGCAGGAAGAGCACGGCGAGCGAGGCGAGGTTCGCGATCAGCGAGAGCGCTGAATAGAACGGGTTCGAGAAGCTGACCACGGCGAGTGCGCTCGCCAGGCACGCGAACGCCGCCACGAGCCAGACGACCCAGACGAGGAAATTCGCCACGCCGTGTTCTCCTGGTCGGAGAAACGGCTAGTGCCGAGTGCACTCGACAATTCGTGACCGCAGGTCACGAATTGTCCTTGTAGTACGGGATCGGTGTGTCGTAGAGCTCGGCGTCGGCGACGGGCACGCGCTTGATCGGCGGTGCGAGCAGCATGTCCTTCGTGTAGATCAGGTCGTCCCGGTTGTACTCGGCGATCTCGAAGTCGTTGCCGAGCGTGATCGCGTCGAACGGGCAGGCGAGCTCGCAGTAGCCGCAGAAGATGCAGCGCGACATGTTGATCTCGTAGATGCGCGCGTAGCGCTCGCCGGCCGAGACGCGGTTCTCGGGGGTGTTCTCCGCGGGCACGACGCGGATGCAGTCGGCCGGGCAGGCGGCCGCGCACAACGAGCAGCCGACGCACTTCTCGAGGCCGTTCTCGTGCACGTGCAGGCGATGGCGGCCGCGGTAGCGCGGATACACCGGGCGCTTGTACTCCGGGTACTGCTGCGTGATCGGCTTCTTGAAGACCTGCTTCAACGTGACCCCGAAGCCCTTGAGCGTGTTCGGAACGACGAAGCTCATGAAACTGCGACCACGAAGAAGGCCGTGATCAGAGCGTTGACGGTTGCGATCGGGAGCAGCACCTTCCAGCCGAAGCGCATCAACTGGTCGTAGCGCAGGCGTGGCTGAGAGGCACGCAGCCAGATGAAGAGGATGACGAACGTGAACAGTTTCAGCACGAACCAGATCGGCCCGAACTTGTCGAGCGACGGCACCCACGGAAAGTGATAGCCGTCGAAGAAGAGCGTCACGCAGAGGCCGGAGAGCACGAGCATGTTGATGTACTCGGCCGCCTGGAAGAGCCCCCAGCGCATCCCCGAGTATTCGGTGTGGTAGCCGGCGACGAGCTCCGTGTCGGCCTCGGGCAGATCGAACGGCGGCCGCGACGTCTCGGCGACGCCGCCGAGCATGAAGACGCACAGGCCGACGAACTGCGGGATGAAGAACCAGACGGTTGCCTGCTGCTTGTCGACGATCGCCTGCAGGTTCAACGACTGCCCCATCATCACGACGCCGAGCACGGAGAGCGCAAGCGAGACCTCGTAGGAGACGAGCTGGGCGCAGGTCCGCATCGAGCCGAGGATCGAGTACTTCGACTCGGAGGCCCAGCCGCCGATGATGAAGCCGTAGATGCCGATGGAGCCGAGCGCGAAGATCAGGATCAGCGAGATCGGCACGTTCACCACTGCACCGTTGATCTGGTAGCCCCACAGCGTCCAGCCCGCACCGAACGGGAGCACGCTGAATGCCAGCAGCGCCGTGAACATCGAGAGGACCGGCGCGATGATGTAGAGCGGCTGCTTGGCGCCGATCGGCGCGAACGCTTCCTTGCGGATCAGCTTCAGCAGGTCGGCGATCGGCACGAGGAGCCCCTTGGGGCCGGCACGGTTCGGGCCGTAGCGGTTCTGCATCCGCCCGAGCAGCTTGCGCTCGAGCCACGTCGTCAGCGCGAAGAACACCATCACGACGTTGACCACGATCAGCGCCTTGATGATCGTGATCCACCACGGCTCGGTCATAGGGCCGAGACCTCCACGGTGGCGTGCAGGTCGGCAGCGTCGTCCTGGGCGATGCGCACGGTGCCCGCCGCGAGATCGCGCGCGATGCGCGCGCGCAGCTCGACGGACGTCCCGTTCGACGACACGGTCACCGGCTGGCCGTTGCGGATCTTGCGTTCTTCCGCGTCCGCTCGGGAGAGCTGGAGCTCCCCGGAGGGGCGCTGGAACTGCAGCTCCGGCGTGCGCTCGACGGCGGCGCCCGAGAAGAGCGGGCGATAGGCGACCAGTTTGAGGCCCTCGGCCGGGGGCAGGGGGAGCTGCTCTTGTCCCGTGGTCGGCGGCTCCGCGCGAGGCGGCAGCGTGGCCCGCTCGCCGACCTCGCCGAAGGTGAGCCCGCCGAAGCACTTCTCGGAGATCTCGTCGAAGACGACCGCCGCGTGCGGGGACAGAGCCACGCCGAAGCGCTCGGCGAGCTTCGCGATCCACGCGAGGACGTCGGGAACCGGGGCGAGCACGGTGCGGCGCTGGCGCTGCAGCCGCCCTTCGAGGTTGATGGTCGTGCCGTCCCGCTCGAGGTAGCTCGTGCCAGGAAGCAGGAGGTCCGCGATCCCGCGGAAGGTGTCTTCGAACATGCCGATCCCGATCACGATCTCCGCTTCGGCCGCCATCGCGCGCACCGCCGGATCGGCCGCGGCCTCGTCGCCCGAGATGACGACGACCCGTGGCTTCTCGTCGACCACCTCGCCGTCACCGGCAGCGCTCCAGGCATCCGAGACGCCGCGTCCGTTTGGCGTGCGCGGGAGGTAGTAGACGTCCCCGGCTCCGAATGTGATGCCCGGCTGGTCGGTGACGAGGGCGTCGATGGCGCCGGTCGGCGGTCCGTACGAAATGGTCGCCCCGCTGCGTCGAGCGGCCTTCAGCCAGAGCTCGACGACGGGCGCCCGCTCGACGACGGGCTCATCGCAGACGACGGCGATCGTCTTCGCGTTCCGCAGGTTCGAGAGCGGTGCCCGGAACGCGTCGATCACGTCGGGAACGCTCTCGGGCAGCACGGCGGCGTTCGCACCGAGTCCTTCGCGGAGCAGCCTGCCGAGCGCGTACGCCTCCTCGACCGACTCGCCGCCGGAGAGCGCCGTCACGGTCGACGCGCCGCCGGCCCGCAGCAGTTCCTCGGCCCGGTCGAGCGCGTCCTCCCACGACAGCTCCTCGAAGCGGCGGGGGCCCGCCTTCGCGCGCGGCGAGGTGATGCGGTCGCGCGCGTTGAGGTGCGCATGGGCAAAACGTCCTTTGTCGCACAGCCAGCCTTCGTCGATCTCGGGGTGGTTGCGGGAGAGGATCCGCATGACCTTGCCTTCACGCGTCGTGGCGGTCGTGTTGCAGCCGACCGGACAGAGGCCGCACACGGTGGGCACGTTCTGGATCTCCCACGGCCGCGCTTCGAACCGATACTGCGTGGAGGTGAGCGCGCCGACCGGGCAGAGCTCGGTCACGTTGCCGGAGAAGTGGCCGACGTACGGCTCGTCCTCGAATGTGGCGATGACGGACTGGGAGCCGCGGTTGATCGCCACGAGCTGTCCGTCCTCGGCGATCTGTTCGCTGAAGCGTGTGCAGCGGTAGCAGAGGATGCACCGCTCGCGGTCGAGCGCGATCAGCGGCGAGATCGGGATCGGCTTTTCAAAGGTGCGCTTGGGGAACGTCATGCGCGTGCTACCCGCCCCATAACGGAACGCGAGGTCCTGCAGCGGGCACTCGCCGCCCTTGTCGCACACGGGGCAGTCGAGCGGGTGATTGACGAGGATGAACTCGATGGTCGAGCTCTGGCCCTCGGCGGCCTGCGTCGAGGTGCGGGCCGTCCTCACGACCATGCCGTCCTGCGCCGAGAGAGTGCAGCCGGCCTGGAGCTTCGGCATTCCTTCGACCTCGACGAGGCACATACGGCAGGCGCCGACCGGCGGCCCGAGGCGCGGCTCGTAGCAGAAGACGGGGATCTCGATCCCGGCGGCGGCCGCCGTCTCGACCATGCCCGTGCCCTTCGCGACCTGCACGGTCCGCTCGTCGATCGTCACGGTCACGAGCTCAGGCGTGCTCAACCCGTGCCCCCGCCTCGGCGACCTGTGGAGTGTTTGTTGCAGTCCGGTAGACCTTGGTCTGACCAAGGGACGTGTCGAGACCAGCCGCCTCGCGTAGTGCGAAAGCGGGTTTGCAGCACGTGACAGCGAGTGGCTGTGGAAAACCTGTTGCGGTTTCGTGCGCCGGATCCGAGCACAGGCCACCCTGCACGGTCCGCTCGTCGATCGTCACGGTCACCAGGTCGGTCATGCTTGTACCTCTAGCCATTTGCCTTCGGGCAAATGGCTATGCATCTGGATCGGCGCGAGCACGTGGTCGAGCGATGAGGTGCCGTGGAACGGGCACCCGCCCTCGGTGATGTGCGCCTGGAACTCGTCACGGAACTTCGCGACGTAGCTCGCGACGATGATCGCGTCCGAGTCGCCGAGCGGACAGAGGCATTTGCCGTTGATGCGGTCGCAGACGTCGAGCAGCAGGTCGAGGTCGCCCTGCGCTGCGCGCCCGTCCTCCAGCTTGCGGAGGATCGCCGTCAGCCAGCGGGTTCCCTCGCGGCACGGCGTGCACTTGCCGCACGACTCGTGCTCGTAGAACTCGGAGAAGCGGATCCCGAGCTGGACGATGCAGCAGCGGTCGTCGAGCACGACGATGCCTGCCGAGCCCATCGCCGTGCGCAGCTGCGCCAGCGAGTCGAAGTCGTAGCCGACGTCGATCTCGTCCTTCGTCAGGATGACGGTCGACGACCCACCGGGGACGACCGCTTTCAGCTCGCGGCCGTCCGGAATGCCGCCGGCGAGGTCGTAGATGATCTCCCGGAGCGATGTGCCTGCCTCGATCTCGAAGTTGCCGCCGTTCACCACGTTGCCGGAGACCGAGACGACGCGCGAGCCCCGGGTGTTCGGGACGCCGAGCTTTGCGTACTCGGCGCCGCCCATCGCGATCACGGGCGGCACGCTCGTGATCGTCTCGACGTTGTTGACGACGGTCGGCGATGCATAGAGGCCCGAGATCGCCGGGAACGGCGGCTTGGAGCGCGGCTGGCCGCGCTTCCCCTCGAGCGACTCGAGCAAGGCCGTCTCCTCGCCGCAGATGTAGGCCCCGGCGCCGCGGTAGACGACGATCGTCACGTCCCCGCGCAGGTCGGGCCGGTCCTTCAGCTCCTCGAGCGCGTCGACGAGGATCTCGTACGGCCCGGAGTACTCGCCGCGAATGTAGACGAAGACCTCGTTGCGAGTCGATCGCGTACGCGGTGATCAGGCAGCCTTCGATGAATCGATGCGGGACGCGCGAGAGGATCTCGTTGTCCTTGAAGCTGCCCGGCTCGGACTCGTCGGCGTTGACGACCAGGTAGTGGGGCTTCGGCAGCTGCTCCTTCGACGGCACGAACGACCATTTGCGCCCGGTCGGGAAGAACGCGCCGCCCCGCCCGCGCAGCTCCGAGGTGATCAGCTCCTCCGTCACCGCCTCGGGAGTCATCGCACGGGCCTTGGCAAGAGCCGCATAGCCGCCGGTCGCCTCGTACTCGGCGAGCACGGTGGTCGCATCGCGAAGGACGATGTCAGGCGCCACGGAGCTCCTCGACGATCGCCGGCACGTCGTCGGCCTTGACGTGCGTGCGGTAGTGGTGATCGACGGCGACGATCGTTGCCCAGCCGCAGCCGCCGAGGCACTCGACCGCGCGCAGAGTGACCTTGCCGTCCGCGCTCGTCTCGCCGGCCTTGCAGCCGAGCCCGCTCTCGAATGCCTCCACGACCCGCTGTGCGCCGACGACAGCGCACGGGACATTGGTGCACACCTCCACGAGATGCTCGCCGATCGGCGTCAGGTTGAACTGGTCGTAGAAGGACGCGATCGAGAGCACGTAGGCGGGCGTCTCGTCGAGAGCGTCGGCGACCTCACGGATCACCTCGGGCGAGAGCCAGCCGTGCTCGGCCTGCGCGAGCCGCAGCGCCGGCAGTACCGCGCTCTCCGAGTCGGCGGGATACTTCGCCCGCTCGGCCTGGATCGCTTCGTAGAGGCTCGGGCCCACACCGGTCAACGGTCGACCTCGCCCATCACGGTGTCGAGCGAGCCGACGATCGCGATCATGTCGGCGATCAGCGCGTCGGTCATGCAGGTCGCTGTCGCCTGCAGCGCGACGAACGACGGCGCGCGGAACTTGACCCGCCAGGGCCTCGACCCGCCGTCGGAGCAGACATAACAGCCGAGCTCGCCGCGCGGCGACTCGATGGCGAAGTAGACCTCGCCCTCCGGCACGCGGAAGCCCTCGGTGACGATCTTGAAGTGATGGATCAGCGACTCCATCGACGTGTGGAGCTCCTCGCGCGGCGGCAGGACGACCTTCCGGTCGTCCGCGATCCACGGCTCGCCCTCCATGTTCTCGAGCCGGTCGAGACATTGCTCGACGATGCGCACGGATTCCCGCATCTCCGCCATGTGCACCCGGTAGCGCGCGTAGACATCGCCCTCGGGGAACACGGGCACGCGGAAGTCGACCTGGTGGTAGGCGAGATACGGCTCCACCTTGCGCAGGTCCCACTCGACACCCGACGCGCGCAGCACCGGCCCGGATTGGCCCAGCGCGATCGCGTCGTCGGCCGACAGCAGACCGAGCCCCTCGGTGCGCTCGAGCCAGATCTTGTTGCGTGTCAAGAGCGTCTCGTAGTCGTCGATCGCCTCCGGCATCCAGTCGCAGAACTTGCGCGCCTCCGGATAGAAGCCGCGCGGAATGTCCTCCGCCAGGCCGCCGACCTGGAAGTAGCGCGTGTGCATGCGGTACCCGGCGACGAGCTCGAAGAGATCGAGGACCAGCTCTCGCTCGCGGAACGCGTACCAGAACATCGAGATCGCGCCCAGCTCGAGCGCCGAGGTGCCGAGCCACACGAGATGCGAGTGGATGCGGTTCAGCTCGAGCAGCAACGTGCGCATCCAGCTGGCCTTCGGCGGGATCTCCAGCGCGAGCAGCTTCTCGACCGCGCCGACGAAGACGTACTCGTTGTTCTGGTACGAGACGTAGTCCATGCGCGGCGCGTACGGGATCGCCTTCCACCACGTCTTGTGCTCCATGTTCTTCTCGAAGCCGGTGTGCAGGTAGCCGATCACTGCGGCGAGACCGGTCACGTCTTCGCCGTAGAGGTCGACGACGAGGCGGAGCACGCCGTGCGTCGAGGGGTGGTTCGGTCCGAAGTTGACCGTCATCACGTCGCCGGTCGCCGCAAGGTCCGCCGGCGTCGTCAGGACCGTCGGGATCGGGTACGGGACGCGCGATCCCTGGTAGACCGGCTTGCGCGAGCGCGTCGGAGCCGTCGCGGTCACGCTTCTCCCGAGAAGCGGACGGGCTCGCCGCCGATCGGATAGTCCTTGCGCAGCGGATGACCTTCCCAGTCGTCGTCGAGCAGGATCCGCTGCAGGTTCGGATGACCGTCGAACACGATCCCCATCAGGTCGAACTGCTCACGCTCGTGCCAGTCTGCGGTCGGCCACACGCGGATCACCGTCGGGACGGCGTCGCCCTCCTCTGCCCAGGTCTGCAGGCGAACCCTGCGCGGACGCTCTGAGATCGAGAGCAGGTGGTAGTTGATCGCAAAGCGCTTCGGCTTGCCGAACGGCACCGCCTGGTAGCCCTGCGTCATCGGCGTGTTGATGTCGCGACCGGCCGGCGTGCCGTAGTACCCCGACACCCCCTTGTCGCCCCAGCCGAGATAGTCGACCGCAGTCAGGTCGGACAGGAAGTTGAACCCCGCTTCGTCGCGCAGATACGTGGCGGCCTCGACGAGGTGCTCGAGGTCGACCACCAGGGTCGTCTCCCGGTGCCGCTCCTTCTCCTCGACCAGGCCCGGCAGGTCGTCGAACCCTCCCGCTCCCGCGCCGGCAGAGCCGGCACCTGGCTCTTTGCCGGCTCCGGCGAGCCTACGCCGGTGCTCACGACGCCACGCTCCGCACCTCGTACGCGGGCGGCACGCCTGCGCGCACGGCCTCGTGCAGGCGGACGATCCCTTCGACGAGCTGTTCCGGGCGCGGCGGGCACCCGGGCACGTAGATGTCGACCGGGACGATCTTGTCGACCGATTGCACGATCGCGTAGTTGTTGAACATCCCGCCGGAGGATGCGCAGGCGCCCATCGCGATCACCCACTTCGGCTCGAGCATCTGGTCGTAGATCTGGCGCAGCGGCGCCGCCATCTTGTGCGACACGCGGCCGGAGACGATCAGCAGGTCGGCCTGGCGCGGTGAGCCGCGGAACGGCTCCATTCCGAACCGGGCGATGTCGTAGCGGCTCGCGACGATCGACATCATCTCGATCGCGCAGCACGCGAGGCCGAACGTGTCCGGCCACATCGAGTTCGTCTGCGCCCAGGCGACCGCCTTGGCGAGTGTCGTCAAGCCCACCTTCTGCTCGAGATCGGCGACCTCGTCCTCGAACTTGGAGGGCCCCTTCGTCGGCCACAGCAGACGCTCGGACTTCAGGCCCGATTCGCGCAGTGGCTTCTCTAGTGCCATTCCAGGGCTCCCTTGCGCCAGATGTAGACGTAGGCGATGAAGAGGATGACCAGGAAGGTCAGGAACTCGAAGAACCCGAACCACGAGAGCTCGTGGAGGATCACCGCGAGCGGGTAGAGAAAGACGATCTCGATGTCGAAGAGGATGAAGAGCATCGCCGTCAGGTAGAAGCTGACCGTGAAGCGCTGCCGCTTCGGCGGCCCCTCCGAGACGCCCGACTCGAACGGGATCGTCCGGGCCCGCACGCGACGATGCGGCCGCGTTGCGAAGACGAAGCTCCCGATCATCATCGTTGCCGGGATCATCAGGGCGAAGAGCCCGTAGATCGCAAACGGCAACCAATCGTTGAACAAAGCCTGCTGCCTCCTGAAAAGGACGTCGTCCGGCGACGGACGCTAGCAGCACGAACGACGCCGCGACGCCTGTACCCATCGGCGTTGCAGGTGTCACGAAGTTCCCACGACAGGGCCTCCGGCTACACTGTGGACGATGGCGACGATCGAACAGTCCGAGACCACTGTCGTGACCCTCACCGAGCGCGCGGCGACCAAGGTGCAGGGGCTGATGGCGGCGGAGCCGGCCGGCGAGGCCGAGGTGCTCCGGATCGCGATCCAGGGCGGCGGCTGCAGCGGCTTCGAGTACGCGCTCGGCTTCGACCGCGGCGCCCAGGCGGGCGACCACGAGCTCGAGTTCCACGGTGTCAAGGTCGTCGTCGACCCGTTCAGCGCTCCCTATCTGCAGGGCTCGACGATCGACTTCCTGGAAGGCCTCCAGGAGTCCGGGTTCAAGATCGAGAATCCGAACGTCACCACCGCCTGCGGCTGCGGGCACAGTTTCCAGGTCGCCGAGGGCGAAGAGCAGCCCGACGGCGCCGCGGGCTGCGGCTCCGGCTGCGGCCACGCTCACTGATCGCTCGCGCGGGGCTTCCCCCTTAGGACGACAGAGCTTTAGGCTCGCGCCGTGAGCCCTTCGCCCCTCAAGGTCGCCGTCGTCGGCTCCGGGCCGGCCGGGTTCTATACCGCTGACGCCCTGCTGAAGAGCGAGCAGCCTGCCGTCGAGGTCGATGTGCTCGACCGGCTCCCGACGCCGTGGGGCCTCGTGCGACTCGGCGTCGCTCCCGACCACGAGAACATCAAGGCCGTCTCACGCGCATTCGAGAAGACGGCGGCCCGGCCGGGGTTCCGCTTCCTGGGCAACGTCGAGGTCGGGGCGGCGGTCAGCCACGAGGAGCTCCTGGCTCACTACGACGCCGTCGTCTACACCGTCGGCGCCCAGACCGACCGGCGGCTCGGCATCCCGGGCGAGGACCTCCCTGGATCGTGGGCGGCCACCGAGTTCGTCGCCTGGTACAACGGCCATCCCGACTTCCAGGACTGCGTGTTCGACCTCTCCCACGAGCGAGCCGTGGTGATCGGGAACGGGAACGTGGCGATCGACTGCGCCCGCATGCTCGCACTGACGGCCGAGGAGCTCGCACCGACCGACACGACACCCGAGGCGATCGACGCGATCTGCGGCGCCGCCCTCGAGGAGATCGTGATGCTCGGGCGACGCGGGCCGGTGCAGGCGGCGTTCACGCCGCCCGAGCTGAAGGAGCTCGGCGAGCTCGCGGGCTCCGACGTGGTCGTCGACCCGAACGACCTGCGGCTCGACGCGGCCAGCGAGCGCGCGTTGGAGGAGGACCGCGAGCGCGCCAGGCGCAACTACGAGCTGCTCGGTGAGTTCGCCGAACGCCCGCCTGCGGGCAAGCCGCGCCGCATCGTCCTCCGGTTCCTCGTCTCGCCGGTGGCGATCGTCGGCGGCGACCGGGTCGAGGCGGTCGAGGTGGTGCGCAACGAGCTCGTCGTGGAGGACGGTCGTATCGTCGCGCGCCCGACCGGCGAGCGGGAGCTGATCCAGGCAGGCCTCGTTCTGCGCAGCGTCGGCTACAAGGGCATCGCGCTGCCCGGCGTTCCGTTCGACGAGGACCACGGGACGATCCCGAACCAGGCTGGACGGGTTCTCGGAGCCGAGCGCACCTATGTCGCGGGCTGGATCAAGCGCGGTCCGAGCGGTGTGATCGGGACGAACAAGAAGGACGCGACCGAGACCGTCGAACTGCTGCTCGACGATGCGCGCGCCGGCCGGCTCGCACACGCGGGCGGCGGGCCGTCGCTCGACGACCTCCTCGCCGCCAGAGGGGTGAGGTTCGTCGACCACGCCGGCTGGCAGGCGATCGACGCCGCCGAGCGCGCCGCAGGCGAGCCGCTCGGGCGTCCCCGGGTGAAGCTCACGGCCTGGGACGAGCTCCTGCAAACCGGCGGCGCGAGCTAGTCTTTTGCTGTGACCGACACCGTCTCCAGCCCGGAGTTGTGGGGAGGCGAGACCCGCAAGGCGATCGCCAACTTCCCCGTCTCGGGCGAGCCGATCCCCACCCCGGTGGCGCGCTGGCTCGGCCGGATCAAGGCCGCTGCGGCGCTCGTGAACGGCGAGCTCGGCCTCCTCGACGAGGAGAAGGCGCGCAGGATCTCTGCCGCGGCCGACCGGGTCGCGAACGGCGAGCTCGACGATCAGTTCCCGATCGACGTCTTCCAGACCGGGTCGGGCACGTCGTCGAACATGAACGCCAACGAGGTGATCGCCGCCCTCGCGGGCGAGGACGTGCACGCGAACGACGACGTCAACATGGGCCAGAGCTCGAACGACGTCTTCCCGTCCGCGGTGCACCTGGCGGCCCTCGACGAGATCGTCCACGACCTGCTGCCGGCGCTCGAGGGGCTCGAGACGGCCCTACAGGCCAAGGCGGCCGAGTTCGCCGACGTGGTCAAGTCCGGCCGCACCCACTGGATGGATGCGGTGCCCGTGACGCTCGGCCAGGAGTTCGGCGGCTACGCCGCTCAGGTGCGTGAGGGCAGGGCGCGGATCGAGGCGACGCTCGCCCGGCTCGGCAAGATCCCGCTCGGAGGGACGGCGGTCGGCACAGGGCTGAACACGCATCCGGAGTTCGCGGCCCGCGTGCGCGCACACCTCGCGGGCGACACGGGGCTGGCCATCTCGGCGCCGGCGGATCCGTTCGAGAGCCAGGCCGCCCGCGACGGGCTGGTCGAGGCCTCCGGCGCGCTCAAGACCGTCGCCGTCAGCCTGACGAAGATTGCCAACGACCTTCGTTTTCTGGGCTCCGGGCCGCGTGCGGGGCTCGCGGAGATCTTCCTGCCCGAGCTCCAGAAGGGCTCATCGATCATGCCGGGCAAGGTGAACCCGGTCATTCCAGAGGTCGTCACGCAGGTGGCGGCTCAGGTGATCGGCAACGATGCGGCGATCGCGATCGGCGGGCTCCAGGGTCACTTCGAGCTGAACGTCTTCGTGCCGCTGATGGCGCGGAACCTGCTCCAGTCGATCAAGCTCCTCGCCTCGGCGAGCCGTCTGCTCGACGAGAAGTGCGTCGCCGGGATCGAGGCGAACCGCGAGCAGTGCGAGACCTACGCCGAGCTGACACTGTCCGCCGCGACGGCGCTCAACCCGCACATCGGCTACGACAAGGCCAGCGAGATCGTCAAGCTGGCAGCGGCTTCCGGCCGTTCGCTGCGCGAGGTCGCGCGGGAGGCGGGTGTCCCCGACGACGTGCTCGACGAGGCGCTCGACTACCGCAAGATGGCCAATCCCCACGGCTAGCCGAGACTGATATCACGGGGCCGCTGCGACGGTTCCCGCTTGATATTGCGGCGGCTATCGGTGATAGTTGCGCCCTCATGGGGAGCCCGTACCGCTTTCTCCTCCGCATGCCCGAAGAGCTGCGCGACAAGCTCCGGGCCGGTGCAGAGGAAGGGGGGAGAAGTCTCAACTCGGAGATCGTCGAACGGCTCGAGTCGAGCTTCGTACCAGCCGGCCGCCAAAACACGAGCGAGGGGGGACGGATGAAGAGGAACCACCCACACGTTGGCCGCATTGCCGTAGCAGGCGTGCTCGTCGCGATCGTTGCCGCACTCTTGGGCGTGTTCGCGACATCGAGCACGCATTCTGGAGCACACGCCATCTTCAAGAAGGGCGATCCGGACAGCGTCCGGAAGGATCAAGCAGGCATCGCGAACGAAGGTCCGGGCGCCACGTATGCGGCCCAGCAGGAGGCAGAACGTGCCTACCCGGCCGATTCGGTGCCGTTCGTGGCCACACAGAATTCGCAGGCGACCTTCGCCTCCCTCAAGAAGCTGGGCAAGGGCGCCGGCAGTTGGCAGTCGATCGGCCCGAACCAGGCGAAGTACCCGGCGGTCCTCGACCAGTTCCTGGCCGGCGGCAAGGAGTACACCGCCTCGGGGCGCGTCACCGCGCTCGCGATCGGCGGCTGCAAGAAGACCAGCAAATGCTCGCTGTACCTCGGCGCGGCCGGCGGCGGCGTGTGGGCTGCCGACAACGCAACCGATCAGAACGGAAATGTTCACTGGCAGTTCAAGGGTGGCTCGTTGCCCTCGAACGCCGTCGGATCGCTTCTCGTCGATCCGTCCGATCCGACCGGGAACACCGTGTATGTCGGTACCGGCGAGCCGAACGCCTCCGGAGACTCCGAGGCGGGGCTCGGGATCTACAAGTCGACGGACGGCGGCAATACGTGGGCCCTCGTCCCCGGCAGCACTCTGTTCGACGACCGTGCGGTCGGCGCGCTCGCGCTCGACAGTTCGGGCCGCCTGCTCGTCGGCCTCGACAGCGCCGTCCGCGGCGTATCGTCGACGGGCGGCGCGATTGGCTGCCCGACGCCCACCGGGTGCGCGGTGCGTGGGATCTACCGCCAGACCGGTTCGACGTTCACGCTTCTCAACGCCGCGGTCAGCCGTGGCGTGAACGAGATCGGCATCGACCCGAACACTCCAACCACGATCTACTACGCGTCGTTCGCGGAGGGCGTATGGCGGTCGCTCGACAACGGCGCCACCTGGGCGCAGATCAAATCGGCGCTCACCCAGAATCCGACGCTGAGCACGGACCGGGCGCAGTTCGCGCTCGGGAAGCTGCCCAACGGCAAGACCCGGATGTACGTCGGCATCGGGGCCCAGGGCACGCCCGCAGCTCGCTTCTACGTCACCGATGACGCTGGAGGAGCGGCAGTGTTCACCGACAAGACGACGTCGCAGAACACCAACTACTGCGAAGCTCAGTGCTGGTACGACAACGTTGTGTACTCGCCGCCCGAGGATCCGAATGTCGTCTATCTCGGCGGCTCGTTCGACTACAACCAGGTGAACGGGCCGAGCAACGGCCGTGCCGTCCTGATGTCGACCGACGGTGGAAACACGTTCAGCGACATCACGCGGGACATCGGCAACGACGGCTGGCTCCATCCGGATCAGCATGCGCTCGTCACGGTTCCCGGTAACCCGCTTCAGTGGATCGCCGGGGACGACGGCGGTGTGGTTCGCTCGGACGGGAACTACGTCGACGGCTCGGCTCAGTGCAGTGCCCGCGGTCTTTCCGGCGGCGCGCTGACCTACTGCCAGTCGTTGCTCTCGCGGATCCCGAAGCAGTCGGTGCCCCTCAACAAGGGTCTGTCGACGCTCCAGTTCCAGAGCTTCTCCGCCAATGCGAGTGACCCGAAGAACCTGATGGGTGGAACGCAGGACAACGGGACATTCGAGTTCGGTGGATCGTCGGAGGTGTGGCCGCAGATCATCTACGGCGACGGCGGCCAGTCCGGCTTCAACGTTGCGAACAGCCGGCTGCGCTTCAACACCTTCACGGGTGAGGCAAGCGACGTGAACTTCCGGAACGGCGACCCGACCGGCTGGGTCATCGCGACGGGGCCGATCGACGCGAGCCCCGAGGGCTCGCAGTTCTACCCGCCGATCATCCCCGACCCGAACGCAGCGACCGCCGGCTCGATCTTCCAGGGCTCGCAGTCCGTCTGGCGCACGCAGGACTGGGCCGGCAACCAGGCCTACCTCGAGGCGAACTGCCCCGAGTTCACCACCAGCGCGGCGAATCCGAGCTGCGGTGACTTCGTCCGGATCGGTCCGGCCGGCGCCACCGACCTGACCAGCGGGTCGTATGGCACTTCGAGGGCCGGTGGTTTCGTCTCCGCGCTGAAGCGTGAGTCGACGAATACCGGGACGATGTGGGCCGCGACGACGACGGGCCGCGTGTTCATCACCGACAACGCCAATGCGCCGTCCGCCTCGTCTGTCGTCTGGACGCGGCTCGACGATTCGGCGACGAACAGCCCGAGCCGGTTCGTGACGGGGATCGCCGTTGATCCCGCGAACCCCAACCACGCGTGGATCTCCTATTCCGGTTACAACCTCAACACGCCGGGAACGCCGGGTCACGTGTTCGAGGTGACGAGGACCGGGAACACTGCGACGTGGGTCGACCGGACGTACGATCTCGCCGATCTGCCTGCGACGGACATCGCCCGCGATGACCTCACGGGTGATCTGTACGTCGGGACCGACTTCAACGTGATGAAGTTGGCCGCCGGGTCGACCACCTGGACGGTCGCGGCGGACAACATGCCTCAGGTCGAGGTGTCGGGGCTGACGATGCTCTCGAACGCACGCGTCCTCTACGCCGCAACGCACGGACTTGGCGGCTTCAAGCTCGACCTCGGCAAGGCCAAGTAGCCGCGGCTCGACGCGATCGGACAAGGGAAGGGCCGCCTCAGGGCGGCCCTTCTCCTTTGTAAAGCGGTGTTCGGTTCAGTCGGAACCTGGGCATGATGCGGGAGGAATGGCACGGGTCGCGATCCTTCTTTGCGTGTTCCTGGTCGTCGTTCCGTCCTTGGCGAAGGCGGTCGGCTCCGGGTCTCGGGTCTGGCTCTCGGACAAGTCCCCGCTCGTCGTGCGCGGCTCCGGCTTCAAGGCGCATGAGCACGTCACGGTCACCGTCACGGCAGCGGGCAGGTACGTCCGCTCGGTGACCGCCGGGGCGGGCGGCACGTTCGTCGCCCGTTGGGCGAGCGGCATCGTCGTCAAGCACGGCTGCGTGACGATCGCGATCGAGGCGGTCGGGAGTCGTGGCACCGTGGCGGCGCGCAAGGTGCCTGGGCTGGAGTGCGCACAGGGCCCGACCGATCCCGGGCCCTGATCGGTCGCGGGGCTAGTAGGCGACCGCGCCGCGTCCGGTCGCGGCCGCGTGGCGCTGTTCGTCGGCGCGATAGCTCGACCGGACGAGCGGTCCCGAGAAGACCGAGCCGAAGCCGAGCGCTTCGCCCTGCTCGCGGAACCAGGCGAACTCGTCGGGGTGAACCCACCGGTCGATCGTCGCGTGCTTCGCGCTCGGCTGGAGGTACTGGCCGATCGTGACGACGTCGACGCCGTGCGCGCGCAGATCGCGCAGCGTCTCGACGACCTCGTCGTTCGACTCGCCGAGGCCGACGATGATCCCGCTCTTCGTCAGCACCGGATAGTCGGCGATCTCCTTGGCGCGTCGCAGCAGCCAGAGAGCGCCGTCGTAGCTCGCCTTGCCGCCGCGCATCTTGCGATGCAGGCGGCGCACGGTCTCGATGTTGTGGTTGAAGACGTCGGGCCGAGCACCCACGACTGTCTGCAGCGCGGCCTCCTCGACCCCGAGGAAGTCAGGTGTGAGCACCTCGATCGACGCGTCGGGCACCTTCGCCTTCAAGGCCCGGATCGTGGCCGCATAGTGACCCGCGCCCCGGTCCTCGACGTCGTCGCGGTCGACCGACGTGACGACCACGTGCTTGAGGCCCATCTGCTTGGCGGTCTGGGCGAGGCGGAGGGGCTCCAACGGGTCGACCGGCTCGCTCGGCTTGCCGGAGTTGACGTAGCAGTAGCGGCAGGCGCGGGTACAGGTCTCGCCGAGGATCTGGAACGTCGCCGTGCCGCGGCCCCAGCACTCCGCGATGTTGGGACAGCGCGCCTCCTCGCAGATCGTGTTCAGCTGCGCCCCGTGGATCAGCTTCTTGACGTCGAAGTAGCTGCCGTTCGCCGACGGCGCACGCACCTTCATCCACTCCGGCCGGCGCGGGCGGTCGGACACGGGCAGCGACGTCTCCACGCTGGAAAGTCTAGAGGTCGAGTACGGGCGTCCGGCCGAGGAGCTGGGCGTAGCGTCCCGCAAGCTCGATCAGCTCCGCGTGTGTTCCCCGCTCGACGATCCGGCCCCCGTCGAGGACGACGATCTGGTCGGCGTTCTGCACCGTCGAGAGCCGGTGCGCGATCGCGATCGTCGTGCGGCCCTCGGTGAGCTGGTCGAGCGCCGCCTGCACCTGACGCTCGGTCTCGGTGTCCAGCGAGCTCGTTGCCTCGTCGAGGACGAGGATCGGCGGGTTGCGGAGGATCGTCCGCGCGATCGCGATCCGCTGCTTCTCCCCGCCCGAGAAGCGGTAGCCGCGCTCGCCGACGACGGTGTCGTAGCCCTCGGGCAGCGCCGCGATCAGGTCGTGGATCTGCGCGGCGTCCGCGGCGGCGGCCACCTCGCTGTCCGTCGCATCGGGCTTGGCGAAGCGAAGATTCTCGCGCACGGTCGCGTGGAACAGATACGTCTCCTGTGAGACGACACCGACGAGAGCAGCGAGCGAGGCGACCGTCAGGTCACGCACGTCGACGCCGCCGATCCGCACACTCCCCTCGTTCACGTCGTAGAGCCGGGCGGTGAGATAGCCGAGCGTCGTCTTCCCGGCTCCCGTCTCGCCGACCAGCGCGGTCGTCGTCCCGGCCGGAACCGTGAACGAGACGTCGGCGAGCGTCCACGGGCCTTCGCCGTAGCGAAAGGACACGTGTTCGAACTGGACGTCGCCTGCCTCGAGGAGCGTCTGGCGCGCCGGGGCGCTCCTGGATCTCGATCGGCTGGTCGAGGTACTCGAAGATCCGGTCGAAGAGCGCGAGCGACGTCTGCACGTCGAGCCCGACGCCCAGCAGCGAGCCGACGGGGAAGAAGAGCCGCGCTTGCAGCGTCGTGAACGACACCAGCGTCGGGACGGAGACGGCGCTCGACCCGTGGGCGAGCGCGAGGCCGCCGAACCAGTACGTGGCCGCCGGCATGACGGCGAAGGTCGTCTGGATCGTGGCCATCACCCAGCGGCCCGCCATCCGCTGCCGCACCTCGAGGTTGGCGAGGGTCTGCGACTCGCCCTCGAACCGGTCGGCGAGCTCATCGGTCCGCCCCATCGTCTTCCCGAGCATGATCCCGGAGACCGAGAGCGACTCCTGAACGAGGCTCGAGATGTCGGCCAGCGTCTCCTGCGTCGACTTCGCGATCTGCCGGCGCTGCTCGCCGACGCGGCGAGTCAGGAGCACGAACAGCGGGATCAGCGCGAACGCGAAGAGCGCCAGTTCCCAGCTCAGGAGAATCATCCCGACCATCGTCGCGAGCACCGTGGTGACGCTCGAGACGATCGACGTGGCCGTGTTCGTGACCACGCCCTGGACGCCGCCGATGTCGTTGGAGATGCGCGACTGTACTTCGCCCGTCCGTGTCCGCGTGAAGAACGCCAGCGACAGCCGTTGGAGATGGCGGAAGACCGCCGCGCGCAGGTCGTGCATGACGCGCTGTCCGACCTGGTTCGACAGCAGGGTCTGCCACACGCCGAGCACGCCGTTCACGATCGCGATCGCGATCATTCCTGCCGCGAACAGCGAGATCTCTTTCGAGTTCTTGTCGCCGATCGCCTGCAGGAGGTCCCGCAGCAGGAAGGCCGGCACGACCCCGAGTGCCGCCGAGATCAGGATCAGCGCGAGCACGACGGCAAGCCGGCGCCGGTACGGCCGGAACAGCCGCGCGATTCGCTTCAGGTTCGCGCGGCGAACAGCCGGGTCCTCCGGCCGCTCGGGCGGTTCCTGATAGCCGCGGTGCCAGCCTCCGAACACGTCCCCACCGTAGAGAACGCCGCTACGCTCGCGCCGTGCAGCGGGTCTGCGTGTTCTGTGGCGCGTCGAGCGGGCGGCTGCCCGCGTATGCCGAGGCGGCCCGTGCGTTCGGTGCCGCCGCGGCCGCTCGCGGGACCGGGATCGTCTACGGCGGCGGCCGCGTCGGCCTGATGGGCGCGGTCGCGGACGGGGCGCTGTCGGCCGGCGGCGAGGTGATCGGGGTGATCCCGCAGGAGCTCGTCGACCGGGAGCTCGCGCATGGAGGCCTGTCGAAGCTCCACGTGGTGGGCTCGCTCCACGAGCGGAAGGCGCTGATGGCCGAATTGGCCGACGGGTTCGTTGCCCTGCCCGGCGGGTTCGGGACGCTCGACGAACTGCTGGAGCAGCTCACCTGGTCGCAGCTCGGGCTCCACGACAAGCCGGTGGGGCTGCTGGACGTCGAGGAGTACTGGCGGCCGCTGATCGCGCTCGCGCGGCACGCGACGGCGGAGGGGTTCGTTCGCGGCTCCGATCTGGCGGCGATCGCGGTCGCGACCGACGCGCCCGGTCTCCTGGACCGGCTCGAGCGGCTGGCGCGGGCGGAGCGGCCGCGCCCGAAGTGGTCGGGGCCGCCCGAGCCCTAGGCCGGAGGCGTCCTAGATCGAGCCGAGCAGCGCGCCGACGGCGATTGCGGCGCCGACGGAAGCCGCGGCGACGACGCCGACCCAGGCGAGCAGGCGAAGCGTTGCCTCCATCGCCAGATGATCCGCCGCTGGTCGGACGGTGAGCGTCAGGCGGTTCGGGCGAGCGCCGGGGCGCCCGCGTAGGCGAGCCCGAACACGTCGGCCAGCGCCTGGG
Source organism: uncultured Thermoleophilia bacterium (assembly GCA_963779535.1). Lineage (GTDB taxonomy): Bacteria > Actinomycetota > Thermoleophilia > Gaiellales > Gaiellaceae > PALSA-600. Next base: position 177,789 of record CAVZYP010000009.1, on the reverse strand, counting down.
CCGCTGCGGGACGGACGTCGTCGACCTGCAACGGCCGGCCGAGCTCCCGCGCCATCGACGTGAACCCGTAGCCGTCGAGCCCGCAGGCGGTGATCCAGTCCGTGAACGGCGCCGGGTCGAGATCGACGTTCAAGGCGTAGCCGTGGGTCGAGATCCATTTCGTCAGGTGGATCCCGATCGAGGCGATCTTCCGTGGCGGGGACTCGAGCCAGACGCCGGTGAGCCCGTCGATGCAGGTCCCTGCCAGCCCAAACGCCGCCAGCGTCTGGACGATCGCCGACTCCAGGTCCCGGCAGTACCGCCTCACGTCCTGCCCGTGCCGGGTCAGGTCGAAGATCGGGTAGCAGACCAGCTGGCCCGGCGCGTGGTAGGTGGACTTCCCGCCACGGTCGACCTCGACGACCTCGACGTCGGCTCCGGCGGGGACGTGCACCTCGCCCGTCTCGGTGCGCCGGCCGAGCGTGATCGTCGGGGGGTGCTCGAGGAGCAGGACCGTGTCCGGCAGCGACCCGTCAGCGACCCTCGCCGCCGTCGACCGCTGTAGCTCGAGGGCTTCACGGTAGTCGACCGTGCCGAGGTTGACGAGGTTCGCCGGTCTAGTAATCGCTCTCGCCCCAGGTCTGGAGGCGTCCGCGCAGGTCGCGCAGGAAGCGCCCGGCGAGGGCGCCGTCGACGAGGCGGTGGTCGTAGGTGAGCGTCAGGTTCATGATCGAGCGGATCGCGATCGCGTCGGCACCGTTGTCGTCGGTGATCACCCAGGGCCGTTTGACGATCGCGTAGGTGCCGAGGATGCCTGCCTGCGGCTGGCTGATCACCGGTGTGCCGTGGAAGGTGCCGTAGCCGCCGGGGTTCGTGATCGTGAAGGTGCCGCCGGAGACGTCATCGGGGGTCAGCTGCTTCTCCCGCGCCCGCCGGGCGATGTCGGCGATCCCCTTGGCCATCCCGAGCAGGTTGAGCGTCTCGGCGTTCTTCACGACCGGGACGATCAGCCCCTTCCCGTCGGCCAGCTCGACGGCGAAGCCGAGGTTGACGAAGTTCTTCGTGACGATCTGGTCGCCGCGCAGCTCGCCGTTGACCCACGGGTAGTCACGGAGCGTCTCGACGGTCGCCCGCGCGATGAACGCGAGGTAGGTCGGGTTGACGCCGTAGGCCGACTCGTACTCCTTCTTCAGCTTGCCGCGGAGCGCGACGACCTTCGACATGTCGACCTCGATCGCCGAGGTGACGTGGGCCGAGGTGTCGAGCGAGCGCCGCATGTGCTCGGCGATCCCCCGCCTCATCGCCGACATCGGTTCGAGCTGTCTCGCCCAGCGCCACGAGGCTGCGCCTCTTGGCTGGGAGAACTAGCGGACGGCGGCGCAGGCGCCGGCGCGGGCTGAGGAGCGGCCGCGGGCGCCGGCGTCTGCGCGGCCGGTGGGCCGGCCTCGAGATAGGCCTGAATGTCCTTCTTCGTGACGCGGCCGCCGGTGCCCGTGCCCGGGCACCTGGGCCGGGTCGATCCCGTGCTCGGAAGCAATGCGCGCGACGACCGGCGAGACGAACGACTTGCCGTTCTCACTTGGCGCAACCGGCTGCGCCGGTTGCGCCAGCGGCTCGGCGGCCGCCGGCGGCTCGCGAGCTCTCCGCGGGCGCGGGCGCGGGCCGGCCGCAGGCGCGGCGAGCGGCAGCTCCGACCTCGCCGCCGATCCGGGCCAGCACCGTGCCGACCTCGACCGTCGCGCCCTCCTCGACCAGGATCTCGCTCACCACGCCCGACGCGGGCGACGGCACCTCGGTGTCCACCTTGTCGGTCGAGATCTCGAGCAGCGTCTCGTCGGCCTCGATCTGGTCTCCGACCTGCTTGTTCCATTTCGTGACCGTGCCCTCCGAGACGGAAACGCCCATCTGCGGCATCACGACGTCTACTGCAGTTCCAGTGGCCATCAGTAGGAAATCAACTCCTTGAGTGCACGGACGACGTCGTCGACCTGCGGGATGTACGCCTTTTCCAGCACGGGCGAGAAGGGGACGGGACAGTCGGGCGCTGCGAGGCGTCTCACCGGGCCGTCGAGATCCTCGAACGCCTCCTCGGCGATCGTCGCGGCGATCTCGCCGCCGAAGCCGCCGCTGCGCGTGTCCTCGTGCAGCACCAGGACCTTGGACGTCTTGCGGGCCGAGGCGAGCACGGCCTCCTTGTCCCACGGCATGATCGTGCGCAGGTCGACGATCTCCACCGACGCGTCGACCGCCTTCGCGGCCTCTTCCGCGGTGTAGACCATCGCGCCCCACGTGATCACCGTCACGTCTTCGCCCTCGGTGTGAATGCGCGCCTTGCCGATCGGGGTCACGTAGCGCTCATCCGGCACCTCGCCCTTGATGCGGCGGTAGAGATGCTTGTGCTCGAAGAAGAGCACCGGGTTCGGGTCCTCGATCGCGGCGGTGATCAGGCCCTTCGCGTCCTCGGGCGTCGCCGGGCACACGCATTTGAGCCCGGGGATGTGGGCGAACGACGACTCCGGGTTCTGCGAATGGAACGGGCCGCCCGAGAAGCCGCCGCCCGACGGCAGGCGAAGCACGATCGGCACGGGGGTGCCGGCGCGCCAGCGTTGCTTCGCCGCCACTGTGACGAGGTGGTCCCAGGCGCATGAGACGAAGTCGGCGAACTGCATCTCCGCGACCGGCCGCAGCCCCATCATCGCCGCCCCCGTGGCGCCGCCCATGATCGCGGTCTCCGACAACGGTGTGTCGAGGACGCGCCACGGGCCGAACTCCTCCTGGAAGCCGAGCGTCACCTTGAACGCACCGCCGTAGACGCCGACGTCCTCCCCCAGCACGAAGACGCGCTTGTCGCGGCGCATCTCCTCGCGGAGACCGTCGCTGATCGCCTGGAGATAGGTCTTCTCCGCCATCGCTACTTGTGGTGCGGCGTGTCGAGGTCCTCCGGCGTCGCGTACACGCCGTCCAGCAATGTCGACGGATCCGGCTGCGGCGAATCGTCCGCGCGCTGCAGGGAATCGTTCAACAGCTTCTTCACGTGACCGGTGATCTCGTCCTCCTCGTCCGCCGTCAGGTCGGCGTTCGTGAGCAGCCAGGTGCGGTAGCGCTCGATCGGATCGCGCTCGGCCCAGCGCTCGAACAGCTCCTTCGGAACGTAGAAGGCATCGTCGTGCACGGCGTGCCCCTCCATGCGGAGCGTCTGGTTCTCGATCAGCGTCGGGCCGCCTCCCTCGCGGGCCTTCTCGATCGCGCGCTTCGCCTCGCGATAGACCGCGAGCACGTCGGTGCCGTCGACGACGACACCTTCGAATCCGTATGCCGCGGCCCGGTCGGCGAGGTGCTCGACCGCGTACTCGAGGTGCGACGGTGTCGAGTAGGCCCACTGGTTGTTGTCGCAGATGAACACCACGGGAAGCTGGCGCACGCCCGCGAAGTTCATCCCTTCGTGTGCATCGCCGCGCGCCATCGCTCCTTCGCCCGACCACGCGACCGCGACGCGCTTCTCCTCGCGGATGCGAAACGCGAGCGCGCAGCCGACCGCGACCGGCAGCATCGCGGGCAGGTGGCTGACCATTGCGACCAGGCCGAGGTTCATGTCGGCCATGTGGACGTTGCCGTCCTTGCCGCGCGCCGGGCCGTCGGCGCGGCCCATGTACTGCGCGAAGATGCGCCACGGCTCGACGCCGCGCGTGATGTGGACCCCCATGTCGCGGTGGAGCGGCGTGCCGACGTCGTCGGTGCCCATCGCCGTTGCCACACCGACCGACGAGGCCTCGTTGCCGCGCCCGGTATAGAACGAGCCCGGGATCTTCCCCTGCCGGTAGAGGATGTGCCCCCGCTCCTCGACGCCGCGGGTGATCAGCATGTTGCGGTAGATCTGGAGCAGGTCCTCGCGGTCGAGGCCCCACTCCTTGACCTCTTGAAGCGAGCCGCTGGGCTCGGCTACGCGGGCAATCGCCACTGCACTCCTCGGGTCGAGAGACGAAACGGCCGTGGAATCGTAACGTGCGGTTCGGGGCCGCCCGTCCGTAGAGCCGGCGGGCCAGGCCGACATGGGTGCATCCTGCTCTACAGTTCGGGCGTGGGCAAGGCCGCCGACTGGCTCCGGGAGGAGCGCCGAAACGTCCTCGGCCACTGGACGGCCTTCTGCCTCGACTGCGGTGCGGCCCGGCGCTGGTTCATCGACGATGAGGCCGGCGTGCCCGACACCTGCGCCTGTGGGGGGCCGATCTTGCGTCGCTGCCCGGCCTGCAGCGCCCCGTTCTCCTCGACCTTCGCGGTCGAGTGCGAGGAGTGCGGCGCCGAGCTCCGCAAGCCCGAGCTCCTCGGCATGCGCATTCGCAAGCCGGGCAAATAGCTCGCTGCAATTGCGGCAAACTACTCCGCCGAAATGAGTGGAACGCCGCGTCCACTCTGCTCGCGACGACCGATTCCGCGGCGAGCGGGTCGCGCGACCATGGTGCGAAACAACCTGGGTGTTCTCCCCAGGCCCCGACGCAAAAGGAGTCGCCGCCATGAAAACCCTCACACTTGCTCTCGCTCTCGCCGCTCTGGTCGCACTCGCCGGGGGACAGGCCTTCGCCAAGACCGCGCCTGCGAAGCCCGCGCAGCTCACCGTCGTGATGCGCGACCCCGGCTGTCACTGGTTCTCGGTCGCCGGCAAGTTCAAGACCACGGCCACGGTCGCCGGGCCCGTGCAGGTTGCGAACTACGACGAGGCGACGCTCAGGGTCGCCGGTGCCGCAACGGTCAAGAAGATCCCGGTCGGCAAGAAGATCCTCCTCGGTCGCGGCCACTACGTGATCACGATGGTCGGTCAGGCCTCCGACGACAACCACCTCAAGCTGACGGTCAGCTGAGGAGAACGAGAGTCGCCCGCAGCCGGGCAGAAGGATCGGAGTGGCGACTCCGGAGCGGGGCCGGCGAGAGCCGGCCCCGCCGCTTTTCCAGACCTACCGGCCCACCGGTGCGGACGGATGCGAGTACACCGCCGCACGCGCGCGCAGCGCGATTCGGACACGGACGCGCAGTCCCGCATAGCCGCGCTCGACCAGCAGCTTGCGGCCACGTGCGCCGCTCAGGTTCTGCCACCTGCCGGTTCGGTGGATCTGCCATTGCCAACCGGTGGCGGCGCCCGCCCCGTGGAGGACCGCCGTGAGCAGATGACCCACGACCGGTCTCCCGGAGATGACTGCGGCCGGCCGCCCCGCCGTCGAGGCTGCGGGGGCCCTGGCCGGCGGCGGAGGCGTCGCGACCTGGAAAGTGACAGTTGCCGCGTTGTCGGACGGGTCGGAGTCCCGGTCTGCCGTCGCCCGGGCCGTGATCGTCTGTGTTCCCGGCACGCTCGCCCGCACGTCGAACCTCACCTTCGTCGCCTCCCCGTTCGGGATGAAGTCGAGGAAGCAATCGAGGTCCGAGACGCCCGTGCAACCGGAGCCACGCTCGTAGTAGGGCGGCCCGAGCAGGGCCAGCCCTGGGGGGAGCGCGATCAAGAGGTGGGTCTGCGCCGAACTGGCGGCGCCGGCATTCTCGACGTACACGGAGATCTCGTCCTCGCCGCCCGGCTGGATCAAGGCGGTGCTGCCCGCCATCGTGACGACGAGATTCGGCGCTCCACCACCCCCTCCGCCGCCCGAGCGTCCCGTCGAGACCGTGGTGACCGTGAACGGCGACGGGCTCGCTGCCGTGCCGCCGGGTGTCGTGACGGTGACGAGGCCGGTGGTCGCGCCGGCGGGGACCGTTGCATCGATCTCGGTTGCGGAGACGATCGTGTATTGCACGGCCGGAGCCGAGCCGAACGCGACCCTCGTCGCGCCGTCCAGGTGGCCGCCCGTGATCTCGATCGCGGTGCCTGTCGGCCCGGACGCCGGCGCGAGCGACGCGACCGTCGGCGGAGGCGGTGGATTCGGCACGAAGTGGTAGACGTGCACCCCCCACTGGGGGAAGACGTCGGTGAACGAGCCGTTGGTGACGGGGACGCTGCGTCCCTCCGTGTAGACCGTCCCGCTGCTGATGCCGCTCGGCAGACCGCTGATCGTCACTCGTGCGCTTCCCGCCCCGGCTCGTGCGGCCAGCACCCACAGGTCCTGTCCGGCGCCCGCTCGGCTGATCGCCTGGGTGGACGCGTCGTCGGCCGTCAGCGTCTGCGTCGACGCGGGGTCGATGAGCGCCGGAGCCAGCGGGGCGGCAGCGTTGAGCTCTCCGACGAGCGGCTTGAGCACGGCGTTCCAGAACGTCCAGTTCCATCCCGCTGCCCGATCGGAGGCACTCCAGCACCCCGGGATGTTGCCGCCGTAGAACGCCAGGCTCCGGGCACCGTTGATGATCGCGTCGTAGGCCATGTACCGCTCCTGCGCCAGGGTCGGAAGCACGTAGGCGCCGGACGCGCTGTCGTAGCTGCCGCTCGCGCAGACCTGGATCGTCGTCCAGACGGCGTGCGTCGGCGTGACGGAGGCCAGCGTGCTCGTCCACCGGCCGACGCCGTGCAGGTCCGGAGCCGGATCTGCAAGCGTCACGGGGTAGACGTCGACTCCGTGCACGTCGGTGACGGCGGCGTACGGTGCAAGCTGGGCCGGTGCCCCAATGGGAGCCTCGACGGTGACCCAGGCGTGGTTCGAGTCGAGGACGGGCTCGCCGTCGCACCAGCTCTCGTCGCCTCGGCCGGTCGCGCGGCAGCTAGAAGCCGTAACTCGGCTTGATCGCCGAGAAGCGGATCAGGGTCACGGTGTCGCTCTCCGTGATCTCGCGGTTGTAGAGCTGGCCGAGGAAGCGGCAGAGCTCGTCCACATGGCGAATCTCGGGGTTGTCGTGCTCGATCTCGTTCGGCGAGAGCTCCCCGATCGTCTTGACCTCGACCTTGTCGATCACGGCGTCGAAGACGTGCTGGCGCGCGCTGAACCGCGCACCACAGAGGACGGCCACGATCATCCCCTTCTGGTACTTGCGGGACTTGTCGCCCAGCCTGATCGTCGCGGTCTTGCGGTGCGACTTGAGCTGCGCTTCGACGATCGGCGAGTAGAAGTTGAGCGCGTAGGACGGCACCGGCAGCCGATCATACGTCCTCATCGGCCCCAGGCCAGGGCTGTGCGGCCCCGGAAAGCCATCTTGCGCAATTGGCACTCGAACCGCTAGAGTGCCAACGGTAAGCACAAACGTGTTACAAGGTCGGAGGTTTCCAGATGAATCTACAGCCGCTTGGCGATCGCCTGATCGTCGAAGTCCTCGAGGAAGAGGAGACGACGGTCAGCGGGATCGTCCTGCCGGACACTGCGAAGGAGAAGCCGCAGCGCGGCAAGGTCCTCGCAGTCGGCCCGGGCGCTCGCGATGAGAACGGCGAGCACGTCGCCATGGACGTGGAAGAGGGCGACGAGGTCATTTTCAGCAAGTACGGCGGCACCGAGATCAAGGTCGGCGCCGACGACGTACTGATCCTTCGCGAGTCGGACGTCTTGGCGAAGGTCGTTGGCGACCGCGCCGCCGTCTAACCGCGCGATCCAGAAGAAGAAGGAGAGAGACACCAGATGGCTCACAAGGAGCTCAAGTTCAGTGAGGATGCGCGCCGCTCGCTTCAGCGTGGCGTCGACATCCTGGCCGACGCGGTCAAGGTGACGCTCGGCCCGAAGGGCCGGTACGTCGTGCTCGACAAGAAGTTCGGCGCCCCGACGATCACGAACGACGGCGTCACGATTGCCCGCGAGATCGAGGTCGAGGACGTCTTCGAGAACCAGGGCGCACAGCTCGTGCGTGAGGTCGCGACGGCAACCAACGACGTCGCCGGCGACGGCACCACCACCGCGACCGTGCTCGCCCAGGCGATCGTTCGCGAAGGCCTCAAGAACGTCTCGGCCGGCGCGAACCCCATGGGGCTCAAGCGGGGCATCGAGCAGGCTGTCGAGGCAGTCGTCGAGAACCTGAAGTCGCAGTCCAACGAGATCTCGGGCAAGGAGGACATCGCGCGGGTCGCGACAGTCTCCTCACGCTCGACCGAGATCGGCGAGGTCCTGTCCGAAGCGATCGAGAAGGTCGGCAAGGACGGCGTCGTCAACGTCGAGGAGGGCCAGACCTTTGGCCTCGAGCTCGAGTTCACCGAGGGCATGCAGTTCGACAAGGGCTACCTCAGCCCCTACATGATCACCGATCCCGAGCGCATGGAGGCCGTGCTCGACGACCCGTACATTCTGGTCGCAAACCAGAAGATCGGGGCCGTCAAGGACCTCCTCCCGGTGCTCGAGCAGGTCATCCAGGCGGGCCGCCCGCTGCTGATCGTTGCCGAGGACGTCGAGGGCGAGTCGCTCGCGACGATCGTGGTCAACAAGCTGCGTGGCACCTTCCAGGCCGTCGCCGTCAAGGCGCCGGGCTTCGGCGATCGCCGCAAGCGCATGCTCGAGGACATCGCGATTCTCTCGGGCGGCGAGGTGATCACCGAGGAGATGGGCCTCAAGCTCGAGAACACGAAGCTCACGCAGCTCGGTCACGCTCGCAAGGTCGTCGTCGACAAGGACTCGACCACGATCATCGACGGTGCCGGCGAGAGCGACGCGATCAAGGGCCGCATCAAGCAGCTGAAGGGCGAGATCGAGAACACCGACTCGGACTTCGATCGTGAGAAGCTCCAGGAGCGGCTCGCGAAGCTGTCCGGCGGGGTCGCCGTCGTCAAGGTCGGCGCTGCCACCGAGACGGAGATGAAGGAGACCAAGCATCGCGTCGAGGACGCGCTGCAGGCTGCTCGCGCCGCCCTCGAAGAGGGCGTCGTCCCGGGCGGCGGTGTCGCGCTGCTCAACGCCGCTGACGCGGTCAAGGAGAGCGTGCTCGGGTCGGTCGAAGGTGACGAGCGCACCGGTGCGCAGATCATCATCAAGTCGCTCGAGGAGCCCCTCCGCCAGCTCGCCACGAACGCCGGGCTCGAGGGCTCGGTCGTCGTCCAGCAGGTCCGGACGGCGAAGCCCGGCGAGGGCCTCAACGTCGACACCGGCGAGGTGACCGACCTCGTGAAGGCCGGCATCACCGATCCGACGATGGTCACCCGCTCGGCGCTGCAGAACGCGGCGTCGATCGCGAAGAACATCCTGACCACCGAGGCGATCGTCGCCGAGGCACCCGAGAAGGCAGGCGCCGCGATGGGCGCCGGCATGCCGGACATGGGCGGGATGATGTAGTAGTGGGCACTTCGCCTTCGGCGAAGCGCTAGTTCTGACGAAGGGCGGCCTCGCGGTCGCCCTTCGTCGTTCAAAGCAGACAAAAAAGAAGAGCCGCGGGAGGGCGGCTCTTCGGGGAACTAGGGAGGGTAGTAGCCCAGATATCGACGGCAGCGGGGCGGCCGCGATCCCTCGTACGGGTGATTCGCAGTCTCAGAAGGCGTAGCGCTCCTCGCGCCAGGGGTCGGCGTCGTTGTTGTATCCGTACCGCTCCCAGAACCCCGGCTTGTCGACGGAGGACAGCTCGATGCCGCGCAGCCACTTGGCGCTCTTCCAGAAGTACTTGCCGGGGATCACGAGCCGCAGCGGGTAGCCGTGGTCGGGCGTCAGCGGCTCGCCGTCGCCATGGGTCGCGAGCAGTGCGCTCTCGTCCTCGAGAAACGAGAGCGGGATGTTCGACGTGAAGCCGGCTTCGGCGTGCGCGATCGCGAAGCGGGCGGTGGGGTGGGGCGCTGCCAGGCGGGCGAGCTCCCGCCAGTGGACACCTTCGAAGCTCGTGTCGAACTTCGACCATCGCGTCACGCAATGGATGTCCTGGACGTTCGAGCTGTGCGGCAGCTGGAGGAACTCCTTCCACGTGAGCTCGAGCTCGTTCTCGACGTCCCCGAAGACACGCAGCGTCCAGTCGGCGAGGCCGTCGTACCGGGCGACCGAGCCGGCATGCAGCACCGGCCACTTGGCGGTGAGGTATTGCCCCGGTGGAAGCCGCGCGGGGTCGTAGCCGGCCTCCTGCACCTTGCGCTCCGCCTTCGACCTGAACACGGTGTCTAGTCTAGGTCGCAATGGCAACCGTTACACCACCTGCCGCTCGCAGGTCTCGCTCCTATGTTCGCGTGCACGGCACCGACGCGGTCGACTACCTGAACCGGATGCTCTCCAACGACGTGCCCGCCGAAGGCTCGGTCGACGCGCTCCTGCTGACGCCGAAGGCGCGCGTGATCGCACCGCTCCTCGTCTGGAGGCGCGGCACCGACGACGTGCTGCTGCTCACGGAGCCCGAGCTCGGCGAGGTCGTGCGCGCACATCTCACGCGCATGCGGTTCGCCGCGAGCTGTGAGATCGAGCTCGAGCCGCACAGCTCGACGATCCTGTTCGCCGAAGTCGAAGGGATCCCGAACCGCGACTACGGCCGTCCTGCGGTCGAGGTGCTCGATGCCGCGCTTGCGGCGACGGTGTCCGACGACGAGCTCGAACGGCTGCGCATCGAGGCGGTGACGCCCCGCTTCGGCAGCGAGATCGACGATCGGGTGCTCCCCGCCGAGGCGGGGCTCGATGCGCGAGCCGTGTCGTTCACCAAGGGCTGCTACCCCGGCCAGGAGCCCATTGCGCGGCAGCACTACCGTGGGAAGGTGAACCGCAAGCTTCGTGTGCTCGAAGTCGACGGCGATCCCCCGGCTCCCGAGACGCCGGTCACCCATGAGGGCAAGGAGGTCGGGCGCATCACGAGCTCGGTGCCGGGCCTTTCCCTCGCCTATGTCCGCGTGTCGGTGTCAGAGGACGCGGAGCTCGAAGTCGACGGGCGCCGCGCCCGGCTACACTGACTTCTCTCGCGCCCGTAGCTCAGGGGATAGAGCATCGGCTTGCGGAGCCGGGGGTCGCAGGTTCAAATCCTGCCGGGCGCATCTCGGCTCGAAGAGGTGTCTGACACCTTGGTGTCAGACACCACGTGGGTCTCCTACACTCGGCCGATGTCGCTGTACGTCACCGAGCAGCAGGTATCCGAGCTGCTCACGCCGGCCGACGCGCTGACCGCCGTCGAGACGTCCTTCGACCGGCTTGCGCGGGGCGTGATCGACAACCCGTCGCGTGTCCGCGCCGATGTCCCGGGCGGTGTCTTCGCAGTCATGCCGTGTGTCGACCACGAGCTCGGCTACGCGGGACTGAAGTCGTTCCTGTGGCTCCCCGCCGGCACACCCTTCCTCATCGTGCTGTTCTCGCTCGCGCAGGCACGGCTCGAGGCGGTAGTCGAGGCCGACGCGCTCGGGCAGCTACGCACGGCGGCCGCGTCTGCGGTCGCCGCGAAGCACCTGGCGCGCCCTGCTGCCCGCACGCTCGGCATCTTCGGCTGCGGGAGACAGGCCGCCTCACACGTCGCGGCGCTGCGGATTGCTCTACCGTCCCTCGAACGCGTCCTCGTCCACTGCCGCGACAGCGCGCGGCGCGCGGCGTTCTGCCGCGAGCACGACTGCGAGGAGGCCGGCTCGGCCCGCGAGGCCGGCGGTTGCGACGTCGTCGTCACCGCGACAACGTCGGAGGAACCGGTGCTCCACGGAAAGTGGCTCTGTGACGGCGCCTTCGTCTGTGCGGTCGGGGCGAACGCTCCGGCTGCACGCGAGCTCGACGACGACGTGCTCCGGCGCGCGGCCTTCGTGTGCACCGATGCCCGCGCACAGGCCCAGGTGGAGGCCGGCGACCTGATCGATCCGGCCGGGCGCGGCCTGCTCGACTGGTCGGCCGTGCACGAGCTTCAGGACGTCGTCACCGGCCGTGAGCCGGGGCGCCCGAGCGACGAGGCGATCACGCTGTTCAAGTCGAACGGTCTCGCAGCCTGGGACCTCGCCGCGGCGGCGCGCGTCCTCGAGCTCGCGCGGTAGCTACGCGACGACGTTTGCTTTCGCATCGGCGACCACGTCCTCGCCGAGCGCATGCACGACGTCGGGCCGGTCGAGGAGCCGGCGGATCTGCTCCGGCGAGCAGCGGTTCGTGACGTAGTTGTCCTGCAGGATCTCCGCGAGTGGGCGGCCGCGGTGGTGCTCGCGGATCACGTACTGGGCCATCCGCTCCTCGCTCTGCGTGCGAGACGACAGAAACGAAAACGCGCCCTTGACTGCATCGACGATTCCCACCGGCGAGGGCGATTGTATAGTCGAGGGCGTGAAGGCTCCCGCGACAGCCGGGCGCTTCGCCGAACGGATCGTGGAGGGGCGCGACGACGGCGGGAGCACCGAACGCGTCGTGATCTGGATCGAGCGCCGGGCCGGCGCCGTGTGGGCCGTCGGCCGCCAGGTGAACCCCCAGCATCGTGAAAGCGAGTCGCCGCGCGAGGACGACTACGTCTGGGAGGGCTACGAGCTCGAGGATTGCCTGGAGGCCGCGAACGGGACGCTCGAGGACGACGCGGTCGTCTCCGAGGACGACGGCGGTGCCGCCAAGGTCAAGCCGTTTCGCCGCGAGGAGCTCCTCGAGCCCCTCGAGCGGTTCTTCTTCGGACGCGGCTGACGCCACCGGCCGTCGGCCGCTCCTGCCGGGCTGAGCCCGGCTCCGCGGCCGATCTCGCGTCTGGTGCCGCGCAGCTCTCGGGGCCGTGCATTCGCACTGTCCCCTCCGGCCGCGCGTCCCCAGACACGAGCCGGAGACGTCAGCCTGCAGTCGGCCAGTTCAGGTTGGCGTCCGGGATCGGGTCGCCGTGCGGGTCATGGGTCGGGAAGCCGAGCGCGCGATCGATGCGCGCCTCGAGCTCCTCGGAGATCACGTGCTCCAGCCGGTCGGCTTCGTCGTGCACGGCATCGACATCGAGGCCCAGGGTCTTCGCGAGGTAGAGCTCGAGCAGCCGATGGTGGCGGATCACCTCGACTGCGACGCGCTCACCCGAGTCGGTCAGCTGCGCGCCGCGGTACGGCTCGTGCTCGAGCAGGTCGAGCGCGGCGAGCTTCTTCACCATTGCCGATGCGGAAGCGGGCGACACCGACAGATCCTTCGCGAGCGAACCGATCGTCACGCGGCCGTGCTCCGCCTGCAGCTTGTACACGCTCTTCAGGTAGTCCTGGATCGACTCGCTCAGTTCGGCCCGCGGCATGGTGACCAGGGTAACGTGGCCGCCGTGATCATCCGCGTGGGACACAGCGCCGACCCCGACGACGCGTTCATGGCCTGGGCGATCGACGCGGGCATCGTCGACCAGCGGGGGCTCGGCTTCGAGCTCGTCGCATCCGACATCCAGACGCTCAACGAATGGTCGCTCGAGGGACGGCTCGAGGTGACGGCGCTCTCGGCCGGCACCTATCCCTCGGTCGTCGACCGCTACGTGCTGTTGCCGCACGGGGCGTCGTTCGGCGAGGGGTACGGGCCGATCGTCGTGGCGCGCGAGGAGCTCGACCCGCGTGATGTCGAGATCGTGACGCCGGGGCCGCTGACCACGGCGACCCGGGTCCTCAAGCTCGCCCTCGGGGCCGATGTGCGCACCCGTGACCTGCCCTTCGACGAGGTGCTCGACGAGGTCGTGTCGGGCCGGGCGGAGGCCGGGCTCCTGATTCACGAGGGCCAGCTCACCTTTGCCGAGCACGGGCTGCACAAGCTGCTCGACCTCGGCGTGTGGTGGGGCGACGAGACCGGCCTGCCGCTGCCGCTCGGTCTGGTCGCGGCCCGGCGCGACGTCGCCCGGCTCGCCGACGTCTCGGCGGTCGTGCGCGAGGCGATCGATGCCGGCCTCGCCCACCGCGAGGAGGCGATGGCGTACGCGATGGGGTTCGGCCGAGGCATCGACGCGGCGACCGCCGACGAGTTCGTCGCCATGTACGTGAACGATCTGACGGTCGACATGGGCACGCGCGGCCGGGAGGCCGTCACCCGACTGCTCGGGTTCGAGCCGGAGTTCGCATGAAGGCGGTCATCCTGTCGGCAGTCCGCACGCCGGTCGGCCGGTACGGGGGCGGCCTCGCCGGCACGCGCCCCGACGACCTGGCCGCCGTCGCCGTTCGGGCCGCGGTCGACCGGGCGGGTGTGCCGCCCGAGGAGATCGAGGACGTCTGGCTCGGCTGCGCGAACCAGGCCGGCGAGGACAATCGTGATGTCGCCCGCATGGCGGTTCTGCTCGCAGGGCTGCCGGAGTCGGTGGGCGGTGTCACCGTCAATCGCCTGTGCGCTTCAGGGCTCGCCGCGATCGTGGGTGCCTGTCATGCGGTGATCGCCGGTGACGGCGACCTCTTCGTGGCCGGCGGCGTCGAGTCGATGTCGCGCGCCCCGCTCGTCACCGCGAAGGCCGATGCTGCGTTCCCGCGCGGTGACCGCACGCTGTACGACACGACGCTCGGCTGGCGCTTTCCGAATCCGCGTCTGGAGGCGCTGTTCCCGCTCGAGACGATGGGTGAGACCGGTGAGAACGTCGCCGAACGCTGGGCCGTCTCGCGCGAGGACCAGGACGCATTTGCGCTCCGTTCGCAGCAGCGCTGGGCCGCAGCCGCCGCCGCCGGACGCTTCGACGACGAGCTCGTGCCGGTCGGTGAGCTCGACCGCGACGAGCACCCGCGCCCCGACACGTCGGCGGAGAAGCTCGCCTCGCTGAAGCCCGTCTTTCGCGTGGGCGGCTCTGTCACCGCCGGCAACTCGTCGGGCCTGAACGACGGCGCGGCCGCGGTCGTCGTCGCCTCCGAGGAGAAGGCCCGGGCGCTCGGCATCGAGCCGATCGGGAGCTTCGTCGGCGGGGCGGTGGCGGGTGTCGACCCGCGTGTGATGGGGATCGGGCCGATCCCCGCGGTGCGCAAGCTGCTCGCGCGCACGGGAGTCACGGTCGAGCAGATCGACCTGGTCGAGCTCAACGAGGCGTTCGCCTCGCAGTCGCTCGCGGTCGTTCGCGAGCTCGGGCTCGACGAGGAGCAGGTGAACGTGAACGGCGGCGCGATCGCAATCGGCCACCCGTTGGGGATGAGCGGCGCCCGCCTCACCGTGACGCTGTTGCACGAGCTGCGCCGGCGCGGCGGGCGATACGGTGTCGCGACCATGTGCGTGGGTGTCGGTCAGGGGCAGGCAGCCCTGTTCGAGCGATGAGCGTCGCGGAGCGCTACCTCGTCCTCGGTCTGAGGCTCGGGAAGCACGTCGACGGGCTCGTGGACGCCTACTACGGGCCTCCCGAGCTGCAGGCGCAGGTCGACGCCGAGGGTCGAATCGCCGTTGCGCAGCTCGCAGCGGATGCCGACGAGCTCCTCGTCGAGCTCGACGACGGCTGGCTCGCCGATCAGGTCCACGGTTGCGCCACGTATGCCCATGTGCTCGCCGGCGACCCGATCTCCTACCGCGACGAGGTCGAGGGCTGTTACGGCGTGCGCCCGCAGCGGGTCGACGAATCCGTCTACGAGGACGTGCACGCGCAGCTCGACGAGCTCCTGCCCGGCGACGGCTCACTGTTCGAGCGGCGGCAGTCCTGGCGCGAGCACCACCGCTGCCCCGGCGACAAGGCAGTTGCCGTGCTCGGCGACCTGGTGCCGGTCCTCCGCGCCTGCACGTCGCGGCTGCTCGAGCTCCCGGCCGGCGAGGAACTGACGCTCGACCCCGTCCAGGACGAGCCGTGGTGGGCGTTCAACTACTACCAGGGCAACCTGCGCAGCCGCGTCGTCCTGAACACCGACATCCCGACCTCCGGGCGCGACCTGCTGCGGCTCGTCGGCTCACGAGGTCTACCCGGGCCACCACACGGAGCACGCGGTCAAGGAGCAGCTGCTGCTGCGCGACCAGGGCCGCATCGAGGAAGGGATCCAGCTCGTGCCGACCCCGCAGGCCCTCCTCAGTGAGGGCATCGCCGAGGCCGGGCTGGACGTCGTCCTCGACGAGGCGGCCCGGGAGGAGGCGTACTCGATCATTCGCCGGCACGGCATCCAGCTCGACGACCCGGAGCTCGTCGAGCGGATCGCCGACACGTTCGAGGGGCTGGGGACGGTCGGCGTCAATGCCGCGCTGATGGTTCACGAAGAAGGCGCCTCGGCCGATGAGGCAGCCGCTTACGTCGAGAAGTGGAACCTCGTCACCCCCGAGCAGTCGCGCCAGAGCGTGCGCTTCATCACCGACCCGACGTGGCGCGCCTACGCGATCACCTACACAGCGGGTCGCGATCTCTGCCGGGCCTATATCGCCGGCGACCCTGCACGGTTTCGGACGCTGCTCACCGAGCATGTTCGGATCGGAGATCTGGTCGCGTCGAGGTCGTGAGGGTCCGGCAGCGCCTCGACGAGATCTACGCGATCGCGCAGCATCGCGCGGGGTACTCGGCCGAGGAGGACGCGGCCCACGAGCTCGCCGCGGGCTGGATGATCGAGGCGGGACTCGACGTCTCGCGCGACGAAGCGGGCAACCTGTTCGGCCGCCGGGGCGACGCCAGGGTCTGGGCCGGCTCGCACCTCGACAGCGTCCCGACCGGTGGGCGCTTCGACGGCGCTCTGGGCGTCGTCGCAGCGATCGAGGCGGCAGAGCGTCTGCCCGCGGCGCCTCTGGCCGTCGTTGCCTTTCGCGCCGAGGAGACCGGGCCGATGGGGAGCAAGCGGATCGAGCGGTTCCCGGACGCGTATCTCGAGTTGCACATCGAGCAGGGGCCGGTGCTGGCCCGTGCCGGCGAGCCGCTCGGCGTCGTGACTGCGATCGCGGGCGCAGCGCGAGGTGTCAAGGTGTTCTCCGGGCGCGCCGACCATGCCGGAACGACGCCGATGGACGCGCGCGCGGACGCGCTCGTCGACGCCGCCCGGTTCATCCTGCACGTGCGCGAGTGTGCCAAGGACGGCACCGTCGCAACCGTCGGCATGATCGAGGTCGAGCCGAATGCGATCAACGTCGTGCCCGAGCGTGTCACGGTCAGCATCGACGCCCGGTCGGCCGATTCGTCGCAGCTCGCTGCGCTCGTCGAGGCGATCGGCTTCGAGCCGAGCCACCGGCTCGAGCCGGCCGTGCTGGGCGACGCGTTCGACGCCGTGCTGCCGCATGCGCCGCGCCTCGTCTCGGGGGCCGGCCACGACGCGATGGTGCTCGCGCTCGCCGGCGTCCCGAGCTCGATGCTGTTCGTCCGATCGCTGAACGGCGGCGTCAGCCATCATCCGGACGAGCTCTCGAGCGACGAGGACATCGCTCTCGCCGTCGACGCTCTCACGGCCGCGCTTAGTAGGCTCGTGTCGTGAGCGATCGGGAGACGATGCTGTGGGACGACCTGGGGTCCGGTTCGCGTGAGCTCGCCGAGGCCGTGGCCGCCGACGGCTACCACCCGGACATGATCCTCGGCATCGCGCGCGGCGGTCTGCTCGTCGCCGGCGCGCTCGGCTATGCGCTCGGCGTGAAGAACACGTTCACGATGAACGTCGAGTTCTACACCGGCGTCGACGAGCGGCTCGAGATGCCGATGATCCTGCCGCCCGTGCCCGACCTCGTCGACTTCGCGGAGACGAAGGTCCTGATCGCCGACGATGTCGCCGATACCGGTGCCACGCTCAAGCTGGTGCAGGAGTTCTGTGAAGGCAAGGTCGCCGAGGTCCGGTGCGCGGTGCTCTACGAGAAGCCGCGCTCGACGGTCAAGTGCGAGTACGTCTGGCGGCGCACCGAGCGGTGGATCACATTCCCATGGAGCGCCGAGGACCCCGTCGTACAGGTCCTCACGGGCAACTCCTCCTAGAGCACGCGGAACGAGATCGTCTGGGCGCCCTCCCAGAGCGTGAGGCGCCCCAGCTCTCGCAGCTGCTCCTGCCCCTCGACGAGCGTGGCGAAGTGGTTCGCCCACAGGTGCCCGGCCTTCGAGGCGAACGAGCAGTACCCGTAGGGGAAGAGCAGCTCCGTCTCGCTCTGCCCGCCTGGATAGAGCGCAAGCTCGCCGGGATGGGGATAGGACGTCGCGTTCTCCGGCCCGATCCCGAAGTCGCGGTCGCCCCACGGGATCCAGTTCGACTCGCCACTCCAGCGGCAGTGGATGATCCGGTCGTCGAGCGGGAGGCTCGCCTTGAATGCGGCGACCGTTCTCGGCGCCGCGTCCTCTTCCCAGCGAGCCACGAACCGCATGCCTGCAGCGACGATCTCCAACACGCGCGTGACCCTATCTCACGTCAACGCATGACAATGGCGATCGCGACGATCCCCGCCGCGGCGACCGCAAGGATCGGCCACACGTTCAAGCCTCGATGGCGCAGGTTGAAGTAATGCCGGACGAGCGCGCCGATCGCCATCAGCGCGACGAGCGCGATCCAGCCGTTCCGGTGGCCGTACGTGAACGTGAAGTGGTTCGAGAGCATCGCGAAGACCACCGGCAGCGTGAGGTAGTTGTTGTGCACGGAGCGCGTCTTGGCGCGGATGTTCCAGCGTGGGTCGGGCTCGCGGCCGGCTTCTTTCGCGCGGATGAGCTCCCAGTGCGCGGGGATGATCACGAAGAAGACGTTGCCGACCATCATCGTCCCGATCATCGCGCCCACCTGCAGATACGCGGCCCGCGGCGCGAACAGGTTCCACGAGGCCCACGCCGAGGCGCAGATGAACGCGAAGACGAGGATCGCGAGCAGCGCTTCGTCGCGCTCGAACGCGCGGCAGAGCCCGTCGTAGACGAGCCAGGCGAGCACGATCCCGCCGACGGAGAGGCCGATCGCCTCCCACGCTGTCAGGTCGGCGACCGCTGGGTCGATCAGGAACGCGGTGGCATGCGAGTAGTAGACGACGATGAAGAGCGCGAAGCCGGACAGCCAGGTCGTGTACGCCTCCCACTTGAACCAGTACAGCGGCTCGGGCAGGCGTCCAGGCACGAGCCGGAACTTCTCCACGCGGTAGAAGCCGCCGCCGTGCACCTCCCACGCCTCGCCGCCCACGCCGCGCTCGGCGTCCCGCGGGTCCTTCGGGGGCTCCAGGTGGTTGTCCAGCGCGATGAAGTAGAACGACGCGCCGATCCAGGCCATCGCTGCGATCACGTGCAGCCAGCGCAGGAGCAGGTTGCCCCAGCCCCACCAGTAGTCCGAGAGCGCGACGACGTGCGTCAAGGTCCGGTGCTCCAGCGATCGATCGCTATCTGCACGAGCTCGTCCACCGCGGTCGCCAGCTCTGCCTCTCGTGTCCGGTGCAGGCGCGTCTCGAGCAGAGGAACGATCTCACGGCGCGGCCGGCCGTTCACGAACACGACGAAGCGGAAACCGAACCGCTCCTCGTAGGCCGCGTTCAACTCGGCCAGCCTGGCCAGGACCGCCGGGTCGTCGTCGGTCCCCTGTTCGCGGGCAGAACGCGTCGAGGTTGCTGTGCCGCCGATCGGCGGGTGCGCGTCGAGGAGCTCCTTCTTGTCGGCCGTGGAAAGTCCAAGAGCCACCTCGCGCGCTCGTCCCAGCGGGTCGTCGAGCGTTGCGAGCAGTTCGACGAAGTGCGTTCGCCCTTCGAACAGCTCGGCGAGCTGTTCGGCTGTCAGCTGCCGCGGTAGCTCGCGCACGCGTAGGACGAGATCAGCAACGGCACGTGGTGGTGTCCTTCGTCCAGTTCCACCTCGAGCTCCACCTTCCTGAAGAACGGCGACGGTGGGTGGAAGACGATGCGGTAGGTGCCCGCCGAGGTCTCGGCGAGCTCGCGAATGCGTCCGTCCGAGTCCGTCACAGCGTCGCCGACCTGCCTGCCGGCTGCGTCGTAGAGCTCGACCCGCACGCCCGCTGCGGGGCGGCCGTGTTCGGTGTCGAGCACGTGGGTCGACAGGCTCATTCTCGCCATAACCTCCGCGCCTGTTTGCGATGCTCGGCTGCGATCTCCTGCTCGTCGGCGCGCACCAGTGCACCGCCGCGCACGACGTCGGCGCCGTCGACGACGAGCCGGTCGACGCGGTGGGGGCCGCTCAGAACGAGGTTCGCGACGAGATCTTCGGCGCCTCCGAACTCCAGGCCGTCCGTGCGCCAGACGGCGAAGTCGGCGCGCTTGCCGGCCGCGAGGATCCCGATGTCGTCCCGGCGCAGCACCTCGGCGCCGCCGCGTGTCGCAAGCCGGAGCGCGTCGCGGGCGGTCAGCGCGTCGCTTCCGTCCCGGCCGCGTGCGACGAGGAGCGCGTTCTTCACGTCGACGAACAGGTCGCTTCGTTCGTTCGACGCACTGCCGTCGACCCCGAGCCCGACCCGCACGTGGGCATCGAGCATGGCGCGCACGGGCGCGACACCCGCGCCCAGCCGCAGGTTGGAGGTGGGGCAGTGCGCGACGCCGACTCCCGCCCGTCCGAACGTCGTCACGTCGGCATCCGACAGGTGGACGCAGTGCGCGCACCACACGTCGTCGGCGATCCACCCGACCCGTTCGAGGTACTCGACCGGTGTGCAGTCGAAGAGCTCGCGGCAGTACGCAGCTTCCTCGATCGTCTCGGCGAGATGCGTGTGCAGCTGTAGGCCGAGCCGGCGCGCGAGCGCAGCCGACTCCTCCATCAGCCGCGTGGTCACGGAGAACGGCGAGCACGGTGCGACAGCGATCTGCACGAGTGACCCGTCGGCGAGGCAATGGAGCCGCTCGGTGTCGGCGAGAATCGTGTCGATGTCCTCGACGAGCGAGTCTGGCGGCAGACCGCCGTCGGATTCGCCGAGGTCCATCGAGCCTCGCGACGCGACGATGCGCACACCGAGCTCCTGTGCGGCGCGAATCTCGGCCTCGACGAGACCGACGACCCCGCGCGGGAAGACGTAGTGATGGTCGAAGACGGTTGAGCAGCCGGAACGCGCGAGCTCGGCGAGGCCGCACCGCGCTGCGGCGTACTCCTGCTCGGCGTCGATGCGGGCCCACACCGGGTAGAGCGTCTTCAGCCAGGTGAAGAGGTCGGCTTGCTGCGCTCGCGCGCGCGTCAGGGTCTGATAGAGGTGATGGTGGGTGTTCACGAAGCCGGGGGTGATCACTGCGCCGCCGAGATCCTCCGCACCCACCGGCGCCGCACCGCCGCGCACCTCCGCGATCACGCCGTCCTCGACACGCAGCCATCCGCGCTCGTGCTCGGTGCCGCTGTCGTCCATCGTGACGATCCACGCGTTGCCGTAGGCGGTCACGCGACCGCCAGCGGCACGAGCTCGAACCTGTCGACATCGACGAGGCCCAGATCGGTGAGCTTGAGCGAGGGGATCACCGAGAGCGCGAGGAACGCGAGGTGCTGGAACGGGGCGTCGAGCGTGCACCCGAGCTGCCGGGCCGCGTCAACGACCGCGTGCGACCGCGCGACGACCTCCTCGAGTGGGGCATCGGAGAGCAGCCCGGCGACCGGCAGCGGCAGCTCCGCGAGCACCTCCGCGCCGTCGACGACGACGATGCCGCCGCCGCGGTTCGCAAGCCTGCGCACGGCTGCCGCCATCGACGCGTCGTTCATCCCGACGACGACGACATTGTGTGCGTCGTGGGCGACGGTCGAGGCGATCGCGCCTCGCTGCAGTCCAAAGCCGCGCACGAAGCCGTGACCAACGCGGCCGGTCCCGAGGTGCCGCTCGACGACCGCGATCTTCGCCAGGTCCTGTGCCGGGTCGGCGAGTGCCTCTCCGGCCCGCGCGGGGATCGATGCGATGAGCGAGTCGGTGACGATCTGGCCCGGAACGATCCCGATCACGCGTGCGTCGCCGCCCTCCCACGGCACGCGGAACATCTCGGGCCCGAATGCGCCGATGCGCATCGTGTGTCGAACCCAGTCGGGCACGGCGGCGCGCGGCCATTCGGCGACCGGCGCCCCGTTCTTGAGCACCAGCTCCGGCACGAAGCGCTCGAGGTCCGGCAGGACGAGCAGGTCGGCGCGGTACCCGGGGGCGATCGCCCCGAGACCGTGGAGGCCGTGCCAGAGAGCGGGATTGAGCGATGCGCAGACCAGCGCGTCCTCCGGAGGGATCCCGAAGGCGACCGCGTCCCGGACCATCCCGTTGATGTGACCGTCGTCCGCGATGTGCTCCGGCTCGCGATCGTCGGTGCAGAACGCGATCCGCCCGGGGCCGTATTCGGCGAGCAGAGGCAGCAGCGCCTGCAGATTCCGCGCAGCGGTGGCCTCCCGGATCAGGAGCCACATCCCGGCGCGGAGGCGCTCGCGTCCTTCCTCGGGCGTGTACGCCTCGTGGTCCGAGCCGATCCCGGCGGCGGCGTAGGCGTTCAGCGACCGGCCGAGGACGCCCGGAGCGTGGCCGTCGACGTGCTGCGCGAGTGCAAGCTTCGCGAGCTCGGACGGCGCGCCGCCGATCACGCCCGGAAAGTTCATCATCTCCGCCAGCCCGATCACGCGGCGGCGGCGGAGCAGCGCATCGAGGTCGCCCGGGGTCAGTTCGCGCCGCGGCGATTCGAAGCTCGACGCCGGCACGCAGGACGAGGCCATGAAGTAGACGTCCAACGGGATGTCGGCACACACGTCGATGAGCCAGTGCACGCCGTCGGTGCCGAGGACGTTCGCGATCTCGTGGGGGTCGGCGACGACCGTCGTCGTCCCGAAGGGCAGCACGAGCCGTGCGAACTCGTCGACGAGCAGCTTCGACGACTCGAGATGCATGTGCGCGTCGATGAATCCCGGTACGACCCAGCGGCCGGCGGCGTCCAGCACCTCCCGCCCCTCGTAGGAGCCGAGCCCTGCGACGTGACCGTCGACCACGGCGATGTCCGCCGACAGCCACTCGCGAGTGAACACCGAGAGCACGCGCCCGCCACGGATGACGAGGTCTGCAGGTTCGTCGCCGCGGGCCACCGCCAGGCGGCGTGAAAGGAATGCTCCCACTCCGCTTGGAACCGTACCCTTCACCCTCGTGGAAGTCCTGACCCCACGCACCCTCCCCGAGGCGCTGCGCTTGCGCGCGGAGCACGAGGACGCGTGGGCCATCCAGGGCGGCACCGACGTGATGGTCGCGCTGAACTTCGACCGGGGTCGCCCGGCGCGCCTCCTGAACCTGAACGAGGTGCACGAGCTGCGCGGCTTCACGCGGGACAACGGCGCTCTTCGTCTCGGCTCCGGCCTCACGTACGGCGAGATCGAGCATGGGCTCCTCCGGGATGTGCTGCCCGCGCTCGCGGAGGCTGCGCGGACGGTCGGATCGCCGCAGATCCGCAACCGCGGCACGATCGGGGGAAACCTCGCCACATCGTCACCCGCGGGCGACTCGCTGCCGCCGCTGCTCGTCGAGCACGCAGAGGTCGAGTGCGCTTCGGTCCGCGGTCTGCGCCGGGTCGCACTCGGCGAGTTCGTCACCGGCGTCAAGCGCAACACGCTCGAGCCGGATGAATTGATCACGGCGGTGTGGGTCACGCCGTCGCGGGCGCCGCAGACGTTCATGAAGATCGGCCCGCGCAACGCGATGGTGATCGCGGTCGTGTCGCTCGCCGTCTCGGCGGGTGACGAGCTGCGCGCCTCGTTCGGCTCGGCATCGCCGCGTCCCGTGCTCGTGACGGCGCCGCGGGACGAGGCGGATACCTTCGCCGAGCGTGTCGCCGCCGCAGCCGCGCCGATCGACGACGTCCGCGGCAGCGTGCGCTACCGCCGGCACGCGCTGCGCGTGCTCACCGAGCGCGCACTGAAGCGGGTTCTGCTATGAGGCGTAGGCTTGACGGAGCCGATCAGAGAGCGCAGGCGCCGGCTCTGCCGGCGTCGGAGCGGGCATGAGGATCACCATGCAGATCAACGGCGCCAAGCACGAGGCCGACTGCTGGGAAGGCGAGTCGCTGCTGTTCGCGCTGCGGGAGAAGCTCGGCTTTCCGGGCGCCAAGAACGCCTGCGAGCAGGGTGAGTGCGGCTCGTGCTCCGTCCTGCTCGACGGCGTGCTCGTTTGCGCGTGTCTCGTGCTCGCGGCCCAGGCCGACGGTCACGAGGTGACCACCGTCGAAGGTCTCGCGGACGGAGACTCGCTGCACGGGGTGCAGCAGGCCTTCGTCGATGCGGGCGCAGTCCAGTGTGGCTTCTGCACTCCAGGGCTCGTCGTCGCGACCGTCGACCTGCTTCGGCGCAACTCGAGCCCGTCGGACGACGAGATCCGTGAGGCGCTTTCGGGCAACCTCTGCCGCTGCACGGGCTACGCGAAGATCTTCGATGCGGTGCGCATGGCGGCGGGATGACCCAGACCGCGCGCACGCTTCGGATCGGCAAGATCGGGGAGCTCCTGCCGCGGATCGATGCACCGCCGAAGGTGAAGGGCGAGTTCGTGTACGCCAGCGACCTGATCGTGCCCGGGATGCTCTGGGGCCACACGCTGCGCAGTCCTCACGCACACGCGCGCATCGTCGAGCTGGACATCTCGGCCGCCGTCTCGATGCCCGGCGTGCACGCGGTGCTCACCCATGCCGATGTCCCGGGGGCGAAGTTCTACGGGCTCGAGTTTCAGGATCAGCCGGTGCTTGCCATCGACCGGGTGCTCTACTTCGGGGAACCGGTCGCACTCGTTGCCGCGGAGCACCCGGAGCAGGCTCGGCGAGCGGCCGAGCGCATCCGCGTCGAGTACGAGCTGCTCGAGCCGGTCGCCGACATGGAGCAGGCGACGGAGCTGGCCGATCTGCACCCCGAGAAGCCGACGCGCGGCCACGGCTACTTCGACGATCCTCGGCCGAACGTCGTGCGGCACATCCGAATCCAGCACGGCGACACCGACGCGGTGGGCGACGTGTCGGTGAGCGGGGTCTACGACGTCGGAATCCAGGATCAGGCGTTTCTCGGGCCCGAGTCGGGCCTCGCCGTGCCGGACGGTGAAGGCGGCGTCGATATCTACGTCGCGACGCAGTGGCTGCATGTCGACCGGGCACAGGTCGCACCGTGCCTCGGCCTGCCGCTGGAGCAGGTTCGGATCCACCTCAGCGGCGTGGGCGGCGCATTCGGCGGCCGCGAAGACCTCTCCATGCAGGTGCACGGCGCGATGCTCGCGCTGCACACCAATCGTCCCGTCAAGATCGTCTACAACCGCGAGGAATCGTTCACCGGCCATGTGCACCGGCATCCGGCGCGGATGTGGTGTGAGCATCGCGCGACGCGCGACGGGCGGCTCGTCAACGTGCGCATGAGGATCCTGCTCGACGGAGGAGCCTACGCCTCGTCCTCGACGGCCGTCGCGTCGAACGCCGCATCGTTCGCGATCGGCCCCTACGAGTCGCCGAACGCCCTGATCGAGTCCACCGCCGTCTATACGAACAACCCACCCTGCGGCGCGATGCGCGGCTTCGGCGCGGTGCAGACGTGCTTCGCCGGCGAGGCCCAGATGGACAAGCTCGCGGCGGCGCTCGAGATCGACCCGATCGAGTTGCGGCTCCTGAACGCCCTCGCTCCCGGCGACGTGCTGCCGACCGGGCAGCGGATCGGCGGCTCGCTGCCGGTGGCCGAGACGATTCGCGCAGCAGCGGCGCTCGAGCCGCCGCCGGCGGAGCCGTTGCCGCGCGACGTGCTGCGCCTGCCGGGCGGCACCGGCAACACGACGAACGGCGAAGGTGTCCGGCGGGGAGTCGGCTTCGCCGTCGGCTTCAAGAACATCGCGTACTCGGAGGGGTTCGACGACTACTGCGCTGCACGCGTCCGGCTGCTCCAGGACGGATCGGCCGAAGTGCACTGCGCGGCAGCCGAAGTGGGACAGGGTGTCACCGGCGTGATCCTGCAGGTCGCGCGCACGGAGCTCGGCGTCGAGGATGTGCGGCTCGCACCCGGACAGACCGCTGGAGTCGGCTCGGCCGGCTCGGCGTCCGCCTCCCGGATGACGTGGATGGCGGCCGGTGCGGTTCGCGATGCGTGCCGTGCCGCGCTCGAGGAGCAGCAGCGCCGGCCGGGTGAGGAGATCGACGTCGAGCGCATCTACAGGCACGCGCCCACCACACCGCTCGACCCGGAGACGGGCCAGATCACGGGCGAGCGCGCGCATGTCGCCTTCGCGGCGTGCGCGATGAAGGTTGTCGCCGAGGTCGACGTCGATCTGGGCTTGACCCGCGTCGTGTGGATCGGTGCCGCCCAGGACGTCGGGAAGGCGGTCAACCCGCAGCAGGTCGAGGGACAGATCGAGGGTGGCACCGCCCAGGGCCTCGGTCTCGCGCTGATGGAGGAGATCCAGACCCACGACGGGCTGATCACGAACGCGTCCTTCACCGACTACCTCATCCCGACGGCGCTCGACATGCCGCCGGTCGAGTCGGTGCTGATCGAGGACCCGGAGCCCGGCGCACCGTACGGCGTGAAGGGCGTCGGCGAGCCGCCGACCGTCGTGTCGACCGCAGCGATCGTCTCGGCGCTCCGCGCGGCGACCGGCCGAGACCTGACGCGCGTCCCCGTCAAGCCCGACGACATCTGCCTGGCGTCAGACTCCTAGCGGCGCGCGGCTCATCCGTGGCTGACGGCGCTCTCACGCTCGAGCTCGGGCATCTCCGTCGGTTCCCTCCGCACGACCGTCGCCACCGAGACGACGACGATTGCGGCACCGATCAAGAGACGCCACGTCAACTGCTCACCCCGGAAGAGCACGCCGAGGGTGATCGCAACGACGGGGTTCACATACGCATAGGTGGCGATCAGCCCGAGCGGCGCGTTGGCGAGCAACCAGACGTAGGCCGTGTAGCCGATGATCGAGCCGAAGATGACGAGATAGACCCAGCCGGCGATCGACGCTGCGGAAGGTGAGAAGTGATGCACGGTCAGCAGCGAGAACGGGAACATGATCAATCCGCCGGCGAGCATCTCGAACGACGTGGCGGCGAACGGATCGTCGGGCATCGTCAGGCGCGACGAGAGGAACGAGCCCGTCGCCCACATCACCGCCGAGCAGACGCAGAGCGCAATCCCCCACCAGGTCGCGCCGCCCGAGGGCTGCGCCAGGACGGCCACGCCCGCGAAGCCGACACCGACGCTCGCGAGTGCCTGCCAGGGCAGCCGTTCGTGGCTGGCCAGCCGCAGCACCACGAGCCACAGCGGCACCGAGGCGATGATCAGCGACGCCAGCCCCGTGGGCACGCTTCGCTCCGCGAAGAACAGCACGGCGTTCGCGCCCGGGAGAAGGCAGCCGACCACCACGCACGAGGTGAATGCCCGCCGCGACATGCGCAGCGATCCCCCGCGAGCCGTCACGATCAGCGCCATCAGCGTTCCTGCAGTGATGAAGCGTGTCGAGACGGCGAAGAGCGGCGGGATCGTCTCGCCGGCGTAGGCGATGCCGAGATACGTCGAGCCCCAGATGACGTAGACCGTGACGAGCGCGGTCCAGACCTTCGCGTTCTTCGACACCTCCTACCGAACGAGCGAAAGCGCCGCGCCGATTCCCAACAGCACGATTCCGATCGCCCTCGGTGTCGAGATCGCGATCTGGTCGACCCCGAACAGGCCGAACCGGTCGATCGCGGCGCCCATCACGAGCTGGCCGGCGATCAGGATCCCGATCACCGCAGTCGCGCCGATCTTCGGCTGGGCGAACGTGATCGATCCGACGACGGTCAGGCCCATCAGGCCCCCGAGCCACATCCAGGCCGGCGTGTCGCCGACGTGGTGCAGCCCGCCCAGTCCGCCGCGAGCCGCGAGCAGGATCGCGACCGAAAAGACGAGCTGCACCGCCGTCGCGAACGTGAGCGCTTCGACGACGCCGACCGCGCCGCCGAAGCGCCCCATCACTGCGACTTGAACGGAGCCGGCCAGGCCCGCGAGCACAGCGAGCGCGACTGCGACTCCGGTCACGCGGCGCTCTCGTCTCCTTGCCAGAGGCTGAAGCTCGTGCCCTCCGTGTCCTTGCACGCGGCGAACCAGCCGTGCGTCGGGACCGGCTGCTTGTCGTCGGCCGTTCCGCCGAGCTCGCGCACCTTGGCGATCGACGCCTCGATGTCGTCGGTGTCGAAGTAGACGACGGGACCGACGCCCGGTGTCTCGGACGGCATCACGGCACCGCCCTGGTCTTCGCCGGTCTGGAACATGCGGTAGTCGAACTCCTCCGACATGCTTGCGCCGATGTTCCAGCCGAACAGCCCGTTCCAGAACCCGGCCGCGCGGTCGACGTCGGCCGCGTGCAACTCGAAATGAACGATCTTTCCCGCCATGGTTAGGCTCCTTTCACTCCAACGAAGGGACAGCGATGGTCAGAGTGGTCGTACTCTACGACGAGGCACCCGACCCGGAGCGCTACGAGCAGCACCTCGCGCTCTGCAGGTCGGTCCCGGGCGCGACGTTCCGCCACGGGCCTGTCTTCGGCGCGCCGGTGGGCGAGCCGCAGCATCAGTACTACGCCGAGTTCGAGTGGCCGGACCAGGACTCGTTCAAGGCGGGTGTGTCGTCCGCCGAGTTCGCGGCGACCGGGCAGGACGCGATGGCGATGGGGCGGAGGTTCAGCGTCGAGTTCGCGCGGCTCGAGAGCGCTCTAGGCAAACCGCGGCCTGCGCTTCTCGCGCACGGCCGCAACGCCCTCGTGCACGTCCGGCCCCGCCAGATCGAGGAACTCGAGCGCGAGCGAGGCGTCGAAGGCAGGTCCGGCGGCGCGCAGCCAGTTGTTGAGGGCGAGCTTCGTGTGGCGGATCGCCGGCTGTGAGCCTTCGGCGAGCCGCGTGGCGATCTCGAGCGCGCGCGACTCGAGCTCGTCCTCGGCGACGCAGAGCGAGACGAGCCCGATGCGCTCGGCCTCGATGCCGTCCAGCGGCTCGCAGAGCAGCAGGTGGTACTTCGCCTTCGCCAGGCCGCAGAGCAGCGGCCAGACGATCGCCGCGTGATCGCCGGCGGCGACGCCGAGCTTCGTGTGCCCGTCGACGATCCGCGCAGCCGGGGTGGCGATCGAAATGTCGGCCAGCAGCCCGACGGCCAGGCCCGCGCCGACGGCCGGTCCGGTGATCGCCGACACGATCGGCTTGGAGCAGCCGATCACGTTGTAGACGAGGTCGCGCGCCTCGGTGAAGACCCGGGCGCGCGCGCCGGCGTCATTCGCGATCTCGAGCACGAGGTCGAGGTCGCCGCCGGAGCTGAATGCTCCGTCCGCGCCCCGCACGATCACCGCGCGCGTCTCGTCGTCCGTGTCGATCGTCTTCCAGACGGCCGCGAGCTCGCCGTGCATCGCACCGGTGACCGCGTTCAGCCTGCCCGCTGTCCGCAGGGTCAGCCGGAGCACGTGCCGCGCCGGGCGATCCAGCTCCAGGTTCGGGTAGGCGGCGTAGGCGTCCACGTCTGGCGGACTCTAGACCGCGTTATGGTTGGCGCGTGTCCGAGGTCGAGATCACGCGCGACGGTGCAGTCCTGACGATCACGCTCAACCGTCCCGACGTGCTCAACGCACTCAACCGCGCCGTGCATGCCGGCCTCGCGGCGGGGTTGGCGGAAGCGAAGGATCCCGCGGTTCGCGCCGTCGTGATCACGGGAGCGGGCCGCGGGTTCTGCGTCGGACAGGATCTGCAGGAGTTCGGCTCCGGGGCCGGCGACGTCGCGCAGAACCTGCGCGACAACTATCACCGCAACGTGCTCGCGATTCGCGCGCTCGAGAAGCCCGTGATCGCGGCAGTCAACGGTGCCGCCGCGGGCGCGGGGATGTCGCTGGCGCTCGCGTGCGATGCGCGGATCGCGGCCGACTCGGCCAGCTTCGTCCCGGCGTTCATCAAGATCGGTCTCGTCCCCGACTCGGGTGGGACGTGGCTCGTGCGCCGGCTGCTCGGCGCCGCGCGCGCCTTCGAGTGGCTGACCACGGGCCGCCGAATCGACGCCGAGGAGGCGCGCGACTGGGGCCTCGTCAACGAGGTCGTCCCTGCGGACGAGCTCCTCACGCGGGCGCGCGAGGTTGCGGAGCTGTTCGCCGCGATGCCGACGCGCGCCGTGTGGCACACCAAGCGGCTGCTCGATGCTGCGGAGGGCTCGACCTTCGAGGAACAGCTCGAGCTCGAGGCCACGACGCAGGCCGAGCTGACGAGAACGCCGGACTTCGCCGAGGGAGTGGCCGCATTCCTCGAGAAGCGCGACGCACGGTTCACCGGCGCGGACGTCGACTGGGCGCATCCCGTTCGGCTCGTCGTCACCGACGACCTGCGGCGCTGGCGGTTGACGGTCGCGCTTCGCTGGTTGCTCGCGCTTCCACACCTGTTCGTGCTCACCGTCTGGACGTATGTCGCGATTCCGGTCGCGATCGTCAACTGGGTGATCGGCGTCGCCCGGGGCCGCCCGTCGGCTCGACTCCACTCCTGGGTGACGCGGCTCGTGCGCTACCAGGCCCAGGTCTATGCCTACGTGTACTTCGTCGCCGATCCCTATCCGTCGTTCCGCGGGTGGTACGGCACCTATCCCGTCGAGCTCGTGGTTGCGCCGGGGACCGACCAGTCCCGGTGGAAGACCGGGTTCCGCCTCCTGCTCGTTCTGCCCGCCTACGTGCTCACCGCCGTTCTCGGCTACGTGCTGGTGGTCGTGGCGTTCTTCGGCGGGCTCTACGCGCTCGCCACCGGGCGGTATCCCCGGGGCTTTCGCGACCTGAGCGCCTACTGCATCCGGTACCAGGCTCAGACTTACGCGTACCTCCTGCTTCTCACCGACCGCTACCCGACACTCGCGAGCGGGAACGGCTACCAGTTCGAGAGAGGAACGCGATGATCGACCAACAACACGAGGCCCACCCGATCGGCCTGATCGTCGACGACGACCTGAAACGCAGCCGCCTCACCGTCTTCTTCCGTCTGCTGCTCGCGATCCCGCTGGCGGTCTGGCTCGCGATCTGGGGCATCGCCGTGTATTTCGCGGTGCTCGTCGCCTGGTTCGTCGCCCTCTTCACGGGGCAATTGCCCGAAGCCCTGCACGGGTTCATCGCCCGCTACCTGCGGGCGCTGACGCATCTCTCGTCGTATCTGCTTCTGCTCGCCAATCCCTGGCCGCCGTTCGGCGGCGCGCCGGGCGAGTATCCCGTCGACCTGCGCGTCGACCCTGCCGCGCCGCAGAGCCGGCTGACCGTCTTCTTCCGCCTGCTGCTCGCGATTCCGGCGCTGCTTCTCTGTTACGTCTTCCGGCTCGTGAACCAGGTGATCGCGTTTCTCGGTTGGTTCTACTGTCTTGCCACCGGGCATATGAACCGTGGCATGCGAGACATCAGCGCGTGGATGCTCGGGTACGAACTGCAGACGTACGGCTACGTCGTCCTTCTGACCGGGCGCTATCCGAGCCTCTCGGGCGGACCGACCGCGTAGCTAAACCGCCAGCGCCGCCAGCGCCGCGGCGATCGAGAGCGGCACGAGGACGAGCCCGAGCAGCGTGTACCGGCGCACGCTCGGCTCCGCGTCGTTACTGCGCGCGACACGGAGCCAGAGGACGGCGGACAGCGAGCCGGTCACTGCGAGATTTGGGCCGAGGTTGAGCCCGATCAGCAGGGCGCGTGAGTGGGCGGGCGTGTTCGCCGAGAGCAACATCGCCGCGGCAGGTTGTTCAGGCAGACCGCTGTGATCGCACCGGTCGCCGCGGTCTGCCAGCGGTCGAACGAATTCGCGAGGTGCTCGGGGCCGTGCCACCAGCGCCCGATGGAGCCGACCGCGACGGCGAGCAGGAACAGGCCGATGAGGACGCGCGGGTCGGCGGTCGCGAACACGCGCACGCGAGCGAGGAGCACGACGGCGACGCCGACGACGAGTACCGGCAGCGCGGGTGACGAGAGAGCGAGGACGAGAATCGTCGCGACGGCCACTCCGGCGGCGCCGAGACCGAAGTGCGCGCGCGCGGGCTCGGGTGCCGGCCGGCGGGAGCGCCGAGGGCGCCCCAGAACGCGATGCTCAGAACCAGCGTTGTCGTGACGACCGAAGCAACCGCGGCAGGCCACATGTGCGCGAGAAAGGTCGCGCCCGAGACGCGCTCGTGATGCAACACGATCAGATTCGTGAGGTTCGAACCAGGGAGGAAGAGCGACGCGGCGTTCGACATGAACACCGTGCCGTAGAGGAACGGTGCTTCGTCGATTCCGCGGTGCCGTGCGAGATGCAGCAGGACCGGCGTGAGGAAGAAGACGGACGTGTCGAGGTTGAGCACTGCCGTGACGACGGCGACGAGCCCGAGCGCTGCGACGAGGAGCGCCCGCGGAGGAAGCGGCGGCTGTGAGAGCCGGGCTCCTGCGGCGGCGAACAGGCCGTCCCGCTCGGCGACGACGCCGACGAGCAGCAGGCCCGTCACCAGGGCGAATGCAGGCCAGGCCTGCGAGGCAGCTGCGCCTACGCCGGCCAGCACAACGGTCGAGACTAGCCGAGGGCCCCCAGGATCTCGGGCGGCTCCGGCCAGCGGCCCTCATGCTGCTTCGAGAAGACGAGCGCGTCGTCGGCGAAGACGTCGAACTGGCTCTTCTTCCCGGCTGCGATCTCGGCCGTGTGCCCGGATGCCGTGACCTCGGCTGCGAGACTCGCAGCCCGTTCGTCGTACCCGCTTCAGACGGGGCAGTAGAGGATGCGCACGTGCGCCATCGGCCGACTTTACTCGTTCGCGGTGACCCTGGGCGCCATCCCAGGCAGTCCCTCCTCCGCGGGAGGGGCAGCGACGACGGGCAGCCCGGCCGCCACCCAGGCGGCGAACCCGCCCACGATGTCACCGGCGCGCGAGAAGCCGAGCTCGACGAGCGTTGCCGCTGCGAGGCTCGACGACTCGCCGTGGTCGCAGAGGAGGAGGACACGCTCGTCGAGCTCCGGCGCGTAGGGGCTGCGCGACGTGCTGCTGGGATCGAGTCGCCACTCCAGCACCGTGCGCGGGATGTGGAGCGAGCCGGGGACGAGGTCGGCGGGCGCTGCGCGAACATCCACGATGCAGGCACCGTCCTTGGCGGCCGCCCATGCTTCCGTGGGCTCGAACCGCTCGATCGTCGCTGCGCGCCGCCGCGAGCAGGTCGTCCAGGGTGCGCCGAGTCGTCAACGGGACCTCCGGCTCAGGGCTGCTTGTGCTCGAAGACGGTCTTCGTCCGCTTCTGGTCGAGCTTGCGGGTGACGGAGATGTCCTGCTCGGAGACCGCGCCGATGTAGCTCTTGACGAAGAACTGCGCCGAGCCGTCGGCCGGGCCGCACGTGACGTACGTCTTTCCCTGCAGGCGCTCGACCGCGCAGAAGATGTGGGTGCCACCGACCGTCGCGACCGTTCCGACCGGCGCACGGAAGGTCCCGCCCGTGGTCGCCGGGCTCGGGTAGTTCCCGCCGGAGCCCGACGGCTCCGCTTCGCGCTTGACCTGCAACGGCGTCGAGGACTGCGCGGCCCTGAGGATGAGCAGGGTCGCGTTCGCGACGGCGAAGCTGTAGCTGCCCGGCCGGGGCGACCGGGCGCTGCCTTCGCCGCAGACGATCGTCGTCGGGCCGACCGCCGCGGAGACAGCGCAATGCAGTTTCGTGCCGGGCACCGTCATCTGCGCGCCCGGCCCCAGCCGCAGCAGATGCACGGCCGACCGGTTGCCCGCCGCCCGACTCGGCGCCGCCGGCGACGGCCGCCGCCGCGAGCGCGGCGACGACGCTCAGGCCGGCTGCGGCGAGCAGCCGCCGCACGCGGGAGATCCGAGCAGGGGCCGCCGCCGTCATGTCCCCGAAGCTACTGCATTTTGCGCTCGTGGCGCCGGTTTCGTCGAGGTCGGAAGGATTGAAGGCTTGCAGGACGGGCATCTCACCCGCCTGGTGCGGAGGCGTAATCTCGTCGTTGCCGCGCTGGCGGCCTTGCTTGCCGGTTGCAACGGAGGGACGGTCGACCGCCATGCGCTGACGAACGATGCGGCGACCGTCGATTCGATTGCCTGCGAAGGTGCGCTGCTCGCCCACGACACGGCGCGGGGGAAGACCACGGCCAACTTCACGCGTGAGCAGGCCGAGGAGTTGCGGATCCAGTCCTCGAATCTTGCAGACGCGCTGAGCCGTCGAGACGCCGTTCGGTCGATCGAGCGGAAGGTTCGTGCCAAGGCCGAGGATGCGTCGTGGCTCGCGGCCGTGTTGCAGCGGCTCCAGGACAGCCCTTCCGATCGGGCCGCTGCCGCGAGCGTGGAGGAGCAGCTGAGGCGGCTCGGAGGTTGTGTGTGAACAAGCTCCTCGGGCTCGCCCTGGGAATCCTTGCCGCGATCGGCGGGTTCGTGGACATCGGTGACCTCGTGTTCAACACGGCCGCGGGAGCGACGTTCGGTTACCAGCTGATCTGGGTGATCCCGATCGGTGTGGTCGGGATCATCGTCTACTCGGAGATGTGCGGGCGCGTCGCCGCCGTGTCGGGCAAGGCTGTGTTCGACGCAGTGCGCGAGCGAGTCGGCTTCAAGGCGGCGCTCGGGGCGCTCGTGTCGTCGGAGATCGTCAACCTGATGACGCTTGCCTGCGAGCTCGGTGGTGTCGCGATCGCACTTCAACTCCTCTCGGGGCTGCCCTATCGCTGGCTGATCCTGATCGCGACAGTCGCGTTCGCGGTGATCATCTGGGTGACGTCGTTCCAGTGGATCGAGCGAGCCTTCGGGTACGGCGGGTTGTGCATGCTCGTGTTCGTCGTCGCCGCGGTGAAGGCCGGCCCGGACTGGGCGAAGGTCGGAAGCGGCTTCGTCCCGCACATCTCCCAGAACAACACGACGCTGTACCTGTACTTCGTCATCGGCTTGCTCGGCGCCGCGATGACGCCCTACGAGGTCTACTTCTACTCCTCGGGCGGCGTCGAGGAACGCTGGCAGCCGAAAGACATCGGCATGAACCAGGCGAATGCGATCATCGGGTACGGCCTGGGCGGCACGCTCTCGATCGCGCTCATGATCATCGGCGCCACGGTCTTCCTCGGCCACGGCATCTCGCCGGAGCACCTCGGCACGATCGGACTCGGCGCGAGCGACACACTCGGCCAGATCGGCTTGTTGATCGCGCTCGTCGGCATCTTGTTCGCGGTCGGCGGCGCCTCGATCGACACGGTCTTCTCGGGCGCCTACAACCTCGCCCAGTTCTGTGGCTGGGAATGGGGGCGCTACCGCCATCCGGCAGGCGCCCCTCGCTTTGCGCTGACCTGGATGGTTCTACTCGTCCTCGCAATGGGAATCGTGATGACCGGCGTCGACCCCGTCGTTCTCACCGAGTACGCGGTCATCTTCTCCGTCGTTGCACTTCCGCTCACGTACGTTCCGATCCTGCTCGTCGCGAACGATCGCGCCTGGTGGAAACTCACACCGGTCGTACGCTCGGTCGTTGCCACGACCTGCGCGGCGAACTGACGGGCTCGAAGCTTCAGATCACCGGCATCTGCGTGGGCAAGCGAGCGTGGCTCTCGCACCTCGGGATCCGCAGCCACCGCCGGCACGAGGTCGTCCCCTGGGCTGACGTCATCCGAATCGAAGGCAAGCGCATCGTGGTCCGGGACGACCGTGTCGCCGTTCCGGATCGTCCTGAACGGCTCGAGGAGCGGCGCGAGGATCGCACCGAAGACGACATCGACCCGATCACGCCCGACGAGCTTGGCCGCCCTCGGCGTTCCGTCGCTCACGATCCGGGCCACATTCGCGTTCGCGAGGCCGATGAACGACAGCGGGCCCGTCTGATCGGCGATCACTGCGACCTTGATCGGAGCGGGTTGCGGTGACTCCGCATTAGCTCTCCTTGATGCATCGCTCTTCGCCCGGTGGGCCCGCCAGCACATTGGCGACCCTAGATCGTCTTGAACTGCTCGAACGGCTGGCGGCAGCTCTCGCACCAGCGGATCGAGCGGCACGGTGTCGGGCCGAAGATGTTCTCGAGCCGGGTCTCGGTCGACCCGCAGTAGGGGCAGCGGAACGCTTTCGACTGGAGCTGCACGAGTGTCGTCGGCCCTGCGCTGCGCGGCGCCGGCGGCGCGAAGCCCGCAGCGCGCAGCTTCTCCCGGCCGGAGGCGGTGATCCGGTCGGTCGACCACGAGCCGTCCATGATCACCGCGATCTCCGGTTCCGCGCCGAGCGCCGCGACACTCGACTCCAGTGCGCGCTTCATCGCGTCGAGCGCCGGGCAACCGAGAAACGTCGGGGTCAACTCGACGCGAACGCGATCTCCGTCCACGCTCACGTCGCGGATCACGCCGAGGTCGACGAGCGAGATGACCGGTATCTCGGGGTCGGGAATCTCGTCGAGCGCGGCCCAGACGGCCTCGGCCGTCACCACTGCGCGCCCGGAATCGACCGCCGCACCTCGGTCATGGTGTCCCAGAGGCCGGCGAGCTCCGGGAGGTGCGCGCCGCGCTCGATCGCGGTCACCGGTTCGAGGCCGATGCGCTGGGCGAGCTCGGGGCGCTGCTCGGGCTCGAGCACGCCGAGCGCAAGCGGCCACAGCTCCTCGACCGCGTCCCTGAACCGCGGCTCGTCGCGCAGGCGCGCCGCCCAGAGCTCCGCGTGCAGCCGGTGGTAGGTCTCCTCGCGGTCGATCTTCGTCGCCAGGCCGGCCAGTTCGGTGTCCTCCGACTGCATCAGGCCGTTGATGCGGATGCGGTCGGCCTCCTCGTAGAGATAGCGGCGGGCGATCGTGTGCGCCCACTCGAGCAGATGCAGCTCGACGAGCGGCGCGCAGCGGTAGTCGTCCGGCTCGCGGTCGAACGCGAGCGCGTCGGCGTCGGTGTCGAGCTCCAGTGCCGCGAGCTCGTACAGCGCTCGCGCATGACCGATCTCGTTCTGCGCGATCGACGAGAACGCGACGTCTTCTTCGAGCGTCGGCGCGATCCCGGTCCACTCCGAGTCCCGCCAGCCGAGGATCAGCTCGTCGTCAGCGATCGACAGAAGGAGCGATGCCCGCGCGTTCACGTGCGATGCGCAACCTTTCCTTGATCGAGTAGCCGTCGACGCGGCGGTACTTGAGGTCGAACTCGTCGGCCCACTCGGTGATCGCATGGATCGACTCGCGCGGCACGAGCCACAACGCCTCCGACTCGCCGCGGCGGCCGTACTGCTCACGTGCCCAGGCGTCGGCGAACGCGGCGTCGGGCGCCTCGACCGACCCCGCATGCTGGAACGGCTGGCCCCTTCCGTTCCTGGCGAAAGACCTCGAACAGCATCAGGCCGCAAGCGCGTCGCGCACCCACTGCTCCTGCTCGAGGAAGCGGGCGCGGAAGGCAAGCCGGTCCTGCGAGCGGGGGCCGTGGCCGGTGACGACCGACCTGAGCTCCGCCCAGTCCGGTTCGGAGTAGCTCCAGACGCCGTCGTCGCCTCGGCGCAGGTGCGGGTCGGGCACGGTGAGGCCGAGCTCCCAGATCTGCGGCACGTACCCCTCGAGGAACTGCTGCCGCGCCTCCTCGTTGCCCTGCGACTTGATCCGCCACACGTACATCGGATCTTCCTCACTCGGGATCGGGTTGCCGTGGAACTGCATCAGCGGCCCCCACCAGCGGTCGAGCGACTCCTGAACGAGCTCGCGCTGCGCGGCCGTGCCTGTCATCAGCGCGAGGATCACGTCCCGGCCGTGGAGGATGTGGAACGACTCTTCCCAGCAGATCTTCTTCATGACCCGCGCGTACGGCGCGTAGGAGCACTTGAGCAGCGCTTTCTGCGAGATGATCGCCGCTGCGTCGACGAGCCAGGCGATCACGCCGACGTCTCCCCAGGTCTCGGTCGGATAGTGGAAGACGTTGTGGAACTTCGCCTTGCCCGAGAGCAGGTCGGCGAACATCTCGGCCCGTGGCTTGCCGAGATCCTCGGCCACGCGGTAGAGCAGCTGCGCGTGCCCGACCTCGTCCTGCACCTTCGCGGTCAGGGCCAGCTTCCTCTGCAGGGTCGGTGCCTTCAGGATCCACTCCCGTTCGGGGAGCACGCCCATCAGCTCGCTGTTCGCGTGCATCTCGATGAACTTGAGCAGCTTCTGCCGGTAGTCGTCCGGCAGCCAATCCGTCGCCTCGACCTGTCCGCCGTCCTGTACGTGCGCCAGAAATTCCTGCGTCCGAGCGTCCACGCCGTGAGCCTCCCTACCGATCGTTAGGCTGGGAATCATAGATGTCGTCGAGGCGTGAGGAGCTCACCCGGATCGCTGCCCGGCTCTTCGCCGAGCGCGGGTACCCGGGCACGTCGCTCGCCGACCTGGCGGACGCGCTCGGCATGCAGAAGCCCTCGCTCTACCACCACATCGCGTCGAAGGAGGATCTCCTCTGGGAGGTCGCCTGGGAGGGCGCCGAAGCCTTCCACGCGGGCCTCGACGCCGTCCCCGGGGACGCCCCGGCGACCGAGCGCATCCGCCTGGCGCTGCGGGCGCATCTCGCCGTCGTCGCCGGCCAGCTCGACATCGCGACCGTCTTCGTGCGCGAGTGGCGCTACCTCGAGGGAGAGCGCCGCGACCGCTTCATCGCGGAGCGCCACCGCTACGAGGAACGCATTCGCGCGCTCTACCGCGACGGGGTCGAGGGCAGCGAGCTGCGCACCGATCTCGATGTCGCGACCGCCGCGCTGCTCTTCCTGTCTGCGGCCAACTGGGCTTACACCTGGCTCCGCCCAGGCTCGAGCACCGACCAGCTCGCCGACCGGCTCTACGCCACGCTGCTCGACGGCATGCGCGGCTACGCGACTCCGGACTGAGCGAGCGCGAACCGCGCGCGGATCCTCCACCTCCCGTCGGGCTCGTCCTCTTCGATCAGCGCGATCTCGTGCGCGCGGGCGGCGATCGGCAGGGCAAGCTCGAGGTCGAGCGGTGTCTCGCTGATCGTGAGGTGCGGGATCACCTCGTCGAAGGCGCCCTCGTAGGGCGGGCACTCGGGCCAGCGCTGCCAGACCGCCGCCGTCAGATCGGCGAAGCGCCGGGCTGGATCGGGGCGTAGCCAGACGTGGCCGTCCTCGAAGCGCTCGAGGCGGTCGAGGGTGAAGTCGAAAGCGGCGAACTTCGCGAAGAGCTCGCGTAGCACCCTTTCGTCGACCGCCTCCGGCGACACGAACGGGAAGAGGATCGTCACGTGAGCCGGCACACCACGCGCCGCCGACCAGTCGTGATCGAGCCGGATCGCCCCCACGGCAGGCTCGGCTTCCGGCACCGGAACGATCAGGGCCGTGCGGCGTGGCATGCTCGCAAGCGTGAAGCGCGCCCTCCTGATCGTCAACCCCTACTCGACGCACGTCACGGGCGCCCGGATCACCGAGGTCGAGAACGCGCTGCGTGAGCGGATCGACCTGCGGACCGAGTTCACGCAACGTCCCGGCCACGCCACCGAGCTCGCGGCGGACGGAGCAGCGTCGGACGTCGACGCGATCCTCGTCTTCTCGGGCGACGGCACCTACAACGAGGCGCTGAACGGCGCGGATGGTGAGGTTCCGTTCGGGTTCCTGCCCGGCGGAGGAACGAGCGTCCTGCCGCGCGCGCTCGGCGTTCCGCGCGATCCGGTCGAGGCCGCCCGAGCTGCCGGCGCGGCGATCGCCGGCGTCGCGGCTGCGCCGGATCTCCCTGGGATCCGTGAACGGGCGGCGCTTCTGCTTCTCCGCCGGAGTCGGGTTCGATGCAGAGGCCGTCCGCCGCCTCGATGCTCTGGGGCGCGCGCCCGGCGGAGCCCGCCCGGGCGATCTGGCGTTCATCCGCGCGATCGGGAAGATGATCTTCGAACATCGGGGCCGGTGGAGCCCACAGCTCGAGATCGAGGGAGTTGGGCGCGCCGCGTTCGTGCTCGTTGCGAACTGTGATCCGTATTCGTATGTCGGCTCGGTGCCGTTGCGGATCGCTCCTGGAGCGCGCTTCGAAGCCGGCATCGATTTCGTCGCGCCGTCCCGCGTGCGTGCGCGCGATGTGCCGGTCATCCTCTCGTGGATCGTGCGCGGGAACGGCTACGCCAACTGGGTGATGACCGGACACGATCTCGATCGCATCGAGGTCCGGTGCGACCGGCCGCTGCCGGTCCAGGCAGACGGCGAGGATCTCGGCGACTTCGACAACGTCGTTTTCGAGGCAAGACGCGATGCGGTCTCTGTGCTGGTGTAGCGCCGCGATCGCCCTCGCGGATCAGCTCTCCTGGCAGGCCGCCGGGGTGGGCCTCAGGTAGCTTCCGCGACGCATGGCCTCCATCGACGCCCTGCGGCACACCACGAGCCTGGCGGAGAGCGAGCTCCTCGAGCTGTATCGCCGCATGGTGCTGCTGCGCACCTTCGACGAGCGTGCCGTCGTGTATCAGCGCCAGGGCCGCATCGGCACCTATGCGATCGCCTGGGGCCACGAGGCGATTCAGGCCGGTGCGACGTTCGCGCTCGGCGACGACGACTGGATCTTTCCGTCGTATCGAGAGGGTGCGATCGGGCTCGTGCGCGGCATGCCCGCGGCGACGATCCTGCAGTGGTGGCGCGGGCATCCGTCCGGCTGGTGGAGCCCGGCCGACTGGAACATCGCGTCGATCTGCGTGCCGATCGCGACGCACGTTCCCCACGCAGCCGGGCTGGCCTGGGGGAAGAAACTGCGGGGCGAGAAGGTCGTCGCGATGGCGTTCTTCGGCGACGGTGCGACGAGCGAGGGCGCATTTCATGAAGGCGTGAACTTCGCCGCTGTGATGAACGCGCCTGCGGTGTTCGTATGCAACAACAACCAGTGGGCGATCTCGACGCCGATCGAGGCGCAGACGCGGGCCGACACGCTCGCGGACAAGGCTGTCGGCTACGGCATTCCGGGGGTGCGGGTCGACGGCCTCGACGTGCTCGCCGTCTACGAAGCG
This sequence comes from uncultured Thermoleophilia bacterium, assembly GCA_963779535.1. Lineage (GTDB taxonomy): Bacteria > Actinomycetota > Thermoleophilia > Gaiellales > Gaiellaceae > PALSA-600. Next base: position 137,451 of record CAVZYP010000009.1, on the reverse strand, counting down.
GCCCGCGAGGCCGTCGAACGGGCCCGCGCCGGTGGGGGCCCGACGTTGATCGAGGCTGTTCACTACCGCGCCGCACCGCACGGGACGGCAGACGACCCGCGCGCGTACATCGATCTGGCGCGCGTCGAGGAGGAGCGCGCGAACGAGTGCGTCGGCAGGTACGAGAGGTTCCTGCGCGATGCGGGGCTTCTGAACGAACAGCTCGTCGCGTCGGTGCGCGCGGACGCCGAAGACCTGATGCGCGCGGGGATCGCTGCGGCCGAAGCCGAGCCGCCGCCCGAGCCCGAGCTGCTCTTCTCGCGGGCCTATGTCGATCCTCCGCCGAACCTTCACCGTGGCTGACCTGACGCTCGTCGAGGCTGTGAACGACGCGCTCCATACGGAGCTGGCGCGTGACGACAACGTGCTCGTGCTCGGCGAGGATGTCGGCCGTGCCGGAGGCGTTTTCCGGGCCACGGCAGGGCTGCTCGACCGGTTCGGCGCCGACCGGTGCGTCGATGCTCCGCTCGCGGAGGCAGGCATGCTGGGCGCCGCGGTCGGACTGTGCATGGCCGGTTGGCGCCCGGTGGTCGAGATGCAGTACGACGCGTTCTCGTATCCATGCCTCGATCAGCTGATCACGCACGTCGGCCGCTACCACTGGCGCACGAGCGGCCGCATGGAGTTTCCGATCACGATCCGCATGCCGTACGGCGGCGGCGTCCGCGCGCCCGAACTGCACGACGATTCACCGGAGACGTACTACGTGCACACACCCGGGATCAAGGTCGCGATTCCGTCCACCCCCGCCGATGCGAAGGGACTGCTGGCCGCGGCGATCCGCGATCCCGATCCGGTCGTGATCTTCGAACCGAAGTTCGTCTATCGCACCGCACGCGGCGAGGTGCCGGAAGGCGAGCACGTGGTGCCGCTCGGGCAGGCACGGATCGCGCGGGCGGGAACCGACGTGACGCTGATCGCGTACGGCGCGATGGTGCCCGTGTGCGAACGAGCGGCAGGCGAGCTCGCCGGCGAGGCGTCGTGCGAGGTCGTCGACATCCGGTCGCTCCGGCCACTCGACGAGGAGACGATTCTCAGTTCGGTCGCGAAGACGGGCCGCGTCGTGATCGTGCACGAGGCACCGCGCACCGTCGGCTTCGGCGCCGAGCTCGCGGCGATCATCGCCGAGAAAGCGATCTTCGACCTGCAAGGCCCGGTGCTGCGCGTGACGGGGTTCGACGTTCCGTACCCGTACTGGACGATCGAGGACGCGTACGTTCCCTCTGTCGCGCGCGTCGCCGCCGCCGTGCGGACCTTCCTGTGATACGCCGCTGAACACGCCGCGGCTCAGGCTGTGGCTCGAGCGCGACCGGCGGGGCGCCGGCTACCACCTGCGTGATGCGGCAACAGGCGAGCGCGTTGCGTGGGAGGACCCCCGCGTCCGCGTCGTGCCCGTCGCGGGGGTGTCGTTCCGTTCCGAGGCGGTCGCCGACGCGACGTTCGACCCGGCCCGGCCCCTCGCGCTCGTGCCCGAGCCCACGAACGAGCACGATGCGAATGCCGTCGCCGTCTGGAACGAGGAGCGCACACTGCAGGCGGGCTACGTTCCGCGCGACGTTGCCCCGCTCCTGGACGGGAGCGAGCAGGCGGTGTCGCTCTGGCGTGCCGGCGACGGCCTGCGCATCCTGATCGTCCCTGCAGACGCCTGGATCGGGCGGCCGCGCAGGTAGCCTCGACGCGTGCCGTACGAGTTCAAGCTGCCCGACCTCGGCGAAGGGCTGACCGAGGGAGAGGTCGCTCGCTGGCTGGTCGCGGAGGGTGACGAGATCGCCGAGGACCAGCCGCTCGTCGAGATCCAGACCGACAAGACGACGGTCGAGATCCCCTCGCCCGCGGCGGGGAGGGTGACGAGCATCCGTGCCGCCGAGGGTGACGTCGTCCCCGTCGGGACGGTGCTGGTCGTGATCGGCGGCGACGCCGCCCAGACGGCCGTGCCTCAGCCGGCCGCGTCCGCGCCGGCCAGGGCCCGGGGTCAGACCCTGGACCTGTCTGAACGGGACACGGCCGCTGGGCGCGTGCAGGCGACGCCGCTCGTCCGGCGGATCGCGGCGGAGCTCGGTGTGCCGCTCGAGTCGGTCGCTGCGACCGGGCCCGGCGGGCGGATCACCGAGGACGACGTGCGCCGCGCCGCAGGCCCGTCGCAGCCGCCGGCCGAGGGTCGCCGCGAGAAGGTGCGCGGTGTCCGCCGCCAGATCGTCGAGCACCTGGCACGCGCGCACCGCGAGGTGCCCGCGGTCACCTATGTCGAGGAGTGCGACTTCTCGAATGTCGACCTGGCGCAGCTCCTCCCGACCGTCCTCCGGACGACCGCGCTCTCGCTGCAGGAGTTCCCCGAGCTCAATGCGCGCCTCGAGGAGGACGAGATCGTCTATCTCGACCGCTACGACCTCGGCATCGCGGTGCAGACGGAACAGGGGCTCGTCGTTCCCGTCGTCCGTGGGTGCGCCGAGCGCAGCCTCGACGAGCTGCGCGTGGACATCGACGATCTCGCAGAGAGGGCGCGGGCGGGAAAGCTCGATGCGGCGGAGCTGCGTGGCTCGACGTTCACGGTGACGAGCGCCGGCAAGCTCGCGGGGCTCTTCGTGACCCCGCTCGTCAACCATCCCGAAGTCGGCATTCTCGGGGTTCATCGCATCGGGCCGCGCCCGGTCGTGCGCGACGGCGAGATCGTCGTGCGCGCCATGGGGAACATCAGCGTCACGTTCGACCACCGGGTCGTCGACGGCGCACGGGCAGCGCAATTCACCCTCGCGGTGATCGCCCGGCTGGAGGCCTGAGCCGGCGGGAACGTACACTCGTGGTCGTGGGGGACTGGTACACGATCGGGATCTTCGTGGGGCTCGGGACGGCGCTCGGCCTCGCCGCCACGGCCGTCTTCCGGCGCGCGCTGGTCGGCCTCGTCATCGGCGCGGTGATCGCGGTCGCGCTCGCCTTCGCCTTCAGCGGTTGGGAACAGGCGGTCGGCGGCGCTCGTCGGCGCCGCGTGCGGCGCGCTCGGCTCGGCGCCGCTCGTCGCAGGCGCGTTGCGGCGCGGCGGGACGCGCGGCGGCACGTCGATCCTGCTCGGCATCGTTGCGCTCATCGGTGCGGCGCTCGCCTTCGTTCCCGTGGTCGGCTACCTCGAGGCGGTCGTCGTGCCGATCCTCGGCGCGCGCGTGCGGCGCCGCGCTCCCGAGACTCACGCCGGTCTTCGCACCCTCGCGCGGGACTGAATGGCGGCGCCGAAACCCGTCGTGCTGGTCGTGATCGACGGTCTCACGCCGTCGATGTTCGAGAGCGCCGACGCGCCTGCGCTGCGCTTCCTCGCCGAGCACGGTGAGTATCGCCGCGCCGCCTCGACCTTCCCGTCGCTCACACCGGTCTGCCTGTCCTCGATCGCGACGGGAGCTCATCCCGACGTCCACCACATCCCGCACCTCGTCTGGTGGAACCGCGCCGAGCAGCGCATCGTCGAATACGGCTCGTCGTTCGGGGCCGTCTGGGCAGCCGGCCTTGCGCGTTCGCTGCGCGACACGATCATCGACCTGAACCTGCGCCACCTGTCAAAGGACGCCGAGACGATCTACGAGGCGCTCGAGGACACCGGCCTGACGACGGCGGCGATCAACATCACGTGCTACCGCGGCCGCACCCGCCACCTGCCGACGATTCCCGGCGTGCCCGCCGTCTACGGGCCCAAGCGGTTCTTCTGGTACTCCCTCTACGAGAGCGACCGGACCGGATCGCCGATCGCCGTCCGCAATCGCGCGCTCGGGTCGATCGACGCGTATGCCGCCTCGGTCGGACGCTGGCTCGTGACCCGTGACGGCTTCGACCTGCTCGTCTACTACCTGCCCGACTACGACTACGCGTCACATGCCGCCGGGCCCGACAGCGCGCACGAGGCCCTCGCACGCAGCGACGCTGCGATTGCGGTCCTGATGGACGCTGCGGGCGGCCCGGAGTCGTTCCTCGAGCGCTATGCGGTCGTCGTGTGCTCCGACCACGGCCAGTCGCGGGTCGAGAACGTCGCGAGCCTCGATGCAGGCGGCGATCTCGTGACCGCCTCGAACCGGGCGGCGATGGTCTACACCGCACGCGCGCGTGAGGTCGCCGAACGGCTCGACGGGCAGCCGTCGGCCGGGATCGTGCTCTTCCAGGAGGACGGGCGCATGGTCGTGCGGCGGGACGGCGACGAGGACGAGGGACTGCTCGACGACCTGCCGGACGGAAGGGCACGCGCCGCGGCCGCACTCGCGAATCCCAATGCCGGTGAGGTGATCGTCTCGGCCGCACCCGGTTGGGAGTTCGTCGATCTCGCCGGACGCCACCACTCCGGCGGCGGCAGCCACGGCTCCCTGGAGGCGGCGGACTCGGAGGTCCCGATGCTGACCGTCGGCCTTGGACCGCCACCGGCTTCGATCACGGGCATCAAGGAGCTCGTCGCCGCGCACTTCGGTGTGCCGGTCCGTCGTGCGACCTGACTGGGTCGATCGCCAGCTTGGCGCCCGGGGCATTTCCGACCCGCGCGTGCTCGAGGCGATGCGCGTCGTCCCGCGCGAGTCGTTCGTGCCGGTCGAGGCGAGGGGGCGCGCATACGACGACGCCGCTCTCGCGCTCGGCCACGGCCAGACGATCTCGCAGCCGTACATCGTTGCGCTGATCTGTCAGGCGCTCTCGCTCGAAGGCGACGAGCTCGTGCTGGACGTGGGCACCGGCTCCGGGTACCAGGCCGCGGTGCTCGACGAGCTCGCCGGCCGGGTCGTCTCGGTGGAGCGGATCCCGGAGCTCGCCGAGGAGGCCCGCGCCAACCTCGCGGCGACCGGGCACAGCGAGGTGGAGGTGCTCGTCGGCGACGGCTCGCTCGGGGTGCCGACGCGGGCTCCGTTCGCGGCGATCGCCGTGGCCGCCGCGGCGGCCGAACTGCCGGAGGCACTGCTCGGCCAGCTCGCGCCAGGCGGCCGGCTCGTCCTGCCGCTCGGCCGCCAGCTCGTGCGCGTCTTGGACGGGGACGGCCGGCTGCGGATGGAGCGGCTCGCCCCGGTGCGGTTCGTGCCGCTCATCACAGGTTTCCCAGGGTGACCGGCCCCGCTGTTCCCGGAACACTGAGCGCGGCGTCGTGCGCTAGCCTCGCGCCAGTGTCCGTCTCCTCGCGCACGACTGCCGCGCTCCGGCGGCGGGCAAACTGGGTTCAGCTTGCTCAATTCGGTGCCGTCGGCGTCACCGGCTATGTCATCAACCTGCTGGTGTTCTCCGCGCTGCTCGGCTGGGGCGCCCACATCGCCGCCGCGATCTCCTTCGTCGTCGCGGCGGCGAGCAACTACTGGTGGAACCGGCACTGGACGTTCGCGCGACAGCAAGGCAACTTCGGCGCCCAGGGCGCCCGCTTCCTGGTCGTGTCGCTGCTCGCGTTCGCGGTGAACCAGCTCTGGCTCGTCCTCTTCATCGACGTGCTCGACTGGCGGAAGGTGCTCTCCCAGGCGATCGCGATCATTCTCGTCACGCCGCTCAACTTCCTGGGCAACAAGCTCTGGTCCTTCCGCAAGTGAGACTCGCTGCTGTCCTCGCGCTCGCGCTCGCGCTCGTACCGGCGGCGCGCGCAGGGACGTCCACGACGGTCCCGACGCCGCAGGTCCCGGCGGCTGAGTCGCAGCGCTCGACGAGCGGCGAGGTGATCCAGAACTTTCTCGCGTACCCGAAGGTTGCGGCCTGGTTGAAACGGTATCCGCCGAACCCGGTGACGGAAGCGACGTTTGCGCCAGGGCGTCTGGACGGTGGGCGTCTGGTCGGGCAAGGCGGGTGAGATCGCGACCGGCAAGGTCGACGACGCCACAGCCTCGGTCACCGAGGCGTGGACCGGGCCGCAGGTCGCCTGGAAGATGGCGCGCGGCTACAAGGGCGCATTCGGCGGCGCGAAGATCAACAGCGCGTGGGTCTGGCTCTCCTTCTGCGGGCTGTTCCTCGTCGGGCTCATCGACTGGCGGCGGCTTCTGTCGGTCCGCAACGTCGACCTCCTCGTTCTGGTCTCGTTCACGGTGTCGCTGTGGTACTTCAACCGCGGCAATGTCTTCGCAGCGATGCCGCTCGCATATCCGCCGCTCGTCTGGCTGCTCGTGCGCTGCGTGTGGATCGCGCGCTCGGACCGGCCGTCGCGTGGTGCGCCGGTCTGGCCGGTCTGGGTGCTGGCCGCGGCGACGGTCTTCGTCGCCGGTTTCCGCGTCGGTCTGAACGTTCGCGCCTCGAATGTGATCGACGTCGGCTATTCGGGCGTGATCGGTGCCGACCGGATCGCGCACGGGCAGAGCCCCTACGGTCACTTCCCGGTCGAGGACGACCGCCCCAAGTGCGGCCCGGCCGACGCCGACGGCGAGGTGCGGGACCGGATCCAGACGAACGGCCGGTGCGAGAACGCGAACCCGTACGGAGACACCTACGGGCCGGTGTCGTACATCGCGTACCTGCCGGGCTACGCGATCTTCGGCTGGAGCGGCCAGTGGGACTCCCTGCCCGCGGTGCATTTCACCTCGATCCTCTTCGACCTGCTCGCCATCGTCGGGCTGGCGCTCGTCGGTCGCCGCTTCGGCGGGCCTCGACTCGCGGCCACGCTTGCGTTTGCCTGGGTCGCATGGCCGTTCACGCAATACGCGTCGAGCTCGAACACGAACGACGCGATCGCTCCGGCGCTGCTCATCTGGGGCTTCCTCGCGCTCACGACCCCGGTCGCGCGCGGTGCCGCCGTCGCGGTCTCGGGCTGGACGAAGTTCGCGTCGCTGCTGCTCTTGCCGCTCTGGCTCGGCTATCCGGAGGCGCGGCGCGGCCGCGCTCTCGCGGTGCTCGGGTTCGCAGTCACGACCGTGCTCGTCTTCTTCGTCCTCTTCCTCGAGCCGTCCCCGTGGCACGCCGCACGCGTCTTCTACGACCGCACCGTCGGCTACCAGATCGACCGCGACTCGCCGTTCTCGCTCTGGGACTGGGGGCAGTACCACGCCAAGGGCCTGCCCAACCTGCGGATCGTGCAGCGGGTCCTCGAGGTGCTGCTCGTCGTCGGCTCGCTCTCGCTCGCCTGGGTGCCGCGGCGGCGGTCGCCGCTGCGCATGGCAGCGCTCACGGGAGCCGTGCTCGTCGGCTTCGAGCTCGTCCTGACGCACTGGTTCTACCTCTACCTGCCGTGGTTCTTCCCGTTCATCGCGCTGGCGCTGATCGGGCCGCTCCCGGGAGACGTGCAGGAACAGGAAGACGAAAAGGCCGCGGTCGTTGACGCGCCGGTTCCCGCCCTCAGCTGAGGCGCTCGCCGCAGGCGGCCTGTTCCTCGCCTGCTTCGGGCTCGTCCATCGCTGGTTCTGGGCGCACGGCCAGCTCGTCGACTGGCCGACGTACCGGAACTACGGAGACGCGATCCTGCACCACGGCCGCATTCCGTATCGCGACTTCGCGGTCGAGTACCCACCGGGCGCCCTGCCGCCGTTCATCGCTGCGGCGCCCTTCGGCGACTACGCCGCGTGCCTTCGCGTGGCTCATGGCCGCGTGCGGCGTCGCGCTCGTGTTCGTGGTCGCCCGTGTCCGGCCCGCAGCGGCGTTCTTCGTCGCGCTGGCACCGGTGCTGGCCGGCTCCCTGATCCTCAGCCGCTTCGACCTCTGGCCGGCACTGCTCGCGACCGCCGCCATCGTCGCGCTGCTCGCCGAGCGCCACCGGCTCGGCTGGGCTCTGCTCGGTGCGGCGGTGGCCGCGAAGCTCTGGCCGCTCGTCCTCGTGCCGCTGGCACTCGTCTGGTCGATCCGGCGCGGGCGCGGCTGGTCGGCACTGGCCGGTGCAGCGGTGGTCGCCGCGGTCTTCCTGCCCTTCGTCCTGCTCTCACCCAACGGCGTCTGGACGAGCCTGCGCGGGCAGGCGTCGCGACCGCTACAGATCGAGAGCCTCGGTGCGTCGCTCTTCATGACGTTCGGCCACCCGGTGGTGAGCTCCTCGCACGGCTCGCAGAACGTCGACGGGCACGGCGGCGTCGCGACCGCATTCGCCGTCCTGCAGGTCGTCGTGCTCGTCGCGCTGTGGGTCGCGTTCGCGCGCGGGCCGGCGACCGGCAACCGGTTCGTGCGCTATTGCGCCGCCGCGGTCTGTGCGTTCATCGCGTTCGGCAAGGTTCTGTCTCCGCAGTTCCTGCTGTGGCTCGTGCCGCTCGTGCCGCTCGTGCGCGGCCGGCGCGGGCTCGCTGCGACGGTGCTCCTGACGCTCGCGCTGCGTCCTGACCCAGGTGTGGTTCCCGCAGCGGTACTGGGGCTACGCCGACTGGTACCACCTCGCCGGAGTCGTCTTCGCGCGCGACCTCGTGCTCGTCGTCCTCCTGGTCGTGCTCGTGATTCCGCTCAGGTCCGTGCGCGGGCCGGCGGGCGCCAAGCCCTCCTAGTCGACCTCGACACGCACGGCTGTGCACGCCGTCGCGCGGCCCTCCGCCGTGCAGGCGACGAGCACTCCTTCGATGCGAACGTCCCGGGTCGCCGGTTCGAGCCGGGTCGGCATGCCCGTGAGGAATCGCTTGAGTGCGTTGTGCTCGTCGCTTCCGATCACCGAGTCGTGCGGGCCTGTCATGCCGGCGTCCGTGATCGCGGCCGTGCCGCCCGCGAGCACACGCGCATCGTTCGTCTGGACGTGGGTGTGCGTGCCGAGGACGGCCGTGACGCGTCCATCGAGATAGCGCGCGAGCGCGACCTTCTCGCTCGTCGCCTCCGCGTGGAAGTCGACGACCACGATCGGCGTGGAACGCCGCGCTTCTGCCACCAGGCGGTCGGCGGCGAGGAACGGGTTCTCGAACGGCTGGAGCGAGAAGATGCCGAGCAGGTTGATCACCGCGACCCCGTCGTGCACCGCGAGGCCGACGCCGGGCGTGTGCGGCGACAGGTTCGCCGGGCGAAGCACACGATCGGTCCCCGAGAGGTACGGCGCGAAGCCCTGCTGGCCCCAGACCCAGTTTCCGAGCGTGACGACGTCGGCGCCGCTCGCGAGCAGCTTGTCGGCGAGCTTTGCGGTGATCCCCCGGCCGGAGGCGGCGTTCTCGCCGTTGACGATGCAGAAATCCGCCTCGAGCTCCTGCCTGAGCGACGGCAAGCGTGATTCGACCGCCCGCCGCCCGGGTGCGCCGAACACGTCGGCGACGAACAGGATGTTCAAAGCGCGACCTTTCTAGCTCACGGAGAGCGTCGCCGAGGGATGTACCTCGATCACGACGTGGTTCCCCGAATCATTCGTGTACCGAGCGAGCGCCTGGTGCTCGACAGGCGTGAAGTCGACGACGGAGCCGAGCTTCGAGCCGGCCGACGTGACCGACGAGCCGACCACGAGCGACGGATCGACCCGGACGTGTGAGACGGAGACGACGAGCGACGGCGCTCCGGTCGGCTGGATGTCGATCTGCGAGCCGTAGACGCGGTCGTTCAGCACGACGTCGTCGATCGCGACGATCGTTCCGTCGACCGGCGCATAGACGTCGGTGCCGGCGGGCGCCCCGACGTCGATCGAGGACGAGCCGGGGCCGAGGCCGCCCGGCAGCTGGTACCAGCGCGGCGCGTCCGGACGAGCCGCCGACGACCGAGTGCAGGACGCGCTTCAGGAGCCCTTCGTTCGCCTGCGTGCCGACCGGCGAGAGCGCGAGCGAGCCTTCGCTGCCGCCCTGGAACCCGATCGCCGTCACGCGCGACTGGCTGACCGGGAGCTGGAGGTGGAGCACGCCCAGGCGGGCGACGATCTCGGGCAGCGGTGGGCCGGCCGGCAGGAGGCGGGCGGCGCTCGCCGGGGGAGCGGCCGCCGGGGTGGCCGAGCCGGAGCCGCCGAAGGCGGACAGGAGGAGCATCACGATGCCCACCACGAGCACGGCGAGCAGGACGGCGAGGCGGCGGCGACGCCGCTCGCGGTCGAGGTGGCGGGTTCGGGTCCTGCGGGCACGCCTGTTCGGCGCCGGCGGCGACATCGAGGGCACGGTAGCGCACGGTTCTGGGGCTTTCAACGCGAGGGAGCCTTCGAGCGAGAACGACCAGTCCCAGTCCGGAGGGCGAAGTGCGACCACCCGGGCGGTAGCATCGGCTCTGTGAGCACGGACGGGCGCACCCCGCGCATCGAGGTTCCGCGCTGGATTCAGCTCGTCGGGCTGCCCATACTGCTGGTGCTTGCGTGGGTGCTCGCTGCCGCTGCGGGTCATATCGTCTTCCTGTTCCTCGTCGCGGCCCTGGTCGCACTGCTCCTCGACCCGATCGTCCGGGGCCTCCAGCGGGCCCGCTTGCCGCGCGGCCTGTCGGTCGCTCTGGTGTACCTGACCTTCTTTGCGGCGGTGGTGGTGGTCATCGTGGCGGTGGCGACCGCGGTCGTGGGGCAGACGAAGACTGCGGCCGACAGGTTCAACGGCTACTTCACGAATCGTCACGGCGCCGCCGGACAGACGTCCGCCGACCGCGACGTCGACCGCCTCCAGCTTTGGCTCGACACGTCATCACCTTCAGTCGGTGCACGTCGAGAAGCGCGGCCACAAGCTCGTCCGCCAGATCCAGCAACGGGACGTCGGCAAGTACACGCACAAGATCGTCACGTTCGTCGAGGGCGCGGCGATCTCGATCGGCAAGACGCTGTTCTCTCTGGTGCTGCTGATCGTCGTGTCGGTCTACATGCTGCTCGACATGGAGCGCTTCGGCCGTGCGATCGACCGGCGCTATCCGCCTCGACCGGGCGAAGACACGCTGCTGCGCAGCATGGAGCACGCGCTTGCGTCGTATGTCCGCGGGCAGGCGCTCCTCTCGCTGATCATCGGCGCGAGCGCCGGGTTCGGTCTCTGGGTGCTCGCGGCGCTCGGCCTGCTGCCGCACGCCCAGCAGTACGCGTTGCTGTTCGGCGTCGTCGTCGCGATCACCGAAGTCATTCCGTATCTCGGTCCGTGGCTCGGGGCGATCCCGCCGCTCGTCTACGCCCTCGTCGTTCATCCGATCTCGGCCGTGTGGGTGGCATTGCTCTTCCTCGGGATCCACCAGATCGAGGGACACGTCGTCGTGCCGAACGTGATGGGCAACGCGCTGCGGCTGCACCCGCTGCTCGTGATCTTCGGTCTCGCGGCGGGCGCCGAGGTCTATGGCCTGGTGGGCGCGCTGATCGCGTTGCCGTTCCTCGCGGTCGGCCGTGCGATCTGGGAGTTCTTCGCCGACCGCATCAAGCTCGAGCCTTGGTCGGGGACGGACGTCCCGGTGGAGGTGGAGCTGGCCAAGACGCGTACCCTTCGACCGTGAGCTCCTTTCCGATCACCCGCCTGCGCCGACTGCGCAGGACGGGGCAACTGCGGGATCTCGTGCGCGAGACCTCCTTGACGATCGACGACCTCGTGATGCCGCTCTTCGTGGCACCGGAGGCGATGTCGAACGAGCGCCTGCCGGGGCTCGAGCGCCACACGGTCGAGTCGATCGTGCGTGAGTGCGACGAGCTCGCCGCGCTGGGCCTCAAGTCGGTGATCCTGTTCGGGCTGCCGGAAGAGAAGGACGACGAGGGCTCCGGTGCCTGGATCGAGGACGGCGTCGTGCAGCAGGCGCTGCGCGCGCTCCGCCCGCGCTTGCCGGAGCTCGTGCTGCTCACCGATGTGTGCCTGTGCGAGTACACGAGCCACGGCCATTGCGGCGTGATCGGTTCCGACGGCGAGGTCGACAACGACTCGTCGCTCGAGTTGATCGCCCGCGTCGCCGCCTCGCATGTGGAAGCGGGCGCGGACGTGGTCTGCCCGAGCGACATGATGGACGGCCGCGTCGCGGCGATCCGCGAGCAGTTGCCGCAGACGCCGATCATCGCCTACTCGGCCAAGTACGCCTCGGCGTTCTACGGGCCTTTCCGTGAGGTCGCCGACTCCGCACCTGCGTTCGGCGACCGCCGCGGGTACCAGCTGGACCCGGGCAACGTCCGCGAGGCGCTGCGCGAGTGCGAGCAGGACATCGCCGAGGGCGCGGACATGCTGATGGTCAAACCGGCCCTGCCCTACCTGGACGTGCTCAGGGCGGCGCGCGATCGCTTCGATCTCCCGCTGGCCGCCTACAACGTGTCGGGCGAATACGCGATGGTCAAGGCGGCTGCCGCCGCCGGCGACCTGGACGAGCGGGCCGCCGCGATCGAGTCGCTCACGTCGATTCGGCGTGCCGGCGCCGACCTCGTGCTCACGTACTGGGCCAAAGAGTTCGCGCAGTGGGCGCAGGACTGATCAGCTCTCCGCTCTGGCACCGGGCGAAGAAGGTGATCCCGGGCGGCGTGAACTCGCCCGTTCGCTCGATGAGGGGCGTCGGGCTCGCTGAGCCGTTCTTCGTCGAGCGCGGCGAGGGCGCGTTCATCGAGACAGCCGACGGCCGCACGCTGCTCGACTGGGTCCAGTCGTGGGGGCCGCTGATCTTCGGCCACGCCGACGCGGAGACCGTCGAGGCCGTTCGCGAGGCAGCGCTCGAGGGGACGACGTTCGGCGCTCCGACCGAGCGTGAGGTAGAGCTCGCAGCGGAGATCGCCGATGCTGTTCCGTCGGTCGAGCGCGTGCGCCTCGTCTCCTCGGGAACCGAGGCGGCGATGTCGGCCGTGCGGCTCGCGCGAGGGTTCACCCGGCGTGACCGCGTGATCAAGTTCGCGGGCTGCTATCACGGCCATGCCGACCAGTTCCTCGCGGATGCGGGATCCGGTCTTGCAACGTTCGGCATACCGGCATCGCCCGGGGTCCCGAGCGGGGTCACCGCGGACACCATCGTCTGTGAGTACAACGATGTCGACGGTGTCGCCGCCGCGGTCGAGCGGTTCGGCGAGGGTCTCGCTGCGATCATCGTCGAGCCGATCGCCGGCAACATGGGCTGCGTTCCGCCACTCGCCGGCTTCCTCGAGTCGCTCCGCCTGCTCTGCGACGCAACCGGCGCGCTGCTCGTCTTCGACGAGGTGATCAGCGGCTTCCGCGTGGCGCGCGGCGGCGCGCAGGAGCGTCTCGGGATCGTGCCCGACCTGACGGTGCTGGGAAAGATCGTCGGTGGGGGGCTCCCGCTCGCCGCCTTCGGCGGCCGAAGCGAGGTGATGGACCAGCTGGCGCCCGGCGGCTCTGTCTACCAGGCCGGCACGCTGAGCGGCAACCCGCTTGCGACCGCCGCCGGAATCACGGTGCTCCGGCGCCTGCGAGACCCCGAGGTCTATCTCGAGCTCGAGCGGCGCTCCGCACGCCTCGCTGCAGGCCTCGCCCCGTACGGCCGTGTGCAAGGGATCGGGGCCATGCTCACGCTGTTCGCGGGCCGAAGCGATCCGGTCGAGCGCTTCACCGAGCTCGACGCCGAGCTCTACGGTGAACTGTTTCGAGGGCTCCTCGAGCGTGGCGTCTACGTCGCGCCCAGCCAGTACGAGTGCCTCTTCCCCTCGCTTGCCCACGGCGACGAGGAGATCGATCAGACGATTCACGCAGTTTCGTCCTTCTTCGAAGGCCGAAACCGCTAGTGGAGGTGTTCGCCGAGATCGCCGCGGGCGCGGAGGCCGAGAGCCGCGGTGTGGGCGGCCGTCGCTGCTCCCTAGCGACGAGCGCCAGCTCGTGGCAGTGTTCTCCCCCCTCGCTCCCGACCACCTGGCCACAGGGATCGAGACGGTGTACGAGGCGTACCTCGTGCACTACGGCCGGTCTCGCCTCTTTGCGGCGCCCGATGCGGACGAGGCCGTCCTGCTCGGCGATTACCTCTACGCGCACGGCCTCGTCAGGGTGGCCGACGCGGGCGGTGTTCCGGCGGTGTCGGTGCTCTCCGGCCTGATCGCGCGGTGCGCCGCCCTCCGCGCGGACGGTGCAGAGGGCGACGGCGAGGCGTGGGTCGGCGCGGCGCGGGCCCTGGGAGGCTCGCCGTCGGAGGACGAGGTTGCGAGCGCGCTCGCCTTGCACTTCGCTAGAGTCGCCGCATGATCTTCGACGCCGCGAGTGAAGGCACACATGTCATTCTCGGCATGCTGATCGTCGGCCTGATCTTCCTCGCTGTGATCGGTCTCGGCGAGTTGACGCACTGGGCCGGCCACCGCCGGGCGGAGCGTCGCCGCTCTCGCCCGACGACGTACTAGCCGATCGCTTCGACGAGCTCGTGCCGAACACGCTCGAGCTCGCGCGTGTGGGCGTCGAGCTCGGCGCGGGTCGCCCCACGCCGAGCCAGCACCTCCCGGACGAGCACGAGCCCGCGGGCCTGCAGCAGCAGGTCGTCGATGCGGCGGTCGAGCACGGTCGCGTCCTCGGTCGTCATGCTGCCTCCTCCCACGCGGGCAGTGCCTCCGGTGCATGCTCGACGACTTCGCCCGTGTGCGGGCGCATCGTCGGTGTGAGCGCGGCGGCGGTGACTGCGAGGAGCATCAGGACGCCGAATGCGACGCGATATCCGTGCGTTGTCGCCGCAGCCGCCGAGAGGGTCGCCGTCGGCCGGCTCGCGTAGGTGGTCGCGATCGTCGTGATCGCCGCGAGGCCGATCGCGCCGCCGATCTGGCGGCTCGTGTTGACGAGCCCGGATGCGATCCCGGCATTGGCGGGCTGGACGCCCTGGAGCGCGGCGATCGTCACTGCGACGAACGACAGGGCCATCCCGACGCCGACGAGGATGAACGACGGCAGCAGATCGGTCGCGTAGTTGCCGTCGACCGGAAGCCGGACGAGGAGAGCCTGCGAGGTTGCCATCGAGAGCAGCCCGGCTGCGAGCACCCTACGCGCGCCGAACATCGTGACGAGTCGCTGTGCAACGTTCGAGACGATCGCAACGGTGACTGCAATCGCGGCGAACGCGAGCCCGCTCTCGGCTGCCGAGTAGTGCAGCACCTGCTGCAGGTACAGCGTCAGGATGAAGAACTGCGAGAACGCGATCGCGGCGATGATGCAGGTGATCAGGTTCGCAATCCCGAGCGTGTTCCCGCGGAATGCATGAAACGGCAGGAGCGGTGATGTCGCAGAGCGCTCGATCGCGACGAACGCCACTGCCAGCGCGCCGGATGCGACGAGCAGCGTCACGGTCGTCGGTGTTCCCCAACCCTCCTGCGTCGCGCGCGTCAGCGCATAGACGAGCAGCATCAGCGATGCGGTGATCGTGGTCGCGCCCGCCACGTCGAAGTGACGCGTCGCGAGCTCTCCGCGGGCCTCCGTGATGAAGCGCGGGACGAGGACGATCAGCGCAATCCCGACGGGAAGGTTGATGTAGAAGATCCAGGGCCAGCTCAGGTACGAGGTCAGGACGCCGCCGAGCAGCACACCGACCGCCGCGCCGCTCCCGGACGCGGCGCCCCAGATCCCCAGGGCGAGGTTGCGCTCGCGTCCCTCGCGGTACGCGGTCATGAGCAGCGAGAGGCCGGCCGGTGCGAAGAGCGCGCCACCGGCACCCTGCAGCGCGCGGAAGACGACCAGGGACGCTGCCGACCAGGCCAGGCCGCTGAGCGCCGAGCCGATCGTGAACACGGCGATGCCCGTCAGGAACACGCGCCTGCGGCCGAACACGTCCGCCAGGCGCCCGCCGAGGAGCAGGAACCCGCCGAACGTGATCGCGTAGGCCGTGATCACCCACTGGAGGCTCGGCTGGGAAAAGTGCAGGTTGGACTTGATCGACGCCAGCGCAACGTTCACGATCGACATGTCGAGGACGACCATGAACTGCGCGGCGACGATCAGTGCGAGGGCCGCCCACCGGGCCCTGGAAAGGTGTGGTGTAATGGAGGAACTGATCATCTATCTCCCTTCAATATCGTGGACAAAATCAACGATACCACAGCACCACGCTTTGGCAAGCTACACTTCTCTCCGATGAGCGCACCGGTGACCAATCCCGTCGTGAAGCTCGGCGTGGGGCCTCCGCGCGAGCTGGTCGGCCACACCTCGTTCCTCCTGAAGCGGCTGGGCTGGGCGATCAAGGAGCGCGCGTCGGAGGCCTACGAGGCCGTCGGGGCGAGCCCGTACCACTACTCCGTGCTGGCCCTGCTCGACGAGGGAACCTGCGCCGCCCAGGCCACGATCGCCGACGCGCTCGGCTACGACCGCAGCTGGTTCGTCGGCCTGCTCGACGAGCTGGAGGAGGCCGGACTGGTCGAGCGCAAGCGCGACCCGGGCGACCGCCGCCGGCACCTCGTCAGCCTGTTGCCTGCCGGCAAGAAGCGGCTCGCTCAGCTCCGCGAGATCTCACAGCGCGTCGAGGACGAGTTTTTCGCGCCGCTCGACGCGCAGGAGCGGGAGCGCCTGCACGCCCTTCTGCTCGAGCTCGCAGCACATCACGACCCGCGCTACGCGCCGTCCGCGATCGCCAGCCCCTCCATCTAGACTCGGCGCGTGGTCAAGGATCTGCGCGAGTGGATCGCTCTTCTCGAGCGTGAAGGAGAGCTGATCCGCGTCTCGGCCGAGGTCGACCCGCGCCTCGAGGTGACGGAGATCGTCGACCGGACCGTGCGGGCCGGCGGTCCGGCGCTGCTCTTCGAGCACCCGAAGGGCAGCTCGATCCCGCTGCTCATCAACCAGTTCGGCACCGAGCGGCGCATGTGCCTCGCGTTCGGCGTCGACTCCCTGGACGACATCGCCGCCAGGTTGGCGGAGATCCTCGAGCTGCAGCCGCCCGAGGGGCTCGCCGCCAAGGTGCGCGGGCTGAGGACGTTGAAGTCGATTGCCGACTCCCGGCCGAGGGTCGTCAAGCGCGGTGCCTCCCAGGAGGTCGTTCTGCAGGGTGACGACGTCGATCTCGGCCGGTTGCCCGTGCAGACATGCTGGCCGGGCGACGCCGGGCCGTTCATCACCCTCCCGGCCGTGATCACGCGCGATCCGCGCACCGGCCAGCGCAATGTCGGCATGTATCGCATGCAGGTCCTCGGCCCGCGGTCGACCGCGATGCACTGGCAGATCCACAAGGACGGCCGGGCGGATTACCTCTTCACCGAAGGCCGCATGGAAGTCGCGGTCGCGCTCGGGCTCGATCCGATCACCGCCTACTCGGCGAGCGCGCCGCTTCCGAAGCACATCGACGAGCTGATGGTCGCGGGCTTTCTCCGCGGTGAGCCGGTGGAGCTCGTCAAGGGAGTCACGGTCGACCTCGAGGTGCCGGCCGACGCCGAGATCGTGCTCGAGGGCTACATCGACAAGGGCGACCTCGCGACCGAAGGGCCGTTCGGAGACCACACCGGCTACTACACGGCGGCCGAGCAGTTCCCCGTCTTCAATGTCACGGCGATCACGATGCGGCGGAACGCGATCTATCCGTCGATCGTCGTCGGCAAGCCGCCCCAGGAGGACGCCTGGCTCGGGAAGGCGACCGAGCGGATCTTCCTGCCGGCCGTGAAGATGACCGTGCCGGAGATCGTCGACTACGACCTGCCGGTCGCGGGCGCCTTTCACAACCTCGTGATCGTGTCGATCAAGAAGGCGTTCCCCGGCCACGCGCGGAAGGTGATGCACGCGATCTGGGGCCTGGGGATGCTCAGCCTCACCAAAGGCATCGTCGTCGTCGACGAGCACGTGGACGTGCACGATTACGCCCAGGTCATGTTCTACGTCGGCGCCAACGTCGATCCCAAGCGCGACGTGGTGATCACCGAAGGCCCGCTCGACCACCTCGACCATGCGCCCACGCTGCAGTTCTTCGGGGGCAAGCTCGGCATCGACGCCACCGCGAAGGGGCCGCTCGAGGGCACCCGGGAGTGGCCGCCCGAAATCGAGATGTCGAGCGAGGTGCAGGCCCTCGTCGACCGGCGGTGGGACGAGTATGGGATAGGTAGGGTTCTCCCGGCGTCGAACGGGGAAATCCGTCAGAGTTCGCGCCGCCTGTTACGACGTTGACCAGCCGTGGCCCAGACCGCTTGAATCCCACCTAGCCCCTTTGCAGCCGCACGACGAACACCCCCATGTTCCGGGCCCGAGTCTCTGGCCTGTCGGCTTCGCAGTCGGCGTCGTCGTCCTGCTCGTCGGCCTGATCGTCTCGTGGTGGGTCGCGGGGCTCGGCGCGTTGATCGCGCTCGCCTTCGGCTTCCTCTGGGTGCGCGACCTGACCACCGGCACGGAGCTCACGCACGCGCCGGAGGTGGCTCCCGAGGGCGCGGCCGAAGCGGCAGCTCCGGCCGACGACGCTGCGCCGCCCACGCCGCCGGCAGAGCGCTTTCCCCGTTCGCGGTTCCTCGAGGCCTCGACGATCGGTCTGGGTGCGGTGATCGGCGGTCTCGTGACCGTGCCCGTGCTCGGCTTCATGGTCGGTCCCCCGTTCCTCAAGCAGGGCCAGAGAGACCACGACATCGGCCCGTTGAGAGACTTTCCCGAAGGGAAGTTCGTGATCGCGACGTGGATGTCCGACCCGAGCCAGGGCGAGGTCTCGCGTCGCACGGCCTTCGTTCGTTACAACGGGCCGCTCGGCAAGCTGCCGAGCTACACGATCATCTCGAACCACTGCGCGCATCTCGGCTGCCCGGTGCAGCCGAACGGCCCCCTCGACAACAAGAACACGAAGGAATTCGCCGATGTGACGCTCATCCCGACGGTCTCGATCGCCGGTTTCGGATGCCCCTGCCACGGCGGGCAGTACGACACCGAGGGCAACCGCACCGCGGGGCCGCCGGTGCGCGCGCTCGACCGCTACTCGTTCTCGATCCGCAACGGCCGCCTGTTCGTCGGCAAGCCGTTCTCGGTCTCCCATGTCGACGGCACCGGCGCCAACGCCGAGATCCACAAGTGGACGCTCTCGTTCCCGGGCGAGCACGTGAACGGCCTCGAGTCCTGGCTCTATCCCATTCAGCCGCCGCACTGATGGCAGCCGTCAAGCCCACGCGCGGACAGCAGATCCAGGAGACGATCCTGTATCCGCTCGACTGGCTCGAGGAGCGGTCGGGCATCGTCGGCGGCGTCAAGTACTTCCTCTTCCGGAAGGTCCCGGGCGACACCAACTGGTGGCAGACGCTCGGGGCCGCGACGCTGACCGCGTTCATCGTCCAGGCGTTGACCGGGGTGATCCTCGCGATGTACTACAAGCCGGATCCGAACGAGGCCTACAGCTCGATCCAGCACATCACGAACGACATCTTCGCCGGCTGGCTCGTGCGCGGCATGCACCGCTGGGGCGCGTCGGTGTTCATCATCCTCATGTTCATGCACATGGGGAGGGTGTTCCTGTTCGGCGCCTACAAGTATCCCCGCGAGCTGAACTGGATCATCGGGGTGCTGCTCCTCGCGATGGGGCTCGCAGAGGGCTTCACCGGCTATCTGCTTCCGTGGGACCAGACGGCCTACTGGGCGACGGTCGTCGGCATCAACATCAACGGCACCGCGCCGTTCCTCGGGCCGTTCATCGCGCAGTTCCTGCAGGGGGGCACCTACATCAACGCCGACACCCTGTCGCGGTTCTACGCGATTCACATGCTGGTGGTCCCGGGCGCGATCATCGGCCTGATCTTGCTGCATCTCTACCTCGTCGTCCGGCTCGGCGTCACGTCGCCGCCGTGGTCGAAGGAGGCAGCAGGGAAGGGCCCGATGGCGAACGGCAAGGTCACCCCACAGGCCCGCCGCGGCCTGACCCGCTTCGGGACGAGAGGGCGGAAGTAATGGCGAGCGACCGGATCACCGAGCGCCGCCGCGTCTACCAGCAGTACAAGGCCGACGTCAAGGAACGCGGGAAGCCGTTCTTCCCGTACGCGATGTTCCACGACACGGTCATGTCGCTGATCGTCGTCATGGTGATCATCGGCCTGGCGGTCGTCTGGAAGTACACGACGCCCGGCAATCACACCGGCTCAGGAGCCGGCTGGCTCGGCAGGCTGCTGGATGCCCCTGCCGACCCGGGGACGATCAACTTCGTCCCGCGGCCCGACTGGTACTTCTACTTCCTCTTCTACCTGCTGCGGATCTTCAAATGGCCGCCCACGGTGATCCTCGGCACGATCGGCATCCCGACCCTGTGCCTCGTGCTGCTGCTCGCGTTGCCGTTCATCGACATTCGCTCCGAGCGCAGGCTGTCTCGGCGGCCGGTCGCGATCATCGCGGCGATCCTCGTCGTCCTCTCGATGGGCGTGCTCACGTACAAGGGCGCGACTGCGAAGGAAGCACTCGGCTCCGAGTTGATTGCGAAGATCCCGTCGTGGGCGAAGACCCAGGGCTTCCAGAACAATCCGAAGGCGCTCGCCGGTGCGAGGCTGTTCGCGGTTTCCGGCTGCCTGAACTGCCACACGTATCTCGGCGTCGGCGGCTCCTTCCCCGGGGCGCCGAACCTGAGCGCAGAAGGGGCGAAGAACAAGGGCATCGCCTTCCAGGTTGCGCACCTCAAGTGTCCCGCGTGCGTCAACCCCGGCTCGCCGATGCCGTCGTTCCAGGGGCTCGGGGCGCGGAACCTGCTTGCGCTGGCGAACTTCCTGGAGGCCTCCAAGGGCCCCCAGCAGTAACAGGCGACTCAGCCGTCCTACGCGCGTAACCTTTCTCGCCATGCGTGTGTTCCTCGGTGTCACCGGCGCTTCCGGCGCGCCCTATGCGCGGCGGCTGCTGCAGTCGCTCGCCGCTTCCGACTGCGAGGTCGGCGTGTCGGTCTCGAGCGCGGCGATCGAGGTGCTCGCGACGGAGCTGTACGGCGATGCGCGGCTCTCGCGCGACGAGACGCTCGCCCGTTTCACCGAGGGAACCGGAACCGGCGTCACGGTCTTCGAGCCGAACGACTGGAAGGCGCCCTACGCATCGGGGTCGGCGAAGGTCGACGCGTATGTGATCTGTCCGTGCTCGATGGGCACGCTCGGAACGATCGCATCTGGAGCGATGCAGAACCTGATTCACCGCGCAGCATCGGTGGCCCTCAAGGAGGAGCGCAAGCTCGTCCTGTGCCCTCGTGAGACGCCGCTCTCGGCGATCCACCTCGAGAACATGCTCACGTTGCGGCGCGCCGGCGCGACGATCCTGTTCCTCGCGCCCGGCTTCTACCACGGTGCCGAGAGTGTCGACGACCTCGTCGACTTCGTCGTCGGTCGCGCGCTCGATCAGCTCGGCCTCGACAACGCTCTCGTTCCACGCTGGGGCGCGCGGTGAGCTCATGACGATGGCTCCCGACGCCGTCCGCTCGATGTTCGACCGGATCGCGCCCGTCTACGACGTGATGAACCGTGTCATGACCGTGGGTCTCGACATCCGCTGGCGCAGACTCGCCGCGGAGTCGGCCGTTCGCAGCGGTGACCGTGTGCTCGATGCCGCCTGCGGGACGGGAGACCTCGCGATCGCGGATCTGAAGGCCGGAGCCGGCAAGGTGACAGGGCTCGATTTCTCGCAGGCGATGCTGGCGCGTGCCCGCAGGAAGACCGCCGGGCGGAGCCCGGCCGCGCTCGACTGGGTGCAGGGCGACATGCTGGCCCTGCCGTTTGCCGACGCCACATTCGACGCGGCGACCGTCGGCTTCGGTGTGCGCAACGTCGCCGACCTGGAGCTCGGGCTGCGCGAGCTTCGCCGGGTGCTGCGTCCCGGCGGGCGGCTCGCGATCCTCGAGATCACGCAGCCGCGAGGCCCGCTGCGGCCGTTCTTCTCGCTCTGGTTCGACCGCGTCGTGCCCGCACTCGGAAAGGTGCTGCCCGGCGGCTCGGCGTACTCGTACCTGCCCGCATCGGTGAAGCGGTTCCCGGATGCCGAGACGCTCACGCGGATGCTCCGCGAGTGCGGCTTCGGAGACGTGCGCTTCCGCCTCCTCGCCGGCTCGATCGTCGCGCTGCACACCGGGACGTCGGAGTGAGCCAGCAGCTCGCGCAGGTGCATGCGACGCCGGGTGTCGCCGCGTACATGGCAGAGGTCGAAGCCGGGCTCGCGCGGGCAGTGGCGGTGAGGCCCGGGCTTGCGCAGGCGGTGGCGGGCGAGGCGCTGTCGGCCGGCGGCAAGCGGCTGCGGCCGCTGCTCTGTTTCCTCACGGCCGACCGTGAGCCGTCCGTTGCGGCCGGCGTGGCCGTCGAGATGGTGCACATGGCAACGCTCGTGCACGACGACCTCGTCGACGGCGCTCGGCTGCGCCGCGGGCTGCCGGCCGCCTGGTCGGTCTACGGTGTGGAAGCGGCCAAGGCCGCGGGCGACTACCTCTTCGCCTGTGCGTTCACGGTGCTCGCAGAGACCGGCGATGCACGGGCGGTCGGGACGCTCGCCGATGCAGCGCTGTGTCTTGCACGCGGGGAGGCGATGCAGAAGCTGCAGGTGCACGACCCCGCAACGCCGATCGAGGCCTACCTCGAACGCTGCGCGCTGAAGACGGGCAAGTTGATCGAGGCGGCGTGCCTGCTCGGGTCGGGGGGCGATCCGGCCCTCGGTGGCTACGGCGCTGCGCTCGGGCTCGCCTTCCAGATCGCCGACGACATCCTCGACTGTGCCGGGCAGACGCAGGAGACCGGGAAGATTCCCGGCACAGACCTGCGCGAAGGCACGCCGACGATGCCGCTCATCTATGCGGCGGAGCAGGACGAGGTCGTTCGCGCGGCGCTCGCCGGCGGCCCGCTGGACGGCGCGCTCGTGCGGGTTGCTGCGACGGACGCGCTCGCCCGCTCGCGACAGGCGGCGCTCGACTACGCTGCCGGCGCGAGATCGTCCCTCGGCTCGCATGCTCACCGGGAGGAACTGGAAGCGTTGACGTACGCCGTGGTGGACCGCGCCGGATGACCGAGGCCATCGACCTGATCAAGCTCGGGCGGATCGGCTACGTGAACATGGCGCCGGTCTTCTTCCGGCTCGACGCTGCCGTGGAGGAGATCGTGGGCGTGCCCACCGACCTGAACCGGCGGCTCGTCGGCGGGGAGCTCGACGTCGCGCCGATCTCCTCGATCGAGTACGCGCGCAACGCCGAGACACTGCGGCTGCTCCCGCGGCTGTGTGTCTCGAGCGAAGGTGCCGTCGAGTCGATCCAGTTGATCTCCAAGACGCCTCTGCAGCGCATCCGCACCGTCGCGGTGACGCCGGAGTCCGCCACGTCGGTCGTGCTCACGAAGGTGCTGTTCCCGGACGCGGAGCAGGTGCCGCTCGGCGAGGACGCCGAAGCGAAGCTCCTGATCGGGGACGCAGCGTTGAGGTCGGCCTTCGAGGATCCAACGCCGCACCACGACCTCGGGCGGCTGTGGCTCGAGCGCACCGGCCTGCCGATGGTGTTCGCCGTGTGGGCGGCGCCGGAGCCGGCCCACCCGGGCCTCGGCGAGCTCGAGGATGCCCTGGTGGCGTCCGTGCGGGCAGCGCGCAACGACCCCGAGCTGCTGGCGTACGAGTCCGCGGACCTCTACGGCTACCCGGCCGGCTTCCTCGCGCGCTACTTCGAGAAGCTCCGCTATCGCTTCGGCCCGCGGGAGCGGGCGGGCCTGTACACGTTCCTCGAGCTGGCGCGGGATGTCGGCGAGCTGGACGAAGTGCCCGAGCTGCGTTACGTCGCAGCAACCGGCGCCGTCGCCTAGGCCGCCGCGATACGACACCTAGGACAGGCCCGCTCGACCCACGACCGCCGCCGACTCGACCTGTCTCGTTGCTCGTGAATGATTGCCCGATGGCCGCGCCTGCTGAGATCCGGATCCGGCGTCTCGAGGGAGACGATCTCGTCGAGCAGATCGATTCGCTGGCGGCCGTGCTCGCCGACTGCGTGGCCGGCGGCGCATCCGTCAGTTACCTCGAGCCGTTCGCACACGAGGACGCCCGGGCCGCGTTCGAGGACTGGGCCGCCGAGGTCGAGCGTGGACGTCGCGTGATCCTTGCCGCCTTCGACGGGAGCGAGCTCGTCGGCACGGTGCAGCTGATCCTCGCGGTGCCGCCGAACCAGCCACACCGTGGTGAGATCGCCAAGCTGCTCGTTCATCGCTCGGCCCGCCGGCGCGGCGTCGCCCAGAGGTTGATGGAACACGTGGAGGTCGAGGCTCGAGCCGAAGGCAAGACGCTGCTCGTCCTCGACACCGTGACGGGCGACGCCGCCGAGCGTCTCTACAAGGGGCTCGGCTGGACGACGGTGGGTGTGATCCCGGGCTACGCGCTGTATCCGGACGGCCGGCCGTGTGACACGACCGTCTTCTTCAAAGCGCTGTAACCGAATCGCCGACGCGGATCACGCCGCCGGCGACGATGTCGGCGTTGATGCCCGCGCGATGGACGAGCTCCTTGATGATCCCGGGGCGGGTCATCGCCTCGAGGTGAGTGCAGGGCTCGCACAGCTCCACGCCGACACATTCGACCTCGCCGACGCGGAACCGCCTGCCCACGAGCTCGTTCAGCTCGACCCCGCGAACCGTCACCTGCCTGCGGGTCTCGCCCGGCGCGAGGCCGACATCCTCGACGTTCTCCGCCGAGACGAGCGTCAGCGCCTGGCCGGCGGGTGCTCCGTCGGCGTGGAAGTGGCGGTCGCCCTCGAGGCCGCAGCCGGCGACGGCCCGCACCTCGTCGACCGCCCACAGCTCGGCGACGCCCTCGGCGCCGAGGTGGATCGCCTCGACCGTCACGCTACGCGACGCGCCCGAAGCGCTCGGCGGAGCGAGCCCGGCGGCGGGCAGCCTCGACCTCGCGGTCCTTCGGCGGCGCGGTCGTGACCAGGTCGGCCAGCAGATGCTCCGTGATGTGCGCGACCTCGTGGACGGCCCGCTCGAAGGCGGCTTCGTTCGCCTTGGACGGCTTGTTCATCCCGCTCACCTTGCGCACGTACTGGAGCGCCGCTGCCTGGACCTCGTCCGAGGTCGCGGCCGGCTGAAAGTTGTGGAGAACTCGAATGTTGCGGCACATGGCCGGGATTCTACGTGGGCGTGTGCCGGATAGGCTCGCTTCGTGGGAAGAGCGCACATGTGCGTGTGGCTCGCTGCGGCGCTCTCGCTGCTCGGTGCCGCCGTGGCGACGGGAGCCCCGGCCTCCGTTTCCTGCGCCGCTCCGCGAGCGACGGCGCCGTACAGCGACTCGATCCAGCGCGCGGTGAACTCAGGCCCGGATCTCTGGGGCGGCCGGCTGCTCAACTCGCGCACCGGCCCGACGCTGGGGGCGGCGGAGCGGTACCTCGCGCCGCTCCTGCTTGCGACCCAGCGGCAGCAGCGCCCCTTGACGCCCTCGGGCTTCTACTACGTGCCGCTCTCGTTCGGTTTCAGCTCCTACGGGCCCGCGGTGTTCGCGCTCCACGTCGCGGACGGCAGCGAGATCATCACGCGTCACGTCGGCGGCCCGAGCCTCACCTTCTACGTCGGCAACGGCCGGGAGCGCTACGGCTCCTGCACCGAGCGGCTCCATCCGGCCCGGCTCGCCGACGGCTACCTGCCGATCGTGCAGACGTCGTATGTGGACGCGAACGGCGTCAAGTACCGGCAGGAGTCGTTCGTCGGCCGCGCCTACGGCGCACGTTCCGTCGTCAGCTTCGTGAAGCTCGAGATCGACGCGAGCGCGGCGCGCTCGGGGGCGACCGTTCGCCTCGTGCCGTGGAAGCTGCTCGCGCACGCGGCGCCCGACCGGCTCGCGTACAGGGGCGGAGCCCGGCTGATCGTCAGCGACGGTGCCGAGTTCGTCGACGGCGTCGTTCGGTACCGGGTGGCGCGCGGGGACGAAGCGACCGTCTATGTCGAATGGCTCAACGGCCCCTCCGAGGCGAAGACGCTTCATGCCGACGCTCCGACGTACGACGCGGCGAGGACGACCGTCGTCAATTACTGGACGTCCCGCCTCACCTCGGGCATGCAGTTCGACGTGCCGGAACCGGCCGTCAGCAATGCCGCGCTCGGCGTGCTCGAGCAGGTGCTCGCCTACGGGTGGCGCTACAGCGTCGGGAACCCGTACGAGGAGCTGTCGTTTGCCGAGGCGCTCGACTCCGCCGAGGTTGCCGCGGAGTACGGCTTCCCGAACGTCGCGAAGTCGATTCTGCAGGTCTCGCTCGACCGGCTCCGGAAGAAGCCGAAGCGGTTCACCGCGTTCCGGGCGGGGCATCTGCTCTCGACCACCGCTCTCTATTACCGCCTGACCCGCGACCGGTCGTTCATCCAGCTCGAGACGCCCGAGCTCGCGCGGCTCGTGCGCCAGATCCAGGTCCGCCAGGTCGAGCGCGGGCCGGCGCGCGGCCGCCTTCGCCCCGAGCAGCTGTCCTCCGACATTCCCTACGACGTCGACAGCGTCAACGGCGAGATCGCAGCGTGGCAGGGGCTGCTCGCGATCGACCGTGTGTGGGGCGTTACCGGCCATCGCGCCGCGCAGCGCACGCGCGGCTCCTCGGGCTCAGCATCGGCTCGGCCCTTCGGTCGGGGCTGCGGAGAGCATCCCGCCGCCTGTCCGACGGCTCGCTGTTCGTGCCGGACGCGCTCGACGCGCCGAATGCCGGACCGTACGACAAGCTGACCACGATCCGCGAAGGCTCGTACTGGAACCTGGTCATGCCGTACGCGCTCGCGTCGGGGTTCTTCCCGGCGCATTCGCGCGAGGCGCGCGGGCTCGTTCACTACGTGCTGGCACACGGCTCGCGTCTGCTCGGCGTGCCACGCGCGGACGCGCACATCATCTACTCGAACCGGCCGTACGGCTCGGGCCTCGGGGCGGTGTACGGCCTCAGCATGTCGCGGTTCATGGCCGACAACGACCACCCCGACCAGCTCGTGCTCAGCCTCTACGGCATGATCGCGATCGGGATGACAGCGGGCACGTACATCTCCGGCGAGGCGATCTCGGTCGTGCCGGTCGACGGTGCCTACTACCGGTCGATGTACATGCCGCCGAACTCGGGCGCGAACGCGTCGTACCTCGAGACCTTCCGCCAGCTGCTCGTGCACGAGCGGCGCGGCCCGAGCGGCGCTCCGGCCGGGCTCGACCTCGCGTTCTCGACGCCGAGAGCGTGGCTCGCCGACGGGAAGACGATCGGCGTCCAGGGAGCGCCGACCAGCTTCGGCCCGGTCTCGTTCTCGATCACCCGGACCGGTGCCCGCATCGACGTCGATGTCACTGCGCCGCCGGAGTCACACGTCCGGATTCGCCTTCGGCTGCCCGCGGGTGAGCGAGTGCGGAGGGTGTCGCTCGGCGTCCTGCACGTCGCGTCGGGAACGATCGACCTCGGCGGGCGTCAGGGGACGATCGCGCTGCGCGCGACCGTCACGCCGTGAGCGCTGCCGGGCGCTCGGCCCGGCGGTACTCCACGGTGTAACCGAGCGACCGGGGGACGGCCAGCAGGCCGCCCAGGTCGAGCTCGATGGTCGCGCCCGCCTTCTGGGTCACCTCGTCCTCGATCGGCAGATCGAAGTCGTCGGCGCCGAAGTCGAGCGCCCGGAACGCGTCCGCGTTCTGGGTCAGGACCGACGTGCGGACGTGCTTGACGTTGTCGAGGAAGATCCGTGAGAGTGCGATGTGGCGCCAGTACTCACGCGGCGAGATCTCGATGCCGGCGAACTCGGTGCCGTAGGGCTTGTAGGTCCAGCAGAGAAATGAGAAGAGCCCGCCCGTCTCGTCCTGGAAGTCGCGGGTGCGCTGCAGGTGCTCGAGCCGTTCGTCGAGCGTCTCGTCGAAGCCGATCACCATCGTCGCGGTCGTCTTCAGCCCGGCCTCGACGATCGCGCGCTGCGCTTCGAAGTACTCGCGCACCGTGTACTTGAACTTGGCGTGGCGCTTGCGGAAGTCCTCGGTGAGGATCTCGCTGCCGCCGCCCGTGATCCAGTGCACACCGGCCTCGCGGAGCCGTGCGGCGGCCTCGGCGTGGGTGAGGTTCGCGCGGTCGGCGAGGTAGACGAACTCGGCAATCGTCAGGGCGTAGAACTCGATCCGGTCGCCGTACCGCTCGCGTACCGCTGCGAACAGGTCGCAGTAGAAGTCGAGCGGCAGTTTCGGGTTGAAGCCGCCGTTGAACGCGACGAGGTCGCCGCCGACCTCGAGCAGTTCGTCGATCTTCGCGAACACGTCGTTGCGGCTGAGCACGTAGCCGCCCTCCTGGTTGGGCAGGACGTAGAACGCGCAGTAGTCGCACTGGGCGACGCACACGTTCGTGTAGTTGATGATCCGCATCACCATGTAGGTGGCGTGATTCGGCTCGTGCCAGCGGTGGCGCACCTCCTGCGCGAGCTGCTGCAGCTCCTCGTCCGTGGCCTCTTCCCACAGCCGCCGTGCCTCGGCTACGTCTATCCGCGTCACGCGGGCACCGCCTCCTCGACCGTGACCTCTTCCGGCGCGAGCGTGTCCATGAACGAGCTGACCGAGAAGACGGCGTTGCCTGCGCCCGCCACGCCGTATCCGGGCGGCGGCTTCAGGCCGTGCTGCTCGAGTGCGCCACGATAGGCCTCGAGCAGCCGGATGTGGTACTCGAGCGGCGCGCCGTCGGGGTTGTCACGGCCGAGCGGCGTGGACGGCTCCGGGCACCAGGTGGTGAAGCGCGGTGTGATGCCCCGGCTCATGAAGTAGTCGAGGCCCTCCGTCGTCGACTCGATCGCGGCGTCGATCGTCTCGAAGCCGAACGGCCTCGCCATCTCGACGCCGGCGACGAAGTTCGGGATCACGTAGCGCGGGCCGAAGACCTCGGCAGCGTCGAAGATGCGGCGATGCCACTCCTCGCGGCCCACGTAGCGCTCCTTGCCCGGTGAGATGAGCTCGAACAGCCGTTTGTCCCACACCTCGTAGTTCGGGTGGTAGATCGTGATCCCGTAGTCCTTGTACCGCTGCACGTCGGCCTTCGGGAGCGCCTGGGCGACCACCTTGCCGATCCACCGATTCGGGAACCGCTCCTCGATCGCCTGGGCGTACCGTCCGTAGAAGTCGGCCTCGGCGAGGCCGTCGACCGTGCTCGTCACCGAGCCGCCGGTCAGCGTGTACGCCTTGGACGCCTGCGCCGTGTCGTAGCGGTCGATCAGCGCGAGCGCCTCGAGGACGTCCTCGACCGGCTTCACGCCCGTGTACGGACGACCCTCCTTCTTGTGCTGGCGCCAGTTGTGGTTGATGTCGCAGAACTGGCACTCCTCTTTCGCGCCGAAGTACTGGCAGAGGCGGAGCACGGTGAGGTAGATGAGGTAGCCCCACTGGATGGTGGGCGCCGTCTCCATCACGGTCTTGCCGTTCGCGAGCTCATGCCGGTAGTACTCGGGCATCGGCGGCAGGCCGACATCGGCGACGGTCCGGCCGTCGAGGGTCAGGAGCAGCGCACCCTCCTCGTCGCGCACGACGCGGTAGGGCGAATCGGGGTTGACCCGCACGGACACGATCGTGCGCCGCAGCGAATACGGCCCACCCGTCAGCGCGAGCTCTTCGGGCGGGCGGCGTCTCGCTGCTTCGCCGAGCTGCGTGAGCGGTTTCTGGTCGAAGGAGAAGATGAAGTAGGACTTCGGCTTCACCTCGCCGTCGAGATTGTCGGTCAGCGCCGCGTCGGCGAAGGCCATCCCGGTGCGTAGGAGGTCCTCTTTGAGCACGGCCTCGGGCGGGATGTGCGGGAACCGCGCCATCAGACCTTCGACCAGCTCGGTGCGGGCGCTCACACCGGCAAACTAGCGGAGGGCGCCCGCCGGGCGCCCTCCGCGCTGGGCGTCAGTGGTGATTCTTTGCGCCGCTGATGTCCGTCAGCGTGTTCACGCCGCTCACCAGCGAGCAGCGGATGTGCGCCACATCGTTCTGCTTGTACTTCGAATTCACGGCGGCGGACTTGTCCGTCGGGATCGTGCAGGTCAGTCCCGCGACCGTGATCAACGTTGCCGACAGTTCGGTGATCGTCCCGTGAGCCTCGCTCTTCTCGGGTGTCGGATGCGACGACTTGCACGAGCCGTTCCCCACCTCGACCGCCGAGCCGCCCGACGTCCCGCCGCCGAGCTTGCCGCCGGTGAAGCCGGAGGCCGCCGAGAACGTCGCCGACAGATTCGCGACGAGGCCGGCGGATGGGCCGTGAGCGCGTCCGACCGCCAGACCGGCGATCGCGCCGTGGTCGTAGACCGCGGAGTAGTTCGCGGACGTGTTCCCGCCCGGCGTCTGACCGATCTTCAGCGAGCCGCTGACGACACCGATGTCGTCGGTCGTGTTGATCACGCTGCGAGCCCGCACGGTGATCGGCCCGGTGAGATCGGAATCGCCCATCGCGGTCCCGGTGTACTTCCCGTCCGTCACGACGATCGTCTTGTTGCTCGACGTGGTGCACGTGCGACTCGACGTGCTCGCCCCGGTGGCCGTGAACGTTCCGGCGACCGCGCTCACACTCTTCGCGTTCCCCATCCCGTCCGCCACGGCGTACCCGGTCGCAACGAGCGCGACGAGCAGCGCGGCAATGTACGTCAACTTGCGCATGCAGTTCCTCCAGTCGTCCTCGGGAGATGTGCACTGACCTTGTCCGCGGGTCGTGCGGCGTGCGCAAGAGGGACGTAAAGCCCACGTAAAGCACGGGGGTTTCCGGCGGCTTGGCTACCCTCGGACAAGGGATGCTCCGTCGTTTCTCGACCTTGCTGGTGCTCGCGGCGGCCTGCGCGGCGCCGGCACACGCCCAGAGCACGACGCTGCTCCCCGGGGTCACCTACGACCGGACGGTCGAGTTCACGCCGCACGGCCCGGTGGTCGTGAGCGTGCTCACGGCTCCGCGGCCGGGCGACCAGGGAGGTCTGTACGAGCTGGCGCCGGTGCTCGCCCACGGCACGGTCCTCGGCGGCCGCGAGAAGGTGACGCAGATCGAGAAGGACGTCTCGAGCCAGGCCACGGTCGCCGGGATCAACGGCGATCTCTTCAGTGCGGGCGACGGGCACCCCGCCGGGATCTTCATGTCGGGCGGAGTGCTCGCCCATCCGCCGTTCGGCTCCCGCTCCTCGATCGGCGTCGATTCGGCCGGCGGGCTCCAGGTCGACCGGGTCAAGTTCTTCGGCACCTGGCAGGGAACGGGGCAACGCCGCCCGCTGAACGGTCTCAATCAGGTTGCGGCGCAAGGCCAGGTGGTGCTGCTCACCCCGGCGTTCGGCCCGAGAGCGCCTGCCGTCCAGGGCTCGGCCGAGATCGTGCTGCAGTCCTTCCCGGCCACCACCCCGAACCTCGATCTCGTCGGCCGTCGTGACCGCGGCCGGCGTGAACGGCGGCGAGCCGATCCCGCCCGGCGGAGCCATCATCCAGGCGGCCGGGTCGCTCGCGGCGAAGCTGCAGGCGGAGGCGCCGGTCGGCACACGGATCGCTGCGCGGCTGATCCTGCAGCCAGGTTGGGGAACCGTCGTTGCCGCGCTGGGCGGCGGCCCGCTGCTCGTGCGGAACTCGGTGCCGGTGTTCCGGTCGTTGGAGGATTTCACGAACGATCAGATCGCGGCGCGCTCGCCGCGGGCCGGCGTCGGGCAGCTCGCCGACGGGCGCATCATCCTCGTTGCGGTCGACGGTGACCAGCCGGGCTACAGCGTCGGGCTCACGAGCTTCGAGCTGGCTCAGACGATGGCCGGGCTCGGCGCCGTCACCGCGGCCGCGGTCGAGTCGGGGCCGGACGTCACGCTCGCGTTCGACGGACAGCTGCTCAACCAGCCGAGCGCCGCCGCCGGGGAGCGTGCCGTCAGGGAGGCGCTGCTCGTGCAGTACTTCGGTGTCTACGCGCCGCCGCCGCCCCTGGCTCTCCTGACCGGCGAGGCAGGCAAGACACAGGAACAGCTCTCGTACAAGATCGTCCGGCCGTCACAGGTCACCGCGCAGCTGATCGGCCCCGACGGCAAGCCACGCGTGCTCGAGGCCGGCGTTCAGCACGCTCCCGGGTCGTACCCCTTCACCTACTCCACGTTCGACGTCGAGGGCACATGGCACTGGAACGTCACCGCGACCGACGACCTGAAGCGCGTGTCGACGATCGACCGGACCTTCCGGTACGACACCACGCTGCGCGGTCTGAGCGTGCCGAAGCCCGCGCGCGGGACTGCAGCGATCCGGTTCACCCTGTCGCGCCCTGCGAGCGTCAGGCTGCGCATCGAGACGCCCGCGGGCGTGCTCGTTCGCCAGGTGCCGCCGGTGAGCCTGCCTCCCGGAGCGCAGGCCGTCATCTGGGACGGACGCCTGCCACACGGCAGCCGTGCGTACGGCGGGAGCTACGTCGCTCACCTCTTCGTCACGAGCTCGGTCGGAACCTCGGAGCTCTTTGCACCCTTCTCCTTCAGGCGCTCTGGCTAGAGTCGCGCGGTGACCTCGTGGCTCGCGCACTACGGCGTGATCGCCGTGTTCTTCCTCATGATGATCGACGCCGTGTTCCCGGCGGCGAGCGAGCTCGTGATGGTCTACGGCGGCGCGCTCGCCTCGGGGGCGTTGACGCACGAGTTCGACGTGCTCGGCTGGCACGCGACCGGCTTCGCGGCGTACATCGCCGTCGTGCTCGCCGGTGTGCTCGGGTACCAGATCGGTGCGATCGGCGGCTGGCGGCTCGGCGACCGGGGCGGTGAGCCGTTCGTCGTTCGCCACGGACGCTGGTTCCACCTCTCGCCTGCGAAGTTCGAGCGGGCCCAGCAGTGGTTCACCCGCTGGAACGACTGGGCCGTCTTCGTCGGCCGCCTCACACCGGTCGCCCGCTCGTTCGTCTCGATCCCGGCCGGTGTCTTCGGGAGCCCGTTTCGGCGTTACAACGTGCTGACGCTCGCCGGCAACTCGATCTGGTGCCTGGTGCTCGCGGCGATCGGCTGGGCGCTCGGCTCGAACTGGGACACCTTCCACAAGGACTTCCGTTGGATCGAGTACGCCGTGGTGGTGGGAATTCTCGGCACGGCGGCGTATCTGGTCCTTCGGCAACGCCGCACGGCTAGGATTTCACCCGCCGATGACGATTCCCCACGTTGACGTCAAGGCGCAATACGCGCCGCTGATCCCGGAGCTGCAGGAGGCGTTCGCGCGCACGCTGGAGTCCGGCCGCTTCATCTTCGGGCCGGAGGTCGAGGCGTTCGAGCGCGAGGCGGCTGCGCTGCTCGGCACCCTCGACTCCGTCAGCTGTGCCAACGGCACCGACGCGCTCGTGCTCGTCCTCGATGCGCTGGGGATCGGCCCCGGCGACGAGGTCATCTGCCCGGCGTTCACGTTCTATGCGACCGCGGAGTCGATCGCACGCCGCGGAGCCACCCCGGTCTTCGCGGAGATCGATCCGGGGACGCTCAATCTCGATGCCGCCGACGTCGAGCGCCGGATCACCGAGCGCACGAAGGCGATCATGCCGGTGCATCTCTTCGGCCGCCCGGCGCCCGACCTCGGCGGCCTCGGCCTCCCCGTGATCGAGGACGCCGCGCAGGCGTTCGGCGCAGCCGGCATCGCAACGAGCATCGCGTCGACGTTCAGCTTCTTCCCGACGAAGAATCTCTTCGCTCTCGGCGACGGCGGCCTGATCGCCGTCAACGACGCGGAGCTCGCACAGCGCATCCGGATGCTTCGTTTCCACGGCTCGGCGGCGAAGAAGGAGTTCCTCTACGTCGGCTACAACTCGCGGCTCGATGCAATGCAGGCCTCGTTCCTGCGCATCTTCCTGCGGCACATCGAAGACTGGAATCGAGAGCGGCGTGAGGCCGCCGCGCGCTACACCGAGCTGTTGGACGGTCTCGTCGAGACACCGGTCGACGAGCCCGGCCACGTCTACCACGTGTACTGCGTCCGCTCGCCCGAGCGGGACCGGCTCGCCGAGGCGCTGCAGGCGGCCGGCATCGGGTTCGCCGCGTACTACCAGCCGCCGCTGCACCTGCAGCCGGCGTTGCGCTACCTCGGCTACTCCGAGGGCGATTTCCCGGAGACCGAGCAGGCGGCGCGCGAGAACCTCTGCCTGCCGATGTGGGCCGGGATCACCGAGGAGCAGCAAGCGGAGGTCGTCTCCGTCCTCAAGCGCGCTTCCGGTCTCGTCCGGTCCTGATGCGCTTCCCGGTCAATAGACACCGGGTCTGGCAGCTTGCGTTCGATGCGGTCCTGATCGTCGCCGCGTGGCAGCTGACGTTCTTCCTGCGCTTCGACAAGACGACGCCTGTCTTCTACCGGCACCTGCTCGATTGGCAGGTCGTCTCGCTCGTCGTCGCGATCAACCTCTCGACCTTCGTGCTCTTCGGCTTCTACAACCGCTGGTGGCGCTACGTGTCGACGCGCGACATGTGGGGCGCCTTTCGCGGCGTCACCGCCGCCTCGGCCATCACCTACCTCGTGCTCTATGCGTTCCCGCCTGCGCACACATCGCGGCTCCCGCGCGGTGTCGCGGCTCTCGACTATCTCCTCTTGCTCGCCTTCGTTGCAGGCACGCGCCTGCTGGCGCGCACGCTGATCGAGCGTCCCCCGGCAGGGCTCGTCGCGCACGGCAAGGAGGTGCTGATCGTCGGCGCCGGAGATGCCGGGCAGTTGATGGTCCGCGAGCTGCAGCGCAACCACCAATTGCACTACACGCCGATCGGCTTCGTCGACGATGATCCGCGCAAGCGGGGCGACCGCATCAACGGTGTCAAGGTGCTCGGCACGACCGACGAGCTCAAGCACCTCCTGCGCGACAACAAACCGGACGAGGTGCTGATCGCGATCCCGTCGGCGCCGGGCCGCGTGCGCCAGAAGATCGTCGAGACGTGCCTTGCCGAACAGGTCGCGGTCAAGACGCTGCCGGGCCTGCACGAGCTGATCGCGGGTGACCTCAACCTGGGCGCGCAGATCCGGCCGGTTCAGGTCGAGGACGTTCTCGGTCGCCAGCAAGTGGAGGTCGACCTCGGGCTCGTCGCGTCCTACGTCAAGGGCAAGACGGTCCTCGTCACGGGCGCCGGCGGCTCGATCGGCTCGGAGCTCTGCCGCCAGCTCGCCCGGCTCGGCTCGGCGCGCCTGGTGCTGCTCGACAAGGGCGAGTCGGCACTGTTCGAGATCGAGCGCGAGCTCGTCGACGAGCGCGACTACACCGCCGCGATCCCGGTGCTCGCGGACACCGGTGACCGCGCGAAGCTGCGCCAGGTCTTCGAGCGCTACCGCCCACAGGTGCTCTTCCACGCAGCGGCGTACAAGCACGTCGGCATGCTCGAGGCGAACCCCTCGCAGGCCGTGTTGAACAACGTGCTCGCAACGCGCACGCTCGCCGAGGTCGCAGTCGAGTTCGGTGTCGAGCGCTTCGTGCTGATCTCCACCGACAAGGCCGCCAACCCGAAGAACGTGATGGGCCAGTCGAAAGCCGTGTGCGAATGGATCATCGAGTCGTTCGCGCTGCACCCCGAGGTCGACACCCGCTTCGTCGCCGTTCGCTTCGGGAACGTGCTCGGTTCCTCGGGGTCGGTGATCCCGATCTTCCGCAAGCAGATCGAGCGGGGCGGGCCGGTCAGAGTGACCGATCCCGAGATGACCCGCTTCTTCATGACGATCCCCGAAGCCTCGTCGCTCGTCGTCCAGGCGGGCGCGATGGGCGGCCGCGGCCAGGTCTACGTGCTCGACATGGGAGAGCCCGTCAAGATCCTCGATCTCGCCCGGCAGATGATCCATCTGTCGGGGAAGGACGAGTCCCAGATCCCGATCGTGTTCACGGGCGCCCGCGCGGGCGAGAAGGTGCACGAGGTGCTCTGGAACGAGGGCGAGGCTGTCGGACCGACCTCGCACCCGAAGATCATGCGCGCGGCGCGGCCGCAGATCGACGCAGCCTGGCTGGAGGAGTCGCTCGCGACGCTCGAGCGGCTCGTCGACGAGGGCGACACGCTCGCCGTGGTGGCGAAGCTCCGGTCGATGGTCGCCGAGCCGGTGTGCACCGGCCGCGAAGCGGTTCTGGAAGACACGTTGCACTGACGTCACGGTCTCACTCCGGTCGCGCCGGTACCGTGGCCCGATGGACCCGCTCGACGGCCTGAATCCCGAGCAGCGCCGTGCCGCCGAGGCCGTGCGCGGCCCGGTGTGCATCCTTGCCGGGGCCGGGTCGGGCAAGACGACGACGATCACGCGGCGCATCGCGCAGCAGGTCGCGACAGAGGCATTCGCGCCCAATCGGATCATGGCCGTCACGTTCACCGACAAGGCGGCCGGCGAGCTGAAGGAGCGCCTTGCGGAGCTTGGCGTCAGCGGTGTGCGTGCTTCGACCTTTCACTCCGCCGCACTGCGCCAGCTGCGCCACTTCGCACCGGACGCGGTTGGGCGGATCCTCCCGTCGAAGGTGCTGGCTCTGCGCCAGATCGCGAACTCGCTTCCCGCGCCGTACAAGTTCCGTCCGGCGGGCGACCTTGCGACCGAGATCGAGTGGGCGAAGAACCGCCGGATCCCACCGGAGCGCTACGACGGCCGCGACCCGCCGATCCCGCTCGACCTGATGCAGCGGGTCTACCGCGAGTACGAGCGGCGCAAGACCACCGAGGGGCTGGTCGACTTCGAGGACCTGCTCGAGCTCACGGTGCGGCTGTTCGAGGAGAACGCCGAGGCGCGCGAGACGTTCCGTGACCAGTACCGGGCATTCACCGTCGACGAGGTGCAGGACGTGAACCTGCTCCAGCAGCAGCTGCTCGACCTGTGGCTCGGCGAGCGAGACGACCTCTGCGTCGTCGGCGACGATTACCAGTCGATCTACGGGTTCACCGGTGCGAGCCCCGACTATCTGCTCGCGATGCCGAAGCGGTTCCCGCACGCGGTCGTTGCGCGGCTCGAGGAGAACTACCGCTCGACGCCGCAGGTGCTGGCACTCGCCAACAGGCTCGTGCCCAACCTCGGTGGCGCCGAGAAGACACTGCGCTCGGTGCTGCCGGACGGCGCGGAACCGGTCGTGCGCCCGTTTCCCACGCCCGAGGACGAGGGAGCCGCGATCGTCGCGGAGCTGCGCGCGCTCGACTGCCCGTTCGAGGAGACGGCGATCCTCGCCCGGACGAACGCGCGTCTGACCGACTTCGAAGAGCTGCTGCACGAGGCCGGCATCCCGTTCCAGGGGTCGTCGCTCCTCGAGCGCGATGCGGCGCGCAGACTGACGCGGCGGCTCGAGCGTGCCTCGGCGCCCGCCGGTGAGGCCGTGCGCGCGGCTGCGCTCGACGCCGGCTGGCTCGAGCGCCTGCCCGACAAGCTCGGCGAGCGTGAGGCCGTGCGCCAGCAGGATCTCGGACGGCTGGTGCAGCTCGCGGCGGCCTTCGACGGCGACGCGGCGTCGTTCGTCGACGATCTTCGCCGCCGGTTCAGCTCCGAAGGCGACGCCGTGCGCGGTGTCAATCTGCTGACGCTGCACCGCGCGAAAGGCCTGGAGTTCGAGGCGGTCTTCATCCCCCGGCTGCAGGAGAAGGAGCTGCCGTCCAAGCAGGCCCGAACGCCCGCGGAGCTGGCGGAGGAGCGCCGGCTGCTGTACGTCGGGATGACGCGCGCAAAGCGCAGCCTCTGGCTCACCTGGTCGGGCAAGCGCTCACGGTTCCTGCAGGAGCTCGGTGTCACGCAGACGGCACCGACGGCGCAGCGCGAGTGGACCGCCGATGCCCAGCGTCTCCGCGACTGGCGGCTCGAGCGGGCGAAGGCCGACAACGTCCCGCCCTATGTGGTGTTCCACGACAGCGTGCTGCACGCGATCGCAGAGGCGCGCCCGTCGTCGCTCGGCGAGCTGTCGCAGATCGCAGGCGTCGGCCCGGCGAAGCTCGAGCGCTACGGGCCGGACGTGCTCGAGCTCGTTCGGCCCTGATTCAGGGGAGTGCCGACAGCAGCAGGTCGAGCATCAGCTGCGGGTCGCGGCGTTCGCGCGCTCCGGCTGTGCGGTCGCGCTTCTGCAGCTCGAGTGCGCGCGGATCGGTGAGCGGGCGGAGGCGTCCTTCACGGATCAGCTGCTCGTCGACGCCGCCGAGCCGGCCGCCGTAGGTCGTGTACACCGGCACGCCGAGTGCCGCTGCCTCGCGGTTCATCGTGCCGCCGGCCGACACGACGAGGTCGGCGAGCGCGATCAGGCTCTGCGCATCGACGGCCTCGTCGGGGACGATCACCGACGGGAGCGCCAGCGACCTCACGAAGTCACGCTGTTCCTCGGTGCGCGGGATGACGAAGGCGTGCACGTCGTCGGACCGGCCGAGATGCTCGAGCGTCATCGGGAAGAGCGGATTCGAGTGACGGTGGTAGAGCGAGACGTCGGGCGGAGGCCGCAGCACGACGAGCACGCGGGCCGGGTCGATCGACCAGTCG
The DNA here is from genome assembly GCA_963779535.1 of uncultured Thermoleophilia bacterium. Lineage (GTDB taxonomy): Bacteria > Actinomycetota > Thermoleophilia > Gaiellales > Gaiellaceae > PALSA-600. The sequence continues at coordinate 99,496 of CAVZYP010000009.1, read as the reverse complement.
GTCAGCACCGACTCGTCCGGCTCGAAGTCCGAGAGGTAGTACTCCTCCTTCAGTCCCGGGTACTGCTGCAGCTTCGGCGGCACGGCGCCGTAGGTCTTGAGCCTCTCCGGCGGGATCGCGGCGGGCACGACGACGCGCGTCGCGGCGCGGCAGCCCAGCTGGTGCTGGAGCCATGCCCACTCGTAGTCGAACGTCGTCGAGCTCGGGATGCCGAGCCGGCGCGCGGTCATCGTCAGCTCGTGCGACCCGTGCGCAAGCGCGAGGTCGAAGTTCTGTCCCTTGGCGAAGCGCCGCAGCGCCTTCAGCCGAGTGCGCATCTGCGCTGCCTTGCCGAGTGCAGACCGGCCGCCGTGGTGCCCGATCACCGTCGCGGTCATCCCGTGCGACTCGATCAGCTGCAGGGTCTGCGCATACTCGCGCGCGGTGATCTCCACCTCGTTCCCCTGTGCCTCGAGCAACTGCACGAGCGGCCGGAACACCAGGGGGTGGGCGCTGGCCGTGAAGTCGATCCAGACCTTCATCCCGCTTCACCGTCGGCGAAGCCGACGGCTTCGCTCCTGGGCGGCTCCGTCGAGCCTACGCCGCTCACGCAGTAACGCTTTCGAGCGAGACGTCGCGGGTGATGCCTTCGACGTGGCGTTCATGCCAGAGCGTGAACGCGAGCAGGCCCCACAGCTGCCGGGAAAGATCTTCACGGCCGGAGACATGCGTGTCGATCACGCGTGACACCGCCGCCGGCTGCAGGAAGCCCTGCCGTCGCAGGGTCTCCGCCGACAGAGTCTCGCGTGCGAACGGCTCCAGCTCACCGCGGAGCCACGCTGCGGCGGGAATCGAGAAGCCGCGCTTCTTCCCGTGCACGATCTCGTGCGGCAGCAGCGGCTCCATCGCTTTGCGCAGCAGGCGCTTCTTGGAAAAGCCGCGCACCTTGTGCCGCACGGGAAGTGAGAACGCGAAGTTGGACACCACGGTGTCCATGAAGGGGACACGCGCCTCGAGCGACCACGCCATCGATGCGCGGTCGGTCTTCGTCAGCAGGTCGTCCACCAGATAGAGGCCGAAGTCGACATCCTGCAGGCGCGTCAGGAGCTCGTGACCCTCGGTCCCGGCGAACCGCGCGCGATACCCGGCCAGCGGGTCGTAGCTGCTCGCGCGGCCGGTGAGCTCCGCGCGGACGTCTGCCGCGAAGATCTCCTTGTACGCGTGGTGGCGTTCGAGCGGCGGCATCCCGGCGGCCCGTGTGAACCGCTTCAGGCGATAGTCGATGCTCGCCTTGCGCGTCGAGGACGGAAGGCGGTCCACCGCAGGCCGTGCTCGAGCGGCGAGCGGCCCGAAGCGCTCGGCGAGCAGGTCGGCGACGTAGGTGTAGTACCCGCCGAAGAGCTCGTCGCTGCCCTCGCCCGAGAGAGCGACCTTGACGTCTTCGGCGGCAAGCTTGGAGACGAGGTACGTCGGAAGCGCCGAGGAGTCGGCGAACGGCTCGTCGAACGCGGCGGCGAGCGCCGGCAGCAGGAGGGCCGCGTCCGGCCGGAGCGTGAGGTCGCGGTGAACGGTGCCGTACCGTCGCGCCACCGCCCGCGCGCCGTCGAGCTCGTCGAACGACGCCTCCGTGAAGCCGATCGAGAACGTGCGCACGGCCTCCGACGACTCTTCGGCGGCGAGCGCCGTGAGCGCTCCCGAGTCGACGCCGCCCGAAAGCAGCACACCGACCGGCACGTCCGCGATCAGGTGCGCGCGCACGGAGTCACGCAGCCGCGCGCGGCACTCCTCGACCAGCTCCGCCTCGTCCTCGTCGTGGCGCGCCGGCAGAGGGCCGGTGCGCGCGAAGCAGTCGATCGACGTGTGGCCGTCGTGCCAGGTGAGGGTGTGGCCCGGGAGGAGCTTGCGGATGTCTTTGAAGATCGAGAGCGGCGCCGGTACGACGTTGAACGTGAGGAACGCTTCGAGTGCGTCGAGGTCGATCTCACCGTGTCGCAGAGCGTCGAGCTCCGACGAGAACGAGAGCTCGCCGTCGACGTCGCGGTAGGCGAGCGGCTTGATCCCGAAGCGGTCGCGCGCGAGCACCAGCCGCTGTTCCCGCGCGTCCCACACCGCGACGGCGAACATGCCGCGGAGCCGCTCCCACAGCTTGGGGCCCCACTCCTCGTACCCGTGCACGAGCACCTCGGTGTCGCAGCGGCTCCGGAACCGGTGACCGGCCCGTTCGAGCTCGTGCATGAGCTCGCGGTAGTTGTAGATCTCGCCGTTCTGCACGACGACGACGGTGCCGTCCTCGTTGGCGATCGGCTGGTCGCCTCCGGTCAGATCGATGATCGCCAGCCGGCGTGCGGCGATCCCGACCGGTCCGTCCAGATACGCGCCCTCGGAGTCCGGCCCACGGTGGAGCAAGGTCGCCGACATGCGGCGAAGCCGCTCGGGGTCGACGGCGCCGCGGCTGCTGGCGATCCCGCAGATCCCGCACATGCGGGTCAGTCTAGGAGGGATCGGCGGATCGCCGTTCGTTCACCCCAGGGACTCAACCTGGTGTTCCGCCGATCCCTCCTACGTGCGGCGCCCGAACACCTGGGCGAGCACCCGGATGCCGGTGACGAAGAGCGTTCGCAGATAGAGCCGCACGGAGCGGTCGGCGATCCATTCGAGATCGTGAGCGAGCTTCTCCGCCATCGAGGTCTCGTAGCCGCGCCGCACCTGTGCGAACCCGGTCAGCCCGGGCCGCACGACGAGGCGCTGCCAGTAGGCCGGCAGGTCGTGCACGAGCTCCTCGAAGAAGCGTGGGCGGATCGGCCGCGGCCCGACGAACGACATGTCTCCGCGCAGGACGTTCCAGAGCTGCGGGATCTCGTCGAGCTGCGATGCCTTCAGCCAGCCGCCGATTCGCGTCAGCTCCGCGTCGGTGCGGCGGACGAGCTCCTCGCCGAGGTACTGGCCGATGCGGTCTTCCGCGCCCCGGCGAAGCGTGCGGAACTTCAACATCTGGAAGAAGCGGCCGCGGCGGCCGACCCGTTCTCCGCGGTAGAGGATCGGCCGCCCGCTCGTGACGAGCAGCACGCCGGCGATCACGAGCCCGACCGGCGCGAGCAGGATCCCGAAGATGCCCGCGAAGAGAATGTCGAGCAGACGCAGCTCGAGGTCGATCCCACGATGCTCCGCCTGGGATGCGAGCCGTGTATACCCGCTGACGAGGGTGTCCTCGAGCGGTGGCGGCGCGGATGCCACGCGGTCGATGGTAAACCGTTGGCCTATGAGCGTCCTCGGAATCGACCACGTGCAGGTCGCCGCCCCCGAGGGGTGCGAGGCCCAGGCGCGAGCGTTCTACGGGGCGCTGCTCGGTCTCGAGGAGCTTCCGAAGCCGGAACCGCTGCTGGGCCGTGGCGGCTGCTGGTTCCGGGCGGGTGAGCAGGAGCTGCACGTCGGGGTCGAGCGGCCGTTCGCGCCGGCCCGCAAGGCACATCCGGGCCTGGTCGTCTCCGACCTCGCCGGGCTCGCCGGCCGCCTGGCGGCCGCAGGGATCGGCGTCGAGCAGGACGACTCGATTCCGGGGACGAAGCGCCTCCACGCGACCGACCCGTTCGGCAACCGGCTCGAGTTCCGCGAGGCCTAGCCCAACCAGGCGCGCGTACGTCACGGTGGCTGCCACCGGACGGGGCTCGCTGCGGCAGGTCGAAGAACTGGGGCCTGAGCAGGGAGAACTTCGCCGCCGGCACGGTTTTGTGACACCGGCGTTGCTGTTCGGCGCGGGTGGCTGGGGCACGCGTGCGCGGTTCTCCACAGAGCTCTTCTATAAGCTTCCGTTATGGATACGCGTCAGCTTCGTGCGTTCTGCGAGGTGGTCGAGCGCAAGTCGTTCTCCCAGGCGGCCGAGCGGCTCGGCGTGACCCAGCCGGCCGTCAGCCTGCAGGTGCGGGCGCTCGAGAAGCGCCTCGGCCTGCAGCTCCTCGACCGATCGGGCCGCCGGGTCGAGCCGACCGAGGCAGGTCTTCGCCTCTACCGGGGCGCCCAGCGGCTGATCGCGCTCGAGGAGGAGATCACGAGCGACCTCGCAGACGAGGCGACCGGCGCGCTCGAAGGCACGTTCGCGATCGGCGCTTCGACCGGCCCGGGCGGCGTCGTTCTCTCCCGCCTCCTCTGCGAGTTCGCCGCCGAGCACCCGCAGATCCACGTGGCTCTGAGCGTGTTCGACACGCAGACCGTCGTCGAGCGCGTCGCGGACCGAACGCTCGAGCTCGGCGTCGTCGGTGCCGCTCCACGCTATCGCGCGGTCGAGTACGAGCCGTTCTTCCGCGACACGGTGATCCTCGCCTGCCCTCCGGGTCATCCGTTCGAAGGCCGGACCGTGACACTCGACGAGCTGAAGAGCGAGCGGCTGATCGTGATGCAGGAAGGAGCCGGCGTTCGCCAGATGATCGAGGACGAGCTCCGCCGCGTCGGCGTGAAGCTTCGCGATCTCGACGTGCGGCTCGAGCTCGGGCTCCAGGAGTCCGTGACGAGCGCGGTGCGCGGCGGCTACGGCGTCACGTTCATCTCGCGCTCGTCGGTCGAGAACGATCTGGCCGCAGGCACGCTGGTCGAGGCACGCATCGCCGGGCTCGAGCTCGAGCGGGAGATCCTGCTCGTCCGCGCGAGCGGCCGGTCGGAGACGCGTGCAGCGCGCGCCTTCGTCGACTTCGCACGCGAGCGGTTGCCGTGATCGTCCGCTGGAGCCTCGACGACCTGCCCGCCACGCTCGCCGAGGTCGGCATCGAGCATCCGTTCCTGATTGCGAGCCCGCGCTGGCAGTTTCTCGAGCTGCCGCAGGTCGCGTCCTGGTCGGAGGTTCCCTCGGATCGCGTCGAGGTGCCGCCCGCTGCGGATGGGATCCTCGTCGTCGGGGGCGGCTCGGCGGTCGACACGGGCAAGTTCGCCTCGGCGGAGTCCGGTAAGCCCGTCGTGCATGTGCCGACGACCTACTCGGGCGCCGAGTGGACGACGTCGTTCGGGGTCCGCTCCCCGGACCGCGTCATCCGAGGCGCCGGGACGGGCGCGCGACCGGTGGCGATCGTCTACGACGTCGGCCTGACGCTCGATCTGCCTGCGGAGGTGACGGCAGGCACGTCGCTGAACGGCCTCGCTCACTGTGCGGAGGCGCTCTACGTTCAGGGTCACGGCGCAGAGGGAGACGAAGAGGCGCTGCAGGGCGCGCGGCTCATCTCGGCGGCGCTGCCGCGGGTGCTGGCGGCACCCGGCGATCCGGTCGCACGCGAGGAGCTGCTCCGCGGCGCCGCGCACGCCGGTCACGCCCTGGCCCTGAACCGAATGGGGCTGGCGCATGCGATGGCGCAGGCGCTCGGGGGGACCTACGGCCTGCCGCACGGAGCGATGAACGCGCTCTGTCTGCCGCCCGCGCTCGAGTTCAACTCACGATTCGTCCCCGCTGAGGTCGCGCGCTTCGGCGGGGCGGTCGGGGCGGATGCCGTCGAGCGCTCGCGCGAGCTCGCGCTCCTCGGCGGCTTCGACCGTTTGCGCGACTTCGGTGTCCCGGAACAGGATCTGGCTCAGGTCGCCGAGGCAGCGGCGCAGCGCGGCGGCAACCTGGCGAACCCCCGGCCGGCCAGCCCCGCCGAGATCCTGGAGCTCTTCCGCAGCATCTACTGAGGGCTTGTCGACCAAGTCGATGAACCTTGTCGACCAAGTCGATGAACAATGCATAACTTTCACTAATAACAGGTATAGTCCGATCCTGTGAGTGAGTCGGCCCACAGCTTCGACGTGCTCGTGATCGGGAGCGGAGCCTCGGGGCTCGCTGCGGCGGTCTCGGCCGAGCGTGCGGGCGCCCGCGTCGCCCTGGCGACCAAAGGCTCGCTCCAGGCGAACAACTCCTCCAAGGCACAGGGCGGCATCCAGGCGTCGTTCGGAGCCGACGATTCGCCGGAGCAGCACGCGCAGGACATCTGGCGGTCGTCGCACGAGACCGCGGACATGCGCCTGGTCGAGGTGCTGACCGGTGACGCGCAGTCGGCGATCCATTGGCTCGAAGAGCTCGGTGTCGAGTTCACGCGGGAGGACGGGGGCTACCGGCTCGCCAAGTGCGGCGGGGCGAGTGCGAAGCGGCTGCTGCAGGTCGGCGACCGTACCGGGCATGCGATCACGAAGCAGCTGCGGGACGCGTGGGAGGCAGGGAGCGGAACGAGCTTTCTGAACGCTCCGCTCAGAGAGCTCAAGGAGATCGACGGTCTCTGGCGGGCGCGCGTCGGCAAACAGACCGTCGACGCCGGGACCATCGTGCTCGCTGCGGGCGGTCGCTGCTACGCAGAGGCCGAACGGCGCGGCGAGCTGTCGACGAATCACCCCAACGCCACCGGTGAGGTGACGCGGATCGCCGTCGACCTCGGCGCCGAAGCGCGCGACCTCGACGCGCTGCAGTACCACCCGAACGGGGGCGCGTGGCCGTCGAACATGCAGGGCTACTCGATTCCCGAGACGACGCGCGCGTACGGCGCAGTCCTCGTGAACGCCGAGGGCGACGAGTTCACCGACTCCCTCGGTCCGCGCGACGCGGTCAGCCAGGCGATCTTCGACGAGGTCGAGAAAGGGAACGGCGTCACGACGCCGGACGGCCGCCCGGCCGTGTACCTCGACACGACGCGCATCCCGGAGAGCGACGCGGAGGTCTCGCTGCCCTACATGCTTCGCCGCTATCGCGGCGCGGGGATCGATCCGCTCAGAGAGAAGATCTTCACGTACCCGGTCCTCCACTATCAGAACGGCGGCCTCGTGATCGACACGAACGCCGAGACGACGCTCGAAGGCATGTACGCGTGCGGCGAGATCGCCGGCGGCACGCACGGGCGCAACCGCATGATGGGCAACAGCCTCCTCGAATGTGTGGTGTTCGGTCGAAGGGCTGGTCGTAATGCACTCGAGAAGGCAAGGAGCTAGATGACAATCGAGACGGTCACCGATCTGCAGCATGCAGTGGAGGACGCCGCTGCGCACCTGTACGTCTGGGCCCTGAAGGACATCCCACAGGACCTGCGCGACGCGCTGGCCGCCGCGCGTCTGCGGGAGACATCTGTCCCCGGCAAGCGCGTGCTCGAGACGATCCACCGCAACGTCAACATCGCAGACAGCGAGAACAACCTGGTCTGCCAGGACACCGGCATCGCCGTCTACACCTGCCGCGTGGGCGAGCACTTCCCTTTGCATCCGACGCGGATCTACGAGGGTCTGCGTGACGGCACCGCGCGCGCCACGGTCGAGCATCCGCTGCGCTCGAATGCCGTGCACACGATCACGCGTGAGAACACCGGCCCGAACATCGGCTATCGCCTGCCGATCGTCCACTGGGAGTTCATCCCGGACTGGGACGGCCTCGACGTGAAGTGCGTTCCCAAGGGGTCCGGCTCGGAGAACATGAGCTTCCTCAAGATGTGCGTCCCCGCCGACGGCGTGAAGGGGATCAAGCAGTTCGTGCTCGAGTCGATCGTCGGTGCGGGGGGCAAGCCCTGCCCGCCCGGGATCGTCGGGGTCGGGATCGGGGGCACCGCCGACTATGCGATGTACCTCGCGAAAGAGGCGATCACGCGTCCGGTCGGTACACGCAACTCCGACCCGCTCGTCGCGCAGCTCGAAGACGAGCTGTACGGCCTTCTGAACGAGACCGGCATCGGCCCGATGGGCCTCGGCGGCGACGTGACCGTCCTGCAGTGCCACATCGAGCACGCCGACACGCACATGACCCTCAACCCGGTTGCCGTCAACTACCAGTGCTGGGCTGCACGGCGCGCATCGGCGCACGTCGCCGCCGACGGCACCGTCGAGTTCGACAGGGAGTTCTGAGAGCCATGGCAAACCACACCGTCACGTTCCCGATCACCGACCCGCAGGAGATCCTCAAGCTGCGCGCCGGCGACGAGGTCACCGTGCAGGGCCACATCATCGGCATTCGCGACCGCACGCAGATCCGGATCTTCGACCAGGGCGTGGTCCCGCCGATGGACCTCGAGGGCGCGTTTCTGCTGCACACCGCGCCGAACGTGCGCAAGGTCGCCACCGATTCAGAGGGCAAGGGCACGTACGAGAAGATCTGCATCGGCACGACCACCTCGGCGCGCATGGTCAGGTTCACCGAGCCGCTCGGCCGCCAGTACGGCGTGCGGGCGATCTGCGGCAAGGGCGGCTTCCCCGACGAAGCCATCGAGCCCATGCACCAGCTCGGCATGGTCTATTTCGCGATCGTCGGCGGCGCGGCCGCTCTCGAGACGACGCAGATCGAGGAGATCGAGGACGTCCAGTGGGAGGAGCTGATGCCCGAGTGCCTCTGGAAGTTCCGGGTCAAGGACTTCGGTCCACTGACCGTCGGCATCGACGCGCACGGGAACTCCCTCTACCGCGACGTGCAGACGCGCGCCAAGGCGAAGCTGGAGGAGCTCTTTGCCCGCCTTTGATCTCGGTCTCGGCAAGCATGTCGGCCTGACCCACGTGATCGACAAGGGCCTCGGTCCGCGCGCGTGGGAGGACGTGCTCGAGGTCGCAGGTGACCAGATCTCGATCGTCAAGCTCGGCTGGGGCACCGCCTACGTCACGAACAACCTCGAGCGCAAGCTCGAGGTGCTGCGCGACAAGCCCGTCGTGATCGGTGGGACGTTCTTCGAGGTCGTGTACGCGCTCGGCAATCTCGACGAGTACAAGCAGTGGTTGACCGAGCTCGGGCTCACGCACGTCGAGATCTCCGACGGCACGATCGACATCCCGCGCGAGCGCAAGCTCGAACTGATCGCGGAATTCGCGCGCGACTTCACGGTGCTCTCCGAGGTGGGATCGAAGGACGCGAGCGTCGAGTACTCGGTCGACGAGTGGACGCAGTGGCTGAACGAGGAGCTCGAAGCAGGGGCGTGGAAGGTGATCACCGAGGCGCGCGAGGGCGGCACAGCCGGCATCTTCGATTCGTCAGGCGGCATGCGCACCGAGCTGATCAGCGAGATCGCAAATGTCGTCGGCCCGGCGAACATCGTCTTCGAGGCGCCGACGAAGGCCGCGCAGGCCTGGTTCGTCAAGGAGTTCGGCCCGTCGGTCAACCTCGGCAACATCCCGCCCGAGGAAGTGATCCCGCTCGAGACGCTGCGGCTCGGCCTGCGTGGCGACACGTTGAAGGAGGTGCTGCTCGGTGACGATGTTCACGCCTCCTGACGCCCCGGCGATCGAGGAGCTGAGCGCAGAGGAGATCCTCGCGCTCGTCACACGCGAGTTCGAGGGCCGGGTCGCGCTCGCCTGCTCCTTCCAGAAGGAAGAGACCGTTCTGCTCGACATGCTGTTCGCGATCGAACCGAGGGCGCGCGTCTTCGCAATCGACACGCACTTTCTCTTCCCCGAGACGTACGAGCTCTGGCGCGAGGTCGAGCGGCGCTACGACACGAAGGTGGAGGTGTTCGAGGGGCCGACCCCCGTCGAGCTCACCGCCACCCACGGGGAGGAGCTCTGGGAGCGAAGCCCGATCTCTACCTCGCGCTCGCCAAGGTCGAGCCGCTCGTCCGGGCTCTGGGCGGCCTCGACTGCTGGATCACCGGCGTCCGCCGCGATCAGGCGCCGACGCGTGCGAACGCCCACAAGCTCGGCTGGGACGAGGCGCACGAGCTGTGGAAGGCCAATCCGCTCGCCGACTGGAGCGGAGACGATTGCTGGACGTACATTCGTGAGCGGAACCTGCCGTACAACCCGTTGCACGACCGCGGCTTCGAGTCGATCGGCGACACCCACTCGACGATCCCGGGCGCCGGCCGCGAGGGACGCTGGGCCGGGACCGGCCGCACCGAGTGCGGCCTCCACGCACTTTCGGCTGCGCCGAAAGCGCTAGACGAATCGAGTGCGAATGATCTCCTCCACTAGAGATTCCGCAAGGCGGAATCTCTCCCACCTCGACGAGCTCGAGGCCGAGGCGATCCACATCATGCGCGAGGTCGCCGCGGAACGTGAGCGCCCGGTGCTGCTCTTCTCCGGCGGCAAGGACTCGATCGTGATGCTCCGGCTCGCCGAGAAGGCGTTCCGCCCTGCCAGGTTCCCCTTCCCGGTGATGCACGTCGACACGGGGCACAACTTCCCCGAGGTGATCGAGTACCGCGACCGTCGCGTGCAGGAGCTCGGGGAGCGTCTCGTCGTCGCGAGCGTGCAGGAGTCGATCGACCGGGGCCGTGTCCAGGAGCAAACCGGACCGCGTGCCTCACGCAACCAGCTGCAGACGACGACGCTGCTCGACGCGCTCGAGGAGCACGGCTTCGACGCTGCGATGGGCGGCGCGCGCCGCGACGAGGAGCGTGCTCGTGCGAAGGAGCGCATCTTCAGCTTTCGCGACGATTTCGGCCAGTGGAACCCGCGCGCGCAACGGCCCGAGCTGTGGGACATCTACAACGCCCGCATTCGGAAGGGCGAGCAGATTCGGGTCTTCCCGATCTCGAACTGGACCGAGCTCGACGTGTGGCAGTACGTGGCGCGGGAGAATCTGGAGTTGCCGAAGATCTACTTCGCGCACGACCGCGAGGTCTTCCGTCGCGACGGGATGCTCTACGCGGTCTCGGAGTTCGTCGAGCGCTATCCCGACGAGGAGGCGTTCACGGCCTCGGTGCGGTTCCGCACCGTCGGTGACATGTCGTGCACGGGCGGCGTCGTCAGCGATGCCGCCACGATCGACGACGTCGTCACCGAGATCGCTGCCACACGCGTCACCGAGCGCGGCGAGACCCGGGCCGACGACCGCGTCAGCGAAGCCGCGATGGAGGACCGGAAGCGCGTTGGCTACTTCTAAGGAGTTCCTCGATACCGACCTGCTGCGGCTCGTCACCGCAGGCTCGGTCGACGACGGCAAGTCGACGCTGATCGGCCGGCTGCTCTACGACACGAAGCAGATTCTCGTCGACCAGCTCGAGCACATCGAGGACGCCTCACGACGGCGAGGTCACGACTACGTCGACCTGGCGCTGCTCACGGACGGGCTGAGAGCCGAGCGCGAGCAGGGAATCACGATCGACGTGGCCTACCGCTCGTTCGTCACGCCGCGGCGCCGCTTCCAGCTGGCCGACGCGCCGGGACACGTGCAGTACACCCGCAACATGGTCACCGGAGCATCCACGGCCGACGTCGCCGTGATCCTCGTCGACGCGCGCAAGGGCGTGATCGAGCAGACGCGCAGGCACTCCTACATCATCGGCATGCTCGCCCTGCCGCACGTCGTGTATGCGGTGAACAAGATGGACCTGGTCGAGTTCTCGGAGGAGCGGTTCGACGAGATCGCGCGTGAGCTCGCGGAGCTCGGGTCGCAGCTCGACGTCAGGGACGCGACGGTGATCCCGCTTGTCGGCGCTCAAGGGCGACAACGTCGTCGACCGCACCGACTCGATGCCGTGGTACGCAGGCCCGACGCTGCTCGAGCACCTCGAGACGATCGAGCTCGACGGCGACCGCAACGTGCGGGACCGGCGCTTTCCCGTGCAGTGGGTGATCCGGCCGATGGCCGACGAGCACCACGATTACCGCGGCTACGCCGGTCGCGTCGCGGGCGGGATCTGGCAGGCGGGCGACGAGGTCGTCGTGCTGCCGTCCGGGCTACGAACCCGCGTGGCTGCGATCGACAGCGCCGAGGGCCCGCTCGAGGAGGCAGTCCCGCGCGAGTCGGTCACGATCCTCCTCGAGGACGACGTCGACGTCTCACGCGGCGATCTGCTCGCCGATCCTGAGCGGGCGCCGGTGGTCGCACGCGAACTGACCGCCCGCGTCAGCTGGATGGCCGAGCGCCCCGTCGAGGACGGCGCCCGTCTCCTGGTCAAGCACACGACGCGGACCGTGCCCGCGCGCGTGGACGAGATCGTCAGCGTCGTCGACATCCACACACTCCAGGATCTGCCGAGCCCCGGCAGGATGGAGCTCAACGACCTCGGCGTTGTCCGGTTCCGTCTCGCCGAGCCACTCGTCGTCGATGAGTACGTGCGCAACCGCGGCACCGGAGCCTTCATCCTGATCGACGAGTCGACGAACGAGACGGTCGGCGCCGGCATGGTCGTAGCGGCGAAGCCGTGACGTGGCAATTCAGCCTCGCCGGTCTGCTGATCGGCGTGCTCGTCGGGATGACCGGGATGGGCGGTGGCTCGCTGATGACCCCGATGTTGATCCTGCTCTTCGGCTTCGACCCGAAGACCGCGGTCGGCACCGACATCCTGCACGGTGCGGTGTTCAAGTCGTTCGGCGCAGTTCGCCACCGCCAGCTCGGGAACGTGCACGTTCCCCTCGCGATGTGGATGCTGGTCGGCTCGGCGCCGATGTCGCTCGTCGGCGTACAGATTGCGAGCTCGTTCTCAGAGGGCACCCAGTCGACGATGAGCAAGATCGTCGGTGCGACGTTGATCATCGGCGGTTTCGGGTTCCTTGCGAAGACGTTCATCCGCGGCCACTCGATCAACGCCGAGTTCCACCTCCGGCGCCACGACAAGGTCGCGGCGATCGTGATCGGCGCGGTGTTCGGCTTCGTCGTCGGGCTGACGTCGGTCGGGTCGGGCACCTTCTTCGGGCTGGCGATGCTGCTGCTCTTCCCGCTCTCGGCGAGCCGGATCGTCGGCACCGACATGCTGCACGCTGCACTGCTCCTCTGGGTTGCCGGCGTGGGGCATCTGGTGCACGGAAACGTCGATCTGCATGCGATCGGATGGCTTCTCGTCGGCTCGATTCCCGGCGTGCTGCTCGGCTCGCACCTCTCGATCCGGGTCCCCGAGCGGGCGCTTCGAATCGCGTTCGGCTTCGTGCTGATCCTGTCCGGGATCAAGATCGTGAGGATGCCCGACTCCGACCCGATCGTCGTTGGGGGGCTGGTGCTCGGAGTGATCGCGCTCCTCGTCTGGTCGGGCCGGCAGGTCAAGACGCGGCGGTTGCGCGCCCAGCAGGTCCCGGCGCACGACCCCGCATAGAATCCCCCCGGCGTGGCCCGGGTCCTGTCGACGGCGTTCGTCCTCGCCCTGCTCGCGGGGAGCGCCGCGGCTTTCGCGCTGACCGAGCGCGCGAAGCTCGAACGCTCCCCCATCTACGGGACGCACGTCGATCCGGTCTTCTCTCCGGCCGGCACGATCAAGCCGGTCGCGCACGTCGCCTTCCGGGTCCGGCCACACGAGCGCGTCGACGTCCGAATCGTCGACCGGCACGGGAACACCGTCGGTGTCCTGCTCACCAACCGCACGGTCAAGCCCGGGACGAAGCTCGACCTCATCTGGAACGGCCTCACCGAGGCCGGCCTGCTCGTTCCGGACGGGGTCTACCGGCCGGTGGTCAAGCTCCTGCGCTCGCATCGCACGATCACGCTGCCCAGCACCATCCGGCTCGACACGGTGCCGCCGAAGATCACGGTCCGGCACCCGCAGTATCCGATCATCTCGCCCGACGGCGACGGGCATCACGACGCATTCACGTTCCACTACACGATCGACGAGCCGGCGCACGCGATCCTGCTCGTGCGCGGCGATCAGGTGCTCTTCACGCGCACCAGCAAGCAGGCGGGCCAGCTGAGCTGGAACGGTCGTGTCGACGGAGGGAAGCGCGCCCCGCCCGGCCGCTACGTGCTCTCCGTCTCGGCGCAGGACACCGCGGGCAACCGGGCCAAGGCGTACCCGTTCGCGATCGCGCAGATTCGCTACCTCATCCTCGCGCGCTCGCGCGTCGTCGTGGCCCCGGGTCGCAGGTTCGCACTGCGGGTCTCGACCGACGCGCCGCATGTCCGCTGGCAGTTGCACGGTCGCCACGGCGTGCTGCCGCGCGGCACGCTGCATCTCCGAGCGCCCAAGTCCAAGGGTGTCTTCAACCTGTACGTGTTCGCCGGCACCCATGCCGCGCGCACCACGGTGGTGGTCGGATGAGCGCGGGAGCAGCGCAGGCCGCCGGCGCGATCGGCGCGCTGGGGCTTGCGCTTCTCATCGTGGCACCGCGCCGCGATCTCCGCGTCGCGGGGCTCGCAGCGTGGGCGCTCGGTTGCGCGGGGCTGACCGTCTACCTCGCGCCGCACGGGCATCATCGCCTGCTGGCGGCCGCCGCCGTGCTGTTTGCGTTGGCCGCGGCGGTCGGCACCTGGGCGGCGCTGCGTGTCCCGTGGCTCCTGGCGGTCGCGACGCTCGCCTGCGTGCCCGCCCGCATTCCGGTGCACGTCGGGTCGACGCAGGCCAACCTGCTCCTGCCGCTCTACGGGGTCGTCGTCGTCGCGGCCCTCGCGCTTGCGTGGGAGCTGTACGGGGACGACTCGAATCGCTCGCGCGAGCTGGGCCCGCTCGCTTGGCCGGTCGCCGCGTTCGTCGCGTGGGACGGAGTGTCGCTGCTCTGGTCGAAGGACCCGCGGCAGGGCGCGATCGAGCTGCTCTTCTTCGTGCTCCCGTTCGGACTGCTGGCCGTCGTGCTCGCTCGGCTCGTGTGGTCGCGGGCGTGGGTCCTGACGCTGTACGTCCAGCTGGCGGTCATGGCATTGGTCTTCGCGGTGATCGGAATCGTCCAGTACGAGACGCGAAACATCTTCTGGAACCCGAAGGTGCGCGTCGACAACGCCTACGCCCCGAGCGGCTGGTTCTACCGGGTCAACTCCGTCTTCTACGACCCGTCGATCTACGGCCGGTTCCTCGTGGTCGGCATTCTGGCGAGTCTCGTCGTCATCCTCTTCCGGCGCGGAGACCCGCTGTGGTCGATCGCCGCCGCGCTGACGATCGTGATCACCTGGGCCGGCCTGCTCCCGTCCTTCTCGCAGTCGAGCTTCCTGGCGCTGATGGTCGGGATCACCGTGGCGACGGTCGTGGCCTGGGGGCGGCGAAGCCTGCTGCTCGTCGGCGCCGTCGTGGTCCTGCTGGGCGTTGCGCTCGCCGCGTCGCCTGCGATTCGCCACAAGGCCTCGTTGTCACACGTGACGAGCGGCCGCTCGACGCTCGTCTCCACCGGACTGAAGGTCGCCTACCACCACCCCATCTCTGGTGTCGGAGTGGGCGGCTTCAAGCGCGCGTATGCCGACCTGGCTCACCTCCGAGGGAAGGAGCCGAAGGCGGCCGCTTCGCATACGACACCGATCACCGTCTCCGCCGAGCTCGGCCTGCCCGGCTTGCTCCTGTTCGCGTGGCTCGTCGTGAGCGCCGTCACGCTTGCCTTCCGGCGCCTCGGGCGCGACTTCGACGGCGCCGCCCGGCTCGCTTTCGGACTAGCCTTGATCGCGATCCTCGTGCACTGCATCTTCTACAACGCCTTGTTCGAAGACCCCTCGTTCTGGGGCCTGCTCGCGCTGGTCGCCGTCGGTGCGCGTACGTGGAGGCCGGCCGTTCGATGATCGAGGCAGTCCAAAGAGCGCTCGTGCTCGCGCCGCACACCGACGACGGGGAGTTCGGTTGTGGCGGCACGATGGCGCGGCTCGTCGAGGCGGGCGCGGATGTGCGCTACGTCGCATTTTCGATCGCCACCCGTTCGCTCCCCGAGGGGTTTGCGCCCGACACGCTCGCCCGCGAGGTGCGCGAGGCCACCGCCGAGATCGGCATTCCCGCCGGCAATCTCACCGTGCACGACTTCGACGTGCGAACGTTCCCCGACCGCCGGCAGGAGATCCTCGAGCTCCTGATCGAGATCTGGAGCGACTGGCAGCCCGACTGTGTCTTCATGCCGTCGGTGCACGACGTGCACCAGGACCATCAGACGATCGCGAACGAAGGACTGCGCGCCTTCAAGCGGACGACGATCCTCGGCTACGAGATTCCGTGGAACAACTTCGATTTCAGCTACCAGGCGTACCTCGCCCTGGAGTCGCGGCACGTCGAGCGCAAGGTGGCGGCGCTCGAGAAGTACGCGTCGCAGCAGCATCGCCGCTACGCGAACGCGGAGTACGTGTGGAACGTCGCGCGTACGCACGGGATCAACGTGAATCGCGAATACGCCGAGGTGTTCCAGGTGTACCGCGTGGTCGCCTAGCCGATGTCGATCGCCGCTGAGGCAACCGTCGGCGCCGTTCACCTCACCGTGGCGGATCTGGCGCGGTCGCTGACCTACTACACCGAGGCGATCGGGCTCGACCTGCTCGGGCTCGGCGAGGGTGAGGCCAGCCTGGGCTCCGGCGACACCGAGCTCCTGCGCCTCGTCGAGGAGCCGGGTGCCCGGCCCGCCGACGGGTACGCCGGCCTCTTTCACTTCGCCCTGCTCGTGCCCGAGCGCCGTCACCTGGCCGGCTGGTTGCAGCATGCGATCCGCGATCGCGTCCAGCTGACCGGTGCTTCGGATCACTTCGTCAGCGAGGCGCTCTACCTGCGCGACCCCGACCACCACGGGATCGAGATCTACGCCGACCGGCCGCGGCGCCTCTGGGAAGGACAGGTCGACCGCATCGGCACGTGGCCCCTCGACGTCGACGACCTGCTCGCCACGAACACCGAGCCGGCGGTCGCGCTGCCCGCCGGCACCCGGATGGGGCATGTCCACCTGCGCGTCGCCGACGTCGAGGAGAGCATCCGCTTCTATCGCGACGTCGTGGGCTTCGACCTGATGGCCCAGCTCGGCGACCAGGCGGCGTTCCTGAGCGCCGGCGGCTATCACCACCGGCTCGGAGCCAACACGTGGGAGAGCCGGGGCGCGCCGCCCGCTCCCACGGGCACCGCGCGACTCAGGCACTTCACGATCGTGGTCCCGGACGCGGACGAAGGTGGGCGGATCGCTGCGGCGGTCGGCGGCGATCTCCGCGACCCGTCCGGCAACGCGTTCGTGCTGAGCCTCTAGCCTGCGCGCCAGCAGTTCCGCCGGCAGCGGCCGTGCGTGCACCACCACGAGCGTCTTGGTCGGGCGGGTCAGCGCGACGTAGAGCTCGCGCAACTCGATCAGAGCAGGCTCGACCACGACCACGTGGTCGAACTCGAGGCCCTTGGCCTGGCGGGGTGTCAGCACGGGCACGCCGCTCCAGAGATCGCCGCCGGGCACCCGGTCGAGCAGCTCCTCCGGAACGATCACCGCCAGGAGGCCCTCCGGGGTGTCGGCGGCGCGTCGATACGCCTCGGCGAGGAGGTGCTCCTCCGGTACCAGGTGCAGGACCGGCGGATCGGCGCCCGTGCGGTAGGAGATCGGAGGCGCGACGTCGGGCGCGATCGTGTCGAGGAGCGGCAAGGCCACCTCCATGATCTCGCGCGGCACACGGTAGGCATGCCGCAGTTCCTCGACGTCGGCCTCGTCGCCGTGCGGCAGATGCGGCAGCACATCGTCCCAGCGCGGATAACGGACCGCGCCGGTCGCCTGCGCGACGTCGCCGAGCATGGTCAGCGCGCCGTCCCGGGCGCGGCGCGCGACCATGCGCAGCTGCATGGGCGTCAGGTCCTGCGCCTCGTCGACGATCACATGGCCATAGGCGCGCGGCGGTGCGCCGACCAGCGCGCGCGCTTCGTCGAGCAGCGGGATGTCGCCGTCCGACCAGCCGCCGCCACGCCGGACGAGCAGCTTCTGCTCCGGCTCGGTCAGGATCCCCTCAGCGGCTGCCGCGAGCGACGCCCGCGAGCCGGTCAACGACCGAACGAGCCGGTCCGGCGCCACGACGGGCCACGCAACCTTCAGCACACGGTCGAGATAGCCGTGCGCGCGCAGCGCCTGCTCGACCTCCTCGAAGTTGCGGACCGCACCTGCCCCGAGCACGCGGCCGTACTCCTCGTAGAACCGACGCAGCACGCTCATCCTGAAGCGCTCCCGCGCAGCGAGGGTGATGCCGAGCTCGGAGCGCGCTGTCGCGAGCAGCTCCCGGATCTCGGCCGCGCGCACCGAGATGAACGACCCCTCGAGCCGCAGCACGAGCTCCTCGGGAGCCGATTCGAGCCGGAGCTCGGCTGCGCGGGCGATCACCTCGACCAGGCGCAGGTCGGCCTTCAGCCGCGCGACCTCGGGCGGGTCGCGGCGCTGCGGCTCCGCGCCGTCCACGAGCTCGCCGACGGCCCGCTGCTCGACGGCATCCTCGCCGAGCGCCGGCAGGACGTGTGAGACGTACTCCATGAACGTCGGGTTGGGCCCGATCACGAGCACGCCCCGGTGTTGCAGCTGTTCGCGCTGCGTGTAGAGCAGCCACGAGGCACGGTGCAGGCCGACCGCTGTCTTGCCGGTGCCTGGGCCGCCCTGGATCACGAGCGGCGTGTCGGGATCGTGGGTGATCAGCCGGTATTGGTCGGCCTGGATCGTGGCGACGATGTCCCGCATGTGCAGGTCGCGCCCCCGCTCGAGCTCCTCGAGCAGGAAGTCGCCGACGGCGGCACCGTCAACGATCGTCCCGTCGAGCGCCTCGTCGGCGATGTCGAGCAGCCGTCGTCCGTCGGTGCGGAAGCGCCGGCGCAGCGTCACCCCGTGTGGATCCTGTGGGGTCGCCGTGTAGAACGGCCTCGCGGCCGGCGCCTGCCAGTTGATGACGAGCTGCCGCTGCTCGCCGTCGTGCACCCAGCGGCGGCCGACGTACAGCGGCCGCAGCATCGTTTCGAAGTCGAGCCTGCCGAAGCAGAGCCCGCGTTCCGCATCCTCGAACGTGCGGAGGCGCTTCGCCGCCCACGCATCCATTGCTGCCTGCGCGACCTCGCCGTCCACCTTGTCGCCTGCCGAGGCGAGGACGTCGCGCATTCGCTCGAGGTGCTCGTAGGCCCGGTCGACGTATGCCTGCTCGGCGGCCAGCTCGGGGTGGCTCATGGGGCCAAGCTACCGGCGCCGGGACCTTTCGACCGGTACGAGCCGTAGGCATGTCGATGGACCGTCGCGCGTTCGCTCTGGCCGCCGCCGTGGCTCCGTTCGCGCTTCGTGCGAAGCTTGCCCGCGTCCCCTCGGCGCTCGTCACCTGCGACGCCGAGGCGCGGCTCGCCGTCGTCGATCTCGCCTCGTACCGTGTCGTGCGTTCCATCGCGACCCTGCCCGACCCGCGGTCGGTCGAGCTGGTCGGCGAGCGGGCAGTCGTCTGCCACACGGCGATGGGAGCCGTTTCGATCGTCGACCGGCACGGGGTGCGTCACGTGCTCCGCGGATTCGTCGAGCCGCGCTACACCGCAGCGCATCCCGACGGCAGGCACGCGTTCGTCACGGACTCGGGCAAGAGCGGCGTCGTGGTCGTCGATGTGCTGCGCGGCGTCGAGCTTGGCCGGCTGCGTCTGCCGGGCTGGGCTCGTCACGTGACGATCGACTCCGGAGGCGAGCGGCTCTGGGTCGGACTCGGCACCGCCGCGGAGCACGTCGCGGTCGTCGACGTGAAGCCGCTCCGCCGTGCCGCGACGCTGACGCCCGGATTCCTCGCGCACGATGTCGGTCATGCGCCCGACGGCCGAATCTGGATCACCTCCGGTGCGAGTCGCGAGCTCGCCGTCGGCGGGCTCGCGCAGAGGGCCGACCTCGCGCCCCAGCACGTCACCTTCGGCAGCGGCGCTGCCTACGTCACGAGCGGCGACTCGGGAACGCTGCACGTCCAGGATCTGCACGGTCGCGTTCTCAGACAGACACCGATCCCGACGGGGTCGTACAACGTGCAGTTCGGCTTCGGCCGCGTGCTCACCGCATCGCTGACGCGAGGAACGCTGGCTGTGCTCGACCGCCGCGGGCAGGCGCTGCGCGTGATCCAGGTCGCGGGCTCCTGCCATGACGCCTGTTTCCTGCCCTTCTGAGTTTTTACGAAAGCCTTACCGGTACGCAGGCGGATCTTGAGACCTGCTGGGGAACATGGTCTCGAATGAAGCGCCTGCTCCTTCTGTCGCTGCTCGCGGCCTTCGTCGTTGCCGTTCCGGCGCAAGCGCATGCGGCCGCTCCGTGCCGCGACAGGATCTTCAACGACTGGTATGCCGACGGGAAGATCGCCTCGACCTATCCGCATGCCTGCTACGTCGACGCGCTGCGGCACATCCCGACAGACGCGGACGAATACTCGAGCCTCCGCGAGGACATCACGGCCGCGATGCGCGCGGCCATCCGGCATTCGGAGGGCCAGGCCGTGCCGCAGCAGGTCGGTCACGGGTTTGCCGCGCACAACGTGCTCGTGTCGGGCGCGCAGTCGTCCACGCAGCCGGCGCCTCATGACCCGGTGCCGTCACCGTCGTCCTCGTCACCGGCACAGGATCCGCCGCCCTCGAGCGGTCAGACCGCCAACGCCGCGGTTGCGACCTCGAGCAGCGGCGCGCCGTTGCCGGTGCTCGCTCTGGGTGGGCTCGCGCTGGCACTCGTCGCAGCCGGTGCGATCGGCGCGGGCGTCAAGCACGCACGGTCACGGCGCCGCTAAGCGCCGCCTGATCCTCGCCCGCTCCGCGGGGAGGTAGAAGCCGAGCAGCGCCAGTGCGAGGGGATAGACCGCGACGCAGACGGCCGACGGGAGCAGCGGCCACCCGGCAGCGCGGGGCGCAACGGTCAGTAGCACGGCGGCAGCGAGGACGGTCGCCACGCGGCGCCACTGGTAGGGCACCGGGTAGACGTTCTGCGCGTACAGCGTCATGCCGGCGAACAGCACGACGTACGCCGCGAGCGTCGAGATCGCCGCGCCGACCCACCCGTACTCCGGGATCAGCCAGAAGTTCAACGCGATGTTGGCCGCGGCGCCGACGCCCGTGACGACCCAGTTCAGCTGCGTGCGGCGCGCCCGGCCGCTGCCGATCGCGAGCACCGTATAGCCCGCGTAGACGACGCCGGCGAATGCGAGCAGAGCGACTCCTTGCTCGGCGCTCTGGTACTTCGGCGCGGTGAGGAGCTTCGTCCACCAGGGCGCCAGAGCACCGAGTGCGAGCGCGCCCCACGATGCGAACGCGAGCAGGTACGTGAGCACGAACGCGTACGCGCGTTTCGCTTCCCGGTCGTCTTCGATCGAGTACGCAAACGCGGGCCACGCTGTGCGAAACGCGATCATCACGAACGTGATCACCGAGGCGATCTTGACCGAGGCGGAGTAGATGCCGGCCTCGCCGAGGCCCCTGTACCAGACCACGAACTCGCGATCGACGAAGTTGATCACCCACAGCGCGAGCGCTGCCGGGACGAGCGGCATGCCGAACTTCTGCATGCGCCTGAACAGGTCTTTGTCGAACTCGAGCCCGAGCTGCTCCGTGCGGTAGAGGACGAGGGCGAGATACACGACGAGCGTTCCGGTGAAGTTGCCGACGATCAGCCCGATCGCGCCCCAGTGGAAGACGGCGACGAAGAGCACCATCGCCGCGACGGTGACGATCACGTTCGTGATGCTGGCGAGCGCGTACGCGGTCGACCGCTCCTCGACGCGGAACAGCGCGGTCAGCTGCTGGTAGTTCGTCTGGGCCCAGAGGCCGACCGCGCCGGCCCGCACGAGCCAGGGTGCGTCGCCGAGCCCGAGCAGATGGCTGATCTGCGGCGCGAACGCGAGCCCGACCACGAGCCCGACCGTTGCGGCGCCCATCGTGAACCAGAACGACGTCCGGATCACCGTCAGCTTCGCCGCGTTCTCCTTCGCGTCGAAATAGAAGCGGAAGAACGCGCTCGAGATCCCGAGCTGCAGAAGGATCGCGAGCACCGCGGTCGCGGCCGTGATGATCTCGACCTGCCCGTATGCGGACGGCGGCAGGAAGTGCAGGTAGAGGGGAAGGAGGATCGTCGCGAGGATCCGCGACACCAGGCCGCCGGCCCCGTAGATCGCCGAGTGGCGCGCGAGGCGCTTCATCTGGAAGGCGAGGCTCAACTAGAGAGAACGGTAGAGGTCGAGGAGGCGGTCGGCCACGCGATCGATGTCGTGCACCTGCTCGACGTACGCGCGGCTCTGGGCGCCGATCTCGCGTCGCAGCGCGGGCTGCTCCACGAGCGGCCGCAGGGCCGCCACGAGTGTCTCTTTCGTTGCCGGCACGATCGGGATCCGAAGGCCGAAGCCCGCAGCGCTCCGCTCGACCACGTCCGGCTTCAGATAGGTGACGACGGGCTTGCCGAGCGCCATCGATTCGAGTGCGAAGACGCCGTGCCAGCCGGCATTGAGCTGGTCGACGACGATGTCCGCACTCGCGTAGCGCGCCCGGGCCTCCTCATGCGGCACGCCCTCGACGATGTCGAGGTCGACGGGCAGCTCTGCGCAGGCGTCGATGACGAACTGGGTTCCCTTCTTCTCGCGGTTCGACGGCGCGTGCACGACGAGCGGCCGCGGGTTGTCCGACGGAGGCCGTGGAACGAACTCGCGCAGGTCGAGGCCCGGCGGGATGACGTGTGCCTCGGGCACCCAGCGGGTCGCATCGTAGGAGCCGACGATCTCGGCGTCCGCACGTTTGCCGTACGCGAGCTCGTCGCGCGTCTTGCCGCGGATGTCCGATCCCAGATAGTGAAAGACGCTCTTCTTCCGCAGCCCCTGCAGGAGTGGGAACTGAACCGACTTCGGGATCAGCGTCAGCCCGAAGTAGAAGTGGAAGACGTCGGTCTTTGGAGCGAGCCGGGCGAATGCAGCGAACTGCTGCGCGAGCTTCACCGGCAGCGGCCCGCGTCGCTCGAGCGACCAGTCGGCCTCGTGGTGCAGCTTCCCGCGCTCGAAGACGACGAGCCGTGCGTCGACCCCCTTGCGCCGCAGCGCCTGCACGTTCGCCCACGGGATGCCCGCGATGTTCACGGGGCAGTGCGTGACCCGCAAGCCCTGTGGACGAACTGTTTCGCTCACGTCGATCTTGGTCTGACCAAGGGACTGGTCTCGCAGGGGCAAATCCGCAGAGAAAAGCCGCGGGCCGCGGCTACCTGTGGATCAAATGTTTGCCTTCGGCCGAGCTTGGTCTGACCAAGGGACTGGGCTCGATCCGCCTCCGTCGGAAGGGTCACTGGTCGAACTCGAGCTGGTCGAAGTAGCGGAGCGCGGTTCGGCCCGGGCGGACGCGCGCGGCGTACGACCGGAGCTCGTCGTCCGAGAGCTCGCCCAGCGCGCGCTTCACGCCGAGATACGGAAGATTGAGGTCTTCCTGGTAGACGATGGTCGAGATCCGAGGGTTGATCTCGATCACGTGCTCGCCGACGAGCTGGATGTTGAAGAAGTGCTCGATTCCGAGCTCGCCGACGATCAGATTGGCGGTGCGCATCAGTCCCTCGTCCTCGAGCGTGACGAAATACATCGCAAGACCCGCGCGCATCGCCTCCCGTGTCTTCGGGTGCCCGAGCACGATCTCGCGCCCGTTCCCGATCCCGTCGATCGTTCGCTCGCCGCCGGTGGCGAGCTCCATCACGAGCAGATCGGGACCTCCCTCGTCGGGCAGCAGTTCGACTGCCTCTTCGAGGCGCATCGAAACCGACCCGGGCCGCTCGTTCAGGAGCTGGTGCGCGCGATCGACCGTCGGATCGAGGATGCGGAAGCCGCGCGAGCCCGACGAGAACACGGGCTTGAAGCACACCGGGCGATCCGGGTAGCCGAGCTCGCGGGCCGCGGCTTCGACCGCGCGCCCGCCGTTGACCCGCCGAAACTCCGGAGCCCGGACGCCGATCCGATGCAGGAACTCGTACGTCTCCGCCTTGTCGTTCGAGCGATGGATCGCGTCGGGGCTCGAAACGAGCACCGGCATCGGGAACCGCCCGACATGCGCTGCCAGCCCTTCCAGGTCGAAGGACGACTGAGGCAGGATCGCGTCGACGTTCTCACGCTCCGCGACCGCGAGCATCGCATCGGGGAACGCGGGATCGGCGCCGCCGGGAACGACATGAAAGGCATCGCAAAGGTGGCGGCCGACCGACCGTTCGCTCATGTCCGTGCCGACGAGGCGCACGCTGCGCTCGCCGTTGTCCCGTAGCGCCCGCAACAGCGCAGCCGTTCCCGGCGCGCCCGACGCCGTGACCATGACGGTGACCGGCTTCACGAGAGGTCGATTCTGTCGTGCCGTAGATGCTCGAGGCGCGCTGCGCGGTCGGCATCCAGCATCGACTCCATCGATTCGCGCATCGTGGCGCCGGCGAACGCCCAGATCTCCGGATGCGTCAGGAGCTGCAGCCATTCGAACTCACCACGCTCGAGCTCGCCGTGGGGGCAGCCGTGCCGCCAGTGCTGGTTCGAGTCCGAGCGGTAGTGCTCCGGGTCGAAGAACTGTGTGCCCATGACATTCACGGCCCCGGGAACATCGGCCCGCATGTACTCCGGATCGGGGTTGTGCCACGCGACCACCGGCTCGAACCGATCGTCGAGGTCGACGTGTGGCCACACGGCATGATGCGCGACCCGGTGCCCGAGCTCGCGCAGCCGCTCGATCGCGCGTTCGCCCTCGGGCGAAGCGAGGTTGTAGAACACCGAGCGCGTCATCAGGAACCAGGTCGACCACGCGCCCTCGTCGGCTTCCACTTCGGCGACTGCGAGCGCGCCCTCGAGCGACAGGTCGACGTCGTGGCGCAGGATCACCACGCCCGCTTCCGGCGCACGGTCGAAACCTGCGAAGCGATAGCCACCTCGCTGCGCGGCGCGCACCAGCTCGCGGTAGTGCTCGAGCGAGAAGTCGCAGGTCATCGTCGCGCGAGTATCCACTGAAACTCGACCGGCCCTTCCGGCTCGGCGATCGTGACGATCTCATCGCGTTCGATCGCGAGTCCCGCGCGGCGAACGAGCTCGGAGTTGTGCTCCGGTTCGTAGCTCGAGAAGAACGTCGGCGCACCGAGGAAATCGCCGGTCCAGCCCTCGAGGTCGGTCGTCCCGAAGGCGGCCATGAACCAGCCGTCCGCGTTGAGCCACGTTGCGATGCGGGCGAGCAGCGGAGCAAGCAGTTCACGTGGGACGTGGTTGAACGCGTAGAACGAGACGACCGCGTCGAATGCGGCCGGATCGAAGTCGACGGTGGTGAAGTCGGCGCGCCGGAAGTCACCCGTCGGCACACGCTTGCGTGCGCGCGCGAGCTGGCGCTCCGAAAGGTCGATGCCGGTCAAATCGAAGTTCGCGGAGAGCTCATGCGTCTCGCGCGTCCCGCCGCCGCAGCCGAGCTCGAGCACCCGCGCGCCGGGCTGCAGTCGCGCCGTGAGCTCGGCGCACCAGTCGTGGCGCGGGTCGTCCCGGATCGACCCGGCCCACGATTCCCACCTGTCGACCATCGCGTCGTAGCCCGCAGCGACCAGCTCCGCTCGTGGGTCGATCATTCGACCTCCACGTCGAGCAGGGTCGCGGCAGCCTCCGCGCGCTCGAGTGCCTCGATGTTCGTGTCGGCCGTCGCGATCACGTAGCCGCGCCGGTCGCCGTCGACGCGCACGGGGCGGATCGTCTCGCCGACCTGCAAGTAGACATCTGCCTGCACGACACCGGGAAACGCGAGCACCTTGTCGAGCGGGCCGATCCGTTTCACGCGTCCGGTCGGGAGCGGCCCCGGCTCGGCGGTGAAGAAGCGGATCGCGAGCGGCTGCTTGAACTTCGGCAGGACGAGGTCGTCGGGGAGCTCGTCGCCGAGCGCCATGCGGATCTGCACCTCGACGAGATCGACTCCGGTCGCGAAGCGAACGAGGTCGGCCATCTGTCCCCCGGGGATGCGTGCCGCGCACTCGACGACCACGACACGGCCGTCGCGCGTCGCGATCAGCTGCGGAAACGCGATGCCGGTCTTGAGGCCGAGTGCGTGCACGGTGTGGACCGCGACGCGCTCCGATTCATCGAGCTGCTCGCCGTAGGCGGTTGCCGGATACACGTGGATCCAGCCGACACCGAAGCCCACGCCGGGCGGCCGCAACCGGTCGGAGAGCGTGAGCGGAATCGAGGCGCCGTCGCGCGCGATCACGATGCCGTTCATCTCGATCCCGTCGGCGAACTCCTCGAGGATCGCATCTCCGGTCGGGGACGCGACCAGGACCTCGTGGAGATGCGCGTGGATCTCGTCGAGCGACTCGACCCGGAAGACCGCGCGCTGGCCGCCCGAGTCGGCCGGCTTGAGCACCGACGGGAACCCGACCTCGTCGGCGGCACGGCGCGTCTCGGCGATCGACCGGACCGCGGCATAGCGCGGCTGTGGCACCCCGGCGTCGGCGAGCCGCGTGCGCATCGCGATCTTGTGCGTCATCAGATGCGCCGTCTCGACGCCGATCCCCGGCAGCCCGCGCGCCTCGGCGACCGCCGCCACGATCGGAACGGCCCGGTCGGCACTGACGGTCATCACACCGTCGATGTTGATCCGCGCCGTCGCCTTGAGCACCGCCGCCGCGTCGGCGAAGTCGACGACCTTTGCGATATCCGCCTCGGCGAGTCCGGGCGCCTGCGGATTGCGGTCGACCGCGACCACGCGGAGGCCGAGCTCCTTGGCCTGCAGGATCGCCCGGCGCTGGTGGCGCCCTGCGCCGACGAAGAGGATGGTCTTCACGCGGGACGGATGCTACTTCGGCGCCAGCGCAGACCGGACGAGCTCGAGGGTTCCCTCGACGTCGACCGGATAGCCCGCTCCGAGGTGCACGGCGAGCCCGTCGAGCACGACGCCGATGAACTGCCCCACCGCGTCGAGCTCGAGGTCGTCGCGCTCGAGGCCGTCGGCGCGGCGCTGCAGCAGTTGTTCGGCGATCTGTGCCTGCAGGTCGGGGTTCCTCGCCTGCCACTGCTCGCGGCGTTCAGGGTTGGTGCGCAGCAGGCGGGCGACCTCGAGGTAGACGCCGGCCCACTCGGGGTCCTCTCCGCCGATCCGGCGCACGACGCCTTCGAATCCCTGCTCGAGCCAGAGCTTGCCGATGTCACGCTGATCCTCCGTCGCCAGGGCGAAGAAGAGCTCCCACTTGTTCGGGAAATAGCTGAAGATCGCACCGCGGGAGAGGCCGATCTCCTCCTCGAGCCGTCGGACGGTCGCGCCTTCGTAGCCGTGGCGTGCGAACGCACGGCGGGCGCCGTCGAGGATCTGACCGCGGCGTTCTGCCCGATGGGCGTCCGAGACCTTCGGCATGCCCTCACTTTACAAAAACGTACGGACGTATTATATTCGACCGATGCTGCAGCGGGCCCACACGCTGGCCGCACTGGTGCTCGCCGAGGCCGTCTCGAGCACGGGCACGGCGATGACCTTCGTCGCCCTGCCGTGGTTCGTCCTCTCGACCACCGGCTCCGCGCCGAAGATGAGCGTCGTGCTCGCCGTCGAGATCGCGCCCGTCGCGATCTTCGGGATCCCGAGCGGCTCGGTCGTCGCACGGCTCGGAGCGCGGACGACGATGCTCGTCTCGGACGCCCTGCGCGCGCCGCTGATCGCGCTCGTCCCGCTGCTCTACTGGACGGGGCACCTGGCCTACGGGCTGTTGCTCGCACTCGTCTTCCTGATCGGGCTCTTCAGCGCGCCGTACATCGCATCCCAGCGCTCGATCATCCCGGAGCTCTTCGGCGACGACGAGGTCACGGTCTCGAAGGCATCGGCGCTCTTCGGCACCGCGACCCAGCTGCCGATCGTGATCGGCCCGGCGCTCGCGGGCGCGCTCGTCGCGTGGATCGGGGCGCCCAGCGTGCTGCTGATCGACGGCGCCACCTATCTCTGTGCCTTCGTCATCGTGCTGGTCGCGGTGCGCGCCGGGCGGCGTGTTCCGCAGGAAGGCGAGTCCGCGGGCGTCCTGGCCGGGCTCCGCTACCTCGCACGCGACCGCCTGCTCGGGCCGCTGACGCTGACGGTCGTCGTGCTCGACTGCGCGGCCGGCGCGATCGCGGTCGCGGTGCCGCTCGTCGCATACACCCGCTACGGCCAGAACGCGCACGTCGCCGGCTGGTTGTTCACGAGCTTCGGCGTCGGTGCGATCTTCGGTTCGGTCCTCGCGATGAAGGTGCTCGACCGCGTGCCGCCCCTCCGACTCGCGTGCGTCGCGCTCGTGCTCGCCACGCTGCCGTTGTGGGCGATCGCGGCTCCGATCTCCTGGCCCGCGGCCTGCGCGGCCGTCGTCTTCTGCGGTGTGTTCGTGGCGATGGTGAACGCGCCGATGATGGGACTGATCACCACGCGTCCGCCGTTCGCCCTGCGCGCGAAGGTGCTGACCTCGGTGATGACCGCGAGCGCCCTCGGCGGCCCTCTCGGCCGTCTCGCCGTCGGCCCCGTCTACCGGCTCTGGGGCAACGCCGGTGTATGGATCATGATCGCGGGCGGCCTCAGCGTCGGGACCGTGCTGTTCGTGGTCGCGGCGATCCGCGGCTCGCGCGGCGAGCCTGAGCCTTCGGAGGCGCTCGCGTCGACCGTCTAGGCTTCCGGCGATGCTGGCGGGGAAGCGGATCTTCATCACGGGCGGCGCCGGGTTCATCGGCACGACGCTGGCGCGCGAGCTGGTCGCCGAGAACGAGGTGGTCGCCTACGACAACCTTCATCGTGATTCCCTCTCCGGGCTCGACCTCGCAGAGCACCCGAACTTCGAGCTCGTTCAGGGCGACATCCTCGACGCCGAGCGGCTCGAGGAGGCGGCGCGGGGCGCGACGCACTTCGTGCACTGCGCCGCGATCGCAGGTGTCGACACCGTGCTCGCGAGCCCCGTCCGTGTGATGCGCGTGAACGTGATCGGCACCTACAACG
The DNA here is from genome assembly GCA_963779535.1 of uncultured Thermoleophilia bacterium. Classification (GTDB taxonomy): domain Bacteria; phylum Actinomycetota; class Thermoleophilia; order Gaiellales; family Gaiellaceae; genus PALSA-600. Next base: position 71,099 of record CAVZYP010000009.1, on the reverse strand, counting down.
CACTCGAGGCCGCTCTTGCCACGGTGGACACGCTCGAGCGCTACGTCGACTTCTCGACCAGCGAGGTGTTCGGCACGCACGCTCTCAACGTGGAGGAGGGCCAGGTCTCCACGATCGGCTCGGTCGGCGAGGCACGCTGGACGTACGCGGTCTCGAAGCTCGCGGGCGAGCACATGGCCTTCGCCTACCACGACGAGTTGAAGCTGCCCACGGTGACCGTGCATCCGTTCAACATCTTCGGGCCGGGCCAGATCGGCGGCGGCGCCATCCGCGCCTTCATCGAGGCATCGCTGGCCGAGCGCGACCTGACGATCCACGGCGACGGCTCGCAGATCCGCGCGTGGACGTACGTGACCGACATGGTCTCCGGCGTCCTGCTGTGCCTCGAGCATCCCGCAGCGGTCGGTCAGGCGTTCAACATCGGCAACCCGCGCGGCGCCGTGACGGTGTTCGACCTCGCGCAGCGCATCAAGCGCATCAGCGGTGCGCCGGGAGAGATCGTCTTCCAGCCGCTGCATTACGCCGACGTCGAACTGCGCATCCCGAACGTGAAGAAGGCCCGCGAGGTTCTCGGCTGGGAGCCGCAGGTGGAGCTGGACGAAGGCCTCGAGAAGACAATCGCGTGGTACCGGCAGAAGACGCTCCAGTCCGCTTAGGCTGGCCCGATCTCGGCGAGCAGGAGCTCGCCGAGGTGGCCGAGGTCCTCGAGAGCGGGATGCTCACGATGGGGCCCAAGGTGCTCGAGTTCGAGGCCGAGATCGCGCGGCTCTGCGAGGTCGAGCAGGCGCTGGCCGTCAGCTCGGGCACTGCCGCGCTCCACCTCGCCGTGCTCGCCGCGGGGCTCGAGCCGGGCGACGAGGTGCTGGTGCCGGCGTACACGTTCCCGGCCACGGCGAACGTTGTCGCGCTCAGCGGGCTGAAGCCCGTGCTCGTCGATGTCGATGCGGAGACGATGAACATCGACCCGGCGCAGATTCGCGTCGGGCCCCGCACGAAGCTGCTGCTGGGTGTGCACCTCTTCGGGCGGCCCTTGCGGCTGCACGATCTGCCCGATGTGCCGCTGCTCGAGGACGCCGCGGGTGCGCTCGGTGCGCGCTACCGGGGCCGCGCATGCGGCGGTCTCGGCATCGCGGGCTGTCTGAGCTTCCATCCGCGCAAGATCGTCACGACGGGAGAGGGCGGCGCGATCACCACCTCCGACGCCGCGTTCGCCGACGCGGTGCGTGAGCTGCGAAATCACGGCTGGCGCTCGCTCGCCCCGGCAGACATGCCGGCGCCCGGGCTCAACTACCGGCTCTCGGACATTCTCTGCGCCGTCGGCATCCCGCAGGCCCGCCGCTTCGGCGAACTGTTCGCGGCACGCACGCGGATCGCCGAGGGCTACGCCGAGCGTCTCGCCCACCTGCCGGTGCTGCTGCCGCGAGCGGACGAGGGCGACGTCCACGGCTGGCAGGCCTACGTCCTCCAGGTCGACGACCGCGACCGCGTGCTCGCCGCATTGCGTGCCCAGGGAATCGAGGCTCAGATCGGCACCTATTCGCTGCCGCTGCTCGGCGCCTACCGCGACCAGGGCGAGTTCCCCGGCGCGCGGCGCGTGTTCGAGCGGGCGCTCGCGCTGCCCTTCCACACCCGGCTCACGGAGGCCGACCTCGATCGGGTGGCCGAGGCTCTTGACAGACTAGTAAGTCATCACTAACATAAGACCATGGTGCTGACGGAACGGAAGACGAAGGCGGAGCGGCGCGAGGAGATCCTCGACGCGGCGATCGCCGAATTCGCGGAGAAGGGCCTCCACGGCGCCTCGACCGACGAGATCGCCCGCCTCGCGGGGATCTCGCAGCCGTACGTCTTCCGTCTCTTCGGGACGAAGAAGGAGCTCTACATGGCCGTGGTCGCCCGGTGCTTCCGGCAGACGCTCGAGATCTTCCAGCGGGTGGCCGAGGGCAAACGGGGCGAGGATGCCCTGCTCGCGATCGGCCAGGCCTATGGTGAGCTGCTGGAATCCGACCGGATCTACCTGCGGGCGCAGATGCAGGCCTACGCCGCCTGCGAGGATCCGGAGATCTGCGCCGTCGTCCGGAACGGCTACGGCGATCTCGTGAGCTATGTCGAGCGCGTCTCCGGCGTCTCGTCGGCGGAGCTCGCGACGTTCTTCTCGCACGGGATGCTCATGAACGTGCTCTCCTCGATGAATGCGCCGGCCGAGGACTGGGGCCGCCGGCTCGTCGAGGGCTGCAAGTCCGACCAGTAATCGTTCTCTTTTTTTCGCTCGGAGGTAAGTGATGACTCACAAAGCAAAGATCGGCAGAGACTGGACGGAGCCGAGCAGTAGCGCAGGCGGCGGCTCGGCCGCCGCCGGAGCGAAGCTCTGGTGGACGTTCGCGATCACATCGGCCGCGCTCTTCATGGTGACGCTCGACAACCTCGTCGTGACGACCGCGATCCCGGTGATCCGGCAGGACCTGCACGCCGGCCTCAGCGGGCTCGAATGGACCGTGAACGCGTACACGCTCGTCTTCGCCGTCTTCCTGCTCACCGGCGCCGCTCTGGGTGATCGCTTCGGGCGGCGGCTCATGTTCTCGATCGGCATCGGCATCTTCACGGCTGCCTCCGCCGCTGCTGCGCTCGCCCCGTCGATCGCGGCGCTCGACGTCGCGCGCGCCGTGCAGGGCCTCGGTGCCGCGATCGTGCTCCCGCTGACGCTGACGATCCTCTCGGCCGGCGTCCCGGCCGAGCGCCGCGGCGTCTTTCTCGGTGCCTGGGGCGGGATCAGCGGCCTCGCGGTCGCCTTCGGGCCGCTCGTCGGCGGCGCCGTCGTGAACGGCATCTCCTGGCATTGGATCTTCTGGCTGAACGTTCCGCTCGGGCTCGTGCTCCTGCCGCTCGCACTGCTGCGGCTCGACGAGACGAAGGGCCCGTTCGGCCGTGTCGACCTGCCCGGCGTCGGGCTCGTCAGTGCGGGCCTCTTCGGGATCGTCTGGGCGCTCGTCCGCGGCAACTCGGTCGGCTGGGCCACGCCCGAGATCCTCGGAGCGTTCGCCGTCGGCTTCACCTTCGTCGCTGCATTCGTCGGCTGGGAGCTGCGCGCCGAGCACCCGATGCTGCCGATGCGGTTCTTCCGGAACCGCACCTTCGCGCTGGCGAACGTCGGGTCGATGCTGATGAGCTTCGGCATGTTCGGCTCGGTGTTCCTGCTCGCACAGTTCTTCCAGACCGTGCAGGGTTACTCGCCGCTCGGCTCCGGGCTGCGCATCCTCCCGTGGACGGCGATGCCGATGATCGTCGCCCCGATCGCGGGTGCGCTGTCCGACCGCATCTCCCCGTCGCGGATCATCGGCACGGGGCTGGCTCTGCAGGCGATCGGACTCGCCTGGATCGCGGCGGTGTCGACGCCGACCACGCCCTACGTCGACCTCGTCGCGCCGTTCGCTCTGTCGGGGATCGGGATGGGCCTCTTCTTCGCGCCGATCGCGAACCTGGTTCTGTCAACGGTGCGCGGTGAGGAAGAAGGCCAGGCCTCAGGCGCGAACAACGCCGTTCGTGAGCTGGGCGGCGTCTTCGGCGTCGCCGTGCTCGCCGCGGTGTTCGCGCACTACGGTGGCTACTCCAGCGGCACGACGTTCGTGAACGGAATGACGCCCGCCGTGTACCTCGGAGCCGCCGTCGTCGCGCTCGGGGCGGTCGCCGTGTTCGCGATCAAGCGGCGGCCGAGGGCCGACGTGGTGGCACTCGAGCCGTCGCTCGAAGCCGCCGCTTAGCTCTCCTGGTCGAACCGCAGCCGGGTCGCGGCCGCCACCACGGCGGCCGCGACCTTTGCGCGGGTCGCTACGCCCAAACCGCCCAGGCCGGGTCGGGCTCCCAGAGCGCCCACCACGGATCCCACCAGCGGCGGCCCGCCTCGAGCTCGGCGACCACGCGCCGTCCCTCGGCCCACGTTTCCTCGACCTGCGGCGGAGTGAACCTGCCTTCGCGGATGCGTTCCTCCAGCACGTCCGCATCCTTCCACTCCCAGCCGCCGTCGACCGGCATCCAGATGTCGAGCTCGAGGTCCTGGGTGTCGTAGCCCACCTCCGTGCGCCGGAACGGCTGCTGCAGGTTCACGTACCAGCCGGTGAACTCGCGCTCCGGCCCGTGCCAGAAGACCCAGATCGCGTGCGCCTCACCCGGTCGCTGGAGCATCAGCACGCCGTGGCCCTGCCAGGAGATTCGCCCGTGCCACGGATGCCGCCCGGTGGGTGTCGGCCAGTCGCCCGGCGGGAAGTGGAACGGCGCTCCTTCGGCGACGTACGTGGCGAGCAGTTCCGGCTCGTCGCGCACGACGACCACCGGGACCTCGAGCCATGCTCGCCCGTCGTTCAGCACCTCGCGGCGCACGATCGCATCACCCGTCGACCACATGTCCGCGCACGACGATAGGCGCCGTCGGTTAGCGCCGTGTGTGGCGAGTGTTCGAGGTGCTGTAGCGTCGTGCGCGATGCCGGGGACGCCGTTTCGCTACCTCCATCACCTCGTGACCGTGCCGGTTCGCATCGACGACCGGCACGACGCACGCTTCATTCTCGACTCGGGGATCGGGCTGAATATCGTCTCGGCGTCGTTCGCGGAGCAAGCGGGAGTCGCGGTGGGATCGAGGACGTTCTCCGGGCAGCGCATGTCCGGACAGGAGGTCGAGCTGCCGCTCGCGCAGTTGACGTCGCTGCGGTTCGACGATCTTCGGCGTGAGGACGTCGAGGTCGGTGTGCTCGATTTGAGCGGCTTTCCGCCGGAGCTCGGCGTGATCGACGGCTTCCTCTCACTCGCCTTCTTCGACGAGCAGCCGTTCACGATCGACTACGAGAGCGCCGTCGTGAAGCTGGGCGGCTCCGACGGCGGCGTCTCGGTGCCGCTCGAGGTGGAGCGGGACGGGCCGGCGGTCACGGCGTTCATGCGCCTCGTCCTGCCGGGAGGCCGGGTCGCTCGGGTCGAGGTCGACATGGGCAGCGACGAGCTGATCCTCGACGACGACCTCGCTGTGGGTGTCGGGGTGGCGCTCGACGATCCGGCGGTGCGGGTCGTCGACGGGACGGACGAGACCGGTCACGCCTACACCCGGCGGTTCACGACCTTGCACGGCGCGATCCATCCGGACGGCGCTCCTTCGATCGCGCACGACGATCCCGCTGTCATGTTCCAGCGCATCCGCTATGACGGCCTCGTCGGCGATGCGTTTCTGCGCCGCTTTGCCGTGACCTTCGACCTGCCGGCCGGGCGCATCGTGTTCGCCTGATGGACGTCTCGGTCGTCGTCACGATGCTGAACGAGGAGGGTGCGGTCGACGAGCTCTACGGGCGAATCGCAGCATCGCTCGTGGGGCGCGAGTGGGAGGTGATCTTCATCGACGACGGGTCGACGGACGACACCTTTGCTCGGCTCCGCCGGCTGCACGACTCCGATCCGCGGGTGCGCGTGGTGCGCTTCAAGCGCAACTTCGGCCAGCATCCGGCGATGCATGCGGGCCTCGCGCGGGCGCGCGGGGCGCGAATCGTGACGATGGACGGCGACCTGCAGAACGAGCCGGAGGACATTCCGAAGCTCCTCGCCGCTCTCGACCGCGCCGATGTGGCTTCCGGGCGGCGCGTCGCCCGCCGCGACTCGCCGGGCCGGACGCTCCCGAGCCGTGTGATCAACGGGCTGCTGCGCCGGTTCACCGGTGTGTCCATCTCCGACTTCGGCTGCGCGTTCAACGGCTACCGGCGGGAGGCGATCGAGCCCATGCTGGGCGCGATCGGCCGGCAGAAGTTCACGAAGGCGCTCGTGCTCTCGAGCGGGGTCTCGGTCGAGGAAGTCGACGTGTCGCACGCCGCCGCCGCCTCCGGCTCGAGGTATTCGCCGATCCGCCTCGTTCGGCTCGCCCTGCACGTCGTCGCCGGATTCTGGCCCCAGCCGGTGCAGTGGATCGGGGTGACGCTCGGGCTCGTGTGCTCGTTCGCCGCCGTCGCGCTCGGGATCTACGGGCTCGTCTACTGGATCGTGAACAGCAACTTCCCCGGGCCGCTCTTCGCCGGAGCAGGCATTGTTCTCGTCCTCGGGATCCAGGGCTTCGTGCTGGCGCTGATCGGGGAGTCGCTCGGTCGCGTCCAGCGGGACGTCGAGGGCAGGCCGCTGTACACGATCGAAGAGGAGCTATGAACGACGTAGGCTCGACGGAGTCGTCAAGGAGCGAGGTGCCGGCTTGGCCGGCGCCGGAGCGGAAAAACGCGTTTGGCCGGCGGGGCAGGGTTCATCTCGTCGAACTTCATCCGCCACCTGCTCGATGCGACCCCGTACGAGGTCGTCACGCTCGATGCGCTGACCTACGCCGGCAACCTCGAGAACCTCGCGGACGTGATGAGCCACGAGCGCCTCTCCTTCGTGCACGGCGACATCCGGGACGCGACGCTCGTGCGCGAACTGGTCGAGGGCGTCGACGTGATCGTCAACGCCGCGGCCGAGTCGCATGTGGAGAAGTCGATCGAGCACGGTGCCTCGGAGTTCGTCACGACGAACGTCGAGGGCACGCAGATCCTGTTGGACGCGATCCGCGTCACGCCGGTCGAGCGTTTCATTCTCATCTCGTCGAGCGAGGTCTACGGAACCGCGGAGGCGGCGCCGATGGACGAGGAGCACGCGCTCAACCCACGCTCGCCGTACGCGGCGACCAAGGCAGGCGCCGACCGGCTTGCCTACTCCTACTGGACGACGTACGACCTGCCGATCGTGATCGTGCGGCCGTTCAACAACTACGGCCCGCGCCAGCATCCGGAGAAGGTCGTGCCCCGGTTCATCACGCAGGCGCTCGCCGACGAGCCGCTGACGATCCACGGCGACGGGCACGCGTCCCGGGACTGGCTCTACGTGCTCGACGACGCCGAGGCGATCGAGCGCACGATCGAGACGCCGATCGATTCGATCGCCGGCGAGGTGATCAACGTCGCGACCGGCATCGACATCTCGGTCTCCGACATCGCGGCGATGGTGCTCGACGTGCTGGGCAAGCCCGCCGAGTTGACGCGCAACGTTCCCGAGCGGCCGGGCCAGGTCGACCGTCACATCGGCTCGGTCGACAAGGCGCGGGACCTGCTCGGCTGGCAGGCCCGAACCTCCTTCGAGGCCGGGCTCGAGCGGACCGTCGCGTGGTATCGCGACAATGAGGCGTGGTGGAGAGCGATTCTCGCTCGGGAAGCCCGCGCCTTCTCGTCCTAGGGGCCGGCCCCGCTCAACTCGGTCTGCTCGAGGCAGCGCGTGCACGCGGCCTCTGGCTGGGCGTCGTCGATCGCGATCCGGGGGCGCCCGGGTTCGCGTTCGCGGACCGGCGGTGCATCCTCTCGACCGAGGACGAGCCGGCGATCGAGCGGCTGGTGGGGGCGCTCGGCATCGATGGGATCATCGCGCCCGGGGACCGACTGGCCGGTCGGCGTCGCGGCGCGGATCGCCGAGCACACGGGACTGTCCCATCCGATCTCCGCTCAGACGGCCGTGCTCGCGACGAACAAGCTGCGGCAGCGCGAGCGGCTCGAGGCGGCCGGTGTGCCCCAGCCGAGGTCGTGGGTGGTCGGCGGCGACGACGGACTGCCGGACATCTCCGGCCCGGTCGTGGTCAAGGCGCCCGACCGGCAGGGCCAGCAGGGCCTCACGCTCGTCGAGTCGCCTGCCGGGCTCGGCCCGGCGATCGAGGTGGCGCGCAGCGCGGCCCGAAACGGCCTCGCGCTCGTCGAGGAGCTGGTCGACGGTCCAGAAGTGACGGTCGTCGGCTTCTCGGTGGACGGGGTGTTCACCGCCCTCGCCGTCACCGACCGGATCACCGCGGCGCCGCCGGCCTTTGGTGTCGCCCTCGCCCATGTCTGGCCGAGCCACGTCCGGGGTCTGACCCCTGACGTGGCCGAACGAGCCGTGGCCGCTCTGGGGATCCTGAACGGCCCGTCCTACACCCAGCTCCGGGTCGGCCCGGACGGGCCGATGGTGATCGAGGTGGCGGCCCGGCTCGGCGGCGGCCACGATGCCGAGCTCGTCGAGGCCGCGGTGGGGATCGACCTCAACGGCCTCGCGATCGCCGCGGCGCTCGGCGAGGCGATCGCGGTTCCCGAGCCGGCTGCCCGTGTCGGCGGTGCCGTCACGCGTTTCCTCGTCGCGCCGCCCGGCGTCCTCGAGGGGGTCGACGTGCCCGCGGGCGTGCAGGCGAGGATCTACCGCGAGCCGGGCTTCGTCTTCGCTCCGCTGACTCGCGGCTCGGACCGGGCGGGCGCGCTCCTGGTGGTCGCCGGCTCCCGCGAGCAGGCGCTCGCCCAGGCGGACGAGGCTGCGGAGCGAATCCACTTCCACGTCGCCGCTCCGCTTCTGGACTAGGCGCGGGCCGAGGCAACGAGGTTCAGGCCGAGCTCGAACCGGCCCACCTGGATGCCGGCCGGCGCGAAGCCCGACTGCTCCAGTTCCCGCCGGAGCAGGGCGGGTGAGTAGTACCGCTCGTGGTCGTCGATCTCGGCCGGATCGATCAGCCGCAGCCGGCGCGAGATGAGCTCGAGCAGAGGCTTCGCCGTCGTCGCCGGCGTCGTGACGACGAGAACACCGCCGGGCCGCAGGACGCGCCGGGCCTCCGCGAACAGCGTGGCGGGCCGGTGGACATGCTCGATCACCGCGAGGCAGGTGACGAGGTCGACCGACGAGTCGTCGAGCGGCAGCGGGTCGTCGGCTGCGCCCTGGCGGAGCGTGACGTTGTCCGGGGCGACCGAGGGCGCCACGCTGAGATCGAACCCGATGCCGGTGCGGATCCTCGGCGCGAGCCGGACGAGCAGATCGCCGTTGAAACCGCAGCCCAGGTCGACCACGACGCCGTTCGCAGGCACGTGAGGCCGCACCTGGCGCCGCCGGAGCGCCGCGAGCACGCGGTCGAGCCGCCGCTGGCCGTGCTCGCCGAACGATTCTTCTCTCGTCGTCGGTGGCTGCTCCGTCATTTCCGCCAATCTAGAGAGCGGACATGCTCCCGGGCTAGGCTTCCCCCCGTGGAGGTCACGCGGCGAGGCACGTTTCTCTCGTTCCAGCCCCCGGCGATCTCCGAAGCCGAGATCGACGCCGTCGCGGAGACCCTGCGCTCGGGCTGGCTGACGACGGGGCCGCGCACGGCCGAGCTGGAGTCGCGCATGCGCGACTATCTCGAGGCGCAGCACGTTCTCGCGGTCTCCTCCTGCACTGCGGCCCTGCACCTCTCGCTCGTCGCGCTCGGCGTCGGTCCCGGCGACGAGGTGATCACGACGTCGATCACCTGGCCTGCGACCGCGAACGTGATCGTGCACTGCGGCGCGACACCGGTGTTCGCGGACATCCGCGAGGACACGCTCAACATCGATCCCGCCCGGGTTCGTGAGCTGATCACCCCTCGCACCAAGGCGATCGTGCCGGTCGATCTCTACGGCCAGCCCGCCGATCTCGATGAGCTGGTGGACACCGGCCTACCGGTCGTCGAGGACGCGGCGCACGCCGCCGAGTCGCGGTATCGCGGGCGCAAGACCGGATCGATCTCCGATCTCACCTGCTTCTCGCTGTACGCGACGAAGAACATCGCCGCCGGGGAGGGCGGACTGATCGCCACGAACCGAGACGACCTGGCGGAGGCACTCGACGATCTCCGCGTCATGCGACGCGGGCACGGATCGCGCTACGACATCGCCGTGCCCGGCTACAAGGCGAACCTCAGCGATGTGCTCTCGTCGATCGCGCTCGTGCAGCTCGACAAGGTCGCGCAGCACGGCGAGATCCGGCAACGCCACGTTGCGATCTACGACGAGGGTCTCGCCGACCTCGAGGGCGTCACGCCGGTTGCCCGTGACGAGCGCGACGTGCACGCGAACCACCTGTACGTCGTGAGAATCACCTTCGCCGATCGTGACGACGTGCAGCGTGCACTCACCGACGAGAACATCGGCACCTCGATCCACTTCCTGCCCGTGCACCAACTGAGCGCGTACCGCGACCGGCTCTCCCCGAATCAGCCTGCGCTGCCCGTGACGGAGCGTGCAGGAGCCGAGGTGCTGTCGCTCCCACTCTCGCCGGCACATTCCGACGACGACGTGCGCGACGCGGTTGCCGCCCTTCGTCGCGTGCACGCGCGGCTCGCCGGATGAAGCACTGGCTGCGCGTCGGGGCGACGCTCCTCGTCACGGGGGGCGCGGTCGCCTACATCCTCTTCAAGATCGATCTCGGCAAGACGTGGGACATCCTCCGCGCGGCGAGCCCCTGGTGGATCGCGCTCTCGGCCGTTCTGACCTTGATCACGGTGCCGCCGATGGCCTGGCGGTGGCAGCTGCTGCTCGCCGCGCGCGGGGTGTCCGAACGACTGCTCTGGCTGACGCGCACCTACTTCGTCTCCTATGCCGTCGGCCAGGTGCTGCCGACGTCGGTCGGCGGTGACGCGTCGCGGATCTTCGAGACGTCGCGCCGCCACCCCGGCCAGATCACGCCGATCACCGGGTCGGTCCTCCTCGAGCGGTCGATCGGCGGCGCGGTGACCCTGACGCTCGCCGGGGTGGGGCTGCTGCTCGCGATCGGGCGCTACCCGATCGGGCCGTATCTCTGGATCGAGGTGCTCTTCGTCGTCGCCACGCTGGCCGCGGGCTTCATCTTCTTCTCCCGCTCCGTGCGGCGCAGGCTCGCCTTCCTGTTTCCGCACGCACGGCGGTTCCGGCTCGAGGTGCCGGCCCGTGCGGTGTACGACGGCATCCACGGCTACCGCGACCACGTCGGGACGCTCCTGGGCGTCTCGCTGATCACCACCGCGGCGCAGTTGACGCGCATCGTCGCGATCTACGCGTCGGGCCGCGCGGTGGGAATCCACCTCTCGCTGCTCCCGTACGTCGTCCTCGGGCCGCTGCTCTTTCTCGTGATGCTCGTGCCCTTCACGGTCAACGGGATCGGCGTCCGGGAGGCGTTCTTCGTCAGCTTCCTCGGAAAGCTCGGCGTGCCGGCCGACGACGCCTTCGCGTGCGGCTTCCTCTTCTTCCTGATGACCATTCTGCTCGCGGTCCCCGGGGTCACCGTGATCCTGTGGGAGAACATCGTCGGACGCTCCTCGGCGGTGCCCGATGGAACAACCTGACGTCACCGTCGTCGTCGTCACCTGGAACGCGCTGCCCTGGCTCGAGCAGTGCCTCGACTCGGTGCGCGGACGCGATGTGGTCGTAGTCGACAACGGCTCAACCGACGAGACGGTCGCCTTCGTGCGCGAGCACCACCCCGACGTGCGCGTGATCCAGCAGGAGAACAAGGGCATGGGCGGCGGCAACAACGCGGGCATGCGGGTCGCCGCCGGCCGCTATTTCTTCCTCCTCAACTCGGACGCCTGGGTGCTGGACGACGGGCTCGACAGGCTCGTGCGGCTGGCCGACGAGCGTCCAGAGACCGCCGTCATCGGTCCGAAGCTGCTGAACCGGGACGGAACGCTGCAGCGGTCGGCGCGCGGCGAGCCGACGCTGTGGGGGCTCGCGACCGAGTACCTGTTCATCCGCAAGCTCGCTCCGCACACACGCGTCCTGAACCCGCTCTACCGCGGCGACTTCGCCCACGACGAGCTGGCCGAGGTGGACTGGCTCTACGGCCCGGCGCTGCTCGTTCGGCGGGAGGCCGCCGATGCGGTCGGACTGTTCGACGAGGACTTCTTCATGTTCAGCGAGGAGGTCGACTGGCTGACCCGTTTTCGCCGCGCCGGCTGGAAGGTGCTGTTCTACCCGGGGGCCGAGGTCGTGCACGTCGGCGGTGCTTCCCACGGCGGACAGCTGTACGTCGAGAATCTGCGCGGGCAGTTGCGCTTCCTCGCCAAGCACAAGGGCTTGCAGGAGGCTGAGCGGGCGCGCCGTCTGCTGCTCGTGTCGTTGCGGCTGAGGGCTGCGTTGCTGCGGCGTGACGAGTATCGCGCCGGAGTTCGCTTCCTCTCCTCCGGCGATGCCCGGTCGCTGCTGGCCGTGACCCGATGATCGAATACCTGCGGCTCGCCTTCGGCACGTTCGTGGTGCTGGTCCCCGGCATGGCCGTCGCCAGGGCGCTGCGGACGCGTTCGGTTGCCGCGATGTTCGCGTGGGCACTCGCCAGTGTCTTCGTCGCCTGGGCGGTCGTGTTCACCGTGCACCGCTCGATCCACCTCGCGGTGGCGATGCTGGCGGCGATCACGCTCGTCGCGCTCATCATCGGGCGCCGGGAGAGCATCGGCCTGGTCGGCGCGCGCGCGCCCGTCTGGATCTTCGGGGTGGTGCTCGGTTGGTTCATGTGGCACGTCGAGAGCCCGGTCGTGGGGGACGGACTGTTCCACGAGGCCCGCGTGCGCAAGCTGGTCGACCTGACGAGCCTGCACTTGCGCACCGTCGACGAGTTCAAGGACGGCGGCCTCCATCCGGGCTATGCGTTTCCGCTCTGGCACGGCTTCCTCGCGCTCGTCTCGTGGTTCTCCGGCGTCGACCCCGAGCAGGTCGTGCGCCACGAGCCGTCGCTGCTGGCACCGCTGGCGTGTGTGCTGGTGTTCGAGGCGGGTGTGGCTGTTCTCGGCTCGCGCCGGCTCGGGGCCGCCGTGCTCGCGGCGCAACTCGCGCTCGTCTGCTTCGGGCCGGGCCACGGCGGCTCGTTCGCAGTGCTGTCGCTGCCGGCGACGGCCTCGCGCCAGCTGATGGTCCCGGCGGCGATCACCCTCTTCTTCGGCGCACGAACCTGGCGTGGCTACGCGGCGGTCGTAGCGATCTTCGGAGCGTTGACGCTGACGCATCCGACGTACGGCGTCTTCGTGCTCGTGCCGCTGCTCGCCGTGACGTTCTGGTACTGGCGTGCGTGGCTCGTTGCCCTTGTGCCCATCGGCCTCGTGCTGCTGTGGCTGCGGCCGATCGTCGACGAGACGCTGACGCACGACCCGAGTGCGAGTACCCGGGCCGCGGACCTCGCCCAGTACGGATCGCAGCTCGTCGTCTCGAGCGACCGTCACTTCCGGCTCGCCGCCGAGGTGTTCGGACGGAGCGGCTCCGTCGCGGTGGCGACACTGTTCCTGCTGCCGGTGATCGGGCTCGCACTCCGACGACGCTGGGCGGCGTTCACGCTCGGCGGAAGCCTGATCGTGCTGCTGCTGACGCTCGTCCCCTGGCTGTTCGTGCACATCTCGGATGCGGTGTCGCTGTCGCAGTCTCGCCGCCTCGCGGGATTCATTCCGTTCCCGTTTGCGTTCGCGGGGATCGCGGCGCTCGTCGCACGCCGGAAGCTCGCAATTCCGGTCGCGCTCGTCGCCGGAATCGTCCTGCAGAGGCTCTGGCCCGGCGACTTCGAGTACGGACTGAGGCATGGTGGGCCCGGTCTCGCGACGTGGGTCGCCCTCGTCGGCGGAGCAGTGTCGCTCGTCGTCTTCCTCGCGCTCCGCCGGCCGCCCCTGCGCGAGCACCACACGCTCGGCCTCGCGGCCGTATGCGCATTCGTGCTGCCCGTCCTCGTGCACAGCGTTGCGCACTGGAGCCCCGACCCGAAGTCCGATCCGCGCGCGCTCTCACCGAGGCTCGTCCACAACCTGCGCACGAAGGTGCCGAAAGGGGCCGTCGTCCTCGCTCCGCTCGACACGAGTTATCGCGTTGCAGCGAGCGCTCCGGTCTACATCGTCGCCGCACCGGTCGTGCACGTGGCGAACACGAAGGCCAACGACCCGTACGGACGCGCGCGTGCCGTTCACCACTGGGCCCTGACGAACGATCCGCGTGTGGCCAAGCGGTACGGCGCGACCTGGGCGATCCGCAGCGGCCGCCTCTATCGTCTGCCGCAGTGAAGGTGCTCCTCGTCACGATGTACTTCCCGCCCTCCGGGGGAGGCGGGGTACAGCGTCCGCTGAAGTTCGCCACGCATCTGCCCGAGCTCGGGATCGAGACGCACGTGCTCGCTCCCGACGACTTCGAGTGGATCCACCGCGACGAGGGGCTCGCACCGCCGACGCTCGCCTGGGTGCACCGGGCGCGTTACCTCGGGCCGAAAGGCCGCAAGCCGGCCGAGGAGCTGCACGGCACGACCGGGCTCGAGCGGGCGTCGAAGCAGGTTCAACTCGCCGGGCGCAGGCTGCTCGTGCCGGACGAGAACGTCAGCTGGAACCTCACCGCGATCCCGGCGGCGATCCGAATCGCGAAGCGTGAAGGCATCGACGTCGTCGTGACCACGTCGCCTCCCTCGTCGGTTCATCTGGTCGGCGCGGCCGTCAAACGCGCCGTCGGCATTCCGTGGGTCGCCGACCTGCGGGACTCGGTGATCGCACATCCGCACCGGAATGCCGAGCGGATGCTCGTGCGCCTGAAGGAGCAGGGCGAGCATGCGGTGGCGACGCTGGTCACGCGCTCCGCGGACGCGATCGTGTGCGTCTCGGACGCGATTGCGGCGGAGATGCGCGAGCGCGCCCCGCAGGGCGAGGTCGTCACGATCGCCAACGGCTCGGACTTCGACGACTTCGCCGGGCTCGAGCACACGGTTTCCGACCGGTTCCGGATCACGCATGCAGGATCGTTCTTCGGCAAGCGCGATCCACGCCCGTTCCTCACCGCGCTGCGCGACACCGGGCTCGACATCCAGGCCCGGTTCCTCGGCGACTTCCGCTCGGCCGACCGCGAGTGGGCCGAGCAGCTCGGGCTCGGCGACCGGCTCGAGCTGATCCCGTATGCGCCGCGCCGCCGCTCGTTGGAGCTGCAGCGCGACTCGGAGGCGCTGTTGCTCCTGATCCCCGAGGCGGGCGGTCGCGGCAAGGGGGTCCTGAGCGGCAAGGTGTTCGAGTACCTCGCCGCGGAGCGTCCGATCCTGGCCCTGGTGCCGACCGACGGCGCGGCGGCGTCCTTGATCAACGAGACGGGCGCCGGCGTGGTGGTCGCCCCGGAAGACGTCCAGGGGATCGCCGCCGCTCTGCGCGATCTGCATGGCCGCTGGCAGGACGGCGCGCTCGCTGCGCCGCCGCTTTCGGACGAGTGGCGCCGTCGTGTGTCACGGCGGACGCGCGTCGAGGAGCTGGCGCAACTGCTGGAACGACTCGCGTGATCAGGCTGACGAGCTTCTTCTTCCTCGCGACGCTGTTCGTGGCGACGTTCGAGAAGGTGCACTGGACGATCGCGGGCAACGTCGGCATCTCGGACGTGCTCGCGATCCTGTTCCTCGTCTCGCTGCTCGTCACGACGAAGCGGGCGCGCGTTCCGTGGACGACCGCGGTGCTGCTCGGGTTCTTCGCGCTCTTTCTGGCGGTGTTCCTCGCCGGCTACTTCGACCTCTCCGACTCCGACGCGCTCGGACAATGGGGGAAGGGCCTGACGAAGTGGGTGATCCACTTCGTGTTCCTCGCGGCCGCCGTCTTCTGGCTGTCGAGGCGCGGGCGGGCCTACTTCTGGCGCTCGCTCGCGTGGTTCTGCGGCGGCATCGTCGTCAACGCCGCGTACGGCGTCCTGCAGCTGCTCGATGCGCGGCGCGGCGCGAATCTCGACGCGTCGGTGCTCTCGCCGATCACCGGCGGCGCGAGCCAGATCAACGTGTACGGCGCAATCAACGGTGCGAACGTCTACCGGCCGAATGCGCTGACCGGCGACCCGAACCACCTCGGGATCATGCTGATCGTCCCGCTGTTGATCCTCACGCCGCTCTACCTGAGGCTCGAGCCCGGTCACCGGATGCGCAGGTGGCTGATGTTGACGATCGGGTTCCTGCTGGTCGTCGAGGCGGCCACGCTCTCGCGCAGCGGCCTGCTCGGCCTCGCGGCCGGCGGGCTCGTGCTCGCCGTGCCGTACCGGCGCTATCTGCGCTCGCGTGCGCTGCTCGTCCCGGTGGGCGCTGCACTCGCGCTGCTGCTCGGCATCGTCCTCTCCCGCCGGAGCTTCTTCACGACGATCCTCAAGTCGCGCGTCCAGACGAGCGGTGGGTCGGAGAACGCGCACTTCCAGGTGTACAGCTTCATCCCGCACGTGCTCCACACCGATCCGCTCTTCGGGCTCGGGCTGAACACGTTCTCGGTCTACTACGAGTTCGTCACCGGCAAGACCAACTGGGGCCCGCACTCGTACTACGTCGCCCTGCTCGTCGAGACCGGGTTGGTGGGCACCGCGCTCTTCGCAGCTTTCCTGTGGTGGGTGTTCCGCCGCCTCCGCGTCGCCCGCGCGCTCGGGCGGGCGCTCGCGGCCGCGCACGACCCGCTGGCCGCGCGGGTGCGCCCGCTCGCCTGGGGCTGCACGGCTGCGCTGGTGGGAACACTCGCCGCGAACGCCTTCTACCTGACGATGCAGTTCTATTACTTCTACGCGTTCATCGCGCTCGCGCTGGCCGTCCCTGTCGTCTTCGCCCGCAGCGAATGAAGGTGGTCGTCCTCACGACGTCGTACCCACGCGACGCGGACGACGTCGCGGGAACCTTCGTGGCGGCGGCCGTCGAGGGCGTGCGCGCGTTGGGCGTCGAGGTCGACGTCGTGTCGCCCGGGTCGTTCGAGGACTTCGGCATCGCCTACGGCGGCGGAATCGCACAGAACCTGCGCGCGGCGCCGTGGAAGCTGGCGCTCGTGCCGGCGTTCATGGCTGCGTACGCACGCGCCGCCCGGCGCGCCGCGAGCGACGCGGACCTCGTGCACGCGCACTGGATCCCCTCTGCGATCGCGGCGCGCGCGACCGGCAAGCCGTACGTCCTCCAGGTGTGGGGGACCGACGTCGCGCTCGCCCGCCGGGCGCCCGCCCTCTTCAAACCGTTGCTGCGCGGTGCGCGGCTGGTGATCGCCGCGTCGTCGTTCCTCGCCGGCGAGGCGCGCTCGCTTGGCGCCCGCGATGTGCGGATCGTGCCGTTCGGTGTCGCCATTCCGGACGCCGTCGCGCCGCCTGCCGAGCCGCCGCATGTGCTCTTCGCCGGGCGCCTCAGCGAGGAGAAGGGGATCCTCGAGTTCATCCAGGCGACCGAAGGGCTGCCGCGGGTGATCGTCGGCGACGGCCCGCTCCGCCCGCAGGTTCCCGAGGCGGTCGGGTTCGTCCCGCCGTCCGAGATCGGGGCGTACTACGAACGCGCCGCCGTCGTCTGTGTCCCCTCGCGTCGCGAGGGGTACGGCTTCTCGGCCCGCGAGGCGATGGCCTACGGGCGGCCCGTGGTCGCGACCCGGGTCGGTGGGCTCGCCGACCTCGGCGAGGGTGCCACCTTCGTCGAGGCGCGTGACCCGGCCGCGTTGCGCGCCGCGATCGCCGAACTGCTCGGCGATCCGGCTCGACGCCGGGAGCTGGGAGATGCGGCGCGCCGGCACGCGGCGGCAGCGTTTTCGGCGCGTGTGGCCGCGGAGCAGCTCGTGGCCGCCTATCGCACGGCGATCGCAGGCTAGGCGAATCGTGCGCGTTCTCCAGGTCACTTCCTATTTCGCGCCGGCGTGGGCCTACGGCGGCCCTCCACGTGTGATGACCGACTTCGCCGCCGGGCTCGTTGCGCGCGGCCACGAGGTCACCGTCTTCACCACCGACGTGCTCGACGGAGAGGACCGCGCCCGGCCTCTGCGTGAAGACATGCGCGGGATTCAGGTCGAGCGTTTCCCGAATCTGTCCAACTCGCTGGCGTGGCGGACGAAGAAGTACCTACCGCCCGGGCTCGTGTCGGCCACTGCGCGGCGTGTTTCGGATTTCGACGTGGTGCACGCCACCGATGCGCGCACGCTGGCGACGGCGACCGCTTATCTCGCCACGCGGCGCGCTCGGGTGCCGTTCGTGCTCTCGGCCCACGGTTCGCTGCCGGGCTCGACGGGGTTCGCGGCGCGGTGAAGGGTGTGTACGACCGCGCGCTCGTCCGGCCGATGCTCGAGCGGGCGGCGCGTGCTGCTCGCGCAGACCGCGCACGAGGAGCGGCTCTACCGCGCGGCGGGCGGCCCCGGCATCGGCGATCCGCCTGCTGCCTCTGCCGCTCGATCTGTCGGCGATCCCCGGCACCTTCGAGCCCGGCTTCCTCCGCGCTCGCGCCGGGTTCCCACCCGACGTGCCCATCGTCCTGTTCCTCGGGCGAATTCACCACCTCAAGGGGCTCGACGTGCTGGTCGAGGCGATGCGGCCGCTGCTCGACGCCGCGGAGGCCGTGCTCGCCGTGGTGGGTCGAGACGACGGAAGCTGGGACGAGATCGCGGCGCGGCACGCCGGCCCGATCGAGGCAGGGCGGCTCCGGTTCATCGGCCCGCTCTACGGCGTCGAGCGATTTCACGCCTACGCAGACGCCGATGTGTTCGCGCTCACACCGCGCCACTGGGAGGAGACGTCCGTTGCGGCGCTCGAGGCCGGCGCGTGCGGCACTGCACTGGTCCTCACCGAGCAGGCGGACATTCCGGGCCTCGTCGCGTCCGGGCGGGGGCTCGTCACCTCGTGCACGCCCGAAGCGGTGCGCGAGGCGGTCGTACCGCCCTGTCGCGACCGGACATGGGGCGGCTTGCCCGCCGCCTCATCACAGCCAGCACGAGCCGCAACGCCGTGGTCGAGCGGCTCGACGAGCTACCTCGCCGAGGTCGTATGGACCGGTCTCACGGGTTGCGATCTGCTTCGGCGCGTTTCCACCGGAGCGAAACGGCGGCTCCGACTTCGTGGCGCGGTTCGCTCCAGCGCTCGCGGCGGCAGGCTGCGACGTGCACGTCATCACGTCGCCTGCCGCCGATGCGCCTGCGGTCGAGCAGCTCGGTCCGGTGTCACCGTCCACCGCCTCGTGGACGACTGGTCGCTGCCGAGCGGAGAAGCAAGCCTCGGCGCGTGAACGACCTGCTCCGCAAGGTGGACGCCCAGGTCGTTCACGTCTTCTTCCCCGATTCCGTGATCGGCCGCCGGTACCAGCTGGCTTCGAAGATCGCTCGCGGGCGGCTGCCCCTCGTCACCACGTTCTGGAGCCTCGGGCTCGGCCGCCGCTCGCCTCTCCCGCTGCGCCGTGCCGCGATCAGCCTGCTCGTCCGGAGCAGCGTCGTCTCGTCCCACGACCCGTCGTACCTCGTTGCGCTCGAGCGGCTCGTCCTGAAGCGGAAGCCGGTGCGCTGGCTGCCCGTCGGGAGCAACTTCGAGCACGCTGACCGGCGCCGAGACGACGGCCCGATCACCATGGGCTTCTTCGGCCAGTTGGACTTCACGCGTGGTGTGGACACGCTGTTCGAAGCGATATGCGTTGCTCCGGCGACCGGAGGTGAAGGTCGTGATGCTCGGCTCGGCCGGGCGCCCGGAGCGATATGAGGGCGATGCCGAGTTTCGAAGGCTGCTCGCACTCCCCAGTGCGCTCGGCATCGCCGGCCAGGTGGAATGGACCGGGTACCTGAGCGACGCCGAGGTGCCGCAGCGCCTGGCCGACCTCGATCTCTGCGTGCTGCCGTATCGCCGCAACAGCCTTGGGCGAAGCGCACTCGCGGCAGCGCTCGCAGCCTCTACACCGGTGGTGCTTGCAGGTCGTACGGACCGCATCGCACCGCTCATCGCGGGCCGGAATGTTGCGCTGGTGGCGCCAGACGACGCGCCAGGCTTGGCCGCCGAGCTCGGCCGCCTGATCGACGACCCCGATGAGCGGCGCCGGCTCGCGGAGGGTGCGAGGACGGCCGCGCCGCTTTTCTCGTGGCCGCGTATCGCCCGGGACGCGCTCGGCCTGTACGAGGAGGCGCTCAGCTGAGAATCCGGGTCCGTCACACCTACGACTTCGGGCCCGACCGGGGTGCGGTGGGCGGCACGCTGCTGGATCCTTCCGCCTGGGATGCGGCGCGCTCCTTGCCCGGACCGTTCGAGCTTCCCGAGACCCGGGCCGAGTGGGAGCTCGGCGCCCGGCGTGGAGATCTCAGAGAGCGTGCGCGTGACGTGGCGAACGTCGCGCGAGAGCTCGGCGCGGCCAGCCTCTGCTCGCATGGCGTCGGCACGGCCTCGCTCGAGCTGAACCTTCACGGCGTCGCGCCCGAGTTGCAGGTCACGTGCACCGACTTCGCGCCGTTGACGGTCGAGCGGCTGCGTCGACTCTTTCCGGAGGCGGTGGTGATACTGCGCGACCTCGTCGCCCCAGACCCCCCGATTGCCGACCTTCACCTGATGCACCGCCTCGACGCCGAGCTCGACGATGACGACTGGCGCTCCGTCTTCGCGGGGATCGACCGGCCGATTCTCTTCGTCCCGAATGTCGTCCTCGATCTGGCAGGCGCGGCGCGCGAGGCCGCGCGACGGCTGGTGCGCCGCGGCTCCCTCACCGAGGCAGGTTGGTTTCGCAACGAGGCGGCGTTGCGTGCGCTCTGGAGTCGGTCGCACCGTGACCGGCCGCTGACCGTCAGTGATTCGCGCGCATTCCTGCTAGAGCCTCGCTGACTGCGTCGATCTCCGCATCGGTGAGCTCGGGGTAGATCGGCAGGCTCACCACCTCACGTGCGAGCCGTTCGCTCGTGCGCAGGTCGCGGCCTGCGCCCAGCTCTCGGATAGGCCGGCTGCCGATGGATCGCGCGCGGGTAGTGGACAGCGGTCTCGATGCCGCGCGACCGGAGCGCGTCCCGAAACGGCGTCGCGCTCGGCGGTCTCCACGACGTAGAGGTGGTAGACGTGTCGGCGTCCGGGCGCCTCGACGGGGGCTGACGATCCCGGTCGCTGCGGCAAGGCTGCGTCGTAGCTTGCGGCGATGCGCGCGCCGCGCGCCGTTCCAGTCGTCGAGATGCGGGAGCTTCGCGGCGAGAACCGCTGCCTGCAGCGCGTCGAGCCGGCTGTTGCGGCCGCGCAGCACGTGCTCGAAGCGCTCGCGTTCGCCGTAGTTGCGCAGCAGCCGCGCCCGCTCGGCGACGCTCGCGTCGTTCGTCGTCGACCGCGCCGCCGTCGCCGAGCGCGCCGAGGTTCTTGGTCGGATAGAAGCTGAACGCGGCCGCGTCGCCCGATCGATCCGGCGCGCCTGCCGTCGACTTCGGCGCCGTGCGCCTGGGCGCAGTCCTCGACGACCGCGAGGCCGTGGCTGCTCGGCGAGCTCGAGCAGAGCGGCTCAGGTCGGCGCATCTGGCCGTAGAGGTGCACGGGGACGATCGCGCGCGTGCGCGGCGTGATCGCGGCGTGCGACCTGCGTCGGAGTCGAGCGTGTAGCGTGACTGGATCGACGTCGACGAGCACCGGGATCGCGCCGGCGCGTTCGATGCCCGACGATCGTCGGGACGCAGCGTGTTCGCCGCCGTGATCACCTCGTCGCCGGCGCCGACGCCGACGGCCTGCAGCGCGATCGTGATCGCGTCCGTGCCGGAGGCGACGCCGACCGCGTGGCCGACGCCGCAGTAGCTCGGCGAACGCGCGCTTCGAACCGCTCGACCTCCTCGCCGAGGACGAACCGGCCGCCGTCGAGAACGCGGGCGATGCCGCGTCGAGCTCGCCGGATCGCAGCCGAGCTGTCTCGCGCGCAGGTCGAGGAACGGGACGTTCACCAGTCCGTCCCAGTAGTGCGCGCCGTGCTCGCGGTAGTAGTCGAGCGTGCGCGCGAGCGCCGTCGCGCAACCGCGACCGTCGGCGCACCAGCCGAGTCTCGTTGCGATCGCGGAGAAGTCGGCGTAGAAGTCGCCGATGTCGATCGCCTTGCGGTCGGGCGGGAACGGGACGAGCCGTACGCGCCGCCGCCGCCTGCGTCGAGTCGACGAGCTCGGCGAGCTCGAGCAGGCGAGACGTGGCCGTCGCCGCCGAGGTTGTAGACGCTGCCGCGCGCCTCGTCGCGAGCCGCGGCGAGCAGGAACGCGTCGACCGCGTCGTCGACGTAGTTGAAGTCGCGCAGTCTGGTCGCCGTCGCCGAAGACCTGGATCGCGCCGCCCTCGAGTGCGAGCCGGATCCAGACGCCGAGGAACGTCTGGCGCGCGTCCTTCACCCGCATGCGCGGGCCGTAGGTGTTCGTCAGCCGCAAGCGCAGTCGTCCGGATGCCGTACACCTCGCCGTAGAGCAGGTGGTACCACTCGCCGGCCATCTTGTTGATGCCGTTCACGTCGACCGGCGCGATCGG
Source organism: uncultured Thermoleophilia bacterium (assembly GCA_963779535.1). Taxonomy (GTDB): domain Bacteria; phylum Actinomycetota; class Thermoleophilia; order Gaiellales; family Gaiellaceae; genus PALSA-600. Next base: position 49,149 of record CAVZYP010000009.1, on the reverse strand, counting down.
ATGCGTCTCGTCGACCGGCAGGTACTCCGGCCGGCCGTAGATCTGGCGCGTGCTCGCGAACACGATCTCGCACGTCCGGGTTCTCGTGCGGCACGCCTCGAGGATCGACAGCTGGCTGCGGCAGTTGATCTCGAGGTCGGTGTACGGGTCGGTCATCGAGTCGAGATGGCTCGTCTGGCCCGGCGAGGTTGAAGAGGATAGTCCTGGCCGCGGACGAGGTACGCGCAGGCTGTGCTCGTCGCGGACGTCGGAGATGTTGACCGTCACGCGGTCCTCGATGCCGGCGATGTTGTGCAGGTTGCCGCCGTACTCGGGGATCGAGCGAGTCGACGAGCATGACGTGGGCGCCGAGCTCGACGAGCTCGCGCGCGAGGTTCGAGCCGATGAAGCCGAGGCCGCCGGTGATCAGGACGTTCTTCCCCGCGAAGCGCGCGTGCGAGATCGGGCGGCGATCATGCGGCTCGAGCTCTCGAGGATCTGCGACCAGCTCGCTGCATGCGATCGCGATACGTGTGCTCCCGCAGCGTTCGCGCCTGACCGGCCGCCGCGATCGCGCGCGCTCGTCGTCGTGCGCCAGGTAGTGGCGCAGCCGTCTCGACGAGCTCGTCTGCGTCGCGGTAGGTGACGACCTCCCGACCCGGGCTCGAAGAGCTCGGCGAGATTCGCCTTCGCGTCCGTGAGGAGCATCGTGCCGACGCCGGTGGCCTCGTAGAGCCGCATGTTGTTCGCGTATTCGCTCGCGACGCTCGATGTGCCGGTTGAGGGCGATCTTGCGACTCGTGCAGGACCCGGATACATGTCGATGCCCCACGCCTCCCCGCGGTAGCGGCGCCGGATCGGCGACCACGGCGGCCAGCCGCGCAGGTCGTAGCCCCAGAACTCGATGGGAGCGCGCGCTGCGGCGCGGCGAGCACCGCGTTGCCGCGACGGTGCCTGAGTGCGGTTCAGGGCGCCGACGAAGACGACCTCGTGCTCCGCCGTGGCGTCTTCGGCCCGAGGCGCGCCGAGCACGCGCGGGTCGAAGCCGATGCGGAAGTACTCCGCCGCGACGCCGAGGTGCGAAAGCGCTCGACGAAGTGCGGGAACGACGTGAGGATCAGGTCGAACGCGCGGAGTCGTCGCGGCCGAAGGCGGCTCGCTCGCGATCTGTCCGACGACGAGCGCGCCTCGCCTGCGAAGCCGCCGAGCATCGTCTCGTCGCGAGAGGACGTGCAGGTTCTGGACGTAGACGACGTCCGGCGCGAAGTCCTCGCACCTGCGCCTGGAGCGAGCTGCTCGCGTCTGAGCCGGCAAGGCAGCGTCGACCGGGCCCGTGTTCGCGAGCCCAGGCGTCCTGCAGCGGAGTCGCAGTCGACGACGATCTCGTGCGCCGTCGTGGCCGAGTTGCGCCGAGGTAGTGCGAGTAGGCGTCCGCCGTCCCGAAGAACGTGTCCATCAGGCGCGCCACTGCTCGGCGTACGGCCGCTTCGCCAGCCCTGGATCTCGCGCGTAGTGGGCGCGAAGGAACGCCGGGTAGCAGGTATCGACGATCAGGAACCGCATTTTCATGACAGACGGTACGTTCTCCCCGCGATGGGCGAGCAGGCGAACATCGAGAGTGGGACGCGGTTCACGCGTCGGTCGGCGACGTTCATCGGGTCGTTCACGCTCGCGGCGCGCATCGTCGAACGGTTGGGTGCGTTCGGGCAGATCGCACTCATCGCTTCGGCCTACGGCTCTTCCTACATCGCCGACCGGTACTTCATCGCGTCGATCGTCCCGCTCATCATCGGGTCGATTGCAGGCGAGGCGCTCTCGGCGAACATCCTGCCGGCGCTTGTCCGACGCAACCGCGAGCAGGACCTGGTCTCGGGCGGGCTCTACCTCGCGGCCCTCGGGATGGCCGTCGTCACGCTCCTGTATGTGGTGCTGGCGTACTGGGTCGTCCACACCTTTGCGCCGGCCGGATCTCGCAGCCTCGACGGTCTGGCTGGCGTTCGCCCCGATCGGCGCGCTGCTCGGCCTCTCCGGCTACCTCGCCAGCGTGTTGACCTACTACGAGCGCTATGTCTGGCCGCCGTTTCGCAGTGCCGTCGCCACCGTCGCCGCGTTCGTGGCGACCGGCGTCGTGCTGCTCGTGACGCGGTACCTCGTCTGGGTCGCAGCTGCGGTGTCGTTCGGCTACGCGCTTTCGTTCGTGCTGTTGTTGCTGGAGGTCCGCCGTGTCGCCGGAGCTCGTGCACTTGCGTTCCCGACCCGCGCCGGCGTCCAGGCCGCATTCGCCTTGCGAGGCGGTCTGCGTTGCCCCCGTGCTCGGCGGCCTGATCGGCGGGCAGGTCTTCGTCCTGCTCGAGCGGCTGCTCGCATCCACCATCGGGGTCGGGGCAGTCTCGACGCTCTCCTACGCTCGCGGGGTCGTGTTCACGCCCGCGATCGTCGCACAGTCGATCGCGCTCGGTCTGTACCCAGGGATGGTGCGCGCGTACGAGGCCCGCGACCTCGCGCACGTGCGCGGTTCGATGATCCGAGGCTTGCGAGCGACACTCTTCCTGGCTGTCTCGTTCGCGGCCTTCTTCGTCCTGTTCGCCGCTCCGACGACCGACATCCTTCTCGAACGCGGCGCTCTCGATCCGGCGGATGCGCACAGAGTGTCTTCGGCGATTGCGGCGTTCGCTCCGGCGCTGGTCGGGACGATGATCATGGTGTTCGTCGCGCGTATCTTCTATGCGGTCGCGTACTTTCGCGCGATCGTCTGGACCCAGGTCACGGCACTCGTCATCTACGCCGTGGTCGCTCTCCCGTTCCGCGCGGCCTGGGGTGTGAGCGGTCTGGCTCTCGCTTTCGGGGTCGCCGAGGTGATCGGCGGCATCTTCGGCCTCGTGCTGGCGGGCAGGCGGGTCGGGCTCTCCGCGCGCGCGTCGCTGGTCGACTCGTGCGTGCCCGCCGTCGGGCGGGCGCTTCTCGTCGCCGCGGCGATGGCCGTCGTGCGCCTCGCGGCCGGGGCCGGCCTGCCGGCGATGATCGTTGCTCTGCTCGGCGCCGGCGTCGTGGGCTTGGCGGTCCTGTGGCAGTCGAACTGGCCGGAGCTCGGGGGAATCAAGCGGCGGTTGCGGCGCAGGCCCGCTTCCTAGCGATCGGCGCGTGCGACTGCGAAGATCGCATCGCCGCGGCCGGCCAGATCCCCCAGGCGACCCAGTGGAGCGAGCGCGAGCCGGGCGCCGAACCGGCCGCGAAAGGACTCCAGCCGATAGGTGCCGCGGCGGGCGTTGCGCCGAGCCTCGAGCGACATCAGGAGCCACTCGCCTGGGGTGATCGTGCGCTGGGACTCGATCGAGAAGCCCGTCTGCTCGAGGAGGAGCGAAAGCGATCGCGGTGTGTGATGCCAGAGATGGAACGGAACGTGCCAGTGCACCCAATCGGTGGCGAAGGCGTTGCGCCAGACGCTGCGGACGTTGGGCACGACGACATACGCACGGCCGTCCGAGGCAAGCGACGGGCGGATCCGGCGGAGCACGGCGTGTGGGTCGCGGACGTGCTCGAGCACCTGGGAGAGAATCGCGGACCGGAAGCGTGCCTCGGGGAGCGAAGCGGACTCGATCGGTGTGGCGAGCACCTCGATCCCCTTCGCGCGCGCGGCGGCTGCCGCCGCCGGGTTCGGCTCGATCCCCAGCACGTCGAGTCCGCGCCGACGTAGGATCGACAGCACCTCCCCCGTGTTGCACCCCACGTCGAGCACCGGCGACTCGAACCTCTGGTCGACAATCGGAACGCTGCCGTTCACGTGATGCCAGATGCGCGCGGCGAGGCTCGAGCCCGGCACTTGCGGCGGGCCGTCATCGGCGTAGCAGGAGCTGTAGAGCTCATCGAGCTCGTCCGGGCTCGGTGGATCGAGTGTGACACCCAGGCCGCACGAGCGGCACCAGCCGATGTGGATCCTCCAGTCGAGCCCGAACCGATTGTCGCGGAGCGCAGTGTCGCCGCGCTCGAGCTCGGTGCCGTCGAGGGGACAGGCTGTCATGCCACGAGCATCTAGCATCGCGGCATGCCACGGCGCCGCATCCTCGTGTTCAACCAGTACTACGCTCCCGCCTTCGAATCGACCGGCCAGCTGTTGACCCAGCTGTGCGAGGCGCTGGCGGAGGACTACGACGTCACTGTTGTCACCGGCCTGACAGAAGGAGTCGGGCCCGGGCGTGAAATGCGAGGCGATGTCGAGGTCGTGAGGGTCTTCTCGACAGCCTTCGAGCGTCGTCGTTTGTCGCGGCGAGCGACGAACTACTTGACCTACGTGGCGTCGTCGCTTCGCGACGGCCTGACCGAACGACCTCCTGATCTCGTCATGAGCATGAGCGATCCACCATTCGTGCCTGCCTTCGCATTCCTTGCAGCACGCCGGTTCCGAGTCCCGTACATCTCGATCGTGCAAGACGTCTTTCCCGAGATCGCGGTCGAGCTGGGGCGCTTGCGCAATCCCGTGCTCGTGCGGACGCTGCAGTTCGTTGTCGGGCTCGGTTTGCGGCATGCCAACCGTGTCGTCGCGATCGGGGAGACGATGCGCGTGCGACTGATCTCGAAGGGTGTGGCGCCGGAACGGATCGTCGTGATCCGCAACTGGGTCGACACCGATGAGCTGGTGCCGGGGCCAAAGGACAACCAATGGTCGCAGGAGCACCAACTCGCCGACAAGTTCGTCGTCATGCACTCGGGGAACGTCGGTCATGCCCAGAACCTCGACGTCCTCGTTCGGGCCGCCACCTTCATGCGCGATCTCGGCGATGTTCGGTTCGTTGTGATCGGCAGCGGTGCTCGACAGTCCGAGCTCGTCGAGTTGCGAGACCGCCTGGCGGCCGACCAGGTGATCTTCCTGCCGTACCAGCCTCGCGAGGTGTTGTCACAGTCGCTCGCGTCGGCGGATCTTCATTTCATCGGTCTCGTTCAGGGCCTCTCGGGCTTCGTCGTGCCGAGCCGGATGAACGGTGTTCTCTCTGTCGGGCGCCCGGTGATCGTGGCGGCGGACCGTGAGAGCGAGATCGTCCACGTGGTCGAGGCTGCGCAATGCGGGATCACGATCGAGCCGGGCCGGCCGGATCTGCTGGCGCGGGCGATCCGCGAGGCCCGGGAAGGCGTTCATGACCTGACTGCGATGGGCCGCAACGGCCGTGCGTATGTCGAGAAGGAGATCTCGCGGTCCGTGGCCGTCGATCGATATCGAGAGTTGGTTCTGGAGCTGCTCCGGTGACTCTGATCGTCGTCTGCTTCTGGGCCTCGCTTGCCCTGCTCGTCTGGACGCATGCCGCCTACCCGGCATTCGCCGCGCTGCTCGCGCGGGTCGCCCCGCGCCGGGTGCACAAGGCGGACGTCGAGCCGGCCGTCACCGTGATCGTGGCTGCCTACAACGAAGAGTCGGTGATCGCACGCCGGATCGAGAACCTGCTCGAGCTCGACTATCCGGCCGACAAGCTGAGCATCGTCGTCAGCTCCGACGCATCGTCCGATCGAACCGAGGAGATCGCCCTCGAGTTTCCCGGAGTGCAGGTGATCTCGAATCCGCGCGGGGGCAAGGTTGCCGCCCAGGACCGTGCGGTGCGGCAGACCGACGGCGAGATCGTCGCGTTCTCCGACGCGAACTGCACCTGGTCGCCCGACGCGCTGCGCACACCTCGTGCGCGTGTTCGCCGATCCTGATGTCGCCTACGTCTGTGGGCAGCTGCGCATCCTCGATGCCGAAGGCGGCAACAAGGAGGGCGTCTACTGGCGCTACGAGATGAAGCAGCGCGCGCGCCGAGTCGCAGCTCGGCTCGGTCACCGGCGGCAACGGATCGATCTACGCCGTGCGCCGCGCCGACTATGTCGAGGTCGACCCGCGCTTCGGCCACGATCTCTCGCTGCCGTACCTGATGGTGCAGCACGGCCGGCGCGCGGTCTACGAGCCAGCCGCGCACGCGTGGGAGAAGCCGACGCCGTCGAACGAGACGGAGTACCGGCGCAAGGTGCGCATGTTCGAGCACTGCTGGCTGATCGTGCTGCACGGCAAGATGTTCCGCCGTCTCGGTCCGCTCTACCTGCTCGAGATCGTCTCGCATCGTCTGCTCCGCTACGGCTCGGGGATCCTGCACGTGGTGCTGCTCGCCACGTCGCTCGCGCTCGTACTCGCACGGGTGGTTCTACGACGTGGTGCTCGCCTGCCAGCTCGGGCTGCTCGCCGCGGCCGCGGTCGGGGTGGGCATCGCCCGCTACTACGTGCTCGTCACCTGGGCGACGCTCGTCGCCCTCTTCAACTACCTGCGTCGCGGCGTGCCCGCGACGTGGGAGGTCGCGGAGGGCACCCGCGTTTGAACCGCGCGCTCGACGTCGCGATCGCCGGCACGGGGCTCGTCGTCTCGAGCCCGTTCCTCGCCGCCGGAGCCCTGGCGGTGAAGCTGCAGGACGGCGGGCCGGTGCTCTACCGCCAGACCCGGGTCGGCCGAGACGGGGCCGACTTCGAGCTGCTGAAGCTGCGCACGATGATCGTCGGCGCGGAGAAGCAGGGAGCGGGCTACGCGGTCGACAGGGGAGACGCGCGCATCACGCGGACCGGGCGCCTGCTCCGCCGGCTCAGCCTCGACGAGCTCCCGCAGCTCTGGAACGTCGTGCGCGGCGACATGTCGGTGATCGGGCCCCGCCCGACGCTCCGCTATCAGGTCGATCAGTACGACGAGCGGCAGCTGCACCGCCTCGACGTCAAGCCGGGGATCACCGGCTGGGCGCAGATCCACGGCCGCGCCACCCTGCCGTGGGCCGAGCGGATCGAGCTCGACCTCTGGTACGTCCGCCATCACGACTGGAAGACGGATCTCCTGATCCTGCTGCGCACGCCGCTGGCGCTCTTCGGCGGCACCTACAAGGGGCCGAGCGGAGGCTGGCAGACGCCGGGAAGCTGACGGCGCCTTCAGGCGCCCCCGCTACCCTCCGAGGTCGTGACGGCCGTCCTGTTCACGTGCGCCGGGCAGCGGGTTGACATCGTCACCGCGTTTCGCGAGGCCGGCGCCACCACGGTCGCCGTCGACGTCGACCAGCTGGCGCCCGCGCTCTACCACGCCGACCGCCGCGCGCTCGTGCCTCGCGTCGACGACTTCGGCTACGTCGCGCGCCCTGCGCGACCTCGTCGACCTGCACGACATTCGGCTGATCGTTCCGCTGACCGACCTCGACCACCACGTCGCTCGCCGACGCACGAGAGCAGCTGGGTGGCGGCGCTCGTGCTCGTCTCGGGCGTCGAGACCGTCGCCCGCTGCTCCGACAAGTACCTCGCCCACCAGTTCTTCGTGGAGCAGGGGATCGGCTCACCACCCACGTGGCTGCCGACGGCGCTGCCCGGCGAGCTTCCGTTTCCCGTGCTCGTGAAGGCACGCCGCGGCTTCGGCTCGCGGCACATCTACCGCGCCGCAAACGCGACCGAGCTCGAGTTCTTCCTGCGCTACACCGCCGCCGACTCGATGGTGCAGGCGGTCGTGCCTCGGGACGGAGTTCTCCATCGACGTCTTCTGCGACCTCGATGCCCGCTGCCTCGCAGCGGTGCCCCGAACAATGATCGAGTCGAAGGGCGGCGAATCGATCAAGGGCATGACGATCAAGGATCAGGATCTGATCGAGTTCAGCTGCCGGGTGTCCGAGGCGCTCCGCATCATCGGTCCTGCCAACGTCCAGTGCTTCAGGGAGCCCGACGGGAGACTCGTCGTGACCGACGTCAATCCACGCTTCGGTGGCGGATTCCCGCTGCCGACGGCTGCGGGCTCGCGCTACCCCGAACTGGCGCTCGCCCTCGCAAACGGCGAGCGCCCCGAGCCGCGGCTCGGCGATTTTCGCGAAGGCGTCCTGATGACACGCTTCTTCTCGCAGGTGATCCTCGAAGACGCGGGCGGCACGCTCGAGCCGGCGCAGGCGGAGGCGGTGCCGGAAGAAGCGTGAGACGGCTCGTCCCGCTCTGCCTACTGGGAGCGGCGCTGCTCGCGGCCTGTGGCTCACAGCACGAGGCCCGTACCACGAGCGCCTCGCAGCCGACCGTCGTCCGGCCCGCGGCGCCTGCTCCGGACGTCGCCGCGCCGCGCCACAACCCGGCGGTGCAGGTGACGGTGGTCGACGGAGACACCAACGCCCTCGTCCGTGGTGCCCGCGTGACGATCGGCAAACGGTCGGCCGGGAGCGACGGGCGTGGCGTGGCCCGCGTCCCGCTGAGCCACCGGAGCTCCCTCGTCACGCAGGTGGCGAAGCCCGGATACACCGCGCGTTCGGTGCGTTTGTCGTTTCGGACGCATCCGAAGTCGACGATCCGGATCTACCGCCGCGCGCTCCAGTGGACGATGTACGGCGCCAATCCCGCGCGCTCTCAGGACCAGCCCGGCCTCGACGTCCGCCCCCCGTTTCGCGTCGTCTGGTCGCGCGGGCTCGGCACGTTGATCGAGTTCCCCGCGGTCGTCCAGGACGGCGTGGCCTACATCGCGAACGCGCGCGGCACCGTCAGGGCGCTCGACATGCGCAACGGCAACGTCATCTGGAGGCACGACACGCCGCACGGCAAGATGGCGGCGTCGCCGGCCGTGTGGAGAAACGAGCTGATCGTGCACGGCATGGACGGGCACGTGTGGGTGCTACGGCGCTCCGACGGGCACCTCCTCTGGCACTACACCGTCGGCTCGCCCGTCGAGTCGTCGCCCGTGATCGTCGACGGAGCAGACGTCTTCGGTGCCTGGAACGGGACGATCACCGCGCTCGACCTGCGCACGCACCGCGTCCGTTGGCGCTACGCGGACGGCTGCAAGGTGACGTCATCGGCGGCGCTCGCGGGCACGACGCTCTACCTCGGCGACTACTGCGGCCGGCTCGTCGCGCTGCAGGCCGAAACCGGGCGGGTCCGGTTCACGCGCGGCGTCGGCGGCCGGATCTACGGCACGCCTGCCGTCTCGGCAGGACGCGTCTTCGTGCCGAGCTCCACGGCCGGCTCGCTGACCGCGTTCTCGACGAGCGGCCGCTACCTCTGGCGCCGCTCGACCGGGTCCTACGTCTACTCGTCTCCGGCCGTCGCCGGCGGCCGCGTCTTCTTCGGCTCCTACAACGGCATCTTCTATGCGCTCTCCGCCCGGACGGGCAGCGACGCTCTGGGCGCACGGCACCGGCGGGCCGATCTCCGGTGCCGCCGCCGTCGTCGCCGGGGTCGCCTACGCCGGTTCGTTCGCGCACCGGATCGTCGGGGTCGACGCGAGGAGCGGCCGGGTCGTGCTCGACTTCCCGCACGGTGAATACGTGCCCGTCTCCGGCTCCGGCCGCCGGCTCCTGTTGCACGGCTACTCGAGGATCTACGCGGTGGTGCAGCGGTGAAGCGCGGGCTGATCGTCGTCGCCGCCGCCCTCGTCCTCGCGGCGGTCGGTGCCGGCGTGGCCTACTACCTGCACGTCAGGCACCAGGCGCGCGACATCGAGGGGTCGTCCACGATCGAGTTCGTCACGACGGAGGCCGCCGCGCCGCCTCCGCCCGAGCCGGGGATCGCCTGGCCGACGTACGGGCACGACGCCGAGCGCCAGCGCTTCGCGAACGGTGTGCTGCTCGCACCGCCGTTTCGAACCGAGTGGACGTTTCGCGCGCAGAGCCTGGTCGAGTTCCCGCCGGCGGTCGGCTACGGCCGGCTGTTCTTCGCGAACAACGACGGTGTCGTCTTCGCGATCGGTGCGAAGAACGGAAAGCGCGCGTGGAAGTTCTCCTCGCATCGCTGCGTCGCCGCGTCGCCGGCGCTCGACCGGCATGTCGTCTACGAGGTGTTCCTCAACGCGCCGCCGTGCAACCGGCATCCGAGCAGCGCGCTCACCGGTGAGGTGATTGCGTTCGCGGTCGGAACGGGCCGCGTCCTCTGGCGGCACGTCATCGGCCCGTCCGAGTCGTCGCCGGTCGTCGTCGGCGCGACGATCTTCGTCGGAGACTGGGACGGCCGGGTGTGGGCGCTGCGCCGCCGCACGGGGAAGCCTCGGTGGGTGACCAAGCTTCACTCGCAGGTGAAGAGCGGTGTTGCGATCTCCGGCAACCGGCTCTACGTCGGCGACTACTCGGGGCATCTCTATTCGCTGAACGCGACGGGCGGCAAGATCGTCTGGCAGGCGAGCGTGCAGCCGCGCTTCGGCAGCACCGGCAACTTCTACGCGACACCGGCGCTCGCCTACGGGCGGGTCTACGTCGGCGCGACCGACGGCAAGGTGTATTCGTTCGGCGCCTCGAGCGGCAAGCTGCGCTGGTCGCAATCGACGGGGGGCTACGTGTACTCCTCCGCCGCCGTCTGGCGCTCGCGCATCTTCGTCGGCTCCTACTCCCACACCTTCTTCTGTCTCGACGCGGCGACCGGCGACGATCCTGTGGAAGTTCAAGGCCAACGGCCCGATCTCGGGGTCGCCGACGATCGTGGCGGGGCGGGTCTACTTCGCGACGCTGGCAGGGAGAACCTACGCGCTCGATGCCAGGAACGGAGCACGCTCCTGGACGTTCCCGGACGGCAAGTACTCGCCGGTCGTCGCCGATGCGAAGCGCCTCTACCTGGTCGGCTCCGCGCGTCTCTACGGGCTCGGCGAACGGCGGGCGAAGACGCTGCGCACGCTGAGCACGACCTCGGCACTACGCGCGTTGCGGAAGGCGGGCCTGCGTAACGTGCGGGTCATCGGGACGAAGCCGCTCACGATCGGGGTCGGCATCGTGCCGGCCGGGCGACGCGTCGTCGTCGAGCACGTCTGTCAGATCGCGGTGCGCGGCCGGAAGGTGGGCGTCCGCTGGGCGGGCGGAGTCCTCCAGCAGGCGTGCCGGTAGGTTTCTGCGGTGCGCTATGTCGTCACCGGGGCGGCCGGCTTCATCGGCTCCCACCTCACCGAGTCGCTGCTCGCCGACGGACACGACGTCGTCGGTCTGGACTCCTTCACCGACTACTACGACCCGGCATTGAAGGAGGAGAACGCACGCGGTCGCGACGTGCAGCGAATCGATCTGGCCGAGGACGAGCTCGACTTCTCGGGTTTCGACGCCGTCTTCCACCTCGCGGGTCAACCGGGTGCGCGCAGCTTCGGCGACATCTTCCCGCTCTACCTGCGGCGCAACGTGCTCGCGACGCAGCGTGTCTTCGAGGCCGCTGTTGCCGCTGATGTGAAGGTCGTCTGGGCCAGCTCCTCGTCGGTGTACGGCGATGCCGAGGAGTACCCGACGCCTGAAGAGCTCGCGCCTCGGCCGAACAACCCGTACGGGATCACGAAGCTCGCCTGCGAACAGCTCCACGACACCTATGCGCGCGTCTTCGGGCTGCGAGCGGTTGCGCTCCGCTATTTCACGGTCTATGGGCCGCGCCAGCGTCCCGACATGGCGTTCGCGCGAATCGTCGCTGCGCTCGCGGCCGACGAGCCGTTCGAGTTGTACGGCGACGGCTCACAGTCGCGCTCGTTCACCTACGTCGCCGACGTCGTCGCGGCGACCACGCTTGCACTCGAGGCTGCACCCGGCATCTACAACGTCGGCGGCGGGGAGGAGGCGACGATGAAGGACGCCCTGAGCCTCCTCGAGGCATTGGCGGGGCGCGCTCTGCAGGTCACGTACGGCCCGTCGCAGACGGGCGACATGCAGAGGACGAAGGCCGACACCGGCAGGATCGAGCGCGAGCTCGGCTGGCGGGCCGCCACGCCGCTTCGCGACGGTCTCTCGAGACACTGGCAATGGGCAGAACGCGCTAGGCTCACCAGCCGATGAGCGCCGCACACGACGAGGAGCGCGAAGTCGACCTCGCCCGCTGGCGCCGTGCCGTCGTCGCGTTCTGGTGGCTGCCCGTCGCCGGGCTGGTCGTCGGAGCGATCCTCGGTGTCCTCTACTCGTTCCGCGGCGGGACGACCTACAAGGCCACGGCGCTGATCTCGCTGGGCCAGCCGACCTCGCCCGGCGGCGTGCTCGTCAACGGCTTCGGGACGAATCCCCGGGCAATCTCGCTGATCGTCAGCTCGGCGGCCGCACAGGAGCAGGCGGCGAACCGCGCCGACATGCGCCCCGGCGCCCTGCGCGGTCATGTCTCCGTGGCGCAGGTCGGAACGGTGACCGGAGCAGGGGCTGCGCGGGCCACGCCGCTGATCGCGCTGACCGTCACCGGCTCCCGTCCGCTGACCACGGCCGCCGCCGCGAACGCGCTCGCCAATATCGTTGTCGGTCAGACCACCGCGTCGTACGTCGGCGTGAAGATCCGGACGTTCCAGTCGACGCTCGACAACGTCAACGTCCAGCTCGAGTCGGTCAAGGATCGGCTCGCGGTGATCCAACGGTCGGAGAGCTCGGCGAAGAATCTCGATCCGCTCCAGCAGCTCGTGATCGTCAGCCAGGAGGACAACGCCGAGACGCGGCTGGGAAACCTGATCGCGCAGCAGGAGACCCTGCAGCAGCAGCTGGCGTTCGCCAAGGAGGTCGAAAGCGCGAAGGTCGTCGTGCTCGCCCGTTCGGTGAAGGCGTCGGCGCACTCGCGGAACACGTCGCTGCTCGTCGGGGCGCTGATCGGGCTGATCCTCGGCGCGATCGCGGCGATCGTCGCGGACGCGCGCTCGTCCACGAAGGCCTAGGGCGACGGCCCGGCCCCGGCGAGAGGCAAGCTCGCAGCGAGGGCGAATAACGCCCCATGCTCGAAGGAAAGTCCGTCGCCGTCGTCGTTCCGGCCCACAACGAAGACGGCCTGATCGCGGCCACCCTGCAGGGGATACCCGGCTTCGTCGACCGCATCTTCGTGATCGACGACGCATCGACCGATGCAACCGCCGAACGAGCGCGCTCCGTCGACGACCCGCGCGTCGAGGTGATCGTCCACGAGCGCAACCGGGGGGTGGGCGCGGCGATCGTGACGGGATACAAACGCGCGCTGACCACCCGGATGGATGCCACCGCGGTGATGGCCGGCGACAACCAGATGGATCCCGACGAGCTCGAGGCGCTCACGCTGCCGATCGTTCGCGACGAGCTCGACTACTCGAAGGCGAACCGGCTCTTCACCGGCAGCGCCTGGAAGCTGATCCCGCGCAACCGGTACATCGGGAACGCGATCCTCAGCCTGTTGACGAAGGTCTCCTCGGGCTACTGGCACATCGCCGACTCCCAGGCCGGCTACACGGTTCTCTCGCTCCGCCTCATGCAGTTGCTCGACCTCGACCGCATCTACACCTCGTACGGCTTCCCGAACGACATGCTCGTGCACCTGAACGTCTGGAACGCGAGAGTGCGCGACTTTCCCTCGCGACCCATCTACGGCGTCGGCGAGCGCTCGGGCATTCGCATCCGGCGCGTGGTGCCGCGTATCTCGTGGCTCCTCTGGAAGGGCTTCTTCTGGCGGATGCGCGAGAAATACGTGATCCGCGACTTCCACCCGCTCGTCTTCTTCTACTTCCTCGGTTTCGTGATGACGACCGTGGGCCTCCTGCTGGGACTCTTCGAGACGGTGCGTCGGCTCGGCGGCCACACGATCACGCCTGCGACGATCGTGCTCGTCGCGCTGCTCCTCATCTCCGGCAGCCAGTTCACGCTGTTCGCCATGTGGTTCGACATGGAGTCGAACAAGGACCTGCGCTAGGAGACGGCCGGCTTTTCAGGCCGTGCGGCGGCGGAGCCGCAAGAAGAGCACCAGCAGGACGATCAGAGCGCCGATCGCAACCGCGGCGATCACCGCGAGGATCGTCGACGAGCTGCTCGAGCCGGACGAGGTGGACTGGGTGGGGCTCGCCGAGGTGAACACCTCCTTGACGTTCGCCTGCGAGACGGAGAACGGCCGCGTCGCGGTGAACGCCTTGACGCCCGGGACGCGCAACGTGATCGCGGCCCGGTAGTCGCCGGAGCGCAGGGCCGTCTTCAGCAGCAGCGGGTAGTCGATCGCCGTTCGTGGCAGGAACGTGTCCATCGTGAACGGCAGCGTCTCGACGAGCTTGTTGTTCGAGTCGAAGACCAGGATGCGTCCGGTCGGCTTGAGGAGCATGTTGCCCCGGCTCGCGAAGTGGACGAACAGCTGCTGGAAGCCGCCGCGACCGCCCGTGGTGACCCTCCCGATTCCGAAGTCGACGACCTTCGCGCCCGGGACCTTCGCCTCGACCGCGACGATCGTCAGGTCCCGGATCTTGATCTGGACGTTCGCCTTCTGGTGCGCCGTCGACGTGGCGACCTGGTGCGAGGCCTCCGCGACGATGCCGCCGACCCACTCCCCCGACGGCGTGCCCGGCGGCACGTGCACCGTGAAGCCCACCTGCCGGTGCGCGCCCGGCGCGAGTGTCACCGCGGTCGAGTCGAGCGTGATCCATGACCCGGCGCGGGTCGGAGTCTGGCCGGTCTCGTAGACGGTCCCGGTCGTTCGGCCTGTGGTCGCATCCGTCGTGAAGAGCTTGACAGTGCCGCTCGCAGTCCCAACGTTGGAGACGATCACGGCGCCGGTGCCCGTTGCGTCCGCGGCGAGCGGGTAGACGAAATACCCGCGCTGATTGCTGCCGACCGCGCGCAGCCCGAAGACGGGCTGCTTGGCCGCAGCCTGCGCTGCAGGAGCGAGTGTCAGCGCAACGAACGCGAGTGCTGCAAGACGGCGCATCGTGGAGGTTAGGGCCCGGTGGCGCCGGTGACCGTGACCGTGGCCGTGTAGGTGCCGGGGAGCGCGTTCGCGGGGTACGTGAGTTGATAGGTCGCGGTCAAGACCACAGTTCCGGTGCCGGTGTTCGCGGCGGCGTTGAAGATCTTCGCGCCGGTCGTTCCGAGCGTGACCGGCCAAGCGACGTTGTTCGTCGGGTCGACGCAGCCACTCCCCGTGCAGTTCGCACTCGTCACCCCGGTCACCTGCATCGCCGGCAATGTCTTGCTGCCTGACGTCAGGGTCGTCGAGGCTGCCTGCACCTTCCACCCTGCGCTGTTGTTTCCCCCGGTGTAGGCAATCGTGAACTGCATCGTGAACGTCTTCGCCTGGTCGTCGCCGTTCAGTGTGACGCCCGGCACGATCACCGGACTCGTGGTGTTCACCGTGAAGTTGAATTGGGCCGCGGCAGCGGACGTCGGGACTGCGAGGGCCATCGCGATGGCGAACAACGTGCGCACGGGGCCTAGCCTACGGCCCTGCCGCGATCGCGACGGTGATCGTGCTCGTGTAGGTCGCGGCGATCGCGTTCGCCGGCACCGTGACCGATACCGTCGCGTTCGCATCGATCCGGCCCAGCCCGGTCGCGGTGGCGGCGTTGTAGAACTTCACCGCCGTCGGAGGGCCGGCTCCCGCCGGGAGCGCGAGGTTGGTGTTGCTGACGCTGTTGGCCGGCAGCGTGCAGGTCGAGCCGGTGTGGCACGCCGCCGTGACGCCGGTGACCGTCGACGCTGCGGCCGGCAGGGTGCTCCCCGCGCCGTTGCTGAACTGGGTCGAGGTCACGGTGATGTTCCAGCCGCCGCCCACGGCCAGCCCGCGTGCATCGACGACCTGGATCGGCAGGGTGTACGAGGTCGTCTGGTCGTCCCCGTTCAGCGTCAGGCTGAAGGAGGGGCTGCCGTTCCCCGCCACCGAGAGGGTCGCACCGGCCGTGACGGTTGCGCTCGCCGTCACGGCCGCGGCGCGTGCGGCCGCGGCGGCGAGCAACGCAGCCAGGGAGGCGACGGTGGCGATGGCGAGAGACTTGCGCATCTCTGGGCTGATCATCGTCTCCGGCCGGGAGGTCTCACAGCGGGAAACGGTAGGAAAACGGTGGGAGCGCGGCCTTCCCGGGGCGTGGGATGAAAAAGGTTCGTAAGGAGGAGTCGAACAATCCGCTTTGCCCAGTACGATCGCGGGGATGCCGACTTCAGTGGTCACGGGCGGAGCCGGGTTCCTCGGGTCGCATCTCTGCGACCGCCTGCTGGCCGAGGGGCACCGGGTGATCTGCGTCGACAACCTCGAAACGGGGTCGCTGGAGAACATCGCCCACATCAAGGGCGACGAGTTCGTGTTCCTCAACCACAACGTCATCGAGCCGATCCACATCGACGGCCCGGTCGACTACATCTTCCACCTGGCTGCGCTGGCGAGCCCCGTCGACTACCTCCGGGCGCCGCTCGCGTCGCTGAAGGTCGGGTCGTACGGCACGCACAACGCCCTCGGGCTCGCGAAGTGGAAGCGAGCTCGTTTTCTGATCTCGTCGACCAGCGAGGTCTACGGCGACCCCCAGGTGCACCCGCAGCCCGAGACGTACTGGGGCAACGTGAACCCGATCGGCCCGCGCGGCGTCTACGACGAGGCGAAGCGCTACGCCGAGGCCCTGACGATGACCTACCACGCCCAGCAGGGAGTGGACACGTGCATCGCCCGCATCTTCAACACCTACGGGCCGCGTATGCGCCGCAACGACGGCCGCGCGTCGGTGAACTTCCTCAACCAGGCGCTCGAGGGCAAGCCGCTCACGGTCTACGGTGACGGGTCGCAGACGCGGTCCCTCTGCTACGTCGACGATCTGATCCGCGGCCTCTACATGCTTGCGACGAGTGACGAGCACCTGCCGGTGAACATCGGCAACCCCGACCACGAGGTGACGATGCTCGAGCTCGCGCAGACGGTGATCCGGGTGACCGGGTCGACGAGCGAGGTCGTCTTCGAAGCTCTGCCCACCGACGACCCGCAGGTGCGGCGCCCCGACATCACGCGTGCGCGCCAGGTGCTCGGCTGGGCTCCCGAGATCGACCTCGAGGAAGGGCTCCGCCGCTGGGTGAAGGCGCTCGGCCGGGAGACGGCGTCCGTCTAGGGATGCGGTGGGCCGGGGTCATCGCCGCCGTCGTGTTGACGGCCTTCGTCGCTGCGACCGCAAGGCCCGCGGCGGGGTCGCGCTATCTGCGGGTCGGGATCTACGACGAGGCGCAGACGCTCTACGGCCCGGTCGACAAGACGTTTGCCCTCTTCAAGCAGCTGCACGTCCAGGAGGTGCGGCTGAACCTCTACTGGGGTGGCAAGTACGGCGTGGCGGCCCGCCGGCCGGCGTCGGCCACGAACCCGGCCGATCCCGCCTACGACTGGTCGCTGTACGACCGCACCGTCGACTACGCGGCGCAGACCGGCGTGCACGTGCTGTTCTCCGTCTACGGCACGCCGGGCTGGGCGAACGGGGGCAAGGGGATGAACGTCGCGCCGAAACGGGCGGTTGATCTGCGGAACTTCGCGCTCGCCGCCGCCAAGCGCTACAGCGGGACCTACAAGGCGCCGGACGGAACGATCCTGCCGGCGGTGAAGGAGTGGCTTGCCTGGAACGAGCCGAACAACCCGATCTTCCTCACGCCGCAGTACCGCAAGACCGCGCACGGCTGGGCGATCCAGAGCGCGACCGCCTACGCGCAGATCTGCAACGCGATCTACAACGGCGTGCACGCGACACTGGCGGCGGGCGAGCGTGTCGCCTGCGGCGGCACGGCGCCGAGGGGCAACAACAACCCGTCCACCTCGCGGCCGTCGGTCTCGCCGCTCGCGTTCCTCCGGGCGGCGAAGCTGGCGGGCCTGAAGACGTTCGACGCCTGGGCGCACCACCCGTACTACGCAGGGCCGAGCGACACCCCGACCACCAAGCCGGTCACCGCCAAGGGCGCACCGGCGACGGCGGTCACGCTCGGCAATCTCAGCGACCTGATTCGCGAAGTGACGCGGCTCTACGGCAACAAACGCATCTGGATCACCGAGTACGGCTACCAGACCAACCCGCCGGACCCGATCTTCGGCGTGTCGTGGAAGAAGCAGGCGGCCTATCTCACGCAGGCGTTCGGGATCGCGCGGAAGAACCCGCGGATCGACATGATGCTCTGGTTCCTGCTCAAGGATGAGCCGAACCTTTCCGGTTGGCAGTCGGGCCTGATCACGTACAGCGGCGTGAAGAAGCCGTCGTTCGCCGCCTTCGAGCACCTGGCCACCAGCGCCGGATAGGCTGCCCTCCCCGGTGGCCGATCCTCTTGCGAAGTGGCCTGGAGCGGAGCGCCGCAACCCGACGGCGGCAGTCCTCCCCGAGCCGTGAGCAGCTCGCGGTAGGGCTCGTCGATGTCGTCGACGAGCCGCTCGACGCTAGCGCGGCAGACGCGCTCGCGGCCGAGTCTCGCCCAGCCGCGTCGAAGCTCCGGGTCGCGGCGAGTTGCTCGAGCGTCGGTCTGCGAGAGCTTCGATGTCGCCGACCTCGACCAGGACGCCGTCTCGCTCTCGTCGACGACGTCCGGCACGCCGCCGACGTGGTCGCGACGACCGGCCGTCCCGCGGCGAGCGCCTCGATCGCGACGACCGGTGTCCCTTCGTTCGCCGACGGAGGAGGAGCGCGTCGAAGACGCGAGTACCGAGCCACGTCGTCGCTGGTAGCCGACGCAGGAGACGTCGCGGCGATTGCCGAGGTCGATGGCCAGCGCTCCACGGCTGTCGCGGTCGGGCCGTCGCCGACGAGGTAAGCGGGCGTCGACGCCGACGGTCGCGTAGCCCTTGAAGGCTGCAGGATGTCGGACGCGCTTGATCGCGGTCATCCGCCCGATCCAGCCGACGACGAACTGGTCGCTCGGGACTGCCGAAGAGATGCCGGAACTCCGCGCGCCGGTCGTCGAGCAGAACACGCGACCTCGAGGTCGATGCCGAGCCGGATCACCGAGAACTTCTCGGGCGGCGCGACGCCGAGCTCGACGAGATCGTCTCGAACCTCAGGCCCGACGGCGACCAGCGGTCGTGTGCTCGGCAGCATACGTTCGGTCTCGCGGAAGAACTGCGTGCGCAGCGGGTCGAAGTATCCGCGCAGCACGTGCCCGTGGTAGGTGTGAACACGACCGGTGGCCGCGCGTCGCCGCGCGAGCAGCGCGGCCGCCCGCCGACCGCGCCGCCTTCGCCGTGTGCGTGTGCAGGATGTGCGGCCGGACCCGCCGGATCTCGCGCACAGCCGTCGTGACCGCGATCGGGTCGTTGACCGGCGAATTTCCCGGTGCATCGCGGCCAGGGGCCGCACGTCCAGCCCGAGCGCGTCGGCGACGAATGCCATCGAATCCTCGCCGCGCGCGAGCTTGCCGGCGACGAGCGTCGTGTCGTAGCCCCGATTTGCGAGGCCCTTGGTGAGGTACGAGACGTGCAGCGCCGGGCCGCCGACGTTGAGGCGCGCGATCACCCGCAGGATGCGCGTCTGTTCAGACAAGGGCGTCGACGGTCCGGCGCAAGCCCTTCTTCGAGACCGACCGTCGGTTCCCAGCCGAGCACCTCGCGAGCGGCCGAGATGTCGGCCCACGAATCGCGGATATCCCCGACCCTGGGTGGCTCGAAGACCTTCTCGACCGGCTTGCCGAGGACCTGGCCGATGGCTGCCGCGACGTCGTTGACGCTTGCGGGCGCGCTCGCGGCGACGTTGAAGATCCTGCCGCTCGCGTCGGCGGCTTCGGCAGCCCTGATCGTGCCGTCGACTGCGTTGGTGACGTACGTGAAGTCGCGACGCTGCTCGCCGTCACCGAAGACCGTGATCGGCTCGCCGGCGGAGATCGCCGTCACGAACAGCGGGATGACGGCGGCGTACTGCGAGAACGGGCTCTGGCGCGGCCCGAAGACGTTGAAGTAGCGGACGACCACGCTCTCGAAGCTCTCGTAGACCCGCGAGAACGACACGCAGTAGCGCTCCGCAGCGAGCTTGGCGACGCCGTACGGGAGAAATCGGGTCCGGCGGCAGGTCCTCGCCGACCGGCAACTCGCGGCGGGGGCCGTACACCGAGGAGCTCGACGAATAGACGACCCTGCGGATGCCCTCGTCGCGCGCCGCAAGCAGGACGTTCAGTGTTCCTTCGATGTTCACAGCGCTCGACGTCAGCGGATCCTGGACCGACCGTGGAACCGATCCCAGCGCGCCGAGGTGAAAGACGACCTCCATGCCGCGCACCGCGTTGTGTACGCGTTCATACGATCGGAGCTCGCCCTCGACGACCTCGACGTCCAGCCCGGCGAGGTTGGCGCGGTTGCCCGTGGAGAAGTTGTCGAGCACTCGCACCTCGTCTCCTCGTTCGAGCAGCGCGCGCGCAAGGTTGGATCCGATGAACCCTCCGCCTCCGGTGACCAGGGACCTCACGCGTCGCTCCTCGCGAAGGAGACCGACGCTGCCGCAACGCCGACGCTCAGCCATGTGAGCGCTGCGAGCGGGATGCCGGCGACGAGCCCGTAGCCGTTCCAGATGCCGAGCACGAGCAGCGGCAGTGCGACGCCGAGCACTCGCGCGTCGCCGAAGCCTCGGCGCGCGGCAACGGCAGCAGGCACGAGCAGCGCGGCGAGGAACGCCGCGAGGCCGAGGATGCCCAGGTCCGCCAGACTCTGCACGTAGGCATTCTGGACGCCCCACCGCTGTGTCTGCGAGGGGAACGCTTCGAGCGGCTGGTTGAAGCGGCGATGTGCCGCGGCAAGATAGGGCGTGAACGCATAGGGATCGGAGGATCCTTCCCAGCCGACACCGAGCAGCGGATGACCGAGGAAGATCCGTCCCCCGATGTAGGCGAGCAGGACGCGCTGCCGGTAGCTCTGGATGTGGGTCGACGCCCCGCCGTTCCCCTGTTTGATGCCGAGGAACTTCAAGCCCGTCGGCAACCGCCGCGCTGCGGATCCCGACGACTCCGACTGCGACAACCAGGACGATTGCCGCGATCGCCGTCGAGCCGACGCGGATCACGCAGACCTGTGGCCAGAACGATCGCGAATGCGGCGAGGATGAGCCCGAGCAGCGAGTCGAAGGCGCCGCCGAGGACCATCCCTACTCCCCCTGCCACGCCGGCGGCGAGCGCGAGCCTGCGCTCGTTCGACGACCGGGCGCCTCGCGCCAGGACGAGCAGGGCGAGGCAGAGCGTCGCGGCGGAGAGCGCGGCGTAGTCGTGATATCCGACGAACGAGGGCTTGCGACGTCCCGCAGGCGTTCCGTCGAGATCGCCGACCGCGCCGAAGAACTGCAACACGCCGACGATCCCCGCCAGCACGTCCCAGGCTGCGAGCGTCACTGCGGCGGGCACGAGGTCCCGAGGTCTCCGCGCCACCGCTGCCAGGGCAGGAGCGAGCAGCATGTACTCGAGCCACTTGGCCGCCGTTGTCAGATGGGTGCGGGTCGGATAGGTGTTGAAGCGCAGCGCGCCCCAGACGACGCCAAGCAAGATCAGGAGGGCAAGAGCGCCGAGGGCGATCCACGCAGCCCGGGCGGCGAGCAACCGCCGGTCGAGCGCGCGCGCGCCGGTGACGACGATCACGAGCACTGCGAGATCGGACAGATCGATGTGCAGCGCGCCCACATCGAGACCGGGCTGGTAGTTGCGGTGCAGGAAAAGGAACGGGATCGCCGCCGCGACGACGAGAGGCCCAGCGCCGTATCGCGCACGCAGAAACGCGAGCGGGTTCGCCAAGGCCCGCCACTATACTCGGCCGGTTAGATGCCCTCGCGCCTCCTCAGGCGTCGTGCGACGACGGCTCTCGGGATCTACGGCTCCGCGGTTCTCGGCTTCGCGGCCACGATCGTCGCGGCCCGTGAGCTGTCGAAGCACGACTTCGCTCGCTTCGCGCTCGTTTTCGGCGTGACGAGCCTGTTGCAGCTCTTCGTCGACCTGACGATCGACGAGGTCGTCGTCAAGTATGGCAACCGGTATGCCGCGCGCGAGCAGTGGGGCCGTTTTCGGCGTCTCTTCCAGGTCGGACTGGCGATCAAGATGCTGGGCGGCGCTGTCGGCGCACTCGCCGTCGCAGTCGCTGCCGTGCTCTCGCCCTACATCTGGACGACGGGCGGGCTGCGCACGCCGATGCTCATCGCCTCGCTGATTCCCCTCATCCAGCAGCCCGAAGGAATGGGTGGCGCAGTGCTGCTCGTCCGCAACCGCTATGACCTGCGGGGCATGCTGCTGCTCTGGTCGATGCTGTTGCGGCTGGTGGCGATCGTCCTCGGCGCGCAGCACGGTCTCGACTGGCTCTTTGTCGCGGTCGTGGTCGCGCAGGCGATCTCGACGCTCACGATGGGCGCGGTCGCGCTTGCGGTCTTCCGCCGTTGGCCGCGTGTTCACGCGGAGCCCCTCGGAGACGACCAGCCGGAGATCAGAGCGTTCGCCATCCAATCGACGATCGCGTCGGGCCTCATGTCGGTGCGAACGAGCATGCCCGTGGTGCTGATCGGCATCGTTGCGAGGCCCGCACAGGTTGCGAACTTCCGGGCGGCTCTTGCACCGCAGACGGCCTTCGCTGCGTTGTCGGCACCGGTGCGGCTCGTGCTGCTCGCCGAGCAGACACGGGACATCGAGTACGGCCGCGTCGACCGAGCCTTCGCGTTGCTGCGCCGCTACATCGTGTCGACTGTCGCGCTCGGGCTCGTCGTGACGCCGATCCTCTGGTGGGCGATGCCGACGCTGATCCGGTGGATCCTCAAGCCGAAGTATGTGTCGGCCACCGGCGCGTTCCGCGTCATGCTGCTCGCGGCCGTGGTCCAGCTCGTGTTCGCGTGGACGAAATCGTTTCCCGTCTCGATCGGTCGCCCGGGCATGCGCACCGTCGGCCAGGTGATCGAGATCGCCGTGCTCGTCCCGGCGGTGCTGATCCTCGGCGCCCGCTACGGCGCGACGGGTGGTGCCGTCGGAGTGCTGGCCGGAGCCGTCGCGCTGGGGCTCTACTGGATCGGCGGCCTCGCTCGTCTGCGCCGGAGCGTCGCGTGAAGGTTCTCGTCGTCTCTGGGATCTGGCCGCCGGACGTGGGCGGGCCGGCGAGCCATGCGCCGGAGCTCGCCGGCTGGCTGCGGGAACGAGGCCACGAGGTCGAGGCGGTCGTCACCGCCGACACGGCTCCCGCGGCCGAGGACTACCCGGTGCGCTGGGTGTCGCGCTCGCTCCCGCCGGGGCTCCGTCACCTGGCTGCGGTGAGGCTGATCGCCTCGCGGGCCCGGCGGGCAGACGTCGTCTACTCGACCGGCATGTTCGGGCGCTCGTCGCTCGGAGCGCTCCTCGCGCGCACACCGCTCGTGCTCAAGCTCACCGCCGATCCGGCGTTCGAGCGCGCTCGGCGCCGCGGGCTCGTGGCGGGCGAGGTCGGCGACTTTCAGGAGGGCGGCGGCGGGCCGCTCGCCGGGCTCCTCCGTTTCGCCCGGGACGCTGCCGTGGCCCGTGCCGCGCACATCGTGTGCCCGAGCACGTTCATGCGCGACCTCGTGGTCTCGTGGGGCATCCCCGGCGAGCGTGTCACCTTGCTGCCGAACCCGGCTCCGCGCGTGCACGGACGCGACCGAGTTCGACCCGGGCGCTCCGGCCCGTGCTCGCGTTCGCGGGCCGGCTGACGGCGCAGAAGGACCTCGGCGTCGCGCTCGAGGCGATGCGCGAGCTCGACGGCCCGACGGCTGCTGATCGCCGGCGACGGGCCGGAGCGCGCGCGGCTCGAAGCGGCGGCCGGCCCGGGTGTCGTGTTTCTCGGGCCGTTGCCGCGCGCCGAGGTGCTCGGGCTCCTGCGCGCAGCCGATGCGGCCGTCCTGACCTCGGCGTGGGAGAACTTTCCGCACGGCGTCGTCGAGGCGCTCGCGGTCGGGACTCCCGTGATCGCGACGCGGACCGGCGGCGTTGCGGAGGTCGTGTCGGACGGTGAGAACGGTCTCCTGGTCGACCCGGGCGACGCGACCGCGTTCGCCGCGGCGGTGCGGCGCTACCTCGGCGATCCCGAGCTTCAGGCGCGGCTCAGGTCGGCCGCGAAGCCGTCGGTTGCCGCCTACGATCCCGACGCGGTGTACGGACGGCTCGAGTCGATCCTCGCGGAGGCGGCTCGATGACGCGGCTGCTGTTCGTCGCGCGCAATCGCTATCGCCTGCCGTTGTCGCCGAGCCTGCGGCTGAAATGGGATGCGCTCTCCCGGGTGTTCGAGGTTCGCGTGATCGCCGCGGCGCCCGATTCCTCGCGTGGCGACGAGACATTTCGGCTGCGCCCGCGAACCGCGTTCGACGGGCCGCGCTTCTGGCTCTCGCTGCCCGCCCGCATCCGGCGCGAAGCCGCTGCGTTTCGTCCGCAGGCGATCGTCGCGCAGAGCCCGTTCGAGGCGGCCGCGGCGTTGCTCGCCCGCACGGGTGTGCCCGTGATCGTCGAGCTGCACGGTGACTGGCGCACCTTCGGACGGCTCTACGGCTCCGCGGGACGGCGGGCGCTTGCGCGTGCGGCGGATGCTGTCGGCACCTGGGCCGTGCAGCACGCCGCGAAGGTGCGTGCCGTGTCGCCGTACACCGAGCGCCTCGCGCGTGAGGTCGGCCGCGTCCCGGCCGCCACCTTTCCCGCGTTCATGGACCTGGCGCCGTTCGCGGGGCCGCCAATGCCGCTGCCGGACGCCACCGCGGCGTTGTTCATCGGCGTGCTCGAGCCGTACAAGAACATCGACGGGCTCGCCGAGGCGTGGCGGCTCGCGCAGCCGGACGCCGAGCTGCGCATCGTGGGGAAGGGCACACGGACAGACGTGGTTGCAGCGCTCGTCAGTGACGGGCTCGCGACCTGGCAGCCGGAGCTCTCGACCGCTGAGATCGTGGCAGCGCTCGATGCCGCCTCGGTGCTGATTCTCCCGTCGCGCAGCGAGGGCATGGGCCGGGTCGTGATCGAAGCTCAGCTGCGCGGGCGTCCCGTGCTCGGCGCGAACGTCGGCGGGATCCCGGATCTCGTCACGGACGGCGTCGACGGTGTGCTCTTCGAGCCCGACCCGAACGCGATCGCAGCCGCGCTTCGTGTGCTCGACGACGACGACGAGCTCACCCGGCTCGCCGCCAATGCGCGGGCGGCCGGCGAGCGGTGGCTCGCCTCGCCCGACGAGTACGCGGAGCGGATGCGCGAGCTGGTCGAGTCATGAAGCTCGTCGTCGTGACCCAGCGCGTCGACCCCGCGGACCCCGCGCTCGGAGCGACCGTCTCGATGCTCGAGGCGTTGGCCGAGCGGGTCGACGAGGTCGTCGTCCTCACGCTCGTCTCGCGTGAAGCGGGTCTGCCGGCGAACGTGCGCGTGAAGACGATCGGCGGGCGAACGCAGGCGGAGCGGGGCGCGCGGTTCGTCGCGGCGCTCGCTCCGGAGCTGCGCACTCGTCCGGTTGCGGTGCTCGCGCACATGTCGCCGATCTATGCAGTTCTCGCGGCGCCGCTCGTGCGCCCGCTGCGCATCCCGTTGCTTCTGTGGTTCACCCACTGGCGCTCGTCCAGGCTCCTGCAGGCCGGCGGAACGCGTGTCGACCGCCGTGCTCACGGTCGACCGGCGCTCGTTCCCGCTCGACTCGCCGAAGGTGCGCGCGATCGGCCACGGGATCGACGTCGCTGCGATCCCCTGCGTCGCCCAGTCGGACGGTCCGCTTCGGCTGCTCGCGCTCGGCAGGACCTCGCCCGCCAAGGGGCTCGACACCCTGGTTGCCGCAGCCGGCCTCGTCGACGGTGTCGAGCTCGAGCTGCGCGGGCCGTCGCTCACGGACGAGGAGCGAGCGTACCGGGCGGCGCTCGCTCATCCGGTCGAGGACCCGGTCCCGCGAACCGAGATCGCGGCGGTGTACGCACGGGCCGGTGCGCTCGTCAACAACATGCGCAGCGGCGCGCTCGACAAGGTCGTCTTCGAGGCCGGCGCCTCGTGCCTGCCGGTGCTGGTCTCCAATCCGGGCTTCGATGCGTTCGTCGAGGACATCGAGCCGTCGTTGATGTTCCCGCAGGACGACGTGCAGGCGCTCGCCGCACGCATTCGCGCCCTGCTCGACGCGGGGCCTGAAGCACGAGCGCGCATCGGCCGCGAGCTCCGCGCGCGCGTCGAGCGCGACCACTCGGTCGGGCACTGGGCCGACGGCGTGCTCGAGGCCGCGCGATGAGGGTCCTCCACGTGCAGAAGGTCTCCGGCGTCTCGGGGTCGGAGGCGCATCTGCTCTCGGTGCTCCCGCTGCTGCGGACGCGGGGCTGGGACGCACGCATGCTCGTGCTGCACGAGGGGGAGCCGGGAGCGCGCGAGTTCGTGGAGGCGATGCGCAGCCAGGGTGTGCCGACCGAGACCGCCCGCATGCGGTTCGACCTCGACCCGACCGCTTCGGCCCGTCTACTGCGGAGCCGCGCAACGATCGTTCACACACATCTCGTGCACGCCGACCTGCTCGGGCTGCCTGCCGCCGCGCTCGCGCGCGTGCCGGTGCGCGTCAGCACGAAGCACGGCTTCAACGAGTTTCGCTCGAGCCGCGCGATCGCCCTTGCGGATCGCGTCGTCGGCCGGCTCGCCCACCGGCAGATTGCGATCTCGCACGGCCTGGCGCGCTACCTCGCCGATACCGAGGGCTTCCGCGAGGACGACTTCACCGTCGTCCACTACGGGATCGAGCCGGGGCCCGAGCCGCCGCCTGTGCCTGCGCCCACCCGACTCGCGGCGGTGGGGAGGCTGATCCCGATCAAGGGCTTCGACCTCCTGCTGCGCGCGTTCGAGCTCGCGCGGGCCGAGTTGCCCGGTTTGACGCTCGAGATCGCGGGGTCCGGCCCGCTCGACGGCGAGCTTCGGGCCGGCTCGCCCGAGGGGGTCACGTTCCTCGGCCGCGTCTCTCCGGCGGCTGAGGTCTACGAGCGCAACGCGATCGTCGTGGTCCCGTCGCGCGGCGAGGGGTTCGGCATGGTCGCGCTCGAGGCCGCCGAGCGGGGCCGCGCCGCGATCGTCACCGACGTAGGCGGTTTGCCCGAGATCGTCGCCGACGGGGAGACCGGCGTCGTCGTCCCGGGCGAGGACGTCGCCGCACTTGCACGTGCGATCGTCGCGCTCGCCGGCGATGAGCAGCTCGCGCGCGCCTACGGTGCCGCCGCCCGCCGGCGGGCGCTCGATCAGTTCTCGGCGGAGGCCGCCGCCGACGGCGTCGACCTCGTGTACCGCGACCTGCTCAACAGCCGCTCGATCGCGGCACCCGCCAGCAGCGCCAGCACGAAGTCGAACGAGATCCGGTAACGGGTCGCGCCGGCGAACACCCACGCAGCTGCCGTGTTGTAGAGCAGGAAGATCAGCGCGAGTGCCGCAAACGATCGGGCGACCACGAAGAGCCCGACGACAGCCAGCACGTACATCGGGATCGTCCACAGCGCTTCCGACCACTGCTTCAACGCGCCTGACGACGGGCCGCCCTCGGTGCGTGTCTGCTGCGGGCTGCCAGAGCATGCGCGTCGCCTGAGCCGCGAGCTTCACCTTCTCACCAGGGTGATGACTCCAGAACTTGATCGTCGCGTGCTCGTAGAGCCGCATCTGGGCGCACTCGTTGATTCGAAGCAGCCGGCCGGTCTGGGCGTAGATCGCGGTCTCGTATTCGGGTGTCTGGACGGGAGCGCCCGGAAGTGGTGGCACGTCGTCGATCCACTTGCCCGCGGCGAGTGTCTTGTAGGTGTTGATGTTGTTCGCCTTCCACAGCGCGTGAGCGTCGGTCGTGATCGCGAAGCAGCCGACCTGCACGCGGTTTCGCACGACCCACGGCGCAATCACCACGAGCGTTGCGGCGACGAGCGTCGCGGCCAGGCGGCAGCGCGCGGCCGCGCTGGCGCCAGGCGAGGTACGCCGCGAGCACGAGCGGGAGCGCGGCGAGCCGTGAATTGCCGAGGATCGCCACACCTGCGATCGCGCCCGCAGCCGCAGCCAGCGCGATCCTGCCGCTCCTCGCGGCAAGCAGCACGAGGAGAAACAGTGCCGCGGCCGCGAGCTGGTCGAGGATCTCGCGGTTGACATGAACGTCGTGCCAGATGAGGTACGGGTTCAGCGTCGCGAACACCGCGGCCAGGAGGCCCGCGGCGGGATTGAGGAACATGCGTCCGATCCAGAGCACGATCACGGCCGTGCAGGCCGCGATGACGATCTGCGCCAGCCCGACCACGAGCCAGTGGCGGCCGAGGATCCAGTAGAGCGGGATCAGGAACCAGCCGTACAGCGGCTGGGTGTACGCGGACGGCTCCCCCGGTGCGAAGCCGTAGGTCCCGGTCGCGACGAAGGTGCGGGCGAAGATGTCGCTTTTCTCGACGAACGAGCGCAGGATCGTCCCGCGCTCGACCGCCAGCACCACGAGGCGAGGCAGGACCGCGGCTGTGACGACGACGACCGTCGCTGATCGTGCTGACAAGATGCGCATCGTGGAGGCCCTACAACGGTACGCGGTCGTCTCGTGTCACGTCGAGCGAGTGCTCGACGACGAGGTGTGGGGCGCCTTCGAGCGTCTCCTCGAGCGGCGCCCGGCGGGTTTCGTCGTCACGCCGCTGCTGCGGCCGCCCTCGGCGGCCGCCGGCGAGGACACGCAGCTCTGGCTCGAGCGCGCCAGGCGCGCCGCCGCGTTGGCGCCGCTCGGCCACCACACGCATTGGGGCGGCCCGACGCAGGCGCGCCCACAGGGTGCCGCGAATGCAGCCGCGATCGTCCGCGACGAAGCTGAATGGCTGCGCGCGCACGACCTGGCGCCCGGGTATTTCTGCGGCGGCGGCTGGTATCTCGACGAACCGGTCGCGGAGGTGCTCGCTGCGTTCGGCTACGTCGACTGCTCGGCGACCACGTTTCGCCAGAGCTATCTCGGGCCGGACGCCCCGCGCCTGCAGCTACAGGCGCCACGCCGGCTGCGCCTGTCGAGCGGAGGCGAGCTGCTCGAGCTGCCGGCGACGCATTCGCTCGGCATGCTCGGGCGCGGCCTCGCCAACCTCGGCGGCCTCGTTCACCTGCACTTCCACGACTGGGAGCTCGTCGACCGCCGGCGCTCGCTCGCGCTGGCAGGCCTTCTGAGGCTGTTGCGGCTGCAGAGACGTCCTCTCACCGTCTGCCGAGCTCGCCGCGCGAGCCTCGGGCGCGACGATCCTCGACTGGCACGAGGCTACGATCGCCCCGTGAAAGCACCTCGCCCCGCCGAGGATGTCCGCGCCTCCCGCCCGTATCTTCTTTCGTCCTCACCGTTCAAGTCGCTGCTGCGCCGGCTCGGGAGCATTGCCGCGCTGGTGGCGATCGACATCTGCGGCCTGCTGATCGGGCTGTACGGCGCGCTTGCGCTTCGCGCCCTCGTCGTCGACCCGAAGCCGATCCTCTGGGGCCTGCTCTGGGACCAGGAGACGTCGTGGCTCGCCTTTCTCATCCTCCTGCTCGTGCTCGTCTTCTGGCGGGCCGGGCTCTACGCGCCGCGCGAGCTGCGCGAAGGCGCGGGCCGGGTCGTGCCGAGTGTGTTCCTCGTCGCCGCGCTGGCGCTCGCGTTTGCGATCGGCACCGGCCAGCACTTCACGACCTTCGGCCTCTACATCGTCGGAGCGATTCTCGTGTCGGCCTGCATCGGTGTGTTCCGTGCGAGCTACGAGCTCTTCACGGGCTCGGTCATGGCGGCTGTGGGAGTGCGCCGCAAGGCGGTTCTGGTCGGCGAGGAGTCCGCGCGCACCCATTTGCGCGAGTCGCTCGGCGCACGCCGGGGCGGCATCTACTACGAATTCGCGGGTGAGATCGATCCCGGCCCCGAGGTCGAGGAGACGCTCGCGGGGCCGCACATCGACGAGCTGATCGTCGCCGACTCGGGCCTCGACGACGGCCGGCTGCTCGAGATCGTCGACGCCGCACACCGTCGGGGAGTGAAGGTGCGCGTGGCGCCGCGGACGACGGAGCTCCTGATCGAGCGCGGTGAGTACGTGCCCGGGCAGGGAGTGCCGCTGTTCGAGTTGCGTCCGCCGATCTTCGCCGGCACCGACTGGGCGACCAAGCGCGTGTTCGACCTGGTCGTCGGCGCCTTGATCGTCGTCGTCGGGATCCCGCTGTGGCTTCTGATCGCAGGAGCGATCAAGTTGACCTCTCGCGGTCCCGTCTTCTATGCGGATCGCCGCATCGGGCTCGGCGAGCAGTCGTTCGAGATGCTGAAGTTCCGAACGATGGTGCGCGACGCCGACGAGCAGAAGGAGTCGCTCGCGCGGGCCAACGAGGCGAGCGGTGCGCTGTTCAAGATCCGCGACGATCCGCGCGTCACGCGAGTCGGCCGTTGGCTCCGCAGGTTCTCGATCGACGAGATCCCGAACGTCGTCAACGTGCTGCGCGGGGAGATGTCGCTGGTCGGCCCACGCCCACTCCCGCTGCGCGACTACGAACAGCTCGAGCCGTGGCACCGGCGCCGGTACAACGTGCTGCCGGGCATGACCGGGCTCTGGCAGGTTGCCGGACGCTCCGATCTGACCTTCGACGACCTGGTGCGGCTCGACTTCTACTACCTCGAGAACTGGTCGATCTGGCTGGACGTGTCGATTCTCTTCAAGACGCCCTGGGCCGTGTTCTCGCGCAGAGGCGCGTACTAGGAGCGCCGCGGTTTGGCCTCAGGGCAGCGCCTCCCGCTACACGTGGCAACCCGGCGCCGCCACGGTTCCGTGTCACGATCCGGGCTGGCTGCCCGTCGACGAGCAGGCTGGTCCGATCTGTCGGCTTCGCCGATGGAGGCGAGGTACATTCCGCCGCGGCGAGGCATCCTGCTCGTCGCAAGCGTGGCGAGGTCGCCGGGAATGGTCGAGGAGCCGTTGACCTTCATCTCTATTTCGGCGTATCCATGGGTTGGGACGCAGGCCTCGGCAGATGCGTTTGTAGCCGATGGGGTCACCATGACGCGTGTCGTCTTTCCTTCTGAGCTGAGCGTCACGACTCGTTTCGCAACGTCCTGAGGTGTTCGGAGAACGAAGCCGACGGATCGGATCCGTGCTGTCCGTTGCCCGGCTGTCGGGTAGAGTCGGATCCGAACGATGGCTCCCGGCTTCGTCCAGCCGTCGTCGTAGACGCCGGAGGTGAGCCAGGCAAGTCGCCAACGGCGCCCCGCATCGATAAGCATGAGGTTGGAGTTGTAGAACTTCGCGGGCCCTGCAATTCGGAAGCGGGTCTCTTTGATGCTTGCGGCGATCCAGCGGCTGGCGGACTCCGCAACGGTCCCGGTGGTGGTGTTGAAGTGGAGGTCGAGTTTCGGGAACCAGAAGCCGGTGTAGTCGAACGGGTTCGATCCGGCGATGCGGGCGTCGCGGACGAGCGACTTGTTGAAGTATTCGTAGTCGACCCAAGTTCCTTCGTTGACGAACCAGTCGCTGGAGATCGGGGCCTGGATCGCAGTGACGCTGGCGTTCGGGCCGACGTCACTGTCGATCCAGTCGAGTGTTCCGTGCTGGGTAGCGGTCAGTGATCGCGAGTTCCGGTCGGGAGAGTTGAACGCTCGTTGGAACGTCCAGACGGTGGTAGCGAACATCATTACTCCGCAGAAGCCGAACACGGCGGCCGCGAGGAAGCGAGTCGGGACTCGGCGGTGGGCGGCGATCACGACCAACGCTGTCCCACAGACCGCGATCGCGATCAGAAGCACGCGGGCCCCGGCGAGGCCGCCGAGATGGCCGGCAAGGACGCGATAGTCCGTCGAGACGGGAGTGTCGATGTCGAGCCAGGGGAACTGGCCCCAGGTGACGAACGGGATTGCGCCGAGCGCGAAGCCCGCGACGATCAGGCTAAGCGGCAGGAGGAGCGACCAACGTGGCGGCCGTGCATCGCTGATGGCTAGTACGGAACCGATCAGGATTACCGGCACGAAATACATGAGGAAGCGGTCATGGACGTAGGCGTTGACGACCAGGTCGAAGTTCGTCGCCTGAATGAAGACGACAATGATCGCCACCAGGCTGACGCAGGCGAACGCGTGCGCCTCGCGCTTCACGGTGGGACGCAGAACGTTGGCGCCGATCCAGGCGAGAGCAATCACGCAGGGAACGACGGCGACACCGAGCGAGAACGTCGCGAGGTGTTCGACCAGCGACCGGGGAAGCCGGCTCCAGGCGGGGTAACCGGCCGAGGAGTAGACGGAGTAGATGCCGATGGTCGAGGAGAGCCGGCCAAGCACGGCAAGGGTGGCGGCGCTGACGACGACGACCAAGTAGCCGACGACGAGAAGCGGATGTCCTTTCAGGATAGAACGCCCGGCGCCCGCGAATCGTCCGCGGAGGTCGGGTGCAGGGAGACGGCCGAGTTCGAAGGCGATGATCGCTGCGGGCAGGACGAAGAGGAGCACGATCAACTCGCCGCGGGCGAGGAAGGCGAGTGCGCAGCCGAGGACTGCGACCAGGTCGTGAGTGCGGGACGGCGAGGCGATGGCGACGACCATCGCGTAGAGGGCCCAGACGAATGCGGGGTAGGCAGCCACCTCGGTCATGAGTGACATGGAGGTGACGATCCAGGGTGTGCATACGGTGAAGACGGCGACGAAGTAGGGGCCCCACCAGCGCGGCCTGCTGACCCGCCGAGTGAGCAGGAACGCCGGGATGCAGGCGGACGACATGATGTAGGCGCTGGCGATATCGGCGTTCTGGAGGTCCTTCCAGAGCGCTCCGCCGGCAAAGAACGGCGCGAGCAGCAACGGGTAGAGCATCGAGAGGTAGTGGACGTTGACGCCGTTGATTCGGGGCACGAGCGAGTGCGTTCGGGCGATCGAGATCGCGAGTCGCTCGTAGCGGCCGGCGTCGAAATCCATGTAGTCGCGGACGCCGGCCGCGAACTCCGCCAGGATGGAGCCGAGCACCACCCAGATTGCGCCGATACGCACGCCTTCGCGCCGGAGGAAGAGGAAACCTTCGATCGACCGCCAGAATCCGCCGCCAGATGCCGTTGCTCCAGAGGCGGTTGGGTCGCTCGACATCCGCGAGAGGGTAGCCACTCTCTGCGGCCGTGCTGCGCCGACGCGGACGCTCTGTACTCTGCGCCGCGTGTCGAGGCGCCGCGAACTGCCGTTGCTGTGGCGTTCGCTACCGCTTCTGACGCTCTGGATCGCCGCAGGCGTCGTCCTCGCCGCGATCACGGGTCGTGCACGTGACTGGTTCGACATGACGGACGAGATGCGCTACGAGCGACTCGCTGCCAGCATCTCCCGAACCCACTCGGTCGTGCCGCGGATCCATGGTGTACTGGTCGAAAGCTGGGCGCAGCTCTACCCCCTGCTGATCGCACCGGTCTTCAACCACCGTTACGGGCCACAGGATGTGCATGCGGCGCACCTGGTGAACGCCTGGGTGATGTCCTCCGCGTGCATCCCGGCGTTCCTGCTCGCCCGACGCGTCCTGCACCGCACGTGGACGGCGTACCTGATTGCCGGCCTGGCGATCGTGGTCCCTTGGATGATCTACGCAGCCATGTTGATGACCGAGGTCGCCGCGTATCCGGCGTTTCTCTGGGCGGCCTTGCTGATGCACCGGTCGGTCTCGGCGCCGTCACGCCGCAACGACCTACTCGCGTTGGCCGGAATCGCTCTGGCGTTCTTCGCGAGAACGGCGCTTCTCACGCTTGGGTTCGTGCTGCCGCTCGCGATTCTCGGCTTTGAGTTGCGAAGGCGACGTTCGGTCCGTGAGGTGGCGCGATCACACCACAGCCTTGTCGTCGCATACATCGTGCTTGCGATCGGCGGGATCGCCCTGAAGTTGGCGGGACGGTTCCACTGGGTCTACGGGATCTACGGCCACTACACGGGTCATGCCAACTTTTTGACGACGGCGTTCTTCGGGTCACTGTTCGAGCACTACGCGACCTTCGCGCTCGGTCTCGCGATCCTGCCGTTTCTGATCGGGGCGGCGTGGATGATCCAGACCGTGGTACGCGCGCCGTTCGACGCCGACATGGAGGCGTTCGCATGGATCGGCGTTCTCTTGATCGTCGTGATTCCGGTCCAGGTGACGAGCTTCGATGACGTCTACAACCTTTCGTTCGTCCACGACCGCTTCCTGATCTACCTCGTGCCGCTGCTGCTGATCGCCACGCTCGGCGCAGTCGTCGAGCGTCGGCTGTGCGCCTGGGCGCTCGCGCCGCCCACGCTGGTTCTCGTCGTCGGCTACCTGACGGGTGCGATCCCCGCCTTCACGTGGAGTCAGTCGCCTCAGGTCAACCCGGACACACCCGCGTCGAGCTTCTACCGCCCTCTCGCTGACTTGTTGGGGGGGCTCAGCGGGGCGCGGACACTCTTGATAGTGGCGACATTCCTGCTGGCGACAGCTGGTTTCTTCATCTCCAGGCAACCGATGCGTGTGCTTGTGGTTGCCTACACGGTGATTTGTTTGCCGCTTCTGACCTGGTACCTGGTCGACCGTTTCTTTTCGGAGCCGGGCTGGTCGGGGCGGCCGGTGACGGCGGAGGCTCATGGGTCGCTCGACTGGCTCGACGCCGCGGTCGGCTCGAGCACCGGGGTCTCGATCGTCCCCGCGCCGGTTTCGAGTGACTGGTTCGTCAGCCAGCGCTACTGGCGTGACCTCGAGTTCTGGAACAGATCTGTTGCACGGGACGTCCAAGCCGCGTCGGACTCGTTCGAGTACACGGGCTTCTGGTTTCCGAAGCTCGTTCCGCACTTCGATGCTCGGACCGGTGTCGCCGACATCTCTCCGACCCCCTACGTCGTGATGAGCGACTCCGAGACGCGGTTTCGGATCTCCGGGCCGTCGGTCGCAGGGCCATCGACGCTTCTGATCAAGGTAACGCAGCCGTGGCGGCTCGACTGGTCGACAGCGGGGCTGTACGACGACGGCTGGACAAAGCCCCGCACGGTGGCACGCATCCGCATCTTCCCAACACCAGGACAACGCGGCCCCGAAACGCGAGGGCTGACCGTAGAGTTGCGCGCACCGCCGACCGTAGCCGTGCCGCAGTACACGGTCATTGCGAATCTCTCGCGAGTGACCGGCCAGATCCCCGCGAACAGTTCCGTAACAGCGAACGTGAAGGTGTGCGCATCCGGGAGGCAGCCGACCGATGTGAAGATCTTCACACCGGGCAGTCTCGGCGATCCCCGGAGACACCGGGAGCGCCGCGACTCTTTCCAGCCCTCGCACCAGCGGGATGCAGGTCGCCCAGATCGGTCTCGCTGATGAGATCGGTGGCCCCTGCACACCACGCGCATGACCCGACGCAGTGCACGCCCAAGGCGCGCAGGCGCTCTTCGGCTGAGCGTTGCGCTTGCCGCATGCTGCTTCCTGCTCGCGTCGAGCGGCTGCGGCTCAACACCTCACGGCTTCCGCATGCAGGTCAATGAAGAGCCGTTCACAATTGCGATTGCTGACGGACACGGATTGACCAGGCTCGGCGGAAAGAGGGCGCCTTTCGTCTTCTGGTCGACCGACGGGACCGAGCACTTCGCCACCGACGTGATCCGGCAGGCCGTCCGCGCCCGCGCAACCATCTACACCGTTGCGACCGACGACGCCGGACACACAGCCGTCGTCTCGGTCCGGCACACCTCGACAGCCGCACAGATCGGCTATGCGATCCACGGCCCGAATGTCGCTGCCATCGGGTTCTCGATGACCGCGTCGCCCGATGCGCACTTCCTCGGCACCGGCCAGCGCGATCGCTGGGTCGACATGTCCCGAACCGTGCAGCCGCTCAAGGTCTACAACGGTTGCGGAAGCTCATCGCCGGCGACGTTCTTCGCCTCGACGGCCGGGTTCGGCGCTTGGGTCTCCACAACCGCTGTCGGCCGGATCGGCTTTCCGGCTGCCCTCGACGACTCGAACTTCGCCTGCGATCTCGGCTCGACACCCTGCTCCGTCGGGCCACCCTCGAACGCGGTCCGCTGGTGCTTCAACACCACCAACACGAAGATCACCGTCGCGGCGGGAGCACTGCCGCAGCTCTTGAGCGCGCACGCACGCGCGGTTGGTCTTCCCCGCAAGCCATGGCTCCCGCAGTTCGCCCTGATCAAATGGCGCGACGAGGTCACAAGTCCGGCCCAGCTCTACGACGACATCAAGCAGCTGCAGTCCCGAAGGATCCCGATCGGGTGGGTGCTGCTCGACAACCCGTGGGAGCAAGGCTCTGCGAACTCCGACTGCTACGGCTCGCTCACATTCGACACCGCGAAGTACCCAAACCCCAAGAAGACGATTGCGCGCATTCACGGGGAAGGGGTTCGGTTCATGCTCTGGATCTCCCCGCAGATCAACCGGCAGAATTGCCCGTCGGTCAGGTATCCCGACCACTGGCTGACCGGCGACGATCAAACCTATGTTCGCGATCTCACCTACGCCCCGGCATGGGCGGATTTCGTCAGCCGCCTGAGGAAACTCGTCGCGCTCGGCGTCGACGGCTTCAAAGGCGATCGCGGCGACGAAGTCAACCTCGAACCCCGCCAGCTTGCAGGCGGCCCCGGCACCCTGATGCAAAACCTCATCCCGCTCCTCTACGCCAAGGCAGCGGCCGCAGCGTTCGCACCCACGCATGGCGCCAACTTCGGATCGCTCTTCCGCTCGTTCGTCCCCGGTTCGTCCGCCATTCTCCCCGGTGCCGTCGGCCCGGACGCAGAGCAGTCCCAGAACGGGCTCCAGGAAGACATCATCAGCGCCCAGACCGCCGGCATCGCCGGCTCGTCCGTTTGGGGAGCCGACATCGGCGGCTACTCCGGCGGAACACTCACTCCGGGCCTCTTCGCACGCTGGGCCCAGTTCGCCGCCCTGACACCGATCTTCGAGGTCGGCGGCGCTGGCCCGAACGCAACCTTCTGGCAGCTCGGTAAGACAGCGGTTCATGGACTGCGCGACGCCGCAACCCTCCACTACGAACTCGTTCCCTACCTCTACGCGCTCGCTCTCGATGCAAGCCACACCGGCATCCCGGTCATTCGCCCGCTTGGGTTCACCTGGCCGACAGACCAGCACGCGTGGTCGAACAACCTCGAATTCACCGTCGGAGACGCCCTCCTCGCCGCTCCAGTAGACACCGACGGCTCAACCAGCACCGTCTACCTCCCCTCGGGTGACTGGATCGACATGTTCACGGGAGCCGTTTTTCGCGGCGGGACCACGATTACCCGGCAAGACGGGCCTTACGACTTTCCGCTCTACCTCCGCGGCGGTTCCGCGATCCCAGACGACTTCCGCCAACCCACGATCTGGGCCGCAGATTGGCGCATCAACGACCTTCTCCGCCATGGACGCCAAGGCTGGCTCGTCGCCCCCACTGCCGGGACCACCGTGGAATCCGTCGCCGACCGCGGGGCACGACTGACCGCGCAGACCGACAACCACAACGAAGTCACGATCACGCTCGACCACGCCCTTCCTCAACAACAACTCCTCGTCTACGCGCGCCATCTGACCTGCAGCGTGGAGCTCAACGGTCGACAACTCCGACATGCCACCTCCACCACCCTCCGCAACATCAACTCCGGCTGGGCCGACTGGCGAGGCGCCACTCTCGTGAAGGCATCCGAAATGCCGGCCATCGGCCATCTCACGCTGACGCCCTGCGCCAACTAACCAGACCAGCTCAGACCGAGCCTGCAAGCTGCGTGCCGGCAGGTAGCTCGAGACGCTGCCGCGGCCCCTGCGTCAAGCGCCGGAGAAGACCCAGTAGCGCTCTGCGCGCCCTGCTTCGAGCTTGGCGAGCTGCTCCCGATGAATCTCTCGAACCCGGGCCGGGGTGATCGCCTCCTCGGGGTCGACCTCCTCGATCGCGAGGCTCGTCTTGTCCTCGTAGAGATGCTCGCCCGCGAGCCGCGCCTGGCTGTCGTAGGGCCAGATGAAGGCCTGCCGGCTCGAGGTGTGGTAGAGCGCAGCCGGATCGCCGACGTCGTAGCCGATCGCCTGCAGGTCGGCGCCGCGGGCGAGCACGTGAAAGGTGAGCTCGTCGCAGATCCCCCAGTCGGCGACCGAGAGACGGTCGTCGGAGTGCCACAGCACGGACTCGCCGACGCTGTTGTAGAACGCGAGCACGCCTTCCTTGCCGGTGATGACGGCGGGATTCGCCCCCAGGTCACCCGGTAGACGGGCTCGTCGACCATCATGTCGGGCGCCACGATCGTCTCGAACTCGCCTGCGCCCTCGAGGTGCACGTGGCGCCAGAAGTTGAGCAGGATCGCACGGTGCAGCGGGTTGGTCGTCGCAGCCAGCAGCTCCGACGTCGGGATCATGCAGTCGTAGACGGCTTGCTCGAATCTGTTCATGCGTCGTCCTCCTGGTGTCGTTGACGATAAGCCAGCAACGGATGCACGAATCCGTCGGTCCCCCGCTTGGGTCGATCGTAGAGCAGGGGGCGCGAAGTTCAGTCTCCTCGTTTAGGTACCGCATCGGAACAGTTGGATGGGCTCTGCGTTCCCGACCCGCCATTCGCCGATGAGGATCGGGTTCGGCGTGCCGCAAGCGTGGGTCGACGTTTGCATTGCCGAGGGGCCGGTCAGGAGGTGGCGTGCAATCTTGCCGCAGTCGAAAGGTGGGTGGCGGTAGCTGACCAGGAAAGGGATCGCCTGGCTTCTTTCTTCGTCGATGCCCGTGATTGTCAGACGGCAACCGTTTTGTGTGCTTGATCGAACGGCTGTGACCAGGTCATCGCCAAGTTGGTCGCCGGATGCCCAGTCGCGTACGTTGGCGTTCGCTCCGTTCGCCGAGATGAGCAAGACCGCGAAAGCGATCCCGGCGACTGCGTAGCCAGGAATCTTGGGGAGAGCTCGGATCGCTCTGGCCGACCCGATCGCGAGCAGCGCAAACGTGGGCAAGTAGTAGCGGCCCGTGTAGACACCCGACTGAAAGCTCATCTCGAATGATGCGAAGGCGACAAGGATGACCGCCGACAACGTCCAGTCGAAGTGTCGGCGCGCCGAGACCGAGAAGCAGAGCCGCGCCGACGCTCGCGGTCAGCACGAAGCCAAGTCGGCTGTGGGTTTCGTCGTGCATGTGTCCGAAACCGTGTACGAAGATTGAGAGGGTGTTTCCGCCCGTCTGCACTTTCGTGCCGTAGACAAGTGACCCCCGCTCGACGATCGCCGCGTCCTCGTAGAGGACGATCAGCATTGGCACTGCGGCGGCAGCTACGACCAAGGAAGCAACGAGAGCTCCGCGTTCACGGCGCCGCAGTTGTTCTGCAAGGCTGCGTCTGTACGGAACGAGCGCCACGAGGAACAGGAATGCGCAGACCGAGGTTTCTTTCTGAAGGACGCCGTAGCACCAGATCGGAAACCCGGTTACGAGTAGCAGCCATGGTCGAACGCGACGTGCGCTTGTCGCATCGCCCAACTCGCGGGCGCCCCAGTACATCAGCGAAGCACCTAGGAGCATCCCGCCGACGAGCGCGGGCTCCTGTGGGCCGAACCTGGAGAGCTCAACGGCGAAGTCCGGAACGGTGACGACCAAAAGGGCCGGAAGCGCACAGAGAAGTGCGCGTGCGAACGGATACTCGTCGTCTCGACGAACCAGGATTGTGGTGAACGTCGTCATTCCCGCGACGAGGAGAGCAAGGCCGGACCATCCCGAGAGTGTTTGGGCCGACCATATTTGCGGGCGCTCCAGGCAGGCTCCATTGAATCCAGTTCCAGAGAAACCACGCGGGGTCAAAGCGGGTTTGGACGTGGTAGCTGAGCGTGAGGAACTGGTGAAGCGCGTGCGGGGCCGAGCGAATGGCATACCAGTCGTCGATCAGCGAAGGCCCGGTGATCGAGAAGCGCGGTGAAATCACCCAGACGCCCACACCGAACACGGCGAGGGCCGGAATGATCAGCCGGAGACGAAATGCGAGGCGGTAGAGCGGGGAGTGCGCGGCGATGCGGGCAGTTTCCACGAACCAGCGGCCGTTGCCGAGTCCTGCGGCCTCCGGATGACTGGTTACCGTCTCCTAGCGATGCAGACGAACCGCGCACCCGTCAATCCATCGACCAAGACGAAGCTTTCGATCGTCGTTCCCGTCTACGACGAGGAGGAGTCCCTGGAGGAACTCGTCCGCCGGTTACTCGGAGTAGTCGAAGGGCTGCCTGGGATCGAGGGCGAGTTGATTCTGGTGGATGACGGTTCGCGCGATGCGAGCTTTCCGCTGATGGTCGCCCTGGCGGGACGCGATCAGCGCGTAAAGGCCGTCCAACTCTCGCGCAACTTCGGCCATCAGGTTGCTCTCACCGCGGGCATCGAACTTGCAGGTGGCGCTGCCGTGGTGATCATGGACGCCGACCTCCAACATCCACCCGAGGTATTGGAACGGTTCGTCAGTCTCTGGCGAGAAGGCTACGACGTGGTCTATGGCGTGATGGCGGAAAGCGCTGAAGGCCTCTTCAAACGCTCAACCGCGCGCCTCTATTATCGCTTTCTCAATCGACTCACAACGACCGCCATGCCTGAGGCGGCCGGCGATTTCCGCCTCATTGACCGGTCGGTCGTCGATGCCTTCTTGGCGATGCGCGAACGTGACCGCTACCTCCGGGGAATGTTCGCGTGGCTCGGCTTCCGCCAAACGGGAGTCGAATATGTGGCCGCGCCCAGAGCGGCCGGCCGCAGCAAGTACAGCGTTACGCGTATGCTCGGCCTCGCGGTCGACGGCGTTCTCAGCTTCTCGATCCTCCCGCTCCGCGTGGTGATCGGGATCGGGCTCGTTGTCTCTCTTTTCTCGTTCCTCTTCGGGATCATCTCGGCGATTACGAAGGTGGCCGGCGTCTTTACCGTTCCCGGTTGGGCAACCCTCGTCGTCGTCACCACCTTCATCGGCGGCATCCAATTGATCGTCCTCGGCGTGATGGGCGAATACCTGGGCCGGGTCTACGAAGAAGTAAAACAACGACCGCTCTACGTCGTCAGGCAACTCGTGAACTTCGAAGCCCCACCCCGCTGATCTCCGACGAGAACGCATTGCGAGTGAGAGAATGCAGTGGTGGCTCAACCCGGCTGCGTGTTCTGTGACCTGGCTCAGTTCCGCGCGGCTGAGGTGTGCTTCGAGAATGACCACTGCCTGTACGCCTCGACGCGTGATCCTCGCGACCCTGTCGACGTGCTTCCGGGATGCGGTGTGATCATCCCGATTGCGCATCGCCTGTCGCCCTTCGATTTCACGCCTGAGGAGTGGGCCGCGACGCACGAGCTCCTTCTTCTGGCGAAGAGCCGCGCAGGACGCACGACTTTCGCCCGACGGCTATGCGCTCATCTGGAACTGCTACTCCGACGTCGGTCAGTCGCCGCACCACGCGCATCTGCACGTGATCCCCCGCTTCGACGACGAGCCGCTCGCAAGCGAGGGTGGCCGCTCGGCGATCAAGTCGCCGGAGAACCGACGGCCGGATCCCGCCGCGCGTGGGAGTGGACGGGCGCGGGCATTCGGGCCACCGGCCCGCTGATACCGTCGCGACATGAAGAAGAGCGAAGCGAGCAAGGCCGAGTCTCCTTCCCAGCTGATCGATGCGAGGATCGAGGAACTGGGCGACTGGAGGGGCAAGACGCTCGCCCAGGTGCGCGCGCTCATCAAGCAGGCTGTTCCCGAGGTGGTCGAGGAGTGGAAATGGCGAGGCGTTCCGGTCTGGTACCACGACGGCATGCTCTGCACCGGCGAGACGTACAAGAGCGTCGTGAAGGTGACGTTCGCCAAGGGCGCGTCGCTCGAGGATCCTTCCGGACTGTTCAACTCGAGCCTCGAAGGCAACGTCAGGCGGGCGATCGATCTCCATGAGGACGATCAGCTCGATGAGGACGCCTTCAAGGCGCTCATCCGCGCAGCCGCAGAACTGAACGCGTCGCGGTAGCGGATGGAATCTTCAGCCGGAGAGAACGCAACCGGAGTGACAGCGTGGCCCGGAGGCATCGCGGCGATCACGCTTTTCGTCGAGGACCTCGACGAGGCGAAGCGCTTTTACGGCGAGGTCTTCGAATTGCCCGTCGTCTACGAGGACGAGAACTCAGCGGTGTTCAGGTTCGGCGAGACGCTCGTCAACCTGTTGCAGGCGAGCGAGGCGCCTGGGCTCGTCGACCCGGCAACCGTGGCAGATCGCGAGGCCGGGGTCCGGTTCCAGTTCACCCTCGAGGTTCAGGATGTCGATGCCATGGCCGAGGAGCTGCAGCGGCGCGGTGTCGAGCTCCTCAACGGGCCGATCGACCGGCCGTGGGGAATCCGCACCGCGAGCTTTCGTGATCCCGGCGGGCACATCTGGGAGATCGCCCACTAGCCCCTAACTCGGCTGGCGTTTGGCGGTCTAAGGCAAGGGGAGCTCGTCTCGACCCTGCTCCCTCCAGAGAGAAAGGTGCCGGAGGTGTTGGACGTTCAGACCGCATCGAGCTTCGACACGCTGAGCGTGGCGGGTCATGTCGTAGCCCGTGCGAACGATCAAATTCGGGTGCGTGTCCGGAGCGTCACCTGCCGGACTCACGGGAGGACGTTCCCGGTCAGCGTCCACGACCTGCAGATCGGCGTCGAGGGCGAACCGTGCTGCAAGGATGGAATCGACCAGGCCCTCGAGAGGGCCGTCGAGGACGCGCTCCGCTAGCTGCTGTGAAAGGAACGAGGTCGAAGCGCTGGTGGGCGGTGCTGGCCGTGCTCGGCCTCTGTCTCGGAGCCGCCGGCGTCGCCGGTTCCGCCCCGCAGCATTCGGCAGCTGCCTTCACGTTCCGTCAGGTGACCTCCGGGCTCGACTCACCGGTGTTCGTGACCTCGGCGCCCGGTGATGCGACGACGTTGTACGTCGTCGAGCAGCGCGGTGTGATCGCGATCGTTCGCGGCGGCAGGATCGCCGGCACCTTCCTCGATCTCCGGCCGCTCGTGAGAAGCGGCGGCGAGCAAGGTCTGCTCTCGATGGCGTTCGACCCGCGCTACACCGCTGACCATCTGTTCTACGTCTCGTACACGGACGTGTCGGGGAACTCCCGCGTCGTGCGCTATCGCGCGGCGAACGGGGTGGGGGTCCGCTCGAGTGCGAAGGTCATCCTGGCGGTCCACCAGCCGTACTCGAACCACAACGGCGGCCAGTTGCAATTCGACAACCGGGGCTATCTGTACGCCGGGTTCGGCGACGGCGGTTCGGAGGACGACCCGCAGCAGACGTCCCAGAACATGTCGACGCGCCTCGGCAAGCTGTTGCGTTCGACGACGACCTCACCGAACGGGTCCTGGCGCGTCGTCGGTCTCGGCCTCCGCAATCCCTGGCGGTTCTCCTTCGACAGCGCTACGAACGACCTCTGGATCGGCGACGTCGGCCAGAACCACTGGGAGGAGATCGACTTCCGGCCCGCGGCGAAGCTCGACCTCCCGGCGAATTTCGGCTGGAGCCGGTACGAGGGAAACGTCGTGTTCGACAGCTCGCACCGTTACACGAGCGTCGGGCAGAAGACGTTCCCCGTGCTGGTCTACTCGCACGAGCACGGGTGTTCGGTGACCGGAGGCTACGTCTACCGCGGCACTGCGATCCCGGCCGCGCAGGGCCGCTACTTCTACGGCGACTACTGCGCCGGCACTGTCTGGAGCTTCCCGGTCGGGTCGAAGGGCCGCGCCGGCAGCGCGCGCGTCAGCGGCCACATCCCGTCGCTCTCGGGTTTCGGTGTGGACGGTCGCGGTGAGCTCTACGCCGTCTCGCTCGCCGGCTCCCTCTACAAGCTGGGGCGGTAGTCGAGCCGGGAGGTATCAGCTGGTCGCGGTCGTCGCCGAGGAGAAGGTCGAGGCGTCGCGGGCCACGATCGGCGAGCCTGGCGTGCCCGGGTCGCGTACGACGATGAACACCTGTTTCACGGGGTCCGCGGAGGCGGAGCACGAGGTGAGGGTGACGTTGGGGCACTGGGTGACGTAAGTGTCGATCTCGTAGCGGCGGTGATCCGGCCCGGTCACGGTTTGGACCGGCGCACACACGGTCGTGTCGGCGACCGTGCACGTCTGGCTGCCGCTGGTCGTGTCGAGTACCTGGCTGGCCGAGGAGCCAGGTGGAATCGTGGCATCGCTCGCGTGCGCGGTCAGGTAGGCAGATCCCACTGGAACGGCCGCGACTGCGGTCGCGGAAAGCCGAATGTAGGGATACGAGACCCCGCGGTAGAGCTCGATTTGATTCTCGGCCAGCGTGAACGC
Source organism: uncultured Thermoleophilia bacterium (assembly GCA_963779535.1). Lineage (GTDB taxonomy): Bacteria > Actinomycetota > Thermoleophilia > Gaiellales > Gaiellaceae > PALSA-600. The sequence goes on along the minus strand of CAVZYP010000009.1, from coordinate 5,439 downwards.
GGTCCCTTTCTGGTCGGATCGCTGCAGCGACACAGCTCCTGCTGCCATCAGCGTGAGCAATGCGGCCACGCCGACGGAGAGGATCAGCATCGAGATCAGGAGCTCGACAAGTCCCTGGCCCTCCTCAGACCGAACAACGACAGCAGTGGGATGCTGCACCGGAGGAAACGTCGCCTCCCTCGCGGGGCTCACTTGAGCTGTTTCCAGTTTCCGGGGGTCACGCCCCAGGCGGCGGAGGTCACCGAGCTGACGACCGTCGTCGGTGCGCCGATGGGCGGGGAGGGAGGCACGTTCAGGCCCGTGTTGCCCGCCATGCTCCCGCCGTCCGCGAGCACCGGCCCGAGGATGGCTGTGCCGCCGTTGCTCGTGAAGCCTTTCACGACGAAGAGCGTGACCTGCCACTCATGGTTGCTGCCCTGGAGATTGACCGGGGTCGCGACGTTGTTCGGGTTGATGAAGACGAACTCGAGCGTCCCGGTGCCTGCGGCGGGAGGATTCGTCGTCGGGGAGTTCCACGCGCCCGGGCAGCCGTTCTCTGCGACCAGTGGGGTCTTCGGAGGGCCGCAGATGCTCGCGCCGGAGACGTTCCCGCCGCCGGCGAGCGAGCCGTTGACGTAGATCGTCCCGTTGCCCAGGTACTTGTCCGTTCCACTCGGCACGTTGATGTCGCCGTCGATGAAGATCGTCCCGTTGACGGTCAGGGTCTTGGCCGCGTTGTCCCAGGCGAGCGTGCCGACCGTGTTGCCGGAGCTGTCCTTGACCGAGCAGTAGAAGCTCGATCCGCTGAAGAGCGTCGTCTGCGGCAGACTGTCGTTCATCGTCGTGTTGTTGTCGAACGTGAACGATCCGGTGGAACAGGTCGGGGCGTTCCAGTTCACGGTCGGGTCGCCGGGCACGCCGGTGCCGCTGCCGTAGGTGTAGACCTGCTGCTGGTTGACATCCGGCTTCTTCAGCACAGACGCGCTGGCGAGGTACGGCGGATTCGCGTACACGTTGCTGTTCGCCGAATCGCTGCAGGTCTCGACGGTGTTCTGCTTCTTGCAGATCCCGACGATGTTGGCTTGCGAAAACGGGACGGCGGCCGACCCGATGCTCGTGTTGTTCCTGCCCAGGTAGTTCCCGCCGATGTAGATGGTGTACGGAGCGCCCGGGGCGGCGGTGAGGTTCGCGTTGCCGTTGGGGCAGAAGCTGCCGTTGAACCAGACGTTCGCCTGCACGGTGACCGAGCCGGAAATCGCGAAGCAGTTGGCGTCGCCGGGCGGATTGCTGATGAAGAGACCAAAGCCGTAGACGGCTGACTCGTCGACCGAGGTGGTCGTTGTTTTCGTGATCCAACCGACCGACTGCTGCAGCTGGTGGGTCACCTGCCCAGTGGGCGATGTGCTGTTCGCGGTGACGACCCAGCACGTCGGCAGCGCGTTCGTGCAATTCGGCGCCGCCTGCTTGGTCGCCGAATACGTGAACGATCCCTTGTCGAGATGAACTGTGCCACCCGACGTATAGGTCGTCCCGACGGGAACGGTGTTCAGGGGGTCGGCCTTCGTCACCGTCGCGAGCCCGTTGTTCAGTCCCGCCTCGGCGATCGAAAGGGCTCGTACATCCTGGCCGTCGCGGTTGAACTGAACCTCGTTCGACGTGAGAAAAGTGAAGACGCCGGCGATCGAGATCGAGAGCGCAAACAGCACCACGAGAGCGAGGACGAGCGACTGGCCCGACTCCGAGGTCGGGCTGAAATCACGATGAGATATGGGTCTCGTTTTGCTCATGTCTGATGCGTGCTCCCACGCCGGGTGGAGGTCGAGGTGGCTCCAAGTACTTTCCGGCAGTTCTGCCGATGCTCCCAATCCCTCGATCGGGGTACGCAGCCGGGTGATGTGCAGGACGATCCTTCAGGCGTGCGGCAGAACCTGCGTCCAATCCTCGGTGCCCTGCGGGCTTCCGCAGCCCAGACGGGGTACACGCTGGTCGAGGTGCTCGTCGTGATGACGCTGCTCGGAGTGGTCATGGGTGCACTGGCGGACGGCTTCGCCTCGGCCTCCAAGACAGAGGCGGACCAGACCGCCCGAGCGAGCAACCAGGAGACGGCCAGGGAGGTTCTGCAGCGAATGCGCAAGGACATCCACTGCGCGAGCGGCGCGGAGGCGCAGCCCACTCTTGACGCCCTGGGCAACCCGACCGGCACCGGCTACACGCTCCAACTGTCGGTCACCCAGGGTCAATGTCTCGGTGTCACCACTCTGAGCAACGGCGTCCAATGGTGCTCCGTGTCGGTCGGGGGCAGCACGACCCGCTACGCGGTCTATCGCACGACCTCCAGCGATTGCACCGCGGCCAATGCGCTCTTCGAAGTCGATTACGTGACGAACTACGGAGCCATCACGGGCGGCAACATCTGGTCGCTCGCGCCCTGCTCGAGCGGCCGCCTCCAGGGTGTCACCGTGAACATGCCCGTCAACGAGAAGCCGGTGACCCAGCCAACCAGGACCTACGACCTCACCGACACGATCGCGATGCGCAACGCCCCGGCCTGTCCGTAGGCGTAGGCGTCGCTGAGGCGGGCTCGAGCCCCCGCCGAGGCGGCGGCGGCCTCGGCGGGGGCGGTTGCGAGCCCTGGAGCTCAGCCGGTCGTGATCGTGCCGAAGAGCCCGTCCGACTCGTCGTTCGGGCCGGCCGTGAAGAAGAGCGTGTTCGGATCGCCGTTCGCGCCGGCGTTTCCGAACTCGAGCGCCCACAGCCCGTCGATCACGAGCTTGCCGCCGTTGCGTGAGCGCAGCGTGCCGTCGTGGTGCCAGCCGCCGTTGCCGCTCCTGTAGGCGTTGATCTGGCCGTCGCCGAAGTTGCCGACGAGCAGATCTCCCGCGTAGCGCCCGAACGACGCGGGTGCCATCGCCAGGCCCCACGGCCCGTTCAGCTGCCCGCGCTGCGCCACGCGCGCGACCAGGTTCCCCTGCAGGTCGTACTCGTCGACGAAGCCGAGGCTCTGGCCGTCGACCTCGTCGTGAGCGTCGGCGTCCTGCTTCCCGTAGGTGACGAAGAGGTCTGATCCGATCGTCTGGATCCCGAACGGGGCGTAGCCGTTCGGCACCGTCGGGTCGACGAACGCACCCGGCGGCGTGACGTTCTGCCAGGCGCCGTTGAACACGTCGACCTGCGCGTTGTGGAAGTCCGTCGCGTAGAGCTGAGGGTTGCCCGGCGTCGGCTGCGCGATCGCAAGCCCCTTGAAGACGGCGCCGGGGGCGATGCCCGTCGTGGGAGCGACGAGCGCGGCCGTCGAGCCGTTACGCCACGCTCTGATGTCGCCGGCCTCGGTCGCGAAGATGAAGCTCGCCGGCCCGAGCGTCGTGGTCGCCGTCGTCGCGATCGGGAAGTTGCCCGCGAGCCCGGCGAAGACGGCGCCGGTCGGACCGCCCAGGACGTCGACGGTGAGCGCCTGCTTCGTGCCTGCCTGGTTGTAGAGCGTCGACTTGCTCGAGCTCGGGTCGGGGCCGTTGTCGGCGACCCACCACGGGCTCGTCCCGCTGCGGGCGAGGCCCCAACCGTTGACGAGGTCGGGGTCGGTGACCGGTGCGGCACCCGGGATGTCCGAGACGAGCTTCGTCACCGTGTAGTCGCCGCCCGGCGGGCCGGCTGCCGCCTGCAGCGCCGCGACGAGCGCCAGAGAGAGGACCGCAGCCACGAGCGTGACACGCCTGAGGATTGCGTGCATGAGTACTCCTTCCTCTAGGGTCTGTCCGGTGCTACGCGGGGCCGGGCCAGCCGGATTGCGACGCCCACCTGATGTCAGCTCGGAAAGGCAACCCGCGTGGCGAGCAGGGTGTCCAGCTTGGTGAGCGCCTCGAGCCAGCCCCCCTCGCTGGGCGACACGTAGTTCTCGGGAAGCCACTGGCGGATCTCGAGCCGCGTCCGTCCGTCCTTCTCGTCGTAGAACTCGACTCGCATTCTCGTCTCGAACGGTTCGAAGCCCCCCGGCAGGTGGCCGGTGATGCGCATGACGCCATCGAGCAGCTCGCCATCGACGACATCCGTGAGGTCGATGCGGCCGTGTGTCCAAATGCCGGGCTCGGCCGGAAAGACCTCCGACCACTGCTGGTAGCCGCCGGGGCGCACCTCGAACTCGACGTCGTCGCGGGGCAGTGAGTTGCCGATCGGGCCCCACCAAGCCGCGAATTGATCAGGGTCCGTGAACGCCTCGTAGACGAGCGCGCGCGGCGCGTTGACGATGTGCGTCAAGGCGAGCTGTGGGGCTGTCGTTGTCATGGCCTACCTCTCTTGGTTTCGGTCGCGGGATTCGGTTTCGATGGGCTGCTCCGAGGTGAGTCGAGCGAGGTGGTCGTCGAGCCGGCCCAATCTCTCGGCCCAGAGCCGCTCTTGCAGAGACAGCCACGTCGCGGCGCGGCCAAGCGAAGTCGGGGAGAGCCGCGCGCGCCGCCACCTGCCTTGCTGGGTCCGGGTGATGAGCGACGCTCGCTCGAGCACCTTCAGGTGTCTGGAGATCGCCGGGAGGCTGATCGAGAAGGGAGCCGCGAGCTCCGTGACCGTCGCCTCGCCGAGGGCGAGCCGCTCGACGATGCTCCGGCGGGTTGCGTCGGCGAGCGCCCCGAAGAGCAGGTCGAGATTCTCGCTCGAGAGTTCCGGCTCAACACTTAACACGATAGTTAACTATACATCGACTGCACCCACCCAGTGGCGCCGGTCGCTCGGAGGGCTCAGGACGGAGGCAGCGGCAGCTGTGAGAGCTGGACCAGCGACAGCACGAGCAAGGCGATGCTCAGCCCGATCAAGCCGTAACGAATGCCGCGGAGCGGGAAGTGGGTCGAGATGCCGACCAGGAAGAGGATGCTGGCCAGGACCACGGTGAGCCGGACGTACCTATCGGCGATCGAGCCGTCATTCTCGCCGTCGAGAAACGCAGCTTCGGCCTGGGCGTTGAAGCTCCGAGTCTCGGCTTCACCGGGCCTCTTGTACTGGGGCATGTAGGTCGGCCCGCGTGGTGCCCCGGGGTTCGTCTCCGGCTTCGTCGCGCGCCAGGCAGCGAACGCGACCTTGAACTCGGGCCGGAATCTGTGCTCCGCCAGCCGCATGGCGGTCGTGTTGCCCACGGTGTAGGCCGTGAACCAGGACTCGAAGGTGGACGAGTCGAAGTTGCGCAGCTCGGCGGCGTCAGCGTCAGCTTTGTTCGCCTCGATGCGCAGAGTCGAGGCCTTTGCGAGCCCAACGCGCGACTCTGTCGACCACTTGGCGGCTGCAAAGCCCGACCACGCGGCCAGCAGCGCCACGACCGAGAGCAACGCGGCTTCGGTGATGGAGATGAGCCGGCCGCGCCGATCGTCCGCGTGGGCGTGCTTCGCGTGCTCGCCGATCTCTTTCCCGACCTCGCCCGCCGAAAGGCCTTCAGGCATCGAGGGAGCCTAACGCTGTCGACGCGCTGCCCCGCCACCT
>CAVZYP010000008.1:0-54159 GCA_963779535.1 uncultured Thermoleophilia bacterium | reverse complement strand
GAAATTCCTTGTCGGGTAATTGAATTGCCCGAGTCAGGAGTGATCCTGGCGGACAAACCGGCTAATAACGGGGAAGCCCTCCTCGTATGCGACGCTTTCAAGGACGTCGTAGTAGCGAAAGGGTAATCCCGTGGGAAGTCGCTGATCGCCTGTACTGAAAGACAGAGGCGAGAGGTTGACCCCGTAACGACTGATCTGTCACACATTTGTGACAGTGAGATCGCATCTCCATCCGGCGGTTGCCGGAAAATCTATGAGTGCGATCAGACGCCGGCCCTTGGCACAACAGTCGCGAGTTCCTCTCGGCATACATCTCCGGGTACGTCGACGGAGAAGGCTGCTTCACCGTTTCCATCGCTCCGCGAGCCACGTTGCTCGTGGGCTGGGAGGTGAGGCCGGGCTTCTCGGTCAGCCAGAACGGAGATCGTGCCGAGGTGCTTCATGCGATCAAGACGTACTTCGGGTGCGGAAGCATCCGGCCCGACCGAAGCGATAAGACCCTCAAATGGGAGACGCGGCGACTCGAGGAGATCCTCGGGCGCATCGTTCCTCATTTTGAGCGGTTCCCACTTCTGTCGAGCAAGCGGTACGACTTCGATCGGTTCGCGTCGATCTGTCGCCTCATGGCAGACGGCGTGCACCTGCGTCGCGACGGTCTCAGTCGAGATCGTCGAGCTCGCTCGGGGAATGAATCCGAGCGGTCGCCGGCGCTATGCCGCTGAAGCAATACTCGCGAGCATTTCGTCAAGGTGAAGGGATAGTCTGCGCCTCCAGAAATGGAGGATGAACGCGAAGTTCCGACCTGCACGAATGGCGTAACGAGTTGGGCGCTGTCTCTTCGAGGGATCCGGTGAAACTGTAGTCTCGGTGAAGATGCCGAGTACCCGTGGTTGGACGGAAAGACCCCGTGAACCTTTACTACAGCTAGATGTTGGAGTTCGGTGTACGTTGTCCAGGATAGGTGGGAGGCTGTGAAGCCGGCACGCCAGTGTCGGTGGAGTCAATCTTGGGATACCACCCTTCGTAGTCTGGGCTTCTAACCCGCTGCCGTGATCCGGGGCGGGAACAGCATCTGGTGGGTAGTTTGACTGGGGCGGTCGCCTCCTAAAATGTAACGGAGGCGCGCAAAGGTTCCCTCAGCACGGTTGGAAATCGTGCGTAGAGCGTAATGGCATAAGGGAGCTTGACTGCGAGAGCGACAGCTCGAGCAGGTGCGAAAGCAGGCCATAGTGATCCGGCGGTAACAAGTGGAAGTGCCGTCGCTCAACGGATAAAAGGTACTCCGGGGATAACAGGCTTATCCTTCCCAAGAGTCCACATCGACGGAAGGGTTTGGCACCTCGATGTCGGCTCGTCGCATCCTGGGGCTGGAGTAGGTCCCAAGGGTTGGGCTGTTCGCCCATTAAAGCGGTACGCGAGCTGGGTTCAGAACGTCGTGAGACAGTTCGGTCCCTATCCACCATGGGCGTTGGAGCTTTGAGAGGAGTCGTCTCTAGTACGAGAGGACCGAGACGAACGGACCTCTGGTGTATCAGTCGTTCTGCCAAGAGCGCTGCTGATTAGCCACGTCTGGATGGGATAACCGCTGAAAGCATCTAAGCGGGAAGCCCACCTCAAGATGAGAGCTCCCATCTCCTAGAGAGAGTAAGAGCCGTGGGAGACCACCACGTTGATAGGCGGGACGTGCAAGCACAGCAATGTGTTCAGCGGACCCGTACTAATTGCTCGAGGTCTTGATTTTGAACTCATGTTCGCTGCTATGGAGTTTTGAGGGTGCGCTGCTTTTGCGCGCACGACTCACAAGTTGGGCGGTCATAGCGACGGGGAAACACCTCTTCCCATTCCGAACAGAGAAGTTAAGCCCGTTAGCGCCGATGGTACTCGGGGAGCAATCCCCCGGGAGAGTAGGACGCCGCCCATTATCTTCAAGGTGTCTGGCACCCACGGTGCCAGACACCTTTTGTCTTTCTACGACCCGTTCCGCAGCTCGCGCACCGGCTCGTCCGCCCACTCGATCTCGTCGAACCGGCCGCGCAGGCCGTCACCGGTCGGCGACTGGACGAGGAACCCGGCGGCTGCTCGGCCGGCGCCCTCGAACGTGAAGTAGCGGACGAGCGACCACCACAGCCCGTCGAGGGAAGCGTGGAATGCGAACGTCTCTCCCGTGCGGGAGATGCGCAGCCACGCGTGGGGCTCCGGGACGACGAACGCGTTGGCGTCGTCGGAGACGCCGCGCGTGACCACCGAGACGACCGACGGCTCGCGTTGCGGTGAGTACTCGAGCGCGAGCTTCCCCCATGCGGTCGGGGAGGCATGGACGACGAGCGCGGCGGCGTCGAACGTCGCCGCGAGCGTCGCCGAGACGCGGGCCTTCAGCTGAAAGTCGCGCACCGGAAGCCCGAGCAGGAGCGGTGCTCCAGCCTGGGCGGCGGCGCCGCCGGGGTCGGTGAAGAGGTCGGTGCGACGTCCGGCCGCGAACGCGATCGACGTTCCGCCGAGCTCCGACTGCTCGAGCGGCGGAACCTGCCAGGCGAGCTCAGGCTGCACGGAGCTTCTCGCGCCAGTCCGGATCCAGCTCGCGCAGCCGGCGCACCCGCTCGCCGACCGGCGGGTGTGAGTTGAAGAGCGCCGCGAGCCCCTCCTCGGCGAACGGATTGGTCGTGTAGACCGGCTCGGTCGCCGGGCTTGCCTCGAAGCCGACCAGCTCCATCGCAGCCTCGAGTCGCACGAGCGCGTCGGCGAGGCCGTGCGGCGAGTCGCAGATCTCGGCGGCAGACCGGTCGGCGTCGAACTCCCGCTTCTCCGACAGGAGCAGGTGCACGAACGCCGCCGCGATCGGGCCGAGCACGAACAGGAAGGCCCGTTGGAGGAAGCCGCCGATGCGCGACGTCTCGACGATCGCGGTGGCCACGATCACGGCGATCGTCTGGATGAGGACGTCGCGGTTTCGGAGATGCGCCAGCTCGTGCGCGACGATCCCTTCGAGCTCGGCCGGGGAGGCGACCCCGAGGAGACCGACCGACAGGGCGAGACCGGTGCCGCCGCCGGCCCCGCGCCCGCCGGAGAGCGCACGCGGATAGCTGTCGGCGAGCACGTACAGCTTCGGCTTCACCACGCCGGCCCTGGCCGCCAGGCGCTCGAGAGTCGAATGGAGCGCGGGTGCTTCACCCGGCAGCATCTCCCGGGCGCCGACCATGCCGAGCAAGATCCGATCCGCGTACCAGTAGACGCCCCCGGCGAGCAGGACGATCGACCCGAGGAAGAGCAGCGCAAGCTGGTAGCCGCCGAGCTGCCAGCCGACGAAGCCGAAGACCAGTGCCGTGACCGCCACGACCAGCCAGGCCTTGAGGACGTTGCGGAAGATCAGGAGGCGGCGCTGCACGGCGCCGGACGCTACGCCTCGTCGTCGGTCGAGTCCGGATCGTCCTCCGCCAGGCCGCGGGGCGGCCAGTCGGGCTCCGGTGCGTCGCAGCGGCTCGAGCAGTGGAGGGAGGCGACGTTCTGGAGCGGGATCAGGATGTGCCCGTTCAGCTCCACGTGCGCGACATCCTCGAGGTAGCAATAGGCGGTCAGGACGCCGTCCTGGTACTCGCCGCCGAAGAGCGCGATCTCGACCTGCTCGCCCTTGTACTTGTTGGTGTAATCCTCCATCGCCATGCGAGATTATCCGATGGGGGCGGTGAGGAGATCGTCCCGCAATTCAAGCTCGATCACGCCACAGTTGGCGATCGGATGATGCGCGCTGTCACTCACCTGATCACGTAGAGCCCGCATGGTGCCGCCGTGCGTGACGATCAGGATGCGCCTGGAGAGATTTGCGCGGGCGATGCGCTCGACCGCCGCGTTGACGCGCGCCCGATGCTGCTCGCGGGTCTCGCCGTCCGGCCGGTTCCCGTCGGGAAACCGTTCCTCCAGCTCGGCACGCGTGAGTCCCGACCACGATCCGACGTCGATCTCGCGCAGACCGGCGTCCGCGATCACGGGCACCCCGTGCGGCGCCGCGACGATCTCTGCCGTCTCGTGTGCGCGCGACAGGTCGCTGGAGTAGACGGCGTCGAACGGTGTCGTGCGGAGCTGCTCGGCCAGCTCGCGCGCCTGGGCACGGCCGGTGTCGTTGAGCGGTGCATCGGCCCAACCTTGCCAGCGGCCTTCCCGGTTCCAGTCGGTCTCACCGTGCCGTGCGAGCAGGATCGTGGTCACGTCCCTAACGTAGCTGCCGGCCCGGATCGGCATCTGGTTCGACCGCTAGCCTGGGTCTCGATGCCCGAACTTGCCGGGAGAGTCAGTGACGCCTTTGCAGCGCGCACGCGCGAGCTGGAGGGGCACGCCCTGTCGCCGCTCGCCGTGCGTTCGTACGAGACGCGTGGGCGCGAACGGCCGGAGGAGGAGTGCAGCGTTCGCACCCCGTTTCAGCGCGACCGCGACCGTATCCTCCACTCGAAGCCTTTCCGCCGCCTGAAAGGGAAGACGCAGGTCTTCATCGATCCGGCCGGCGACCATTACCGCACGCGCATGACGCACACGCTCGAAACGAGCGGGATCGCTCGCGTGGTCGCCCGAGCACTGCAGTTGAACGAGGATCTCACCGAGGCGATCGGGCTCGGGCACGACCTCGGTCACCCTCCGTTCGGGCATGCCGGCGAGGCGGCGCTCGATTCGCTGCTCGAGGCGGGATTCCGCCACAACGAGCAGTCGGCGAAGATCGCCCGCCGCCTCAATCTGACGGCGGAGGTCGTCGACGGCATCCGCACGCACACCGGCGACTCAGATCCGGAGACGCTCGAGGGGAGGATCGTCCGCGTCGTCGATCGGGTCGCGTACATCAACCACGACATCGACGACGCGATTCGCTACGGCATCCTCGACGAGGCCGATCTGCCCCGCGCGGAGATCGAGACGCTCGGCCCGACGGGCGCCAAACGGATCGACACACTCGTGCACGACCTGGTGGAGACGTCGGCGCGCGCCGGCGACATCGTGCAGAGCGACGAGATCGGGAGCGCGATGATGTCGTTGCGCGGCTTCATGTTCGACCACGTCTACCTCGCGCCCGTGACCCGCCCGGAGCACGAGCGCGCGCGCGCGACGATCCGGGCGATCTACGAGCACTTGGCCGAGCGAGGCGACGACCAGGAGGAGATCGTCGAGTTCATCGCCGGAATGACCGACCGGTTCGCTCTGTCGTACGCTGCCACCCTGTAGATGGCGCGCATCAAGGACAGCTCCGTCGAGGCCGCCAAGGCCGCCGCCGATTTCGTCGACGTCGTCTCGGCGCGCACCCAGCTCCGGAAGTCGGGTGGCCGCTACACGGGGCGTTGCCCGTTCCACGACGAGCGCACGCCATCGTTCTCGGTCAATGCCGTCGACAAGCTCTACTACTGCTTCGGCTGCGGCGCAAAGGGCGATCTGATCACCTTCGTGCGAGAGACGGAGGGGCTCGACTTCGCAGGAGCGATCGAGTGGCTGGGCGAGCGGTTCCGCGTGCCGATCGAATACGAGGAGAGCTCACCGGCTCAGGACGCGGCCCGCAAGCGACGAGAACGGCTCGTCGCACTCCTCGAACAGGCGGCGTCCTTCTACGAGCGCACGCTGTGGGACTCGCAGGCCGGCGGCATGGCGCGCGACTACCTCAAAGGACGCGGCCTCGACGAGGAGATCTGCCACGAGTTCCGCCTCGGTCTCGCGCTCGGCGGGACCTCGCTTGCGCGGAAGGCCCTCGAGAAGGGCTTCGCCCGCGAGGAGCTGCGCGCGGCGGGACTGACGCGGCAACGCGGGGACGACTATTTCCAGCGCCGACTTCTGTTCCCGCTTGCGGACCGCCAGGGGCGCGTGCTCGGCTTCCAGGCACGCAAGCTGCACGACGACGATCCGCTCCCACCGAAATACGTCAACACGCCGGAGTCGGAGCTCTTCCACAAAGGGGCCATGGTGTACGGGCTCGACAAGGCGCGTGCGTCGATCGCCCGCGAGGACCGCGCGTGCGTCGTCGAGGGCAACACCGACGTGATCGCGCTGCGGCAGGCCGGGTTCGAGCCGGTGGTCGCCTCCATGGGCACGGCGCTCACCGAGCAGCAGTTGAAGGAGCTCGGGCGGTTGACGAAGCGGCTCTGGCTCGCGTTCGACGGCGACGCCGCGGGGGAGACCGCCACATTGCGCGGGATGGAGCTCGCTGCGAAGCAGGGGTTCGACGTGAAGGTGGTCGCGCTGCCGGCCGGCATCGATCCCGCCGACGATCCGCAAGGCTTCGAACGCAGGCTCGCGGGTGCGGAGCCGTACCTGCTCTACCGTGTGCGCATCGAGCTCGAACGCGGTGAGGACCGCGAGGTGTCGTTCCGCACGGTCAAGGCGCTGCTCGACGAGGCGCCCGACTCGCCCGAACGGCACGACGCGTGGCGTTTTGCGAACGACAAGCTCGGGATGACGGTGCAGCTGCGGGCGGGCGGGTCGTCGCGTGCTTCAGCGCCGCCGTCACAGCGCGTCCTCGACGCGAGCACGAAGCTCGAGCGAAACGCACTTGCAGGGGTGCTCGCACATCCAGACCTGAAGCCGGTCCTCGCGGAGCTGACGCCCGAGCACTTCTACGACCCTGTGCATCGCAGGCTGCGCGCGCACATCGTCGACGGTGGCGAGCTCGACCCTGACGCGGTCGGGCTGTTGGCCGAGCTCGACGCCCGGGCCGTCGCGGAGGGGATCGACGAGAGCACCGGCACCGAGCTCCTGCTGCGTCTGCGTGAACGTGAGATGCGCCGCGAGCTGCAACACTCGGATCCCTTGCGCACCAAGGAGCTTCAGGAAGCGCTGCAACGTCTGCTCGAGCGAGTCGCGGCGCTCTCTTAACACGATCCGAAGCTGGAGCGTCAGGGAACGCTCAGAGTTGCCTGCTTTGCTGTCGTGGATGATCGAGGCCCGCGACCTGACGAAGGACTACGGCGACAAGCGCGCAGTTGACGGCCTCTCGTTCGACATCCGGCCCGGCATTGTCACGGGGTTCCTCGGTCCGAACGGCTCTGGGAAGTCGACGACGATGCGGCTCATCCTCGGGCTCGACGCGCCGACGCGGGGTCATGTCACGGTCAACGGCAAGCCCTACCGCGACCATCCGGCACCGCTGCACGAGGTCGGCGCCCTCCTCGAGGCGCGCTCGGTGCACACCGGACGATCGGCGCGCAACCACCTGATCGCTCTTGCGCAGACGCAGGGGATTCCCCGCAAGCGTGTCGACGAGCTGATCGATCAGGTCGGTTTGCACGAAGTCGCCCGCAAGCGTGCCGGGAAGTTCTCCCTCGGCATGGGTCAGCGGCTCGGAATCGCAACCGCGCTGCTCGGAGATCCGCACACGGTGATGCTCGACGAGCCCGTGAACGGGCTCGACCCGGAGGGGATCCAGTGGATCCGGACTCTCCTCAAGGGCCTCGCTGCCGAGGGGCGCACCGTCTTCGTCTCCTCCCACCTGATGAGCGAGATGGCACTGACCGCCGACCACCTGATCGTGATCGGCCGCGGACGCTTGATCGCCGACGCCAGCGTCGCCGACTTCCTGGCGGGCGCGTCCAAGCCGCTCGTCCACGTGCGCTCGCCGCAGGGCGAGGAGCTGACCTCCGTCCTCGCCGGCCCCGGCGTCTCGATCGCGGTCGTCGAGCCCGGGCTGCTCGAGGTGACCGGCCTCACGGCCGCGCAGGTCGGTGAAGCTGCTGCCGCCCATGGTCTCGTCCTGCACGAGCTCGGAGCGCACCAGGTGTCGCTCGAGGAGGCGTTCATGGACCTCACCCGTGGTGAACTGGAGTTCGCGGCCTCATGAGTGCCGTCGCCGTTCCCGCGGTCTCAGGACGCGAGCGCGTCACGCAGCTGCGCGTCATCGCTTCGGAGTGGACGAAGCTCCGAAGCGTGCGCTCGACGAGCTGGTCGCTCTTCGCAGCAACTGTGCTGACGATCGGCTTCCCGATTCTCGCTTCGGCCGTGATCTCCGCGCACTGGGGGCATCGCAGCCCGAGCGAGCGCGCAAGCTTCAACCCGCTCGATCCGGCGCTCGTCGGTTCTCAGATCGCACAGCTCGCGATCGGCGTCCTCGGCGTGCTCGTGATCACGGCGGAGTACTCGACGGGCATGATTCGCGCATCGTTCACGGCGGTGCCGAAGCGTCTGCCGGTGCTCTGGGGCAAGGCGATCGTCTTCGCCTCGATCACGTTTGCGCTCATGCTTCCGGCGGTGCTGGTGGCGTTCTTCGCCAGCCAGTCGATCCTCTCGCGGCACCACGCCAGCGTTTCCTTCTCCGATCCGCATGTTGCGCGTGCGGTGATCGGGGCCGCGCTCTACCTCACCGTGATCGCGGTCTTCAGCCTGGGGCTCGGCGCGATCATCCGCAACACGGCCGGAGGGATCGCCGCGTTCGCGGCGATCCTGTTCGTGATCCCGCCGCTCATGAACGTGCTCCCGCAGAGCTGGAACGATGCGGCGTCCCGCTACCTGCCGAGCAACGCCGGCCGTGCGATCATCGCACTCACGCCGGATTCGAACAGTCTTTCGCCGTGGGTTGGATTCGCAGTGCTCTGCGGCTACGCAGCCGCGATCCTCGGTATTGCGGCGATCCTGCTGATGCGCCGCGACACGTAGCAGAGAGCTTCCTGAGGTGAGGCGCGCGATCTGCGCCTGAGGTCGAGACAGTCACCGCTCCCGGACTGCGTAGGTCAGGTGGGTCACCCGCTGCGTCGGCTCCGCGCCCACTCGCTCCAGGGCCACGCGGTCCGCGTCCACGTCCTCGAACAGGCGGATTCCGGAGCCGAACAGCACGGGTGAGAGCGCGACCGTGAACTCGTCGATCAGGCCGGCGTTCACGTACTCCAGGATCGTTGCGCCGCCGCCCGCGATGCGGACATCGCGGTCGCCGGCGGCCTCGCGGGCCTGGTCGAGCGCGGGCTCGATGCCGTCGTTGACGAAGTGGAAGGTGGTCCCGCCCGGCCGCTCCCAGGGGTCGCGCTGCTCGTGCGTCACGACGAAGACCGGCGTGTGGAACGGCGCCTCCTCCGGCCATGCCTGCTCGCCGAGGTCGAACATGCGCTTGCCCATCACGCTCGCCCCGGTCCGCTCGAACGTCTCCCGGACGATGTCGTTTTCGCGCCCTTCCTCGCCGCCCTCGCCGAGCTTCAGGTTCTCTCGGAAGAACCGCTGCGGGAATATCCACTGCTGCAGTTCCATCCATTGCGCCGTCCAGCGCCGCGCATCCGGGTCGTCCATACGCTCCTCGGGCGCGATGAACCCGTCCAGCGACATCGTCACGCTGAAGAACACCTTCCGGGCCATCAGTCCTCAACTCCCTTCCGAACGATCTCGGTGGCGTAGGCAGCCGGGTTCCTTGTTGGGGAACACCTTTCTGACATGAGCGACCCTAGGAAACAAGCCAAACCCGCTTGGCTCCTAGGGTCATTACTCCCCGGGTTGGACTCGAACCAACAACCCTCCGGTTAACAGCCGGATGCTCTGCCAATTGAGCTACCGGGGATCGCTCAGCGGCGGGCATTGTAGCGACCACCTTCGGGCGATCAAGGGTCGACCGTGACGGGAACCTCGACCTCGTGTTGAGGTGTCCCGTCCGCCGCAGACGGCGCGAATGCGCCGACGACGGTCGCGCCCGGCGACGCCGTGAACGTCGCCGTGAAGGTGCCGCGGCCCGGCGCGCCCTCCGAGGCGGTCACCGTTTGCTTCGAGAGCACATGGCCGTTGCGGACGAGTTGCACGACGAGCGTCGCCTCGAACACGCTCGCGGTGCCGGAGACACGGAACGTGTGCTGGACGTGAGCGCCGGATGCGGGGGACTCCACGAAGATCGGCGGCAGGTAGGCCGCGAAGTCGTCCCGGGTCAGGCCCGACCGGCCTGCGACGGTCACCCGCTGCACGGTCGGAAATTGCGTGAGCGTGTAGACGATCTCGGCGGCCTGGTCCTGCGTCGCCTTGGCGAGCTCGACCGTTGCGGTGCCGTCCGCGATCGAGACCGGGGCGGCGATCCCGAGCACGCCCAGGGCGGCCCCGGCGACGGCGGGCGTCGACGGCACGCGCGCGAGCTTCGGCCGTAGGAGCCCCTGGTCGACCTCGAAGACGGTGACCGTCATCGGCCCGCCCCCGGCGGAATGAGGATTCGTCGTGATCGTGACCGTGCTGAGCGTCCCGTGGGAGCTCGAGCCGCAGCCGGCCACGAGCACCGCGACGGCCGCCAGCAGGGGGAGGCGGAGCTTCACCGATTCTCGATTCTCGAACAGCTCACGAAGCCCTCCCGGGCATCCGTATCCTTTGGGGATGAGCGTCATCGCCCTTGTCCTCCTTCTGGCTGCGGTCGTGCTCCTCGGCGTGGCGGAGTGGCCGCGCATCTCGAAGCGCGCGGGGCTCCAGGCGCGCGCGCGGGCGAGAAGACGCTCGCACCTGCGGGTGGTCGACACCCCCGACGACGATTCCGACGAATTCGCGAGGGCCGTCGAGCGCGACCTCGCCAATCTGCCGACGTTCGACCCACGCGCCAAGCGGGACTAGCGAACGAGCACGGTCGCACGAAGGCGGCGCGTGTTCGGCAGGATCGGCGGGACGTCTTCCATGTTCTTCGTCTCCTGGAAGTCGGCCACACTCAGAACGAGGAGATGCCTGCCCTTGCTGGCCCGGATCCGGATCGTTCCCTGCGAATAGGTTGGCTTCACCGTTCGTCCGTCGACCGTTGCGACGATCGACGCGGGGTCGACTCCCGACCCGGCGTCTGTCGCCGAGACCGTTATCGCTCCCTTCGTTCGTACGAGATGCAGCGCGGGTGGCGTTGTGTCGTTCACCCAGTAGCGGAAGGTGAACGGACCGGCGTCCGCGCTGCTGCGCGTGTCGAAGACGATGTCGTAGAAGCCGGCGGCGGGCAGGATGGCACCGGCGACTGGAGTACCTGTCCCGTAGGTCTGGCGATAGGGATTGAGATCGATCGGCAGTCCGGGGTAGCCGACGAGGTGGTCCTCGGCCCCGTCGAACGTGACGTGTGGCTTTGCGCGCCCTGACGTCACGGCGACGCCGAAGTTCGCGGGGTGGCCTGTGATGGAGACGCGGTAGGCGCGCTCCGGGCCTGCATACGAGACGTCTCCGCCCGTCGGATACCGGTAGTTCGTGATCAGCGACGGGCCGCCCGCCGTTGTGCCACGGTAGGTGCCGGCCTTCTTGAGGGTGATCTTCGCCTCGCCGGCCAGCTTCGGCGCCGACACGGCGAACCAGAACGGGATCCTCCGGACATCGGTGCCGCGGGTGAGGACGACGAATCCGGTCTCGTCACCCGGCTTCGCGTCGGCGGGGACGGTGATGCCGACGCCGAAGAGACCGGGCACGGTGACCTGGGCGGGCACGACCGGCGTCGCGCTCCCCTGCTGCACCACGGCGGTGACCGTCCAGGCGCCGGCGCCTCCGCCGGCGTCGGTGAGGGTGACGTCACGTGACGCCGACTCTCCGGGTGCGAGCCGGCCGAACGAGAGGCCGGTCGGCGACGCGAAGAACAGCGGCACATCCGCCTTGGCGAGGTCGATGAGACCGCCGCCCTCGCGGGTTGCCGGCACCTCGGAGCCACTCGCGCTCTTGACGGGGTCTCCGGTCTGCTCGAGTGCCGACTTGATCTGAGCCACGGTCCAGTCGGGATGGCGCTCCTTGAGCAGGGCGGCCGCGCCGGCGACGTGGGGAGTGGCCATGCTCGTGCCGCTCAGAAGGCCCCACGTGCCCTGGCTCACCGGCAGCGACGAGAGGACGTTCATTCCCGGAGCCGACACGTCGGGCTTCATCTGGAGAGACGTGGGCGTCGGGCCGGCCGACGAGAAGTCCGCGATGACGTCCCGCGAGGAGACGGCGGCGACCGTGATCGCATCGGGGGCGTTGCCGGGCGACGAGACCGAGCCGTACCCGAAGTCACTGAAGTCGTTGCCGGCGGCGACGACGGGCACCACGCCGGCGGCCGCAGCACCTTCGATCGCCTTCACGACGATGTCGCGGGACGGTTCCACTTCCGGCTCCCCGATCGACAGGTTGATCACGTTCATCCCGTCCGAGACCGCTGCTTCGATCGCAGCGGCGATCTCCGCACTGTTGCCGTCGAGCCCGAAGCCCGGCGTCGGGATCGTCAGCGCCTTGTAGTTGCCGATGTAGGCATTCGGCGCGACACCGGAGATGATGTTGCCCGCCGCGACGGTGCCGTGGTCGCCTGCGGCGATGCCGGCGACGTGCGTCGCGTGGAACGAGTTCACCGGATCGAAGGGCAGCGCCGAGTACTTCGAGGTCGGTGAAGCCGGCGTGAACACGCGCTGGACGATCACCTTCGGCGTCGTGTACTTGGTGAGGCCCTTCGGAAAGCCGGGCGGGTACTGGAAGCCGTTCGGATCGAAGTACGGGTGGGTCGCGTCGAGGCCGTCGTCGATGATCCCGATCTTCATCCCGTTGCCGGCGGTGTCGAAGTTCGGGCCCCAGAGCGCATCGGCGCCGATCTGTTCCGGGCCGCCGGCGTCGCGCAGCGTGTGGTAGCGGACGTTCGGCCAGACCTCGGCGACGCCTTGAACCTGGGCGAGCTTCGCAACCTGGGAGCGGGGCAGGACGACCGCGAGACCGTTCGCAACGAGCCGGTAATGCCAGCGCACGTGTGCCGCGGGCAACGTTGTCTGCACGCGCTGTGTGACGAGGCCCTGCTCCGCGTCGATGCGGGCCAGATAGTCACGGTGCGACGCAGACAGCAGTCCGCGTCCGAAGGCGGAGAGCGGGTGCCCGGCCAGAGTCACGACGACCTCGGTCATCGGGTCCGGAGGTGCGCCCTGAACGTCGCCCGAGAGTGCGACGGCGGCAATCGCCGCCATCAAGGAGAGGAGTGCGGCTCTTTTCAGAAGGCGAATGGGCGGGCTCGGGCCGCCACGCCGCGCGTGGCTGCCCGGAGGGACGTCCGGGGGGAGGGCGTGGGCCGGCATGAACACATGGTCTGACTCCATAATGCCGCACCTGTTAGTCGGCTGCGCGCGTCGCCCCGTCGAACGCCTGCCTAGGCAGGAAGCCTCCAAAACCTGTTCTTCCGCGGCGCTGCCCGACCGGTAGCGTGACCCGACGAAGCAAAGGGCGGCGGCAGGACCGGGGAGAGGGCCTGCCGCCGCCGCTTCACCTGCCGCGCTCCTTTGCGAGCCTCTTCGTCGCCGTTCGGTACCTTGCGCTCCGATGAAGATCTCGCTGACCCCGCGGACGACGGAGTTCTTCGTCCTGTTCACGCGCGCCGGTGAGAACGCGCTCGAGGTGGCGCAACTGGTCGAGCGCCGGTTTCGCGAGCATCCCGGCTCCGCCGTGACCCAGGAGCAGGTGAAGGCTGCGGAGACGGCAGGCGATGAGATCACCCGCGATCTGATCACGCTCCTCAACACGCAGTACCTCACTCCGTTCGATCGAGACGACATCTACATGCTGGCGACGGAGATCGACGATGTCGTGGACTATCTCGAGGAGGCCTCTGACCTGCTCGGACTGTATGGGGTGGAGGGACCGACGCGGCATGCATTCGAGCAGTGCGCGATCATCGTCAAGGCCGTCGAGCAACTGGCGAGCGCCTGCGCCAACCTGAAGGGCATGAAGGGCGTGCAGGAGGCTCTGATCGAGCTGAAATCGCTCGAGGACCAGGGTGACCGGATCCTGCGCGAAGCGCTCGCGTCGCTGTTTCGCAGCGACAAGATCGACCCGCTGATCGTGATTCGCTGGAAGGACATCTACGAGGCCCTCGAGCGCGCACTCGACGCCTGCGAGACTGCCGCCAACGTGATCGCGAACATCGTGGTCAAGAACGCCTAGCCGGCCATGGAACAGGTCACGCTCGTCGCGGTCGTGGCGGTCGCGCTGTTCTTCGACTTCACGAACGGCTTCCACGACACCGCGAACTCGATCGCGACGAGCGTCTCGACCCGCGCGCTCTCGCCGCGCACTGCGGTGGCGATGGCGGCGGTCCTCAACTTCGCCGGCGCGTTCATCTCGTTCAAGGTCGCCGCGACGGTCGCAAAGGGCATCGTCAATCCCGACGCGATCACCCTGAAGATCCTGCTCGCAGGGCTTGTTGGAGCGATCACTTGGAACCTCGTCACGTGGTATCTGGGCCTCCCGTCCAGCTCGAGCCACGCGCTGATCGGTGGGGTGATGGGCTCGGCGATCGCTGCGCAGGGGTGGAATGTCGTGCAGTGGTCCGGTCTGTGGCAGAACGTGCTGAAGCCTTCGTTGATCGCACCATTCGCCGGCCTTGCGGTGGCGTTCGTCCTGATGACGGTGATCGTGTGGCTCGTAGCGAAGCGCTCACCGGCCAGGGTCGGGCGCGGTTTCCGCTTCGGGCAGCTCTTCTCCGGCGGCTTCGTGGCACTGGCCCATGGCACGAACGACGCCCAGAAGACGATGGGCATCATCGCGCTCGCTCTTGTTGCGTCGGGTCACTTGAACGCGGACTTCACGAGGCCGCCGACCTGGGTGATCGTTTGCGCCGCCCTGTCCATGTCTGCCGGCACCTACGCAGGCGGCTGGCGCATCATCCGCACCCTCGGGACGCGGATCGCGAAGATCGACGCCCCGCAGGGATTCGCCGCTCAAACCGCGTGCGCGTCGATCCTCTGGACGACGGCTCACTTCGGCTACCCCGTCTCGACGACCCACGTGATCTCGGGCTCGGTGATGGGATCGGGGGCAACGCGGGGCCTGCACGCCGTTCGCTGGGGGGTGGCGGGCAATATCGTGCTCGCCTGGTTCTTCACGATCCCGATGGCGGGACTCGTCGGTGCGTTGATGGAGCTCGTCACGCGCCTCCCGGCAGGCGACCTGATCGTCTTCGTGCTCGCCGTGGTCATCTCCGTCGGAGCCTTCGCAGCACGCCGCTGGGAGACCCGTCGGTTGCTGCCGGCCGAGGCGCTCGAGAGCGCCCCGATCTAGGCCCTGGCTCGAGTCGGCGGCCGGGCGAGACGCGAAAGGCCGGCGGGCAGCGTCTGGGGTCCTGAGTACGCTGCCCGCCGGCCAAAACGAGCGCCGAGGTCGATCGGCGACCGTCTGCCAACCATTGTGCGCCCGACCCGCAGGGCGACCTAGGCTAGGAAAAGCGCCCGCGAAAAACTGGCCATCTGGAGCCGCATCCTGCGGCCCCGCCAAATCCTGTTCTTGCCGCGACCGCCGCTATCTGGTTCGGTGGGTCCGCTGCAGCATCCGAGAACCCCACGGCCCAGGATCAGGCTCGCGGCGAAGAGTGACTTTTGACACCCGTCGCGAGCCGATCCGCCGGTCTAGCCGGCGCTGCCGGGAACTGAGCCCGCCGCCATCGAGCCGGAAGATGACGGCGGGCCGACACGAACCGACCCGCTTCGCCACCGCATAGAAGGACCGCAGCCCCCTACGAGGTCGCGCCGAGGTTCGTTCGTGATCTGACAGAGGGCTAATCGGCAGCCGCGTACCGACCGTCCCTCTTCCCTTGGTCTTGCTCGCTCCCATTGTCGTGGGCGGCCCTCCGGGTGTCTTTCGCCTGAACGAGTGAGCGTCGTAAGCCCATCGTAAAATCGAGGGAATGGCTCCGGGGTTTCGCGGCTTCGGGGTCGGGCAACTTCACTTGACGTTGCCGCGTAACCCACTGATAGACAGAGTGCTCTGGACCGGGCTGTACGCCGGGCTCGGAGCCCTCGCGACGCTGGCTTCGCGCCGACTGGCAGCAAGGATCTGGCGTGCCGCCACGGGCGAGGAGCCACCGACGAAGAAGTGAACCCGCGGGTCGAGCCTGCTCTACGCGGCTGTCAAGCGGAACGCGGGAATGAACAGCACCCTGCACTCAAACGACGGAGGTGGATCGCGATGGGTAACAACACCGACGATGCCAAGGGCCGGATCAAGGAAGCCGCCGGCGACCTGACAGACAACGACGACCTGAAGCGCGAAGGCAAAGTCGATCGCGCCACGGGAGCGGCGAAAGGCAAGCTGGACGACGCGGCCGACAAGGTCAAGGACGTCGTCACGTCCCGCGACGACTAATCGAGCGCGGCTTCACCTCGTCGGGCCGCGATTGCGGTCCGGACGGTTCTCGTGTTTCGCGCTGTGACCGCGCGGCGAGGAATGATCCGATCGGCCTGTGGTGTTGCCCAGCATGATTGACGGCAGCCACAGGCCGATCTATCTCTCCGTCCCGTGCTCCGCGTAGAACTCTATGCGGATGAGAGGACTTGAACCTCCACGCCCTTACGGGCACACGGACCTGAACCGTGCGCGTCTACCAATTCCGCCACATCCGCTGGTGGGCGGGCATTGTAGCCACGGTGCCGACGTCGCTCTATGCTCTCTCGTCCGATGAAGACGGCATCTCTGCTCGCGCAGGACGGAACGGTCGTGTGTGCGCGCTGTCGGCTCGCCGTCTCCCCGATCTCCCGCATGAAGGGCCTGCTCGGACGGGCATCGCTGGATCCGGACGAAGGGATGCTCTTTCGCCCGGGAGGGTCGATCCACATGTTCTTCATGCGCTTCTCGATCGACGCCGTCTTCTGCACCCGTGACCTCGAGGTGATCGACGTCGTGCCTGGGCTGCGCCCGTGGCGCATCGCGGCGCGACGCGGGGCCAAGGTCGTGATCGAGCTCGCCGAGGGCGCCGGGGCCGGGCTTCGCCCGGGCGACCGTCTCTCGCTCGCTACGATCGACGCGTGAGCACTCAACCGTTGCGCCAGTTGCTCGAGGGAGCCTTTCCGGATGCCACCGAGCTCGACGTGATCGACCGCACGGGTGGTGGCGACCATTTCCAGGTTGTCGTCACCTCGCCGTCCCTCACCGGGCTGTCACTCGTCGAGCAGCACAGGCGGGTGTACGAAGCGCTGTCGGGGCCGCTGGGCGACGGGACGATCCATGAACTTCGAATCAAGACGAGAGGGGCGGCGTGAGCTACACCGACAAGATCAGAGAAGTCATCGACGGCTCGGACGTCGCCATCTTCATGAAGGGCACGCCTGCCTTCGTGATGTGCGGAAACTCCGATCGCGCGCTCCAGGCGCTTCGGCGCGCGGGTGCTCCGGTCACGGCGGTGGACGTTCTCCCGGATCCGCAGATTCGGCAGGAACTGTCGACCATCTCCGGGTGGCCGACGATTCCGCAGGTTTTCGTCAAGGGCGAGCTGGTCGGTGGCGCCGACATCGTCGAAGAGCTTGAACAGTCAGGCGACCTCGAACAGACCCTGCGCGAAAAACTGGGCGACGACTACGCGTCGTCGCGGGACGAGACCACAGTCGCGCTGGCTTGAACCGCGCTTAGCTCCGTAGCGTTTCGAGAACGTCGTCGGCGTGCGAGTCCGGCTTCACCTGGTGCATCACACGCTTGACCGTGCCGTCCGTGGCGATGACGAACGTCGAGCGGTCGATGCCCATGTAGGTCTTGCCCGCGTGTGACTTCTCGACCCAGACGCCGTAGTCCTCGGAGACCGAGTGGTCGACGTCGGCGAGCAGCGCGAACGGGAGCTCGTACTTCTCGCTTGAACTTGACATGCGACCCCTCGTCGTCGGGTGAGACACCCAACACGACCGCTCCCTCTCGCTCGAACTCCTCGAAGGCATCGCGGATGCCGCACGCCTGCGTCGTGCAGCCCGGAGTGTCGTCCTTGGGATAGAAGTAGAGAACAACCTGCTTGCCGCGCAGGTCCGACAGCTTCACGGTCTCGCCGCTGTCGCTCTTCAGCTCGAAGTCGGGGGCCGGCTTTCCTTCTTCCACCACGGTTCGATCCTCTCGATAGGTTTCGGTTCCGATGCTAACGGCCCATCACGTGAACGCATTCCTGCTGATCGCCGTCTGTGTGCTGGCGTCAGCGGCGGCGTTCTGGGCGCGCTATCGCCACGCGGGCACCGCAGTCGCGCAGCTGCTGGCGCTCGCACAGACACTGATCGTGGCGCAGGTCGCGCTCGGCCTTCTGCTGCTCTCCGATCACAGGCGGGCGGCCGATCATCTGCACTACGCCTACGGCACCTTCGCGCTGCTCGCGGTTCTCTCGCCGTGGCTGTACGCGCCCAGCGAGCCGCGGGCGCGGCTCCTGTGGTTCGGCGTCGCAACGCTGATCGCGGCGGCGCTCGGCATCCGCGCCTGGATGACGGCATGAGGGACGTGAACCCGTTTTGGCGGAACCTCGCGATTCTCGCGATCGTCGCGGTGTTGATCGTGCTCCTGAACTTCGAGGTGGCGTTGGCAACGGTCGGTCTTCTGATCCGGCTCGCGTTCTTCATCGTGATCGGCGTCGTCGCCTATTTCTTCTGGAGGGACATCGGCCGACGCGAGATCGACACCTGGCCGGCACGCTCGAGCCGGGTGTTCTATGCGGCGATCGGTCTGGGCGTCGTCGACCTCGGCTGGTGGCTGTTCGGCCACCCTTCCGGGCGGGACGCACTGATCTTCTTCGTGGTCGCGGGGGTGTGCATCTACGTCGCGGTCCGCACCTGGCGCGACCAGCGCTCCCTCGTCTAGAACGGACAGGTCGAGGAGGCAAAGCGCACTGAGCGTTGGCTGCCACCGGACTGGTCTCGGAGCGACATGTCGCTTCCGCCGGTCGTCGAACGGTCAGCGGTGCTCGTCGACGACGAGTGAGCCGACGCCGTCGAGCCGGTCGAGCGCGGCGCGGATCGGCATGTGCTGCCCGACGAAGATGGGAGTGTCGCGCTCGGTGTAGGCGGAGGCCTCCGAATCGCGGAGCCGCAACATGAGATGCATGAAGTCCGCCGGCTCCTCGCATTCGAACGCGGTCATGAACTCGGCATCGTCGATCCCGAACGAGTACGTGGTGTGATTGAAGATGCCCGGGAACTCCTCGCGTCCGATGCGGATGTGCTCGTCCATCGCGCGTTGGCGCACATCTTCGGTCAGGGAGTACCACGGGCGAACCTTCACGAACGGGTAGACGACGAGGTACGGCAGGTTCTTCGGTGTGATCTTTCGCGCCTTGCGTGCAGACGTGTATTGCGATGCCTTCACGGTGGCGAGGTACGAGTAGGGCGTCTCCAGCCAGCCGGCGAGCGGAGTCCCGTTCAGCGCAGCACCGAGCTCCCCCAGATCCTCGTAGCGCTCGGTGATCTTCCAGAGAAAAAAATCCGTCTCCGGCCGGACGCCCGTCGTGGAGTACGTGCGCAGATGGTCGAACCTCGGCGCGAGCTCCTCGAGCACCTCCGCGAAGCCGTCCTTCGCCGCGGCGCGCTCCTCGACGGGCAGGCGGCGCCAAGCGGGATCGATGCGGAAGAACGTGTAGGCGACGTACTGGCCGTTCACAGCCGGAACGTTAGCGTGGCTCGGCCGGGTGGTCCCGCGTTCAGTGCGGCGGTTGCGGTGCCCACGAGGGAGTGCCGTCCCTTCACGTAAGCGCCGGGAAACCGCAGCTTCCGGGCGACCCCGCCGACGGCTGTGCCTCTGAGCGTCTTCTTGCCGTCCAGGCGTACCGTGTAGACGCAATCGAGCGAGCAGGTGAGCGTCACCGGCTCGGCGGTCTTCGTCGGCTTGCCCGCGGCGAGCTTCAGCTTCGGGGTGAGCTGCAGGTCGGCGCAGGAGGCCACGATTCCCCGCCGGACGCTGAAGGCTGCGCGACGGACCGGCAGGAGCGACGTTTTCGGCGTGCCGTCGACGTAGTACTCGCCGGACTGCCAGGCGGAGAGGTCGGGCTCGTCCTGCACATGGAAGAGCATGAGCCCGAGCACCGTCGGCTGGCAGAACGTCATCTGCATCGCCTGGAGGTAGTACTGCGCCTGCAGCGCCTCGCTGACCGGCTTCGTCGTGGCCGGCTCGGCGCCGACGTAGAGCAGTGCCTTGGCGGGCGGGATCTGCGTTTCGATCCCGAACTCGTCGTAGAGCAACGGCAGCGTCGAGCCTCGCTGCGACGTGCCGTCGAACGCGGCCCCGAGCAGGCCGACGAGCCGCGAGTAATCGGCGAGGCCGATCGACGTGCCGTTCGGATGCGGGACGTTCGGGCCGGTGGTCGACGTCTCCGGATATGGGTGGAAGGCGAACGCATCCATGATCGGAAGCCGGCGTCCGCTCGCCCGGTAGGCCGCTCCGAGGTCTGTGATGAACGCCGTCGGTGAATGTGTGTCTCGGCCCGTGTTCGGCCTGTCGACGCCGCGCGGCGCGAGCGCCCCGCCGTAGACCGTCGAGCGCGGCCGGACTGCCTTGAGCGCGTCGTAGGCCGACGCCAGGAACTGCTCGTACGCCGGCGCGGCTGCATCGGTCCCGTCGGGGTTGAACTGCGGCAGCCAGAAGCGGTTGAGGTTCGGTTCGTTGCCCACGATGAAGTCGTGCACGAACGGATAGCGGGTGGCCACGTCTGCCGCGAACGACGCGAAATCGGCACGCTGCTCATCCGTGAGCGGTGTCACGCTCGACCCGAACGGGTAGAGCGACAGCACCACCCTCAGCCCGGTGAACTGCGCGGCGTTGATC
Organism: uncultured Thermoleophilia bacterium; assembly: GCA_963779535.1. Classification (GTDB taxonomy): domain Bacteria; phylum Actinomycetota; class Thermoleophilia; order Gaiellales; family Gaiellaceae; genus PALSA-600. Next base: position 33,738 of record CAVZYP010000008.1, on the reverse strand, counting down.
GCGTTGTCGAGGACGATCTCGTCGGACGCTCCGAGCTTCGTCTGATCCTTCGTCCACGTCTGCGTGATCCGGATCGAATCGAAGCCGGCCAGCTTCGCCCTGTCCATCGACGACTTCGCGAACGCGTAGTCGGCGGTCCTGCCGACGTCCTCGGCGGCGCCGACCATCATGAACGGACCGCCCGCGTACGCCGGTGCAGCGCACGCGAAGAACGCCACGAGACCGACCAGGAGACGCCGCACGCGTGTCAGAGTAGCCGGTGGCTACGCTGGCGTTCCCGTGCCCGAAGACCGCATCGAGAGCCAACTCAAGGGAGTTCCGGCGAAGCCCGGGGTGTACCTCTTCCGTGACGCGGACGCGACCGTCCTCTACGTCGGCAAGGCGAAATCGCTCCGGCCTCGTGTCCGGTCGTACTTCCAGCCCGGGTCGAGCGACACGCGGCAGGGCATTCGCCAGATGGCGGACCGGGTCGAGACGGTCGAGACGATCGTCACGCGCACCGAGGTCGAAGCACTCCATCTCGAGCAGAATCTCGTCAAGCGGCATCGGCCCCCGTTCAACGTTCGACTGCGCGATGACAAGTCGTTCCCGTATATCGCCGTCACGGTCGAGGACGACTATCCCCGGGTCATGTTCACGCGTGAGCGCCACCGGCGCGGCGTCGAGTACTTCGGGCCGTACGCGAATGCGAAGAAGGTGCGCGAGACCCTGGACGTCCTGAATCGCGTGTTCCGCTACCGGCCGTGCGAAGGGCCGCAGCCCGGAAGGCACAGCGGGATCCCCTGCCTCGATTTTCACATCGAGCGCTGCCATGCGCCGTGCGTCGGGTACATCTCGAAGGAGGACTATCGCGACCTGATCGACCAGGTGATCGAGTTCCTCTCGGGCGACGACAAGCCGATTCGCCGACGGCTCGAGGAGCAGATGAAACTGGCAGCCGCGTCGGAGCGGTTCGAGGATGCAGCCAGATATCGCAACCGCCTGAGGGCGATCGAGCGGCTGTCGGAGCGGCAGGCCGTCGAGCGGCGCGACCTGGGCTCGGTGGACGTGGTCGGCGTAGCGGTGTCGTCCGAGCGGGCGGCGGTTCAGCTCTTTCCGCTGCGCGAAGGGAGAATGGTCGACCGGTACGCCTTTCACCTCGAGAACGCGGCGGGGGAAGAGCTCGGCGAGGTGCTCGAGCAGTTCTGCCTCGAGTACTACGGGGCCGCGCCTTCGATCCCGCCGCAGATCCTCGTGCCGCGAGGCTCAGGCGATACCGACGCGCTCGAGGCGTTCCTCTCCGAGCGCCGCGGCGCGCACGTCGAGGTGCGCGCGCCCGAACGCGGCGAAAAGCGGCGCCTGCAGGAGCTGGCCCAGCAGAACGCGGAGCTGGCGCTCGCGTCGGAGACGTTCCAGGCCGAGACGAAACGCGCGCGCCGGGTCGAGGCGCTCGAAGAACTGCGCGAGGTGCTCAACCTGGAGTCGCTGCCGATTCGGATCGAGTGCTTCGACATCTCCAACATCCAGGGCCAGGAGATCGTCGGTTCGATGGTCGTGTTCGAGGACGGCGTCGCGAAGAAGGGCCACTACCGGAAATTCGGTGTGCGCGACCTCGACGGCCAGGACGACTTCGCGGCGATGCGCGAGGTGATCGCCCGCCGTTTTGCGCGTCTGTCGGCCGACCCGGCCTCGGTCGAGTGGAACGAGTCGTTCGCCGCCACTCCGAACCTGGTCGTGATCGACGGAGGCAAGGGCCAGCTGTCGGCTGCGCTTGCCGCCATGCAGGAGCTCGATCTGCCGCGGGTCGCCGTCATCTCGCTCGCCAAACGGATCGAGGAGGTGTTCGTGCCCGGACGGCCCGGCCCGATCCTCCTCTCGCCTCAGTCGCCGGGACTGCAGCTCCTGCAGCGCATCCGCGACGAGGCGCACCGCTTTGCGATCACCTTCCACCGCCAGCGGCGTGATGCGACTGCGCGCGAGTCGATGTTCGATCAGCTCGAGGGCGTCGGGCCTGCCCGCCGGAGGAGCCTCCTCCGGCATTTCGGCTCCGCAGAGGCGGTGGTTTCGGCCACGCGTGAGGAGCTCGAGGGTGTGCCCGGTGTACCGGCGAAGACCGCCCGGTCGATCTATGCCCAGCTCCACCGCACCGGCGGTGCGTAAGGCAGTGACTACCCTGGCGGCGTGCGCTGGATCGCTCTCGCAGCTCTCGTCGCGATGCTCGCCGGCTGCGGCGGCTCCTCGAAGGCCGTCGTCACGACGACGAAGACCACGCCGCCGCCGAAGCCCGGACCGGGGAAGGTGCTCTACCAGAGCGAAGGCTGGGCGGTGGTCGTCTCCGGTGCAAACGCCCGAGTGCTTCGGCTGAGCGGCGGCAGGTGGCGGCCCGACACGAGCGGGCTCGTTCAGGTGGCGATTCTCGGCCCGCACGGCGTCGCTGCCGCGACGCCGCAGGTTGCCGCCGAGCTGTCTGCACGCGCGCCTCTGGTCCAGAGCGCGCTCTGGGTGGACGGCACGGAGCTGCTCGAGAAGGGCGGCGGCCTGACGCCGACCCGCGGCACGATCTACGGCGCGCCGAGCGCCCCGCTCGCCAAGGGCAAGCACGTGGCGGTCGCGTACGCCCGCACCGCGGGCCACGGAACCGCAGTTGCCTGGGCGTTCCGCGTTCGCTGATCGTCAGGTTCCGGCGTCGTCGCCGGGGCCGTCCATGAACGGGTAGCGGTAACTGGTCGGCGGTGTGAACGTCTCCTTGATGGAGCGCGGGCTGACCCAGCGGATCAGGTTCCACATCGAGCCGGCCTTGTCGTTCGTGCCCGAGGCCCTCGCACCGCCGAACGGCTGCTGTCCCACGACGGCGCCGGTCGGCTTGTCGTTGACGTAGAAGTTCCCGGCCGCATAGCGGAGCTTCTGCTGCGCCTCCGCCGCGGCTGCGCGGTCCTCCGAGAAGACGGCGCCCGTCAGACCGTAGGGTGCCGTCGTGTCGACGAGCTCGAGTGTGTCGTCCCATTTGTTCTCGTCATAGACGTACGTCGTGACCACCGGGCCGAAGAGCTCCTCTCTCATCGTCCTGAAGCCGGGGTCGCGCGTCTCGATCACGGTCGGCTCGACGAAGTAACCCGTCGAGTCGTCGTAGCCCCCGCCGACGACGATGTCGGACTCGGCGTTCGCCTTTGCTTCCTCGATCGCGTCCGCCTGGGTGCGGAACGACGAGCTGTCGATGACGGCCCCCATGAAGTTGCCGAAGTCGGAGACGTCGCCCATCGTGATCGTCGCGACCTGCTCCTGCAGGCGCTCGCGCAGCGCCGGCCAGAGGTTCGAAGGGGCGTAGATGCGCGACGACGCGGAGCACTTCTGCCCCTGGTACTCGAAGGAGCCGCGCACGATCGCCGTCGCGAGCGCGTCGACGTCTGCGGACGGATGCGCGACGATGAAGTCCTTGCCGCCGGTCTCGCCGACGATGCGCGGATAGTTGCGGAACCGCTCCATGTTCGACGCCACCGTGCGCCACATGCCGTTGAAGACCGAGGTGGAGCCCGTGAAATGGATGCCTGCGAGCTGTGGGCTCGCAAGGGCGGCGTCCCCGATCGTCGGCCCCGAGCCGTAGACCAGGTTGATCACGCCGTCCGGCAGTCCGGCCTCCTGGAAGAGGCGCATCAGGTAGTACGCGGAGAGCATCGCCGTGCCGGCCGGCTTCCACACGATCGCGTTGCCCATCAGCGCCGGCGAGCTCGTCAGGTTCGCGGCGATCGCGGTGAAGTTGAACGGCGACACGGCGAACACGAAGCCCTCGAGCGGCCGGTACTCCATGCGGTTCCAGATGCCCGGCGACGAGATCGGCTGTTCCGCGTAGATCCGGGTCATGAACTCGACGTTGAAACGGAGAAAGTCGATCGATTCGCAGGCGGCGTCGATCTCCGCCTGATGCGCGGTCTTCGACTGGCCGAGCATCGTGGCCGCATTCAGCGTGTCGCGCCAGGGGCCGGCCAGGAGCTCGGCGGCGCGCAACAGCACCGATGCGCGCTCTTCCCACGGCCAGCGCGACCAGTCGGCCCAGGCGGCCGCGGCCGCGTCGATCGCGAGTTGCACGTGCTCCGCGCCGCCCTGGTGCACGTCCGCGAGCACGTGATCCTTGTCGTGGGGCATGACCGCCGGCTTGAGGTCGCCGGTGGTGATGTCCTTGCCGCCGATCACGAGCGGGATCTCGATGCGCTCGCTCCGGATCTGCTCGACGCGCCGCTGCAGGCGCTCGCGTTCGGGACTGCCGGGCGCGTAGTCGTTGATCGGCTCGTTGCGGGGCTCGGGGGTACGGAAGATCGCATGGGTGCTCATGGGCCTAGATTACGGGCGTGGACCCCTCGCACGTCTTGTGGATCGGCGGAGGCCAGGGGAGCGGCAAATCGTCGATCGCCAAGGCGCTTTCGCGCCGGTTCGATCTTCAGCTCTACAACGTCGACCGCAGGACGTGGGTGCACGAGGCTCGCATGCCGACCACGGAATTCAGCGTTCTCTCGATGGACGAACGCTGGGTGCACGCTTCACCCGAAAGGATGCTCGAATGGTTCGTCAACACGTCGCGTCATCGCTTCCGCCTCGTCCTGGAGGATCTGCGCGATCTGCCCGACTCGCCGTCGGTGATCGTGGAGGGGCCTCAGCTCTTTCCGACCTCGGTCGCGGCCGTGCTGTCCGACCGCGATCACGCGCTCTTTCTCATCCCGGACGCGGGCGAACAGGAAGCCCGCCTGCTCGGCCGAGGGCCGCTGCCCGGCACGTCGGACGGTCTGCGCGCCCGGGTGAACGCGACCGAGCGGGACCTGATGATCACCGCCCGCTTCGCCCGGGAGGCTCGCGAGCTGCGACTTCCGGTGCTCCCGGTCGACCGGCCGCTCGACGAGATGATCGAGCTGGCGGCCGAGCAGCTTCGACCGGCGATCGAGCGTGGGCCGCGCGGCGCCGATCTCACGTCGATGCGCCGCTTCGAGAACGACGTGGTCGCGACCCAGGTGCGGCTCTACCGCGAGTCGCTCGTGCCGGTCGTGCTGCCCGACGAGCCGCTGGAGTTCGCCTGCGAGTGCGGCGCCTCCGGCTGCTCGGACGAGATCGAGCTGACGCTGGCGGAGTACGAGGCGATCAGCGGCGCAGGAGATAGGTCGCCGTTACGACGACCCACACCATGAAGCCGATCGACGAGGCGAACACCGTGTCCCCGGCGAACGTCCAGTTGGAAGCAGCTTCGATCAGCCCGACACCGAGGACGGCGATGCCGCCGGCGACTCCGGCGCGGCCGAACCACTTCGGGATCTTCCGCGCCCGCGCGGCCGCCAGCGACGAGCTGACGATCAGCGCGGCCGCGGCGGCCGACGACGGGCCTGCGAACCGTGGGTCGTCGAGCAGGAGCGCGGCTCCCTGGAGGACGATGAATGATGCGCCGCCCATCACGACAACGCTGCCGTAGAAGCCGTGCGGATCGAACTGGTCGACGAGACTGCGCAGGCTGGCGAGGAACCAGAAGTAGGAGAATGCCGCGGCCGTGAAGAACGCCGAGACCGCACCTTCGTGGCCCACGCCGAGCAGCAGCGCCGGCAGGGCGAGAGCCACGTAGAGGTAGCCGAGTGCCGGCAACTGCGCCCGCGTCACGCGGCGAAGCTACAACATCGGCAATGAAGCCGACGCTGGTGCAGTACGACGCGCCCGGCTGGGGCGTGGGGGAGCTCTGGCTCGACGAGGACAGCCGTGTCTTCCACAGCGAGCTGCCGCGCCCACGGCGTCTGAGCCGGCTCAGAGCCGGCTCAGAGCCGGCTCAGACGCTGGTCCTCCGTTTGCAGGCGTTTTTTGCGGGGGACGCGGTTTCGTTCGACGACGTGCCGCTGCGGCTGGATGCGCACGGGTTCTACGCCGATTGCGCACACGCGCTGCTGACGGTCCCGCGCGGTGAGGTGGTCACCTACGGTGAGCTGGCCGCGCTCGCCGGTTACCCCGGCGCGGCCCGGGCGGCCGGAACGTTCTGCGCCCGCTGCGACCTCGCACCGTTCCTGCCCGTGCACCGGGTCGTCTCGGCGAACGGCCTCGGCAGCTGGGGCGACCTGGGCGTGGCCTACAAGAAGCGGCTCCTGGAGCTCGAGCACGTCACTCTCTGACGACCTCCGCGACGAGCTCGCGCAGATCGCACCGGCGCGGCGCTGCTGTTGCCTGGCCGAGCTGTCGGCGCTCTTCCACGCCTCGGGAGCCTGGCATCTGCGCGGCGGGACCGTCGCGGTGCACCTCGACCTGGTTGGCTCGGCGATCGCCCGGCGCGCCTTCGCGCTCCTGCGCGACCTCGGAGTGCGGTCGGAGATCCGGACCTACTCGCGCCGGTCCTTCGACCGCGCGACGAGGTACCAGCTGCACGTCGACGTCGACGATCACGCCCTCGACGTGCTGCGCGAGGCCGGCGTGCTTTCCCCGTCCGGCGCACCGCTCGGAAAGCCGCCGAAGCGCGTCGTCGGGCGTTCATGCTGCCGTGGCGCCTACCTGCGCGGAGCCATCCTGGGTGCGGGGTCGCTGTCCGGACCGCGCGGTCCCCATCTCGAACTGCGTGCCAGCGGGATCGAAGGTGCACGTTTCATCGCCGACGTCGCGGCCGGCGAGGACGTGCGGTTGAGCGTTGTCGAACGGCGCGCCCACGCCGTTGCCTACGCGAAGGGCCACGAGGCAATCGCCGATGTTCTCGCCCTCGCGGGTGCCGGTGACACCGCGCTGCGGTTGGAGGAGCACGCCGTCCTCGCAGCGCTCCGCGAGGACGCCAACCGGCTCGCGAACGCCGACGAGGCGAACCTCGTCCGGAGCGCACGAGCCGCGCATCAGCAGGTCGAGGCGATCAACGTCCTTGGGCTCGATGCGCTGCCAGAGCATCTCGTCGAGATCGCCGAGCTTCGCCTGCGGCACCCGTCGGCCTCCCTGCGCGAGCTCGCGGCCAAGGCGCGCCCGCCGATCACGAAAGGGACCGCCCAGCGCCGTCTGCGGGAGATCACCGTTCTCGCTGCAAACTGATGTTGTCCGATTTGCAACTGCTCTAGCGAAACAACGGTCCGTGAACCCATACTCATGCCTTGGCGGGCCCGGGCTCGGCCGACGGTGGATACAGACCCCGTCCGCCGCCGGCGCTCGAATCCGGACAACCGGAGGGAGGGATCGTCCTCGGAACCTTCCCTCCGGCCCGCCAGATCGGCCCGTTGCCTTGTCACGGCAGCGGCCCGGCCGCCTCATATAGGTTTCTCTCTCGTGAGCCAGGCGAAGTTCGACGATCTGCGGGAGCGGCTCGCCGAGATCTCGGATCTGTCGAAGACGGGTTCGTTGCTCGGTTGGGACCAGCAGGTGATGATGCCCCCCGGCGGCGCTGCCTTGCGGGCCGAGCAGCTCGCGACGGTCGGCCGGATCGCCCATCAGAAGTTCACCTCTCCGGAGGTCGGCAAGCTGATCGACAGCCTGCGGAGCTGGGGCGAGCAGCAGGAGTACGACTCGTTCGAGGCGAGCCTCATCCGGGTCGCAGCGCGCGACTGGGAGAAGGCGAGCCAGGTGCCGGCGGAGCTGCGCGCGGAGATGTCTCGCTCCGCGGCGCTGGCGAATCCCGTCTGGGTCGACGCGCGGAAACGGAACGACTTCGCCGCGTTCCTGCCGGTCCTGCGCAAGAACCTCGATCTCCGCAAGCGCTACATCGACTGCTTCGACGTCGGCGACGAGCCGTACGACATCGTCCTCGACGACTACGAGCGCGGCATGAAGACGAAACAGGTGCGCGTGCTCTTCGACTACCTGAAGGAGCACCAGGCGCCTCTGGTGAAGGAGGTCGCCGAGCGGGGCGGCAACGAGCCGCACGACCACAACTTCGCGCTCGAGCCTCAGAAGGTCTTCGAGCTCGAGGTGCTCCGTAAGTTCGGCTTCACGTCCGAGGCCTGGCGCCTCGATCCGACCGTGCATCCGTTCGCGTCCGGGACCGGGACCACGGACATCCGCATCACCACCCGCTACTTCAGCGAGCACCTCGGCGGCCTGTTCGGAACGATGCACGAGTTCGGGCACGGGCTGTACGAGCACCAGGTCGACCCGGCGCTCGAGCGCTCACCTCTCGCGCGCGGCGTCTCGCTCGGCATGCACGAATCGCAGAGCCGTATGTGGGAGAACCTCGTCGGCCGCTCGCTGCCGTTCTGGCGCCACTTCTTCCCACGGCTGCAGCAGCTCTTCCCCGACGAGCTCGGTGGCTACGACTACGACCGCTGGTATCGCGAGGTGAACGCCGTCGAGCCGTCGCTGATTCGCGTGGAGTCCGACGAGGCGACCTACAACCTGCACATCATCCTGCGTTTCGAGCTCGAGCAGGCCATGCTGGCCGACGAGTTCCCGCTCGAGCAGCTCCCCGAGGAGTGGAACCGGCGGATGTGGGAGTACCTCGGCATCGAGGTCCCGAACGACACGCTCGGGGTCCTGCAGGACGTCCACTGGTCGGGCGGCTCGATCGGCTACTTCCCGACCTACGCGCTCGGCAACCTGATCTCGGCACAGATCTGGGAGAAGGTGATGATCGACCTGCCCGATCTCTATGACGGCTTCGAAGAGGGCGAGTTCGCGCCCCTCCGCGACTGGTTGCGCGAGCACCTGCACCGGTACGGCCGCAAGTTCACACCGGGCGAGACGCTCGAACGCGTCGTCGGCACCTCGCAGATCGATCCCGAGCCGTACGTGCGCTACCTGCGCGAGAAGCTCGCGGCGATCTACGGAATCACTGCCACCGCCGCTTAGTTAGAGTCGCCGTCATGGCGAAAACACGCGTAGGGATCAATGGATTCGGCCGGATCGGCCGCAACTTCTTTCGCGCCACGCTCGAGCGTGGCGGGGATTTCGAGATCGTTGCCTTCAACGACCTGGGCGACGTTCCGACGATGGCTCACCTTTTGCGCCACGACTCGGTGCTGGGACCGTTCCAGGGTGAGGTGCAAGTCGAAGGGGGCTCTCTCGTCGTCGACGGCAAGGAGCTGAAAGGCCTCGCCGAGCGGGATCCGGCAAATCTGCCGTGGGGCGACCTCGGCGTCGACGTGGTGATCGAATCGACCGGCTTCTTCACCGACCGGGCCTCCGCACAGAAGCATCTCGATGCCGGTGCGAAGAAGGTGATCATCTCGGCGCCCGCAACCGACCCGGACGTCACGCTCGTCCTCGGCGTCAACGACGACGCGTACGACCCCGAACGGCACTCGATCATCTCCAACGCGTCGTGCACGACGAACTGTGTCGCGCCGATGGCGAAGATCCTCGACGAGAGCTTCGGCATCGAGCGCGGCTACATGACGACCATCCACGCCTACACGAACGATCAGCAGGTGCTCGACCTGCCACACAAGGACCTTCGGCGCGCCCATGCCGCCGCGATCAACCTCATACCGACCTCGACCGGTGCAGCCCGTGCGATCGGTGTCGTGCTGCCGCACCTCAAAGGCAAGGTCGACGGCATCTCCGTACGTGCCCCGGTCGCCACCGGGTCGATCACCGACTTCGTCGTCGAGCTTCGTGCGGAGGTGACCGTCGACTCGGTCAACGCCGCGTTCGCAGCTGCAGCGGCGAGCGGCCCGCTTGCTCCGTATCTCGACTACTCGACGGAGCCGCTGGTCTCGACGGCAATCGTCCACTCGCCCGCCTCCTGCACGTTCGACAGCGACCTGACGATGACGAACGGCACGTCGGCGAAGGTCTTCGGCTGGTACGACAACGAGTGGGGCTACTCGTGCAGGCTCGTCGACCTCGTCGCGAAGGTGCTGTGAGACTGCCCCGGTCGGTCGAGGCTGCCGACGTCGCTGACAAGGTCGTCCTCGTCCGGGCGGATCTCAACGTTCCGCTCGACGGAGGTCGCGTCGCGGACGACACGCGGATCCGCGCGTCGCTGCCCACGCTGCGCCTCCTGCTCGACCGCGGCGCCCGCGAGGTGCGGGTGTGCTCACATCTCGGGCGGCCGAAGACGGCCGAGGACCACGCGAGGTTCTCGCTCGAGCCGGTGCGGGCCCGGCTCGCCGAGCTCCTCGGCGACGACCGGATCCGGGTGCTCGAGAACACACGCTTCAACGCGGGGGAGACCAAGAACGACGACGGGTTCGCGCGGGAGCTCGCGGAGGGCTGCGATCTCTATGTGAACGACGCGTTCGGCTCGGCGCACCGGGCCCATTCGTCGACGGTGGGAGTGGCGCAGCTGCTGCCCGCGTATGCGGGGCTCCTGCTGCTCGACGAGCTCAAGCACCTCGGAGCGCTCCTCGGAGCTGTCGAGCGTCCGTTCGTGATCGTCTCGGGAGGCGCCAAGGTCGAGGACAAGATCGCGGTGCTCGAGAACCTGGGCGGCCGCGCGGACGAAGTCCTGATCGGCGGGAAGATGGCCGAAGACGTTCGCGCCGAGAATCCCTTCTCGTTCGACGCGATCCTCCCGCAGGACGTGCTCGCGGCGTCCGCGTTCTCGGAGGATGCCGAGATCCAGGTGAGCCCGTTTGCGGCCCTGCCCGCCGGCTGGCTCGGTCTCGACATCGGGCCGAAGACCCGTGAGGACTTCGCCCGCCGCATCACGGCAGCGCGGACGGTGTTCTGGAACGGCCCGATGGGCGTCTTCGAATGGCCGAGCTTCGCCGCCGGGACGTTTGCGGTCGCTCAGGCGATCGCGGACTGCGGCGGCTTCACGGTCGTCGGCGGGGGCGATTCGGTGCGTGCGGTGCACGACGCCGGCGTCGCCGCTCGAATCTCGTGGATCTCCACGGGAGGCGGTGCCTCGCTCGAGCTCCTCGAGGGCAAGGAGCTGCCCGGAGTGGCGGCGATCCCGGTCTGATGCTGATCGCCGGCAACTGGAAGATGTACAAAGGGCCGCGCGAAGCGGGTGAGTTCTGTCGTGCGCTGCGCGACGCCGCCCTGCCCGCTGACGTGGACGTCGTCGTCGCTCCGCCGTACGTCTCACTCGAGGCATCCGTGCAGGCGCTCGCCGGTACGGAGATCGGTGTCTTCGCCCAGAACTGCCACTGGGAGAGCGAAGGCGCGTTCACCGGTGAGGTCTCCGCGCTGATGCTCCGGGAGCTCGGCGCCTACGGCACGCTCGTCGGCCACTCGGAGCGTCGCCAGTACTTCGGCGAGACCGACGAGACGGTCGCGCGGCGCTGTCATGCGGCGCTCGAGGGCGGGCTGAACGTGATCGCGTGCGTCGGCGAGACGCTCGCGGAACGCGAGGCGGGCCAGACGGACGACGTCCTCCGCCGCCAGGTCGGCGTGCTCGAGGCCGACGACAACCTGGTGATCGCGTACGAGCCGGTCTGGGCAATCGGCACCGGGAAGACCGCGACTCCCGAGATGGCGCAGGAGGCGCACGAGACGATCAAGTCCGTGCTCGACCTGCCGGTGCTCTACGGCGGCTCGGTGAAGCCGGAGAACGCCGCGGAGCTGTTCTCGCAGAGCGCGGTCGACGGCGCACTGGTCGGCGGCGCCTCGCTCGACATCGACTCGTTCGCAGCCATATGCCTGACCGCGTCCCGCTCGTAGCGCTCGTCATCCTCGACGGCTGGGGCTGCGCCGCGGCAGGCCCGGGCAACGCCGTCGAGCTGGCCGAGACGCCGGTGTTCGACCGCCTGTGGCGCGAGTTCCCGCATACGACGATCGAAGCCTCCGGCGAGGCCGCCGGCCTGCCGCCCGGCCAGATGGGAAACAGCGAGGTGGGCCATCTGACGATCGGCTCGGGGCGGCGGCTCTACCAGGACCTGATGCGCGTCAACAAGTCGATCGAGGACGGGTCGTTCTTCGAGAACCCCGTGCTGCGGGCGGCGTTCGAGCGCGGCAAGCGGGTGCATCTGCTCGGCCTCGTGTCCCACGGGGGCGTCCACTCGCACATCGAGCACCTCCAGGCGCTGCTTCGGTTCGCGCCGGAGAAGACGTGGGTGCATGCGTTCACCGACGGCCGTGACGTCTCGCCGCACGCTGCGCTTGCAGATCTCGCAGAGCTGCCCGAGGACCGGATCGCGACCGTCGTCGGGCGCTACTACGCGATGGACCGCGACCAGCGGTGGGAACGCACACAGCTGGCGTACGACGCGATCACGCAGGGGGTCGGCACCAGCGCCACCGACGTGCGCGCGGCGGTTCAGGCGAGCTACGACGCGGGGATCACGGACGAGTTCATCGAGCCGATCGTGCTCGCCGGCACGCCACGGCTCGAGGCCGGCGATACCGCGATCTTCTTCAACTTCCGCCCGGACCGGGGGCGACAGCTGACCCGGCTGCTTCTGGACAACGGCTTCGACGTGACGACGATGACCCGCTATTCCTCCGACCTCCCGACGCCGATCGCGTTCGAGGAGCAGACGGTGCCGAACACGATCGCCGAGGTGCTCTCCGCCCACGGCCTGAAGCAGCTCCACGCCGCCGAGACCGAGAAGTACGCCCACGTGACCTACTTCTTCAACGGCGGACGTGAAGACGAGTGGCCGGGGGAGACGCGCGTGCTCGTCCCGAGCCCGCGTGACGTCCCGAGCTACGACCACAAGCCCGAGATGTCCGCCGCAGGGGTCGCCGATGCGGTGGTGGCGCAGATCGGAAACGGATTCGCGTTCTGCGTCGTCAACTTCGCGAACCCCGACATGGTCGGCCACACCGGGGTCATCCCGGCGGTCGTCCAGGCTGTCGAAACGACGGACCGCTGCCTCGGCCGGGTCGTCGAGCGCGTCGGCGAGCTCGGCGGCGTCTGCCTGATCACGGCCGATCACGGAAACGCCGAGAAGATGCTCGAGGACGACGGGACGAGCCCCCATACGGCCCACACCACGAACCCGGTCCCGCTGATCGTCACGGCCCCGGACGTGAGCCTGAGGAGCGGCGGCGAGATCGCCGACCTGATCCCCACGGCCCTCGAGCTCCTAGGGCTGGAGCGGCCGCCGGAGCTGTCGGGCCGGTCGCTCGTAAATCGTACGTAAGGGCGGAGGAAACAGCCGCAAAGCCGGATATACTGAGCCCACTTGTCGCTACCCCAGCCTGATCTTGCGATCCTGCGGAAGGCCCAGCGCGGCGATGAGCGTGCGTTCGCCATCATCGTGAACGCGTACGAGACCCCGGTCTACAACTACGTCCTGCGCCTGACGAACGGCGACAAGGCGCTCGCCGAGGACCTCACGCAGGAGGTGTTCCTGCGCGTCTTCCAGGGCCTGCCGCGCTTCTCGCTGCGCTGCAAGTTCACGACCTGGCTCTTCCAGGTGACCAAGAACCGCGTGCTGGACGAGCTGCGCGCAAAGGAACGCCGGCCGCTCTCACCGATCAACCTCGACGACGCGCCGCAGCTCGAGGCGGTCGACCAGCCTGCCGAGCAGGCAGAGGTGATCGACGCGCTCTGGCGGTCGATCGACGAACTGCCCGTCGACCTGAAGATGGCCCTGCTGCTGCGCGACGTGGTCGGCCTCTCGTACAACGAGATCGCCGACTCGCTCGAGGTCACGCTCGCCACCGTGAAGTGGCGGATCTTCAAGGCCCGCGAGGACGTTCAGCTGGCGCTCGCCCGCGAGGGCTTCACCTTCGGCGTCGCCACCGACGCCGGCGTCGTCACCGGTTAGCCCGCAGCCGGCGTGGCTCCGCTAGATCCCGTGCGCGAGCCGGGACGCGAGCACGTCGGGAAGGCCGCGTTTCCGGATCGCGGCCTGCGTCTCCGCGACCGGATACGGGACGCGCCGGAACGTGGCCCGGCCCGCGGCATCGTCGACCAGCAGCCACGCGGCCCGTGGGTCGCCGTCACGGGGCTGGCCGACCGAGCCCGGATTCAGCAGCCAGCGGCGGGCTCCCAGGTCGAGCTCGGTCCCCTCGGGCGCCAGGCCCCCCGTCAGCTCCGCGTCGTTCCAGCCGATCCCGAGCGCGACGTGGCTGTGGCCGACGAGCACGAGCGGCGCAGTCGTCTCGAGGATGCTGATCAATGCCACCTGCTCGCTGAGCACGTAGTCCCAGACGGGGTCGCGCGGGCTCCCGTGGTAGAGCTCGAAGCCCGGGCGTTCGGCAGATCGGACGCAGGCCGCGCAGCCACTGCGCTTGATCCTCACCGAGCTCTGTCGTCGTCCAGCGGGCCGCGGCGCCCGCGTCGCCCGTGAAGTCGGTGCTGTCGATCGTGCCGACCACCGCCAGATCGTGGTTGCCGCACAGCGACAGGGCGGCCCGGCTCCGTACCAGGTCGACGCATTCGTTCGGGTGAGGCCCGTAGCCCACGATGTCGCCGAGGCACCAGACCGCGTCGGGCGCCTCGCGCTCGACGTCAGCCAGCACGGCTTCGAGCGCAGGAAGATTGGAGTGGATGTCTGAAATAACGCCGATGCGCATTGGGAGGGCTGCCACGCTAGCCGTCGCGGCAGTCGTGTGGTGCGGGGCAGCGTGGCTCCTCTGGCGGACGAGCGTGCCGTCGCTCCACCTCTCCGGCTTCGACCAGCGCAAGTACTTCAGCGCGCATGCGCTCGCGCGGTCGCGCAGCTACTCGACCGGCGAGGACGTCCTCTGGCTCCTCTCGACGGCCGCGACGCTCACCGCGCTCGTCGTGCTCACGTGGCGGCTGCCTCGATCGATTCGACAGATCGGGCTCGGCGCCGTCGGCAGCGCCGTGATCGCCGGCATGGTGCTCCTCGTCACCCTGTGGTTCGTGTCCCTGCCCTTCAGCTTCGCCGACCTGTGGTGGCAGCACCACTGGGGGCTCGGGCCGTTCGACGTGGCCGCATGGCTCGGCTCCCAGTGGTCGACGCTCGGGCCGGAGGCCGTCTCCGCCATGGCGACGATCGTTTTGCTCGTGGGGCTGGCGCACCGCTTTCGCCTGTGGTGGCTGATCGCGTGGCCGGTGATCGTCGGGATCGCACTGTTCTTCGCCTTCGTGTCGGGCTGGCTCAGCGCCGCCGGGGCGCGTCCGCTCGCCAGCCCGCTCCTGCGTTCGGACGTGGTGCGGCTCGAGCGGGTCGAGCATGTGACCGGCACCCCAGTGCGTGTCCAGGACGTCTCGTCGTGGACGAGCCAGGCGAACGCGTTCACGGTCGGATTCGGGCCGGCCACGCATGTCGTGGTCTGGAACACGCTGCTCGACGGTCGCTTCTCCCGCGGCGAGATCGACGTCGTGGTGGCTCACGAGCTCGGTCACGTGCGCAGCCGTCACGTCCTGAAGGCGCTCGGCTGGACGGCGCTGCTCGTGCTCCCGACGCTGTGGCTCGTCGCGCTCGTCACGAGGCGGCGCGGCGGCGTCGGCGACCCGGCCAACCTTCCGCTGGTCATCCTGACGCTTGCCGTGCTGGCGCTGCTGACGGCTCCGATTCAGAACGTCGTCTCGCGGCGCTACGAGGCGGAGGCGGACTGGCGCGCTCTGAACGCGACCCGCGATCCCGCCTCGGCCCGGAAGCTCTTCGAGAGCTTCGAGCAGACGAGCCTCGAGGACCCGAGCCCACCGCTCTGGGACTACCTGTGGCTCGAGAACCACCCGACGCTGATGCAGCGCATCGCGATGACCGAGCGCTGGAAGCGCTAGGACGCTAGGGGTGGTCGTCGGTCTCGGGCAGGTCCTGGATGCCCTTGACCGTCGCGTACTTCGAGTAGGCGTCCTGCATCGCCGCGAGCAGCTCGCGCATGAACTGCTGCGACATGTTCACGCGTGAGACGACGACGCCGGGAACGTCGCCCTCCTCGACCTCATGATCGATGCGGGCGAAGGTGAGCGTGAACTCGTAGTCCGAGAACGTGATGTTCGCGAAGTTCGCGTAGACACCCGCGAGGTTCGCCGGATCCATGTGGATGTTGAGCTGCCGCTCCGGGCCGTCGTCCATCTGTCTCGACGATACTAGAGCGACGTGAGGGTTTCTCCCCGGTGGCTATGGTTGGACGTGATGTTCGAGCCACTGGAAGCCGTTGTCTAGCGCTGTCGAGCGGCTCGCTGCTCGCATCAGCGAGGAGCTGGGCGAAGGAATCGAGCTCGAACGGCCCAAGGACCCGGCTCACGGCGATTTCGCGACCAACGTCGCGCTGCGCTCGGCCAAGACCGTCGGCCGATCGCCGCGCGAGCTCGCACAGGAGTACGCCGAGCAGATCGCGGCCCTCGACGACGTCGCAGCCGCTGAAGTGGCCGGGCCCGGGTTCATCAACGTGCGCGTCGCCGACGCGTTCTTCCTCGCGGCGCTCGCGGAGATCGGGGATGGGTACGGAGGCGGCTGGGCCGAGCCGGCCGAGCGCGTCCAGGTGGAGATGGTCTCCGCGAATCCGACCGGCCCGATCGTCGTCTCCGCGGCTCGAAACGGTGCGTACGGCGATTGTGTTGCACGCCTGCTTGCGTTCGGAGGCCACGACGTGTCGCGCGAGTACTACTACAACGACGCCGGCGCGCAGATGGACCGTTTTCGCGAGTCGATCGCAGCGCTCCGGCGTGGGGAGCCGGTCGCGGAGGACGGATACCAGGGCGCGTACGTCGAGGAGCTCGCGGCGGCCGACGGCGATCCGGTGCCGAAGATGCTCGCGTCGATCGAGCGCACCCTGGAGCGATTCCGCATCCACTTCGACAGCTGGGTCTTGCAGAGCGAGCTCGAGCAGCGTCTCGACGGACTGCTCCCGAAGCTCGACACCTACGAGAAGGACGGAGCGCTGTGGGCGCGCTCGTCGGCCTACGGGGACGAGCAGGACTGGGTGCTGATCCGGTCGGATGAGAGGGGCGGGGCTCCGACCTATCGCGCCGCCGACGTCGCGTATCTCGTCGACAAGCTCGATCGCGGCTACGACCGCGCGATCTACGTGCTCGGCGCCGACCATCACGCGACAGCGCGCTGGTACGCGGCGATCGCACGCATGCTCGGGCTCGACCCCGAGCGGGTCGAGGTGCTGCTCTACCAGTTCGTGCACCTGACGCGAGGCGGCGCGTCGTCGAAGGCTTCGAAGCGCGCCGGCAACGTCGTCTTCCTGGACGACGTGATGGACGAGATCGGCGTCGACGCCGCCCGCTGGTATCTCGTCAACCGAGGCCCCGATCAGACGATCGAGATCGACCTGGACCTGGCTGCGGAGAAATCGCAGAAGAACCCGGTCTACTACGTGCAGTACGCCCACGCGCGCATCGCGGCGATCCTCCGCAACGCGGGGGCCGCGGAGATCGGCGGTCCGCCGCCCGGCCCGCTCGTCGCGGAGGAGAAGGAGCTGATCAAGCGCCTGACGGACTTTCCGGCCACGGTGCGCGAGGCCGCCGAGCGGCGCGGGCCGCAGCTTCTGCCGGCGTACGCGATTCGCCTCGCCGACGACTTTCACCGCTTCTACCACGAGTGCCGCGTGCTCGGAGACCCGGCCCAGTCGTTCCGGCTCGGCCTCTGCCGCGCGACCCAGCAGGTGATCGCGCGCAGCCTCGACCTCGTCGGGGTCGACGCGCCGGACCGGATGTGATTCGCGGCCTCGACGGCCGCGAATCACCGCATCACTCTAGGATCCCGGGGCGATGGGCACCCCAAGGCCGGACCGCAACCTCGCGCTCGAGCTCGTCCGCGTCACCGAGGCGGCGGCCATGGGCGCCGGCCGGTGGGTCGGTCGCGGCGACAAGCTGGCGGCGGATCAGGCCGCCGTCGATGCGATGCGGGCGATGCTCGACACCGTCGTCATGGACGGCGTGGTCGTCATCGGCGAGGGGGAGAAGGACGAAGCGCCGATGCTCTACAACGGCGAGGAGGTGGGGCAGGGAGAAGGCCCCCAGGTCGACGTCGCCGTCGACCCACTCGAGGGCACCCGCCTGACGGCCCTCGGGCAGCCGAACGCAATCGCCGTGATCGCGGTCGCCGAGCGCGGGTCGATGTTCTTCCCGGGCGCGGCGTTCTACATGGAGAAGATCGCGGCGGGAGCCGACGCCGTCGATGTGATCGACATCAACGCGACGCCGGCCGAGAACGTCCAGGCGGTCGCGAAGGCCAAGGGACGTCGCGTGACCGACGTCCGCGTCGTCGTGCTCGAGCGCGACCGTCACGAGGCGCTGATCGGCGAGCTGCGCGAGGCGGGCGCGCGCGTGAATCTGATTCGTGACGGAGACGTCGCCCCGGCGATCGCTGCCGCCCGTCCCGAGACCGGCGTCGACCTGCTGTACGGGATCGGCGGCACCCCGGAGGGCGTCATCTCGGCTGCCGCGCTCAAGTGCGTGGGCGGGGGCATCCAGGGCAAGCTGTGGCCGCAGGACGGACGAGGAGCGCCAGGCGCTCGTCGCGGCGGGCTACGACCTCGACCGGGTGCTGATGACCGACGACCTCGTCGCGAGCGACGACGTTTTCGTGGCTGCGACCGGGGTGACGACAGGCGCCCTGTTGCGGGGCGTGCGGTACGTCAACGACGGCGCGGTGACGGATTCGCTCGTGATGCGCTCCCGCTCCGGGACCGTGCGCCGGATCGAGGCCCGCCACAAGCTGAGCAAGCTCCGGCACTTCACCGGTAGGGAGTACTGACCGGAGGCGGCCCCACCGGGCCTACAATTGACGGCATCGATATCGCTGCAGACGGAGAGGATGACCATGGCTGTCGCCACACATGAGGGACTGGAACGCATCGAGGAGCTGCTTGGCGACGAGGCCGAGTCCTTGCTGGGCCACACCTGCCGGACGATCGACAAGGAGCACCTGCATCTGCCGGGGCCGGACTTCGTCGACCGCGTCGTCGCGATCAACGACCGGTCGAACCAGGTGCTGCGGAACCTGGAGTCGATCTTCTCGCACGGCCGGCTCGCCGGCACGGGCTACCTGAGCATCCTCCCGGTCGATCAGGGGATCGAGCACAGCGCCGGCGCGAGCTTCGCGCCGAACCCGGCCTACTTCGATCCCGAGAAGATCGTGGAGCTTGCACACGAAGGGGGCTGCAACGCGGTTGCCTCGACGATCGGCGTGCTCGGTGCGGTGTCGCGGCGCTGGGCGCACAAGATCCCGTTCATCGTCAAGCTGAACCACAACGAGCTTCTGACCTATCCGAACGAGTACGACCAGACGATGTTCGGGAGCGCGCGTCAGGCGTGGGAGATGGGCGCCGCCGCCGTCGGCGCGACGATCTATTTCGGCAGCGAGCAGAGCCGGAGACAGCTGGTCGAGGTGAGCGAGGCCTTCGAGGAGGCCCACCAGCTGGGAATGTTCACCGTCCTCTGGTGCTACCTGCGGAACTCGGCGTACAAGCAGGACGGCGTCGACTACAGCCTCGCAGCCGATCTCACCGGCCAGGCGAACCATCTCGGCGTCACGATCGAAGCCGACATCATCAAGCAGAAGATGCCCGAGGTGAACAACGGCTACGGCGCGCTCTCGACCGACGGCGCGAAATACGGGCAGACGAACGCCAAGGTCTACTCGGAGCTGACGACCGATCACCCGATCGACCTGACGCGGTACCAGGTGGCGAATTGCTACATGGGCCGGGCTCCGTTGATCAACAGCGGCGGCGCGTCCTCGGGCGAGAGCGATCTCGCCGAGGCGGTGCGCACCGCGGTGATCAACAAGCGTGCCGGCGGTGTCGGGCTGATCAGCGGCCGCAAGGCGTTCCAGCGCCCGACGGCCGACGGCATCGAGCTCCTGAACGCGATCCAGGACGTCTATCTCGCGTCCGGGGTCACGGTCGCCTGAAGAAGCCCGCGGGTACAATCGCGGCGACCCCGCGGGCGTAGCTCAGTTGGTAGAGCATCAGCTTCCCAAGCTGAGGGTCGAGGGTTCGAGCCCCTTCGCCCGCTTGGCTCTACGAATCCGGAAACCCGCTCCAGCAGCGGGTTTCCGGCCATTTGAGGGTCGTTCAGGTGATCCGCTCTGATCCGCTCGATCCGCTGAAATCCGCTGATGACTGGCCCGCAGACTGGCCCGCACCTGACGTAATGGCGAACCGACACTACAAACAGGCTTTCGAGGACGGGATCCGGCACGCCGTCGAGCAGGCGAGGCGGGTCGCGGTCGGCCATCAGCCTGTCAGCCAGTGAACGCATCCAGTACTGACCTATCAAGAGAGAAGGATTCACCTTGACTTGGAATACGAAGCCCCCTAAGGCGACTCCGGAGAGTCCGGACGATGCACGTGGACAGAACGAAGACCCGGGAACTGTCCCTGTAGTCACGTGGGACGGGAAGAGCAAAGGCACTACACCCCTGCTCGGAACTAACCGTGACGCGGGACAGGGTGCTTAAGTGATGTGTGTCGCCTGCTGGCTGCTCCTGTTAGGTGACTCAAACCAGTGGGCTAAGTAGGCAGGTAGGCAGGGTAGGCAGGCAGGGTTTACTTCCGCACCTAAAATGGAACGGGCTTCCCAGGTGGTTGCTTACCGTTACCAGCTGATCGACAAGAACGGCAACGACCTCGGTCTGTTCGTAAGCGGTTTCAAAGACTGGCATCCCGGCCGGGTCATTCTTAGGCCTGCTGGAGACTTCGAAGTCAGGGCTGTAGTCGAAGCCGAACCAGGCGAGACCTTCGGCGCATACCTGATTGTTGAGCAGGCCAGTTCTATCGGGGCAGGCTAGGAAGGATCAGGCCGGTTAAGAGCGGGTAGCGGGACGCTGGTGCCTTCTTGTCGTTCGACATTGGTCTCTTCGACCATGCGATTGACGACCTTCTCTTCCATCGGATTGTCTTTCTGCCGTTGAATCTCTTTGTCCTGTGCGACTTCCACTCGGGCGGCCTGCCACGTCGACCAATGGCTGGCCACCAGTGCCCAGAGTGACAGGGCAGAGACATATGTGACGCTGCTCAGCCAGCCCATTGAGTAAGAGATCGGGATCATCGCTACCCAGAAGATCGTCATCCATCCGTTGACCCGGCGCATGAAGACCGGGTCGCCTTGCACGGAGTGCCAGAGAGACTTGATGACCGACATGGCGGGCAGTTCATCCCGAAGTAGCTGATCCGTTAAACCCTGAATCGGCCTAATGGAAGGCCTCTCACCGTCCTCTAATACGTACGGCCTAGATTGACGGTCTGGCCGGGGAGAGAGCCGTACGTGACCTGCGCTTCCTTCCCGGCCTCTCGCATCGGGTGGCGTGTGTGCTGTTCGCACGAGTGCGGCGCCGGCAGAAGCGCCAAGTGCACCCCGCCTGCCAAGAGCAAGGAAGGTCCCGTGATCGAACGCGCGTTGCTAACACACTCTCACGTCGAAGCGAAAGTCGCGATGCACGTTTCCGTGGACTCCACTGGGTGCACGCCGCCAAGCAGAGGCGAACATTGCAGCATCGGTCAAAGAGCGGGTGCGTGATGGATAACAGGCTCGAGCGAGGTCGCGAACGGCTCAACCCGGACGGCAACGAACGCCTCACCGCTGTCGTTGGTCTCGTCGTGCTTGCGCTCTCGGTCGTCGAGTTGGCGACGATCGTGTTTGGCTTACACAGGTTCCTCTCGCTCCACGTGTTCGTCGGACTCGTCCTCATTCCACCAGTGCTGCTCAAACTGGCAAGCACCGGTTGGCGATTCGCCCGCTACTACACCGGCAGTGAGCCGTACCGGTCGAAAGGGGCACCGCAACTCGCGATGCGGCTGCTCGCTCCGCTGCTGGTCGCCGCTACGGTTGTCCTGCTCGGAAGCGGCGTCGCAATGGGGGTCGTGCACGGACGGTCGCTTGCGGTCGCCCGCCGGCTTCACGGCCCCGCCTCCGTGCTCTGGTTGATCCTGATCGGCGTTCACGTCCTCGTCTATCTCAAACGGGCCCTGCTCAGCAGTACGCAGGAAGTGGCCATGTCGTCGCGGGCACGTGCACCAGGGGCAAGAGTGCGTACTTACCTCCTCGCCGCTGCCGTCGGCGCCGGCATAGTCCTGGGTGCGCTCACTCTGCCCGTGCAACATAATTGGCTCCATCTGCACCACAACCACGACCGCGGTGCGAGAGGCGAGGACGGGTAGCAGGCACTACAGAAGCCTCCGTGGCCTTCCTGACTCACCCGCGCCTCCGCGCGCGAGGCTAATAGCCTCGTTCCTCGAGTAGGTTGCACGCCCCTGATTGCGGGTATCTGCGTTTCCAGCGCAGGCGACTGGGGGATAGTCGCTTTGCGCTTGCGGGGGGTCGGCCTGGCGTTCCTTCACCGGCCCCCCGCACTCTCAAGAGCTCGACTCTGTAACACGGCAGGGACCATCAGCCCTTTACTGACACGCGACTGGCATTCACCCGCATAGACACAGGGATTGAGGGTGTGTCCTCAGTCTCCGAGGCTGACGCGTCGAGCCTGTCGTACCCGGGTCAACTGGCTGGCTGGTCAGGCGAATGAACGGATCACTGCCGGTCAGGTATGCGGCGTCTTTTCCCCTCTCCCGAACGCACGACACTCAAAACGGCAGGAGACCTGACTGATCACCGGAGCTCAGATCAAGGCGAAGAAGAGCCTGATCCTGCCACTCTCGACCCGTTCAGGGTCGCTGAGATGACCCAATTGCAGCGTGCGCAGCTGGTCCGCCGTGTGCTTGATGCCTATCCGCATCTGGCTCCGCTGGCGCCGGCGCATCCGTTCGCTGACGCGATCGAGTCCGAGGCCGACGACCAGGCCGCCTAATAGAGCAGCGGAGGGCCTCCCCCGCGAAGGCGTTCACGCGGGCGGGACTCCCCTTCCTGACTCGCATCCGGCCCCTCGGACTCGTGCGGTCGATACGTTCGTGGCGGTGTGACATCGCCTCAACCACTTCGGCGCAACCGCGACTTCGTGTTGTTGCAGGGAGGGCAGCTTCTCTCGACCTTTGGGTCGGGGATGTCGACGATCGCATACCCGCTGCTTGCGCTGGCGGTCACGGGATCGGCGGCTCAGACCGGCTACGTCGGTGCCGCCGAGTTCGCGCCGTTGGTGTTGTTCAGCCTTCCAGCAGGCGTTGCCGCCGACCGTCTCGACCGGCGGGCGCTGATGATCGCGGCAGACGGCGTCGGCGCGGTGGCTGTAGCTGCGCTCGCGGCTGCTGTCCTCTTCGGGTGGGTCGGTCTGTGGATGATCATCTTGGTGGCGCTCGTCGACTCGAGCGCTTCGGTGTTCTTCCGCGCCGGCAGCAACGGCGCGTTCCGGTCCGTCGTTCCGCAGGCCCAGCTTGCGACTGCTGCGAGCGCGTCTCAGGCGCGGTCGGCGGGGGTACGGCTCGCGGCGCCACCCACCGGCGGCGTCTTGTTCGGGACGGCCCGGGCGTTGCCGTTCCTCGCAGATGCGGTCTCGTATGCGTTCTCGACGCTGTCGCTGCTTCTGATGCGGACCCCGTTCCAGGAGACACGGGAGCCGGGGGCGCGTCCACGGCTGCGCGAGGGGTTCGCGTTCTTTTGGCGGATGCCGTTCCTACGGACGACGGTCGGGATGATCGCCGCCAGCAACTTCGCCGCCGCCGGCATCCCGCTGGCCGTGATCGTGCTTGCGGAGCGGCACGGCCTGTCGAGCGCGGCGATCGGGGTGTTGGTCGCGCTCGCCGGTGCGACGACCCTTCTTGGCGCGGCCGTGTCGCCGCTGTTGCGGCGCTTTCTGCCGATGCGGGCGATCCTGCTGTCCGAGTTCTGGATGGCGCTCGTCTATGTCGCCTTCCTCGTCTGGCCGAACGTCTACGTGCTGGCGGCCGCGTTCTCGCTGCAGGCCTTCTGCTTCCCGAACACCGACTCAGCGGTGGCGGCCTACTCCTACACCTTGATCCCCGACCGCCTGCTCGGCCGGGCGATGGCGGCCTCGAACACGCTCAGGGCCGCGCCCGCACCGCTCGGGCCGCTCGCCGCCGGCCTGCTACTCACCCACTTCTCGCCGCGTACCTCGGTCGCACTCCTCGCCGCACCGGTCGTGGCCGCCGCAGTGCTCGGAACCCTCAGCCCGTCGCTGCGCGACCTGCCGACCCTCGGGGCCCCGCGCGCGTCAGCCGACTGACCGCGCCGACGCATCTGTTCGCTGACGCGGGCGAGCCGGAGCCCGAGCTCGAGGATCGGGCCGGGTAGCAGAGCCGGGGACGAACCCGACCCCCACGAGGTCGATCAGACTCCTGGGACTCCAGCCCGAGAGCCCGAGCCCGAGCGCCGGTGGAGGACTGACGGGTCCGTCAGGCAACCTCTTTCAGGCGAAGAAGTCGATGAGCAGTTGGTTCACGCGTTCAGCCTCGTCGTGATGCACCCAGTGCGACGCGTCGGCCAGGCGCTCCACGCGATCGAGGTTGGGGACGTCGTCATGGCCGGGTTCCGCGAGGTCCGAGCCGAGGTAGCTGTCCTGCTCGCCCCAGATGACGAGGGTGGGGGCAGAGATCGGCCGAATGGCCGCTTTCGCCTCCTTCTGCGAAGCCCTGACCGAGGCGCGGTAGTAGTTGATCATCCCGGCCGCTGCCCCCGGCTGCGACCAGGCCTCCACGTACCGTTCGAGTTCCTGCGGCGTGTAAGGCGGGTTCGCGTCCTGCAGGAAGTGCCGGAAGAAATGCCAGTCTCTGGCGTGCACCACGTCCTCGGGCAGCCCCGGTGTCGCAAAGAAGAAGAAGTACCAGGACTTCCGAAGCTGGCTCGGGTGCTTCAGTCCCTCTGAGAGCTTCCGCGGATGGGCCGCATTGAGGATGGCGAGCCGGTCGACGACCTCGGGGTGGTTCATCGCGATCGTCCAGGCGATGCTTCCGCCCCAGTCGTGACCGACCAGCCGCGCGGACTCCGCACCAAGTTCTTCGATGAGGCCGCGGATGTCGGCGGCGAGCAGGTCGACGGCGTAGAACTTGAAGCCCTCTGGCTTCGATGACAGGTTGTACCCACGCGTGTCGGGGGCGACAACCCGAAAACCCGCTTCCACGAGTGGCGCGATCTGTAGCCGCCAACCGAACCAGAACTCCGGGAAGCCGTGCAGCAGAACGATCAGCGGTCCTTCACCGGCCTCGACGTAGTGCAAGTTCACATCGCCGACCTCGGCGTAGCCCTCCCGAACCTCGATCCCGACGTCAGGGAGCAAGCTGGTGGTGCTCATGATGACCTCCTTGAGAACGCGGTGAGTCTGCGGCCGTCGTCGATGTGGCTGAGGCCGGCGTCGGAAGGCACTGCCTGGCTCCGCGGCGCCCGATGGTGGCGATCGAGAAACACGGTCGCGGCGACGATGCCAGGAGCCCGAACGTCGCAGAAGACACACTGAAGGGAACGCACTGCCTGCCCGTCAACCTCGCCAGTGGACGACTACGGAACTATTACGCGCGTTGCTCGAAATGTCCAGGCGGTACAGCGACGGAACGGAGTGGGAGGGGTCTCACCTCTTCGACACGATGAGCGAGAGCGGTTGTCGACGGCTTCAGGATGCCTGGCGGCGACAGCCTCCCCCGCTAGTCGATCGGGCGCTTGGCACTCCCAGACGAGCAGGCCGCTGAACGGACGAAGAGCCCGGTAGGGCTCCCCGTCGAAGAGCGGCTTCGCTGTCAGCAGCAGCCGGGCGGGCAGCAGTCGTCGCTGTCGCAGCAGCCGTCGTTTTCGTAGAGAAGCACCTGTACCTCCTTTCATCGGTCGTGGGGGTTAGGGCTCGGTGAGTTCGGAGACGAGCCGCTGCACGCGCGCGTCTATCTCGTCGCGGATCTCGTCGGACGGTCGCGAGGTCCTTGGCCGGCGGGGTCGTCGAGCGTCCAGTCTTCGTAGCGTCTTGCCGGGGTAGATCGGGCAGGCGTCGCCGCAGCCCATCGTGATCACGACGTCGGCGGCGCGCACGACCTCGTCGGTGAGTGGCTTCGGGAACTCCTCGCTCATGTCGACGCCGATCTCGGTCATCGCCTCGACGACGGCTGGGTTGATCTCGATCGGCGGGGTCGCTGCCGGCCGAGCGCACATGGACGCGACCCTGCGGAGCGGAGCTTCACCAGGCCCGCGGCCATCTGGCTGCGGCCGGCGTTGTGGACGCAGACGAAGAGCACCTCGGGCTGTTCCTTGGTCAGCTTCCCCTCCACTTGTGCGAGCGCCCGGAGGCGCTCGCGGGCGAAGCGGTGCGCGAGCACCGGCACGAACACGTTGATGCCGTGAGTCGCCGAGCAAGTCGAGCGACTCCCCGATGTAGCGGGCGATCGTCTCCTCGGAGAACACCCCCTTGAACTCGTTGGCGAGCCGAGCGGCTGCCTGATCGACGTGGTGCTGGGTGACGGGATCGAGGATCTCCGGCATCGAGCCGCCTCCTAGGCATCGACGCGTCATCAATGACTGGAGGATGCCGACGTCATTGATGTATGTCAATATGTGGTCGTGCAGACCATCGCCGTGATCGCCGCCTGCTGCCCACCGCTCCTTGCTGAGCCGCTCTCAGCCCGGGAGCGCCGAGCAGCTCGCAGCACCGCTGAAGGCGCTTGCCGACCCAGCCCGGCTGCGCATCCTCAGCCTGATCCAGGCGCAGCCCGACGGCGAGGCGTGCGTCTGCCACCTGACCGAGCCGCTCGACCTCTCGCAGGGAACGGTCAGCCATCACCTACGTGTGCTGCGCGAGGCCGGACTCGTCGAGCGCGACCAGCGCGGCAGCTGGGCCTACTACCGGGTCGTGCCGGAGTCGCTCGCGGCGCTCCGAGCGCTCCTGACCTAGAGCGTGGCCGCACCGTTCACTCACGCGCGCGCGCTCGTCGCCGAGGCGATCGGCACGTTCGCGCTCGTCTTCGCGGGCGCGGGCGCGATCATGGTCGACGCCAAGACGCACGCCCTCGGCCACGTCGGCGTTGCGATCACCTTCGGCCTCGTGATCATGGCGATGATCTACGCCGTCGGCCACGTCTCCGGCGCGCACTTCAACCCGCGCAGTGACGTTCGCGTTCGCGCTCACGCGACACTTCCCCTGGCCGCGCGGTTCGTCTACTGGGCCGCGCAGCTCGACGGCGCGCTCTCGGCGGCCGCGCTGCTCGCGCGCCTCGCTCGGCAACATCGCCCACGTCGGCGCGACGCTTCCCGTCCGGCTCGCAAGCGCAGTCGTTCCTGTGGGAGTTCGTGCTGACCGCCTTCCTGATGTTCGTGATCCTCGCCGTCGCGACCGACACGCGCGCCGTCGGCGAGGCCGCCGCGATCGCGATCGGCGGCACGGTCGGACTCGACGCGATGTTCGGCGGCCCGATCTCCGGTGCGTCGATGAACCCGATGCGCTCGCTCGGACCGGCGCTCGTCTCCGGCGACCTGCACGCGCTCTGGCTCTACATCGTCGCCCCGCTCCTCGGCGCATCCGTCGGCGGCGCCGCCTACCAGATCGTGCGCGACGAACACTCGTCGGCCCAGGTCAAGAGGCTGCGGCTTCCTGTGGCGAAAAGGCCTGACCGGCCAGAGCCCGCCGATCTTCAAGCCCGACCTGCCGGCGAAGCAGCAGGACCGTGCCGGCAGCGACGGCCTCCCCCGTGGAGTCGGTCAGGCGCTTGGCACTCCCAGACGGGAGCGGCGTTCGTGCCGGCGGCGACGGCCTCCCCGCGAAAAACGATCAGCAGCCTGGGACTGCCATGTGGCACGTGGCGCTCCCGGCCGGAGCAGTTTCGTGGGAGGCTGGGCGGGCCGTCGGAACGCGCGGTCGAGGAAGGTGACGATGGAGTACACGCGTTTAGGAAACACCGGGTTGAAGGTGAGCCGGCTCGCGCTTGGCTGCATGAGCTACGGCGATCCGACCGTCCCGAACGCTCACCCGTGGGCGCTGACCGAGGACAAGGCGCAGCCGTTCTTCGAGCAGGCCGTCGAGCTCGGCGTGACGTTCTGGGACACCGCGAACGTGTATCAACTGGGCACGTCCGAGGAGATCGTCGGCCGGGCGATCACCCGCTTCTCGCCCGTGAGGAGATCGTGCTCGCGACGAAGGTGCGGGGCTGGATGCACGACGGCCCCGGTGGAGAAGGCCTGTCGCGAAAGGCGATCCTCGAACAGGTAGACGCATCGCTCGTCCGGCTCGGCACGGACTACATCGACCTGTACCAGATCCATCGCTTCGACGACGACACGCCGGTCGAGGAGACGATGGAGGCGTTGCATGACATCGTCAGCGCGGGAAAGGTGCGTTATATCGGCGCCTCGTCGATGTATGCCTGGCAGTTCGCGAAGCTGCAGCACGCCGCCGACCTCGGCGGCTGGACACGGTTCGTGTCGATGCAGAACCAGTACAACCTGTTGCGCCGCCACGACGAGCCTGAGCTGATGGCGATGTGCGGCGACATGCGGGTGGGTCTCGTGCCCTACTCACCGAACGGGAAGGGCCGGCTCGCTCGCCCGGCCGGCGAGCAAAGCCACCGCGCCAGCACCGACAAGGTCGTCCAGGCCTTCGACTCTCCCTATGACGAGCCGGTCATCAACGCTGTGCAGGCCCTTGCCGAAGCCCGCGGCGTCAGCATGGCCCAGATCGCGCTCGCGTGGGTGCTGCGCAACCCGCTCGTCTCGGCGCCGATCGTCGGCGCAACCAAGCCACACCACCTACCCGAGGCAGTCGCTGCGCTCGGACTCGAGCTGACGGATGAAGAGGTGGAAGGACTCGAAGAGCCCTACCATCAGTCGGGGCCATCCTGGTATTAGCGCGCAGTGCCCATCGCCTCGACGAACGTCCTCACGCGCGAGCACCCGAGCCGGCTGGCTTTCTGGCCCGAGCTGGCCGGCGACCGCGATAAAGGTCCGACACTCCGAGACATCGCTTCTTGATCTCGCGCATCGAGTTTTGTACGGTCACCCGATGTCTGGTCTTCAACGAGGTGCGTATCAGGTTTGGCGCGTCCTCGTTGCGTTGATCGCTGTCGCGTGTGTCGTCCAGATCTTTCTGGCTGGTCGAGGCGCGTTTGGGGTACACGGCGCGGCAAAGCTTGACGACCAGAAGAGCTTCGATCCGCATCGTGCCCTTGGTGAGATCATTGGGCTGCTTGCGGTGCTGGCGTTTCTTGCCGCGCTGATCGCTTGGCGCAACAAACAACTGATCTGGCTCACGCTCGCTCTCGCGGTGATGGCCGAGGTCTTGCAGCAGTGTTTGCTCAGCCCAAGCATCCGTGGGTTGCAGGCCTGCACGCACTGGACGGTGTTGCGATCCTCGGTCTCTCGGCGTGGCTTGCACATCGGGCATGGCGCGGATCGAAGGCCGCCACTCTGGCACCAGAGACCCCGTAGCGCGCCCGGCTCCTCGCCAGGCGAACTCGGTGCCACGACCGGCGCCGGCCGTGCGTAGCTTCCTAGCGGCCGGGTCGGTGTCCGCTCTTTCGGCCCTGGCGGGCGCCAGCCGCGCGTAGCTTCATAGCGGGCCGGGTGGTACAGGGCGTGGCGTTCGGATCGCCGCCCCGGCCCGCGAGCACGTCTTGAGCTTCCTGGGGATCAGTAAGGGCCGCGATCCGGGTGGCAATAGTGGAGCGTCGATGGGCGGGCTAGAGACGTCCTCGAAGCGGCGCAAGCGTGATGCCGCGAGGCGCAGAGCGTGAGGAGCGCGAGTGGGCCGCGAAGTCGGGCGAGGTTGTGTCGTACATCGACTCGTCACGAGTCGCTTCGCCGCCATCTGATCGCCCGGCCGCGCCTTAACCCGTAGCCACCGGCAGCGTCCTGACGCGAGCCGCTCTCCCGGTTAGTTCCAGCTACCACCCATCTACCAGGACGCGCCGAAACGCTACGGAACACGATGGAACGCAGCGGGACACCGAACAGCACGATCCGTGTATCCAAGCGAAGCAGCGGTACGGCACGGAACGGACTTTCTCGGAACCCGTATGTCAGCCGAAATGTCAGCGCCGTATCAGATCGGGGCATCAGCCCGGTAGCGATGCTTCGGCCTGAAAGGCGATTGCCCGTCTTGCATGGCTGACGACGAAGCAGTGGCCCGTTGAATGAGTCTGGATCCGGCATCCGTGCTTCGCCGGGGGTTTCTCTGAATGGGCGAGAGCCGAAGACGCGACCATCAGGGCGAGGAGGAGAACTGCGGTTGCGGTGATGAGCCTGACTGTCATCGTTCCTCCCATGGGTTGGCTGATACCAACAAGACGCATACGCGCCCGCGGTCCTTCCATGAGACACCACAAACGACGAAAGCCCCCGAACGGATGTCAGTCCAAAGTCAGCCCACGGGATCTCGAGCAAAAAGCAGGCGGCCCCGTTGGTAAGGCTCGCCCACACGGGCTTCGACCTACCGCCACGACACCTCCACGACCCGAGTCGGCCCGACGAAGCGACGCTCAACGCGTGAGAGGCGCCCACGCCCGATCACTCGCGGGGCGACGCCATGAACTACAGCGTTCGAACGGCCCGCCAACTCGCTTATCCTCTGCCTACGGTCTTGCGGTCGATCGTCGCAATAGGAGTGATCTCCGTGGTGTGCGCCTTGGCGGGTGCGGCGTATGCCCGTAAACCAATAACGTGGATGACCGGACTGAAGCCGGATGGGTGGGACAAACCACGTCATGGGCGCGGGTGGAACTGGGGCGGCAGTACCCAGGCATCATCTCGACCTCCGTCACGTGTTCGGGGATCCTGATGCGCGGTTATCCCCCGTGGCTCTCCAGTTCGGTCGTCGAACAGCCGCAACTGGGACAAGCTCTTTTGCACGGGCCGGACGCGGTCGTCGCCGCAGTCGGTTTTCTCGCTCGTTTTCGACCAAAAGAGCCGCTCGTCCTGGATCATCTACCGGCTGCAGGGCACGTCACTCACCGAGTTACGAACACCGGGTCCGTAGAGGAGGACGCCCACCCACACGCGGCTGGACCGAGGTGCAGGGCCGACTAGGCGTTCCGCTAGGACGGATCCACATGCAGGCGAGCATGATGTGGCGATGGCCGATGAGTCAGGCGCCCGAAACTTGGATGAGATCTTGCTCGAGGTCGTGTACCTGGAGCGTCGGGCCCGCGAGCTCAAACGGCGCCACGAGCGAGTCATCGAAGCTGCCGCATGGTTCCCCAACGTCGTCAACGGGCGGAAGGAACGCGAACTCGCGGCCAAACGAGCGGCCGTTGACATTCGCGCCGCCGAGTTGGAGCAGACCCTCCGACACTTACGCATTGACCAGGAGCTGCCGCATTTGGCCGGCTGAGTTTCCATCGCCTTCTCCACCACCACAGCGACTCCCGTCTGGGAGTCCCATACGCGCGATCGACTCCACGGGGGAGGCCCTACCGCTGCTCCACCAGCCGGCTTGGCCGTGGAGGCTCGGCTACGACGACTACGGTTCACCAGATGCCCTCACCGCGTCTCGAAGTGGCCCATAGGCACTGGTTCGCACGTCCATCGTCACCCGTATGGCGGCTCGCACCGGCATGTTCTTCGGCCCCAGAAGTCGGGCGCGCTTTCGGAGGATGTCAACCATGCCCACGGGCGCGGGCACAGGCACTCGCAGGGGGACGGGCACGGGCACTCGCATGGTTTGGTCGACCGCTCGATCGTCCGCTCGCGTGAGGGGATCAAGGCGGTCGCGATCAGCCTCGGTGTGCTTGGTTCAGCAGCGGTCGCGCAGCTTCTGATCTTTTTGCTGACGGGATCGGTCGCGCTGTTCGCTGATCTGGTCCACAACTTCGGTGATGCGCTGACCGCCGTGCCGCTCGCGATCGCGTTCTTTTTGCGCAGCTTTCGGGTCGAGAAGATTGCCGGGCTGTTCGTCGTGTTGGCGATCTTCGTCTCGGCGTGCGTGGCGCTCTACGCAACGATCACCCGTTTCGTTCACCCTCAGCACCTGACCCATCTGTGGGTCCTCGCAGCGGCCGGGGTGATCGGGTTGAAGGCAGCAACGAGATCGCAGCGCGAGTGCGGCTGCGCGCGGGCGAACGGCTTTCGAGCCCTGCCCTGGTCGCGGACGGAAAGCACGCACGCGCGGACGGGTTCGTGTCGCTCGCTGTGGTCGCGAGCGCGATCATCGTTGCGCTCGGTTTCGAGCGCGGCGATCCGATCATCGGTCTGGTGATCACTACAGTGATCCTCAAGATCACCTGGGACTCGTGGCGAACAGTTTCGGCGACCGAGCCCGGCGAAATGCATCAGCACTAGCTCCTCATCAGGGTCCATAACTCGCGCGACCGCGAGCGGCAACACAGTCACCCAGGCGTATCTCCACGGGGACCTCTCCTCGATCCCTTCGGCCTCGACCGGTTCCCCGAGGCACTCCCACACGGCCAAACCGCACTTCGACTAGTTGGCCTCCAGCCACGCGAGGTGACGAGTGAAGTCCTTTGGATCGGTCTGATCGCCGGTGGACTCGGCGACTACGCAACAGCGATCAAGCTCACCACTGCCGCACGCCGCCAATACGAGTCTGACGGCTACGGACTCGACAGCGAAGACCGCCGCTACCTCACCCGACTCGAAACCGACGCCCGCACCGCACTCGGAGACACCACCTACAACACGACCCGCGACGACCCTGAACCGACATTCAAGACTCCATCGACCTCGCACTCACGCTCACCGCCCCGTCTTCCTCGAAGTCCGAGGCGCCGGCCGACCCCACGCGAGAAACTGCCTTCTCGGGCCGTTTCTCTTGGCCCGAGAAGGCTTGTCGACAAACGCGGCGCCTCACGTGCCTCCGCCGGTGCAGTCGGGGACGTGCAGTTCGAGTTCGAGGCGCGCTGCCGCTCGATTTCAGCGTGTCGGGTGCATGGACGAGCTTCTCGAGCCGTTTCGGGAGAGCGGTACGTTGTGCTGGTGTGTGAGTCGCGTCGATGGTGTCGTAGATGCGGACCCAGGTTGTCGCGTACAGCGCTGCGAGTCGGCGTTGTGAGTCGATCCAACGGTTGTTGAGGTTCCGGAGTTCGGGTGGGACGGAAACGGCGGTGACGCGATCGAGGCGTCGCGCGGTCGAGGCTCGGATGTCGTCTGCGATCGAGAGCGCGTCGGATCGTGTGCCCATCTGGTGTGCATTGTCGAAGAGGAGCGCCCCGGCACCGACCCGCGTGACGGCAGCGGAACAGGCGGCGGCTGGTGAGTCGCCGGTTGTTCCGAGCGACTCGCCCGGTGTCGGGGTTGCGTGGCCTGATGTCGCGGTGGCACTCGCCGGGAACGAGGCCAGCGCCGCTGCCGCGAGTGCCGTGCCAGCAACGATCCGTAGCGCTCTCGTTCGAAGTAGACCCTGGATCGTGCCGCCCAGGATCGTGAGCCGTCGCCTGCCTCCGCCGGTTGGGCCTGCTGCGGGATTGACCATTGCTCCTCCTTCGGGCTCGCGGTTGTGTCACAAAAGCGACAGGTGTCGATACGAGACGCTAGGCGCGAAACCGAAGGCGCACATCGGCGGACCTGCGCAGATTGGCAAGCCGCGTTGCCTATCTTTGGGACGGGCACCGCGCGGCCGGTTACCTCGTGCGAGTCTCCGAGGAATGTCTTACTTCAGGCATGTCCTCGGCACCGACCAGTGCGCGGTCGTGCTACGTGGGCACAGGGAGCCGCTGTTGATTCGCGGCCCGGGGTCTGTCCGGACGTTCAACAGATGGAGACGGGTAAGCGTTGTGGATCTGAGCCCGTTCGTCGTCGGCTTCCATCGACACGAACGTGACCGCGAACGACGGCGTCGCAGCGGGGGTGAGCGCAGAGGTCGAAGGACAGGTCATCGACCCGGTCGCGGCGGCCTTGAAGGTTGTCGACTACAAGGACGCGACGAAGCAGGTTACGCAGTCGGAAGCGCGTGCTGTCGTGATGGAGCGACCTGCAAGCGAGCTGCGAGACGCGGGCCTCGAGCCTCGAGTCGGTCGTTTCCGACATCGTCGCTGATGCCGTTCGTAGCCAGGGACTTGTAGTGTCGGTGGTGAGCTTCGACGTCGCGCCGATCTGACTCCCAGACCGGGCTCGGTCGCCGTCTGCCACTGGGTGCGCCAAGCGGGGACAACGCAATCTGAACCAAATCCTCTGAATCGACGCCGTCTGCGCGCGGCAGGGTTCCACGGTGAGTCGGTTCGCAATTCGGACGAGGTCGGGTGGGC
>CAVZYP010000007.1:0-572520 GCA_963779535.1 uncultured Thermoleophilia bacterium | reverse complement strand
CAACTGAACTACGCCCCCGGTTCGGGCGCCAGTGTAGCGTCACCCGGTCGCGCAGGCTTCCCAGGATCGACCGGAGGGGCGACGAACGTGGCCCGATGGCCCGCGCCGACTGGATTGCGCTCGCGATCGTCGCCCTCTCGGCGCTTGCCGGTCTCAAGCGCGGCCTGATCGCCACGGCTCTGTCACTCGGTGGGCTCGTCGTCGGCGCGATGATCGGTGCCCGGCTCGCGCCGCACTTCCTGCACAACGGTGCCGATTCTCCGTACACACCCCTGGCGGCGCTCGCCGGTGCGCTCGTGGGCGCTGCGCTGCTGCAGAGCGTGGCGTCGGTCGCGGGCTCGGTTGCACGCGGGAGCCTGTCGGTGATCCCGCCGCTGCGACTGCTCGACTCGATCGGCGGCCTGATCGCCGGCGCCGCACTCGGGCTCGTCCTCGTCTGGGTCGCGGGCGCCGTCCTGCTGCAACTGCCCGACCAGGCGAAGGTGCGAGACGAGGTGCGCGGTTCGCTGATCCTCCAGCGGCTGAACACGATCGTGCCGCCGCGAAACGTCCTGCGCGCGTTCGCGCGCGTCGACCCGTTCCCGTCGATTGCCGGGCCGGCGCCGCCGACGACGCCTCCCGACACCCGGGCGCTCTCGTCGGCCGCGGTGCGAGCTGTTCGTCCGAGCGTCGTTCGCATCACCGCCACCGCGTGCGGGCTCGGCGTGGAGGGCTCGGGTTGGGTTGCGCGGCCGCAGCTCGTCGTGACGGCGGCACACGTGATCGAGGGGGCGACGGACATCGAGGCAGGCGGCCGGCCCGCACAGGCCCTCGTCGTCGATCGCAAGCAGGACGTTGCAGTGCTGCGGGTCCCGGGTCTGCGTGCGGCGCCGCTGCGGATCGCCGATGCGCACTCGGGCGACTCCGTGGCGATCCTCGGCTATCCGGAGGACGGCCCGTTCGATGCCAGGCCGGGACGCGTGGGCACGACTGCCGACGTGCTGATGAGCGGCTCGCTGCGCGAGGTGACAGCCCTCAGCGGTCTTGTCCGTCACGGCAACTCCGGCGGCCCTGCCGTCAACGAGGCCGGGCAGGTCGAGGCGACCGTCTTCGCTGCGCGGATCGGCGCACGCGCCGGGTACGGCGTCCCGGCTGCCCCGGTGCGGTCGGCGCTCGGGCGGGCAAAGCATCCCGTGTCGACGGGTCGCTGCTGAGCCCGTCCTAGATCGTCTCGAGGAGGTCGAGCACGCCGAGCGGCCGGCGGAAGGGCGCGACGACGTACACCCCTGCTGCGAGCTCGCGTGCCCCGGCCACGAGCTCTCGGACGAGGGACGCTCCCACCTCGGCGGCATCCGTTCCCGCCGCGCGGTAGCGCTCCTGCACGTGGTCCGGGACCACGATCCCGGGCGTCTCGTTGTGCACGCGGACCGCGAGCTCGAGCGACCGGATCGGCCACACGCCGACGAGCAGCGGCACCGGACAGCCGCCGATCCGCTCCAGAAACGACTCCAGATACGAGAGGTCGAACAGGACCTGCGTCATCGCCCACCGCGCGCCTGCGTCGAGCTTGCGTGCGAACCGCTCGGCCTCGAGCTCCAGATCGTCGGCCGTCGGGTTGACGGCGACCCCGGGAAAGAACGACGTCGGACCGTCGATCGCGCGGCCGTGGAAGTCGGTGCCCTCGTTCAGCCGCGCCATGAGCTCCACCAGTCCGATCGCATCGACGTCGTAGACCGCGCCGCTGCCCGGATAGTCGCCCGTCTCGGGCGCGTCGCCCGTGACGGCGAGGATGTTCCGCACCCCTTCCGCGTGCGCGCCGAGGAGCATCGATTCGAGCCCGCTCAGGGTCGAGTCCCGCGGCGTCAGGTGCGGAATCACTTCGATCCCGGCGACGCGCTGGATGGCGACCGAGGCCATCAACCCGCTCATCCGAGCCCTGGCCCGCGGGTTGTCGTTGACGTCGACGAACTGGGCGAGCCCGGACTCCCTGATGCGGCGCGCAGCGTCGATCAGTCCGTCGGCGTTCCCGCCGAGCGGCGGGTCGAGTTGCACCGAGACCACGAACTCGCGGGCGGCGAGCCGCCGCGCCAGCTCGGTCGGCTGCTCTCCCGGGTCCGGCAGCGCCTCGGGCCGCTGCTCACGCGCCCGTGGCGCCGCTCGCGAGGACCGGTTCTCGTCGACCGCGGCCCGAATTGCCGCGATCTGCGCAGGCGTCGTGCCGCAACACCCTCCGATCAACTGCGCGCCGAGGCTCCGCGCGCGGGCGGCGAACTCGGCGAAGTACTCCGGCGTCGCATGCGGGAACGCGACGCGGGCGCCCGTGAACGTGGCCAGGCCCACGTTCGGCAGCGCCGCGAGGACTGCGCCCTCGCCGGCCATGTCGGCGAGGGCGTTCAGCGCTGCCGCCGGCCCGCGGCCGTGGTTCGCTCCGAACGCGGCGAGATCGAGCCCGCGCAGACGTTCACCCGCTTCGCGCGCCGAGACCCCTGCCAGCGTCACGGCGTCGCTGTCGAAGCTCATCAGCGCGACGAGCGGGAGCTTCGACACCGA
This sequence comes from uncultured Thermoleophilia bacterium, assembly GCA_963779535.1. Lineage (GTDB taxonomy): Bacteria > Actinomycetota > Thermoleophilia > Gaiellales > Gaiellaceae > PALSA-600. Next base: position 569,991 of record CAVZYP010000007.1, on the reverse strand, counting down.
GCGGACTGCCCCGACTGCGAGCTCCAGCTCGCTCAGGGTGAAGAAGGTCTCGAGCATGATCACGTCGGCGCCGCGCCCCTCGAGAATGCGCGCCTGCTCGGCGAACGCTTGTTCATTCGCAGGCTCACCGGCCGGCCCGATCGAGCCGGCGATGAACACCTCACGGCCGGTGATCTCGCGAGCGTCCCGGGCGAGCTTCACGCCGGCCGAGTTGATCCGCTCGAAGTCGTCCTCGAGGAAGTGCTGGGCGAGCTTGTGCCGGTTCGCACCGAAGGTGTTCGTCTCGATCAACTCGGCGCCGGCCCGGATGAAGCTGACGTGCACCGCCACGACCGCGTCCGGGGCACGCAGGTTGGCTTCCTCCGGGCAGCGCAGCCCCGGGACGGCGGCCGAGAGCACGACTCCCATGCCGCCGTCGGCCACGACCGGTGGCCCGGTTCGCAGGCGTTCGGCGAGGCTTCCGGTCATCGCCCGGAGCGTAGTCAAGTGACGCTGTCAACTACGAAAGGGGTGATGGATCAATCGATTGTGGTGATCCACAGTGCAGGAGACACACCTGCTTGGGGCCCGTTGCGGCGGGGCCTTCGGCAGGAAGGCAGTTCGGATCGAGAGACGGCGTCAGCGGCGACGCCGTCTCTCTCCGTTTCCGGGCGATTCGGCCGCTACCTGAGCTTCAGCCGGCCCACGTAGATGACCCAGCCCTTCGCCGACCTGACGTTGATCGTCACGCCGCCCGCGCGGGTCGCGCGCCAGGCGATCTCCCGCCCGCTCGTCGTCGCGGGCTCGCGCACGCCCGCGACCGCGACGCTCACCCGGGTGGGGACGAAGCTCAACTCGACGTGCACGGTGCCGCCGCGCGAGAGGGTCGCCGTGCGGGTCGAGGCGGCGATCGGGGCGCCGCAGTGCGCGCCCCAGCACCACGACGAGATCGCGAGCGGCACCCGGTTCGCCCCGACGCTGACGTAGGCGGCGGGCGGGCGCGCGACACCGAGCAGCACTGCGACCAGGGCGACCACGCAGGGAGGTTAGCCCGGGCGCAGGAGGAGTTTGCGATCTGGTGACAAATTCGTTCCTCTTTGGTTCATTCCTGATGTAGCATCAGCGCGGTCAGAGGGTGAGCCGGGAAGGAAGAGGGACGAAGATCCGGCTCCAGGTGTGTTGGTAGGTTCCCCCGTCAACCCACGCTATAGCCGGAGGTCGTGCTCTCGTGCTCACTGTCGACATTGCTCCTCCCGACGTCGAAGAACTCCAGAAACTGGTCGCGACGGGTCAGGAGAAAGGGTTCCTCACCTATGACGAGATCGTCAAGGGCATCGAGGAAGTCGAGCTCACCAAGGAGCAGGTCGAAGACTTCACCACCTACCTGATCGATCACGGCGTCGAGCTCGTCGAGGGCGAGGAGCACAAGCGCCTGCCCCACGAACAGCCGCTCGTCGAGGAAGAGGTCAAGAGCGCGCCGAAGCTCGATCTGACCGTGGAGCCTTCACTCGACTCGCTGCGCCTCTACCTGCGCGAGATCGGGAAGGTCCCGCTGCTGACCGCCGACCAGGAGGTCTACCTGGCCAAGCGGATCGAGCGCGGCGACATGGGGGCGAAGACGCAGATGATCGAGGCCAATCTCCGCCTCGTCGTCTCGATCGCGAAGGGATATCTCGGCCGTGGCTTGAGCTTCCTCGACCTGATCCAGGAAGGCTCCCTCGGCCTGATCCGCGCGGTGGAGAAGTTCGACTACCGCAAGGGCTACAAGTTCTCGACGTACGCGACCTGGTGGATCCGCCAGGCGGTCACCCGCGCGATCGCCGACAAGGCGCGCACGATCCGCATCCCGGTCCACATGGTCGAGAAGCTCAACAAGGTCGTGCACATCGAGCGCCAGCTCGTGCAGCGCCTCGGTCGCGAACCGAAGCCGGAGGAGATCGCCGAGGAGCTCGAGATGACGACCGAGGAGGTGCGCGAGATCCTGCGGATGGCGCAGCACCCGGTGTCGCTCGAGAAGCCGATCGGCGAGGAGGAGGACTCCGAGCTCGGCGATTTCGTCGAGGACGAGAACACGGAGACGCCGGACGAAGCCGCCTCGTTGACGCTGCGTCGCTCCGACATCGAGACCGCCCTCGCGTCTCTGCCGGAACGCGAGCGACAGGTGATCGAGCTGCGGTTCGGGCTGACCGGCGGCCAGCCCTGCACGCTCGAAGAGGTCGGCAAAGCGTTCGGTGTGACGCGCGAGCGCATCCGCCAGATCGAGAACAACACGCTCAAGAAGCTCGAGAGCCTCCCCGAGGCGCAAGCGCTCCGCGATTGTGTGTGACGGCACGGCGGAGCACCTTCGAGCCCGCGTAAAAAGCTGAACCTGATTCGGCGCAGCCGAACCAGGTTCACGAGTTACTCGCTGCTGTCGACGCGTGCCGCCGGCACGAACAGCCGGCAGTGCGGGCACTTGAAGCCGCGATAGCGCTCTGCGGAGCCGTCGATCAGGTTTGCGCTGAACGTCTTCTTGCAGTGCGGGCAGACGATCTCTTCGTGCTCTTCCGGCTGGGCGTCCCCGTTCATCGTCAGGAGAGCGAGACGGACTCGATGCGCACCTCGTCGCGCGGCCGGTCGCCGGGGCCAGTGTCGACCTGTTCGATCGCGCTCACCACGTCCATGCCCGTGGTGACCCGGCCGAACACCGTGTGCTTGCCGTCGAGCCAGGGGCAGGCGTCCGCCGTGACGATGAAGAACTGCGAGCCGTTCGTGTTCGGGCCTGCGTTCGCCATCGCGAGTGCGCCCTTTTCGACCTTGTGGTCGTTGAACTCGTCCTCGAACTGATACCCGGGGCCACCGGAGCCGGTGCCCGTCGGGTCGCCGCCCTGAATCATGAAATCGCTGATCACGCGGTGAAAGATCACACCGTCGTAGAAGCCGTCCTGCGCGAGCTTCTTGAAGTTCTCGACGGTCTTCGGCGCGTCCTCGTCGAACAACTCGATGTCGATGGCGCCGTGGTTTGTCTGGAGCGTGGCGTTGGTCATGCGGACACCCTAACCACGGCGTAGATTCAGGCGGTGGAGATCCGCCGCTGCGGGGCCGTGCTCGCGGTGCTCGTGCTCGTCGGGTGCGGGACCAGTCACAGGCGGCCCCCTGCCGGCGAGTGGCCCACAGGGGCGGCGGTCGTGATCAGGCAGCTGCGCGGCGACGTGCTCGCGGTGGTCGGCGCCGATCGCGTTCCGGCGGCCCGGCACGCCTTGGCGGACGAATCGCAGCTCTACGGACTGCTAGTCGCATTCAGCGATGTTGCAGGCTGCCGGCACATGGTCTCGTCGCTCGGCACCAGACCCGGCCGGTTCGCGCTCGCGAGCCGGCTGCTCGCCCGTGCGTGCCGGCCGCTCGAGCGTGCCGCTCTGCTGTTCACGCGGGCGACGACGCGGACCGAGCCGCAGGCGCTGGTCGCGGCGGTCCATCAGGCCGATGCTGCACTCGCGCTGCTCGACCGGGCCAGGCTCGCGCTCGGTCGCGTTCGAGCCGCCGGCTAGCGCTGTTTGATCGCGCCGAGTGCGTAGCCGCCTTCGAGCATCGCCGGAGCCCGCTGGGTCAGGGAGTCCCAGCTCGGCACGTCCCAGCCGAACGAGTCGGCGAGGCGGACGATCATGTTGAAGAGCGAGCAGACGGTCGCCGCGTCGCGCAGGGCTTGGTCGGACACGCCCGCTGCGCGGACCGCGTCGGCGTCGGCGGCGGTCAGTTCGTCGGGCCGCAGGGTCAGCCGCTCGAGGAAGACGAGCGTGGCGGCGAGCTCGGGACGGAGCGGCGCCGTGCGCCAGTCGTCGACGACCGCCTGCCAAACCTCCTCACCGAGCGCGTACGACGCAACTGCGCCGTGGGAGCCCGTTCAGAACGGGCACTGGTTCAGTAACGACGTGAACCCGGCGAACAGCTCTCGCTCTCCGGCGCTCCAGTCGGACGGCCCGCGCATCACGCGATCGAGCTCGGTCGAGAACGGCAGCCCGAAGAGCTCGGGGCGGTAGACGAGCGTCTTCACGACGCCAAGCGGCTCGCGACCGCTCCGTTCGCGGACCTCGGCCAGAAACGCTGCCTCGTCCGGGGCGTGGCCGTGATCGACGACGTCGAGTCTCACCCGATCGCCTCCAGCGCCGTGTCGAGCCGGCGCAGTCCCTGGGCGATCGCGGCGCTGACGGTCTGCTCGAAGATCTCGTCCTCGGTCAGGCCGGCGGCTTTCAGCGCGTCGACGTCGGCGTCGGTGACCGTGAAGGCGCGCTCGCGCACCTTGGTCAGATACGCGGCCATGGTCGCGGGAGCCGGAGGTGTTGCGTCGACGACCGCGCGCAGTTGGTCGATCGGCTCGCTCACGGCGAACAGCGTACCGTCTAGATGGGCGAGGCGACCAGCGCCGGGTTGCGCGCTTCGAGGACATAGCCGCGACCGTCGAGCCAGAACATGATGCCGCCGAGCGCACACGACGCGACCCACTCCTCGACCGTGCGCAGCAACGCGGCGAGGTCGTTGTAGCGGGCCGGCGAGAGATAGACGCTGACGGACGTGATGTTCGATTCGCGGTAGGCGTGGCACGCCCATGAGCTGTCGAGCTGCGAGACGAGCTCGCGGGCACGAGTCAGCGACGGGACGTCGAAGACGACGACATCTGTGAGTTCCGCGTTCTGCATGTCATCAGGTTCGCGTGAACGGAAACCGGTCGCCTGACGCAGATATGTCATTCGCAGTCTCGGTCGATGGTCGTCCTACGGGTGCGCGGCGTTCGTGTCCGGCAGCCGGCGACGCCGGAGCCGTAACGGTGCCGGCCGAGCCAGTAGCCGACCAGACCGACCGGCAGCGGCAGCCAGTACGAGACGAGCCGGTACGCGAGCGTCGCCGCCGCCGCGTCGCCCGCGCCGACACCCGCGAGGATCAACAGGCCGGTCAGTCCGGCCTCGACGAAACCGAGCCCGCCCGGCGTGAGCGGGATCAGCGCGAGCAGCGCGGCGGCGGCGTACGCGAGCAGGACGAGCGTCGGCTCGGCGTGGACGTCGAGCCCCTCCAGCACACACAGCAGTGCGAGGTAGTCGAAGCCCCACTTCCCGAGCGCCGCCAACCCGGCGACGAACGGATGCTCGGCCACCGCTCTGCGGATGCCGTCGCGCTGGATCAGGAGGTGCGCCGGGAGATTTTCGAGGCGCTCGCGCTTGCCGACCCAACCCGCGGCCGCGCGCGCCCCGCGTCCAAGGGCAAGCAGCGGTGCGTCCCAGGCGAGCGCCGCGATGATCGCCAGGCCGAGCAGGGCGAAGGCGACTCCTCCGATGTAGGCGACCTTGCGGAGGCCCTCCGGCGCCGCGGCGTCGCCGATCCCGGCGATCAGCGCCACGACCGGGAGTGCAAAGATGGCTGCGGTCGTGGCGGCCGCGCTCGCCGTCAAGCCTGACGCGACCCGCTCACCGCGCACCCCCGCGCGCACGAGCATGCCGTACTGCAGCGCGCCCGAGGCCGCTCCGCCACCGGGGATGATGCTGCCGGCGGCGTTCGCAGCGAGCTGCGAGGTGCCGACGGCGAACCAGCTGCGCGTTCCGACCGCGATCCGCTGCAACGTCCAGAGCGCGACGAAGGACATCGCCTCGAAGAACACCGCCAACCCGAGCCAGGCCGGCTTGATCCCGCGCAGCTGCGGCCAGGACGAGAAGACGTCGAGGACCTGCGGGAGCAACAGGTAGAGCGATCCTGCCGCCACGAGCAGCAGGATCACCCTGGTCACGATCTGCCGCCTCACGCCGGCGAGCTCGGTGCTAGCCGGTGAGCGAGGAGCACGAGGAGGCCTGCGAGAAGGCGTCCCCGAGCTCGCCCTTCGGATCGAGCCCCTTGAGCTGATCGAAGGCGGTGGTGATCTGTTTCTGTGCCGTGACGAGCGTGGCGCTCGCGGTCGAGACGCCTTCGAGCAGGCTGGACCCGGAAATGGACTTGATCGTGTTCAGATCATCGTCGAGCTGCGTGGAGAGCGTGTCGATCGTCGACTTCGCCTGAGCGCCGTCAGTGGTGTTGGGCTTGCCGAGTCCCTTGACCGTCGAGACGAAGGTGTCGGTCGCTGTCTTCGCCTGGTCGACCGCGTTCTGCAGGCCGGACTTCGAGAGGTTGCCGGTGAGCGATGAGGCTGCGCTCGTCAGCGAGCCCTGGTAGGTCGACACCGCGCCGCAGACGCTGTTCGCCCAGTCGACGGTGCTGGTCGTCGTCGTGGTATCGGCGCTCTTGTTCGAGCCGCAGCCGGCCGCGAGGAGCGCGACGACCGCCGTCGCCGCGGCGGCCGCGGCCCTCGTGTTCAGTGGTTTGCTCATGACGGTGCGACCTCCACGGGCGGGGGCGGGGCAGGCGGTGTCGAGGACGGTGGGGGCGCCTGGCTCGGCGTGCTCGCCGGGAATTCGGCCAGCGTCTGGCGACGGAGCGCGACGACGCCGACTGCGAGCAGTGCGCCGAGGACGAGGATCCCGAGCGGCGTGCGGAGCGCATGCGTTCCACCCCAGAGGACGAGCAGCAGATAGGCGAACCCCACGACAGCCCAGGCTATTCCCTGGTTCTCGTTCAGCACGGGTGCGATGCGGGCGCGAGCCTTGGTTGCGATGTGCGTCGGGCCGGCGAGCACGGCGCCGAGGACGCCGAAGGCGCCGTAGAGGATGGTCGCCCAGCCCAGGTCCTTGAGCTCCGAGGTATAGATCTCCCAGACCCGATGCGCGGGCTGATGGTACTGAGCGGTGGTCAGCGCGTTGACCGCGTAGTTGCCGCCGAACCGGCGGACGACGAGGACGAGCAGGCCGATCAGGATGAACGCCCAGCCGATGTTTCGGAGCGTTCTGCGTCGTTCCCCGACTGCGAGGTACAGCGCGGCCGCGAACATCACCATCACGAGTATGAACACCCACACGCTCACACTCTTCACGGCCTTGACCGCTTTCTGCGCGATCCCGAGCTGATCCGAACGCATGACGGTGATCTGGCCGGTGTTGGGCGGGATCTGCGCCACTGCGGCCGCCGGTAGGCCGAGCTGAGGCCCGATGCTCGCGAGCAGCGCTCCGAGGTCGATCGTCACCTCCCCGTTGCCGGTGTCGATCCCATCGCGCGTCTTGTTCTCGAGCACGGCGATCAGCCGTTGGTGCGTCAGCGCGTTCGAGTCGATCCAGAGCTTCTGCACGCGCGGCCGCGTCAGCAGCAGCTTCACCCCGTCCGTCGCGGGCTGGCGAAGAGCCGCGGCGGCGGGCACCGCGAGCGGCTTCAGTTGGGGCGGGAGCCTCTGAGCGAGTGCGGCGGGGACATCGACGTTGTCGTAGAGGCTGTTGACCAGAAACGCCGAGAGGGCGGTCTGGACGCTCGGGTCCTGAATCAGTTGCGCGCTCGCCTTGTTCCAGGTGCCGTTGTCGAACATCTGACGGTTGACCCAGGTCGCGAGGATCACGAGCAGGCCGAGCAGCGAGGCAATCGTGATGAGCGCCCAGACAGCCGTGCGCCTGCCGCGGCTCAACGAGGCCGCCGGCGCCGGAGAGGGTGGTTGTGACATGCGACCATCGAATCGGGCGGCGCTCGAGTCGGCATCGTCCGAATCGGACGAAAGCGTCCGCCGGGGAGCACGAACGACATTTGTGTCAGATAGGTAGATTCCCTCATATTCGTTGCTCCCTCAACCTGAAAGGCTGAAGGACGGGTTTGGGGTCCTGGGCCGAAAGGAGCTGAAAGGAGTCGATGTCGCTTTCCGGCCGTGCCGGCGCAAAGACGGTCCTCGTCGAGGCTGACGACGCCGCGCTCCCCTTCGGGGTCGTTGCAGCGAAGATCCGGCCGCCGCTTCCGAGGCCCGGCGCCGTCTCGAGAACCGCACTCGTGAATCGGCTTCGGGCCGGCCGGTCCGCGCGCGCAGTCTCGGTGGTCGCGCCCGGCGGGTACGGCAAGACGACGCTGCTTGCGCAATGGGCGGTGCGCGACGATCGCCCGTTCGCGTACGTCTCGCTCGACCGGCGTGACAACGAGCCGATCGTGCTCCTGCGGCATGTCGCTGCGGCGATCAACGAGATCATTCCCGTCGACCCGCGGCTGCTCGACGCGCTCGCCGCTTCCAATGACTCGATCTGGACATCCGTTCTGCCAAGGGTCGCTGCGCTCGTCGCCGCCGCGGACGACTGCGTGCTCGCGCTCGACGACACACACGAGGTTCGGTCGGAGGACTCGGCCGAGGTGCTCGCCATCCTCGCCGAGCATGTTCCCGACGGCTCGACCTTCGTCCTGTCGAGCCGCGTCGAGTCCGTGCTCGTCACGAGGCTGCGCAGCACATCGACTCTGCTGGAGATCGGCGCCTCCGACCTGGCGCTCACGCGGCGCGAGGCAGAGCTCCTGTTGCGCAGCGCCGGCGCACGCCTTTCGGACGAGGCGTTCGCCGAGTTGATCGAACGGACCGAGGGCTGGGCGGGCGCCCTGTACCTCGCGAGCCTCTCGCTGAAGCGATCCGGCGTCGGGCCGGTCGGGCGCGGCGAGCGACCCGGGCGTCGTCTCGGTCGCCGACGACCGGTACCTCGCGGATTACTTCCACTCGGAGTATCTGGAGACACTCGCGCCCGATCGGCTCAGGTTCCTGCGGCGCACGTCCGTACTCGAAAAGATGTCCGGTGCGCTCTGCGACGCCATGCTCGACTCGACCCAGTCGTTCGACGAGCTCGAGGCTCTCAAGCGCTCGAATCTCTTTCTCGTTCCGCTCGACGACGACGGCATCTGGTATCGCTATCACCGTCTCTTCCGCGATCTGCTGCGTCGCGAGCTTCTCGAGACCGAGCCCGACCTCGCGCAGGAACTGGGTGGTCGCGCGGCCGCCTGGCTCGAGCGTCACGGTGACGCGGAGTCGGCGCTCGAGCTCGCTCTCGACGTCCGAGACATGGAGCGGGCCGCGCGCATCTTCACCGAGATCGCCCTGCCGACCTATTGCACCGGTCATGCAACCACGGTCGAGCTCTGGCTCGAACGCTTCGACCCCGAGGCGGTGGCTCTGAATCCGGCGATCGCTGTCCTGGGAGCCCGTGTGCATGCCCTGCATGGCCCCTCGGACGAAGCGGATCGCTGGCTCGAGCTCGCGGAACTGCACGGCGCCGGCGACCCGGAGGTTGCGGCACAGGTGGCGGTCATGCGCGCGTCGTTCTGCCGCGACGGAGTCGGGACGATGCTGTCGGACGCCGGCTCGGCGGTCGAGTCCCTGCCCGACACGAGCGACTGGAGGAGCCTCGCCCTGCTCGTCTACGCCGTGGCCCACACGCTGCTCGGCGACAACGAGCGCGCCAACGAGCTCTTCGGAGATGCGATCACGCATGCAAGACGCGTGGGGTTCAGTGAGACCCAGGTGCTGGCGACCGGGGAGCGCATGCTGCTCTCGGAGGAGGCACGCGACCTCACCGGCTCCGACCAGCAGGCGGACGAGCTGACCCGACTGCTCGCGAGCGGACTGCTCGACGCATCGGTGCCGACAGCCGTGGCGTTTGCGGCATCTGCCCGTTCGCAGCTTCGCCACGGCAACTGGGACAACGCCCGGGCAATGCTCAATCACGCTTTGAAGCTCACGCCATTTCTGACCGATGCGGTCCCGTGGCTCGCCGTGCAGACGCGCCTCGAGCTCGCACGAACCTTCGTCGCCCTGCGTGACATCACGCTGGCCAGGGCGTTGCTGGTCGAGATCGACGCGATCTTCGACCGCCGCCCCGACCTCGGTGTGCTCGTCGAGCAGACCGAGCAGCTGCGGGAGGCGCTCGATGCGCTGCCGACGCTCGAGTCGGGAAAGGGCTCGAATCTCACCGCTGCGGAGATGCGGCTGATGCCGTTCCTGCCGACGCATCTCTCGTTCCGCGAGATCGGCGACCGGCTCCATCTGTCTCGCAACACGATCAAGACCCAGGCGATCTCGGTCTACCGCAAGCTTGGCGTCTCGACGCGCGGCGACGCGATCGACGAGGCAGTGCGGCTTGGGCTGGTCTCCGAGGCCGGGCCGGCCAGGGAGATCGTCCGCACGGGTTAGACCCGCAGCGGCGTCGGCGGCGGCAGCGGAGGTTCCGTCTCCGGCGACGTGACCTCGATCTCCGTTCGCGCGGCGCTCAGCTCGCGCAGGATGTGCACCACCGCCGACGTCAGCGGCGCTGCGAGGACGAGGCCGATCATCCCGACGAGGCAGCCGGCGGCGATCGTCACGACCAGCACGACGAGCGGATTCAGGTCGAGCGCCGATCCCATCGCAAACGGCTGCACGATGTTCTGGAGCAGACCGTTCGCCAGAATGACGATGACGAGCATGATCAGCGCCGTCGATGTTCCGTGCGCACCGAGTGCGATCACGACGGCGAACGCTCCCGACACGAACGCGCCGACGAACGGAACGTACGCGCCGATGAACGTCACCACGCCGATCGTGCCTGCGAGCGGCACGTCGAGGATGAGTGCGCCGAGCGTGATGACTGCAGCGTTGAAGCCCGCGATGATGGTCACCCCGCGGAAGTAGCCGCGCAGCGACCGGATGATGCCCCCGGTGATCGTCTGGCCTACGACCCGCGGCACCCCGAGGTGGTCGTCGAGCCATCTGCGCATCGAAGGCCCGTCCTTGAGCAGGAAGAACGTGCAGAGGAACGCGAGCGAGAGCCCGAAGACCACCGAGGTCAACCCGTGCAGGCCGTGCAGCGTTCCCTTCACCAGGGTTGAGATCGCCTTGGGTACGGCACGCGCTGACGCTTGCTGCTGCGCCCGTCGATCCGGACTGGTTGACGCCTGCGCTCTCGAGCCACGACTGGCCATGAGCGACCGCCGCGCCTGCCTCCTTGGAGATCTCGTCTCCCTGGGAGGTGATGCCGCCGATCACCAGCACGACGACCACGCCGCCGATTGCTGCCAGCGCCAGCAGGACCAGTACGGCGCCTGCCGTCCGCGGGACGCGATGACGCTGAAGACCACTGACTGCGGGCATGCAGACCGTCGCGATGATGCTGGCGGCAACGAGGGGCCCGACGATCGTGATGGCCGAGGCGAGCAGCCAGACGACCGAGGCGATGAGCGCCAGACACCCGATCAGGAACCACGAGGTGAGCCCGAGGTCGCGCAGCCAGGCGGGTGCCGCGAAGGAGACCGTCGTCGGGGCCGGCGGCGCCCCTGTGTCCTCGGTTGCCATAAGCCGAGCAAATCGCCAGAGCAGTTCATGATCATCGCCCCGATGGGGTGAAGCGCCGGCCCACGCGAGGGAGGACGATCACTGTGGATGTTCTCGGGCGATCGGTATCCGATCGAATGCGACGTCGCGTAATTGACGAACGCGAACCTGATCGCCGTCGCGTATGACACCACGGAACTGGCGGAGTCGGCGCTGGGAGCGGTTCGGACGCTCGGCGACGAGCATGCGCTCGCTCTTCGCGACGCGGCGATCGTCATCAAGCACGACGATGGACACGTCGAGCTCCAGCAGACCCACGGGCTCGCAACCGGGGAGGGGATGGTGAGCGGCGGGGCGATCGGTCTTCTGCTCGGGCTCGCGCTCGCGGTTCCCGTTGCGGGCGCACTGGTCGGCCTCGCGGGCGGCGCCGGGCTCGCGGCGCTCGACCGGGGGATCTCGGACGAGCGCATGCGCAAGCTGGGCGCGACGATCGCAGGCGGGCACGCGGTGCTGTTCGCGCTCGTCGAGAATGTCGATTGGGGCAAGCTCACTGACGGGCTCGAGCTGAGCGGTGGCGAGCTCGTCGTCTCGGAGGTCGACGACGATGTCCTGGCCCTGCTCGGCGAGCAGCCGCCCGTTTCTGGCTAGAGAATCATCACGTCACCGAGGTCGCCTCGCCGGGCGTCAGCAGCCGGACCTCCGCTCCCGGAGCCCGCTCGTGCACGAGACGCAGAAACGCCTTCGGTGGCTCCCGGAGGAACGCCGCGCCCGACATGCCGATGGGGTGCAGCGAGCCCCAGTGGATCGGGATGACGATCCTCGGCCGCAGCATGCGCACGGCCTCTGCAGCGCGCTCCGGGTCGAGATGGCCCTCGCCGAGGGTCGGGCCCCAGCCCCAGATCGGCAGCAGGGCGACGTCGAGTGGGTCTGCGAGCCCTGCCAGCTCGGGAAAGAGGTCGGTGTCACCGGCGAAGTACACGGAGGTGGTGCCGCGAACGAGGAACCCGACCGCCGAGCCGGGCCGGCCGTGCACGGCCGGCGTTGCCTCCACCGAGACCCGCCCGATCGTGCGGGCGTCGCCCGCTTCCATGGAGTCGACCGTTCCCCGGAACCCGCGGCGGCGGAGTGACCTGACCGCCCCTCCGGCCGCCAGCACGGGCACGCCTCGACCGAGCCGGCGGAGTGAAAGGACATCGAGGTGGTCGCGGTGGGCGTGCGACAGGAGCACGGCGTCGATCTGCCCGAGCTCGTCGCGCGCGGGCGGCGGCCGTAGCGTTCGCAGATGGGCGATGCGCTTGCGCAGGATCGGATCGGTCAGAAGGCGCGTCCCGTCGAGCTCGAGCAGCACCGTCGCGTGGCCGACCCAGGTGATTCGCATCCGCTCTGGAGATCGAGCCGGCGCTCAGGCGCCCGCTCGTGCCTCTTCCGCTGCCTTCGCGTCCTTCTTCGCCGCGTGCGCCGCTTTCCGCTTGGCCTGCTCCTCCTTGGCCTGGCTGTATGACTTCCTGGACCAGGACCTTGCCTCCGGTCCAGCCGAAGGCCCAGACCATCAGGATGATTGCGAGTGTCAGGTTCCAGGCCGTCGTCACAAGCTGTTGCGCGACCGAGTAGGCGGTCGCGTTGGCCGGGGTCGTGACGCCCTGAGTGACGCGACGTTGAACGCTTGTGTGACCCCTGCGCCTCCCGGGGTGACCGATGTCATGTTGGCGATCGAGTTGCCGGCGAGGACCTTCATGATCGTGTCGAAGGTGACGGGGATCGCATACGCCGAGAGGAAGACGGCCATCACGCACAGGCTGGCGATCCACGAGATCGCCTCGGGTGTCGCGACGCGCAGGAAGTACGCGCGCGGATGGGACAGGATCTGGCCGCCCTCCTTCGCCTCGTCCCACCACTTGAGGACCCGCGGCCAGAACATCCGGATGAGCAGCGCGATCAGGAAACCGCCGGCGATCAGGATCACGATCACCGCCCACGGGTGATCCTTGATGAAGCCGAACTGGAGGTCGAACGAGCCGCCGACGGTCAAGAACAGATACACGTACGGGAACGCGCCGATCACGACGAAGAAGATCTTCTGCACCCCGTAGACGGCGAGGATGCCTGCGAACGTCGCTCCCGGGATGATCAGCGTCAGCATGATCAGCATGACCGCGGTGCCCAGGTTGGCCGGCAGGATCGAGTTGAGCCCGACGGAGATCGCGTAGGCGGCGAAGATCTGGAGCCAGCGCACTCGGTCGGCGTAGGCATAACGCAGGATCGAGTAGTACGCGAACGCGGCCGCGGCCGTCTGGACCGTCTTGAGGCTGATCGCGGCCAGCAGGTCGGCGGCCGAGATGCTCGTGATCGTGTCCCATAGCTGCTCGAACCATCCCTTGATGTCCCAACCGAGGATGTCCGCAGCAGCCGCGATCAGCGCGATCACGAGGACCATGACGAGCCAGTGCAGCCGGTGAGGGTGCTTTGTCGCGGTTGGGGCGATCGGCGCTGTCGCGCTGGTCATGCGAGCGCCTCGCTCGGGGTCGGAGGGCCTCCCGCCGTGACGGCTGGATCCCGGTCGTTCAGCAGGCGGCGCCAGCTCATGAGCACATCATGGACGCGCGCGGCGCCGACGATCGGCCCCTCGGTCAACGGCAGGTGATCCGGGAAGAAGAGGAAGGGTCGCGTCTGGGGGCCGCCGATGCCGCCGTGGAAGGAGATCAGCTCCTCGAAGGCACAGCCGGTGTCGAGCTCGGGGTCGTAGAAGCTGCCGACCATGATGTCGCCGACGTGGGTGAACCCGTCCGTTCGGAGCAGGTGCTGCGGCGCGTTGGGCGAGAAAGGCGCGAGCGGGTCCACACCCTCGACCCGGCCCTCGTTGAGGTAGTGCGCGCCCTCGGCCCCGAGCGCAACCGCGCCGTGCTGCTCGGAGCGGACCAGGAGCCAGCCGATGTGCGGGTGCTCGCGCAGGGCCGGAAGCAGACGAGGATGGAGCCTCTCGATCTCCTCCAGCGTGAGGCGCTCCCGCTTCTCCATCAGGTAGACGAGGCCGAGATTGCCCGACCCGAGCACGATCACCTCCTTGTCGGAGACGTCGTTCTTCGCACGCTTGGTCTTCTTCTGACCACTCGCCTCGGACAGCGCGTGCCCGACCATCGACTTCTGCTCGTCCCCTCCGTCGATCTGCGTGACGGTGCCGTGCTCGAGATTGCGCTCGACGAGCTCCTGCAGGCCGTAGCCGTTGCGTTGCTTGAACGTCGCCCCTTGTGTCTGCCCGTGGTCGGAGAGGACGACGAGCTCGTAGGGACGCGCGGCGTAGCGGCGGGCTCGCTCGATGCGGCCGAACTGCTGGTCGAGCTTGCGCAGCGCCTCCAGCGTGTCGGCACGCTCGAGGCCGGAGTGGTGCGCGACCTCGTCGTAGCTCGAGAACGTCGCGTAGACGGCGGGGCGGCCTTTCATCATGTCCGTCAGCACGCCGTAGACGATCAGGTCACGGACGACCACGCACATCGTCGCGCGCAGCAACGGGTAGATGCCGCCGCGGTCGCCGCGTGGCCGGATGTCGCGCCGTTTGGCCCTGTATGCCGCCGTGACCTCGAGGAACACCTCCCAGCCGAAGAGCACGAGCGAGCGCATGACGTTGAAGCCGTTGGCGAGGAACGCCCGGTAGCCGGGATTCGACCGCTTCTCGGCGTCCAGACGGCTGACGGTGAGGATCATGTGGTCGGCCTCTCCCGACAGCAGGTTGCCCCGGCTCGCGCCGCCGTCGATCAGCAATCCGCGGCCCGACGCGAGCCGCCGCTCGATCTCCGCGCAGTCCTCGGGCCCTGAACAGGCGCGCAGCGTCGCGGTCTCCTTCTCGACCCACCGAAACGCGGGAACGTCGTCGTTCGATCCGAGCAGGATCCCGGCCTGCGAAGCACCGGTCTGCGACGAGAGATCCGTCTCCCACTCGGCCAGGCGATAGCCGCCCTCCACCAGCCAGCGTGCCATCGTCGGTGCGCTGCCGTCGCGCATCGCGTGACGAAGGACCGGCAACGCCAGGCCGTCGATCTCCAGGAACACGATGCCCGGCGCGTCGGTGAGGGTCCGCTCACCGGAGCGGCGGGCGACTCGCTGGACGACGCGGAAGGCGAACGTGTCGTCGTCGTTGGTGCCGAAGAGCACGTTGAGCACGACGCCCACGGCCGAAGCGACGAGGGCCACCCCGAGCGCGGACCAGAACGAGTCCATCGTGAACCCACCAGTCGTCAGTGCGTCCGCAGCCAACAGCATCAGCGCGTCGAGCACGAGCACGAGCACGAACCCGAGCAGCAGCGTCAGCGGCAGACGGATGGCCGCGACGAGCGGCGGCAGGATTGCGTTCAGGACGGCGATCACCAGAGCGGCTGCCAAAGCCCCCAGGAAGTCCGTGACGTGCGCCCCGGGGACGATCCAGGCGCCGAGGAGCAGCGCGAAGGTGACGGTCAACCACGCGAAAACAAGCCTCCCCAGACCGAGGTGAGGTTGTTCGGGAGCCCAGCTCGGCCTCGCGCCAAACCCGGGTGAAGTCGTCGTCGGCTCGTTCTCGGCCACCGCTTTCATCGAATCGGGCGGCCGGCCCACGGCCATCGTCCGCATCGGATGAAAAGGCCGTCCTCTGCTGTCAGGGGGCGGCTGCGGCCGCGGCCGGCTCCGAGCCTTGGCCGGGACGAGTCTGGCTGACGCGACGTACGCGACGACCACGGCGACGATGACGATCGGCATCATCGCGATGGCGTCGGATTCGAGGATCACGCTGGCAAGGAGCACGGACGTGAAGGGCAGGCCGAGCATCGCGACGCTCATCGCGCCTATGCCCATCCCGACCCCCGCGATCATCGGCAGGCCGGGCGCGTGGGACAGCGGCGATCCCGCCGGCCGCGCCGAGGAAGAGGGCCGGAAAGACCGGGCCGCCGCGGAAGCAACTGAGGGAGAGCCCGTAGGCGAGCCCTTTGCAGGCGAGGAGCAGCACCAGAGCCCAGAAGGACCAGCCGGCCGCGGTCTGGATGAGCTGTGGGAGCTGGTCCTGGCCGGAGAAGAGCACCTCCGACGAGCTTCTGCCCGTCGCCTCGGTGAAGACGATCGCAAGCCCGCCGACGGCCAGCCCGACCACCGGGGTCAGCACGACCGAACGCTGTTCGACGACCGGCTGGAGGAACAGGCCGAGGCGCCGGATGGCGGCCCCGAAGACGGCCGCGGCGACGCCGATTGCCACCGCCCAGAGGAACTCGGCGCCGTCGGGGCTGTCCGAAGGAGGGGATATTCGGGACTGCCAGGGCGAACGTCCCGAAGCCGGTCCAGGCGTCGAGGCCGACGAAGATGAGCGATCCCACCCCGGCGGCGAGCAGGCCGGGGACGAGCACGACGCCCAGCATCGGCCCGCCGAGCCCGGCGGCCTCCATCAGCAGGAACGCCCCGACGAGCGGCGAGCCGAGCAGCGTGCTGATCGCGGCGAAGCTTCCCGCCGCCCCGATCACGGCCACCGCTTGCGCCGGCGCGTCCTTCTTGACGAGATGCACGGCGAGCACGCCGAGGCCGCTGCCGATCGCGATCAGCGGCGCCTCCGGCCCGAGCACGACGCCGAGGCACAGGGTCGCCAGCGACGCGATCACGATGCCGGGCAGGTCGATCGGGAGCACCGGGCCGCCCGTCTTGAATCCTTCGGCCGGCTTGTGACCGGCGGTGCCGGGGAGGTAGCGAATCGTCAGCGCGACGAGCAGGCCTGCGAGCGCCGGCCAGGGAAGCGGCCACCAGACGGGCTCGCGTGCTGAACCCGAGCTCCTTCGGCAGCGTCGCGAAGACGTACGTCTGAGCCTCGGAGACCCCCTTGAGAAAGAAGTAGGCGATGAGGGCGACCGCGACACCGACGAGCGCGCCGAACGCAAGCAGGACCAGATAGCTGCGGCTGCGGAGCAGCTCGACCGGATCGGCCGCAGCGGCCGGAGACGGCGGATTGGTTTCGGAACCGCTCATTTCGGCTCTCGATCCCTCGACGGCACGACCGAACATGACCAGTCGCGCAACGTCGCACCGAATCGGCAGCGCCGACTCACCCGATCGGGATGACCGGACGCAGAACGTGCTGAGCGTTGCCGGTTCATCCGGATTGGATGAAAGCCCCGGTCGAGTCCTGGTCCAGCCTGTGCGGCGTGACAGGTTCTCCTCTGACGCCGGCTGCAGCTGCCGGCACGAAGCCCGGAATGACGCGGCGAGGCGCTGCTGGAACTCGAGTTTCCGGGTGCGAGCGATTTCGACAATCCGGCGCACGAATGGAGACGGCTGTTCTCGGAGCTCCTGGGGACGTTCTTCCTCGTCCTGGTCGGCGCGGGCGGGGCGGTGGTCGCCGCGAAGTCGAGTGGCGCGATCGCGCGCAGCGCGGCGGTGACAGCGCCCGGCTTGATGGTGATGGGGATCATCCTGTTCATGGGTGCCGTCTCGGGTGCGCATCTGAACCCGGCGGTCTCGATCGGGTTCGCGACGCGGGGCGATTTCCCGTGGCGCCGCGTCCCCGGCTACATCGTGGTGCAGTTGATCGGCGCAACCGTGGCCTGCCTCTTCCTCTGGGCGGTGCTCGGCAAGGTCGGCGGCCTCGGCTCGACGGAGCCCGGCGCCGGGATCCATGCCTGGCAGGCGATGCTGATCGAGTTCATCCTGACGGTCGGGCTCGTGAGCGTGATCCTCGGGACAGCCTCGTCGGCGCAGAACGTCGGTGCGCTGTCAGCGGTCGCGGTCGGCGGATACATCATCCTCGCGGGGCTGTGGTCGAGCCCGATCAGTGGAGCGTCGATGAACCCGGCGCGTTCGTTCGGGCCCGACCTGGCGAACTGGGACTTCACCAACTACTGGGTCTACATCGTCGGTCCAATCGCCGGGGCGTTGACGGCGTGCGGGATCGCCTGGATCCTGCGGGGCCCGGGGGGCGACGTCGGTGGGCTGGCGGCCGCCCGAGGTCGTGACGAGCAGGTCCAGGCTGCGCTCGACACGAAGACCGACCAGCACTGAGCGCGCCCGCAGCTCGCACGGCCGGCGCCGAGGCCGAGCGCAAAATTGACCCGGATGGGCTAGTACAGCGGTCGCCCCGCCGGGCGACACTGGATCCATGCTCACTCAGCTCGATCCCAGTGTCGTGAAGAAAGCACAGCGCGGTGATGAGAAGGCGTTCTCGCTCATCGTCAGCACCTACCACGTCCCGATCTTCAACTACGTGCTGCGGTCCGTCGGCGACCGGGAGCTCGCCGAGGACCTGACCCAGGAGGTGTTCCTCCGCGTCTGGAAGGCCCTGCCGCGCTATGCGTTCCGGGCCAAGCTGACGACGTGGATCTTCCAGGTGGCGAAGAACGTCGTCCTGGACGACATCCGCTCCCGGAAGAACCGCCTGCAGCCGGTCGAGCTCGTCCCCGAGCTGTCACCGGCCCTCCCGGAACCGCCGATCGAACAGGCCGAGACCATTCGGGCGCTCTGGGTGGCGATCGAGGCGCTGAACGAAGACCTGAAGACCGCCCTGCTCCTCCGCGATGTCGTGGGCATGTCGTACAACGAGATCGCCGCCGCGCTCGACATCCCTCTGGCCACGGTCAAATGGCGGATCTACAGCGCCCGCAACGATGTCCAGGCCGCTCTGGCGGAGGCGGGCATCACGCTCGACCCGGTCGCCGAGTCGGTCGCCGAGACGGCCTGACCCGAGCCGCTCCGACGGGGTTCCCACGTCATCCAGTCGGGATGATTCGTCTTCCGTGAGGCTGGCCCAGAATCGATGCTCGTGACCTCCGATCTCAGTCAGTTCGGTGGGAATGTCGAAGTTGCGCTGGAGTCGATCAGCGTGCCGAGCTATGTGGTCGATCCCACCGGGATCATCCGCTGGTTGAACCCGGCCGCGCGCCGGTTGGTGGGCGATGTTCGTGGGCGGCAGTTCACCTCGGTCATCGCGCCCGAGGAAACGCGCCGGTCGAGGGAGACCTTTGCCCGGCACATTGCCGGGCCGCCGAAGCCGCATGACACCCAGGTCGTGGTGATCGGTGCGAACGGTGAGCGAATCGGTGTCGAGTTGAGCAGTGTGCCGCTGATCGAGGGTGATCACGTGGTGGGTGTCTTCGGCCAGGTCGCCGATATCGACGAGACACCGCCTCGGCCCGCTCACCCGAATCTGACCCCGCGCCAGGCGGAGGTGCTCCGCCTGCTCGAGCACGGCCGGCGCACCCACGACATCGCTCACGAGCTGAACCTGAGCGTGGAGACGGTCCGCAACCACATTCGCCACATTCTCCGTGCTCTCGGCGTGCATTCCCGGCTCGAGGCAGTTGCCCTCGCGCATCGGGAGCATCTCCTGTCGAGCTGACCGAAGGCTCAGGCTGCGCCGGTGTGCGGCGCTGGGCCGACCGGCTGCGAGCTGATGTTGCCTCGCCCGTCGACCGACACCACGACCTGCTCGTCGCCCCGGCGCAGGACGGCCGTCGTGTCCGTCTGGTTCACCGGGGCGTAGCCTTGCGCGACCCAGGCGGCGACGGCCTGGTCGAGCGCGCGTCTGCGAGCTTCCGGGGGCGTGTCCTTGTGGCGGCTTGCGAGCCACCCGATCAACCCGATCAGGATCACGATCGCGATCCCGATTGCGACGAGTGCCCAGGTCTTGCTGCCGCTGGAGTCTTCCGTCGTCGAGGTCGTGGTCGGCGGGTTGATCACAACCGTGCCCGGCCCGATCGTCGTCTGCGTGTTCGTGACAGTCACCTCGACGGTGGTCTGCGGGACGGTCGCCTCCCCGGCGGTCGTGGTGGTGCGTCGCTCACGGTGTGCTGGGTGACCGTGCCGGCCTTCTCGGCCGCGCTGCCGCTGCCGCCGCCGAACGCCGCGATCACACCGACGCAGAAGAGCGCCGCCAGCGCGCCCCAGATCGGGAGCCTGGTCCTCGTCACACCGCCGCCTGGCTGGTGGCGCTTGTGCGGCGAGGACGCCGTAGCCCACGAACAGCGACCGGTGCCAGCGAACGGCTGAACGTGTCGATGAAGAGCGAACAGGAACCGCCCGTGGGCGGGAGCGTCCCGTTGAGGACCTCGACCCGGTAGGTCAGCTGGTCGCCGACCAGCCGCGGTTCGTGCAGGACGACCACCACGTCGGCCAGCGCATCGGCGGGCTCGTCCAGGAACGAGAGGACCGCGCGGGGCGGCTCGGCGGCGAAGTTCGTCGTGTCGTCGTCCCAGAGCTCGAGGAACCCCGTCGACGGTAGATGCCCGGCCTCGCGGCGCGGGCGGTCCGAGAAGTACACCGTTGCGTCTGCAAGTCCGTGCAGTGTCATCTCGCCGTCGTCGGAGCTGAACGCCGAGCTGCTCTGCACGAACAGCGCGTCGATGGGGCCCAGGTCCCTGCGCGAGTTGCCCGTCATTCCGGGAAATGATCGCAGGAGTGGAGATCGCCGGGATGCTTGACTGCCATCGTCAGACCCGAGCTTCGCTCTCCGGAGCCGGCCTGGCATCATCCCAACCGGATGACCGAGGAGCCGACCGATGCTCTCCGCCGCACGAGGCTGGCCAACGAGCGCACCTATCTCGCGTGGTGGCGGAGCGCTCTGACCGCGCTCGCGGTCGGCATCGGTACCGGCCGCATCGCCCCCGGCCTGACCGGCGGCGCCGTCTGGCCGTACCGTGTCCTCGGAGCGGCCTTCTGCGTGCTCGGGGTGGCGTTCGCGTGCTGTGCCTTCGCACGTCACCGCAACGTCGAGCGGGCACTCGCCGCCGGCGGCTACGCGCCGATGGACGACCGCGTCGCGGTGGTGCTCGCCGGCGCAACGGTCGTCCTCGGGATCGCCACGCTCGCCCTCGTCGTCGCCGGCGGCTGATCGTTCAGGGCCGGGCGGGCGCCGTGCCCACGGCAGCCCGCCCCGCCGCGTTCGTCAGCCGGCCGGCGGCGCGTAGCGCTCGTGCAGCTCTGCGCCGACGGCGATCAGGTCGGACGGATGGATCCATTCGTCCGCGAGGGCAACCCCGCCGGCGGCCACGATCGCATCGCGAAGCGGGATCGCCCAGCGGTGCTCGATCAGGGCGACGGCGGCCCAGCCGTCCTCGGGGATGGTGTCGGCGAGGTACCAGACTTCGTCCTCGTCGAAGACGTGGCCATCCTCGAGCTCTGCTGCTCCGGCGGCGGCGCCTGCCAGCGCTCCGTCTTCCCCGGCGAAGCCGACGCCGATCAGCGCCCCGACGAGTGCTCCGAACTCCTCGGCCTCCTCGGTCGAGAGCTCGGTCGCCTGAACCGACTCGATCTCGCCGCCGCGCTTGGCGACGAAGAGCAGATCGACGAGCCGCACGAGGCCCTCGTCCGAGAGCCGCCTGAGCTCGGGCAGGACCTTGCCCGTGAACGTGGTCCGTTCCGAGCTGATCACGAGCATCTGGATCGGCCCGAAGGGAAGTGTGGCCTCGCTGCTCAGGTCGCCTCCCCGGGCAAGTGGTCTCCTGGGTTCGATTGCGGTCACTTCCTTTCTCGCTAGGCCGTGGCCGGCGCGGCGGCCGGTGTCCCGTGGAGCTCGTTCTGCAGCGCGTCCTCGGCGTCCTTCGACAGCGACGACTTGAGGACGGTGCCGCCGAACTTGCTGAGTGCTTCGACCGCCTTGTCCGGCGTCACCTTCTCGACGACGAGGAACAGCGCGGACGTGCCCGGCTTCATCGCCTCCCGGACCTGGTCGATGAACGCCTGGTCGATGCTGTCTTTCTTGAGCTTGCCCATCAATGCGCCGAAGCCGGCGCCGATCGCCATCCCGAGGAACGGGACGAAGAAGAGGATGCCGAACAGCACGCCCCAGAACATTCCCCAGGAGGTGCCGCCGGCCACCGAGTGGTGGTTCGTGGACACCTTGAAGTCGCCCTTCTTGTTCCGCACGATCGATGCGATCGCGTCCGTCTGGATGATCAGGTCATTCGCAAGCCTCTCCGCCTCGATCTGAGCGGCCGCTGCCGTCGTCTCGTCGGGGTAGGCGATGGCGATGAGATCCGCCATGATTCGTCCTCCTTCGGTATTTCCACTGTCTCACGCGAGGATTCCCACCGGCCGGGTGGCCTGCGTAGTCCCGTTGGGGTGAAATCGGCGGGGCACTCACCCCAACCGGACGATGTGCCCTGGGGGCGATCGCTGTTTGCTCAGGGAATGCGACCGGCTCACGGTCCGATTCACCAACTCGGGGGAGGAACGGCGAGATGAGCACGGCAACCGCACAGCGAGACGACGCCGCTGACGGATACGCCGATCAGTCGGCGAGAGGTCTGGGGTGGGCGATGTTCGCGTCCGTCCTGTTGTTCCTCGCGGGCACGTGGAACTTCATTCAAGGGATCCTGGGCATCTCGAAGTCGCACGTCTACACCTCGACCACCCATTACGTCTTCGGCGACCTCCGCACCTGGGGCTGGATCGTCCTCGCCCTCGGCATCGTCCAGCTCTGCGCGGGCGCGGGCCTACTCAGCGGCAGCAGCTGGGCGGTCTGGTTCGCGATCGCAGTCGCGGGTGTCAACGCGATCGGCCAGCTGATGTTCCTGCCGGCCTACCCGGTCTGGGCGCTGGCGATGTTCACGCTCGACATTCTCATCATCTACGGGCTTGTCATCTACCACGGGACGGTCAAGGCTCTACGGAGCTGACGTCCTCCGACACGTCCAGGATGGGGACGGGAGGCCCCGCATGCAGACCCTCGCGCAGAACCCAACGCTCTTCGTGGCGCTCGCCATCGGTGCAGTCCTGATGATGGCGCAGCTCGGACTGTCGAAGGGGCTGCTCGCGCCGAGGCGCGCCCGCCGGCCGTGCCCGTCCTGCGGCCGGATCCGGCACGCAGCGGTCTGCGAGTGGTGCGGGCACTCCCGGCGCCGCCGCAAATGACCTTCACGCTCAACCGCGCACGATTCCGACGAGGCCGAGGATGAACAGCACGGCGGCGATCAGGCCGACCACGAACGGCAGGATCACGCCGGCGTAGCGCTCCAGCGCTCCGCGCGTGAGCGCCAGCAGCGCCTCGGAACGCGGGCCTGCGAACGCACGCACGCCGACGATCACGAGCAGCGGCAGGACGAAAGCAACGTTGAAGAGCACGACGAGCTCGAGCTTGCCGGCGAGGCCGGCGCTCGAACCGATGATCGCGGCGAGTGCCGCGAAGTAGGGGAACGCGGTCGGCAGTTCGGCCAGGATGATCCCCGCCCCGAGGCCTGCCGCCCCCATCGCCCCGCCGGGAGGCTCCCGCGACATGCCTCCGGCCACGCGGTGGCGATGGATCCAGAGAATCCAGGCGAGCACCGCCAGGACGACGGCGGCCCCGATCTCGAACAGCTGTTTCGCGAGCGGGCCGAGGTGCGGGATCAGATCGATCAGGGCCTGTCCCGGCCCTGCGACGACGAGCAGGCCGGCCGCCAGCGACGGGGCGAACACCCCCAGGGTGAACAGAGAGACGAGCACGACCCCGCGCTGCTTGACCGCCAACACGAGCGCCGGAGCGATCGTGGAGGGATTCAACCCGTCGACGAGCGCGATGCCGAGCACGAGGAGCGCGAGTGCCTTCATCGGCTCGCACCGTGCCTGCGGTCGTATCGGCACCGTTCATCCGGTTTGGGTGAACTGGACAGCGGCGCCGCCCGTTAGAACGACCTCATGAGCAGCGACAGCGCGGGAACTGAGGCGGGCCAAGGCCCCGTCGTCGTCGGGTACGACGGCCGGGAGGAGTCCGAGCGAGCGCTCGAGTACGGCCTCGAAGAGGCGGCATCACGCGAGACGGAGGTGGTCGTCGTGATCGTCGCACCGATGCCGTACGAGTGGGTCGACCCGTACGGGCCCGGGGTGCCGGGCATGGTCGGCCCGATCACGCCGATCCCCGAGGGAGGGCCGCTCGAGATTCAGCCGCTGCTCGAGCATGCTCGCAAGCGGCTCGAGGAGACCGGCAGCAAGGGCGACGTGGTGTGGGGGCTGGGCGATCCCGTCTCCGAGATCCTGCGGGTGGCCGACGAGCGCAAGGCAGGTGCGATCGTCGTCGGAACGCATCATCACTCGGCGCTCGGCCGTCTCTTCGGAACCGATACTGCAGCCGACCTCGTCGAAGAGGCGCACTGCGATGTCCTCGTCGCCCGCTGACCTGTCCGTTCACAGAGATCTGAACGGGAACGGGCGGCTCGACCCGTACGAGGATCCGGCTCAGCCGCTCGAGACGCGCGTTGCGGATCTCCTGTCGCAAATGACCCTCGAGGAGAAGGCGGGCCTGATGTTCCACCCGCCGATTCTCATGAACGCGGACGGCACGCTGGTCGAGGGCGGAGACGAGTTCGTCCGCGGGAACACGGAGGAGCTCGTGGTCGGGCGCGGGCTCAACCACTTCAACATCTACTTCGCGCCGGAGCCGCGCTTGCAGGCCGAGTGGCAGAACCGGATGCAGCGGCTCGCCGAATCGACCCGGCTCGGCATCCCGGTCACGATCGCCTCCGATCCTCGTCACAGCTTCGCCGAGAGCGTCGGCGCGAGCTGGTCTGCGGGAGGCTTCTCGCACTGGCCCGAGCCGATCGGCTTCGGTGCGCTCCGCGACGAGGAGGCGATGCGGGAGTTCGGCGACATCGCGCGGCGCGAGTACCGGGCCGTCGGCATCCACGTTGCCTTGCATCCGATGGCCGACCTGGCCACCGAGCCGCGGTGGGCGCGGAGCATGCACACCTTCGGCGAGGACGCCGAGCTCGCCGGGCGCCTCGTCGCCGCCTACATCCGCGGTTTCCAGGGCGACCGGCTCGGGCCCGAATCCGTCGCGTGCATGACCAAGCACTTCCCCGGCGGTGGACCGCAGCGCGACGGCGAGGATCCCCATTTCCCCTACGGCAAGGATCAGATCTATCCCGGCGACGGGTTCGAGTACCACCTGCGCGTCTTCGAAGCTGCCTTCGAGGCCGGAACGGCGCAGATCATGCCGTACTACGGCCGCCCGGTCGGAACGCCGTACGAAGAAGTGGGCTTCGGCTACAACCGCGACGTCATCACGGGCCTCCTGCGCGGGCGCTACGGCTTCGACGGCGTGGTCTGCACGGACTGGGGCCTCATCACCGACGCTCCGATGCCGGACGGCTCGGTCTTCGAGGCGAAGTGCTGGGGCGTCGAGGAGCTGAGCCCCGAGGATCGGCTCGAGAAGATCATCGCCGCGGGCTGCGACCAGCTCGGCGGCGAGGCGCTGCCCGAGCTGTTGGTGGAGCTCGTGCGCGCCGGCCGTATCTCGGAGGCGCGAATCGACGAATCCGTTCGCCGCCTGCTGCGCGACAAGTTCCGGCTCGGGCTCTTCGACGATCCGTACGTCGACCCGGAGGAGGCGGAGCGCATCTGCGGGTGCGTCGAGTTTCGCTCCGCGGGCGACCGGCTGCAGCGGCGCTCCGCGGTGCTCGTGACGAACGACGGGACGCTGCCGCTCGCCGGCCGGCCGCGTCTCTACCTCGACGGTCTCTCCGACGAGAGCGCGGCGGCCTACGGCGACGTCGTCGACAGGCCCGAGGACGCCGACGTCGCGATCGTTCGCCGCAACGCGCCGTTCGAGCCGCGCACGGGGAGCTTCATCGAGAGTGTCTTCCATGCCGGCGACCTCGACTTCAAGGAACCGGAGCTCGGCGAGCTGCTCGAGCTCGCGCGGCAGACGCCGACGGTGCTCGTTCTGCACCTCGAGCGTCCTTCCGTCGTCCCCGAGCTCGTCGAGGCGTGCGCGGCGATCCTGGCCGTGTTCGGGTCGGCCGACGAGGCAGTGCTCGACGTCCTGTTCGGCCGATCGGCGCCGGAAGGACGGCTGCCGTTCGAGCTGCCGTCGTCGATGGAAGCGGTTCGGGCGCAGAAGCCGGACGTCCCGGGGGACTCGAGCGATCCGCTCTTTCGCTTCGGGCACGGCCTCTCGTACGGCTGACGTCCTCAGCGCCTCCACAGGAATCTCCCACGGAGATCGAAGCGGCGGCTGGTGTTCTGGAGGGATCCAACCACCAGACCGAAGGAGCCGAGATGTCCCTGAACGCCATGATCCTGTTGAACGTCCTCCTCGACGCCGCCGTCGTTGCCGGCCTCGCCGCAGTGCTGGTCCGGCCGTTCGTGCTCGAGCGCAGAGAACAGAAGGTCGCTCCGGTCGCGCAGCCGCAGGAACTGCGGCGCGCCGCGTGACTCACAGCCGATCCACAGGCGCCCGCCCTTGCTTCACAGGAGAATCACAGACTCGCGGGTCAACCTGACGGCATGACACAGACACCGAACAAGACGCTCGGCCGGATCCTCGTCGTCGACGACGAGCCGTCGATCACCGACGCGGTCTCGACGGCGCTGCGCTACGAGGGCTATCAGGTGGAGGAAGCCGCGAACGGCCGAGAAGCGCTCGCCGCAGTCACGCGCGAGGAACCGGCTCTCGTCGTGCTCGACTGGATGCTGCCCGACATCTCCGGCGTGGAGGTCGGGCGGCGCCTGCGGGAGCGCGGCTTCAAGACGGCGATCCTCTTCCTGACCGCGAAGGACGCGGTCGAGGACAAGGTGGAAGCACTGCGAGCCGGCGGCGACGACTACGTCACCAAGCCGTTCTCGCTGGCCGAGATCGTCGCCCGCGTGCAGGCGGTGCTGCGCCGGACGAACGGCGACCTGCCGGGCGAGGTCCTGCGCTTCGCCGATGTGACGCTCGACGAGAACCGGCACGAGGTCTTTCGCGGCGGCGCCCCGATCGAACTGACGGCCACCGAGTTCAACCTGCTCCGTTTCTTCATGCTCAATCCACGGCGCGTGCTCTCCAAGTCGCAGATCCTGCAAAACGTCTGGCATTACGACTTCGGCGGCAGCCGCAACGTCGTCGAGACCTACGTCAGCTACCTCCGCCGCAAGCTCGACGCAGACGGCCCGCCGCTCATTCGGACGGTGCGTCAGGTCGGCTACATGCTCGACGCGGAGCAGGAGTAGGTGGCCCAGCGGCTCTCGCTGCGCGCACGCCTCATCCTCGGCGTGGTCGCCCTGGCCGGCGTCGGGCTCGTCACCGCCGACCTCGTCACCTACACCTCGCTCCGCAGCTTTCTCATCTCGCGCACCGACGACTTTCTCGACACGGCGCATACGTCCGCCGAGAATGGGCTCCACGGGGGGCCGGCCGGCCCCGGCGGGAGCGGGCCCCAGCCGTCGTCGGACAACGGCCCCGACATCGGACAGCTCAAGGCGAAGGTGCCCGGGCTGTTCGTCCAGGTTCGGCGTGCGGACGGGACCATCGTGGCGACCGGGGCCGCGCCGCAGTTTCCAGGGACGAAGCAGGCTCCGCCTCCACGACTGCCGCAGACGATCGCGATCACGTCGCAGCGCGGCGCGGACCGGGTCAGCTATTTCACCGCTCCTGCGGCCACGGGCGACGGCCGCTACCGCGTTCGCGCCTCGATCGATCCGGGCAGCAACGGCTACACCCTGATCGTCGCCACGTCTCTGGGCAGCGTCGACAGCACACTGCACCGGCTCGTGTTCGTCGAGCTGCTCGTGACACTGGCCGTGCTCGGCGGAGTCGCAGTGCTCGGGCTCTGGGTGATCCGGGTCGGCCTGCGGCCGCTCACCGAGATCGGCGCGACGGCCGCAACGATCGCCGCGGGCGATCTCTCGCAGCGCGTCGCCCGTGACGACGACCGCACGGAGGTGGGACGGCTCGGCCGGGCGCTGAACGCGATGCTCGCCCAGATCGAGTCGGCCTTCAATGCACAGGACGCATCGGAGCGGAAGCTCCGCCGCTTCGTCGCAGACGCCTCGCACGAGCTACGCACTCCGCTCGCCGCCGTTCGAGCCTATGCCGAGCTGTTCTCGCGCGGGGCCGACCGGCGGCCGGCCGACCTCGAACGATCGATGGCCGGGATCAGCCGGGAGTCCGAGCGCATGAGCCTCCTCGTCGAGGACCTGCTGTTGCTCGCGCGGCTCGACGAGGGCAGGCCGCTGGCGCGCGATCCGGTCGAGCTGGACGAGGTGGTGGCGGAGGCGGTCGAGACTGCGCGGATGCTCGAGCCGGAGCGCTCGATCGCCTGCAGGCTCGATCGTGCGACCGTGATCGGAGATCGAGACCGCCTGCGCCAGGTCGTGGACAACCTGCTCTCCAACGTCCGCGCGCACGCGGATGCAAATGCCGCCGTCGAGGTGGCCCTCGTGCGGGCGGATGGCGTCGTACGCCTCACCGTGACGGACAGCGGTCCCGGCCTGACCGACGAGCAGGCCGCGCATGTGTTCGAGCGGTTCTACCGGGCCGACTCATCGCGTGCACGAACGGCCGGCGGTGCCGGGCTCGGCCTCTCGATCGTCGCGGCGGTGACCGACGCCCACGGCGGGCGGGCAACCGCAGCCGCCGTGTCCGGTGGAGGCGCGGCGTTCACGATCGAACTGCCACTCGCGGCCGGCGAGTAGCCCTCGCCGTGGTTCGCGGCGAGGAGGCCGCCCGTGAGCCTCCCCGCCGCGGGGCCGTCCTACATGTTCGGGCACTTCGCCGAGCTGCTCGCCGGCGGCGCCGTCGTCGACGGCGTGGTCGTGGTCGACGGGGTGGTGGTCGTGGCCGCCGGGGTCGTGGTCGTGGTCGCGGCCGAGGAGCTACCGGACGCTGCATTTGCGATCGCGGCGCTCCCGCCGGCGAGCGCCGCCGTCGCGGCGACGCTCGCGAAGATCGTGGCAAGTCGCTTGTCCATTTCGAATCACCTCCTTCAACTGTCGGGTCCTGAGCTTCGAGTCAACCCGACGCGTCTCGGCGGCCCGTGGGAGCGCGCTGGGAGCTTCCTGTGCGCCGATCCTGGCTAGGCTCCGGCGATGTCCGAGTGGGTGCGACCGGGGCTGCGCGCTGCCCAGCTCGCCACCGCGCTCGTCGTCGCCGTACTGCTGAGCCGGGTGTGGCTCGAACGGCAAGACGTCACGAACGACGACGTCAGGACCAGGGCCTCGTCGCCATCGGCGCCGGCCTGCGCGGCCCGTCGGGCCTGCACGCGACGGTCTATGCGAACGGGCTGAAACTGATGTCTGCGTTCGCGTTCGACGCACGCGGTCGCCTGTGGGTCACGACGTCCGGCGCGAACACTCACACGACCGACGGCCTGTACGTCGTGTCGCATGCCGGCGCGCGCCCGGTTCGAATCGCCGGGACGTTTCGCGGGCCGCTCGGTCTGGTGTGGGTCCGCGGCAGGCTGTATGTCGCTTCCCTCGGCCGCGTCCAGGTCCTGTCGGGCCTGACGGGCGATCGCTTCGCAGCACGGCAGACGATCCTCATCGGGCCGCCGGGCGGCGGCGAGAACAACAACCTCGTCGAGTCGCCGACCGGGAAGCTCGTCATGGGAGTGTCGGCCTCGTGTGACCACTGCGCCCCCGTCAGCAAGTGGTCTGGCTCGATTGTCGAGTTCGACACGAGCGGCGAGGGGCTGCGCCTCGTCGCGCGTCGCCTCCGCGCTCCGTTCGGGCTGGCGTTCTATCCGGGGACGAACCACCTCCTCGCGACGCTCAACCAGCGGGACGACCTGGGCGCGAAGACGCCCGGGGACTGGCTGGCCCTCGTCCGCGACGGCGACGACTTCGGCTTCCCGGCCTGCTACGGCCAGGTCGCGGCCGGGTGCAGCGACGTGCCGGCTCCGCTCGCGGTGCTCGACCCACATGCCGCCGCCGGCGGTCTGGCGATCGTGCAGCACCAGCTCGGCCCGGCGCTCGGCCCGGCCGCCCTCGTTGCGGAATGGTCGCTGGGCAAGGTGCTGCGTGTGCCGCTCGCGGCTCGCGGCGAGCGCGCAAGAAGCGGGCCGGTCCCGTTCCTGACCGGGCTGAAGAACCCGCTCCCGCTGGCGTTCGCCACCGATGGAGCCCTGCTCGTCGGCGACTGGACGACCGGGCGGATCTACCGGATCACGCGCTCCCCACGTTGAGGTGCTCCGACGAGCCGGTGATATCCCGTAGGTCTTCCGTCGACGGCACGAAGTAGTACGCCCCGGTGAGCGGCTGTGTATACCGGGTCAGGGCGTCGCGGACGCCGTCGGTCAGCCCCAGCATGCTCTCGAGCATCGCGGCCAGCGGCCGCTGCTCGCGGCAGCACCCGACGAACATCGTTCCGTGGTCTGTGACGGTGCCGTACGGCGTGTTGCGGCGGAAGATCTTGCCGAACGTGTCCTGATCGGTCCGCGCGACGTGCGACTCGGGCGGCCGGTCGTCGAGCTCGATGCTCTCCGGCTTCGTTCTCCCGATCGCCTGTTCCTGGCGTGCGACGGGAAGTGACTCCCACGCGGTCACATCGTGGGCCCATTTCTGCAGCAGGAGGATCGTGCCGCCGGCGCCCGGGCGTCCGTCCTCGATCAGGGCCACCCCGGGTGCGTCGATCAGCGTCGGGTTCTCGCTGCCGTCGATGAAGCCGGTGAGATCGCGGTCGTGCTGGTAGGACCAGCTCGAGGTCTCGCTCGCCACCGAGCCCACCGTGCCGAGCGTCGCGATTGCCGCGCGGGCGACATCGAAGACGACCTCGTAGGCGATCCCCGAGAGCCACAGCACCGCGTCGTGCTGCGTGGCCGGCATCCGGTAGCCGTCGGGCCCGACAAGGTCGCTGTTGAAGCCCTCGATCCCGGCGGGAGCTGGGCCGGTGCACACGTCGCGCCAGAGCTCGGGGCGGAACCCGACCACGAGATTGACCCCGCCCATCGTGGTCCGCGGTTCGCGCAGCGCGGCGATTGCACGGACGAGGTCGGAAGCCGCCCGCGGCTCGCGGACGTCGAACTCGAGGTAGGCGGTGGAGGCGGTGCCGAGCGCGAAGATGCCGGGCTGAGGAGTGCTCATCCTGTGCGCTCATCCGGTCCGAGGGACAGCACGACGGCACCGTCGGCGCCTCCGGAGCGCAGGCGTGCGAGTGCGTCGTTGGCCGCGCTCAACGGGAACGACTCGACCTCGGTGCGCACCGGGATCTGCGGCGCGACGGTCAGAAACTCCTCTCCGTCCGCACGTGTGAGGTTCGCGACCGAGCGGATCACGCGCTCCTCCCAGAGCAGGTCGTAGGAGAAGGCAGGGATCTCGCTCATGTGGATCCCCGCGCAGACGACGCTGCCGCCCTTGCCGACGGCGGCGAGCGCGGTGGGGACGAGCTCGCCGGCCGGCGCGAAGATGATCGCCGCGTCCAGCGGCTCAGGTGGCTGCTCGCCGGAGCCGCCCGCCCATTCGGCACCGAGCGAAAGCGCGAACGCACGACGCGCCTCGTCGCCTGCTCGCGTGAACGCGAAGACGCGCCGCCCCTCCGCACGGGCGACCTGGCAGACGATGTGAGCCGCCGCCCCGAAGCCGTAGAGGCCGACCCGCTCCGCGTCACCCGTCAACCGCAGTGCGCGGTAGCCGATCAGGCCGGCGCAGAGAAGCGGTGCCGCCTGCAGATCGGGGTAGCCGTCCGGGATCGGGAAGCAGTAGCGCTCGTCGGCCACCGCCGCCTCGGCGAAGCCGCCGTCGATCGTGTAACCGGTGAAGCGCGCGGTGTCGCAGAGGTTCTCCCGCTCCGAGCGGCAGTAGCGGCAGCGGCCGCACGTCCAGCCGAGCCACGGGACCCCGACGCGCTGCCCGACCTCGAAGCGGTCGACGTCGCGGCCGAGCTCGCTGACCGTGCCGACGATCTGATGGCCGAGCACGAGTGACAGCTTCGGCTCGGCGAGCTCGCCGTCGACGATGTGCAGGTCGGTGCGGCAGACGCCGCACGCCCGTACCTGCAGCTGCACCTGTCCCGGCCCGGGCCGCGGCTCCGGCAGGTCGACCTCCGTCAGCGGCGTGTCCATCCCGCTGAACACCATCGCGCGCACGTCTCGCCTCTCCGCTTAGCGGTTGCCGGAGACGAGCCCGCGGCTCGGAACGGCCGCAGCACGTTCGAGCCAGGGCACTGCTCGCAGGTGCTCGAACGTCCCACGCGCCTCGGCGAGCAGCGGCTCGGCGTCGGCCTCGCGTCCCTCCCGTGCGAGCAACTCGGCGTGCTCGAGGAGCACGACCGCGAGCCAGAACGGCGTGCCGAGCTCGCGAAATGCCTCAGCTGCCTCACCGAGGCCGGCTTCGGAGGAGTCGAGCAGCCCTCGGAAGCGAAGTGCGTGGGCCTCGAGGTACGGCGGCCGGAGGCCAGGCTGGAGCGCAGCGATCTGGGCGAGGATCGCCTCCGCCGGCTCGGGCTCGCCCAGCGCGAGCGTCGCCTCGAGGGCCACGGCGAGGCCCTGTTTCGACTGCTGGCTGCTCGCCGAGAACCCGGCGCGCGCAACGGCATCCGCTTCGATCCCGAGCCGCCGTGCCTCCTCGAAACGTCCCTCGGCCAGACGCACGGCCGAGGAGCCGGCGAGGTAGGACGACCGGTCCTGGAGGTCCGCCACCGATTCGAGCGGAGCGAACAGCGCGAGGATCCGCCGTGCCTCGGGCAGGTCACCGCGGTTCAGGTGGATCGGGATCACGCCGTCGAGCACGCTCAGCGTGGTCGCGGTGAGGATCTGTTCCTCCGCGATCTGCTCGTACTGGGCGAGCGCCTCGTCCCACCGCCCCAGCAGGTTGAGCGGCCAGGTCAGCTCGGCCAGCGTTGCGAACTCGCCCCGACGGTCGCCACGGCGACGGTTCAGCCGTAGCGCCTCGAGCAGGTAGTCGTGCGCCTGCTCGTAGCGGTCCCGGTGGAACGCGCGGTCGGAGAGGTGGAAGTAGATCCTCCCGACGTCGTCGAACTTTTCGTGCTCGAGGGCGATCACCAGCGCTCGCTCGAGGAATGCGACGCCCTCCTCGGGACGGGACCGCGCTGCGGCGAGTTGCGAGCGAAGCACGAATCCGCGTGCCATCAGCGAAGGAGAGCCGAGGGCTTCGGCGACTCCGAGTGCAAGCTCGAGCAGTTCGCCCGCGCGGTCGAGGTTGCCGCGGAAGAGGCAGGTCGCCGCAACTTCGAGCCAGAGGTCGGCGACGTCGGCGTCGGGCTCGTCGGCCTCGACGGCGGCGAGTGCCGACTCGACTCGCGCCTCGGCATCGTCGTAGCGGCCCTGGAAGCGCTCCACCGCGGCGAGTCGTCCCGACACCCGGGCCGCGGCATGCGTGCTTCCCTCGGCCTGGTAGACCGCGATCGCTTCGGCGAGCAGCGGAGCCGCGCCGTCGAGGTCGGCCACGCCGAAGGCGAGCACACCCGCGCGCTCGAGGAGCCTCGCGCGCTCGTGCGTCGTGTCGGTCAATGCCGCCGCCTGTTCGAGGTATCGTCGCGCCTCGCCTTTGGCGCCGAGCGACTCCGCCCGGCGGCCCGCGCGCTGCAGCGTCGCCCTGGCCTGTCCGCGAATCGCCTCCGCATCGTCGGCGTCCGGCACCGCGTTGTACGCGTCGAGGTAGTGCGATGCGAGCACCTCAACGACCTCGTCGTCGTCCGGATAGGCGGTCCGGAGGTGCTCGGCGGCGGCGAGATGCCGTGCGCGGCGCTCCTTCTTCGAGAGCGTCTCCACGGCCACGTGCCGGACGAGATCCTGCAGGAAGCCGTACTGACCGTGCTCGGGCGAGCGAGGATCGGCCTGGAGCGAGAGCACTTCCTTCCGGACGAGCGAGCTGAGCAGGGGCTCGAGCTCCGGCTCGGTGAGCCCGGACACCGCGCCCGCAGCCGCGCGTGTGAACGTCTTCCCGACGATCGCCGCGTCCTGCAGCAGCCGTCGCTCCTCCATGGGCAGCCCGTCGAGCCGCGCTGCGATCAGCCCGTGCAGCGTCTCAGGCACCTCGAGCGAGGTCACCTCGCCGGTGACGGCATACGAGGAGCCGTCGGCGGTCAGCAGACCGCGGTCTAGCAGCATGCGCACGGTTTCAACCGCGTAGAGCGGCACGCCTTCCGCCCGCGCGAGGATCTGCTCGTGCAGGCCGGCGGGAAGGCCGGGCACGAGCCCGTCGAGCAACTCGGACATCGCTGCCGTTCCCAGTGGTTCGAGGTAGATCGACGTGAAGCTGCGCAGCCCCGTTCCCCAGCCCGCCCGTCGTTCCGCGAGCTCGGGTCGCGCGAGAGTGACGACGAGCAGCGATGAGGAGCGCGACCACTCGAGCAGGTACTCGATGAAGTCGAGCAAACTCGAGTCGGCCCACTGGAGGTCCTCGAAGACGAGCACCGTGGGGTAGGTGTCTGCGAGGCGCTCGAAGAAGAGCCGCCAGGCAGCGAAGAGATCGGACCGGTCACCGGACACGGCGTCCGACAGTCCCAGCAGCTGCGCGATCCGCGGCTCGACGAAGCCGCGCTCCTCGGCATCGAGGATCGTCTCCGAGAGCGTTGCCTGCAATTTCGAGAGCGCGGACGCCGGTTCCTCGTCCTCCGCGATCCGGGCCCGCATGCGGACCATGTCGGCGAGCGCCCAATAGGTCACACCCTCGCCGTAGGCGAGACAGCGGCCGCGATGCCAGTAGACGTTGTCGGCCAGCCCGTCGAAGTACTTGTAGAACTCCCAGACGAGCCGCGACTTGCCGATTCCGGCGATTCCGGTCACCGAAACGAGGTGCGCCTTGTGCTCCTCGGCCGACGCGTGGAAGAGCTCCTTGACGAGCCGAAGCTCCCGGTCGCGGCCGACGAACGGCGCCTCCAGGCCGACGGAACGCTGCGCGCCCTGGCGCCCGGAGATGATCCGGACCGCCCGCCACAACTCGACCGGCTCGGCCTTGCCCTTGAGCTCGTGCAGCCCCGCCTCCGCGTAGACGATCGCCTGCTCGCTGGCGCGGCGCGTCGCCTCGCCGACGAGCACCTTCCCGGGCTCGGCGGCGGACTGAATCCGCGACGCGGTGTTCACGAGGTCGCCGGCGACCATGCCCTGGCCTTCGGCGCCGATCGTCACCGCGGCCTCGCCGGTGAGCACGCCGACGCGGGCGCGCAGGTTCTCGGCGCCCTGCTCCTGCCCGAGCGCCGAGACCGCAGCGATGAGGTCGAGCGCCGCACGAACGGCCCGTTCGGCGTCGTCCTCGGTTGCGACCGGAGTGCCCCAGACTGCCATCACGGCATCGCCGATGAACTTCTCGATCGTTCCGCCGTAGAGCTCGATCAGGCGCCGCGAGGCATCGAAGTACCGCGAGAGCAGCTCGCGGACCTCCTCGCTGTCCCGGCTCTCCGAGAGAGTTGTGAAGCCGACGAGGTCGGCGAACAGGACCGAGACGACGCGGCGTTCGGCGGTGGGGGCCGGAGCCGCCACGGCCTGAGCCGCCGTTTCGCCCAGTGCGGCGCCGCAGTCGTTGCAGAACCGGAGCCCAGGCTCATGGGCCGCGCCACAGGCCGGACACGTGGCGGCAAGGGCAGCCCCGCACCCGCCGCAGAACTTGGCGGTCGACTTGTTCTCGGTTCCACAGTTCGAGCAGGTCATCGCCTCTGAGCGTAACGCGGGCCGCGCCTCGGTGCGACCCCGCGGAAGGCGGGTCTCTTAGGGCTGGTGTTCTTGCTCGCGCAGCTCGGCCTGGTAGCGCTCTGCCTCGTCGAACTCCTGCTCGTTGCGGCGGCGGTCGGCGTCCGTCTCCTCGGGCGGATGCTCGCCGGCGTTGATGGATCGCCGCACTGCGAGGAACGCGATCACGAGCAGGGGAATCGCGACTGCCGCCAGGATGATGACCGGAAGCACGCCCCCAGCCTACGTCCTGGCGGCCGCCGCTGCTCGTTTCGAGGGGGCGTCGAGCTCAGTTCGTCGGCACGTGAGCCGGCTCGTTCCCCGGCGACCGCCGCTGCGGTCGGTCGCCCGGCGGTTCGATGGTGATGTCGGGCAGCGCGCGGTCGAGCCAGCGCGGAATCCACCACGAGCGTTCGCGCAGCAGCGTCAGGAGCGCCGGCACGAGGGTCATCCGCATCAGCAGTGCGTCCGTGAGGATCGCGACGCCGAGCAGCAGGCCGAACTCCTTGGACACCCGGTCCGGGGAGAGCAGGAACGAGAAGAACACCGACGACATGATCAGCGCCGCCGCGACGATCACGCGGCCGACGCCCGCGATGCCGTCCTTCACTGCCTGCACCGTCTCGGTCCCGTGCACGTGCTCCTCGCGGATCCGGCTCATCAGGAAGACCTCGTAGTCCATCGAGAGGCCGAACAGGATCGCGAAGGCGATCGGTGGGACGAAGCTCTCGATCGGTCCCGTACGGTCGAGCCCGATCAGGCCCTGCCCGAATCCTTTCTGAACGACCAGCGTGAGGACGCCGAAGCCGACCAGTGCCGATACGAGCGTCGTCAGAGCTGCCTTGAACGCGATCACGGCTGAGCGGAACGCCATCGCGAGCACGAGGAACGTGATGCCGATGATGTAGAAGAGAAAGACCGGCACGCGCGAGAAGATCTGGTGGCCGATGTCGGTGAAGGCTGCGTTCGTGCCCGACACGTACGCATGGGCGGTCGACCCCGCGAGCGCCGCCGGGATCACCGTGTGCCGGAGCAGCGCGACGAGGTCGTCTGTCTTCGAGTCCTGGGGTGCGTACCTGCCGTTGCTGTTGATGATCGCGACCGACGCCTTGGCGGCGGTCTTCGCGTTGTAGATCGGCTTGTTGACGGATTTGATCCCGGGCACCTGCTTCAGCGCCGTCTCGATCTTCGTTGCGGCGGCGTGGTCCGACTGGAGGTCGATGACGACCGGGATCGGCTCCGTGAACCCAGGCCCGAATCCGTTCGTCAGCAGGTCGTAGGCCTTGCGCGTCGTCTGGTCCTTCGGAGCCGTGCCGGCGTCCGCGAGCCCGAGGCGCGCGACGAGCACCGGTGAGGCGAGGAGGAGCAGGACGACGATCACCACGGGCAGCACGACCTTCGCATTCCGCGACACGAACCGTCCCCAGGCGGCAACAGGTGTCCGCTGCTGTCCTTCGCGAGACTCGTCGACCGGCGGCAGGCCGAGCCGGCCGCGGTCGATCTTCGGGCCGAGGAGCGACAGGACCGCGGGCAGCAGGGAGTTCGCGAGCAGCACAGCCGTCAAGACGCCCAGGGCGCTGCCGATCCCGAGCTTCGTGATGAAGTCGAGCCCGATCAGGGCGAGCCCAGTGATCGAGATCGCGACCGTCACGCCGGCGAAGATCACGGTGCGTCCGGCCGTCGCGCCGGCGGCCGCCGCTGCATCCTGCGGCGTCAGGCCGTCGTGCAGGAACTGTCGGAACCGGGTGACGATCAGAAGCGTGTAGTCGATCCCGACGCCGAGCCCGATCATCGGCACCAGGATCTCCGTGACCGTGTTGAAGTGCGTCAGCCGCGCTGCGAGGAACAGGATCAGGAAGGCGCCGAGCACCGCGACGATCGCGAAGAGCAAGGGGATCGCCGTCGGCACGAGGGCCCGGAAGAGAACGAGCAGGATCACGAAGGCTGCGAGCAGCCCGATCAGATCGCTGATGCCCTGGGTCGGCGGTGCGCTCTCCGCCTCGCCGGTGAACTCGACCTGCACGCCTGCCGGGTCGCCGATGGCGCGCAGCTGGTCCTCGAGCGCCACGATCCCGGACCGCGGCAGCTGGAACGAGTTGCGGTCGTACTGCACGTCGAAGAACGCGATGCGGCCGTTGCCGGACAGCTGGCTCGTGTCCGTCAACGGGCTCGTGATCTTCTGCAGGTCCTTCGTGTTCTCCGCCAGCGCGTGCTGCGACGCCTTGCCGGCTGCGAGCATCCGGGCGACGAGGGCGGTCCCGGCGGGCGAATCGAGTCGTCCGTTCGCCGACGAGAGCACGACGCGAAGCGCGGCGCCCTTCTCCCCTCCGAACTTCGCCGTGATCAGGTCGGTGGCCTTCTGGGTGTCCGAGCCGGGGATCTTGAAGTCGTTGATCAGCTTCCCGTGGAACGCTGCGTTCAGGCCGATCAGCACGACGAAGATCCCGACCCACGTCGAGACGACGCGCCACGGGTGGCGCGCGCAATGACCGGCCCAGCGGGCGAGCCCGCCCTGCTTCGCTATCCGTTCTTCTTCTGCACGCCGGACTTCGTCCGGCGTCTCCCGACTGTCTTCCCCGGCCATCGGCCCTCCTCGTCAGCCAGCACGGCGACCTCCAAGAGCATGCCCGAAACGGCCGGGCCTGCGCGAGGGGTACCGATCAGGGGGCCGGAGCCGGCGCCGGTGCCCGGAGCGATTCGAGGGAGGCGCGGATGTCGTTCGTCAGGATCGTGTACATCGTGGGCTCGATGATCTCGAGCGCCGCCGAGAAGGCTGCTTCTGCCTCGCCGGTGCGGCCCTGCGCCGCGCGCACGAGCCCGGCCGCGTGCAGGAGCGAGGCCTGCGTCCAGACGTCCTCCCGGCCGACCCGGCTCTGCGCCGCCGTGACGATGCGATCGGCCTCGTCGGCCTTGCCCTGCTTGACGAGGACCTCGGCGAGCCGGCGCTCGGCCTCGACCAGGTAGCCCTGCTCGTGTGTCGAGCGCAGGCTGCTGACCGCGTCCCGGAACGTCTTCTCCGCCCGTGCGACGTCGCCGCGCTGCTCGTAGACCGCGCCGAGGTTGGACAGCGTCCAGCCGTAGCGGCCCGCGGCCCCGGTCTCGCGGAACATCTCGAGCGCCTCGAGCAAGTATTTCTCTGCGTCACCGGATTCGGTCTCGCCGAAGCGACGCCCGCGCACCGCGAGCGCGAACGCCATCGCCTCGCGGCTCCCGCTCGACTCGGCCAGCGCTCTGCGCGTTCCACCAGGTCGAGTGACCCGGTCACGTCGCCCTGGACGCCGGCGATGCTCGCAAGCTGAGTGAGCGCCAGGCTCTCGAGCTCCGGCCGGCCCGCCTGGTGGGCGAGGTCCAGCATCGCTTCGGCGTGCCGGGTGGCGCCTTCGGCGTCTCCGCGCCACCAGAAGATCGTTGCGATGAGCGCATTGGCGTCATAGAGACCGACCGCTTCGTCCACCGGCAGGATCGCGAGAGCCTCGTCGGCGAGGTCATGGGCGCGAGTCACGTTGCTCTCGGCGTTCAGCGCCAGGTCGGCGAGCAGCACGAGCGAGCGCCCCTCGAAATCGGGGAGGCCGGCCGCGCGGGCGTCGGCCAGCGCAAGCTCGGCCTCTGCGCGGACGGTCGGGACATCCGAGAGGCGCCACGCCGCGTGTGCGGCCAGATACCGCCGTCCCGGGGTCGGCTCGAGCTCGACCGCACGCAGGAGCGTTCGGCGGGCGGAGACGAACGCGCCGCGCTGCAGCGCGCGGCGGCCGGCTTGCTCGAGGGCCGCCGCCGCCTCGTGCGCCAGTTGCTCGGACACTGAGCCGCCGAGCTCGTCGAGCAGTTGAACTGCCTGGTCGAGGTGGTACGCGCGGATCCCTGCGAGCTCGTCGCGCGCACGTTCGTCCACCCATTCCGCGAACGCACGATGCTCCTCCGCGCGCTGCGCCTTGCTCATGCCGCCGTACGCCACGTCGCGGATGAGCACGTGCTTGAAGCGAAACGCCCGATCCCCGGAGATGGTCGAGCGCTCCTCGGGCACGACGAACTCGCGGTCGCACAGTCCGGCCAGGAGCGGCTCGACGTCGAGGTCCGGCAGGAGCCGGTCCAGCGCGCCGCTCCAGAACACCCGGCCGATCAGCGCCGCGGTCTGAAGCAGCCGTTTCTCGCCCGCCTCCAGCCGGTCGATCCGGGCTGCGATCAGGGCCTGCACGCTGTCGGGGATGCGGTCGATCCCCTCGTCTTCGCGCAGCATGCGGGCGATCTCCTCGATGAACAACGGGTTGCCTTCCGCCCGCTCGAGCACGAGCGCCCGCTGCGACGCCGGCACCTCGGCCCGTGCGAGCAGGGCGTCCGTGAGCTCGCCGCTCTCCCCTGCGTCGAGCGGGGAGAGCTCGATCGCGCTCGCACGCCGGATGCCCCCGCCCCAGGTGGGGCGTGTGTCGAGCAGGTCCGGGCGCGTGACCGCGACGATGAGGACCGGGACATTCCGGAGCGACCGTGCGAGATGCTCGATCAGATCGAGGAGCGGTTCCTCCGCCCAGTGCACGTCCTCGAAGACGAGGACCAGCGGTTGCAGGTCGGCGAGTTGCTCCGCCCACCGCAGCGCGGCCCAGGTCAGCTCTGCAGACGTGCGCTCGCCCTCGGCGGCACCCAGCACGCCCAGCGCCACGGCCAGCAGGTCGGCGACCGCCTCGCTCTCGCAGGAGAGACGCAGCTTCTCGAAGGCGTCGTTCGCCGGGTCGTCGTCGGTGATCCCGGCGCTCGCCTTGATCATCGAGGCGAGCGCCCAGTAGGTCACGCCTTCGCCGTACGGCAGCGTCCGGCCCGACAGCGTCGTCACACGCTCGAGCGAATCGGTGAACTCCGTGACGAGGCGCGTCTTGCCGAGGCCGAGCTCGCCGAAGACCGTGACGAGCTGCACGGCGCAATCCCGCACCGTCCGCTGGAACGTGTTCTCGAGCAGCTCCAACTCGGCCTCGCGGCCGACGAGCGGAGCGGCCGGAAGACGCGCCGGGTCGTGCACGCGGAGCGCACGCCACGTCCAGAGCGGCTCCTGGCGTCCCTTGATCTCGAGCGGACCGGCGCTCTCGACCTCGACGGCGCCCGCCGCGAGCCGTCTCGCACCTTGCCCGAGCAGAACGTGTCCCGGCTCCGCCGCCTGTTGCAGCCGCACGGCGAGGTTCACGGCCTCGCCGGTCGCGAAGGTCGACTCGGCATCCTCGACGACCACCTCGCCCGACTCGACACCGATCCGGACCCCGAGCCCGAGCGCCTCGACCTGGGGCACGATCTCGAGCGCGGCCCGAAGTGCCCGCTCTGCGTCGTCCTCGTGCGTCACCGGCACGCCGAAAGCGGCCATCACGGCGTCGCCCGCAAACTTCTCGACCGTCCCGCCGTGCTTCGCGATCGTCCCGGACACCTGCTCGAAGTAGCGGTTCACGCGCTGCCGCACGACCTCCGGATCGGCTCCCGCGACGAGCGCGGTCGAGCCGACCAGGTCGACGAAGACAACCGTTGCAACCTTGCGCTCCACGAATCGACTTTACCGCCAGCCCCGGGGCTGCCAGCGCGTTCGAGGCTACGATCGCTCCGTGGCGGCCGGCGACGTCCACTCGGCCTTCGCGGACGCGGCGGCGAAGGACGGGATCGATCTCGGCAGCGCGTCGTTCGACTGGCTGTGCGAACAGGGCCATGTCGGCCTCGAGCGCGTTGCCAAGGCGCGGCGGGACCCCGCGCTCGTCGGGCCGGTGACTGCCGCGCTCGAGGTGCTCGGCCGCATCTTCGCGCGGCTCAACGGGGATCTCTCGGTGCTGCACGCCGCCCGCGAGAACCTCCTGCTGCCGCTGCAGCTGGTGCACCGGCCGACGGGAACCGTGATCGAGGTCGACGACGCAGTCGCACTTCACGTCGTTCCGCCTCGCCGCGCTCGATCTGTACCCGGACGGGGCCGAGCTGGGCTTCGACCTGACGCACTACAAGGAGCTGTGCCGGGCCGGTGCTGCGACGAGCGACGGGCTCGAGCGCGGGCTCGCCGCGAAGGGGTTCGGCTTCGGCGGAGTCCAGCGGGAGCGCGCGTACCACGACGCGCTGCGGGATCTTGCGACGCCGGCGATGGGCCACCCGCCGCTCGTTCGGATCGCTGCCGTGGACGGCGATGGAGCGGCCGCCTACCGCCGGAGCCGCTCGTCACTCGCGTCGCTTCGGGGCTCCCGGGCCTGACGCCTCGTACCCGTCGATCACGGAGACGTTGACGGTCGAGCAGCGCCCGCAGCGAATGCGGACCTTCTTGGTCATCTGCACCGGGTGCATCGAGACGGCGAGCACGTTGCCGCACTCGACGCACGCATAGTCGTCCGGGCCGTTGCCGTGGAAGACCGGCCGGTCGACGTCGTCCTGCACGGCGGTGCC
This sequence comes from uncultured Thermoleophilia bacterium, assembly GCA_963779535.1. GTDB lineage: Bacteria > Actinomycetota > Thermoleophilia > Gaiellales > Gaiellaceae > PALSA-600. The sequence continues at coordinate 528,189 of CAVZYP010000007.1, read as the reverse complement.
TCCGTCGAGGGGAACCTCGCCCTCCCGGACCCGCCGCATCGCGATCGTCGCCATCGGCCGCGCGATTCGATCAGATCGCGCCGAGCTTGCCGGCGAAGTCCGTGATCAGAGCGTCGAGCACGCCCACGACGACGCCTTCTCCCATCGACGCCGCCTTGCCGGTGATCTGCGCGTTCGTGTGGATCGACCCGCCGCCGTCGACGAGCGTGAAGACGACCGTCGCGTTCGCGTGCCCCTGGCCGCCGGCTTCACGTGACTTGACGCTCATCACCGCTCGATGCGCGGCGGCGTCCTGCTCGACGATCTCGACGGTGCCGGTGAAGGTCATCGACATCGCGCCCATCTTGATCTTGATCTCGGCCTTGACCGAACCGGGTGCCGTCTCCTCGAGGACGCTGCCTCCCTCGACGCACGGCACGACCCGTGTGAGGTCCAGAATCGCGGCGAAGCTCTCGTCGAGCGACTTCGTGGTGGTGAACGAATGCTCGAGCTCGACGGCCATCGCGCGAGGGAGATTAGCGCAGCGGTCGAGTAGGCTTCGCGCAGGTGCCCCTCGCTGCCGGTACGTACACGTTCGGCCCGGAGAACGCCACGCTCTCGGTGAGGACGGGCCGCTCCGGCGCCGCGGCCAAAGCGGGGCACGACCTGTTGTTGCATGTCACCGCCTGGGAGGCGACGGTCGAGGTCGCGGACGGCGGAGCGGAGGTCGAGCATCGAGCTCGACGCCGACTCGACCTCGTTCCGCGTGCGTCAGGGCACGGGCGGCATGCAGGCGCTCGGCGACGACGACAAGGCGAACATCGAGCAGACGATCGACGACGAGATCCTCCGGCGGATGACGATCGGCTTCCACTCGACCGCGGTCGAGATCGTCGACGGAGGAGACGTGCTCCGCGTGCAGGGGGAGCTGACGCTCGCCGCGGCGACTCGCCCGGTGGCCTTCGACGTGACGGTCGGGGCGGACGGCTCCTTGAGCGCCGGAACGAAGATCAAGCAGACCGAATGGGGCATCAAGCCCTACTCGGCGCTCTTCGGGGCGCTGAAGGTTGCGGACGAGGTCGAGATCGACGTGTCCGCGGCCGCCGCGTCTGATCAGTCGCGGTAGACGGTCTGCGCGTCGAGGCCGCCCTCGACGCCGGGCGGGAGCGCGCCGGTGCCGTGCGCATAGAGGGCGATCTCCTCGATCGTCTTCGCCTGGGTGGGATCTGCCGCATCCGCGCCGATCCACGCTCCGTTCGACCACTGCAGCGTCTCCGGTGAGGCGTCGAGCGCCATGCCGGCGAGCAGCTGTGCCTTCGCCCGGATCTTTCCGCTCGCGCTCACGACGGCCGCCGCCGTGCCGTCGGACGGGGCGGTGTTGTAGCCGTGGCCGACGCCGAACCGGTTCGTGTCGGCGGGCACGACCTTGACGTCGAGCGGCGGCACGCCGAGCTGGTCCGCGACGAGCTGTGCGTAGCGCGCCTCGTTCCCGTCGGGCTCCGTCGTCAGGCTGAGCACCATCTTCCCGGTTGGGTGCACGCGCAGAAAGACTGCGCGGTAGGCCTCGTCAGCCATCGCTCTCGTCTCCTTCAGGTTGGTGGCTTGCGGTGCGGGTGAGCCTCTCACGCTCCTGGTGGGCGGTCAGAGCGTTGTGCTCGTCGAGGTCGCAGAAGGACGGCTGCGGGCCTCCGAGCTGGTGCGGCGGAACCGCGGGGCGGTCGCACCCGGGATAGATGCAGAGCTTCGGCGCGTCGCTCACTCCGTCGCCCAGCCGGGGGTGATGTTGCCTCTGCTCGGGCCGTGGCCGCTCGGCATCCCGACGGAGCTGCCCGCGGCGGGTGTGGCGCTCGGCCACGTCTCCTCCGCGGGCTGCGGCCGCGGGCGCACGGTCCGGCGCGTCCCACACCTCGGCGCCGATCGCCTCTGCCACCTCGGCGAGGGCCTGGAAGCTGTGGCCGCTGACGAGCGCGTCGCAGTAGGGAAGCGCGGCGAGCATGCCGCCGGACTGGACGGAGAAGGAGTCGGCGCTGACGCGCGGATTGACCCAGACGATTCGGTGCGCCAGCCGCGCCAGGCGGGCCATTTCGCGCCCGACGAGCACCGGGTCCCCGCGCTCCCAGCCGTCGGAGAGGATCACGATCACGGCGCCCCGCGCCATGCCCCGGCGCCCGTGGCGATCGTTGAACGCTCGCAGGGCATCACCGATGCGCGTCCCGCTCGACCAGTCCGGCGCGGCGGCGGCGGCGCGCTGGATCGCGCGCTCCGGGTTGCGAGACGCGAGCGCGCGCGTCACGCGCGTCAGCCGCGTCGCGAAGACGAACGCCTCGGCATTCGGCCCGGTTCGGGCGGCGCACGTCAAGAACTGGAGGTAGGCGCGCGCATACGGCTCCATCGAGCCGGAGATGTCGCACAGCAACACGAGCCGGCGCGGCACCACGCGCCGGCGCCGGCGCGCGAGGCGGATCGGATCGCCGGCCGTGCGCAGGCTCGTCCGCAGCGTGCGCCGCAGGTCGACGCGCTCGCCGTGGCGCCGTCGCTCGTGCCGTCGCGTCCGCCGCAACGGCGTGCTGAGCTCGAGGCGCGACATCAGCCGGTAGAGCTGCGCCAGCTCGTAGGGCTCGAGCGCGTCGAAGCTCTTCTGTCTCAGCAGCTCCTCGTCGCTCGCTCTCGCCACGAGCACCTCGAGCTCGGTGTCGCCGGTCGCGTCCGCGTCGCCGCCGGCGGGCGAGGGCATGCTGCTCTTCCGGTCGCCGCGAGCCGGCAGGCGGAGCGTCCCGTTCGTCGTGCGGCGCGGCGGCGGCCGGCGCCGGCTCCGGCACGAGGCTCGTCGCCGTTCTCGGTGTGGCTGCCGAAGATCGAGAAGAACACCGAGTCGAACGTCGGCACCTGCCCCTGGTCGGAGACGAGCACGGCGCGCGCGGTCCAGTAGAGCTGTCGCCTGCTGACCGGTCGAACGAGCGCGAGCCCACGGGCGAGATCGGCCGAGCGTCCGGGGGCGGTCGGCACGCCCCGGTCGTGGAGCCGGCGGCTCAGGGCGCCGACGAGCTGCGGGAGGTCGAGCTCGATCGTCTCGACGCCGAACGCGGCGCGACCCTCACTCACCGGTGCGCACGAACTGCTCGAGGCCGGCCGCGCGAATCACCTCCTGGTCCTCGTCGTACTTCAGCACCGAGCCGAGCGTGCGGTCGGCGGCCGTCGCGTCGAGCTCATCGATTCCGAGCAGGCTCAGCGCGGCGAGCCAGTCGATCGCCTCGGCGATCCCGGGCGGCTTCTGCACATCGCTGCCGCGCATCCGCGAGACCGCGTTTGCGACCTGCACGGCCAATGTCTCCGACGCGCCCTTGACGCGCCGCCGGATGATCTCCACTTCGCGTTGCGGCGTCGGGTAGGAGATGCGGTGATAGAGACAGCGGCGTTTCACGGCGTCGTGCAGGTCGCGCGTCCGGTTCGAGGTCAGCACGATGACGGGCGGATGCGTGGCGCGGACGGTGCCGATCTCCGGGATCGTCACGCTCGCGTCCGCGAGCAGCTCGAGCAGGAACGCCTCGAAGTCGTCGTCGGCCCGGTCGATCTCGTCGATCAGCAGGACCGCCGGCCGGGGGCCCGGGTGCTCCAGCGCCCGCAGGAGCGGGCGGCGGATCAGATAGTCGGGGCCGAACAGCTCCTCCTCGGCCAGCCCGGTGCCGCTCGATTCGGCGAGGCGGATCGCGAGCAGCTGGCGCGGATAGTTCCACTCGTAGAGCGCCTCGGCCGCGTCGATGCCCTCGTAGCACTGCAGGCGGATCAGGGGTGTGTCGAGCACGAGCGCGAGCGCTTTGGCCGCCTCGGTCTTGCCGACGCCCGCCTCGCCCTCGAGCAGCAGTGGCTGCGGCAGGCGCAGGCTGAGGAACATGGACGTCGCGAGCCCCTCGTCGACGAGGTAGTCGACCTCTGCGAGGCGCCGCGCGAGCGTCTCGATGTCGGGTGCGAGCCGGCGCAGCTCGCCGGCTGCCTCGCTCGTGTCCTCCTGCGGGCTCATTTCTTCAGGCGGCCCGGTGTTGTGCTTCGAACTTGGTCTTGCAGCCGTCGCAGCAGAAGTAGACCGTCTTGCCTTCGTGCTCGATCGACGGCGTGCCGGGAACCGCAGCGACCGTCATGCCGCAGATCGGGTCGACGGCGAGCTCGGTCGCGGGAGCGGCGATCGCAATGCGGGTGTTCCCCGGCGCGGCGACGTGCTCCCCGCGGCGGGTCGACACGACGGAGGCGAGGATCGAGAGCGCGATCTCCGCCGGCGTGCGCGCGCCGATGTCGATCCCGGCGGGAACGTCGATCCGTTGCAGGTGCTCGTCCGGAACGCCGTCGGCGCGCAGCTCCGCGAGCACACCGGCTCCGCGCTTGTGGCTCGCCACCAGTCCGACGTACGGCACGCCCGCCTCGAGCGCGCGGCGCAGCGTGTGCAGCTCGTCTCGCCCGTGAGCGGCGACGACGATCGCGAGGTCGCCGGCCGCGGGCTCGGTGTCGCTGCCCGCGACGGCGACGACGTCGAGCCCGAGCTCGCCGCCGAGCGCGACCACCGCGGCGGCGATCGGCGTGTCGCCGACGACGAGGACGCGCGGTGCGGGGAGCACGGGCTCGAGGAAGATCTCGATCGCGCCGCCCGACAGGCACGGGTTCTGAGCTGTGACCGCGCCCTCCTCCACCGCGACCTCCTGTCCAGTGCCGGGATCCTCGCCGATTGGCCCGTCGGGGACGATTCGCAAGAGCACAGCCTCCTCGGTCTCGATCGCCTTCAATGCATACACGACCACGCTCTGCTGGGCGCAGACGCCGCCCACGAACCCCTCGATCCTGCCGTCTCCCAGCACGAGCGCCACGTCGCCTGCCTTGACGCTCGTGGGGCGCTGGGCCCGGACGACCGTCGCGGTCACGAACGCCGTGCCCTCTGCGGCAAGCTCCTGCGCCCGCCGCGCCACAGCGGGGCTCATCATTGCGGTGGCTCGGGCCGCCCCTGCATCGCCGCCCAGACCCGCGCCGGGGTGCAGGGCATGTCGAGGTGGTCGACGCCGTGGGTCGAATGCAGCGCGTCGATGACCGCGTTCACGATCGCGGGCGGCGAGCCGACGTTCGGCGACTCACCGACGCCCTTTGCTCCGAGCGGATGGTGCGGACACGGGGTGACCGTCTCGCCGAGCTCGAAGTCGGGGCATTCGAGTGCGGTCGGGATCAGGTAGTCCATGAACGACGAATTGAGGCAGTTGCCCTCCTCGTCGAACGTGATCACCTCCATGAGTGCGATGCCCACGCCTTCCGCGAGGCCGCCGTGGATCTGGCCGTCGACGATCATCGGATTGATGCGCACGCCGCAGTCGTCGACGGCGATGAAGCGCCGGACGGTCACCTGGCCCGTGTCGGGGTCGATGTCGACCACGGCGATGTAGGCGCCGTAGGGATACGTGAGGTTCGGCGGGTCGTAGATCACCTGAGCATCCAGGCCGCCCTCCATCCCCGCGGGCATCTCCTCGCCGCTGTAGGCGCGCGCGGCGATCTCCTCGATCAGCACGCCCTTCTCGGGGTCGCCCTTCACGAACCAGCGGCCTTTCTCCCAGGCGAGATCCTCGGGGCTCGCCTCGAGCATCGTCGAGGCGATCAAGCGCGCCTTGTCGCGCACCTTGCGCGAGACGACTGCGACCGCTGCGCCGGAGACCGGTGTGGAGCGGCTGCCGTACGTCCCGAGCCCGTAGGGCGAGCGGTCCGTGTCGCCGTGGCGGACCTCGACGTCCTCCGGCGGGATGCCGAGCTCCTCGGCGACGATCTGCGCGAAGGTCGTCTCGTGCCCCTGGCCCTGCGTCTGGGCGCTGATGCTGACGACCGCTTTCCCCGATGGGTGCACGCGCAGGTCGGCTCCGTCGTTCATCGCGAGCCCGAGGATGTCCATGTGCTTGCGCGGCCCGGCGCCGACGCCCTCGGTGAAGAACGACACGCCGATCCCCATCAGCTCGCCGCGGGCGCGTTTCTCGGCCTGCTCGCGGCGCAGGTCCTCGTAGCCGGCGATGTCCATCGCGACCCGCATCGTCTCCGCGTAGTTGCCCGAGTCGTAGGTCCAGCCGGTCGTCGTCTCGTAGGGGAACTGCTCGGGTGCGATGAAGCTGCGCATGCGCAGCTCGATCGGGTCGACCTTCAGCTCGAGGGCGAGCGCGTCGACCATCCGCTCGACGAGGTAGACGGCCTCCGTGATCCGGAACGAGCAGCGATAGGCCACGCCTCCCGGCGCCTTGTTCGTGTAGACCGCCTTGACCTGGACGTGAGCGGCCTCGAGGTCGTAGGAGCCGCAGACGATGTGGAAGAACCCGGCCGGGAACTTCGTCGGCTGCGCCGTGCTGTCGAACGCGCCGTGGTCGGCGATCACGTCGACCCGCAGGCCGGTGATCTTGCCGCCCTTCGAGCACATCTCCGCGTGCATCACGTAGTCGCGGGCGAACCCCGTCGACATGAGGTTCTCCGAGCGGTTCTCGACCCACTTGATCGGCACGCCCGCGACGATCGAGCCGGCGATCGCGCAGACATAGCCCGGATAGACCGGGACCTTGTTGCCGAAGCCTCCGCCGATGTCCTGGCACTGGATCCGGATCATGTGCTCGGCGAGCCCGGCGACGTGCGCGTACACGGTGCGATGCGCATGCGGCGCCTGGTTGCCGTTGTAGATGTCGAGCTGGCCGGTCTCGGGATTGAAGTCGGCGATGATGCCGCACGTCTCGAGCGGTGCGGGATGGCAGCGCGGATAGATGATGTCGCGCACGACGACCGTGTCGGCCTCGGCGAACGCGCGGTCGGTCGCGGCCTGGTCTCCGGCCTCCCACCTCGGGCTCGCGAGGTTGTCGCGCTGTCCGGCCTTGTCGTCGCGGATCAGCGGCGCGTCCGCGTCGAGCGCCTTGCGGGCGTTCACGACCGCCGGCAGAGGCTCGTACTCGACGTCGATCAACGCCAGGGCATCGTTCGCCGAGTACTCGTCGGTTGCGATCACGAACGCGACTTCCTGGCCCTGGAAGCGCACCTTGTCGCCGGCGAGCACGGCTTGCGTGTCGTAGGAGATCGTCGGCATCCAGGCGAGGCCCAGCGTCTCGAGGTCCTTGGCGGTGACGACCGCGGCGACATTCGGGTGGGCGAGTGCGCGCGAGGTGTCGATCGAGACGATCCGCGCGTGCGCATACGGGCTGCGCAGCAGCGCGCCGTGCAGCATCCCCGGGAGGCGAATGTCGTCGAGGTAGGTGCCCTTGCCGCGGATGAACCGGGCGTCTTCCTTGCGCTTCAGCCGTCCGAAGCCGATCGGCCGCTCGGTGTTGGCGCTCGGAAGGTTCTCGACGACGGTCATGTTGTCACTCCCTGTCTGGTGGTTCGTTCGTGCTCAGCGGCCCACTGGATTGCCGCGACGATGTTCTTGTAGCCGGTGCAACGGCAGATCGCACCGGAGATCGCGGTTCGAATCTCGTGCTCGGTCGGGCTCGGGTTCTCGTCGAGGAGGGCCCGCGCCGTCATGAGCATCCCGGGGGTGCAGAAGCCGCACTGCAGGGCGTGTGTCTCGTGGAAGCCCTGCTGGACCGGGTCGAGCACGCCGTCGACCTCGAGCGACTCCACCGTGCGGACCTCGTGCCCCTCGGCCATCGCCGCGAGGACGGTGCAGGACTTGACGGGTGTGCCGTCGAGTTGGACGACGCAGGCGCCGCAGTTCGACGTGTCGCAGCCCCAGTGGGTTCCGGTCAGGCCGGGTGTGTCGCGGATGAAGTGGACGAGCAGCAGACGCGGCTCGACCTCTCTGGAGACCTGCTCGCCGTTGATGTTGATGGAGACGTTCATGTTCAGGCCTCCTGACCTTGGGCGCGGGCGGCGGCGCGCTGGAGGGCACGTGCGGTGACGACTCCGGCGAGGTGGCGTTTGTAGTCGACCGGCCCGCGGCCGTCCGGCGTCGGGGAGCAGTCGGCCGAGGCGATCTCGGCTGCTTGCGTGTACAGCTCGTCGGAAGGGGCCCGGCCGCGCAGCAGCTCTTCGGCGCGCGAGAGGTGAATAGTCGTCAGCCCGACGGCGCTCAGAGCGATGCCAGCGTCCGCGATCCGGCCTCCCTCGATCCACACCGCGGCCGACGCTGCGGCGATCGCCCAGTCGCCGGCGCGCCGCTCGACCTTTTCGTGGGCGCTGCCGCCGCCGGCGCGCAGCGGGATCCGAATCTCGGTGAGCAGCTCGGCGTCGCCGACGGCGGTCGTGTACGGGCCGACGTGGAACTCGTCCATGCCGACGACGCGCTCGCCGCCTCCACCTCGGATCACCGCCCGCGCCTTGACCGCGGTGCACACGGCTGACAGGTCCTCGGCGGCGTCCGCCTGGCAGAGCGAGCCGCCGATCGTCCCGCGGTTCCGGACGACCGGGTCGGCGATCACCGTCTCGGCATCGCGGAACACCGGAAAGTGCTCGGCGAGCAGCTCCGACTTCAGCAGGTCGACGTGGCGCGTCAGTGCGCCGATCCGAAGCTCGCCGCCGTCGATGCGGATATAGGAGAGCTCGTCCAGGTCGTTGATGTCGATCAGATGCGTGGGGTTCGCCAGACGAAGCTTCATCATCGGCAACAGGCTGTGCCCGCCCGCGATCACGCGCGCTTCCGGGCCGAGCCGCTGCAGCGAGGCGATCGCGCCGTCGACGCTGGTCGCGCGTTCGTAGTCGAATGGCGCAGGGGTCTGCACGTCGTTGCTCCTTTCAGCTCAGGACCGGCTGGGGAGCCGCTTGCGCGGTGCTCCGATGTCGTCGCGCTGCTCGTACTGAATGGGTGCGTCGGTGCCGATCACGGGCGAACGCGGGAGCTTCTCCGGGCTCGACTGGCGCAGCTCGGGGTAGAGCAGGCGCGCCGCGAGGCTGCCGCCCTCGATGTTGCGCAGCACCGGCCCGTTCGGGCTCGCGGCGGCAATCGGAGCTTCCCGCCCGAGGCGGGCCAGGGTGAGCGTGCCCCTCGTATAGACCTCGCCGATCCGGGGAGCCGAATGCGACGAGCTCCCGGGGATGTTCCGGAGCCCTGCGGCGGCCGCGCCCGGATACAGCCCGTCGACGAGCCCGATCGCATCGGTGAGGCCGGCCTTCTGCACGAGGAGCCCCTCGAGCAGTTCGACGCCCGCGTCGAGCTGCTGGTTGATCGCCGTGACGATCTCGTTGACGGGCGCGCTCTTCTCGACGATGCCGGTCACACCGGTGATTGCTTCGTCCAGGCCGGCCGTGATCTTGCGCAGCGCGAAGATGGTCGAGACCAGGTAGTAGACGAGCGCCAGCACGATCAGGACGACGGCGACGATCATGACGGCTCCGGCAGCGGGCATCGTCTCTCCTTACTCGGCGTCGTCGAGGATGATGTCGAGTGAGCCGCCGTAGTTCGCGACCCCCGCGACCGTCTGCGCGACCTGGTCCTTCGTCGTCACGAGCAGCGCCGCAGCGTCGAGGTCCTTCGATCCCGCTGCCGCGACCGTCGCGATCTGGCGGACGCTGGGGACGATGCTCTTGGCGGCCTTCAGCACGCCGTGCAGCAGGTAGACGACGACGGGGAGGAGGACGACGAGCAGGATCACGTCGCCGATCCACCAGAGCGTCATTGCGGTCTCCGTTCCGCGACGATCGCTGCCTTGCGGGCGATGCCGGGCAGGGCGCCGAGGATGACGTCGAACTGCGCGTTGATGGCGGTGACCGCCGGTTCGAGCGGGCGCAGATGCTCCGACTCGACGCCCTGGAGCGCGCCGCCGAGCGTCGCAAGGTTCTTGGAGATCGACTCGAGGCGCAGCCGGACGACGATCAGCGCCGAGGCGAGCACCACGACGACGACGACGGCCAGGACGACGCTCAGCAGGACCAGAAAGTGTGTCTCGTTCAAGTTCCCCGCTCCGGGCGTCGGCGGAGCCGCCGCCCTCGCTCTTTGATGAGCTCCGTCGAGCCTACGCTCATGCGGCGTCTCCGAAGCCGTCCGTGAGCGCGTTCATGTAGCCGTCCTGGACGACCGCCTCGTCGACGATCAGCGCCAGCACCGGGGCGGTCGCAACGAGTTGCGGGATGTTCGCCGTGTTGGCGGCGACTGCACCTGCGGTCTCGAGCAGCCCGCGCACCGACCTGTCGATGCTGACGACGGCCTGGATCAGCAGCGCGAGCAGCGCCGCGACCACGAGCGCGGCGACGAGGCCGATCGTGAGCGCGATCCACCAGTAGTCGTCGGCCGAGATCGACGCAACGATCATTTGCCGACCGCCACCTTCCGCAGGGCGCGTGCAGCGTGCAGGATCCTGACGCCCGAGTCGTTGATCTGCCCGATGGCGGCAAGCTCCATCGTCTGCAGGCGCACCACCTCGACGGCCTGCTCGGCGGTCCTGGCCTGCCGGGCGATCCGCCGCGCGAGCAGCACGATCACGATCACGATCGCTGCCGCCACCGCAATCACGACGACGCCCAGTGCGATCCCGACCTGCCAACCGGTGGAGGACGCAATCACCAACCGCATACTACGAGGTGACCATACTGCGCGGTTTCCGGCGCTGTCCAGCTTCCGTCCGGGCGGAGCTCGCGGCTACCTGTGGAAGAACTGTGCGAGCGCGCCGGTCTGGAACGGGTCCGAGCTGACGTTGAGGCTCCCCGAGAACGGATAGCTGAGATCGACGAGCACGACGAGTGAGAGCGCGATCACGAGTGCGATCGCGCACGCGCCGATCGCGTGGAACCAGAAGCTGCGCGACCCGACCAGCAACACGTAGCCGAGGATGATGAACGCGCCGAGCAGGATGAGTGTCAGGACGAGGGACGGCAACCCTCCGGTGGCGGACTCGAGCCGCCCTCGGCGTGCGATCAACGCCGTGTTGAGCTGTTTCACCGAGTCGTCGTAGAACGCGGTTGCCTGGGGAGTGGTCGGTTTGGCGGCCTGCAGCGCGGCGTACATGCCATTCACGTCGCTCCAGGCCTGGAGGCTGTCGTGACCGTTGCGAAGCCTGGGCCATTCGTCGTCGACGACGGCACGGACGTAGGTTCCGATCGCGGCACGCACACGGGCACCCTCGGCCGGTGCGAAGGCATGGCTATCGCGCGTGATTGCCGCGAGCGAGTCCGCTTCCTGGCCGACGTTGTCCTGGGCGCTGCCGAAGTTCTGGTACTCGATCACGATCACGAAGGCGAGCAGCAGGCCGAGGAGGGAGGCGACGACCCCGAGCATCTGGGACGAGACCTCTGCGTCGAACCCCTCGCGCGTCGCGGGCACGAAGCGCCGGATCAGCCAGGTGCCGGCCAGGACCACACCGAGCGTCACGACGACCGTGCCCACGACGAGCTCGGGGACCGATGCATGGTTGATCACCGTCCGGAACACGAGGACGAAGCTTCGCACGGCTGGCCGTCCCTTGTTCTGCGGTTGCTGCTCCGCTCCGTCAGGAAGGGCGCGGCTCTCAGGCCGCGATCTTCTCGAGCAACGCGTCGACCCGTTCGAAGCCGGCCTTCGCACCCTCCTCGACGCCGTACTGCATCGTGGTGTCTCGCTGCTCGGCCGTCTCGAAACGCATTGTCTGAGTCAGCTTCGTCTGCTCGCCGAGATCCTCGAACTCGAGCGTCTGCAGGTGGTTCTGGAACGTCTGCACGAGTCGCGCGGGCGGGTCGACCTCGCGGAACTCGCCCTCGACGACGCCGTAGGCGGTCCGGAACCGGTAGGTGCCACCGGCACGAACGTCCATCTCCTCGACGACGGTGCCGTCACCCCACCATTCGGGGATCAGGCTCGGATCCGTCCAGACGGAGTAGACGTGCGCGCGTGGCGCGTCGAAGATCCGCTCGACGCGGATCTCGAGCTCGCTCGGGGTGGTGACGGTGGTGCTCATCGTGCTCCCTTCGTGCGTTGGACAACGTGTGCGAAGCGGTCGAGCCGCTGCAGCCACGTGCTGATGCCCTCGAAGGCATAGGGCGCGAGCGTGCATCTCCGCGCGCGCCCGACCTTCTCCGTCGCGACGAGGTTCGCCTCTTCGAGCAGACGGATGTGCTTCTTCATCCCGGTCAGCGACATGCCGAAGGGCTCGGCGAGCTCGCTGATCGTCGCGCTGCCGCCGCCGAGCCGCTCGAGCACGGCGCGGCGGGTCGGGTCGGCGAGGGCTGCAAACGCGCGGTCGACGGTTGTCGGATACTGAACCATTGAGTTCAGTATTGCACACCGGCCGAGCTCGGGCAAGCGGTGCCCGCTCGAGGCTCTACGGGAACACGAACTCGACGATGCGCTTGCGTCCCGGCCAGCCGATCGAGATCCGCAGCGACGTGTCGTCCCACGTCACGTCGGTCACGACCACGGCGACGACGGCGACGATCGCGATCGTGCGCAGGCGAGGCATGCCGAGATCCTCGCAGACGCGCTGCGGCGCCGGTGCCGTCTTCCGGTCAGCTCGAGGATCCGCACTTCGGGGCCGAGGTCCTCGCCGCTCCCTGACGCGGACCCTCCGGTTCCGGTCTCCGCGTAGCCGGTGCAGGCCCCGGCCGCGGATCGAGCGGCCGGGGCCTCCTCGGCGTAGTGGCATATTGCAGTTGTCACTCCACTAGAACGCCGCAACCCCCGGAGGTCGAGATGAGCAGCGCCGAGCCTGGCAATCAGATCGCGGCGGCAGGTCCCGCCGCGGGAACGGTCGACCTGAAGCTCGAGGTCGTCGTGATCCCGGTCTCGGAGGTCGATCGTGCGAAGGAGTTCTACGGCAAGCTCGGTTGGCGGCTCGACGCCGACTTCGCCTTCGCCGACGGCGTCCGGATCGTTCAGGTCACCCCGCCGGGCTCCGGGTGCTCGATCCAGTTCGGCGCGAGGCTCACTTCGGCCTCGCCCGGGTCGGCCGAGGGCCTGTATCTGATCGTGTCCGACATCGAGGCAGCGCGACAAGAGCTGATCGACCGCGGTGTCGAGGTCGGGGAGGTCTTCCACGAAGGAGCGGTCGGCGCGAGGTTCCAGCCGGGCGCAAGCGGCCGGCTCACCGGGCCGGCGCCCGATCACGGCACGTACGGGTCGTTCGCGACGTTCGTCGATCCCGACGGCAACCGCTGGCTCCTCCAGGAGATCACAGCGCGGCTTCCGGGCCGCGTCGATCCTGCAGTCACGTCGTTCGGTTCGACGAATGATCTGGCTGCCGCGCTACGTCGTGCGGCCGCCGCCCACGGCGAGCACGAGCAGCGCCACGGCGGCGAGTTCGACGAGAACTGGCCGGACTGGTACGCGGCGTACATGGTGGCCGAGCAAGCGGGCAAGGAGCCGCCGGAATGAGCGACTACGACGTGATCGTGGTCGGCGGCGGATCGCCCGGCGAGCACTGCGCCGGTGCGCTGGCCGAGGGCGGCCTTCGCGTAGCGCTCGTCGAGCGCGAGCTGGTCGGCGGCGAATGCTCGTACTGGGCCTGTATCCCGTCGAAGACGCTCCTGCGCCCCGGCGAGGCGGCGCACGCCGCGAACGACGCCGCTGCGCCGGCGACGGTCGATGTCGAGGCCGCGCTCGCGTGGCGCGACTTCATGGTGTCGAACTACTCCGACGCCGGGCAGGAGCGCTGGCTCGCCGACCACGGGATCGACCTGATCCGGGGGCGCGGCGCGCTTGCGGGCACCGGTGTCGTCGAGGTCGACGGCCGCCGCTACACCGCGGAGCACGTCGTCCTGGCCAACGGCGCCGACCCGTTCGTGCCGCCGGTGCCGGGGCTGCGCGAGCTCGACGGCGTCTGGACGAATCGTGAGGCGACGGGCATGAAGGCCGTCCCGCGGCGGCTGCTCGTGCTCGGGGGCGGGCCGGTCGGCGTCGAGCTCGCACAGGCCGTCCGACGCTTCGGCGGCGAGGTCGCCCTGGTCGAGGGCGGCCCGCACGTTCTGCCCCGTGAGGCGGCACCGCTCGGTGCTGCGCTCGGCGAGGTGCTGCACCGCGACGGGATCGAGATCCACGTGAACGCGACAGCGACGGCCGCGCGCCGCGACGGCGACGAATACGTGCTCGTGCTCGACGACGGGGATGAGTTGCGCGGCGATCGCCTGCTCGTCGCGACCGGCCGACGCCCGCGCGTCGACGGTGTCGGCCTGGAGACGGTCGGCATCGTGCCGGACGCGCACGGCGTGCCGGTCGACGCGCAGCTTCGGGCCGGCGAACGACTCTGGGCGGTCGGCGACATCACCGGGATCTGGCAGCTGACGCACGTCGGCAAGTACCAGGGCGAGATCGTCGCCGCGAACATCCTCGGTGAGCGCCGCGAGGCGAGCTACGACGCGGTTCCGCGCGTCGTTTTCACCGATCCGGCGGCGGCGTCGGTGGGGGCATCCGACGCACCGTTCAGCGCGACCGTCCCGCTGCGGGAGATCGCGAAGACCGAGACGTACACACGTACGTACGCAGAGAGCCTCGGCTTCCTGACCCTGCTGAGCGACGGCACGCGGCTCACCGGCGCCTACGCGCTGGGGCCCGAGGCGGGGGAGTGGCTGCAGCAGGCCACCCTCGCAATCCGCGCCCAGGTGCCGCTCGACGTCCTGCGCGACACGATCCAGCCGTTTCCGACGTTCTCGGAGATCTACGTGGGCGCGCTCCACGCGCTCCACGCAGCCGTCTGTCAGCCCAAAGTGGCCGACCACCTCATGACGTGACCCAGTATTCTCGATTTTCACCTAGGTGATCTGTGGCTGCCTCGCCTTGTCGTGTGCAAACCTCCAGGAGATTGCGGGACTGACTGTGGGTATTGCTCGATTGGAGGTGAACGATGACTGAGATATTGGCCGAACAGCTCGAGACCGAGGAGTCGATGTTCGTGCAGACCGCGGAGGGCATCGACAGCGACGGGCAGACGCTCACTTTGCGCGGGATCACGCCGTCGACGCTCTTTTTCTCCGACCGGCCCAAGCGGGTCGTCGGGCACATGTCGACCGACGATTTCGTCGACCTGTGGGCGATCGGCGACAACAGCTTCGCGACCGACCCGCCGAACGCGGTGCTCGGGTTTCTCGAGCCCGGCGCCGATGCGCCTGCCGACGCGGTGGTCGTGCTCAAGGAACCGAATCTCGACGGCGCCGGCGATCTCTCCTATTCGATCGAGGTGCTCGAGGGAACCGTTCCGGCGCATACAGGGCCGGTGACGCTGTTCATCGACCCGTTTGGACGGCCGCTCTCCCCGATCTCGGTGTGCGGAGTGCGGAGGCGGGAGCGGCGGCGCATGCGCCGACGGATGCTCTGACAGGCGGCCGACGGGCAGCCATGAACCGAGCGGCCGGACGTCTCGTCACGGCCGATGACAGAAGGAGGAGCAAATGGGTAGTGGTGACAATCTCGTACTGGTGGTCGGCACGTACGCCGCTGCCGGAGCAGCTGCGGACGACTTCGCGACCCTCAAGTCCGGCGAGGCGGCCGGCGAGTACCAGGTCGTCGGGGCCGTCGTGATGAATCGCGACTCGAGCGGCAAGGTCGAGGTGGAGGAGCACGGCGACAAGGACGTCGGCCATGGCGCCGCCATCGGCGCAGGAGCCGGGCTCGTCGTCGGATTGTTCGCGCCGCCATTGCTGGCCGCGACTGCGATCGGAGCCGGGATCGGCGCCGGGATCGGCGCGCTCAAGAAGCGTCACGAGGAGAAGCAGCTCGGCGTCGAGGTCGACGAATACCTGCCGCCGGGATCCTCAGCCGTCGTAGCGGTCGTCGACGACAAGTGGGCCGACAAGGTCGAGAACGCTCTGGTCAAGTCGGACAAGAGGATCAGCAAGGCGATCGACTCGAACGACTACGACGAGCTGCAGAAGGCGATCTCGAAGTCGTCCAGCGAGGTATCGGACGCCATCACCTCGTAGGTTCGTGGGGCGGAGGGCCGGCACACGACGGCCCTCCGCCCCCGCCGAGAGCAGTTCCTGTGCGTCATGAGGCGCCGTCCACGTCATCGCTCGATTTTGCGTGGCCGCGGTGGAGCAGTCCCCCGCCGCTCGTCCCGTCGGCTCGTTTCTGTGCCTTCTTCGCCGCGCGCCCCTGCTTCTGCTCCGCGACCTTGCCCTTCGCATCCGTGTAGGCCCCGCCGACGAGCACCTTGCCGCCCGTCCAGCCGAAGACGAGCACGACGAGCAGGGCGGCGAAGCCGACGTTCCAGGCCGTGACGATCAGTTGTTGCGCCGTCGAGTAGTCGACAGCCTGCTGGTTCGGGACGCCGCAGCAGGTCTTGAGCGCGAGCGCGTTCGTCGCCTGCGTGATCCCGACCGCGCCCGGCGTGAATGACGCGACATTCGCGAGCGAGCCCGAGCCGACCACCCACATGATCGACTCGAACGTGACCGGGATCGCAAACGCGGCCAGGAAGATGCCAATCACCGCCAGCTTGCAGGACCAGGAGAGGAACTCGGGGAGAAAGGCTCGTGTGAAGTAGCGCCTCGGCTGGGAGAGGATGACGCCTCCCTCCTTCGCCTGTGCCCATAGCTTCTTGAGCTCGCGCCAGAAGATCCTGACGAGCAGAGCGATGAAGAAGGCGGCGCCGAGGATGATCCCGATCGTGAACACCGGGTGCCCCGAAATGTTGCCCAGGTTCAGGTCGAAGGAGCCCGGCACCGAGAGGAAGAGATAGAGGTAGACGAATGTGCCGGCGATCGTGAAGAAGATCTTCTGGACGAGGTAGGCGGCGATCGCTCCCGCGAAGGTGCAGCTCGGGATCAGCGCGACGAACATCAGCAGGGTGACGAAGGTGCCGATGTTCGCCGGCAGAAAGCCGTTCATCGCTACGCCGACTGCGTAGGCCGTGACGACCGGGGCGAGCTGCACCCGGTCGCCGTACCCTGCCCGAAGGATGCCGTAGTACGAGAGCCCGGCGAAGAACGTCTGCCCGGTCTGGAAGGTGAGCCCGGCGACGATGTACTTGACGGGGACGGCCTTGATCTGATCCCAGAGCTGGGAGAACCAGCCCGTCACGTTGACGCCGATCAGCTCGAGCAGGCCGATCACGAGCGCGATCCGCGACGAGCCACAACAAGACCTTGACCAGACGGCGCCGACGCGACGTGTCCCCGAACGGGAGCACCGGCGACCCCTGGGTCGCGTCGGCCTGCGACTGGCTCACGAGCCGATCACGCCCGGCGCGAGACCGTCACGGCCCATCGGTCCTCCCTCTGCGATCGACACGACCACGGAATCGTCAATCATCGTCCGACCTCCGGTCGGAGTCCCCACAGCTCAGACGGCATCACTCACGGAGCCCCGGCCGGCTCCGGCCCGTTCTTCGACGCTCAAACCGAGGTGAAGTTCGAAAGCGGCTCGTCGGTCCATCAGTTGTGGTGGTCAGTCAGGCCGATCAGTTCCTGGCCGGCCTCGAGGGGCGGCCTGTCCCCTGCTACGAGGACATGCAGTTGCTTCAGCGGTGTGTGGATGAACATCGGGATCCCATTCGGCCCCAAGCGGTCATCGATGTCGGTTGCGGCCGCGCCCGTGCTGGGGACGGCGTCGATCTTGGCGCCCGCCTCGATCCGAGCCGCCAACTCGCCGTAGGTTGCGGAGTCGTCGAACAGGGTTTGCGCTCGCACGTAGAAGTCTGAGGCCGGGCCGGCTTTCACCGGAAGCTGGAAGACGTGGTCGCGGCCGAAGTACTCCGATAGGTCACTCGCGAGCATGGCGTTGAGAGCCTCGTCCTCACCGACGATGAGTGCGTACTCGAGCTCGTCGAGGCCGGATGGAGCATCCCCCTCGGCATCGTGAACAGGATCACCCCGGTAGACATGAAGCCCGTCCGACTTGGCAGCCTCGGCGTAGTCTTGGCGTTGCGTCCAGAGCAGCACGGTGAGCCCGCGGTCCTGGAGAGCCCGCCCGATTGCACGTGCGAGCGGGGATCCGCCGATCAGCAGCACCCCGCCCGGGCCTGTCTGCGCGACGCCCAGCGCCCGAGCGACCGCAGCCCCGCTCAGTCCGTAGATGAGCGCCGTCGCGACGATCACGATGAAGGTGATCGGAATCAGCTTTTCCGACCCGCCGCCGACGCCCGCCTGGCTGAGGCCGAGCGCAAAGGTCGTCGAGGTGGCGGCAGCCACGATTCCACGTGGCGCCATCCAGGCGATGAACGCGCGCTGGTGGATCGAAAATGCCGAGCCGACGGTCGAGAGGGTCACGGCGATCGGCCGGCCGATGAAGACCAGCACGGCGACGAATGCGAGGCTTACCCACCCGATCTGGCGAATCTGGTGCGGCGTGACCTGGGCCGAGAGGATGATGAACAGGGTCCCGATCATGAACGTCGTGAGGGTCGCGATCCGGGCTCGCCAGGCACGTATGAGCTTCGCCGACTGGATTGCGAGGCCACTCGGCCCGACCCCCTTGGGCGGCCTGTTGACGAGCACCATGCCGATCACCAGGCCCGTGATCAGGCCGGTGTCGTCCCGGAGCAGGTCGGCGCAGACGACCATCGCGACGACGAACATCAGCGTCCCGGTCACCGCCTGCGACTGGTTCGGCTTGAACCAGTTCGCCCAGGCGAGAACGA
Source organism: uncultured Thermoleophilia bacterium (assembly GCA_963779535.1). Taxonomy (GTDB): domain Bacteria; phylum Actinomycetota; class Thermoleophilia; order Gaiellales; family Gaiellaceae; genus PALSA-600. The sequence continues at coordinate 509,749 of CAVZYP010000007.1, read as the reverse complement.
GCACTGCTCCCAGGAGCCCGAAGCCGACACCGATCCCGATCGCCAGAAAGAACTGGGCGACCTCCTCTCCGGCATGCGTTCGACCGGCGATCACGGCGTTGAAAACGAGGACGCCCAGAGTCGCGCCGATCGGGTCGGCAAGCGTGCCCTCCCACTTGAGGACGGAATCGATCGTCGCCGACGGGCGGATGAACGCAAGCAGCGGCCCGACGACCGTCGGGCCGGAGACGACGAGCACCGCTCCCAGCACGAGCGCGACTTGCCACGAGAGGTCGAAGAGCAGGGCGGACGCGACCGTGCCGATCGCCCACGTGACGAGGATTCCGATGCTCACGAGTCGACCGGCGACGCCGCCGACTGCAGAAGTCAGCTTGCGCAGGTTCAGGTCCATCCCGCTGTCGAAGAGGATGATCCCGACGGCAACCGAGACCACGGCCGAGATCAGCTTTTGACCGAGGAGGGCATCCGGGTCGAGGGCGCCGATCGCACCCGCACCGAACCCGAACGCAAGCAGTAAAAGGATGGACGGGAGACGAAGCAACTGCGCGACCAGCGGCGCCGCAGCCGCGAGGATCACGATCAACCCGAGCTCGTACAGGGTTCGCGACTGGCTGAGTGTTGCCAACGGGAGGGACGCCAAGAGAGCGATCATCGTGGCAGTCTGAAGTCCTGATTGAACGAGGCCGAAGCGAGGAGCGCCAGCATTCTAAGTTCGTTCTCCTTGATGAGGCCACGCTCGAGCCGCGGCGCGGTACCCCCAAAGCTCTCATTGGCTTAGGCGAGCCCGCCGGTGGACGGCGGAAATCACCTAGGTGAACTGCCGCTCGCTCACCTATACCGCTGCGATCGTCACGTTGCAACGAGGATTGTCAAAATCTCGAAGCACCAGGACACTCATGACCGCAAAAACTGACAAGTCCAAGCACGAGGTCAAGCGGCCGGCCCATACCGGCCGCAAAGCCTCGACTCGCGCCGCTTCGCTGCTGGAGCAGTCGCGGCACTCGGCCCACGAAAACAGCAGCGGCCGCAGGAAGGAGGGCAAGGCGATGCGGCAGCAGGTGCCGCTCGAGTCCCACGCCGTGTTCGTGCCCGCTGCCAACCGCCCCGATCCGGTGGCCCTCCTTCAGAGCCAGGACGAGGTCCGGATTGCGAGCCTGGTGCCGATCCGCTTCGGCCGGATGGTCGCGACTCCGTACTCCTTCTACCGCGGCGCCGCGATTGTGATGGCCGACGACCTGGCCGGGACGCCGACGACCGGCTGGCTCGCGCAGGCCTGCGGCGATGCTCACCTGGACAACTTCGGGGCGTTCGGCACCGACCAGGGAACACTCGTGTTCGACGTGAACGACTTCGACGAGACCAACCCGGCTCCCTGGGAATGGGATGTCAAGCGGCTCGTCGCAAGCGCCGTGCTTGCCGGCCGCGAGACGGGCGTCAGTTCGACCCAGGCGCGTGATGCTGCCAGAGCCGCAGCCGCCGGATACCGAAAAGCGATGCAGCGGCTCGCGGACATGGGCGTGATGGCCCGCTGGAACTCGGTGGCACAGGCGGCGGATTTGTTGCGCAGCGCCGGTGCCTCGAAACATCGAGTCGACAAGGTCGCAGCCAAGGCGCTCGTTCGCACCAGCGCCGGTGCATTCCCCAAGCTGACCACGCTGGTCGGCGGCAAGCGGACGCTCAAGGAGAAGCCGCCGCTCGTCGTGCGGATCACCGACAAGGAGGAGCTGAACGAGGTTCGCAGCGGCTTCGAGGCCTACAAGACCGCTCTGCGCCCCGACCTTCGGCTGCTGCTCGACCGCTACGAGCTGATCGATTTCGCTCGCAAAGTGGTCGGCGTCGGCAGCGTCGGCATGCCCGCCTATGTCGGGCTCTTCCTGAGCGCCGACGGCGACCCCTTGTTCCTGCAGGTGAAGATGGCGGTGGCCTCGGTGCTCGAGGCGCACGTCTCGACCGCCAAGGCCTTCCCCGAGGCCGGCGAGCGCGTCGTCGTCGGGCAGCGCCTGATGCAGGCGGCCGGGGATCCACTGCTCGGTTGGGTTGAGACGCCGGCCGGCCGTGACTTTTACGTTCGCCAGCTGCGGGACATGAAGGTGTCCGCCGACCTCACGACGATGAGCCACAAGAAGCTGACCCAGTACGCCGAGGCCTGCGGTCTGGTGCTCGCACACGCACACGCAAGGACAGGCGACCCAGCCCTGATCACCGGCTACCTCGGGAAGTCGGCTCAGTTCGAGGAGGCCCTGTCGGACTTCGCGGTCGCCTACGCCGATCAGACGGACCGTGATCATGCCGCACTCGTGCAAGCGATCAAGGATGGTCGAGTCGTCGCTGAGACCGGGATCTAGGGCATTCGTTCGCCACCGCCAAGAGTGCGGCCTCCAACACCGATCTCGTTGGGCGGCATCCGCGAGCGCGAGCGGCGACGGATGCGGGGAGATCGAACCAAGCGACACGACATGACGTAGCCTCCAAGCGACGAACGTCAAGGAGATCTTCAGTTGGGCAGAGTGCTTTTCTTCTCGTTGACGGCGGCGTTGAATCCGACGCTACTGACCGCCACGACGGTAATGCTGCTTCTGCCGAACCCGAGGCGGCTCCTGCTCGGGTACTTGCTCGGCGCGTACACGACGGGCATCACGGTCGGCCTCGCGATCGAGTACTGGCTGAACGGGTCGGGTGTCGTGAACACCACCAAGCGCACCCTCAGCCCGGTGCTCGACATCACGCTCGGACTGCTCGCGCTCCTGGTTGCGTTCGTGATCGGGAAAGGGGAGCTCGCTGACCGGCGTAGACGCAGGAAGACCGGCAAACCGAAGAAGACCCCGCGCTGGGAGCGGATCATGAGCAGAGGCTCCGCGCGGGATACGTTCGTCGTCGGCGTCCTGCTCAGTTTCCCGGGTGCTTCCTACCTGGCGGCGCTCGGCGAGATCCACAAGCAGGACCTCAGTAGCGCGGTCGTTGTCCTGGTCGTGGTCGGGGTCAATGTCATCAGCCTGGCCCTGCTCGAAGTCCCGCTCATCGGCTACGCGGTCGCGCCCGAATGGACGCCTGCCGTGGTCGAACGGTTCAAAGCCTGGCTCGGCATCCACGGGCGCCGGGCACTCGCCATCGGAGCCCTGGTCATCGGTGTTGCGCTGATCCTCCGCGGGATCATCGGCCTTGTTGCCTGAGCCTGCGGTCCGTGCTCAAGATTCGATGCTACGGATCACACACCGGAAACCGATGTGCGTGGTCGACGAGTCGATCGCCTGACCCTGACGCGCCGCCGGCCGGTAGCGCAGGCAGTAGTTGGGGGCGCAGAGGTGCGAGCCGCCCTTGGTGACGCGCCGAGGGATCGTCTCGCCGGCGCGTGCCGCCTCACTCGGCGAGGCGACTCGAGGGTTGCGCGGAACGCAGCAGGGGCTCGCGATCTCGTCGGCATGCCGATCAGTGAACCAGTCGCACGTCCACTCCCAGACGTTCCCCGTCATGTCGAAGAGCCCGTAGCCGTTCGAGGGGAAGGTGCCGACCGGCGACGTGCCTTCGAAGCCGTCGAGCTTCAGGTTCTGCCAGGGAAACTCCCCCTGCCACGTGTTCGCCATCGCCCGGCCCTCCGGAAAGTGCTCGTCGCCCCAGGCGAAGATCGCGCCGTCGAGCCCGCCCCGAGCGGCGAACTCCCACTCGGCCTCGGTCGGAAGTTGCTTCCCGGCCCAGGTGGCGTACGCCTCGGCGTCCTCGTAGGCGACGTGGACGACGGGATGGCTGTCGCGACCGTTGATGGTCGTGCCCTTCCCTCCGGGACGCTTCCAGAACGCGCCCGGCACGTACTCCCACCAGTTGCGGTAGTCGTTCAGGTCGACCGGCCCCGCGCTTCCTCGGAAGACGAGTGATCCGGGCACGCGCAGCTCGGGATCCGCGTCGGGATAGACGGCGGCGTCCAGTGGTCGCTCGGCGAGAGTGACGTATTTCGTCTCGCGGACGAACCGGCGGAACTGCGCGGCAGTGACCGGCTTCTCGTCCATCCAGAACCCGTCCACCGAGACGCGATGAACTGGACGCTCCTCGGGATAGAACTCCTCGGAGCCCATCGCGAACGTGCCGCCGGGGATCCAGCGCATGCCCGGCGCCGGTGGCGTCTCCGTGGCAGGAGAGGCGGCATGCCCCGTCTTCATGAAGCCCCCATTCTCGGGATCGCATTGTCGGCCGGACAAGGATCGTCCCCCAACAGTCTCTTGCATTCTAGGGCTCGATCGACGAACCGGATCGTTCGGTTCACCCACGTGCTCGCCATGGCCGGGCTAGTCGCTTCCCACGGTGATCCGGCCGACACGCTGATGGGTGAACGCGCTTCCGGCCCAGTCGATGACGGCCTTCGCGCGATCTTCGTTGGTCGGCAGGAGCGTCAGGTGCACCACATCCCATGCCGCCTGGGCCTTCTTGCCTGTCATCGTCCGCCCGCCGAGCATCTGAACGACGGCGGCCCCGCGCCCGATCGTCGCCATCGTGCCCTTGTCGCGGTACTTGAACGGCTTCGTCTTCTTGCCTGCGATCCGGCGGGCGATCGTCTCGCCGGCGTGCCTTCCCGACTGGAGCGCGACCGAACCGAGCTGAGGGAGGACCTGCTGGGTCTTCGCGTCCACGATCGCGGCCACGTCGCCGAGCACATACACCTCGGGATGGCCCGGGAGAGCAAGGTCGGATCCAACTCCAATGCGGTTGCCGCGTTGCAACTCGAGCCCGAGCGCCTCCACGAGTTGGTTGCCCTTCAGGCCGGCGCCCCAGACCAGCGTGTGAGCCTTGAGCTCCTGGCCGGACTCGAGCTTGACCCGGGTCGGTGCGACCGACGCGACCATCGCGCCGGTCATCACCTCCACCGTGCGGTCGGCCAGCGCCTTGGCGGCGTACTCCCGGAGCTTCGGCTTGAACATCGAGAACAGCTCCGGGCCTGCTTCGACCAGGATCACGCGGGCCTGATCCTGCGGAAGCTCCGGATAGTCCCTCGCAAAATCCGCACGGTAGAGCTCCGCGATCGCACCCGCGGTCTCGACTCCGGTCGGTCCTCCGCCGACGATGACGACGTTCAGTGCACCGTCTTCGACGAGGCTCGGGTCGTGGTCGGAGGCCTCCCACCGCTCGAGTAGGTGGTCCTTCAAGCGGATGGCGTTCGGCAACGTGTACATCGGAAACGCGTGCTCCGCCGCACCCTCGGTCCCGAAGAAGTTGACCTGCGGCGCCCAGGCAGAAGACGAGGTAGTCGTAGGCCGTCGGTCCGAGACTGTCGAACCGGACCTCCCGCGCCTCGAGGTCGACGGCGGTCACATTCGCCTGACGAACGGTGGTATTCCCCTGGCGCTCGACCAGGTCGCGCAGTGAGTGACCCACCGCGGTGATCTCGAGGAGACCGCTCGCCAGCTGGTAGAGAAGCGGCTGGAAGGTGTGGTAGTTGTGCCGGTCGACGAGGACCACCTCTGCATCGGCGTCCTTGAGCTTCTGTGCGGCGCCGACGCCCGCGAAGCCTCCGCCGAGGATGAGCACGCGAGGACGGGACGACGCCATCAGCCGACGATCCGCATCTCGTACCGAGCGACCCGCCGATCGCGGATGGTCACCTTGATCAAGCGGTCGCGCTCGAACGCGAAGTCGCCCGTACCTCGCACGCGGTAGACCTCGTGCACGTTCGCGACGATGCGGCCGTCGCCGAGATCCGTCAGCTTCTTCTCCTGGAACTCGACGTCCAGCGTCTTCCGCGGCGCGACCCACGTCAACCCGTTGCGGACCTCGTCGAGGCCCTCGAGCTTGCGCTGCGGGGTCACCCAGACGACGTCCGCAGCGAGCAGCGGATAGAGACGGTCGCGATTTCCCGACTTACCTACCGCCGCCAACTCCGCGAGGAACGAGCTTGCGACCTGGAGGTCGTCGTCGCTCATGTGCTCAGCGGGTTCGTGTAGCCAGGCTCTAGATAGTGCACCTGCGCGACGATGATCACGTTCGATCCTGGTCGTTCGCTTCGTGGCTCTCCCTGGTTTCTGACGCAGCCGAGGCGCTTCGTCCTATTCATGTCCGCTCGAGTCTCGCGCACGCTCAGGTGAGGGACGACGACGGACCACGCTTTCACCTAGGTGAATAGCGGCTCGCGAACCGAATGCTCACCTACGGATGCGCGACTCTTCCGGTCGGCGAGTGGACGTCACCAATCACTGAAGAGGCCCAACATGAGCGAAAAGCGGCCGTACATCGGCGTTTTCTATTGGGACAACTTCGGGTGGGTGAGCTCGGCTGCTACGGCGACCCAGACAACACAGTCGGCGCGCTCGCTACACCGGAGGCGGCACGACTCGAGCTGCGCTTCAACCACCCCGTCGGACACGGCGCCCTCCTCGAAGTCTCACTCATGAGTGCGCAGATCCATTTCCAGATCCTCGGTAATGCCCGACTCGCGGTCCCTTCTCGGGTGTGCCTCACGGTGGCGCAGATACTCGATCCGAGGGAGGCATGATGCAGCATCTCGGACTCCTCGCGTACAGCGTCCACTGGGGCGGGTTCAAATGGACCGGGAGCTACACGACGGTCGACCTGATCGCTGCCGCGACGAACGCGCTGAACGGCGCCTTGCTGGCGAGGCGGCCCGACCACTTTCGAGGCTTCACCGTTGTCGGGATCATCCTGATGGCGCTGCTGGGCGGGCTCGGTGGTGGGATCACGCGCGACGTCCTCGTCGCGAAGATCCCGTCGGCGCTGACGAACCCCGCCTACATCACGCTGGCGCTCGTCTTCGGCATCGCCGGCTACCTGCTCGCCTACAAGGGCGGGCAGCTGTTCCGGGAGGGGCTGTTTCAGTTCATGACCTCGTTCTCGCTGCCCTGGTACGCGATCATGGGCGCCTACACCGGCGTGAAGGTCGGCCTGCCGGTGCTCGGCTGCCTTCTCCTCGGCGTCGTCGGCTCGACCGCCGGCCGCTACTACATCGACATCACGAGCGGCGTGCCGCCGAAGCAGTTCATCCGCGGCGAGTGGTTCGTCGCGATCGCGGCCCTGACAGCGCTGGTGTGGATCCTCTGCACCCAGGTCGGGCTCGGCGCTTGGGCGTCGATCGCGATCTCATTCGTGGTCGGCTTCACAGTCCGCGTGATCGCGCTCTACCGGGCCTGGGAGGCGCCGCTCGCGAAGGAGCCGAAAGGCGTCTACCAGCACTCGGACGGACGGCCGCTGCTGGGCCGCAAGCTCGCCGGCAAGTCACAGCGCGAGCTCCGGTATCTCGGGCTCACAGTCGCGCCGGAAACCGGGAGCAGCGCAGCGTCGGCCGGGGGCAACGGGTCGACCGGAAGCAGTCCGTCCCCCAAAACCCCGGGGTGACGCTCAGCCCCGGAGCGTCTCAGCAGCCCGGCCCGTCGCCGCCGTGGCTGCTTCTGGCGGGCTTCCTCGGTCGCGTAGAGGCGCATGATCTCTGCCGGGGCGCCGCCGCGCTCCTCCTCAGCTGGGAGGGGCGGCGGGCTTGGCCGCCGCCCCTTGCGTCCTGCGACCGAGGTCGCCTCAGCCGCGGCTCATTGCGCCGCGTTCCTGGTGGACTGTGCTCCCGCTGCGAGGAGCTTCTCTTGCGCCGGGGTCATTTGTTCCAGCTCGATCGTCAGTTTGTCGAGCTTGCCGGTGAACCGGAACGGCGGTTGGTAGTCGTTGTCGTTCATCCCTCGGCGGGTGTCTACTCCTACGTCGAAGGACTCGTCGAGAGAGATCATGAACGGGACGGTGCCTGGCATTGTCTTGCTGTCGACTTCCTCGCCGTCGACCGAGAGGACGCCGGTTCCGCCCTTGCCGAAGCCGGGGCCGTCGTAGGTGAAGTCGAACACGATCGTGTGCTTGCCGGGCGTGAGCGCGTCGGGTCCTTCCCAGCGGAACTGTTCGGTGGTGAGTTGCGCGTAGGTGAAGACGGGCTTGCTCTTGAGCAGGTAGAGGCCGTAGCCGCCGAATGAGCTGCCGTTGGTGTTGAGCATGCCCTCGGCCCCGCCCGCGGGGATTTCTATCTCGGCGGTGATCGAGTAGGACTTGCCGAGGAGGTTGGGGGCGCTGCCGGGCGGTATGCCGGAGATCTCCCCCGTGTAGGTGAAGACGGTCCTGCCGGCCAGTGGGCTCGGTCGCGGTGCAAAAGCCCGCTGGAGAAACTGGTTGTCGAGCGGAAACACGCCGTGTTTCGATGCCTCGACCAGGAAGAGCTCCTGCATTTCGCGGAGCTTGTCGGGCAGCTTGGCAGCGAGGTCGTCGGCCTGGGAGTAGTCGTCGGCGATGTTGTAGAGCTCCCAGTTGTAGCCGTTGACCACGTCGGGCAAGTCGCCCAGGCCCATCAGCCACGGTCCTTGAGGCGGCGTCGTCCCTGCGAGCCAGCCATCATGGTAGATCGCCCGGTTTCCCATGATTTCGAAGTACTGCGTGTGGTGGGTTGAGGGGGCGTTCGCGTTGGCCTTGTCGAAGGTGTAGGCCATGCTCACGCCTTCGATCGGCTTCTGCGCGATCCCGTTGACCATCACCGGCTCCGGGATGCCGGCGGCCTCGAGCAGGGTCGGCGCGATATCGATCAGATGGTGGAACTGGCTGCGGATCCCGCCCAGGTCGGTGATGTGGCCGGGCCAGGAGATCGCTGCGCCATTCCGGGTGCCGCCGAAGTGCGACGCGACCTGCTTCACCCACTTGAACGGCGTGTCGAAGGCCCAGGCCCAGCCGACCGCGATATGCGGTTGCGTGTTGATCGAGCCCCACTCGTCGTAATACTTCAACTGCTCTGCGACCGGGATATCGATCGCTTGAATAGCAGCCAAGTCGAACGGTGTTCCGAGTGTCGAGCCTTCCGAGCTCGTGCCGTTGTCGCCGCAGATGTAGATGATCAGTGTGTTGTCGAGCTTGCCCTCGTCCTCGATCTCCTGGATCACCCTGCCGATCTCATGGTCGGTATAGGCCGTCCAGGCGGCAAAGACGTCCGCCTGACGGAGGAAGAGCTTCCGTTCGTCGGCGCTGAGCGTGTCCCAGTTCGCCAGCTTGGCACCACCGTATTCGGGCTGTCCGTCCGGCCAGGGCGTCAGCTGCGTGTCCGGCGGGATCACGCCGAGCTTTTTCTGGTTGGCGAAGATCTGCTCGCGCAACTCGTTCCAGCCCTTGTCGAACAGGTGCAGCTCGCTGATCTTCTCGATCCATTCCGGCGTCGGTTGATGGGGCGCGTGTGAGCCGCTGGGCGCGTAATAGACGAAGAACGGCTGATCCGGCGCGACAGCGTTCAGCCCCTTGATGTGGCCGATCGCCTCGTCGGCCATACCGGTGGTCAGGTTGAAGTCGGGCTGCTCGTTCCAGGGAAAGATCTGGGTGTGGTCGCGGAACAGCCACGGCCGCCACTGGTCGGTCTCGGCGCCCATGAAGCCGTAGAAGTAATCGAACCCCAGGCCGCTCGGCCACTGCTCGAACGGGCCTGCCAAGCTGTATTCGTAGCCCGGTGTGTTGTGGTTTTTGCCGAACCAGGACGTCGCGTAGCCATTCTCCTTCAGGATTTCGCCGATCGCCGCGTCCTCCCGCCCGATGATCGCGTCATACCCCGGATAGCCGGTCGACTGCTCAGCGAGTACACCGAATCCCACGCTGTGGTGGTTGCGCCCGGTCAGCAACGCGGCGCGCGAGGGCGAGCAGAGCGAGGTCGAGTGGAAGTGCGTATAGCGCAGCCCCGCCTTCGCGACCCGGTCGAGCGTCGGCGTCGGGATCACACCGCCGAAGGTGCTCGAAACGCCGTAGCCCTGATCGTCGGTCATGACCAACAAGATGTTCGGCGCCCCCTTCGGCGGCACCACCCGCGGCGCCCAAAACGGCGTCGAGTCCTTGGCATCGAGGCCGATCTCGCCGCCGAACCTCGCCGGTGCAGGCGGCAGATAGTTCCCGTCCACGCTCGCGGTCGCATCCGGCGCTCCAGGAGTGCCCGTCCCTTTCCCCTTCACCCCGTTCTCAGATCCGCTTGCCATAACTGGCTCCTTCCAATCGTGTTCCGATTGCCGACGGCTCGTGAATGTGAATCTCGAGCTTCAGACCCTTCGTTCAGGAGAACGTCTGCCTCGGTGGCATGAAGCCATGTCCTCCTCGCACCTCCAGAACATCACCACGCGCACGGAGTGCTGCCAGCGGGAATCTCTGAAAACGCCTCCACGACGAGCCAGTGTCGCGCCCTGATAGGTGAACTACCGTCAAAGCCCCGAGGTTCACCTAGGTGAACGCCTCGGCCCCGCCCGGTGCGCGAGGAGCTTCCCGTTCGGTCCAAGCGCCTGATCGACGCCACGGCGTTGACGTCATCCACCGCTTGACTATCCAGTCAGTAGTCGTCCAGCGATCAGTTGCCCTGCACCGCAGCGGTGTTCAACGTCGTGGCAACAGTTGGTGACGAGCCGCGACTCGCGCCGCATGCCGCGATGGGAGGGGCGGCGGGCTTGGCCGCCGCCCCTTGCGTCCTGCGACCGAGGTGGCGTCAGCCGCGGCTCATTGCGCCGCGTTCCTGGTGGACTGTGCTCCCGCTGCGAGGAGCTTCTCTTTCGCCGGGGTCATCTCTTCCAGCTGGATCGTCAGCTTGTCGAGCTTGCCGGTGAACCGGAACGGCGGCTGGTAGTCGTTGTCGTCCACCCCTCGGCGGGTGTCGACTCCGACGTCGAACGACTCGTCAAAGGAGACCAGGAACGGGATAGTGCCCGGCATTGTCTTGCTGTCGACTTCCTCGCCGTCGACCGAGAGGACACCGGTTCCGCCCTTGCCGAAGCCGGGGCCGTCGTAGGTGAAGTCGAACACGATCGTGTGCTTGCCGGGGGTGAGCGCGTCCGGTCCTTCCCAGCGGAAACGTTCCGAAGTGAGTTGCACGTAGGTGAAGACCGGCTTGCTCTTGAGCAGGTAGAGGCCGTAGCCGCCGAATGAGCCGCCGTTGGTGTTGAGCATGCCCTCGGCCCCGCCCGCGGGGATTTCTATCTCGGCGGTGATCGAGTAGGACTTGCCGAGGACGTTGGGGGCGCTGCCGGGCGGAATGCCGGAGATCTCCCCCGTGTAGGTGAAGACGGTCCTGCCGGCCAGTGGGCTCGGTCGCGGTGCGAGAGCCCGCTGAAGCACCGAGTTGTCGAGCGGAAACACGTTGTATTTCGATGCCTCGACCAGGAAGAGCTCCTGCATTTCGCGGAGCTTGTCGGGCAGCTTGGCAGCGAGATCGTCGGCCTGGGAGTAGTCGTCGGCGATGTTGTAGAGCTCCCAGTTGTAGCCGTTGACCACGTCCGGCAAGGTGCCCATGCCCATCAGCCACGGCCCTTGAGGCGGCGTCGTCCCTGCGAGCCAGCCATCGTGGTAGATCGCCCGGTTTCCCATGATTTCGAAGTACTGCGTGTGATGGGTTGAGGGGGCGTTCGCGTTGGCCTTGTCGAAGGTGTAGGCCATGCTCACGCCTTCGATCGGCTTCTGCGCGATCCCGTTGACCATCACCGGCTCCGGAATGCCGGCGACCTCGAGCAGGGTCGGCGCGATATCGATCAGATGATGGAACTGGCTGCGGATCCCGCCCAGGTCGGTGATATGACCGGGCCAGGAGATCGCTGCGCCCTGCCGGGTGCCGCCGAAGTGCGACGCGACCTGCTTCACCCACTTGAACGGCGTGTCGAAGGCCCAGGCCCAGCCGACCGCCATATGCGGCTGCGTCGTGATCGAGCCCCACTCGTCGTAATACTTCAACTGCTCAGCGACCGGGACCTCCATGGCCTGGAGAGCGGCCATGTCGAAGGGAGTACCGAGCGTCGTACCTTCTGCGCTCGTGCCGTTGTCGCCGCAGATGTAGATGATCAGTGTGTTGTCGAGTTTGCCCTCGTCTTCGATCTCCTGGATCACCCTGCCGATCTCATGGTCGGTATAGGCCGTGTAGGCGGCAAAGACGTCCGCCTGGCGGAGGAAGAGCTTCCGTTCGTCGGCGCTGAGCGTGTCCCAGTTCGCCAGTTTGGCTCCCCCGTATTCGGGTTGTCCGTCCGGCCAGGGCGTCAACTGGCTGTCCGGCGGGATCACGCCCAGCTTTTTCTGATTGGCGAAGATCTGCTCGCGCAACTCGTTCCAGCCCTTGTCGAACAGGTGCAGCTCGCTGATCTTCTCGATCCATTCCGGCGTCGGTTGATGCGGCGAGTGTGAGCCGCCGGGCGCGTAATAGACGAAGAACGGCTGATCCGGCGCGACAGCGTTCAGCCCCTTGATGTGGCCGATCGCCTCGTCGGCCATACCGGTGATCAGGTTGAAGTCGGGCTGCTCGTTCCACGGAAAGATCTGGGTGTGGTCGCGAAACAGCCACGGCCTCCACTGGTCGGTCTCGCCGCCCATGAAGCCGTAGAAGTATTCGAACCCCATCCCGCTCGGCCACTGCTCGAACGGGCCCGCCAAGCTGTATTCGTAGCCCGGTGTGTTGTGGTTTTTGCCGAACCAGGACGTCGCGTAGCCGTTCTCCTTCAAGATTTCGCCGATCGCCGCGTCCTCCCGCCCGATGATCGCGTCATACCCCGGATAGCCGGTGGACTGTTCGGCAATCACGCCGAAGCCCACGCTGTGATGGTTGCGCCCGGTCAGCAACGCGGCGCGCGAGGGCGAGCAGAGCGAGGTCGAATGAAACTGCGTATAGCGCAGCCCCGCCTTCGCGACCCGGTCGAGCGTCGGCGTCGGGATCACACCACCGAAGGTGCTCGAAACGCCGTAGCCCTGATCGTCGGTCATGACCAACAAAATGTTCGGGGCCCCCTTCGGCGGCACCACCCGCGGCGCCCAAAACGGCGTCGAGTCCTTGGCATCCAGGCCGATCTCGCCGCCGAACCTCGCCGGTGCAGACGGCAGATAGTTCCCGTCCACGCTCGCGGTCGCATCCGGCGCTCCAGGAGTGCCCGTCCCTTTCCCCTTCACCCCGTTCTCAGATCCGCTTGCCATAACTGGCTCCTTCCAATGGTGTGTCCATTGCCGACGGCCGTGGATATGCCTTTTCCTGTCCTTCGTGGAACTGTCTGACGCAACGCCCTCGCTCCTTCGCCCCGTCGTCCAGCGCCGCGATGCTGATGGGCACCGCGGTCGTCGCGCGTGCCCGCGGTGTCATGTTGGCGCCTCCGTTTTGTGGCCGACCTTCGGGGTTGCCGCGGCTGCGGGTTTGTGTGCTTTGCGGGCGAGCTTCATGAGCTCGCCGGATCCGGAGACGGCGAGGTAGGCGGTGAGCACCGCGACGGCGACCGGGGCGATCTGCAGGGTGCCGATCTGGGTCGTGAGGGCGCCGAGCAGGATCAGCGAGAAGGGGGCGGCGACCAGTGCGCCCGGGAGGGCGGCGAACATCGCGGTGAACGCCAGGCCTTCGGGTAGCCCGGGGATCAGTTCGTGGGTGGCGAGCCCGGCCGTGCCGCCGATGAAGAGCATCACGAGGAACGGCCCGCCGATGAAGCCGGTGGTCTCGCAGAGCGCGAAGACGAGGATCTTCGCGACCACGACCGCGATCAGCAGACCGGCGCCGAGCGTCGCGCTGTCCTGGATCATGGTCGAGAGCTGGTCGGTTCCGGTGAACAGCGTCAGCGGCAGCGCGACGCCGACGAGCCCGAAGGCGATTCCGCCGAGCACCGGCCGCAGGACGGTGAACTTCCTGAGCGGTGCCGTGAGTTTCGCCATGACCGCGATCGCGGCGATCGTGATCAGCCCCAGTGCTCCGGCGGCGAGGCCGAGCGGAACCGCTTCGAGCAGCTGCCAGCTCTCGTAGTTGTACGACGGCAGCGTGTAGAGCCCGACGAAGGTCGACCCGGCGATCGGGTAGTAGATCCCGAACGCGACCGTGGCCGCCAGGAGGCCGGTGAACAGCGTCTGGGTGAAGCGGATCGCCTTCGGACGTGCAAGCTCGAGCGTGAGAACCGACGCCAGGATCGGAGACGAGAGCAGGCCGCCGTAGGCCGCGGCCATCCCGCTGAGCGTGTTCGTCGCGCGGACGTCTTCGCTGCGCTTCTGCCGCTCCGAGAGCCAGGTTCCGAGCCCGCCCCCCAGCTTTCCCAGCGCGTCCTCGGGCCCGAGGCTCGCCCCACCCGCAAGCGACACGAGCGAGACGGCAACCGCGGCCGGCACGGTCGCCGGCTCGACCCGCTGCGCCTTCAGCTCCGCGACCGTGCCGGGCAGCTTCAACGGAACGTGCAGGAAGCGGCGCAGCAGACCCACGACCAGGCCGGCCCCCGCGGTCACCGCCACCCACCAGAGGTGACCGTCGAACCAGCCGGGGTCTGCGGGAAGCGTGAACCAGAGATCGGTGCCGTGCTTGACCAGCCCCAGGAACGCCAGCCCGACGAAGGCGAGCACGACCCCGAACAGAACGGCGTCGCGCACGAGCAGCCAGAACCCCGGCGACTGCGTCAGAGCGACGTTCTCCACACCCGGCTGCGAGCCGTCCCCGGTCGAAGTCCCAGCGCGGCTTGCTCCGTCAGCGTTCATCGCTCCCTCCGATCTGCTCGATCGTGAGAAGCTCGAGCCCGAGCTCTTCGAGGCGCTCGATGAATCCGTGCAGCTGTGCCTGGTCGATCACCCTCCCGGTGAGGACCGTCGTGCCTTCGACTTGTTCCATCTCCAGTTCGCCGAAGAGGTAGGCAAACCGGTCGTCGAGCTCGCCGCGAACGACGATCCTGTACTTCGCGCCCTGCACAACGCCGTTATCCATCGCGGCACGAGCATCGCTGACGACTAGGTGAGCGAACGGCGCCCGCACCATGATTCACCTAGGTGGACCGGGGTCGATCTGCGTCACGGGGACGTCGTAGCGTCTCCTCATCGCTGGATGAGTCCCAGCTCGCGCGCATGGGCGAGGGCCTCGGATCGCGAGGAGGCGCCGAGCTTCCGATAGATCGACCGCGTATGGCTGTGAATCGTGTTGTGCGAGAGGTACAGCTCGCGACCGATGTCGCGCTCCGAGAGGGGGCCGCCGAGCATTCGCAGGATCGCGAGCTCGCGGGCGCTCAGGGCTCCGTCTTCCGTTCGGCGTCGCGTCTGCGGCGGACGCTCGAGGGCGGCTACGCGCTCCGGCCAAACTCCCGGATCGCGGCAGGAAGCAAAAATAGCTTTCGCCTCGGAGATCGCGGCGGCAGCGGCCTGAGGCCGGGCCATTGCCTGGAGCACGGCGATGTAGTGGCAGAGCCCGGCCGCGAGCGAGAGCGCGCGGCCCTGGACGCGAAGAATCCCGAGGCCGCGCTCGAGGATCGCCAGGGCCTCTTCGAACCTCTGCTGCGCTTCGAGCGCCGCGCCCAAGGCGACGTACGCTTCGCCGTCGCTCACTTCAAAGCCGCGATCGCCTTCGAGTGCCACCGCCTCCTCTGCGAGCAACACCTGCTCGTCGACCCGCCCCTCGTCGCTCGCGACGAGCGAGCGGAAGGCCAATGCGCCCGAAACGACGGACCACTGTCCGCGCGATCGAGCCAGCTCGGCCGACTCGCTGAGCCAGGCGTCGCTCGCACCGAGCTCGCCGGTGTTGTACAGCTGAACGCCAAGGCCGAGGCAGATGGCTGACCGCCAGCGCGACGCCGGCCCCTCGAGCTCGTCTGCCCTGCGGGCGTACCCCATCCCCGCGCCGACGTCACCCCAGGTCACCAAACCTCGCAAAGTGGCCAGGCCGGCCTCGACCGAGCTGAAGCCGGCCGCCAGCGGGCCCTCGTCGAGACCTCCGATCAGCTCGATCGCAGCGATCGTCGCCGCGGCCGCCTCGCGTTGCCCGCTCATCGTCAACGCCCATGCTTTGGCGAAAAGGAGCCGCGGGTCCTGACCCAGCCACTCGTGCGGAAATCGATCGAGCCATTCGAGAACCGTGGCGTCCCGATTGACGTGCACGTACTCGACCCATGCTCCCGCGATCAGGTCGCCCGCCGCGTCGAACTCGCCGGCCTTGACGCCGTGCTCGATCGCCTGGTCGAGCAGGCCGTTGTCACGGTGCCAGGAAAATGCGCGGCGGTGAAGCGTCGGCGCGAGGCCGGGCTCGCGATGCTCGAGCTCGACACGCAGCAGCTGCGCGAACAGGTGGTGGAAGCGGTACCACTCGCCTCGATCGTCGAGCGGGATCAGAAACAGATTGGCTCGCGAGAGAGCGGCGAGTAGCTCGTCGGAGCCTTCCCGTTCGGCCACCGTGTCACATAACGAGCCGCACATTCGTTCGAGGATCGAGGAGCGGAGCATCAGCGCCTGCATCTCCGGGTCGTGTGCCTCGAGCACGGCGTCGACGAGGAAGTCGACGACGTAGCGGTTCCCGCCCCCGAACGTGCTCACGAACGCGTGCCGGTCTTCCACTCCCGGCATCGAGAGAGCCGCGAGGTAGAGCCCGGTGGCCCAGCCCTCGGTCCGTTCGACGAGATCGTGGACGTACTCGGGCTCGAGCTCGAGCCCGAGTCGATTGTTCAGGAGAACGCCTGCCTCGGCAGTCGTGAAGGCGAGGTTCGCCGCTCGCACCTCCAGGACCTCCCCGTGCGCGCGGAGCGCCGCCAGCGGCAAGGCGGGCTCGCTCCGTGTTGCGACGACGAGCTGGAACGTGGCGGGGGCGTGATCGATGAACCAGACCACGCTGTCTCGTGCAGGGCCGCTCGTGAGCCGGTGAAAGTCGTCGAGAACCAATGCGGCATCTCCGAGTGCCGTCAACTCATTGACCAGCTCTGGCAAGAAGGTTTCGACGATACGCGACGCTCCGACCGACTCTGGCAAGGCCGTTACCTCGAGCAGCGGGTACGCGTCGCGAAGCGCCGCGAGGATGTACGACCAGAGGACGACGGGGTCGTTGTCGCCTTCGTCGAGACTCAACCACCCAACCGGCCTCGTCGCCTCATTCGCCTCGCGCCAAGTTCCGAGCAGCGTCGATTTGCCATACCCGGCCGGCGCGGTGACGAGCGTGACCTTCGTGCCGGCGCCTGCGCGAAGCTGCTCGAGCAGACGGTCGCGCGCGATCGTCTCGCTCCGCCTCCGCGGGGCGTGCAGCTTCGTCGTCACCAAAGTTGGTGCCCGAGCATGCTCGCGCACAGCCTGCTGCCCACCCAAGATCGACCCTCCGGTTTCCCTGGCGGACACGTTACCAATGAAACTTGTTTGTTCAAGGGGCCGTGCCTTGTTCTACGGCCGATCGCGCCGCGGGCGCGACTCATGGTCGGCGGAACTTCTCCGTGACGCCCGCTACGCGACGTTCGCGCCTGCGCTCTGGGGCACGATCGGCCCCGCCGCCGGTGCTCTCGTCGAGCGGATGTTCGCGGGCGAGCGCGAGGAGCGAGCCCCGGCGGACCTGGCGGCTACTCCCGGGCTGACGGGGAGAGCTTACGTTGGAGAGATCTGCGTGACGTCGACGTCGTAGGCGCCGCTGAAGTACGCGCCGGCGAGGTCCGAGGTCGCGACGAACGCCTGGGCCGGCTGGATCAACGGCATGAACGGTCCGCGCGCGTTCATCTCCAGCTGGATGCGCCGGTAGAGCGAGCTTCGCTCCCCGGGGGCGGTCGTCACGAGCGCCTTCGCGCCCAGCTTCTCGATCGCCGGATCGCTGCCCGTTTCCCAGCCGGCGTGGGCGGCAATCAGCCCGCCGGGCAGGAACACCTGGTAGTCGACGGGATCGGGATAGTCGAAGCCATAGAGCCACAGTCCGAACGCAACCTTTCCGGAACGAAACCTCGGCTGGAACGTCGTCACCGGTGACCCAGCGAGACGGATCTTGAACCCGACCGCCTGCAGACCGGCCTGCACCTTCTGGGCAAGCGTCGCGAACGACACGCCGTTGATCGTCGCGTCGCTCGGGTACTCGAGTGTCACCTCGCTCTTGCCGACGCCCGAGGCAAAGAGGTCGGCCTTGGCTTTCGCGACGTCAGTCTTGGGGGCCAGCTTCTGCGGCAGCGCGCCCAGAATCATCGATGGGATGACTCCGGGAGCCCGGATGGCACCGTGCCCCGCGACGGCACGAATCGCCTCGTAGTCGAGAGCGTGGCGCACGGCAGCCTGGAATCGCTTGTTGGAAGTGACCGACGAGACCCGCGGGTCGTCGTGCGTGAAGAGGTAGAACACCCACGGCGAGGGTTGAACCGACCCGTGAAGCCGCCGGTCCCCCTTCAAGGCCTGCGCCTGATCGGCCGAGAGATCGAGTGCGATCTGGTGCGCCCCACGCCGGATGTTGAGGAACTGCGCCGGGGCGGACATGTTGCGGAACACGACCCGGTCGAATGCGGGCTTTCGGGAGCCCCAGTAGCTCGTGTTCGGGCGAAGGACGACTTGCGACTGAGGGAGATACGAGTCGATCTCGTACGGCCCGCTGCCCGCTCCAGCCGAAGCGGACGAGTCGAACCAGGACTCGGCCTTGTCGGACCTGGACGCGTCTGCGGAATCGGTGCCCCCATGTGCTCTGACAAGTCTCGAATTGACGATGCCGGCCGAAGGGCTGGTGAGGATCGCCGGCAACTGCGGCGCCGGGATGCTCGACTCGATCAGGACCGCGTACTTGTCCGTCGCCGAGACCCTGAATCCGACCAGAATGTGCGACGGATTGCCCTTCAGGTTGACGAGCCGTCGGAGCGAGAAGACCACGTCGGCGGACGTCAGCGGTGTGCCGTCGGCGAAGTGGACGTCCCTCCTCAACCGGAACGTGAACCGCTTTGCGCCTATGCTCGACCACGACTTGACGAGCAGCGGAATCGGGCGCGCAAGGTCGTTCTTCGCGTACGTGAAAAGCGTGTCGTAAACCGCCCGATCGACGATGTACGACGTCGGGTCGAACGCCCGCTGAGGATCGGACGTGTCGAGGAGGAACGAGTTGTCGACCACCAGCGTCGGAGCAGCGGCGAGGCGCCCTCCGAGCCGTTCGCCGCGATCGAGCAGGCGAGCGCAGCCACTGCGATCAGCGACAGCAGTCGGCCTCTTGCCACTCCGGTTCCACCTGGGCGCTCGAGTCGCCGCGAAGTGGGCCCCTTGCCCTTGCGGTGCCGATCTACTTTCGCACCGACAGTCATCAAAGCAGCCAATCGCGCGCATGCCGAAGATTCAAGGGTGTGTGCACCGGACTTCGGGTGGTGCCCGCACGAGGTCCTCCGCCCGTGCGCGCAGGATCGAAAATCATCATGCTCGCTGCGGCGGGATAGCCTCACGGACATGAAACCGATCTGCGACAGGAAGAGCCGTGCGCGGCGCCGGGACTGCGAGGCCGCTTCCACGAGCGGCGACGTCGTGACGCCGCGACTGGTCGACCAGCTCCGCGCCTCGCGCTCGAGGCTCGCCGGCGCGGGCGTCGACCATCGGCTTCGGCTCGAGCGTGCTCTCCATGACGGCGCCCAGCAACGGTTGATGGCGATCCAGATCAAGCTTGCGCTGCTCCGCGATCGGCTCGCCCGAGACGGCCTGGCCGCCGAGCTAGACGAAATCGCCGAGGACGCGGCCTCCGCCGTCGAGGATCTTCGCGCGGTCGCACACGGCATCTACCCCACGGTGCTCCGCGAGCGGGGTCTCGGCGACGCGATTCGAGCCTTCGGCCGCACGTGTTCGGTCCCGCTCGAGGTCGCCGAGGCCCTCGACGGCCGCTGTGCGCCGGTCGTCGAGCTGGCGCTTTACGGCTGTGCCACCGACGCGATCCGCAACGCGTTCCAGCACGGAGGAGCCGGCGTCCGCCTGACCGTTTCGCTCGTCCGCAGCGGTGGCGACGTCGCGCTCGAGGTGACCGACGACGGCGCCGGCTTCGACCCGACCGCCGAGTCGTCCGGAGGCGGGCTCGTCGCGATGCGCGACCGCATGGGCGCCGTCGGCGGCGACATCGAGATCGTTTCGGCGCCTGGGCACGGAACGACGGTCCGCTGTCGCGCCGCGGCGTCGGGACCGGCCACCACCGACGGCTAGCAACGCGCGACCACGCGCGCCCGGCGGCGCTACGCGCCGAGGTATTCGAGCACGGCCTTCACGCGGCGGCTCACGTCCTTCGACTCGCCGAGGTCGAGCTTGGAGAAGATCGAGTTGATGTGCGCCTCGACGGCGCGCTTGGAGATCGTCAGCGTTTTGGCGACGGCACTGTTGCTCCAGCCCTCCGCGATCATCGCGAGGACCTCGAGCTCGCGCGGCGTGAGCTGCTCGAGCCGCGTGTTCTGGTGCCTGCGCTGTGCCGCCAGGAGCTCCTCGACCACACGCGCGTCGACGACCGACCCACCGTCCGCGACCTCATGGAGCGCACGCCGCAGCTCGCGCCCGTCGCGAAGCCGCTCCTTGAGGAGGTACGCACGCCCGTCGGAGCCTTGCCGGAAGAGAGCCGTCGCATACAGCGGCTCGACGTGCTGGCTGAGGACGACCACGCCGATCTCCGGGTGCGTCGAGCGCAGCTCGGTTGCCAGTCGGATGCCCTCGTCGGTGTTGGTCGGAGGCATCCGGATGTCCGTGAGCACAACGTCGGGCAGCAGCTCGTCGACGGCCTTGCGCAGCTGATCCAGGTCGCCGCACGTGGTGACGAGGTCGACGTCCTCGAAACCGTCGAGCACGCGGGTGATGCCCTCGCGCGCAAGGTAGCTGTCCTCTCCGAGCACGACGCGAATCGCCAACGAACGGAGGCTAGCCCACAAGCTGTTGATCCGGCACGATCGTCTTGTCGTATGCTGCCGACGAGGGGGTGAGTGTGCCGCCTTCGGCGGGCTTTGGCGTCGAAGCCCAGTTTAGGGCCGGGATTTCAGGGAAGTGGCGGAAGGCTGCGGGGCCGACTTGTTCCTCATTTGTCCGGCATTACGATCTGCGTGACGGGAAGGCCGTTTTGTCATGAGCGATACGGCGTCACAGAAGGCAGAGTCTCGCGAACGGATCCGGGTTCTCGTCGTGGACGACGAGCAGTCTGTCCGCGACGCGGTCTGCGACCTCATCACGAACGAGGCCGATATGGAGGTCGTTGGTGCCGCTCCCGGAGCCGAGGAGGCGATGGTGCTCGCACGGCAATCGCACCCAGACGTCGCGATCCTCGACGTCAAGATGCTCGGCGGGGGTTCGCGAGGCGCCGCAAAAATCGCGTCCGTGTCGCCGGGGACGAAGGTCGTTGCGCTCTCGGCGTACGAGGACCGCGGCAGCGTCCTGGAGATGCTTCGTAGCGGTGCCGTGGGCTACTTGGTCAAAGGGACGGCGCCGAGCGAGATCGTCGAGGCGATCCGGCGGGCGGTCCGGGGCCAGGCCAGTTTGTCCGCCGACGTGACTGGGGCGGTGATCGAGGCGCTGTTCCAGGACATCGATGAGCGCCGGCAGAGCGAGGACGTGCTCCGACGAAGCGAGGGGAGATTCCGCGGCCTACTGGAGTCGGCGCCCGACGGCGTCGTCATTGTGGACGCGACCGGCCGGATCGTTCTCGTCAACCAGCAGACCGAGGAGATGTTCGCCTACGAACGCGGCGAGCTGCTGGGGCGCAAGATTGAAGTGCTGCTGCCGGAACGGTTCCGCGAGCGGCACGCTGACCATCGCGGCGCATACATCGCTGACCCGCGCACGCGGCCGATGGGCGTCGGGCTCGAGCTTGCCGGTCGGCGCAAGGACGGCAGCGAGTTTCCGGTCGACATCTCCCTCAGCGCGATCGAGACCGAGGTGGGTGTGCTGGCAACTGCGTTCGTCCGCGACATCCGCGAGCGCCGAAACGCCGAGGAGCTCCACGTCAGAAGCGAGCAGCGCTTTGCCTCGCTGCTCGAGTCGGCCCCGGACGCCGTGGTGATCACCGACTCCGAGGGAAGAATCGTGCTGGCCAACGCGCAGACGGAGTCGCTGTTCGGCTACCCGCGCGCCGAGCTGCTCGGACACAGCGTCGAGATGCTGCTGCCCGAGGCGGCCAGGGCACGGCACGTGGTTCATAGGATTGGCTACCTCGGCGATCCGGCCACGCGGCCGATGGGCGTCGGGCTCGAGCTTGCCGGTCTGCGCAAGGACGGCAGCGAGTTTCCGGTGGACATCTCGCTGAGCGCGATCGAGACCGGGGAGGGCCGACTGCTGACCGCGTTCGTCCGCGACATCACCGAGAGGCAGGCGGCCGCCGACATCGAGCGCTCCCTCGTAGAACGACGTGCCTTGCTGGAGCGTCTCGTCAGCGCAGGAGAAAAGGAGCGTCAACGAATCGCCACCGACATTCACGACGACTCGATCCAGGCGATGACGGCGGCCGGGGTGCGGCTGCACCTGCTCCGCCGCCAGCTCGAGGAGCCAGGCCAGCTCCTCCTCCTCACCAACCTCGCGGAGACGATCGAGCTCTCGATCTCACGCCTCCGGCGCCTCCTCTTCGAGCTTCGCCCGCCCGCTCTCGACCGCGAAGGACTTGGCGTCGCGCTGAAGATGTACATCGACGAATCACAGGACGGCACCTCGACGACCTACCGCCTCCACGACGAGCTCCGTGAGCAGCCCGGTGAGGACGTTCGAATCATCCTCTACCGCGTCGCCCAGGAGGCGCTCACGAACGTGCGCAAGCATGCGCAGGCGAATGAGGTCGAGGTTCTCATCGGCAACCGTAAGGGCGGCTGCATGGTCCGGGTCACCGACGACGGCCTCGGCTTCGCGCCGGATCGCACGCCGGCGGCTCCCGGTCACCTGGGTCTTGCAGCGATGCGGGAGCGTGCCGAACTGGCCGGCGGGACGATTCGGATCGACAGCGCACCGCAGACAGGGACGGTGGTCGAGTGCTGGATCCCCGGTCTCGTGGACGATTTCCGTCGCAGCAGCGCACAGCAAGAGGTCGGGTGACGCGCCGCGGGCTCATTCGAGTGCTTATCGCCGACGACAATGCTGTCGTCCGCGATGCCTTGGCGGCCCTGATCGAGAGCGAGGCCTCCCTCGAACTCGCCGCCGCCGCAGCCGATGCCGCCGAGGCGGTCGAGCTTGCCGCGCGCGAGCAACCGGACGTTGCCCTCATCGACGTGAATATGCCGGGCGGAGGAGGCATTGCCGCCGCTCGCGGCATTGCGGCTCGGTCGCCGCGAACGAGAATGATCGCGCTCTCGGCCTCCGGCGTCCTCCCCCAGACGCTGGAGCTGAGCATGGTGGACTGCCTCGTGAAGGGGAGCCCCCCCGTGCGCATCACCGACTCGATCAAGCGAGCGGCAGTGGATCAAACGATGCCGTCGTTGTCGCTCGCGCCGAAGCCAGGCGCGTAGTTCACCTGTGGTCGCCGTTCGCTTCCCTCCTCCTACGCCCTCGCGCCGGACGCGTTCGGTGCGCCGGCGACCGGCGTCTCTGGCTTCGCGGGCTCGCGCGCGAGCGAAATCACGACCGAGCCGGCAAGTGCAAGGCCGAGGCCGGTCACCGCGATGACGACATGCCAAGCCGGCCGGCTGAGACGCTCGTCGAAGAGGAGAGTCCCGATCAGGATCCCGACGACGGGGTTCGCAACCGACACGGCGGCCACGGAGGGTGCCAGCCGACCCGTTCCGAGCGACACCTGCTGCAGGAGGAACCCAAGCACGCCGGCGATCGCCAAGGCGTAGCACTCCCAGTGGGAGAGCATCGTTCGCGCGCTCTGGTGAAGATAGTCGAGCGTCGGTTTCGTCAGCGACGACGAGAGCCCGAACAGGATGCCCGCGACCGCGCCGTACACGGCCGCCTTCATCGAGAGGCCTCGCGAACTGCCAGAGACGAGCGCCAGAATCGAGAGCAGCGAGAGCAGCCCGATCGAGATCGCCCACTGGATGTTGGAGGCGTTCTGCTTCCCGCCGGCAGGATCGCCGAAGTAGACGAACAGGCCGAGCCCGATGATGATCACGACGGCCCCGATCACCTCGCGAGTGCCCACGTGCTGGTTCGTGAGGAAGTAGCCCAGCGGAAGAGCGAACACGACGGTCGTGACGAGCAGAGGTTGGATCACCGAGAGGCGTCCGCGGTCGAGCGCGCCGGCCTGGAACAGATAACCCGTGACCAGCGACAGCGTTCCGAGCAGCCACATCGTCTGACCCGCGAGCCGCACGAGCGACCTCGGCTGGGCCAGGGAGACCGTCGGCAGGTTCAACGCACCCTTCTGCTGGAGCGCGGCCGCCAGGGCGAACAAGACGGCCGCTATGAGTGCGAGCGTGGCCGCCATGGTCAGGGGATGTCCACGGCACGCGCAGCTCGCCGCGAATCGCGAGCCTGTCTTACGTCGCCGTCTGCGCCCCGGTGCCGGTCAGTCAGAGTTGACCACAAGGCAACCCTCTCACCGGCATAGGTGAGCCAACACCCTGATGCTCGGTTCACCTGGGTGAATTCCAAGGTCATGACGTTGGCTCACCTATCGGAGCGACAGGTTTGCGTCGTGGTGAACACTGGCTGAGCGGCAATCGTGGCAGCGGCTCGGCATCACGGGGGCGAGATGAGGCATGTCCGCATGTCGAGGCGGTGGTAGCAGATCTCTGAGTTGTTCGTCCTGGCGATCGCGTCGGCGTTCTGGCCCGTGCTGCTCGTTGTGGTCCTGGTGTCGCTGCGCGCGCGCCGTCCGGTTCGTCTGCTCGTAAGTTTTCTCGCGGGTGGGCTGTTGACCACGATGGTGGTCGGCCTCGTCATTATCTACGCGCTGGAAGGCTCGTCCCTGTCCGGTCACTCGAAGCAGACGTTCGAGCCTTGGGTCAAGGTCACGGCGGGCAGCCTCGCCCTGCTCGCTGCGGCCGTTCTGTGGAGGTGGCTCCCGCCACCGGCGGTCAAGCCCGACCGGGAGAGCGCCGACGCCCGGCCCAGCAGGTTGGAGCGCATGCTCGAGCACGGCGCGCCGCTCGCATTCGCGGCGGGGATCATCTTCGACCTCTTTCCGGGCGTCTTCCCTCTCGTCGCGCTGGCCGACATCGCGGCGAGGGACATCTCATTCCTGGCCACGGTTGGGCTGTTGCTCGGCTTCTACCTCATCATGTTCGCGTTCATCGAGGTGCCGCTCGTCTGCTACCTCGTGGCACCCGAACGGACCGGCCTGGCAACCGCGCGCTTCAACGCCTGGCTGAACCGCAACGGCCGCCGGCTGGCCATCGGCGCGCTCGGCGTGTTCGGCATCTACCTGATCGTCAAGGGAATCGCCGAGATCCTCGGGTCATGACCGGCACGGTTCACCCGCAACCCCGAATTCTTTCAAGCCCTCTGACGGACTCGAACCGTCGACCCCCTCCTTACCATGGAGGTGCTCTACCAACTGAGCTAAGAGGGCGCTCGCCCGGCAGTGTAACCGGGCCTTCAGGCTCTGGCCCGCACCCGCTGGAGCGCCTGGGCGACCGTGGAGCCGTACGTGGCTTCGCCCAGCAGCATCGACGCGAGCTCGTTTGCCTCGCGGCTGATGCGCTCGCGCTGGGTGTCGATCTGGCTGAGTGCGACGAAGAGCTCTGCGTGCGAACGGGACGCCCAGTCTGCGAGGTTGCGGGGGCTCGCAGAGGGTGGGTGCTCCGGCAGGTGTGCCGCCGCCGCGATGGGGCGCGCCTCCTCTTCGAGGGCCGTCAGCTCCGCGGGCAGCTCGGCGGCGTCGCGTTCGAAGGCTTCGTGCTCGGAGCGTGCGCGCACGAGCCCGGACTCGGCGAGCGCGAGGTGGTCGACGGCACGCGCGACGGCCTTCTCCGCGTGCTCGCGGTCGTCCTCGGTGCGCGCCGTGGCGAGCTCGCCTTCGGCCGTCCGCAACTCGTCGCGGCGCAGCTCCAGCCCGCGCGCAGCCGCCTCGATCGCCGCGGCCAACCGGACTTCCTCGTCGGAGTAGGTGGCGAAGAACCGGTCGATCGCGTCTGCGCGTGCCCGGATCCGAGCAACGGCCGCTTCGAGCTCGAGCAGCTGCGCTGCCGAGGCCGCGAGCGCCTCGTCGCGCCGACCGAGGTCGTCCAGTTCGGCGACCGCACGCGCGTCCATCCCGGGAGTTTGGCAGAGCGGGTGAGCCTCGCTCCGCGAGAGCGAAGCCGCTGCGATCTAGCGGCGCCTCCTGCC
Organism: uncultured Thermoleophilia bacterium; assembly: GCA_963779535.1. Lineage (GTDB taxonomy): Bacteria > Actinomycetota > Thermoleophilia > Gaiellales > Gaiellaceae > PALSA-600. Next base: position 483,883 of record CAVZYP010000007.1, on the reverse strand, counting down.
GGTCTTCATCGGTCGTAGACTCTGGGCATGGGCAGGAGCAGGACTGCGTCCGGAGGCTGCTTGGTGCAATCGGACGGCGCTTGGCCGCGCGGTCAAGTGGTGGTTCCCCGGTCGCCTCTTCGGCCTGCAACACAAGGGGCCGTGGCACTCAGCCGAGTGGAAACGCCAACACGACGTGACGACCTGACATGGTGCAGATCGTCGGTTTCGAGCCGATCTTCGTCGTCTCAGATATGCCGCAAGCAGCCGCGCACTACAAACGTCTCGGGTTCGAGATCTCCTATCACGACGCGGGCTACGCCTTTGCGCAGCGCGGCCGGCTGAACCTCCATCTCGCGAGAGCAGACGAAACCGAATCGCCAGGGGGCAGCGCGCTCTACCTCCATCTCGACGACGCCGACGAGCTTGCCGCTGAGTGGCGCGCGCGGGCGTCAAGATCGTTGAGCCTCAGGACTTCGACTTGGGCAAGCACGAAGGCTCACACCGCGACCCGGACGGTAACCTCATCCGCTTCGGATCGCCGCTGCGCGGTTAGCAGCAGTCCTCGCCGGTCTGCTTCGGTGGACAGACCTGATCCGAGTAGGAGCAGAAGACGCAGCAGTCGCCCGTCAGGGGCTTGAGCAGCGTCCCGCACGACGAGCATGTGTAGAAGAACTGGCAGGCGTTTGTCGGCATCGACTCGACCGCCGAGGCACCACAAGCCGGACAGGTGATCGTCGCCTCGGTGACCATCGCCGTCACCGGACGGGACTCAAGCGGCGGACGTGGCGCGCCGTGAGACGAGACGCTTGACTGCCACCCCGGCGGCAGCGATGCCGGCGAGCGCGACGGTGACGACGTTCGTCGTCGCGCAGGTGCGGCAGACGCCGCAACACGCCTGGGTCGCCGGAGTCAGGTCGGCTGCGCGGTTCAGCAGCGGGAGGGTTCGTGTCGTCGCTCGATCGAGCACACCCTCAGTCTAGACCGCCGTGCGACGACGAGACGTCGGCGGCCCGCACCATCACGGCGGTGCGAGCAGCGAGGGCAGTAGGCGTTCGTGCCGGAACTTACGGGACGATGCGTGCACACGCGCCTCGTGGACGCTGACACGAGCCGTTCTTCCTCTATTACGTCTTCGGAGCCGCTCACGCACCGCACTGGTCGGAGTCGGGAGCGGGTGGCCTTCGCCCGGTCGCAATGCAGCGCGCACTTGCGCATATCGGACAGGAAGGGACCACCTTGGCCCGGGAAGGATTGTCATCCCGTGCGACCCGCAGGGAGTCGCACGGGGAGCATGAACATGTCGTGCGTTGCATCGCCCTCCTAGAGCCCGCTAGTTGGACGAGGAACCGGTGACGTAGTACCTCTCGCCATCTCCGCGAACCCACGAGACTTCGCTCCTTGGCGTTTGACATTGTTGTTCACCCGTTCTGGACGATGTCTGGTCGCGGGCCTCTGGCGTAGGCTGGCCGAGTCGTGGTCAGCACCAACTTGCGTGCCGGTGCGTCGGGGGAGCGTCCTCGCTCGGATCTCGAATCGAGGCCGGCCAGTCGCTTCTCCATTGCGGAGCGGCGTGCGCGCGGCAAGGCTGCCCGGGCTGAGGTGCCACGTTCCGCGCATGGAGGCTGGGAACCTGCCTCGATTCGCCGCGACCCAGTAGAACTGCTCGAGGAGCAGGCGAAGACCCGCTTGCCGGAGCTGGTGCCGATTCGTTACGGGCGAATGCTCGTTTCGCCGTTTACCTTTTTCCGTGGCGGGGCCTACATCATGGCGGCAGACCTCGCGGACGGAACACGAACTGGACTGCATACTCAGTTGTGCGGCGACGCGCACCTCTCCAATTTCGGGGTCTTCGCCGCCCCGGATCGTCGGCTCGTGTTCAGCATCAATGATTTCGACGAGACGTTGCCGGGACCGTTCGAGTGGGACGTGAAGCGGCTTGCGGCGAGCTTCGCCGTCGCCGCTCGGGATCTCGGGTTCGATGAGAAGACGCGGCGCTTGGTCGTAGCGACGACCTCGCGCGCCTACCGCGAGGCGATGGCGCGCTTTGCGGTGATGCGACACATCGACGTCTGGTACACACGTCTGGACGCCGACGGGATCGTTCAGCGTTTCTCGACCAAGTTGACCGTCAAGGCAAGGCGTCGGATGGAGGCCGATCTGGCCAAGGCGCGAACGAAGGACAGCGTGCGGGCGCTCGCCAAGCTCTGTCGAGCGGTCGACGGTGAACTGCGGATCGTCGGCAACCCCCCGCTGATCACGCCGATTGAGGACGTGTTGCCGGCGGCCGAGGAAGCGCAGCTCAACGCGGTCATCCGCCGGATGATCTCCACGTACGCCGAGTCGCTCCCACCTGATCGGCGGGAACTTCTCGAACGCTACCGCTACGTTCACGCCGCGCGGAAGGTCGTCGGCGTCGGGAGCGTCGGCACTCGGGCCTGGATTCTGCTTTTGCTGGGCCGGGACGACGGCGACCCTTTGTTCCTTCAGTTCAAGGAGGCGCAGGCTTCCGTGCTCGAGCCCTTCCTGGGAAAGAGTCGATTCGCGCAGCACGGCGAACGGGTCGTCGCAGGCCAGCGGTTGATGCAAGCAGCCGCGGACATCATGCTCGGCTGGGAGCGGATCGAGGCGATCGACGGTGAAACAAAGGACTTCTACATCCGTCAGCTTTGGGATGCGAAAGACAGCGCAAATCCCGCCGGTCTCAACGCCTACAGCCTCTCGGCGGACTCGCCCTGGAGCGACGCCGATCCTCGGTGCAGAGTATGGAGGCGCTGCTTGGTTGGACGGGGACCCACCGTCAGTAGGGGGTTCGTTCAGTGGGCGGCCAGGGCGAAGACGACGGCCTCAGCCGGTTCGAGATGTCGGCCGTCGTCGAATGCCTGCCGAAAAGTCTGTTCGTCCAAGGCGCCACGCAGAGATCTGGAGAGGTTTTCCTCGGCTCGACGCTCGCTCGGCATGGCGGCGGCTCCCGTCTGCTCGCGAAGTGTTTGCGTGGCGGCAAGCAATGTGCTTGCCCGGCGTGGGTCACCGTCCCGTTCGGCGAGACGCGCGAACACCGATAGGCAGGCCGCGATCCGCGCCGAACGGTCGAGCGTGCGATAGATGCGGAGAGCGGACGCGACTGCCTCGTGAGCGTCCTCGAGTCGCCCCTGTCCGAGCGCCGCTTCACCGAGTAGGAGCAGCGAGGCAGCGGCACCCGATCGGTTACCGAGGCTCTCGAACAATCCGCCTGCCTCTCTGCATGCCGCTTCAGCAGCTCCGAGGTGCCCGAGCCCGAGCTCGATCGTCCCAAGGTTGACCAGCGAGACGGCGCACCCGCGTCGGTCGTCCGCTTGTCGAGAGACGGCCAGCGCCTCGGCATACAGCAGCCGTGCCGCCTCGATCTCGCCCTGAGCCTTCGTTGCATTGCCGAGTCGGTTGAGGGCGTGCGAAAGCCGCTTGCCGTCGTCCAGTGAACGTTCGAGCACGACGGCAGTCTCGGCATGTCTGCGAGCGCGTGCATAGTCGGCCTGAGCGTGCTCGAGCGTCGAGAGCGACGCGAACGCCCTTGCCCTGAGGTCAGCCGGGAGCGCCGTGTCTGTCTCGAATCCGGCCTCGAGCCAACGTCGCGCCTCGCCGAAGGCGCCGCGCATGATCCAGAACTCGGCCGCCGAGGCCGCCAGATGCGCGAGCAGCTCTCGCTCGCCTGTGTCCAAGCTCCAGGCGAGCGCAGCGCGAACGTTGTCCTGCTCGTCCGCAAACCATTTCGCCGCGGCATCGTGCGAGGCATCCCAAAGGGAGCTTTGCAATCCCGTCAAGCGCTGGGCGTAGTGGTGGGCGTGCCGCCGGGGTGTCGCGTCGGCGTCGCCTCCCGACTCGAGCTGTTCGGTCGCGAACTCGCGGATCGTTTCGAACATTCCGAGCCGGTCGCCCCAGCGTCGAACGAGGCTCTGCTCCATCAGCGACTCGACGTCGTCGAGTGACGCCGCACACACGGCCTCGGCAGCCTCGAGCTCGAAGCCCCCCACGAAGACGGACAGTCGCGCAAACAGCTCCTGCTCGACCGGCGAGAGCAGCTGGAAGCTCCACTCGATCGCTGCACGCAGCGTCCGCTGCCGGTCCGGGATTGCACGGAGGCGACTCGTCAGGATCGGCAGCGCCTTGTCCAAACGCTCCAGGAGCTGCTCAGGCGGAAGCACACGCGTGCTCGCGGCGGCCAGTTCGATCGCCAGCGGGAGACAGTCCAGGCGCCGGCAGATCGCCTCCACAGCCGTGCCGGGCTCTGCGAGCGCAGCTCGCTGGCAGAAGAGCTCGACGGCTTCACCTTCACTCAGCGGGTCGACCGAGTACTCGCTCTCTCCTGGAACGCGCAGAGGTGCACGAGACGTGACGAGCACGAAGAGCTTTGGACAGTGCTCGACCAGCTCGACCAGCGCTCCCGCCGCCTCGACGACTTGCTCGAAGTTGTCGAGTAGCAGGAGCATCGAGCTGCGGCCGATGTGAACGTGCAGCTCTGTCTTGGCGCCGATCGTCTCGCCGATCGTCGGCAGAACCAGGTTGGGGTCGGTGAGCGGGGCAAGCGACACCCAGAAGACTCCGTCCTGAAAGCGGCCTACGAGCTCTGTCGCTACTTGCAGCGCAAGCCGAGTCTTGCCGCAACCACCGGCTCCTGTGAGCGTCACAAGTCTCGATGTTGATGTGAGTCCAGCGACATCGCCGACCTCCTGCTCGCGCCCGATCAGGGGCGACGCGGGCGAGGGAAGGTTCGTGACGTTGAGCGAGCGAACCGGCGGGAACTCGCCGTCGTTCACCTGGTACAGGCGAACCGGCTCATCGAAGTCCTTCAGACGATGCATGCCGAGATCGCGGAACTCGGCACCCGCGGCCGCTCGTGCCTTCGCCGACGCGATGATTTGCGCTCCGTGCGCCGCCGCGGCGATTCGCGCTCCCTGGTGTACGTCGATGCCGACATAGCCCCCCTCGGCAAGAAGCGGCTCACCCGTGTGCAGCCCCATCCTCACGCGCACCGGTCCGTCGCTCAGACCTTCCTGCGCCTCGAGGGCGGCAGCGACCGCATCTTCGGCGCCGGCGAACGCGAAGAAGAAGGCGTCGCCCTGGGTGTCCACCTCGATGCCGCCGCGCCGTCCGAACGCCTCTCGCACAACCCGCCGGTGCTGAACCAGCGCGTCCGCGTAGTCGGCGCCCAGTTCACGCAACAGCCGGGTCGACCCCTCGATGTCCGTAAACACGAAGGTGACCGTCCCGGCCGGAAGGTCCCGCACCAACGGATCATGCGCCGAACACCTTTCGTGTGGCTCGAGGAGCCGTGCCGCGTCGGGTGAGGACGAAGCACCTCTCGGCTTTGCGCTTTTTTTTTTTTTTTTTTTTTTCTCGCGCAGGTACCAGCGCCTCTGTTCCTCATCGACGGCTGCAACGGCCGCCGTAATGACCACATAACTTGTGGAATGACGCCCGACGCGCGGACGTGCACACTCGTCGAGGCGGGCGTGCCGGCGTCTCGAACTTCGACGGCATCCGACGTAGTCTCTGGGCGTGGAGCCGTCGCCGGAGATCTGTCGTGTCATCGACCGCTTTATGGCGGCGGCACGGAGCGCCGACGCCGAAACAGGCCTCGGCAGGTTCTCTGAGCATCCGGGCGTGCTCGCCGTGGGCTCCGACGACGCCGAGTGGTGGCACGGCGAGCATCGCGCCGTTTGGAAGGCGCAGTGGGAAGAGACCGGAGGCTTTCCGTTCGAGTGGGACGAGATCGAAGCCTGGGAGGAAGGGAGCGTCGGCTGGGCCGGCGCCAGGGTCCTCATTCGTATGCCGGAGCAGACGACCAACCTTCGCGTCACGTGGGTCTTGCACCTCGAGCGCGGCGAGTGGAAAATCGTGCAGCTTCATTTGTCGGCAGGGATCCCGAACGAGCAGATGCTTGGACGCCAGCTGACCGTCGGCCTCGAGCAGCTCGAGGAAAAGGTCCGGGTAGACCGGCCCGATCTGGACCAGTCGCTCGCCGCCGATGGAACGGTGACGATCGTCTTCACGGACATCGTCGACTCGACCGTCTTGACCCGCCGGCTGGGCGATCACGGCTGGCTCGACGTCGTCCGCAAGCACAACCAGGTAATCCGAGATACGGCCGCAGCACACGGTGGGACGGTTGTCGAGACTCAGGGCGACGGTTCGATGCTCGCCTTTTCGAGTGCGCGGCGTGCCGTTGCGTGTGCGCGAGCGATCCACGTGGCGATTGACGCCGCGTTTGCGGGCGCATCGCCACCATTGCGCGTCCGCATCGGCGCGCACACGGGCGACGCGCTTCACGAGGCAGATCACTTCTACGGAACGACTGTCCACTACGCGGCCCGAGTCGCGAGCAACGCTGTCGCCGGCGAGGTGCTCGTCTCGAGCCTCGTCCGCGAGCTCGTGTCCGGCGCGGATGTCGCCTTCCGAGAGAGCCGCGAGGTTGAACTCAAGGGCCTCGCAGGGTCGCACCGGTTGTTCGCCGTGCCGTTACGGTGGACAGGCCGAACCGTCTTCTTGCGCTGGCGTCAGAGCGGAACTGTCCCTCTATGGGGGCGGGAGGATTCGAACCTCCGTAGGCTGAGCCGACGGGTTTACAGCCCGTTCCCTTTGGCCGCTCGGGCACACCCCCTTGAAGCGCGTCGGATTGTAGCTTTAGACCGTGCAGCGCTTCGACGTGCTCGTGGTGGGAGGCGGCCCGGCCGGCTCGACGACCGCGCACAACATCGCCTCAACCGGGGCTTCCGTGCTGCTCGCGGACAAGGCGACCTTCCCGCGCGACAAGCCCTGCGGCGGCGGTCTCACGGCACGCGCGTTTCGCCGCTGCCCGGTCGACCCAACCCCTGTGGTCGAGGAGGAGGTCGATCTCGTCGAGCTGCGCTTCCGCTACGGCGCCCGGGTCGAGCGCACCGCGCGCGCGCCCGTGATCTACATGACCCAACGGCGGCGCCTCGATGCATTTCTGCTCGATGCCGCGCGGGCCAAGGGAGTCGAGGTTCGCGAGGGCGCGCGTGTCGAGCTCGGTGATCGGATCCGGGTCGACGGCGCGCCGATCGACGTCGACATCGTTGTCGGAGCAGACGGTGCCAACGGGACAACCGCGCGCACGCTCGGGCTCGGCGTCGGGATCGTCCACGGCGTCGCGCTGGAGGGAAACGTCCCGTACACGAGCCTGCGTCGCGACCGCTACCGCCGGCGCGCGGTGGTCGAGCTCGCCGCCATCCCGGGCGGCTACGGGTGGGTCTTCCCGAAGGGCGATCACGTCAACGTCGGCGTCGGTGCCTGGCAGGCGGAGGGGCCGAGGCTCCGGGAGCACCTCACCCGAACGTGTGAGGCTCACGGGCTTCGCTTCGAGGCGCTCGAGCACCTGCGCGGGCACCGGCTGCCGTTGCGGCCGCCGGGGGTCACGATCGCGGCTGAGCGCGCGCTCCTCGTCGGCGACGCTGCCGGTCTGATCGACCCGGTGTCGGGGGACGGGATGTACGAATGCTTCGTCTCGGCTGCCCTTGCCGCCGCTGCGGTCGACGACCTGCTCGGCGGCCGCTCCGCGTCGCTCGTCCCCTACGGTGCCGCGGTCGATGCGGCACTCGGCCCGCTGCACCGGGCCTCGTGGAAGCTGAAACGGGCGATCGACCGCTGGCCGGGGCTGAGCTGGCAGATCGCGAGGACCGAGCTGCTCTGGCGCTCGATCGAGCCCCTGCTGCTCGGCGAGCTCTCGGCGCCCGGCGAGGCGCGTGGCGCTGCCCGGGTGCCGCTGCGGATGCTCTCCACGCTGTCCCGGTTCGGGACGTGACCGTCTAGAAGTCTCTAGAGCCCGGCGGCGGCGCAGCCTGCTCCGGTGCGTCCAGCAGGAACGGGCATGACGCTGGGCTTCGACAGTTGCACCGACAGGGTGCGGTTCGCCTGGTCGAAGAGCGCGTCCCGGGTCGTGGAGACGACGTCGACCGGTCCGGTTGCGTTCCAGCAGACGATCCGGTGCCGTGAGCCCGGCGCGATCGCGAAGGTCGTCTTGCCCAACTTCATGTGCGCCGTCCTGGTCCAGTCCTTCGGGAGTGAGAGCGTGAGCCCGAGCGCGATGCCCTCGTGCCCCGGCCGCGGGCTCTGCGCCCAGGCCCGGATCCGGGCGGACTCGTTCAGCCAGTCGTCCGCGTAGCGCCCGACGATCAGGCTCCGAAGCCGTGGGACTCCGTGGGCGTGCCACAGGGTCAAGCCGGTCTGGTGAGCGGCGACGGAGCCGTTCCAGAACGACGCTGCCGTCACCATCCGGTCGAGCAGGAGATCGCCCGTCGTGTTCAGCAGTCGCCCCTGGCGGTCGATCTCGAGGTTGGGTGCGGCCAGGCTGTCGGTCGGAATGGCGTGGTCGAGCGTCACCTCACGCGCGATCGATGGGTTCCAGTAGAGAGCCAGCAGCAGAAGGACGCGCGACGAATACGGCGTCGCGATCGCCGTGACGGGCCCGTGGGCGGCTGCGTCGACCCACGTCAGGTTCTGCGGCAGCAACGCCCGGGTGGCGCGCGTATTGGCGAGATCGATCTTGACAGCGCCGATCGTCGCGGCAACTGCGACGAGGATCGCAGCCCCGAGGGCCAGCCCGCGGCGGTCGCCCTTGAACGCCGTCCAGACCGCGAATGCACCTGCGGCAGTCGCGATGAGCGCGATCGCGAGCGCGGTCGATCCGTAGTTCGTGCGCATCTCGAGCCAGCTCACGCCGTAGAGAAACTCCGAGTCGGTGCGGTTGGCGGAGATCGCGTAGACGGAGATGGGCAGGCGCGACGCTGCTACCACGATCACCGCCACGAGGCCGACCACGACATAGGGAAGTGGGCGGCCGCGCTTCAGGTAGACGCCGTACGCGAGCGCGAGCAACGGCAGCGCGCTGAAGAGATAGCGCTCTTTGAACACGCCGGAGTTCGCCGCGTAGACCGTCGACTCGCAGAACAGCAGCACCATGAACACACCGGCGAGCAAAGAGAAGACGATCTCGCGGCGGTGCGTCGGCCTGACGAACGCGATCAAGGCGCCGGGCACGATTGCCACGCCGGCGGCGAGGGCGAGCAGGAACGCCTGCAGAAAGAACCACTTGAAGAACTCCGTGTTCAGGTGAGTGGTCGACCGGACGCCCGAGTAGAAGCCGAGCACCGCGACCGTGATCGCGACTGTGACGGGAATCAGCGCGAGCACCGCCACCTTGTGCTTGCGGAACATCTGGCGCCGTTCGAGCAGCAGGGCGGCCAGGATGTACGCGGGGACGAGCACGAAGTACTGCGTGCGTGCGAGTGTGGCCAGGGTCGCGAAGGCGAGGAACGCAACCTGCCTTTTCGCCGACGGCGTCTCGAGGGCGCGGACACCGACGGCGACGGCCGTGAGGACCAGCGGATACGCGACGAGATCCGAAATATTCTCCGACGACAAGCTGACCACCGGGATCAGCAGGCCGTAGGCGGCGCAGAAGTAGCTGTAGCCGCGACCGAGACCGAGCCAGCGGGCGAGCAGGTAGATGGGAACGGCGACGAGCGAGGCGGCGACGGCGTTCTCGGCCTGCACGAGGTGGTACGCCGTCTCGGTCGAGAAGAACCGCCACAGCGGAGCCGCGAGCAGCGGCGCGAGGATCGCCGGAAAATGGGCGAGGTGGCCGCGGATCTCGTAGTGGCCGTGGGCGAGCGAGCGGCCGAGCGCCGCATAGATGTACTCGTCGGGGAAGTACCGCGGCGTCTGGTGCTGCCAGGCAATCGCCGACCGGACGAGCGACGAGACGGCGATCAACGGGACGAGCACCGCAACGGGGTGTGCGAGCCAGCGCGCCACGATGTTCTCGCGCGAGACGGCGTGGGCTCGGGCCGGGAGAGTCTGGAGCTTCAGCATCGGTGTCCTCGTTTGTTCGCCGGTCTGATCACGGCGCCTGCCGGCCGTCTTCAGCTTCCATCGGCAGCCGGGCGCCCGGCCTTGACCATCGCCGGCGGAACGCGGAAGGGCTAGAGCTCGATGGACGTCGAGGCGGGCACGTCGAGGAGCAGGAAAGCGGCAGCGACCTCGGGATCGAAGTCGAGGCCGGCTTTCGACCGAATCTCCTCGTAGGCCGCTTCGAGCGGCATCGCATCGCGATAGGGCTGATCGTTGGTGATCGCGTCGAAGGCGTCGACGACCGCGAAGATTCGCGCCGGCAGCGGTATCTCGGTGCCGCGCAGTCCGCGCGGATAGCCCGATCCATCCCAGCGCTCGTGGTGCCCGGCGATCACCTGGCGGGCCAGGCCGCCGAGGGCCGGGACCGGGGCGACGATGCGCTCGCCCAGCCACGGGTGCTCGCGGACCTCGTCGAGCTCGGCCGGTGAGAGAGGCCCCGGCTTCAGGAGCGTCGCGTTCGAGACGCCGATCATCCCGATGTCGTGCAGGCGAAAGCCGTACGCCAGCTGCGGATCGAGTGCGAGTTGGGGCGCGACCTGCTCGGTGAGCATGAGGGCGAACTGCGTCACGCGCGCCGCATGGGCGGCGGTCTCGCCGAAGTGGCCGCGGCGATAGTCGTGCAGTTCGAGCGCGCGGGCGAGCGCCTCGACCGTCGCGGCCGCATCCGAGACTTCCTGCTGGATCGGTGTGTCTGTTTTCGGCACGTTTTCAGGGGGCGCAGACAGACCTTCGGCGCCAGGCCAACGACAGCCAATGCCTCATTGAAGGGGTTCGGTCGGACGGCAGCACAGGCTGTGGGCCGCGCAAAGAGGATCGTGGGGGCCGTCGGGGAAGGAATCCGATCTTGTGCGATCTGCCCCTCAGTAATCCGTCGCGCCTGCCGATAGGAGTGGTGTGAAAATCGAATCGATCCTTACCGTGGCCGTCGAGCAAGGCGCCAGCGATGTGCATTTCAAGGCCGGCCGGCCGCCTCTGATCCGCATCGACGGCGAATTGCAGCCGCTCGACGGGTGGGCGGCCTTCGACTCCGAGGCGCTCGAAGGCGTGCTCGAGGAGATCGGCTCCACCGCGCCCCGGCGCGTCGCCGAGTTCCACCAGACCGGCGAGTTGGACACCGCCTACCACCTGCCGGGCCTGCCGCGCTTCCGGGTGAACGCGTTCCGCCAGCGCGGCGAGATCTCGTTCGCGTTCCGGGTCATCCCGCGGCAGGTGCCGGACTTCGCCAGCCTCCATCTCCCGCGCGGCGTGGAGCTCCTGTCGGAGGAGCACCGCGGCCTCATCCTCGTGACCGGCGCAACCGGCTCCGGCAAGACGACAACGCTCGCAGCGATTCTCGGCCACATCAACAACACGCGGCGCCAGCACATCGTGACGATCGAGGACCCGATCGAGATCCTCCACGAGGACGCGCTCTGCATCGTCAACCAGCGCGAGGTCGGCCTCGACACCGAATCGTTCCACCAAGCGCTCCGGCGCGTGCTGCGTCAGGACCCCGACGTCATCTTGATCGGCGAGCTGCGCGACGCCGAGACAGCCGAGACGGCGTTGCAGGCAGCCGAGTCAGGACACCTCGTGCTCTCGACCATGCACACGGTCGACGCAGCCGAGACCGTCGGACGCCTCGTCGAGTTCTTCCCGGCGATCAAGCAGCCGGCCGTGCGCTCCATCCTCGCGGGTGTGTTGAAGGGCGTTGTCTCCCAGCGGCTGCTGCCGCGCATCGGCGGGGGCCGCGTCGCGGCCGTCGAGGTGATGGTCGCGAACAGCCGCATCCAGGAGCTGATTCGCGAGAACAAGGCGGAGTTCGTTCCCGAGGCGATCGCCGAAGGATCGTTCTTCGAGATGCAGACACTCACAGCGGCCTTGATCGAGCTCGTGATCACCGGTCAGATCGACTCGGAGGTCGCGGCGTCGGCCGCACCGAACCGCCATGACTTCTCGATCGCGCTCGGACGTGCCCTCAAGGAGAACGAGGTCGCCCAGGCGAAAGCGAAGCCGGAGGCCGAGGAGAACGGCGCGCAGCCCGGGGATGCCGAGACCGTGGGGCTCGTCCATGAGCACCGGTTCGGCTAGCTTCGAAAGGCGCAACGGCTCGTGAACCTCGGGCTCGCCGCGGTGATGTTCGCGCCCGGGTTGGCGGTTGGAAGCTTCTTGAACGTGGTGGCCGCGCGCCTCCCGCTCCACCGCTCGATCGTGTACCCGGGATCGGCCTGCATGTCGTGCGAGGCGAATCTCGCGTGGTACGACAACGTGCCGCTGGTCTCGTGGCTTCTGCTGCGGGGGCGCTGCCGCCATTGCGACAGCACGATCTCATGGCGCTACCCGGCAGTCGAGGCCCTCACGGCCCTGCTGATCGCCGCCTGCGCGCTCAAGTTCGGTCTCACCTGGGACGCGGCGATCGCCTCGGTCTTCTGCGCGGCTCTGGTTGCGGTCTCCGCGACCGACTACGAGCGGCGGATCATTCCCAACCGGATCGTGCTTCCCGCAACCGCGGTCGTGCTCGTGGCCAACTCGGTCGTGCATCCGTCGGTCGAATGGCTCGCCGCAGGGCTTGGTGCGAGCGGGTTCTTGCTCCTGGCAGCCCTCGCGTATCCAGCCGGCATGGGCATGGGTGACGTCAAGCTCGCGCTGCTGCTCGGCGTCGCGCTCGGCCGGACCGTTCCGGTCGCGCTGATGATCGGCATGGTCTCGGCGCTCGTGCCTTCGGTCTGGCTGCTCGCAAAGCACGGCAGCGCCGCGCGGAAGATGCGCATCCCGTTCGGCCCGTTCCTGGCGCTCGGCGGCATCGTCGCGCTCTTTGCCGGGCCGGCCATCCTCCAGGCCTATCTCGGGCTCCGGTAAATGGAGGCCGCGATGGACTCCAACCAGGCCGACCTCCGGCTCGTCAGCGGCGACGACCAACCCTCCGACGCCAGGCCAGATGCTCTTTCCGCCGCCGCGCACGGAGATCTCGTCGCCGACGTGATTCTCCAGACCGGGCTCATGCCGCCGGACAAGGTCGAGCTCGTGCGCCACCGGGCGGCCGGCGAGTCGTTCTCGCAAGCGCTCGTCGACGAGGGCCTCGCGAATGCCCTGGGCGTCGCCCGCAGGTTCGCCGAGCAATATCACATGCCTCTCGTCGACCTGGCCGTCGCCGGCGTCGACGGCGAGGCCTCGAAGGCGATCGCGCTGCCGGTGCTCGAACGCACCTGCGCGATCCCGTTCGCCTCCGACGGGAAGACGCTCAAGCTTGCGATCACCAACCCACAGGATGTGCGCGGGCTCGACGAGCTCCGGCTTGCGACGCGCCTGTCGGTGGAGTTCTTCATCGCGGCCAAGAACGATGTCCTCACGGAGCTGAGGCGCCTGTCGAGAGCGGCAGGCGCGATGAACGCCGCGTTCGTCGGTGAGGTCGCCGACGTCATCGACGTCATCGACGACGACAACGACCTCGAGGCAGAGGACGGAATCTCCGACGCGCCGCTCGTGCGGCTCGTCAACACCCTGATCTTCCAGGCCGCCGAGGAAGGCGCAAGCGACATTCACGTCGAGCCCGGTGAGGAGGAGCTCGTCATCCGTTACCGGATCGACGGTGTCCTGCACGTCGCCCACACGATCCCCAAGCGCCTCGCTGCCGGCGTGACGACCCGTTTGAAGGTGCTCGCGAAGCTCGACATCGCCGAGCGCCGCAAGCCGCAGGACGGCCGGATCACGCTCGCCGCAGCCGCCGCCGGGCGCATGCTCGACATCCGCGTCGCGACACTCCCGAGCGTCGAGGGCGAGGCCGTCACGATGCGCCTGCTCGACAAGTCGCGTGAGGTCCCGACGCTCGCGATTCTCGGGCTGGCCGATCACATGCAGAAGCGGATGGACAAGATCCTCGCCCGCCCGACAGGCGCTCTCCTCGTCACCGGCCCGACGGGCTCGGGCAAATCGACGACGCTGTACGCGGGCCTCGCAGAGATCAGCCGGCCCGAGATCAACATCATCACCGTCGAGGACCCGGTCGAGTACCGCCTCAACGGGATCACGCAGGTGCAGATCAATCCGCGCGCCGGACTGACGTTCGCCACCGCGCTCCGCTCGATCCTGCGGTCCGACCCCGACGTGGTGATGGTCGGTGAGGTTCGCGACGGAGAGACTGCGAAGATCTCGATCGAGGCCGCCCTCACGGGGCACTTCGTGCTCTCCACGCTGCACACGAACGACGCGCCCTCCGCGCTGACCCGTCTGATCGAGATGGGGGTGGAACCGTTCATCGCCGGTGCCGCGGTCTCGGCCGTGCTCGCGCAGCGGCTCGCGCGCAAGCTGTGCCCTCAGTGTGCAGAGCCCTATCAACCGACGATGGAAGAGCTCAACGCATTGCACATCACCGACGACCTCGCTGATTCGCTCGTCGGATCGACGTTCCACCGCAAGAAGGGCTGCGCCCGCTGCGGCCAGACTGGCTACAAGGGCCGCATCGGTGTCTTTCAGCTGCTCGAGATGAACGGCGAGCTCGAGGCTCTAGCGGCGGAGCGGGCCTCCCGGGACGCGATCAGCCAGGTGGCAGTCGAGAACGGGATGCGGTCGATGTGGGACGACGGCATCGCCAAGGTCGCGCAGGGGCTGACGACGACCGAAGAGCTCGCCCGCGTCTGCACGACCTGACGCACTGCGTTCTCGTTTTCCGGAGCTGACTCGTCGCTGCCGGCGCGTCAGACGCGCGCGACGTCGCAGCCGAGATAGGCGAACGACGTCATCAGGTCTTCGAGGAACGAGTCTGCGGCCTGCAGCGTGTCGAAGGCGTGCGGGGCGACGCCGTCGACCGCGGTGTCGACGACCACCTCGCCGCCTTCGTGGCGAACCTCGACGACCGCGACGACCGAACCATCGAGAGAGACACGCCACGACGAGTCGGTGGTCGGATCGTTGCTCGGGGCGGTCGCGCGCATCTCCAGTTGCATCGGCCGCCGGAGTGTCGGCTCAACTCCCTCGGACGAGTGACGTGCCGGCTTCCACTTTGCAGTCGAAGTCGCGGCGACACCCGCTTGCTCCCTCGTTTGGGCTGCAAATACCCCTATAGGGGGGTGAAAGAGTCGATTCCCGGGGCGATTAGGTAGGTGAAAGTTCAGCCAATAGTTCAAGCAGAAGGAGATGGAATGAACAAGTTGCGGCAGCGGCTCGCACGTGAAGAAGGCTTCACGCTGATCGAGCTTCTGGTTGTCATCGTGATCATCGGCATCCTGCTGGCGATCGCAGTCCCCTCGTACCTCGGCTTCAAGGACCGGGCCAACCAGTCGGCTGCTAACGCAGACGTCCGCGCCGCGATCCCGTCAGCCGAGGCCTACTACTCGACGCAGGGCAGCTATCAGGGCATCAGCCTGACCGCCCTGACGGCAATCGACCAGGGCACCAAGGTCGACACCGTGAAGGTCGAGAGCAACTCGGCCACCTACTGCCTGGAGAAGACGCGTGGGCGGCAAGTTCGCCTCCGCGACCCGCGGCGCAGTGCCGGTCGCGTCCGGGAACGTTCAGCCGAAATCCACTGCGCCTAAGCAGACGGCATTCGATGTCGCGTGCTGCACAGAGAGGGGTGGGGCTCAGCCTCACCCCTCGATGCGCCGAGGCGGTTCATCTGAACGCCAGGAAACGCGCCGCGGTCGATGGAAAGAAGCCGGCGCTGAACGGCCAGAAGAATTTCGTGCTGAATCACTAAAGGTTTCGCTCCCTCCTACCGAAAGAGACGCTGTGTCTGAAGAGCTTCATTCGGTCGACGATGTCCTGACGACCATGGTCGAGAACGACGCGTCGGACCTCCATCTGACTGCGGGCTCGCCTCCGGTCATCCGGGTGAACGGCCAGCTGCAGGGTCTGATGCAGTACGAGAAGCTGTCGCCCGAGCAGACGAGGACGATCGTCTATCGCATCCTCTCCACGGAGCAGCAGAAGCAGCTCGAGACCCGCCGCCAGATCGACTTCTCATACTCGATCCCGGGCCTTGCGCGCTTCCGTGTCAATGCCTACTTTCAGCGCACGGCCGTCGGCGCAGCGTTTCGCCTGATCCCGGCCGAGATCAAGACGCTCGAGGAGCTCAACATGCCGTCGCGGCTCTACGAGTTCGCAGAGAAGCCGCGCGGTCTCGTCCTCGTCACCGGCCCGACGGGCTCGGGTAAGTCGACGACGCTCGCCTCGATCCTCGACCGCATCAACAGGACGCGGCACGAGCACATCCTCACGATCGAGGACCCGATCGAGTTTCTCCACTGGCACCGCTCGTGCATCGTCAACCAGCGGGAGATCGGCCCGGATGCGTCGTCGTTCGGCGAGGCTCTCCGTGCAGCGCTTCGCCAGGATCCCGACGTCATTCTCGTCGGCGAAATGCGCGACCTCGAGACGATCGGCACCGCGCTGACCGCCGCCGAGACCGGGCATCTCGTCTTCGCGACGCTGCACACCCAGAGTGCGCCGCAGACGATCGACCGCATCATCGATGCGTTCCCGGCCGAGCAGCAGGATCAGGTGCGCGTGCAGCTCGCCGCGACGTTGCAGGGTGTCGTCACGCAGAACCTCGTGCCGACTGCAGACGGACGTGGACGCGTTGCGGCGATCGAGATCCTGATCCCGGACGACGCCGTTCGCAACCTGATCCGCCAGGCCAAGATCGAGCAGGTCTATTCGGTCATGCAGACCTCGACGTCCCGCGGGATGTTGACGATGGAACAGTCGCTCTCCGATCTCGTGCTGCGCCGCGTGATCACGTCCGAGGCGGCGTTCAGCCGTGCCTCACGGCCGGATCAGCTCGCGACGATGCTGGAGCGCGCAGGTCACACGGAGCTCCCGGCGATGTCGCAGGGACTCAACTCAATCGATCCTATGGGCGCTGACGTCGGAACGAGCGGCCTTCGCCTGGCAGGAGAGGCGAGGTAGAAATGGTCGACTTCAAGAAAGAGATCAAGCTCTCCGATCTACGGCCCAAGGCGAAGCTCAAGGCCGGCGCACCGACAGCCGCTCAAGAAGACTGCTGCAAAGTCTCGCAAGGGGAAGCAGGAGATCGTCGGTCTGAAGATCGGTGCGTCGCAGCTCGCTGCGGCACGCGTCGTCAACAACGGCTCGGCCAAGCTCGTGCAGCTGGCTCGTGAGCCGCTTGCCCCCGGAATCGTCGTGGGTGGTGAGGTTCGCGACGTCATCGCACTCGGCAACGCTCTCGACACGTTCTTCACCGAGCACAACCTCCCTCGCAAGGGTGTCCGCATCGGCATCGGCACGAACCGGGTCGGTGTGCGCGCGCTCGACATCGAGGGGATCGACGACCCAAGGCAGCTCGGGAACGCCGTCCGGTTCCGCGCGCACGAAGCGCTGTCGATTCCGATGGATGAGGCCGTGCTCGACTACCACGTCGTCAGCGAGAAGGCGAACGAAGAAGGCGGCGTGACGCGGCGCGTCGTGCTCGCCGCGGCCTACCGCGAGCCGGTCGATCACTTCGTGGCGGCTTGCCGTGCCGGCGGCGTCGAGCTGATGGGGATCGACGTCGAGGCGTTCGCAATGCTCCGCGCGATCACGCCGAACGTCGCCGCGAACGGAGCCGAGCCCACCGCGATCGTCGCTGTCTCGCTCGGTCACGACCGCTCGACGCTCGCCATCTCCAACGGGACGGTCTGCGACTTCATGCGCGTCCTCGAGTGGGGCGGCGCGAAGCTCGAAACCGCGATCGGCCGCGATCTCGGCCTGACCGTCGACGAAGCCGAAGAGTTGAAGCTCGAAGTCTCGCTCCTCGATGCCGACTCCGACGAGGAGACGGATCCGCGCCTGACCCGGGCTCGCACCAGCGTGCGGCGGGAACTGACCGCCCTCGCGCGCGAGCTCGTCGCGTCGCTGCAGTTCTACCAGAGCCAGCCCGACTCCCTGCCGATCGGCGAGATCCTCCTCACCGGGGGCACGACTCGCCTGCCCGGGCTCGTCGAGGAGCTGGAACGCCTCGTGAGCGCACGGGTGCGGGTTGCCGATCCGCTGGCCTCGGTCGAGGCCACCGGGGCGATCGCGCATCGCGACGACCTCGGTTCACTGGCAGTCGCTATCGGTCTGGGGGTGGAGCGCTAATGGAAGCTGTCAACCTTCTCCCGCCCGAAAACCGGCCGGCCGGCCGCCTGTCGACCGTCGGCGCCGGACTGACGCGCGACCGCGTTCTGCGGATCGGCGGCGGTGTCGCGGCGGTGGTCGTGCTGTATCTCGCAAGCTTCTACGTCTACGAGCGTTCGGTCGTCAGCAGCAAGCAGCATGCGTTGGCTTCTCAGCAGGCTCAGCTCGCCGCCATCCAGTCGCGCGCTCAGGTGGTCAAGGACGCCGAGACCAAGGTCTCGGCCGGAATGACCGTCGTCAACTCGATCGTCTCGCAAAGGATGGTCTGGGACTCGGCGCTGGGTGATCTGGCTCGCGTCCTTCCCGGCGGGGTGCAGTTGACGTCGCTGGCGGCGGCCAAGCCGGTCGCTCCGGCGCCGGTGGCTCCCGTCGCGCCGACCAGCAGCGACACGTCGAACACCTCCGCCACGACGACGACCACAACGGCCGCCCCGGTCGCTCCGGCGGCTCCGGCGACGACGTTCACGATCTCGGGCGTTGCCCCTTCGAACGTGCGCGTCGCACTGATTCTCGATCGGCTCGCTCTGCTCCCGTGGCTGTCCAACGTCTCACTGCAGACAACGTCCCGGCAGCCCACGGGCTCGGTGCTGTTCACTGTCAATGCGACCGTCCAGAGCAACGGAGGACACTGATGACCAAGCGAATCAGCGGACGCGTCGCACTGATCCTCGTCTGCGTTGGGGCGATCCTCGTCCTCTTCCTCGGCTGGACGATGTTCGTCGGCCCGCAACGGTCGAAGGCATCGGATCTCGGCGTCAAGGTCTCGAACACGCAGTCGCAGGTCGCCGATGCGCAGCAGCTCCTCGCCGGCTCCTCGGGCAAGAAGAGCCTGGCTGCTCTGCGCCAGCTCGAGGCCGTCATGCCTGCCCAGGTGAAGATGTCTGAGATCCTCAGGCAGCTCACGAGCATCGCCAAGACGACCCAGGTCGAGCTCGACGGGATCACGCCGCAGGCCCCGGCCCTCGGCGCCTCCGCGGGCGAGGAGCAGGTGCCGATGACCGTCACCGCCACGGGCCACTACTTCGCGGTCCAGCGGTTCCTGCGGCTCTTGCGCGCGAGTGCCGACGTCCACAACGGGCGCCTCGTCGGCAAGGGACGCCTCTACACCGTCGACAGCATCCAGTTCGCGGGTGCGCCGAAGGGCGGAGTGGTCAGTGCGAGCATGACGCTCAACGGATTCATCTACACGGCTCCCGCCGTCGCCGCGACTCCGGCCCCGCGACCACCGCCAACACGAGCGCAACGGCCGTCGGTCCGTAATGTCGACCGTCAGCATCTCTCAACGGCGCAAGGCGGCGTTTGCCGACGCGGCGGCGACGAAGCAGCGCCGGCAGAAGATCATCATCATCGCCGGCTGCGTGCTGCTCGTCCTGATTCTCGCGTACGAGGTTCCTCACACCCTGAAGCTGATGAACCACTCGAGTGCCGCCCCGCCGGCAGCTCCGGCTGCCACATCATCCGCCGGCTCGACGCCCACGACCGCGGCTGCCGTCGCGACCGGCGGCAAGGCGCTTCGCAAGCTGCGGCGCCATGCCGCCGTCGACCCCTTCTCGGCCCGGCAGATTGCCGGCGGCGTTCCGTCGTACGGTGCCGCCGCGAGCCCCAAGGGCCTCCACGATCCGTTCGTTTCGACCGGTTCGTCGGCGGTCGCGTCGGTTTCGACGCCGAGCACCCCGACCGTGGCGAGTCCCCCTGCCGTTCACATTCTCCCGAAGGAGATCGTCATCGGTCAGCCGGGTGCCGGCCGCGTCAGCTCGCACGGCTGGATCATGATCCTCGCCTCGGTCCCGACCGGGCAGGGACGCGCTAAAGCGACGCTGGTCGCGAAGCAGGCGCGCAACCACGGGCTGACGTTCGTCTCGATTCTGAACTCCTCGAAGAGCCGGCCTCTGCGCGGCGGGTACTGGGTGGTCTACACCGGGCCCTATCCGACGCTCGCATCGGTGAACACGGCAGCCAAGCATGTGCACGCGAGTGGCTTCGGGGACGCGTATCTCCGCGAATTGATCGTCTACAAGAGCAAGGGAAAATAGTCATGGCCGAGTTCGCATACAGCGCGATCAATGCGCAGGGCATGGAGCTCACGGGAACGATGAGCGCCCCCGACGTCGGCTCGGCTCGCGAGCAGTTGCAGGCGCGTGGGCTCCTGCCGAACAGGCTCAGCGAGCAGGCGGCCGCCGGCGAGCAGGGCATGTCGACCGCGTTCAAGAAGCTGAAGCCGAAGTCGCTGCAGGTGTTCTCGCGCCAGCTCGCGACGATGATCGAGGCCGGCGTGAGCGTCGTGCAGGCGCTCGTCGTGCTCGAGGACCAGGTCGACGACAAGTACCTGAAGCAGGTCGTGACCGAGGTGCGTTCCGACGTCGAGTCGGGGCTCATCCTCTCCAAGGCGCTCGCCCGGCACCCGAAGGTGTTCAATCGCCTGTTCGTCTCGATGGTGGCGGCCGGCGAGTCCTCCGGCACCCTGGACACGGTGCTCGATCGCGTTGCGATCCAGATCGAGAGCGAGACCAAGATCAAGCGCCGCGTCAAGGGCGCGATGGTCTACCCGATCGTCGTGCTCACGTTCGCGTCACTCGTGCTCACGTTCATGCTCCTCTTCATCGTGCCGGTCTTCCAGAGCGTCTTCTCGTCGCTCGGAGGCCAGCTGCCGACGCCGACCAAGATCGTGATCGCCGCCTCCAACACTCTGCGGGGGTTCTGGTTCGTGATCTTCCCGCTGATCGGTCTCATGATCTACACGCTGCGCCGGCTCAAGAACACGGAGGGCGGGCGGCAGCGGTGGGACGCTTTCGTCCTGAGGATCCCCATGAAGATCGGCGACGTCGTGCAGAAGATCGCGCTCGCGCGCTTCTCGCGGACGCTCTCGACCCTGGTCGCGGCCGGCGTCGACATCATCACCGCACTCGAGATCACCGCCGGGACGGCGGGCAACTGGGTGATCGAGAAGTCGCTCATCCACACCCGGGAGCGCGTGCACGAAGGCGTGCCGATGAGTCAGCCGCTCCAGGAAGATCCAATCTTCCCGCCGATGGTCAGCCAGATGGTGAAGATCGGCGAGGAGACCGGTGAGCTCGACAAGATGCTCGGGAAGATCGCCGATTTCTACGAGGACGAGGTCGACGCGAGCATTCAGTCGCTCACGTCGATCATCGAACCGATCCTGATGATCGGCGTCGGTGTGATGGTCGGGACGATCGTGATCTCGATGTATCTGCCGATGTTCAAGCTGCTCACGCTGATCAAGTAGGGCGGCGACGGTGATCATCGCGGGGGTCTCCGCGGTGTCTCGCAAGCGATCACAGCCCAGCCTCTCCGGAGTCGCCGAGTCGGCGGCTCCGGAGAGGCTCCGGCGTCCCCCGAAATCCTGGCTTTCCTCAAGCTGGGGGACTTCTGCGCCGACAACGATAGGGAACACGTGCCGAAGTGGATCCAACCGTGACCACCGTTGTCTCCGATGCCGCCGAGGGCGGTGAGCCTATGGCTGTAGAACAACCAACGACTGGAGAGGAGCGCACACCGCTCGGCGCCTTGCTGGTCGCCGAGGGGCTCCTCAACGACGTCCAACTGCACCAGGCGCTTCATCTGGGGAGCCAGACGGGTGAGCGGCTCGGTGAGATCGTCGTTCGTCAGGGTCTCGCTTCGGAAGAGGACGTCGCCAGGCTGCTGGCCGAGCAGTGGGACCTCGGCTATGTCGACCGCGCGTCGATCTGGTTCGATGCGAACGCACTCGCCCGCCTGTCGCGAGAGGACGCTCAACGGCTCGAGGCCATGCCGACCCGGGTCGAGGACGGCCGCGTCGTCGTCGCCGTCGCCGAGCCGACCGAGCAGAGGCTCGCTGCGCTGCGAGAGGTGATCGGTGAGGACACCGTTGTCGTCGTCGTGCCCAAGGCGGCGCTCGAGGCAGGCCTGCACAGTGAGCTGCTCAAGAGCAACGGGCAATCGGCGGAGAAAGCCGGCGACGAGCCGGAGCAGGACGAGGCTCCGCCGGCCGTGGCCGAAACGGCGCCACCGCTCGAACTGGTCACTGTCGAGCCGGACGAGCCCGACGACGGTTCGAGCAGCGAGGACGATGATCTGGCGGCGGCGATCGTCGCCGAGCTGCCCGCCTACAAGCAGGCCAGGCCGGCGGAGGAGCCCGCTCCCCGCCCGCGAGCGGCGCCGCCCGCACATCCGGCAGCGGCTCCGGCCGGCGGAGGGCTTGCAGAGGGCATCGCGCAACTGATCGAGGCGCAGATCGGCGCCGCGGCGGCGCCGGCGGCCGAAGCCCAGAAAAAGCTCGTCGAGCTCGAGCGGCGGATCAAGCAGCTGGAGAAGGAGCTCGGCGCCAACCGTGCCGCGCTCGCGGAGATGGGCAAGCACCTGAAGACGCTCGCCGGAGTCCTGGGCAAGCTCTAGTCGCGCCGGCGCGCCAAGGGCGTCACCGGTCGTGCGGCGACAGCACGCGCCTGACCGCCATGAGGCCGTTCGCGCGCCAACCGGCGAGCGCGTCCCGATGCCTCAGGCAGATGGAGACGAGCATCGCCATCAGCGCCAGGTTCCCGGCCTCGATGAAGGCATCTGCCGGGTTGAAGGCGATACCTGCCATGCCGTGCGTGACGATGATCGGGTTGGGGACGTTGAAGCCGTCGGCGCTCGCAGAGAGCAGGTTTCCCAGCACCCCGCCGGCGAACACGCCTGCGGCGATCGCCACCCCGCGGGACGGCAGGCGGGTCAGGGGAACCACGGCGACGAGGACGAGGCACGACCCGACGAACCACGTGCCCGAGCGGTGATGGACCGCCCAGAGCGGGGTCGAGATGCTGTGCTTCACCGTCTGGTCGATCGCGGCCAGGACCACGGCAATGAGCAGGAGCGCCAACAGCCGTTCGCTCCAAGCCTCCGACGACACAGCCCGTTGGCCGAACATGCCGGCATCCTAGTCCCCCAAACGGGGTAGAAAGGCCAGTCTTCCGCGAGGTGCCCGCCGGCGACCGGTCAGGCCTCGTCGTTCGACTGCCGCTTGGCGCGCTCTGCGCTGCGCGTGGCTCTGAGCGCGTCGATCCGCGCCTGGAGCTCTGCGCGCTGCTTCGAGAGCGCACGCTCCTGCTGTGAGGTGACGTCGTTCGGGAAGCTCGCGAGACGGTCGTGGAGCTTCCGGCGGAGGTCCGAGAGATCTCGTTCCTCGGCCTCGAGCTGTTCGATCAGACCGTCGAGGTCCTGGCTCTCCGGGTCGCCGGTCACGATGAGAGCCGCCAGCGCTGGCGTCTGCGGCTCTTCACCAGGGCATTGATCAGGGCAGCGACGATCAGCGCACCGAACAACGCGAGGACCGCGGAGATGACCAGGAGGGGCGTGATGTGCGTCCCGGCGATCGTGTGGCCGTGGTGGACCGCCGGTGCGGCGGCAGTCGTCGTCTGCAGCTCGGAATCCTGCGAGGACGCCTGATTCGAGAGGTGGTCGACTCGGTGGCCGATCAGATACGCGCCGAACCCTGCCGCGCCGAGGAGGATGGCGATCAAGACGACATCGAGCACCCGTCTCATAGCTTCAACCTAGCGGCACCCTGGGACGGCACTGCATGCTCCTGCGGCTGGGCGGCCCCGCGCCCGCCCGAGATCAGCGCCATCCTGGCCGTGGCGGTGTCGCGCTCGGCCTCGAGCTCGGGGCGCACCGTCACGAGTGACAGCCGCGAGGCCCGCCTGGCCCGCAGGTCCACGGCGTTCTCCTCGATCGCCTGGACGAGGGCGTTGAAGCAGCGGCCGTCGAACTGGCTGCCGACGTTCCTGCGCAGCTCCTCGACGGCGTCTTCGACCGAGACACCCGCGCGGTACGGCCGGTCGCCCGTCATCGCCTCGTAGGCGTCGGCGACGGCGATGATCCTGGACTCGAGCGGGATCTCGGCCGCGCGCAGGCACGCGGGGTAGCCGCTGCCGTCGTAGCGCTCATGGTGATGAAGCACCCACCCGGCCTCGACCGGGAGCTCGGCCGCCAGAAGAATCGCGTTCCCGATCGTGACGTGGTCGGCCATTGCCGCCCGCTCGTCGTTGTTCAGCGGCCGCGGCTTCTGCAGGATCGCGTCCGCGATGCCGATCTTCCCGACATCGTGCAGCAGCCCGGCCAGCCGGAGGCGCTCGAGGCGGTGGCCCGCCAGCCCGATTCGCTCGCCGATCGCGACGCATAGTTGTGCGACCGTCTCTCCGTGGCTCTGGGTGCCGACGTCCTTGGCGTCGACGGCCCGCGCCAGTGCGGCGCCGAGTGCGCGCTGCTCCTGCGAGGGGCCGGTCGTCTGCCTGAGCTCCACCGCGTCCACGGGCTTCACGAGGCCAGGGCTGAACACCACGGCATTGCGCCTCGTCCGCTTGGCCTCGTACAGGGCGAGGTCGGCCTGGCCGACGATCATCAGGCGCCCCTCGGCGGCGATCGACTCGGTGAGCCCGATCGAGACGGCCCGCCACCCCACCGCGGTGCGGGTCTCCTGGTCGATCCGGCGCGCGATCGCCAGGCCGTGAATGTTTCGCTGGCCCGGCAGGATGACCATGAACTCGTCCCCGCCGGTGCGGTGCACCGCGCCGCGGCTGCCGACGACGCGTCTGATGCACTCGGCGACCTCCTTGATGCGCGAATCGCCGGCGATGTGGCCGAGCGTGTCGTTGATCTGCTTGAGGCCGTCCAGGTCGATCGCGAGGACGACGAACGGCGAGCCGTTGGCGGTTCGCTCCGCGATCGCCGCGGACATCGCCTCCTGAAACGCGCGCTGGTTGCCGAGGCCGGTGAGATTGTCCGTCCTCGCCTGCTCGGTCAGGGCCTCGACCGTTCGATCCCGCGTGCCGCGGCGACGAGGCATCGCGATCAGGATCAACAGCCCCATCAACGACCCGAGCACGGCGGCGATCGCGGCCGACTGCTCCTGCAACCGCTCGAGCACCCCCTTGTGGGCGCTCGGGTCGATCGCCGCCTCGGCAACGGCTGCGTTCGTCGCCGCACTGCTGACCCGTCCGAACACTGCCCGGGCAGCTCGAAACCGACCCTGCCGGGCGAGCAAGACCGCCGACATCGTCGAGTCGATCAGCGCATCGAGGCGGGCGTTGTTCGGGGTCGAGCGCTCGAGGGTCGAGAGGGCATGGCTCATGCCGGCCACCGTCGCCGCGTTGAACCGGGCATGCCCGACGCGCGCCCGTTCAGCCGTCGCCAGCCGGGCGAGTGTCTCGAGGTTCTTGACCCGCTCGGCGCGCGCCGAGCTCGCATGGCGAGCTGCGACTCCGACTGCGAAGCCGCTGAGACTCAGGACCGCAAACCCGAGCGCCGCACATCCAGCGATCGCAGGCCAGATTCCGCCCCGCGCCGTGCGGGAATGCAACATACCTCACGTTCTCGGCCAAGATCGGCACCGGAATAATCACCCGTTCAAGGGGTCGCCACCCGGCCCGAGCCGAGCGCCTCAGCGCGGGCGGCGGCGGCGCTGCCGCGACTGCGTGCGCGGCTTGGCCGGTGCGCTCAGCCCTGCGGCTCCGAATTGCTCTGCGTGGCCGAGCCGCTCGGCGAGCCTGCCGACGTCGTGCTGCTGCTCCGGGAGCACGAAGGTGACCCCGGTGCCGCTGCGGCCGGCCCGGCCGGTGCGTCCGACACGGTGCACGTAGTCCTCGTCGCCGTGCGGCGGATCGAAGTTGATCACGTGGGTGATGTCGTCGATATCGAGGCCCCGTGCTGCGACGTCCGTGGCGACGAGGGTCGGCACCTTGCCCGACTCGAAGCGTGCGAGCGCGCGCTCGCGCTGGTTCTGGGACAGGTTGCCGTGCATCGCCACCGCCGCAACGTCCTCGCGGGCGAGCTTGCGGACGAGCTTGTCGGCGCCGTGCTTCGTGCGGACGAAGACGAGCGCGAGCCCGCGCTCGGCGTTCAGATGCTCGACCAGGCGGTCGAGCTTTCCCTCGGCGGTCACGGGCACGAAGGTGTGCTCGATCGTTCCCGGGCGGCGGTCGCTCGGCAGTTCCGCGCGGAACCGCGACGCGTTCGACGTGTATGCGCGTGCGAGCTCGGCCACACCGCCGTCGAGCGTGGCGGAGAAGAGCATGGTCTGGCGGTTGGTGGGCACGGTGCGCAGGATCCGGTCGACCTGCGGCTTGAAGCCCATGTCGAGCATCCGGTCGGCCTCGTCGAGGACGAGCGTCCGGACGGCATCGAGCTTGATGAGACGCTGCTCGAGGAGGTCGTTGAGGCGCCCGGGTGTCGCGACGAGCACGTGTGCGCCGCGCGCCTTCTTCGCCTGCGGCCCCACGGCCACGCCGCCGTAGACGGTTGCCACGCGCAGGCCCTTCGTCTCCGCGAGCGGCCGCAGGTCGGCGGCGACCTGGGTTGCCAGCTCGCGGGTCGGGACGAGCACGAGTGCTGCCGGCTGCGCGCCGTTGCCGGCCGTGCGCTCGACGAGCGGCAGGCCGAACGCGAGCGTCTTGCCGGAGCCGGTCGGCGCTTCGGCGAGGATGTCGAGCCCGCCGAGCGCGTCCGGGAGCACGAGCTCCTGGACCGCGAACGGGCGCTGGATGTTGCGGGCCTCGAGGGCCCGCACGACGGGTGCGCTCACGCCGAGCGCAAGAAACGACTGGGACATGCTGTTCTACTCCTTGTTTTGCTGCAGGGTTTCGAGATGCGAGAGACTCGATACGCCTGAAAAGGAGGAACGAGAAGCCAGATCTCACGAGCACCGGACGGCGCTCAGTTGCCCCAGGGTAGCAGGACGGCGTGTTTGCAGGCCGAACTCCAGGGCATCGACGATCCACCGGCCGGGTCCGTCCGGCCGGACAGCAAGGATTTTCGCCCGAGAGCGCAGGTCGAAGGCACATTGACGGGTGAGGTCGGGCCGAGGTGCCAACTGACCCACCGACCGCAGCGCGAGGGGCTTGAAGTGAAAGCTCGAGAGCCGCCGGCGATCCCGTCGGCGGCTCTCGTTTTACCTGCGCCTTACGCACGCTCAACCACGGCGTGACCGCGACCAGGGATAGTCAGAGCATGCGGAGGCTGCCCATCGTTCTCAGCGTCATCTCGCTGGCGTGCGGCGGCACCGCTCTGGCGGCCGGCGCGGCAAAGCCGGTCCCGCCGGTCCCGCCGGTCCCGCCGATCCCGCGCGTCCCCGGCCAGTGGTCGCACGTCGAGATCAACCGCAAGATCGGCAAGGCACCGCACACCCTGATCCTCGACCGGGGGCGCGTGACCCAGGCCTCGGCGACGCAGATCACGATCCGCGAGCTCGGAAGCCCGGTCGTCGTCCCGCTCTCGGCTCAGACGCTCGTCGTGATCGACGGGCTGCCCGCGACCTCCAACGACCTCCGGCGGAAGATGACCGTCGTGGCCATGCGGATCGACGGCGGCGCGGCTGTGCGCGTGCGCGCCACGTCCTTCTAATAGCCTTCGGCGAACAATGGCGGGGACCATTCTCCTCGTCGAAGACGAGCCCTCCGTCGGGGAGCTCGTCCGCGGCTACCTGACTCGCGATGGCTACCGCGTCGTCTGGGTGCGGTCCGGCGAAGACGCGCTGGTCGAGCTCGACCGCCACCAGATCCGGATGGTGCTGCTCGACATCGGGCTCCCGGGCAAGGACGGCTTTGAGATCTGCCGCGAGATCCGCGGACGCTCGCAGGTGCCGATTCTCATGCTCACCGCCCGCGACGAGGAGCCCGATCGCATCATCGGGCTCGAGGTCGGCGCCGACGACTATCTGACGAAGCCGTTCTCGCCCCGTGAGCTCGTCGCGCGAATGAAGGCGATCTTCCGCCGCACGGAGCCGCAGGACCGCCGCAACTCGTTCTCGCTCGGCGACGTCGTGCTCGACAAGGAGTCGCACGACGTCACGGTCGACGGCAAGCCCGTCGAGCTGACCGCGAAGGAATTCGACCTGCTCGCGTTCTTCATGTCGAACAGCGGTGTCGTCGTCTCGCGCGACGTTCTGCTCGACCGTGTCTGGGGACAGGAGTATCCGGGTGGGACGCGCACCGTCGACGTTCACGTCGCCCAGCTGCGCCGCAAGCTGGGTCGCCCGGACCTGATCCGCACCCTCCGTGGCACGGGTTACAAGGCGATGCCGCAATGACGGTCCCCGAGCCGTGACGCCCGGCGTAGGCTTGACGGAGCCGGCCAGGAGCGGAGGCGCCGGCTCGGCCGGCGCTGGAGCATGAAGAGCCTCCGCGCACGGCTGTTCGCCACGACGCTGGCGGCACTTGCGCTCACGCTCGCACTGACGATCGCGATCGGGGCCGTGCTCACGCGCCGCCAGGTCGACCGGTCGCAGGCCTCGAACGTTGCGAGTCGCGCCGACGATCTGGCGCTGCAGCGGCGGCAGAACGTCAACTACAAGACGCAGAACAAGCTTTCGGGAGCCGTTCGCATCATCATCGAGCCGCGCGCGAACTTCACGGCGCTCGTGCCCGACGTGAACCGCTCGAGCAACGGGGAGACGACCTATCTCGGCACGCGGCAGCTCTACTCGTACCGCACGCTTCCGAATCTCGGACTGATCCTCATGCGTCCGGCCAGCCTGCGGGCCGCCGCCTGGCGGCCGTTCCTGGTCGACCTCCTGCTCGCCGCACTCGCGGGTGTGGCCTGCGCGGCAGTGATGTCCTTCTTCGTCGCCCGCTCGATCGTCCGCCCGATCCGGCGGGTCGCCGATGCGACGCGGGCCCTGGCGGCCGACGAGCGACACGATCCACTGCCGACGGAAGGATCGAGCGAGCTCGCCGCACTCGCGCTCGCGTTCAACCAGATGACCCAGCAACTGGCTGCGTCGCGTGAGGCCGAGCGCAACTTCCTGCTCTCGGTGAGCCACGAGTTGAAGACCCCGTTGACCGCGATCCGGGGGTACGCCGAAGGTCTCGCCGACGGCGCCTTCGACGCCGACGAGGCGGCGCGGACGATCGTCCTGGAGGCGGGTCGGCTGGAACGGCTCGTGCGCGACCTGCTCGACCTCGCCCGCATGAACCGCGCCGAGTTCTCGGTGCGCAGCGAGCCGGTCGACCTGGCCGAGACCGCGCGCGAGGCCGTCGGCCGGCACGAGGCCGCGGCCCGCGAATTCGGTGTCGAGCTGCGGGCCGGCGGTGTCGAAGCCTGGGTCGAGGGCGACGGGGACCGTCTGCTGCAGGTCGCCTCGAACCTCGTCGAGAACGCTCTGCGGGAGACGCCCGCGGGCGGCTCCGTCACGGTCGCGGCAGAGGCTGGGAAGCTGGTCGTTGCGGACACCGGCCCCGGCATCCCTGCGGCCGACATCCCGCACGCGTTCGAGCGCTTCTACCTCTACGACAAGGTGGGCAAGGACCGCCCCGTCGGCAGCGGGCTCGGGCTCGCGATCGTCAAGCAGCTCGCGACGGCGATGGGCGGCGAGGTCCGCGTCGAGAGCGGCCCTGCCGGGACGACGTTCACGGTCTCGCTACGGCCGCAGCTTGGAGGTGTCGACCACCTCGAAGTCGGCCCCCGTGAGGCTCCCGAGCGCGTGTAGCTGATCGTTCGACCAGTGCGGGCTCGGGGCGCCGGACACGTACCAGTTGGAGCCGTTGTCGGCGAGGATCATTCCGTACGTCTTCATCGCCTGCGCGACCATCCGGGCCTGGGGCGGGAGCTTGCTGATGTCGACGCTCGCCTTCAGCCGCACGCGCAGGCCCATCGGGGGCAGCGATGGGTCATCCGAGTCGCTCGCGTAATGACGTGCGGGATAGATGTACGCCTTCCGCGTCCGCTCGACCGTGAATCGCAGCGCGTGATCGATGCGCCCCGTCGACGCGTCGCCGTCCCAGCGTGCGAGCCCCGGCAGGATCGGCAGTCCCGCCGCGTCGGCGGAGGTCCAGGTCGCCGGCCGGAGGGCGTTCGAGCGCAGGTTCCAGATCGCGCCGGAGCCCGCCGCCCAGCCGGGCCCTTGCCGCCGCAGCGCGTAGAGCTCGTAGAGCTTGCACGAGTCGCGGTCGACGATGAGCGCGTGGCGGTCGCCGTCGTTTGCATGCGCGGGCGCGCCCTCGATCGGAACGCCGGCGGGATCGGGTACGGCCCCTTGTCGCTCTCGTCGGCGTAGTCGAACGTGCACGCGCGACTTCGGCGTCTTCTTGCCGTGCACCACGACGTAGGGGATGCCGATCCGCGAGCCGTCGTAGAGACCGTTGCCGAAGTCGGCGTGCACGCCTGACGTCGACGCCGATCGAGCCGATCAGCGTGTTCGAATTCGCGGCAACCGGCAGCTTGTCGACCGGCTGGTTCCACACGCTGGAGGCCGGGAAGACCGGGCAGCCGGCCGAGGGTCGGGGCCGGGGCGGCTGTCGAGCCGGTCAGCGCGAGCGTGAGGGCGGCGGCGGCAAGAAGCTTCACGGCTGAAGGAGTAGCGACTCCCAGCCGTCGTCGCATGCCCTATAGAGGTGACGTTCATGCAGGCGGTCGTCGCGGTGGCGCCAGAACTCGATACGTGTCCGGGAACCAGCCGAAAGCCGCCCCAGCGCTCCGGACGGGGCGGTTCGTCCGGCTGAGCCGCGACCGCAGCCTCGAGCTCCTGGCGCGAGGCGATCGGCCGAGACTGATCCGAGGCCGCGGCGCTCCGCCTCGAGGCCGCGGGACGCGTCGCCCAGTACGCGTCCGACTCCGCGGCAGACAGCCGCTCGACGGCCCCCTCGACGCGCACCTGGATCCCGGGGCGGTGGAAGAGGAGCGCGGCGCGCGGGTTCGCCTCGAGCTCGCGTCCTTTCCGTGAGGTGTAGCCCGGTGAAGAAGATGAAGCCGCGCTCGTCGGCGCTCTTCAGCAACAGCATCCGCACCGACGGCCGTCCGTCGGGCGTTGCGGTTGCGATCGCCATCTGGTCGCCGTCCACCCATTCGTGGAACAGCTTCAGCGGGTTCGTCACTCCGGGGCCTCCTCCGGGACATCGTGCAGCGAGCGGATCGGCGAGGGCAGCAGGAACAGCAGCCCGGACAGCGCGCCGACCGTTGCGATCCACAGGGTCGGCCGGAGGCCGATCGCCGTGCCGAGCACTCCGCCGACCGCCGTTCCGACCGGCCGCACGCCGTTGTTCACGACCATGAACGCGCCGGAGACGCGCGAGCGCAAGCGTGCGCGGGATGAGTCCCGGCGCATGATCGCTGCCGGCGAGAATGTCGAGCAGCATCAGGCCGATGCCGGAGAAGAACTCGGCCGTGAACAGGCACGCGAGCACGAGCCAGTGCGGGCCGCCGGCGAGCGGGATCAGGATGAGCGGCGCGGGGAAGAGAAAGCAGCCGAACAGAAAGGCGGGCCCGACGCCGAATCGTCGCGAGACACGTCCTGTGATCACCGAGCCGAGCAGCGTCCCCACGGAGGCGGCGCCGAGGATGATGCCGAGCGCCGCCGGCTGGACGTGGAGCTCCCGCGTCGCATAGAGCAGGAACAGGGCGAAGTAGATGAAGTTGAAGAAGTTGAGGGTCGCAACGCCCAGCAGCTCGGCGCGGATGATCGCGTTGCGGCGGATCCAGCGTGCCCCGGCCATGATGCCGCCCGTGCTCTCCGGGCCGGCCGGCGGGTCGACCGCGTGGATCCGGCCGAGGAACAGCGCCGACCACAGAAACGACACCGCGTCGATCGCGAGCGCGTACGGGCCGCGTAGCACCTGCACGAGCACGCCGCCGATGCTGGTGCCCGCGAGGAACGAGAAGGCGCGGCTCCCGTGGATCAGCGAGTTGGCGGCGACGTAGTCCTCGCGCTCGACGATCGTCTGGAAGAAGCCGCCGTACGCGACGTCGAAGAAGACCGACAGCACACCGGAGCCGAACGCGACGATGTACAGCTGCGCCCAGGTCAGATGGCCGAGCGCGTAGGCCACGGGAATCGTCCCGATCAGGATGCCGCGGCACACGTCTGCGACGAGCATCACCTGCCTGCGGCCGCCGCGGCGGTCGACCCAGCTGCCGGCATGGAGCGAGAAGATCAGGTTCGGGACGAGCGCGACGGTCGTCAGCGCGCCCATCTGCCCGGCCGTCGCGTGCAGCGCGAGCACGGCGGTCAGAGGCAGCGCGATCAGCGTGATCTGGTCGCCGAGCAGCGAGACCGCCTGCCCGAAGAAGTAGTTGCGAAAGTTGCGGTTGTCGCGGAGGAGCGGCGGGATCACCGCGGGATTGTCGCCCTAAAAGGCATCGAGCACGGCGCTGCGCCGCGATTCGCGTTCGAGGATGCGGAAGAGGAGAAACCCGGCGGTCGCGTATGCGAGCCCGATCCCGGCCTCGGTCCAGACGAGCCCGGAGACGTCGCCGAGCGACGCTCCCGCCGCGACCTCGCGCGCCGCCGCGATCCCGTGGGTCAGCGGCAGGCAGCGTCCGATCGCGCTCATCCAGCCGGGGAGCACGGACAGCGGGATGTTGACGCCGCAGAAGAGCAGCATGAGGAAGTAGGCGAGATTCGCCGCGAAGAAGAAATCCTTCGCGCGCAAGCCGATCGAGCCGAGCAGCATCCCGAAGCCCGTGCACGACGAGACCGTCACCAGGAGTATCGCGGCGAGGGCCGGCACCGATCCGAGGCCGGGGCTGAACCCGAGCAGCAGTGCGCCGGCGCAGAACGTGAAGGTCGAGACGAGCAGTCCGTTGACCAACACCGGCACGCCGCGGCCGAGGAAGACCGCGGCCCGGTTGGCCGGCGATGCGAGCAGGGGGCCGAGCGTGCCGAACCAGCGCTCGTTCGCGACGGCCATCGTCATGCCGTAGACGGCCGACATGGCACAGACCTGCACGGAGTTGCCGACGATGTAGAAGTCGGCCGACTGCGCCTGGGCGTACTCGCCGAGCTTCGTGAAGAAGATCAGCTGGAAGAGCGGGCTCCCGAGCATCGTGGGGATGTACAGCGCCGGCTGGATCCAGTTGAAGAGGCCGCGGTAGGCGAGGACGCCTCCCACGAAAAAGATCGAGAACCATCTCTTCATGTCAGGGCGAGGGTGGCGCGTGCGCGGGCCGCTGTCTCGAACCAGCGGAACGTGTAGACGCTGATCACGAGCGCCGCCAGTCCGAGCACGAGGACCATCGCCAGGGGGAACCAGACGTCTCCGCCGAGCGCCGCATGCCGGAGCGCGAGGATCCCCCAGTACGGCGGCAGCACCCACGAGATCGGCCTCGTCCAGGCGGGGAGGATGGCGGTCGAGAACAGGAGACCCGATGCGATCCAGACCGGGTACTCGAGCAGGTTCGAGAGGGCGTTCGCATGCCGGTAGAGCACGAACGTCGAGGCGAGCACGAGGCCCATCAGCCCCAGCGAGAGCACGGTCGCGGGCAGAGCGAGCGCGAACTGCCAGGGGTGGACGAGCTGCAGTGGGATGCCGAAGACGATCCGGCCCCAGACGAGCGTCGCGACCAGCGCGTACATGCCCGTGAAGGCGTTCGCGAGCGAGAACGGCAGGTAGACGAGCGTCAGCGAAGGCGGCGCGCCGACACCGAGCTCGAGCGTCCCCTGCCAGCGCTGCCACTGGATCATTCCGCCCGAGCCGAACAGCGTGGTCGACCAGACGCCCATCATCCCGGCGCCGAGCGCGGCGTAGAGCAGCGTCCCGGAGCGGCCGCCGGACTGGAACATGTAGAAGGCGACGGTCGCGAAGATGATCGGCTGCACGATCGACGTGAGCAGGAAGAAGCTCGACGTCCCGAGCATCTTCAGGTTCGTCATGAACCCGCTGCGGATGATCCTCAGTCCCTTTGTGACCTGCGTCGACGTCACGCTTCGACCAGCGCGATGTACGCGTCCTCGAGCGTCGGCTCGCGGGTCGACACACGGCCCACGTCGACGGCGTCGAGCTCCGCGAGCAGCGGAGCTGTGAGCTCCCGCTCGCCGCTCTCCTGCACCACGAGGACCTGTTTCTGGTCCCGGTCCTCCACGGTCACCGCGGTGACGCCGTCGAGTGCGCGCAACCGCTCGAGCGTCCGATCCTCGACGCCGAAGACCTCGATCTCCGTGACCCGGCCCTCGCCGACGCCGGCCTTCAGCTCGGACGGCGTGCCGTGCCCCACGATCCGGCCCTTCGCGATCACCGCGATCCGGTCACAGAGCGCGTCGGCCTCGAACATGTAGTGCGTGGTCAGGAGGACGGTCTTGCCCGACTCGACGAGACCGGAGATCGTGGTGCGCAGCTCGCGGGCGCCGACGGGATCCACGCCGATCGTCGGCTCGTCGAGAAAGACCACCTCGGGGTCGTGGATGATGCCCCGGGCGATGTGCAGCCGCTGGCGCATGCCGCGGGAGAAGCCCTCCACGCGCTCGTGCTCGCGGCCCTTCAGCCCGACGAGCTCGAGCACCTCGTCGATGCGCAGCCGCTGCGCCCTGCCCGACACGCCGTAGAGCTCGGCGAAGTACCGGAGGTTGTCCAGGGCCGACAGCCGTTCGTAGAGCCCGCGGTCGCCGCCGAACACATAGCCGATGCGCTGCCGCACCGACTTCGCGTGCGTGACGACGTCCTGCCCGAGCACGCGAGCCTGACCGCTCGTCGGCAGCAGTAGGGTGATCAGCATCTTGATCGTCGTCGTCTTGCCGGCGCCGTTCGGCCCCAGGAGGCCGAAGAGCTCCCCTTGCTCGACCGCGAACGACACACCGCGAACAGCTTCCACCTGGAGCGGCCTGCGGCGGATCACACCCGTCGTCGTGCGATAGGTCCTGCGCAGCTCGATGGCCTCGATCACCGCCATGCTCTCGACCCTAGCGATGACCACGGTGCTGGGATATTCGGTTCAGCACCGGCCCATCGAGCTCGTGCACGTGCTCGGGCCCGGCCCGCGCGTGCTCGTCGTCGGCTGCATCCACGGCAATGAATGCGCGGGCCTGGCCGTGGTCGCGGCGCTCCGCAAGGCGCACCCGCGGGAGGATCTCTGGCTCGTGCCGACGATCAACCCGGACGGGCTCGCCCACGACACGCGGCAGAACGCCGACGGCGTCGATCTGAACCGGAACTTCCCGGCAGGCTGGCGGCCGTTCGGCCCGCCGTGGTCCGTCTACGCGTCCGGGCCCCGGCCGTGGTCGGAGCCGGAGACACGCCTCGTCCGCACACTGGTGGCGCGGATCCACCCGCGGACGACGATCTGGTTCCACCAGCACCTCGACCTGGTCTGGGCCTACGGCCGCAGCTCGTCCGCCGGCCGCCGCTACGCGCGGCTCGCGGGCCTGCGCTACTACCACCACCCGTGGCTCGCCGGCTCGGCCGCGAACTGGCAGAGCCGTCTGCCGGACGGCCAGGTGAGCTTCACCGTCGAGCTGCCGGCCGGCCCGCTGAGCGCGTCCGGGATCGCCCGTCAGGTACGAGCAGTGCTCGGCGTCAACTCGGGCTGACCGGCGTTCTCCCGGTCGCAGGTCTGCGGGTCGCCTTCACAGCAGCCGAGCTTGAACCTGCAGCGCGGGCATTGCCAGGTGCCGTGGACCCAGGCCATCGGCGTCGGGCACCGCCAGCAGAGCTCCTGTTCCGCCATCGTCCGGTCAGCCTAGGCAGCGGGGCGGACGAGCGGACGCCGCTCGTCGAGGCGGTATGGTCGCTCGCGATGCGCGCGCGCCGGGCGATCACCGTGATCGGCTGCCACGCCGGCGGCGAGATCGGGAACGTCGTCGTCGCGGGCGTGCCGCCCCCGGAAGGTGCGACCGTCTTCGAGCAGATGCAGGCGCTCGAAGCCGACGACCGCTTGCGCCGGTTTCTCCTGCGCGAGCCGCGCGGCTCCGTTGCCGCTCACGCGAATCTGCTCGTCCCCTCGACGCGTCCGGACTGCGAGTGGGGGTACATCATCATGGAGCCGACCGAGTACCCGGCGATGTCCGGCTCGAACACGATCTGCGTCGCGACCGTGCTGCTCGAAGGGGGCTTCGTCGAGATGACGGAGCCCGAGACGGTGCTGCACCTCGAGGCCCCGGGGGGCGTTGTCGAGGTGCGCGCCGCCTGTCAGGACGGCCGCGTCGAGAGTGTCGAACTGATCAATGTTCCCTCCTTCGTCGCGCACCTCGATGCCCCGCTGGAGGTCGCCGGCCTCGGAACGCTCGTCGTGGATGTCGCGTACGGAGGCATGTGGTACGCGATCGCCGATGCCGAGGCGCTGGGGTTCGCCATCGAGCCGCAGGAGGCGCGCGACCTGTCGGCGGCCGGAGAGCTGATCCGCAAGGCCGCACGCGAGCAGCTTCCCTGCGTGCATCCGGAGCACCCGGCGATTGCCGGAGTCTCGATCGTGCAGATCGCACAGCCGTGGCAGGGCGTCGGGGCGGTGAGCCGGAATGCGGTGGTCGTCGCTCCGGGGCGGCTCGACCGCTCGGCGACCGGCACCGGGCTGTCCGCGCGGATGGCCGTGCTGCACGCGCGAGGCTGGATGCGCGCCGGCGACGCGATGACGCACGCGTCGGCGCTCGGCACGACGTTCGACGGGCGGATCGTCGCCACCACCCACGTCGCGGGGACGCCCGCCATCGTGCCCGCGATCCGCGGCAGCGCCTGGATCACCGGCACCGCCGAGCTCTACGTCGACCCCGACGACCCGTTTCCGGAGGGGTACCTGCTCACCGACACGTGGCCAGGCTCCGACGTTCAGTGATGCAGGACGACACGCGCGCCAGCAGCTCGCCGCGGTCGAACGGCTTGACGATGTAGTCGATCGCCCCGACCTCGAGACCGCGTACGCGATCCTCCGGCGTGGCGTGGGCGGACAGGAAGATGACCGGGGGCGGTGAAGGGTCCCCCGCCGTGATCGCCTGGCAGAGCTCATGGCCGCCCATGACCGGCATCGAGACATCCAGCAGCATCAGGTCCGGCGCGTGTTCCTCGGCCAGACGCAGCGCCGACTCGCCGTCGGCCGCGGCGATCACGCGGTATCCGCCGCGCTCCAGGACGACCCGGACCAGGAACCGGATGTCCTCATCGTCGTCCGCCACCAGGATGAGCTCGGCCACTTCCGCCTTCATCGACCGATCTCCGCCCCGCCTTGAGGAGCATTCCCCCCGCCGAAGCAGGCGGGCCTGGGCGATATGTTGAGCGCGATGGCCTCTCCGGTTCGTTCCCGTTCGGGCCGGCCCGAGTTCGGGCGTGTCTATCTGCGTTCGCTGATCGCGTCTGCCGAGGAGCGCGTCGAGCTGCACCGCAGCCGGGGCCATCGGATTCGCCTGCGCGTCGCAACCCGGCGGCTGCGGAGGCTGCTCGCGTACGAGAACCAGCGCCACGTTCGGATCGGCTCGGTTCGCAGCGCCCGGCCCAAGATCGCTCTTGCAGCGGTCACCGTCGTCTGGCTTTCGCTCCTGGTGCTGCTCGCAGCTCTCGAGCTTCGGGACGCGAGCGCCTTTTGGGTGACCGCAGTCGAGTTGCCGGCGCTGGCGTTGATCGTGCTCTGGTTCGTGCTGGCGGTCGCCTGCGTCCCGGCCGATCGATCCTCCCCCGATCAGGTGACGACAGCTCCGCGCTGAGGGGCCATGATGTGTGCGCAATCTGCGGAAAGGGAAGGGTATGCGGCTTCTTTTGAGTGCTACGGGCGACTGGCGCGACTGGCTCGGCGACACGCCCCGCTGAACGCGGCGTTCGCGACAACAGTTTCTGTAACGGGCCGAGCATGTCTCACCGCTCGCGGGTCGAGACAGCATTGGGAGCGGCCCCGACACTGCCTACCCGGGACACGCCCGGCCCGTTGCGCGCAGCATCTCGCAGGCGCCGATCGGTCGCAATTGCACTTTGGCTAGCTGAACCCGCTCGGAGGGCTAGTTCCGGTCGTCCGCCATTTCCACCGGCGCTAAAATGGTGGCGCGTGGCGGCGTAGCTCAGCTGGTTAGAGCGTCGGACTCATAACCCGAAGGTCGGTGGTTCGAGCCCACCCGCCGCTATCTCTCACCGCGAATGACCCATCTGAGGCAAGCGCCCGCGGTGGGGCTCTGGTGACATGGAGGGGCCAACGACATCGCGGCGCGTCCTGACCTCTCCGTGCGCCGCCGAGCTCGAAGGAGCCATCCTTGCCGCGTCGCACACGCTTGCCTCTGCTTTTGCCTTTGCTCGTTCTCGTCGCCTGTGTCGCGACAGTCGTCTCCTCCGCCTCGGCGGCCCACCATCGGCACTCGCCCCGGCACGCAGCTGTCGTTCACAAGCCCAGCCAGAGCGGGCCGACCGAGGCACGGCGTTCCCGGGAAACAATCGCGTGCAGTTCTCAAACACCTTCGTCTTGCCCACGAACGGGCCCGCGTCCGGCGCGTGGACGCACGCGTGGTCAAATTCGCCCGTCGCTTTCTGGGCGTCCCCTACTCCTACGGCGGTGCGAGCCCGGCCGGCGGCTTCGACTGCTCGGGGTTCACGCGCTACGTGTTCGCCCACTTCGGCGTTCGGCTGCCGCACTACACGTTTGCGCAGTTCGACCTCGGACGCAGAGTCGCGCGCTCAGGCCTGCGGCCCGGTGATCTCGTCTTCTTCGACGACGTCGCCCACGTCGGCCTCTACATCGGGCACAACCGGTTCATCCACGCGCCGCATACGGGGACACGGGTGTCCGTCGCACAGCTGTCCGGTTGGTATTCCGGCAGGTTTGCGGGCGCGCGGCGCGTGATCGCCTGAGCGCGGTGGGGGCTAGGCGCGGCCGGCGCGCCAGGCGAGGCGCAGGGCGACCAAGGCGCCCCCGAGGAGGACGCACCCGGCCAGGATCGCCGGGTAGCTGTCGGAGTGCGCGGGCCCGGTCCGGACGGAGACTGCGGTGGCGCCGCGTGGGCTCGACTCCGGGTGCGTGTGCACCAGTGCATTCGCGGCGACCTTCGGCGAGACCTTCATGGGCCGTAGCGCCAGCAGTGCCCGGAAATCCTTGATCGCGCCTTCACCGCTCGGCGCGCCGGCGGGCAGCGGCACGGGCGGCGGCACCGACGAGACGTGGCCGAGGCGCGTCCAGGCCGCCAGGTAGCGCGTCGGATCGACCGCGCCGTCGTAACCGAGATAGAGGGTCGCGTTCGGGTGCACTTCGAAATGCACGTGCGGCCAGGTCGTGACGGCGTCGCCGGTGTTGCCGACGAACCCGAGCACCTGCCCGCGGCGGACGCGGTGGTTGTTCCGGGCGAGTGCGCTGTAGCCGGAGAGGTGGGCGTAGTAGTACTGATTGCCTTCCGCATCGAGGAGCCACAACCGCCAGCCGCCCACCCGGTTCCAGCCGACGGAGAACACGACACCGTTCGCGACGGCGACGACCGGGGTCCCGAGCGGGGCGAACAGATCGTCGCCGTGATGCCAGCCGCCGGGAACGTCGCTGCGCTCCGCGCCGTAGGTGTCGCCCCACGCGACGTCGCCCACGACCGGGAACGTGCGCACGCCGGGACCGAGGACCGGCGTCACGGTCAGCGGCTGGCCCACCAGCGGCGCGGCGCGTTTCGCGGCCTTCTTCGCTGCCTTGTGCTTCGCCCGCGGGTGCTTCGCCACCCTGTGCTTCGAGGCGGACCGCGGTGTTGTTGCCGGAGCTTTCGCTCCTCCGGTGGACGCCGGCGGCTGCGCTGCCGGCGGGCGCGCTGCCGGCGGCTTGGCAGCGGCAGCGGTCGTCGTGGACGTCGTGCTCGTCGGTTGCTGCGGTGGTTCGGCGGCGGCCATGGCGAGCGGGGCGCGGTCGGCGGCCACCCAGCCGATCAGGAACGTCGTCCCGGCCGGATAGCCGGCGTGGGCGCGGGTGAGCTCGAGCTGCAGGGCGGCCCGCCACCAACGGAGCGAAGCGCCTGCAGGCAGGGCGGCGGGGGACGGTCTCGGGCTCAGGATCCCCCAGTTGCCGACGGCGATCTCATCCCCCGGCTGAAGCGTCACCGGCTTGCCTGCGACGACGAGGCCTTCGATCTTGGCCCGCAGCCACCAGTCGGAGCCGTCGGCGGGCCGCGGGACGAGATCGGCGCGCATGGACGTGCCTCGGACCGCCCCGCCGAGGATGCTCCAGGCGCCGGTGCTGAGCGCGGTGCCGCCGGGCGTGCCCGCGGCATCGACGCAGCCCGCCACCCCGAGGGAGACGTCGGCTGCCGAGAGGCCGGAGGCCGGCTCGCTCGCACTGGCCGGCGTCGTGCCGGCCCGGTCGGGGCCGAGCAGGACCGGGCCGGCCGCCTCCGGAACGGCGGCAGCGGTTGGAGCTACGGTCGCGAGCAGCCCCGTCCCGTTGCACACGGGAGTCGTGGGATCGGCGAGGGCGTTGCCCGTGCGGGCGCCCGCGAAGGCTGCGATCGCACAGGCCGCCAGACACCCGACCCCCAAGGAGCGCATGCGCCGAGGATAGCCCAGGCCCTTGTTTGCGGGTCTTTTTGCACGGGATGCATGCCTCTGCCCGGGTCCCGCTACACTTCCGCGGCCCCAGGGCGGTGCGTCAGCGTGCCCGGGCTCGTCCCATTTCACCCTTAGAGAAGAGACATGGCCAAGACCGGAGTCAGAGTTGCGATCACCCTCGCCTGCACCGAGTGCAAGCGGCGGAACTACCAGACCATGAAGTCCAAGCGGAACACGCCGGACCGGGTCGAGTTCCAGAAGTACTGCCGGTGGTGCGGGTCGCACACCGCGCACCGGGAGACCCGCTAGGAAGTCATGGCAACGGCCCCACGCCAGCAGCCACATCCTCCCGGCCCAGCCGACGAGCGCCGGAGGTCGAACTTCATCGCCGAATCGTGGGCGGAGCTGAAGAAGGTCGAATGGCCGGGGCAGAACCAGGTGATCCAGGGCACGGTGGTCGTGCTCGTCGCCTGCATCGTGGTCGGCGGTTATCTGTACATCAACGACCAGATTTGGAAGCAAGTGGTCTCCAAACTCTTCCTCGGTCAGTAAGGAATTCAATGTTTCGTTGGTATGTCGTCAACACGTACTCCGGACATGAGAACAAGGTGAAAGCCAATCTCGAGCACCGCATCGAGTCGATGGGGCAGCGAGTGCGCTTCCGCCGTGTCGTCGTGCCGACCGAGCAGGTGATCGAGACCAAGGACGGCCAGAAGGTCCAGGCAGAGAAACGCGTGCTTCCGGGCTACGTGCTCGTGAACATGGACCTGAACGACGATGCGTGGACGGTCGTGAAGAACACGCCCGGCGTCACCGGCTTCGTCGGCGCCGGATCCAAGCCGGTTCCGCTCTCGCAGCCCGAGGTCGACCGCATCCTGAAGACCGGCGCGAATGCCGGCGGCGACCGCGCGCGCACCACGATCGAGTACTCGCTGGGCGAGTCGGTCAAGGTGACCTCCGGTCCGCTCTCCGACTTCGACGGCGAGATCGTCGACGTCAATCCCGACCAGCAGAAGCTCAAGGTGCTGGTGGACATCTTCGAACGCCAGGTTCCGGTCGAGCTCGGTTTCGACCAGGTCAAGAAGCTCGACTAGGAAGGCGCAATGGCGAAAAAAGTCCTCACGCTGATCAAGCTGCAGATCCCGGGCGGGCAGGCGAACCCTGCGCCGCCGGTCGGCCCTGCGCTCGGCCAGCACGGTGTCAACATCATGGAGTTCTGCAAGGCCTTCAACGCGCAGACCGCGCAGGAGAACGGCCGCATCATCCCGGTCGAGATCACGGTCTACGAGGACCGGAGCTTCGACTTCATCACGAAGACGCCGCCGGCGGCCGTCCTGATCAAGGAGGCGCTGCGGCTCGAGAAGGGCTCGTCCGAGCCGAACCGGACGAAGGTCGGCCGGCTCACGCAGTCCCAGCTCAGGTCGATCGCCGAGACGAAGATGCAGGATCTGAACGCCCGCGACGTCGAGCAGGCGATGCTCGTGATCGCCGGCACAGCGCAAGGTCGATGGGCGTCGAGGTCGAGCTCATGACAGCGTAGGATTGACGCGAGTTCGATCGAGGAGCGGAGACCCCGGCGTTCGGCCGGCGTCGGAGGGGATAACTGATGGCTGCACACGGAAAGCGGTATCGCGAGTCGCGGGGCGCGATCGACCGCGAGCAGATGTACACGCCGGTCGAAGCGGTTCGCCTGCTCAAGGAGCAGCCGGCTGCGAAGTTCGACGAGACGATCGAGGTGCACATGAACCTCGGCCTGAACGTCCGCCACGCGGACGAGCAGCTGCGCGGGACGCTGATGCTCCCGCACGGCACCGGCCGCGAGCAGCGCGTCGCCGTGTTCGCCGAGGGCGACAAGGCGCGCGAAGCCGAGGAGGCGGGCGCGGACGTCGTCGGCTCGGCCGACCTGGCG
Organism: uncultured Thermoleophilia bacterium; assembly: GCA_963779535.1. Classification (GTDB taxonomy): domain Bacteria; phylum Actinomycetota; class Thermoleophilia; order Gaiellales; family Gaiellaceae; genus PALSA-600. The sequence continues at coordinate 441,838 of CAVZYP010000007.1, read as the reverse complement.
AAGAGGATCGAAGAGGGCTTCACCGATTTCGATGTCGCCATCGCGACGCCCGACCAGATGGGCAATGTCGGCCGCCTCGGCCGCGTGCTCGGTCCGCGCGGCCTGATGCCGAATCCGAAGACCGGCACCGTCACGTTCGACGTGGCGAAGGCCGTCAAGGACGCGAAGGCCGGCAAGCTCGAGTACCGCACCGACCGTGGCGCGAACGTGCACATCCCGATCGGCAAGCGTTCCTTCGACGAGCGGGCGCTCGTCGAGAACTACGCGGCCCTGATCGACGAGATCGTGCGCGCGAAGCCGGCGGTCGCGAAGGGCCGGTACATCAAGAAGATCACGCTCACCTCCACGATGGGCCCGGGGATCCACGTCGATCCCACCCGGACCCGGGCGATCGCCGAAGAGCTCGACGGCTCTACGGCGAGTGAGGTGGCCGCGACGGCCTAGGTTTCAGCAAGCGCCCGCGCCAGAGACAGATGGCAGCCGAGAGGCAGAAGTCCATCCGAGGCGGTACGGCTTCCTGGAGACCCTCTCTAGCGAAATCGGCCCGCCGCAAGGCGGGCCGATTACGCAAGGAGGTGAAATGCAGAAAGAGGACAAGGAACGCGTGGTCGCCGAGTTGACGGAGAGGCTCCGCAATGCGGAGACGCTCTTCGTCGCCGATTACCGCGGCCTGACGATGCCCCAGATCGACGCCCTGCGTGGGCGGCTGCTCGAGAACGGGGCGAGGCTCTCGGTCGTCAAGAACACGCTCACCCGCCGCGCGGCAGAGGCCGCCGGGTCGGATGCGCTGCTGGCTCTCCTGGAGGGCCCGTCGGCGATCGCGTTCATCGATGCAGACGGCGACATGGTGGCCGTGGCGAAGGCGCTCGCCGATTCGGCGCGCGAGACGAAGGTCCTCGAGATCCGCGGCGGTGTCATGTCGGGCCGCGAGATCTCTGCATCGAGCGTCGAGGAGCTCGCGAAGCTCCCGCCGATCGATGTGCTGCGTGGCCAGGTGCTCGGCGCGATCATTGCGCCGCTCTCCGCGATCGCCGCGCTCGTGAACGCGCCACTGCAGAACCTGTACGGGTTGATCGATGCCCGGATCGAGCAACTGGCAGGAACAGCCTGCGGCTGTTCCGCTAGAGGCGGCGCCAGAACCGATCTCAGACAGAGCTACGGATCAGCCGGAGGCTGATCCGCCTGAACCGACCGAAACCCAGGAGGCGAGTAGACATGGCAGCAGTTGACACGGTGTTCGAGCAGCTCGGGAGCATGACCGTGCTCGAGCTGGTCGAGCTCAAGAACAAGATCGAGGAGGAGTGGGGCATCACGGCCGCCGCTCCGGTCGCAGTCGCGGCAGCCGGCGGAGCCGGCGGCGGCGAGGCCGCGGTGGAGGAGAAGACCGCGTTCGACGTGGTCCTCACCGGCGCCGGCCAGCAGAAGATCCAGGTGATCAAGGTCGTGCGCGCGGTCACCGGCCTCGGCCTCAAGGAGGCCAAGGACCTCGTCGACTCGGCTCCCCAGCCGGTCAAGGAGGGCGTGAACCAGGAAGAGGCCGATCAGGTCAAGGCCCAGCTCGAGGAGGCAGGCGCCTCCGTCGAGATCAAGTAGCCGCCCGAATTGGTGTCTGACACCGGCTTTTCTCGGTGTCAGACACCTGTTCTGGTACCTTGCAGGGGTCGGCCCAGCGGGTCACTCGCCGTGCGCTTGCGGCTGGAGGGACGCCTCCGCTATCGTGGGGGGTTGCGCCGACGTCCGGACACGTCCATTTCCGCACGCGTTTTTTCACTCCTTCTTTTATCTCTGCTTCGCTCCTCACCTCATAGCCAGTAAGGGAGGCTGTTCTACTTGGCCAAGACGGTCACAGCGCCTCGCGCGCGCCACTCCTTTTCCCGCCTCAAGCACGTCCTCGACCTCCCCAACCTGATCGACATCCAGCGCGAGTCCTTCGATTGGTTCCTCAGCGAAGGCCTCCGGGAGACGATCGACGATATCTCGCCCATCCAGGACTACACCGGCACCCTGGCGGTGGAGTTCGGCGAGTACCGCTTCGGGGAGCCGCAGTTCTCCATCCAGGAGTGCCGCGAGAAGGACCTCACCTACCAGGCGCCGCTCTCGATGACGGTCCGCTTCGTGAACACGGAGACGGGCGAGATCCGCGAGCAGACGGTGTTCATGGGCGACTTCCCGATGATGACGGAGTGGGGAACCTTCATCATCAACGGCACCGAGCGCGTGATCGTCACGCAGCTCGTCCGCTCCCCCGGCGCCTATCTGATGGAGCCGAAGGACGCGACGAAGCAGGTCTTCACCGCGAACCTGATGCCGAGCCGCGGCTCGTGGCTCGAGCTCGAGATCGACAAGAAGGGCGTCGTCTACGCGCGCATCGACCGGAAGCGGAAGCTGCCGATCACCACGCTCCTGCGGGCCCTGCCGGCGGAGGATCCGACGACGGGCTTCAAGCTCGACACCTCGACGAACGAGGCGATCCTCCAGCTCTTCGACAACTCGCACTTCATCGAGAAGACGCTCGACAAGGACGCGACGACGCGCGAGGAAGAGGCGCTGATCGAGGTCTTCAAGAAGCAGCGGCCGGGCGAGCCGCCGACGCTCGACAACGCCCGCAACCTGCTCAAGTCGCTGTTCTTCGATCCCAAGCGCTACGACCTGACGAAGGTCGGCCGCTACAAGCTCAACCAGCGGCTCGGCGTCGACGTGCCGGAGGAGACGCGCGTCCTCACCACTCAGGACATCCTCGCGCTCGTCCAGAAGCTCGTTGCGATGCCGCACGCGATCGGCCTGACCGAGGAGTCGAAGGACTACGCGGCGGACGGGATCAGCATGAACCGCGACCCCATTCGCCAGGAGCTCGACGAGTACGAGCACTTCGGCAACCGGCGGCTCCGCACCACCGGCGAGCTGATCCAGGAGGCGTTCCGCGTCGGCCTGTACCGCATGGAGCGTGTCGTCCGCGAGCGCATGACGACCGAAGACGTCGACACGATCACGCCGCAGACGATCATCAACATCCGGCCCGTGGTCGCCGCGCTGAAGGAGTTCTTCGGCTCGTCGCAGCTGTCGCAGTTCATGCAGCAGACCAACTCGCTGGACGGGCTCACCCACCGTCGCCGTCTGTCGGCGCTCGGCGCCGGAGGCCTGACCCGCGAGCGCGCGCCGATCGAGGTGCGCGACGTGCATCCGACCCACTACGGCCGCATGTGCCCGATCGAGACGCCGGAAGGCCCGAACATCGGCCTGATCGGCTCGCTCGCGTCGATGGCGACCGTCAGCGAGTTCGGCTTCATCCAGACGCCGTACCGGAAGGTGACGAACGGCAAGGTGACGGACGAGATCTTCTACCTCGACGCAGCCGAGGAGGCGCAGTACACGATCGCGCAGGCCTCGGAGCGGGTCGACAAGAGCGGCAAGTTCGAGCACGACCAGGTGCTCTGCCGTTCGGCCGAAGGCGAGGCCGTGATCGCCTCTGCCAAGGACATCGACTTCATGGACGTGGCGCCGGCGCAGATCGTGTCGGTCGCCACAGCGATGATCCCGTTCCTCGAGCACAACGACGCGAACCGCGCTCTGATGGGCGCGAACATGCAGCGGCAGGCCGTGCCGCTGATGATCCCGCAGGCGCCGCTCGTCGGCACCGGCGTGGAGTATCGCGCGGCCGTCGACTCCGGTGACGTCGTCGTCGCGAAGAACGCGGGCACCGTCATCGATCTCGATGCGAACCGCGTCGTGGTCGAAGGCCGCGGCACGCGCGACGAGTACGAGCTGACGAAGTTCATGCGCTCGAACCAGGGCACGCTGATCCACCACCGGCCCATCGTCCGCCAGGGCGACAAGGTCGTCGCCGGCGCGGTGCTGGCTGACGGCTCATCGACCGATCACGGCGAGCTCGCACTCGGGGCGAACCTGCTCGTCGCCTTCATGCCGTTCGAGGGCTACAACTTCGAGGACGCGATCGTGCTCTCGGAGCGGCTCGTCAAGGACGAGGTGCTCACCTCGATCCACATTCACGAGTACGAGATCGACGCCCGCTCGACGAAGCTCGGCGACGAGGAGATCACGCGCGACATCCCGAACCGCTCGGAGGAGTCGCTCCGCAACCTCGACGACCGCGGCATCGTCCGCGTCGGCGCCGAGGTGGGCTCCGGGGATCTGCTCGTCGGCAAGGTCACGCCGAAGGGCGAGACCGAGCTGACCGCGGAGGAGAAGCTGATCCGCGCCATCTTCAAGGAGAAGGCGCGCGAGGTCCGCGACACCTCTCTCAAGGTCCCGCACGGCGAGGGCGGCGTCGTCATCGACGTGAAGACGTTCTCGCGCGACAACGGCGACGACCTGAGCCCGGGCGTGAACGAGCTCGTTCGCGTGTACGTGGCGAAGAAGCGCAAGATCTCCGAGGGCGACAAGCTCGCCGGGCGCCACGGCAACAAGGGCGTCATCTCGAAGATCGTCCCGGAGGCGGACATGCCGTTCCTCGAGGACGGCCGCCCCGTCGACATCCTGCTCAACCCGCTCGGCGTGCCGAGCCGCATGAACATCGGCCAGATCCTCGAGACCCATCTCGGCTGGTCGGCGGCGCACGGCGTGTTCGCGAGCGACGAGATCGAGCCGATGGAGGGCAACGCCGGCCGGGTGATCAACGGCCCGAAGCCGACCCCGATCGCCACGCCCGTCTTCGACGGCGCGACCGTCGAGGACGTCGACTCGGCCCTGCTCCTCTGGTCGCAGCAGAACCCGGACAGCCCGATCAAGATCCTGACCGACACGAAAGCCCCGCTCGGCCGCCAGGCCTCCGGAAAGGTCCGCCTGTTCAGCGGCCGCACCGGGGAGCCGTTCGAGCAGGAAGTGACCGTCGGCTACATGTACATCCTCAAGCTGCTCCACCTCGTCGACGACAAGATCCACGCACGGTCGACGGGCCCCTACTCGCTCGTCACGCAGCAGCCGCTCGGCGGCAAGGCGCAATTCGGCGGGCAGCGCTTCGGGGAGATGGAGGTGTGGGCGCTCGAGGCATACGGCGCGGCGTACACGCTGCAGGAGATGCTGACGATCAAGTCCGACGACACGGTCGGCCGTGTCAAGGCGTACGAGGCGATCGTCAAGGGCGAGAACATCGCCGAGCCGTCCATTCCCGAGTCGTTCAAGGTGCTCCTCAAGGAGATGCAGTCGCTGGCGCTCGACGTCGGTGTGATCTCCGAGGACGGCGGCGAGGTCGAGGTCCGTGAGGAGGACGACGAGCTGCTCCGCGCCGCGGAAGAGCTCGGCATCGACCTTTCTCCCGGCTCGCTCCGCGCAGCTGCGAGACAGCCCACGGCGCAGGAGGCCGAGGAGGGCCAGGAGCGCGTCGACACGGACGGTGAGCTCGTGCTGCCGGCCGACGAGTCGCTCGTGGATCTCGACGCGATCGAGCTGGACGACACCGACGACGACGACGAGGACGCCGAGCCCGTCGGCGCAGCCGACGACGACGCTCCTGTCGACATTGAAGACTGAGAACCGACGACCTTCAGAAAGTAGGCGAGGACTAACTTGATCGACATCAATGAGTTCGACGCGATCCGCATCGGTCTCGCGTCGTCGAAGCAGATCCGCGACTGGTCGTCGGGCGAGGTCACGAAGCCGGAGACGATCAACTACCGCACGCTCAAGCCCGAGCGCGACGGTCTCTTCTGCGAGCGCATCTTCGGTCCGACCAAGGACTGGGAGTGCTACTGCGGCAAGTACAAGCGCGTCCGCTACAAGGGCATCATCTGTGAGCGCTGCGGCGTCGAGGTGACGCGGCAGAAGGTGCGGCGTGAGCGCATGGGCCACATCGACCTGGCCGCGCCGGTCTCCCACATCTGGTTCTTCAAGGGTGTGCCGAGCCGCATCGGCTACCTCCTCGACATCGCTCCGCGCGAGCTCGAGAAGGTGCTCTATTTCGCCGCGTCGATCGTCACGAACGTCGACAACGAGGCGCGGGCGAAGGACCTGAACAGCCTCGAGGACAAGGTCAAGTCGGAGTCCGAGCAGATCTACGTCGACCGCGACGAGCAGCTCGCCGACCTCGAGAAGCGGCTCGCCAGGCGGCGTGCCTTCTTCGCCGAGGGCAAGGAGAAGGGCTTCGACGAGGACGACGACTTCTGGACCCGCGGCCTCGCAACGTGGGCGGAGGAGCAGTTGCTGCCGCCGCTCGAGGAGGCGCGCAAGCTCGTCGGCGGGCTCTTCCTCGAGCTCGTCCCGCAGATCACCACCGAGGATGCGAAGAAGATCCGCGAGCTCGTCCGCAACGCGGCGATCCGCGACGACCGCAAGCTCACCCCGCGTGAGCTCGAGAACGTCGCGGTCGCAGCCGAGCAGATCCTCGCCGCGATCCTGCCCCTCGAGAAGGACCTCGAGAAGGCGACCGGGGCGAAGAAGGGCGCGATCACGAAGCACATCCACCGCATCGTCGATGCGCTGCTCACGGGCGAGGAGACCCACGAGGACGATCGGAGCTACGTCGCGAACGTCGACGTCAAGAACCTCGACAAGGTTCGCGACCTCGGCAACGGGATCCTCAAGGACGCCGTGGACACCTGGGAAGAGGGCCAGGACATTCGCGAGCTCACGAACGACCTCTGCCTGCGCACGGACGGGAAGATCCAGAAGGAGGATCTCGACTCGCTGATCCAGTGGGCGCTGAAGGTGCGCGAGATGTATCTCGACATCGAGTCGCGCCGTGAGGACACGCGTGAGGCCGCCGTCGACTCGGTGCGCCGCCTCGAGCAGACGTGGCAGCTCTTCCGCGATCTCGAGCCGAAGATGGTCGTCAACGACGAGCAGCTGTTCCGCGAGCTGAAGGACCGCTTCGGCTCGCCGTACGGCTTCGGCGTCTACTTCCGCGGCGGCATGGGGGCGGAGTCGATCCGTGACCTGCTCCGCGACCTCGACCTGAATCTCGAGGCAGCCACGCTACGCGACACGATCAAGACGTCGAAGGGCCAGAAGCAGCAGCGCGCGATCAAGCGGCTGAAGGTCGTCTCGGCGTTCATCAAGTCGCAGAACCGCCCCGAGTGGATGATCCTCGAGGCGATTCCCGTCATCCCGCCCGAGCTGCGCCCGATGGTGCAGCTCGACGGTGGCCGGTTCGCCACCTCCGATCTGAACGACCTCTACCGCCGTGTGATCAACCGGAACAACCGCCTCAAGCGGCTCCTCGATCTCGGGGCCCCGGAGATCATCGTCAACAACGAGAAGCGCATGCTGCAGGAGGCCGTCGACGCACTGTTCGACAACGGCCGCCGCGGCCGCGCCGTCACCGGCCCGGGCAACCGCCCGCTGAAGTCGCTCAGCGACATGCTCAAGGGCAAGCAGGGCCGGTTCCGCCAGAACCTCCTCGGCAAGCGCGTCGACTACTCCGGCCGCTCGGTGATCGTCGCCGGCCCGACGCTGAAGCTGCACCAGTGCGGCCTGCCGAAGCTGATGGCGCTCGAGCTCTTCAAGCCGTTCATCATGAGCCGGCTCGTCGAGCGGAAGTCGGTCCAGAACATCAAGGCCGCCAAGAAGTACGTCGACTCGATGACGCCCGAGGTCTGGGACGTCCTCGAAGAGGTGATCGCCGAGCACCCGGTGCTGCTGAACCGCGCGCCGACGCTGCATCGCCTCGGGATCCAGGCCTTCGAGCCGATCCTCGTCGAGGGCAAGGCGATCCAGGTGCACCCGCTCGTCTGTCACGCGTTCAACGCCGACTTCGACGGCGACCAGATGGCCGTCCATCTTCCGCTCAGCGCGGAGGCTCAGGCCGAGGCCCGCATCCTGATGCTCAGCTCGAACAACATCCTGTCCCCGGCCAGCGGTCGCCCGCTCGCGACCCCGACCCAGGACATGGTGCTCGGCATCTACTACCTGACGTACTCCAACCTCGACCTGTCGTCGATGGAGTCGTCCAAGTTGAAGCCGCATCCGCGGCGCTTCGACTCGGCCGACGAGATCGAGGTGGCACTCGAGATGAAGGCAGTCGGGCTGCAGGAGCCGATCGAGTTCCGTTTCAACGAGGAGCTGCACCTCACGACGCCCGGTCGCGTGCTGATCAACTCGGCCGTGTATCGCGCGCTCGACGAGCTGCTCCCGCCCGACGAGGAGCTCGAGTTCGACTTCATGAACCGGACGCTCGCGAAGGCCGACACCGACCGCTACGTGCTGTCGCTCTCGGACCGCTACGGCGCACACACGCTGGCGCCCGTTCTCGACACGATCAAGACGCTCGGTTTCAAGTACGCCACCAAGGCCGGCGTCACGATCTCGAAGAACGACATCGTCATCCCGCCGGACAAGGAAGGGATCCTGGCCGGCTACGAGAAGCGCGTCGAAGAGGTGCACGGCCAGTACGACATGGGCCTGATCACCGAAGACGAGCGCCACGAGACGATCGTCAACATCTGGACCGAGGCCACCGACGAGGTTGCGACCGCCATGGAGCACCACTTCGACGAGCTCAACCCGGTGTTCATGATGGCCAACTCGGGCGCCCGCGGCTCGATGAAGCAGATCCGCCAGCTCGCCGGCATGCGCGGGCTGATGGCGAATCCGAAGGGCGAGATCATCGAGCGCCCGATCAAGGCGAACTTCATGGAAGGCCTCTCGGTGCTCGAGTACTTCATCTCGACGCACGGCGCCCGTAAGGGCCTCGCCGACACGGCCCTCCGGACCGCGGACTCGGGCTACCTGACGCGGCGTCTCGTCGATGTCTCGCAGGACGTGATCGTTCGCGAGGACGACTGCGGCACCGACGACCACATCGCGCTGCCGATTCGCACGAGCGACGGTCTCAACAAGTCGCTGCTCGGGCGCGTGATCTCGGCGGACACCTACAAGCCGCTCGCCTCGGGCAAGCCGGGCAAGCAGCTCCTGATCGAGCGTGGCGTCACCGTGACGCTCGCACTGCTCGAAGAGCTCGAGGCCGAGCTGGGGCCGGACTACCTCCTGCCCGTTCGCTCCGTGCTCAAGTGCCGCGCGGAGACCGGAGTCTGCAAGACGTGCTACGGCATCTTCCCGGCCACGGGCGAGATGTGCGAGATCGGCGACGCGGTCGGGATCATCGCGGCCCAGTCGATCGGCGAGCCGGGCACGCAGCTGACGATGCGCACGTTCCACACCGGCGGCGTCGCCGGCGCGGACATCACACACGGCCTGCCGCGTGTCGTCGAGATCTTCGAGGCGCGGAATCCCAAGGGCGCGGCGATCCTGGCCGAGCTCGGCGGGCGCATCGAGATCGAGCAGACCGAACGGGGCCCGAAGATCACGGTCAACCCGACCGAGGTCGGCAAGGACGGCGAGCTCGTCGATCCCATCGAGTACCAGCTCCCGCGGCGCACGCGGCTCCTGGTCACGAACGGGCAGATCGTCGATCCCGGCGACCCGCTGAACGAGGGCTCGCAGAACCCGGCCGACAAGCTGGCGCTCAAGGGCTCGACCGAGACCGAGCTGTACCTCGTCGGCGAGGTGCAGAAGGTCTACAAGAGCCAGGGCGTCGAGATCCACGACAAGCACATCGAGCTGATCGTCCGGCAGATGCTGAAGAAGGTCCGGGTGGAGTCGAACGGCGACACCGACCTGCTGCCCGGCCAGCTCGTCGACAAGGCGATCTACGAGCGCGAGAACGCCAAGGTGAAGGCGAAGGGTGAGAAGGCGACGCATGAGCCTTTGATCCTCGGCATCACCAAGGCATCGCTCGCCACGGAGTCGTTCCTGTCGGCGGCCTCCTTCCAGGAGACGACGAAGGTGCTGACGGACGCTGCGATCGAGGGCAAGGTCGACCGTCTGCTCGGGCTGAAGGAGAACGTGATCATCGGGAAGCTGATCCCGGCGGCCACGGGCCTGAAGCGGTACCGGAACATCGAGATCTCGCCGAGTGAGCCGATCGTCCGCGAGGCGTACGAGCGGGACACGCTCCTGCAGGCGCTCGAGGAGATCGGCCAGGACGGCGGCGCCGTCGACTTCGGCGCGCTCGACCTGAGCTTCGGCGGCGAGCCGGGCTCGGACGGGACGTCCTCCCACGAGGCCGGCGAGGCCACGGAGATCCCCGAGGTCGACAGCCCGCTCGACGACTGACCGGTACCAGGTACCTGCCTTGCTACAACGAGCCGCGTGAAGCGGCTCGTTGTCGTTCTGGGGGCGCTGCTCGCGCTGGGCGCCGGTGTCGCCCGCGGCGGTGGCACGGCGGGGCCGGGGCCGCTGCCCTGCGGACTGCCGCAGACGCAGCCGTTGTGGGTCGACTACGCCGACGGGATGGTCCCGTTCTGGTCGACGATCTTCGCGCGGCCCGGCGTCGTGGCGGCGGCGTCGCAGTTCATCGTGCCGCCCCAGTTGCGGGCGAAGGGGGCGAAGACCGTCTTCTTCGATCTCTACCTGAACAACCGCGTCGGGACGCCGTCGAAGCCCGCCGACCCAGGGGTGATTCAGGCACGGGCGGACAAGCTCTTCGACACCGCAGTCACCTCCACGGGCTGTGACCAGCCGCTGATCGCCGAGAACGAGCTGTTCGGGGCGCAGCTGCCGACCCCGTGGACGGCGACGACGGCGCAGTACCGCGCGAACGTGCTCGCCTATCTGCAGCGTCTCGCGGCCCGTGGCGCGCGTCCGTTCCTGCTGCTTTCGAACCGCCCGTACACCCACGACCCGGACGCCGACGCCTGGTGGCAGGCCGCGTCGCAGGTCGCGGACATCGTTCCGGAGGTGTACTTCTCGGGGCCACAGATCTCGAAACAGGGCGCGGTCGCGGGCAGCCGCAGGCTGCGCGAGACGATCCGCACGCGCATGGAGGATCTGATTCAGATCGGCGTGCCCACGAACCGGCTCGGAACGATGCTGACGTTCAGTTCGACGCCCAAGGCGGGCGGCCGCGAGGGCCTCCAGCTGTCGAAGTGGCTCGACGTGGTCAAGTGGGAGGAGATCGCAGCCGCGCAGGTCGCGGCGGAGCTGCACCTCGCGAGCATCTGGTCGTGGGGCTGGGCAGCCTTCAACCCGGCCGGCAACGACCCGGACAAGCCCAAGGCCGCCTGCGTGTGGCTCTGGACGCGAGACCACTCGCTCTGCGACGCGCCGGCGCTCGCGGGCAAGGACTTCGATCCTTCGCTCGACGTCGGGGACACGTTGCCGGCCGGGACGCTGTGCCTGCTCGGATCGACCAGGCTGCTCGCCGGCGACGTCTCCGCCTCTGAAACGTCTGACCGGCGATCGAGACCTCGCCTTCTCCGCCGAGCTCCAGCACGCCGTGCTCGTGCAGGCCGCCCGCGTCGACGACCAGGCCGTGGCCCAGGCGGAGACCGACACGATTCTCGATCATTTCGGCGGCAGCCGGCACGCGTACCTGGCCGCGCTGGCGCGGGCGAAGGCGGCGCCGGCGCTCGCACGGCGCATCCTCGCCGACGAGCTGCGCCGTCGGGCGGTCGAGTCGCACCTCCACGTTCCTGCGCCGGGCCAGGCGACGCTTCGCGAATGGTTCGGGACGTATGCGGCAATGCCCGCCCGCCCCGTGCGGGCCGCCCAAGCCGTGCCGTGGCTCGGCAATCTGCGCAGCGGCCTGGCCGTTTCGGGCGTGGCGCCGGGGCGGCTGCTCGCGCTCGCGGCCGGGGAGACCTTGAAGATCGACGGGGTCAAGGTCACGGCCCTCGGCGAGCCGGCGCCGCTCGGCTCGTTCCCGTTCGCGCAGGCTGCGTCCTCGGTTCGCTACGCCCTCGTCGCCCAGGAGCGCCATGCGGCGTTCGCCGTCTGGGCGAGGCGGCGGGAGAACCAGAGCCTCGGCAGCCTCACCTGCCAGCACGATCAGCCGCCGCAGCCCGCGACCGTCGACCTGACCAACTGGCTTCCGTACCTCTCGCTCGGCTGATCGCGCCGCCCGCCGGGGCCGCGTCCAGAGGAGCCACGTCCGGGGTCTGACCCCAGCGTTGTCGGCTCGAGACGGGTCTCTGCGCGCGGAACGCGCGCACGAGCGGGCCTCGCCCGGCGGCGAGCGCTCAACCATGCCACCCGCCTCCGCTCGTTCGGACACGTCCGGGGTCTGACCCCGGCGTTTCGGCCCGCGGTGGGGCCGCGTCGCCGAACCCCGGCGAACGACGTTTGCAGGCCCCAGGCGGGTCCGGTACCATGCCCGCCGGCTCGGAGGGAGCAGCATTCGTGCGCTCCCCCTGCCTTCCCGTCTGCATACGACCCGCAAGAGGAGACCTCGTCTCAGGATGCCCACCGTCAATCAGCTGATCCGCAAGGGCCGCAAATCGAAGCCCGCGAAGACCAAGACCCCAGCGCTCGCGGGAGCCCCGCAGAAGCGCGGCGTCTGCACGCGCGTTTCGACGACCACCCCGAAGAAGCCGAACTCGGCGCTGCGCAAGATCGCCCGCGTCCGCCTGACGAACGGGCTCGAGGTCGGCACCTACATCCCGGGTGAGGGCCACAACCTGCAGGAGCACTCGGTCGTGCTGGTCCGCGGCGGCCGTGTCAAGGACCTGCCGGGCTTCCGCTACAAGGTGATCCGGGCCGCGCTCGATGCCTCGGGCGTCGCCGACCGCAAGCAGGGCCGCTCGAAGTACGGCGCCAAGCGGAGCGCATCCTAGTGCCGCGCCGCGCGGAGATCACACCGCGTCCGGTCATCTCGGACCCGGTCTACGACAGCCAGCTCGTCACGCAGCTGATGAACCGCGTCATGCGCGACGGCAAGAAGTCGACCGCCGAGGCGATCGTCTACGGCGCGCTCGACCGCGTCGGCGAGAAGACCGGCCGGCCGCCCGTCGAAGTGCTGGAGCAGGCCGTGAAGACGGTCACGCCGGTGCTCGAGGTCAAGTCGCGCCGGGTCGGCGGTGCGAACTACCAGGTTCCGGTCGAGGTGCCCCAGCGGCGCGGCCGGACGCTCGCCCTGCGCTGGCTCGTCACGTATTCGCGCGACCGCCGCGAGAAGCACATGGCCGACAAGCTGGCCGGCGAGATCCTCGACGCGCTCGAGCAGCAGGGAAACGCCTACAAGCGCAAAGACGACATGTACCGGATGGCGCAGGCCAACAAGGCCTTTGCGCACTACCGCTGGTAAGGACGGGAGAGTTTTGGCTGTAACGGAACAAGAGGTGGCGCTGGACCGCGTCCGCAACATCGGGATCATGGCCCACATCGATGCGGGCAAGACCACGACGACGGAGCGGATCCTCTACTACACGGGCCGCACCCACAAGATGGGTGAGGTCCATGAAGGCGCTGCCACGATGGACTGGATGGCGCAGGAGCAGGAGCGCGGCATCACGATCACGTCTGCCGCGACGACCGCGACGTGGCGCAACCATCGCATCAACATCATCGATACGCCCGGGCACGTGGACTTTACGGTCGAGGTCGAGCGCAGCCTGCGCGTCCTCGACGGCGCCGTGGCCGTCTTCGACTCCGTCGCCGGCGTTCAGCCCCAGTCCGAGACCGTCTGGCGCCAGGCCGACAAGTACAAGGTCCCCCGGATCGCGTTCATCAACAAGATGGACCGCACCGGCGCGAACTTCTTCGCCGCCGTGCAGTCGATGGTCGATCGCCTCGGCGCGAACGCCATCCCGATCCAGCTCCCGATCGGCCAGGAGGACGTCCATCGCGGCGTCATCGACCTCGTCGAGATGAAGGCGATCGTCTACAAGGACGACCTCGGCGAGGAGTTCGAGACGACCGACATCCCGGCCGAGCTCGCCGAGCAGGCGCAGGAGTACCACCACCAGCTCGTCGACGCCGTCTCGAACTTCGACGACGAGGTGCTCGGCGCCTATCTCGAGGACGAGTCCTCGGTGACCGCCGACATGCTCAAGCGCGCGATCCGCGCCGCGACCCTCGCCGACGAGATCACGCCGGTCCTGCTCGGGAGCGCATTCAAGAACAAGGGCGTGCAGCCGCTGCTCGACGCCGTGATCGACTATCTACCGAGCCCGCTCGACGTCCCCGCGATCCAGGGAATCGACCCGAAGACCGAGGCCGAGCTCTCGCGCGGCGCCTCGTCGGACGAGCCGTTCAGCGCGCTCGCCTTCAAGGTGATGTCCGATCCGTACGTCGGCAAGCTCACCTACTTCCGCGTCTACTCAGGGAAGATCAAGGCCGGCGACCGGGTGCTCAACACGACCACGGGCAAGACCGAGCGGATCGGGCGCATCCTCCAGATGCACGCGAACCACCGCGAGGAGCGCACGGAGATCGGTGCCGGCGACATCGCCGCAGGCGTCGGGCTCAAGTCGACGACGACGGGCGACACGCTCGCCGTCGAGAGCGCTCCGATCGTGCTCGAGTCGATGACGTTCCCGGATCCGGTGATCGCGGTCGCGGTCGAGCCGAAGTCGAAGGCCGACCAGGACAAGCTGGGGAACGGTCTCGCCCGGCTCGCCGAGGAGGACCCGACCTTCCGCGTCGAGTCCGACGAGGAGACCGGCCAGACCCTCATCTCGGGCATGGGCGAGCTCCACCTCGAGATCATCGTCGACCGCCTCAAGCGCGAGTTCAACGTCGACGCGAACGTCGGCCGCCCGCAGGTCGCCTATCGCGAGACGATCGGGAAGCCCGCCGAGCGCATTCAGGGCAAGTTCGTGCGCCAGACGGGCGGCTCGGGCCAGTACGGCGACGCGGTGATCAATCTCCTGCCGCAGGAGCCGGGAACGGGCTACGAGTTCGTCGACAAGATCGTCGGCGGCAAGATCCCGAAGGAGTACATCAAGCCGATCGACGAAGGCATCCGCGAGGCGATGGGAAGCGGCGTGCTCGCCGGCTACCCGGTCGTGGACGTCAAGGTCGAGCTGATCGACGGCAGCTATCACGACGTCGACTCGAGCGAGCGCGCGTTCAAGATCGCGGGCTCCATGGCCTTCAAGGAGGCGATGAAGCGGGCGAAGCCGAAGCTGCTCGAGCCGATGATGGCCGTCGAAGTCACGACGCCGGAGGACTACGTCGGCGACGTGATGGGCAACCTGGCGTCCCGCCGCGGCCGTGTCGGGGAGATGACGCCCGTTGGAAACGCCCAGGTGATCAAGGCGAGCGTCCCGCTGAGCGAGATGTTCGGCTACGCCACCGACCTGCGGTCGATGTCCCAGGGCCGCGCAGATTTCACCATGCAGTTCGACCGGTACGAAGACGTGCCGGCGTCGATCGCGACCGAGATCACCGAGCAGGGCTCGGGGTCCTAAGAAAAGGAAGGAAGGAATGGCCAAGCAGAAGTTCGAGCGCACGAAGCCGCACCTCAACGTCGGCACCATCGGGCACATCGACCACGGGAAGACGACGCTGACAGCCGCGATCTCGAGCGTGCTCGCCAAGCGCGGCGGCGGCGGACAGGTGAAGAGCTTCGCCGAGATCGACAACGCTCCCGAAGAGCGGCAGCGCGGAATCACGATCAACACGTCGCACGTCGAATACGAGACGGCGAACCGGCACTACGCGCACGTCGACTGCCCGGGCCACGCCGACTACATCAAGAACATGATCACGGGCGCCGCCCAGATGGACGGCGCGATCCTCGTGGTCTCGGCCGCCGACGGCCCGATGCCGCAGACGCGCGAGCACATCCTCCTGGCCCGCCAGGTCGAGGTGCCCTACATCGTCGTCGCGCTCAACAAGGCCGACATGGTCGACGACGAGGAGCTCCTCGAGCTCGTCGAGCTCGAGGTTCGCGAGCTGCTGTCGAAGTACGAGTTCCCCGGCGACGACATCCCGATCGTCCGCTGCTCGGCGCTCAAGGCGCTCGAGGGCGACGAGGAGTGGGAGGCCAAGATCGTCGAGCTGATGGACGCCGTCGACTCCTACATCCCGGAGCCGGTGCGCGACGCCGACAAGCCGTTCCTGATGCCGATCGAGGACGTGTTCACGATCACGGGCCGCGGCACCGTGGTGACGGGCCGCGTCGAGCAGGGCAAGATCGAGGTCGGGAACGAGATCGAGATCGTCGGCATCCACGAGAAGGTGGAGAAGACGGTCGTCACCGGTCTCGAGATGTTCCAGAAGTCGCTCGACTTCGCGCAGGCAGGCGACAACGCGGGCGCACTGCTCCGCGGCGTCAAGCGGGAAGAGGTCGAGCGCGGCCAGGTGCTCGCGAAGCCGGGCTCCATCACGCCGCACACGCACTTCAAGGCCGAGGTGTACGTGCTGTCGAAGGACGAAGGCGGCCGCCACACGCCGTTCTTCAACAACTATCGCCCGCAGTTCTACTTCCGCACGACGGACGTGACGGGCGCGGTCTCGCTCCCGGAGGGCCAGGAGATGGTCATGCCGGGCGACAACACGAACATGGAGATCACGCTGATCCAGCCGATCGCCATGGACCAGGGCCTCCGCTTCGCGATCCGCGAAGGCGGCCGCACCGTGGGTGCAGGCGTCGTCACAGAGATCGTCAAATAACGCCGCTCGTCAAGTAGGAAGAGAGAAACCGTCAAATGGCACAGGGAAAGATCCGGATCCGCCTGAAGGGCTACGACCATCAACAGCTGGACCGGTCGGCCCAGCAGATCGTCGACACTGCGCAGCGCAGCGGTGCGACCATCACTGGGCCGGTCCCTCTGCCGACGGAGAAGAACGTCTACTGCGTGATCCGCAGCCCGTTCAAGGACAAGGACTCGCGCGAGCATTTCGAGGTGCGCACGCACAAGCGCCTCATCGACATCCTCAGCCCCACGCCGAAGACGATCGACCAGCTGATGCGGCTCGATCTTCCGGCGGGCGTCGACATCGAGATCAAGCTATGAGAAATGCTTCGCATTTCTCAGCTTTTTGCCCGGGAGCGTTGCGTAGTGCCAAAGGGAATTCTCGGCAAAAAGCTGGGAATGACCCAGATCTTCGACCCGGAGACCGGGGGAGTCACCCCTGTCACCGTGATCGAGGCCGGTCCGTGCCCGGTTGTGCAGGTGAAGTTCGCGGACGAGGACGGCTACGACGCCGTGCAGCTCGCATTCGACGCCGTCAAGGACCGCAAGCTCTCGAAGGGCGAGCTCGGCCACCTCGCGAAGTTCAAGGTCGGTGCGCACCGCAAGCTCGTCGAGTTCCGTGGCGGCATCGACGGCGCTGTCGAGGGCGAGTCGGTCACCGTGGAGATCTTCGAACCGGGTGACAAGATCAAGGTCGCCGGCATCGGGATCGGCAAGGGCTTCCAGGGCACGATCAAGCGCCACAACTTCAGCTCCGGTCCGCGCTCGCACGGTTCGCACAACATTCGCAAGCCGGGCTCGATCGGCGCGTCGGCCACACCGTCGCGCGTCTTCAAGGGCATCAAGATGGCCGGCCAGATGGGCGGAAAGCGCGTCACGCAGCTCGGCTTGACCGTGCACCAGGTCGACGTCGAGCGCAACCTGCTCCTCGTCAAGGGCGCGGTCCCAGGCCCGAAGAACGGCATCGTCGAGGTGCGCGGCTAATGGCTGTCAACGCACCCAAGCTGGGTGAAACGGGAACCGTGACGCTCGATGACGTCGTGTTCGCGGCCGAGATCAAGCCGCATCTCGTGCACGAGGCCGTGCGGGCGGAGCAGAACGCGCGCCGCGCAGGGACGGTCGCGACGAAGAGCCGCGGCCTCGTCTCCGGCGGCCGCGCGAAGCCGTGGCGCCAGAAGGGCACCGGCCGCGCGCGTCAGGGCACGATCCGCGCGCCGCAGTTCACCGGCGGCGGGCACACCTTCGCGAAGGTCCCGCGCCAGTTCATCCAGAAGGTGAACAAGAAATCCGCCAAAGCCGCCCTTCGGTCGGCTCTGGCCAGTCATGCGAAGCGAGGGCTCGATCGCGATCGTCGATGCGGCGCAGTTCGACGCGCCGTCGACGAAGCAGCCGAGGTCCCTCCTCGAGGGCTCGGGCCATCCAGTTGCCGCTGGTCGTGATTGCGCTCCACGAAGAGGATGCTTTGAGAAGGAGCTTCCGCAACCTGGAGCGGGTCGCGATCATCGGTCCGAGCGAGCTCGAGGTCGCAGCACTGGTCTGGGCGCGTTCGCTGCTCGTGACCGAGGCGGCCCTGCCGCTCGTCCAGGGGAGGGCGGAGTAGTGCACGCCTCTCAGGTGATCCTCGCGCCGATTCTGAGCGAGAAGTCCTACGCGGGGACGACCCGCGGGAGCTACACGTTCCGCGTGCACTCGAACGCGCACAAGACGCAGATCCGTCAGGCCGTCGAGGAGCTCTTCGGCGTCAAGGTGCAGCGTGTCAACGTGATCAAGGTTCAGGCGAAGCCGAAGCGCCGCGGCGTCTTCAAGGGCGCACGCCCGGCCTGGAAGAAGGCCGTCGTGCAGCTGCGCGCCGGTGACACGATCGAGATCTTCGAGGGGGCTCAGATCTAGTGCCAGTCCGCCGCTTCAAGCCGACCAGCCCGGGCCGCCGCCACATGTCGGTCTCCGACTTCGCGGAGGTCACGAAGTCGACGCCCGAGAAGGCGCTCACCGAGAAGCTCACGAAGAAGGGCGGCCGCAACAACACGGGCCGCATCACGACGCGCCATCAGGGCGGCGGCCACAAGCGCCGCTACCGGATCATCGACTTCAAGCGCACCAAGGACGGTGTGCCGGCGAAGGTCGCGGCGATCGAGTACGACCCCAACCGCTCGGCGCGCATCGCGCTCCTGCACTACGCCGACGGTGCGAAGGCGTACATCCTCGCCCCGGCAGGGGTGCGGGTCGGCTCATACGTGCAGTCCGGGGCCGACGCCGACATCAAGCCGGGCAACGCGCTCCCGCTGGAGAACATCCCCACCGGCACGCTCGTGCACAACGTCGAGCTTCAACCGGCCAAGGGCGGCCAGATGGCGCGTTCGGCCGGCTCGGGCGTGCAGCTCGTTGCCAAGGACGGTGGGCACGCGACGCTTCGCCTGCCCTCCGGCGAGATGCGCCGCGTTCTGCTCACCTGCCGCGCGACAGTCGGCCAGGTCGGCAATGTCGAGCATCAGAACGTGACGATCGGCAAGGCGGGCCGCAGCCGCTGGCTCGGCAAGCGCCCGTCCGTTCGCGGATCGGCGATGAATCCGGTCGACCACCCACACGGCGGGGGCGAGGGCAAGTCCAAGGGCGGCCGTCACCCGGTCACCCCGTGGGGCGTGCCGACGCTCGGCAAGCGCACCCGCTCGAAGCACAAGGCATCCGACAAGTTGATCGTGCGCGGCCGTCGCCGCGGGAAGGACAAGCGCTAATGAGTCGCAGTTCCAAGAAGGGGCCTTTCGTCGAGGAGCGGCTGCTCGCGCGCATCCAGAAGATGAACGACTCGGGCTCCAAGAACATGATTCGCACCTGGTCGAGGACATCGACCGTGTTCCCCGACATGGTCGGGCACACGATCGCGGTCCACGACGGGCGCAAGCACGTCCCGGTGTTCATCTCCGAGCAGATGGTCGGTCACAAGCTCGGCGAGTTCGCTCCGACCCGTCATTTCAGGGGCCACGCCGGCGACCAGAAGACGCAGGTGAAGAAGCGCTGATGGCTGCTGTCGATTCAGCTCGCACCGTCCAGGCGACGGCGAAGTTCGTCCGCATCTCGCCGCGCAAGGCGCGGCTCGTGACGGACAACATTCGCGGGCGCAGCGTGCCCGAGGCGCGCACCATCCTCGCGTTCACCGAGCGCGCGGCGGCCATCGAGGTCGAGAAGGTGCTGCGCTCGGCGGTTGCGAACGCCGAGTCGAATCCAGAGCTGCACTGGAACGGCGACGACCTCGTCGTCGCAGCCGTCTTCGTCGATGAAGGCCCGACCCTGAAGCGCTGGCGCGCCCGCGCCCGCGGCCGGGTCGCCCGCATTCGCAAGCGGACGTGCCACATCACCATCCAGGTCGCGCAGGATGCTTCCGCGGCGGCTCCCGCCGTCGTCGAGAAGCCCAAGCGGACGCCACGCAGGAACAAGACCGAGGAGACGGGTAGCTAATGGGACAGAAGGTTCATCCCGGCGGTCTGCGTGTCGGCGTCATCCACGACTGGAAGTCGAACTGGATGGTCGGCAAGAAGGAATTTGCAGGCGCGCTGATCGAGGACATCAAGATCCGCGAGCACATTCTCAAGAAGCTGTCGCACGCGGGGCTGTCGGACATCCTGATCCGCAAGGACAAGCAGCGGATCACGATCGACATCTACACGGCGCGCCCCGGGATCGTCATCGGCAAGTCCGGTGTCGAGGTGGACGCGCTGCGCAAAGAAGTGCACGCGATGACCCAGAAGAACGTGCACATCAACATCAACGAGATCAAGCGGCCGGAGCTGGATGCGAAGCTCGTCGCACAGTCGATCGCAGAGCAGCTGCAGAACCGCGTGTCGTTCCGGCGCGCCATGAAGCGCTCGCTCGCGTCGGCCATCCGCTCGGGTGCCGCGGGCGTGAAGGTGCAGTGCTCGGGCCGTCTCGGCGGCTCGGAAATGAGCCGCTCGGAGCAGTACTCCGAGGGCCGCGTGCCGCTGCACACGATTCGCGCCGACATCGACTACGGCTTCGTCGAGGCCAGGACCCCGACCGGCCGCATCGGCGTCAAGGTCTGGATCAACAAGGGCGAGATCATGCCGGAGGGCTATGGCGGCATTCCGGGCGGGGGCAAGGAGACGCGCCTCGGCGACCAGGACACCGCACGCCGCCGCGGCGGCGTCACCGAGGGCCTCGGCGCCTCGCGCGAGTCCGGCCGCAACCGCAACCAGGATCGCGAAGGTCTCGGGCCGGTGCGTCGCGGCCGTCCCGGCCAGCGCGGCGGACAGAACCGCCCCGGCGGCGGCGGCGCGGGCAACCGGCCCGGCGCACCGCGGACCCGTGGCGGCGCATCGACGCGCCCGCGCACGCAGGACGCGCCGCCCGCGCAGGCACCCGAGCCGCAGGTCGACGCTCCGGCGACGCCGGCAGCCGAGGCTCCGCCCGAGGCGACCACACCGCCGCCGGCCGAGAAGCCGAAGGCCGCTCCCCGCAAGAAGAAAGCTGACAGCTGATGTTGCTCCCCAAGAAGACCAAGTTCCGCAAGATGCACCGCGGCCGCCGTCGCGGAACCTCGACGGGCCAGACCGCGGTCCACTTCGGCGACTACGGGATCAAGGCGCTCGAGGCCGGGTGGATCACCAACCGTCAGATCGAGGCCGCACGCATCGCGATGACGCGCAAGATCAAGCGCGGCGGCAAGGTCTGGATCAACCTCTTCCCCGACAAGCCGTTCACCAAGAAGCCGGCCGAGACGCGCATGGGGAAGGGCAAGGGCTCCCCGGAAGGCTGGGTGGCCGTCGTCAAGCCGGGCCGCGTGATGTTCGAGCTGTCGGGCGTTCCCGAGCCGCTTGCGAAGGAAGCGCTCCGCCTTGCCGCGCAGAAGCTGCCGATCAAGTCCAAATTCGTGCGACGCGAGGGCGGTGATCTCTTTGCGGGCTAGAGACTTGCGCGACCTGAGCGACGAGGAGCTCGAGCATCGGCTCGCCGATACGCGCCAGGAGCTGTTCAACCTGCGGTTCCAGGCCGCGACCGGCGCGCTCGAGAACACCACACGTCTGAAGCTGGCCAAGCGTGAGATCGCACGGATCCTCACGACGCAGCACCAGCGGAACTCCAACAAGCAGAAGGTCGAGAGCTGAGCGATGGCGGACGAAGAGAAGAACGAGACAACCGAGGAAGAGACCCCCGAGGTCGAGGTCGAGGTCGAAGCCGTGGTCGAGACCGAGGAGGTGTCTGACACCGAGGTGTCGGAGACCGTTGCGGAGGCCGAGGTGGCCGTGGAAGAGCCCGAGCCCGAGCCGGCAGCGCCTGCCAAGAAGCAGCGTTCGCTCAAGCACGTGCCGCGCACGGCCCGCCGCACACGCCCGCAGGTCGTCCGCGAGAAGCCGAAGACGCGCCGGCCCATCACGCGCACCGGCAAGCCGGAGTCCGAGCTCGGCCGGCGCCAGGAGCGCCGCGGGGTCGTCGTCTCCGACAAGGGCGACAAGACGATCGTCGTCAAGGTCGACGTGATCAAGAGCCATCCCAAGTACAAGAAGGTCGTTCGGTCGACGGTCAAGTTCCACGCCCACGACGAGGCGAATACGGCCGGCGTCGGCGACACGGTTCGCATCGTCGAGACGCGGCCTCTGTCGAAGCAGAAGCGGTGGCGGCTCGCCGAGATCGTTGAGAAGGCGAAGTAGATGATCCAGCAGGAAACACGTCTCAAGGTCGCCGACAACACGGGTGCTCGTGAGCTACTCTGCATCCGCGTTGCGGGCGGCTCGAAGCGCCGCTACGCGCGTGTCGGCGACATCATCACGGCCACCGTCAAGGCCGCCGCCCCTCAGGGCACGGTCAAGAAGGGCGAAGTGGTGAAAGCCGTCGTCGTGCGGACGAAGAAGCCGTTCGGCCGGGACGACGGAACACTGATCTCGTTCGACGAGAACGCGGCAGTGATCATCGATGCACAGCGCAATCCGCGTGGAACGCGCATCTTCGGGCCGGTCGCCCGCGAGCTGCGTGAGAAGAACTTCATGAAGATCGTGAGCTTGGCTCCAGAGGTGCTCTAGAGATGACGACTGCAATCAAGTTGAAGAAGGGCGACACCGTCCAGATGCTGACCGGCAAGGATCGCGGGAAGCAGGGCCGGATCCTCGATGCACGTCCGCGTGACGGCAAGGTGATCGTCGAGAACCTCAACCAGATGACCAAGCATCAGAAGCCGCGTCCGATCCGCAATGCGAGCCGCATGGGTGGCACGCAGATCGCGCCCGGCGGCCGCATCGAGCTTGCTGCCGCGGTCTCTGTCTCGAACGTGATGCTCGTCTGCCCGACCTGCAAGCTGCCGACTCGTGTCGGCTACCGCTTCAAGGAGGGCAAGGACGGCACCGTCAAGGTGCGTGTCTGCAAGCGCGCCGGCTGCGGCCAGGAGATCGACAAGTAATGGCAGCGACCGAGACCTATACCCCGCGCCTCAAGCAGCGTTACAACGACGAGCTCCGCGCCGAACTGCGCGAGCAGCTCGAGCTGGCTTCGATCATGCAGTCGCCGACGATCGACAAGATCACGCTGAACATGGGCGTCGGCGAGGGCAAGACCGACGCGAAGCAGATCGATGCAGCCCTCGAGGAGCTGACGATCATTGCCGGCCAGCGTGCTCAGGTGCGCAAGGCGCGCAAGTCGATCGCGCAGTTCAAGATCCGCGAAGGCATGCCGATCGGCGTCAAGGTGACGCTGCGCGGCGACCGGATGTGGGAATTCCTCGACCGGCTCGTCTCGATCGCCCTCCCGCGCATCCGCGACTTCCGCGGGCTGAGCCCGGACTCGTTCGACGGCCGCGGCAATTACTCCCTCGGTATTCGCGAGCAGATCATCTTCCCGGAGATCGACTACGACAGCATCAATCAGATCCGCGGCCTCGACGTCGCGATCACCACGACCGCGACGAACGACAACGAGGCGCGCGCGCTGCTGACAGCGCTCGGCCTGCCGTTCGCCGCCGACGGAGGCAGCAGGTAAATGGCGAAGAAATCGCTGAGAGTCAAGGCCGCAAGGCCTGCGAAGTTCAAGGTCCGCAACTACACGCGCTGCAACCGCTGCGGTCGTCCGCGCGCCGTCTTCAAGAAGTTCGGGCTCTGTCGTATCTGCCTGCGGGAACTCGCCCACCAGGGCGTCATCCCCGGCATGACCAAGAGCTCCTGGTAGGAGGAACAGTGCTCACCGATCCCGTCGCCGACATGCTCACGCGCATCCGCAACGCCAACAAGGCGCTGCACGACAATGCCGAGATGCCGACCTCGAAGCTGAAGGTCGAGATCGCCCGCATCCTCAAGGAGGAGGGCTACATCCGCGACTTCCACGTCTCGGATGCAGGCACCCACCCGACTCTGGTCGTCGAGCTCAAGTACGGCCGCGGCCGCGAGCGTGTCCTCTCCGGCCTCAAGCGCGTGTCCAAGCCGGGCCGGCGGATCTACGCCGGCAAGGACCGCCGCCAGCGCGTGCTGGGCGGCATGGGCATCGCGATCATGTCCACCTCTCGCGGCGTCGTCACGAGCCGCACCGCCGAGGCCGAAGGCATCGGCGGCGAAGTCATCTGCTACGTCTGGTAACCACACATGTCTCGCATCGGAAAACGGCCAATCGAAGTTCCTGCAGGCGTGATCGTCTCGATCGACCCTGGGCGCGTCACGGTGTCCGGGCCGAAGGGCGAGCTGCGCCAGGACGTCCCTCAGCGCATGCAGATCGCACAGGACGAGTCCGTGATCACCGTCACCCGCCCGACCGAGCGCGGCGAGGATCGGGCGCTGCACGGCCTGACGCGGACGCTGATCGCGAACATGGTCGAGGGTGTCACACAGGGCTTCGAGAAGCGCCTCGAGATCCAGGGCGTCGGCTACCGCGCCGCGCTCGCGGGCACCGACCTCGAGCTGCAGGTCGGGTACTCCCACTCCGTGAAGATCAAGCCGCGGCAGGGCATCGAGTTCGAGGTGCCGATCCCGACCCAGGTGGTCGTGCGCGGCATCGACAAGCAGGCGGTCGGCCAGACCGCCGCCGAGATTCGCAAGGTGCGGCCGCCGGAGCCGTACAAGGGCAAGGGCATTCGCTACGAAGGCGAGTACGTTCGCCGGAAGGTCGGGAAGCGGGCATGAGCCAATTGACAGTTCGCGAAGCGCGCCTGCGCCGGCATCGCCGGGTGCGCGGCAAGGTCCGCGGCTCGGCCGAGCGTCCCCGCCTGCTCGTGTTTCGTTCGAACCGCGGCGTCTTCGCGCAGCTCATCGACGACGACGCCGGCCGCACGCTCGCCGCCGCGTCATGGCTGGAGCTGCCGAAGTCGTTCAAGGGTGACAAGACGGAGCAGGCTGCCGAAGTCGGCAAGCGGCTCGCTCAAGCGGCGAAGAAGGCAGGCGTCGAGAGCGTCGTCTTCGATCGCGGCGGCTACCTGTATCACGGTCGCGTCAAGGCACTCGCCGAAGGCGCGCGCGAAGGAGGACTGACTTTCTAGTGGCAATCGACGTGCAGGAGGTCCGCGAGCTCAAGGAGCGCGTGGTCGAGATCAATCGCGTCGCCAAGGTCGTCAAGGGCGGCCGGCGTTTCTCGTTCACGGCGCTGGTCGTGATCGGCGATGAGGTCGATCGTGTCGGCGTCGGCTATGGGAAGGCGCGCGAGGTGCCGCTGGCAATCTCGAAGGCGGTCGACGACGCGAAGAAGAACATGTTCACCGTGCCCAAGCATGGGCAGACGATCACCCACGAGTCGCTCGGGCGCTTCGATGCAGCCCGCGTGCTCCTGCGGCCGGCCTCGCCCGGCACCGGCGTCATCGCCGGTGGCGGCGTGCGCGCGGTGCTCGAGCTCGGCGGCATCAAGGACGTGCTGGCGAAGTCGCTCGGCACGACGAACCCGATCAACATGCTGAAGGCGGCGGAGCAGGCGCTGCGCCAGCTGCGGCGGCCCGAGGAAGTCGCCAAGGCCCGCGGCAAGCAGATCAGCGAAGTCCTGCCGTACAAGCAGCCCGAGGTTCAGGAGGCCGAGGAGGTGAGCGTGGTTGTCGAAGTTGAAGCTGACGCAGGTGCGTAGCCAGATCGGTCAGTCGGAGCGGCACCGCGGCACGCTGCGGGCGCTCGGCCTGGGCCGGATCGGCAAGACCAATGAGATCGACGACTCGCCGGTCCTCGCTGGCATGCTGCGCAAGGTGCGCCATCTCGTGAAGGTCGAGGAGTCCTAGGTCATGGCCGGCGATCTGAACCTGTCGAACCTCCAGCCCGCGCAGCCCCGCATCGATCGCAAGCGGGTCGGCCGCGGTCTCGGCTCGGGCAAGGGCCGGTATTCGGGCCGCGGGATCAAGGGCCAGAAGTCCCGCGCCGGCTCGCACGCGATGCGCGCGGGCTTCGAGGGCGGCCAGATGCCGCTGCATATGCGCACGGCGAAGCTCCGCGGCAACACCTCGGCCGACGCGATGCCGATCGGCCCGTTCCGCACCTACTCGCAGCCGGTCAACCTGCGCGACCTCGAGGCGCGCTTCGAGGCGGGCGAGGAGGTCACGCCCGAGTCGCTGAAGGCGAAGGGCCTGATCCGTTCGATCCGCAAGGACGTGAAGCTGCTCGGCGTCGGAGAGCTGACCAAGAAGCTGACGATCACGGTGCATGGTGCATCGGCGACCGCCCGCGACAAGGTCGAGGCCGCCGGCGGCTCGTTGACCGTGCTCAAGGAGCAGAAGCCCAGGAAGCCGAAGAACCTGAAACGGCGGCCCGAGGGCAGGACGAAGGACACCACGGAGGATGCCGCACCAGGACGCCGAGGCCGCCCCCGCCGCAGAGCCCGCTGAAGGCGAGGGCTCCTAAGCCTTGCTGTCCTGGCTCGCCAATGCGTGGCGGGTCCCGGAGCTTCGGCGCCGGCTCCTGTTCACCGCAGGGATCCTTGCGCTCTACCGCATGGGCTCGTGGCTGCCCGCGCCGGGCGTCGACTCCGCCCAGATCGAGAGCTTCTTCAACGGCCGCGGCGGCTCGCTGCTCGGCCTGCTGAACCTCTTCTCCGGCTCGGCGCTCTCGCGATTCTCGATCTTCGCGCTCGGGATCATGCCGTACGTCACGGCGTCGATCATCCTGCAGCTCCTGACGGTGGTGATCCCGCAGCTCGAGGCGCTCCAGAAGGAGGGCGAGGCCGGGTACGCCAAGATCAACCAGTACACCCGCTACCTGACCGTGTTCCTCGCCGCGGCGCAGGCGACCGGGTACGCGTACCTGTTCCACACGCAGGGAGCGCTACCGGCCAACCCGGGCCGTCTCGTGCTGATCGTCGTCACGCTCACGGCAGGCACGATCGTGCTGATGTGGTTCGGCGAGCTGATCACGAAGCGCGGCATCGGCAACGGCATCTCGCTGCTGATCTTTGCGTCCATCCTCACCTCCATGCCGCAGGGCATCAACGCCTGGCTCAACGGCGGTGCGGTCGAGAAGCTGTTCTTCCCGCTGATCGCCATCGGCATCGTGGTCGCGGTCGTCTTCGTCCAGGAGGGCCAGCGCCGCATTCCGATCCAGTACGCGAAGCGCATGGTCGGCCGCCGCCAGACTCAGGGCGGCGCGACCTACATGCCGCTGCGCGTGAACATGGCGGGCGTGATCCCGGTGATCTTCGCCGCGGCGCTCCTGGCGCTGCCGCAGACGGTCTCGTCGTTCGCACCGTCGTCGTCGACGTGGATCAACACACACTTCGCGCCCTCGTCGTGGACGTACCTCGCCGTCGAAACGGTGCTGATCATCGTCTTCACCTACTTCTACACCGCGGTTCAGTTCAACCCGGTCGACCAGGCCGACAACCTGCGCAAGTACGGCGGCTACATCCCGGGCATCCGGCCGGGCCCGCCGACCGCGCAATACCTCGACCGCGTGCTGACGAGGCTGACGCTCCCGGGCTCGCTGTTCCTCGCCACCGTCGCCGTCCTGCCGTCGATCTTCATCAAGCACTTCGGCTTCTCGCAGGCAACCTCGCGCGCGCTCGGCGGCACCTCGGTGCTGATCGTCGTCGGCGTGGCGCTCGACACGATGCGTCAGATGGAGTCGCAGATGATGATGCGCTCCTACGAGGGCTTCCTGCGGTGAATCTCCTCGTCCTCGGCCCGCAAGGGGCCGGCAAGGGCACGCAGGCCAAGCGCATCGCTTCGGAGTACGGGATTCCGCATGTCTCGACGGGTGACATGTTTCGCGCCGCGCAGGCCGAGGGCACCGAGTTCGGCAAGCAGGTCGGCGAGATCATGGCGTACGGCCGGCTCGTGCCCGACGAATTGACGATCGCGATGATCGAGGAGCGCCTCTCGCAGCCGGATGCCCAGGGAGGGTTCGTGCTCGACGGCTTCCCGCGTAACCTCGCCCAGGCCGAGGCCCTGGATCTCATGCTCGGCGGCATCGGCCGCGGGCTGGACGCGATCCTGTTCTTCGAGGTGACCGACGAGGTCGGTATGCGGCGAGCGCTCGAGCGTGCACAGGTGGAGGGCCGCGCAGACGACACGCCGGAATTGATCGCGAAGCGGCTTGCAGATCTACCACTCGGAGACCGAACCGATCGTCGAGCACTACCGCGCCACCGGCAAGCTCGTGCCCGTGCACGCCGACCGGTCGATCGACGAGGTGTGGTCGGAGATCTCCGATTCGCTGCAGGTGGTCGCGTGATCATCCGCAAGTCGGCCCAGGAGATCGAGACGATGGCGCGCGCGGGGAAGGTGGTGGCCGAGACGCTGGCGCTGATCGAGGAGCAGCTGCAGCCCGGGAGCACCACGGCCGAGCTCGACGACCTCGCGGACGAGTTCATCCGCTCCCACGGGGGCGTACCGACCTTCAAGGGCTACAAGGGATATCCCGCGGCCACCTGCCTGTCGCCGAATTCGATGGTCGTGCACGGGATTCCCGGCCCGCTGAAGCTCCAGGACGGCGACATCCTGTCCGTCGACGTCGGCGTGACGCTCGACGGGTTCGTCGCCGACTCGGCCTGGACCTACGCGGTCGGATCGATCTCGGCCGAGGCGCAGCGGCTGCTGGACACGTGTCAGGCGGCCCTCGAGGCGGGGATCAGGGAGGCGCGCCTCGGCAACTCGATCGGCGACATCTCGCAGGCCGTCCAGGCCGTCACCGAGGACGCGGGCTACAGCGTCATCCGGAGCCTCGTCGGTCACGGAGTCGGGAGGTCGATGCACGAGGATCCCCAGGTCCCGAACTTCGTCTCGACCTACCGCGGCCCCGAGCTCAAGGAAGGCATGACGATCGCGATCGAGCCGATGATCACGGCGGGCGGCCCCGACGTGTACATCCATGACGACGACTGGTCGATCTCGACGACGGACGGCTCCCTCGCCGCGCATTTCGAGCACACGGTCGCCGTGACGGCGGCCGGCCCCAGGATCCTCACAGGCGGAGGGGTCCTGGTACCATGACGACCCGCGCTGCGAGGCGTCTAGCCGTGCGCGCCCTTACCACGTCTTCGAGGAACTCTGAATGAAAGTCAGACCTTCAGTCAAGCCCATGTGCGAGCGCTGCCGCGTGATCAAGCGGCATGGACGCACCATGGTCATTTGCACGAATCCGCGCCACAAGCAGCGTCAGGGGTAGATCACAACACATGGCACGTATCGCAGGCGTCAACCTGCCGAACCAGAAGCGGCTCGAGATCGGGCTGACCTACATCTTCGGCATCGGCCAGCCGACGGCGCAGAAGATCTGTGACGCGCTCGGCCTCTCGCGGGACACGAAGGTCCGGGACCTCACCGAAGACGAGGTTGCGAAGCTCCGCGACTACATCGACCAGAACGAGCAGGTCGAGGGTGATCTGCGCCGCGAGCGCACCCAGGCGATCAAGCGGCTGTCCGAGATCGGGGCGTACCGCGGGCTGCGGCACCGGCGCAACCTCCCGGCGCGTGGCCAGCGCACCAAGACCAACGCGCGCACGCGCAAGGGGCCGAAGAAGACCGTCGGCCGCGGGAAGAAGGCGAAGTAATGGCACCTCCTCGCAGAGCAGCGACCACGCGCGGTCGCACCCGCCGCCGCGTCCGCAAGAACATCGCGATCGGCCAGGCGCACATCAAGACATCGTTCAACAACACGATCGTCGCCCTGACCGACAAGGACGGGAACGTCATCGTGTGGGAGTCGGCCGGCTCGGCCGGGTTCAAGGGCTCGCGCAAGTCGACTCCGTTCGCCGCGCAGGTGACCGCTGATGCCGCTGCCCGCAAGGGCATGGAGCACGGCCTCCAGAAGGTCGAAGTGTTCGTCAAGGGGCCGGGCTCCGGCCGTGAGACGGCGATTCGCTCGCTGCAGGCGGCG
The DNA here is from genome assembly GCA_963779535.1 of uncultured Thermoleophilia bacterium. Classification (GTDB taxonomy): domain Bacteria; phylum Actinomycetota; class Thermoleophilia; order Gaiellales; family Gaiellaceae; genus PALSA-600. The sequence continues at coordinate 412,203 of CAVZYP010000007.1, read as the reverse complement.
GGGCTGGAGATCCTCGGTGTGAAGGACGTCTCGCCGCAGGCACACAACGGCGTCCGGCAGAAGAAGCGGAGGCGCGTGTAGTGGCTCGCGATCGCTCACCGAAGTGCAAGCAGTGCCGCCGTGAGGGCATCAAGCTCTTCCTCAAGGGCGAGCGCTGCCTGACCGAGAAGTGCGCCATCGAGCGCCGCTCGTATCCGCCGGGCGAGCACGGACGCGGCCGCATCAAGCAGAGCGAGTACCTGTTGCAGTTGCGCGAGAAGCAGAAGGCGCGTCGCTACTACGGCCTGCTCGAGACCCAGTTCCGCACGTACTACGAGAAGGCGAACAAGCAGGGTGGCATCACCGGCGACAACCTGCTGCGGATGCTCGAGACCCGCCTCGACAACGTCGTCTACCGGCTCGGGTTCGCGGCGTCGCGAGCTCAGGCGCGCCAACTCGTCCGGCACGGGCACTTCTCCGTGAACGGACGCCGCGTGAACATCCCGAGCTACCAGGTCAAGCCTGACGACCTGGTCTCGCTGAAGACAGGGTCCGGCGCGGAGCAGATCGTCCGTGACGCGACCGACCTCACCGCCGCTGTCGCCCCGTGGCTCCAGGCAGACCACGACGGGCTCAGCGGGACCGTCTTGAAGTGGCCGGAGCGTGCCGAGATCGACACCCCGGTTTCCGAACAGCTGATCGTCGAGCTCTACTCGAAGTAGTTCGAATACTTCGTTAGCGCCCGCAAAGAAAGGACACAAATTGGCAGTACGCGCGACCGATTTCCAGGTGCCGAAGATCACGCACGAGGAAGTGAACGAGAATCGTGGCGTCTTCGTGATCGAGCCGCTCGATCGCGGCTTCGGCTACACGTTCGGCAACTCGCTGCGCCGTGTGCTCCTCTCCTCCCTGGAGGGTGCCGCGGTCACCTCGGTGAAGATCGAGGGCGTCGCGCACGAGTTCACCACGCTTCCGGGCGTCCGCGAGGACGTCACCGACATCATCCTCAACCTGAAGCAGCTCGTCTGCATCCTCCACGGCGAGTCGCCGGAGGTGGAGGTTCGGCTGACGAAGCGCGGTGAGGGCGTGGTCACGGCCGCCGACATCGAGGCACCCGCCGATCTCGAGATCCTGAACCCGGACCTCGAGATCGCGAACCTCTCGTCGAAGGGCCGTCTCGAGGTCACGCTCACGATCGGCCGCGGCCGCGGCTACGTGCCGGCCGAGGGCAACCGCGGGCAGGCGCACACGATCGGGGTCATTCCCGTCGACTCGATGTTCTCGCCGATCAACCGCGTCGCCTACGACGTGGAGGCGGCGCGCGTCGGGCAGCGCACCGACTACGACAAGCTGATCCTCGACGTGACGACGAACGGCTCGATCGATCCGAAGGACGCGATCGCGCAGGGCGCCGAGATCCTCATCCGCCAGCTGGCGATCTTCACCGACCTGGAGAAGATCGAGGGCTACGGCGAGTCCGCCGCCCCGTCGTCCGACGGTGCCGGCGAGGCCGCCGGCGTCTCGCTCGCGGGTGGGATGGAGAACTTCCCGATCGAGGAGCTGGAGCTCGGTGTCCGTTCGTACAACTGCCTCAAGCGCGTCGGCATCGAAACGATCGGCGACCTCGTCACCAAGTCGGAGTCGGAGCTTGCTGCGATCCCGAACTTCGGCAAGAAGTCGATCGAAGAGGTCAAGGAGACGCTGCAGCAGCACGGTCTCAATCTGCGCGGCGGCGGGAACGGCGCGGAATAACGGTGCGTCACGCGCGCTCAGGGAAGAAGCTCGGCCGCGACTCGGCGCACCGCAAGGCGCTCTACTCGAACCTTGCCGGTGCGCTGATCGAGCACGGTCGTATCAAGACGACCGTCACCAAGGCGAAGGCGGTGAAGCCGATCGCCGAGCAGATGATCACGCTCGGGCGTCGCGGCGACCTGCATGCACGCCGCCAGGCGACGGCTTTCCTGCGCTCGCGCGACGTCGTGCACAAGCTGTTCGCCGACGTCGCTCCGCTCTTCAAGGATCGCCCGGGCGGTTACACGCGGATCGTGAAGATCGGCCCGCGGCAGGGCGACGCGGCGGAGATGGCGTACCTCGAGCTCGTCAACGAGGAGTACGTCGCCGCACAGCGCGAAGAGCGGACGCCTGAGCCCGTCGCGGCTGCGGCGGAGGAGCCGGTCGACGAGGTCGACGAGGCCCCGGAGGCGGACGCCGAGGAGGCGCCGGACGCCGAGGCGAGGCCGAAGCCGCGCGAGCGAGCCCGCGGCCGAAGCCGAGCCCGCGGTCGACTCAGCCGGCGAAGCCGACGAAAGCACCGACGACGGCGATGGCAGTGCCGCCGACGACAAGGTTCAGTAGCGATTTCGCGAAGCTCGTCTCGAAGAACCGCCACCGAATCACCGCCAGCCCGACCAATTCGAACGCGACCACGATCGCTGCGGTCACGATTGCGGCGTGGTAGTTCGGGATCAGGAACGGCAACGTGTGCAGGATCCCCCCGAGGAACGTCCCGCCGCCGGTGATCAGGCCGCGCGTGATGGGGCTGCCGCGGCCTGTGAGCTCTCCTGTGTCCGACAGGCCCTCGCTGTAGGCCATCGAGATGGCCGCGCCGACCGCGGTCGCGAGACCGGCTATGAAGGCCGCGTGTGGGTTGTGCGTGTAGATCGCGATGCCGAAGATGGGCGCCAGGGTCGACAGCGAGCCGTCGATCAGGCCCACCATCGCCGGCTGCACCCGCTGCAGCAGGAAATGCCTATCGGACATCCCTTAGATTATAAGCATCAGATGACAAGTGACTAGAGCATCAGGCACTCCTTACAAGAAGCGTCAGGGACGCCTGACGTGAGGCTGAAGCTGACCCTCGAGTACGACGGGACCGGGTTCCGAGGCTGGGCGAGACAGCCCGCCGCCCGCACGGTCGAAGGTGAGCTGCGCCGGGCGCTGACCGAGCTCTACACACCGTGCAGCGAGCTCACCGTCGCCGGGCGGACCGACACCGGCGTGCACGCGCTCGCGAACGTCGTCTCGGTCGACGTGCTCGGAGGCCCGCCGGTCGCACGATCGGCGGTCGCGTTGAACACGCTCCTGCCCGACGATGTCGCGGTGACAGGGGCCGAGCAGGCGGCCGGCGACTTCAACGCACGCTTCGACGCGCGGTCGAGGTCCTATCGCTTCCGCATCTGGCGGCTGCGCGAGCGCTCCGTGTTCGAGGCGAGGCGGTCACTCTGGTGGCCGCGGCCGGTCGACCTCGCGGCGCTGAACGACAACGCCCGGGTGCTGCTCGGCGAGCACGACTTCCAGGCGTTCACCCCCGCCGAGACACAGCACCGCAGCTTTGTGCGGACGGTGCAGGCGGTGCAGTGGGTCGAGCTGGGGGAGGCCGTGCTCGCGTTCGAGATCACCGCCAACTCGTTCTTGCGGCACATGGTGAGGACGCTCGTCGGCTCGATGCTCGAGGGCCGCGACCTGGCCGGGCTGCTCGAGGGACGTCCGCGCAGCGAGGCCGGCGCAACCGCGCCGCCGCACGGCCTCTACCTCACGCACGTGTCCTATCGAGACACGGCCGGGGTCTGACCCCGGCGTGTGACCGCGAGCCTGCTCGGTACGATCGAGCGCGTGCGCTTCCCGGTCGTCCTCTTCGATCTCGACGGCACGGTGATCGACTCCGGCGCGATCATCCTGGCGTCGATGCGCCACGCTGCCGAGACCGTGGTCGGAGGCGAGTGGACCGACGACGACCTGATGAGGGCCGTCGGCGGGCCAGGTCTCGAGGCGCAGATGGTGGCGCTCGATCCAGACCGCGTCGACGAGCTCGTGCGCGTGTACCGGGCGCACAACGAACCGCTGCACGACACGTTGGAGTTCTGCGGTGACATCGACATCGTGCTCGCCCGGTTGAAGGAGCGCGGCCACCGGCTCGGCATCGTCACGGCCAAGCGCCGCGTCACCGTCGAGCTTGCCTTCGCAAAGCTCCCGTTCGAGCATCTCTTCGAAACGGTCGTAGGCGGCGACGAGACTGCGCGCCACAAGCCCGACCCTGAACCGCTGCTGCTCGCGCTCGAGCGCCTGGGTGCGGACGCAGCGGAGGCCGCCTATGTCGGCGACTCGCCGTTCGACATGGAGGCGGCGAAAGCGGCGGGCTTGTACGCGATCGGCGTCAGCTGGGGTCGCATCCACGCGGCCGCCAGGCTGGTCGACGCCGACGTCGTCGTCGATCGCCCGGAGGAGCTTCTTGAGCTCGTCTAGAGCCGCCGAGCTGCGCGACCAGCTCAACCGCTGGCTGCACGAATACCACGTGCTCGACGAGCCGTCGGTCGACGACGCGACCTACGACCGCGCCTACGACGAGCTCGAGGAGCTGGAGCGCGAGCACCCGGAGCTCGTGACGCCGGACTCGCCGACCCAGCGCGTCGGCGCGCCGGCCTCGACGAAGTTCCAGAAGGTGCGGCATCTGACTGCGATGGGCTCGCTCGAGAAGGTGACGACCGACGAAGCGATCGAGAAATGGGCCGAAGACGTCCACAAGCGCCTCGGTGACGCCGCATCGGTCGCCTACGTGCTCGAACCGAAGATCGACGGTCTCGCGATCAACCTCACCTACGAGAACGGTGTCTTCGCACGCGGTGCGACGCGCGGCGACGGTGAGGTCGGCGAGGACGTGACCGTCAATCTGCGCACGATTCCGGCGATTCCCTTGCGGATGCTCGGCGGCGACGCCCCTCGGCTGATCGAGGTGCGCGGCGAGGTGTACATGCCGCTCTCGGGCTTCCGCGAACTGAACGAGCGGCTCGTCGACGAGGGGAAGAAGCCCACACCCAACCCCCGCAATGCCGCTGCCGGCTCGCTGCGCCAGAAGGATCCCTCGATCACTGCGAGCCGTCCTCTGTCGTTCTGGGCCTACGGAGTGGGCGCGCACGACGGCGTGGAGCTCACCTCGCACTGGCAGACGCTGGAGTGGCTGCGCGGTCACGGCTTCCCGATCAACCCGTTCGCAGAGCGCCTCGAATCGGTGGAGGACGTCGCGGAGCGCTGTCGCGTCTGGGAGCACCGCCGGACGGAGCTGGATTACGAGATCGACGGGATCGTCGTCAAGGTCGACGACTACGCGCAGCAAGAGCGGCTCGGCGCCCTGCATCAGCGCCCTCGCTGGGCGAGAGCCTTCAAGTGGGCGCCGATGACCGCGACGACGCGCCTGGACAAGATCATGATCCGCGTCGGCCGCACAGGGGCGCTCAATCCCTGGGCGGTGCTCGCACCGGTGGAGGTCGGCGGTGTGACGATCTCGCGCGCGACGCTGCACAACGAGGAAGACATCAACCGCAAGGACATCCGTGAGGGCGACGACGTGATCGTCCAGCGCGCAGGCGACGTGATCCCGCAGATCGTGGGGCCGGCAGGCCCGCACAAGCGAGGGACGAAGCCGTTCAAGATGCCCACCCACTGCCCGCTCTGCGGTGTCGAGATCGTCAAACCGGAGGGTGAGGCGATGCATCGCTGCCCGAATCGGGCGTGCCCTTCGCGTGGCCTCGAATCGCTCATCAACTGGGTTCAGGCGGCCGCGGACATCGACGGCGTCGGCGAACAGCTCGTGCGCAGATTGTGGGAGCTCGGCCTCGTCCGGTCGCTGCCGGAGCTTTACCGGCTGACGAAGGAGGAGCTGCTCGAGCTCGACGGCTTCGCCGAGACCTCCGCGACGAACACGATCAACTCCATCGCAGCATCGAAGGAGATCCCGTTTCGCCGCGTGCTGTTCGGGCTCAACATCCCCGACGTCGGGTGGGTGACGGCGCAGAACCTCGCCCGCCACTTCGGGAGCGTCGACCGTCTGGCCGCGGCCTCCCAGGAGGAGATCATCGAGTGCGAGGGCATCGGGCCCGAGCGCGCCGAGGCGATCGCCGAGTGGTTCGCCGACGACGACAACAGCCGGCTCGTCGCGGAGCTGCGCGAGCTAGGGCTCCGGTTCGAGTCGGGCGACGAGGACCGGCCGGTCGAAGGACCGCTGACCGGCACGCAGTACGTCGTCACGGGCACGCTCGAGTCGTTCTCGCGTGAGGAGGCGCGCGCGGCGTTGGAGGCGTTGGGTGCAAAGGTCTCCGACAACGTGTCGAAGAAGACGACAGGCGTGATCGTGGGCGAGAGCCCGGGATCGAAGGTCGCGAAGGCGCAGAAGGCGGGCGTGCCTCTGCTCGCCGAGGACGACCTCAAGGCTCTCGTCGGCCGCTAGGGCACCGACGCGAGCGCGCTCGCGAAGCGGTCCTGTGCGCGCTGCGCAGGACGAGTCGCGATCGGCTGCCCGTTCTGAAGCACGGAAAAGGCGTAGCGGCTGCCCGCATAGCCCGACAGAGCCGAGGCCTCGTCGGTCGTGCCGGTCTTCGCGTGCACCGCGCCGCGGGCCGGTCTCAACTCCATCCGGTGCTGGAGCGTTCCGTTCACGCCCGCGACCGACAGGGCGGCCCAGAACGGATGGTGGAGGGCCGGGTCGCGCCAGGCCGAGACGAGGATCGCCGCGAGTGCCTGGGCGGTCAGCCGGTCGTCGAGCGAGAGGCCGGAGCCGTCGACGATGCTGACACCGGCGAGCGGCACGCCCGCGGCTCCGAGGGTGCGGCGCACGATCGCTGCGCCTGCCGCCGTCGTTCCGCGCTCCCCGATCTCGGCTCCGAGCTCCTTCAGCATCAGCTCTGCCGTGAAGTTGTCGCTCTCACGGTCCATCTCCTGGACGATCGCCGGCAGCGGTGCCGACTCGACCTGGGCGAGCACCGGCGAGCCTTCCGGCGCCCGGGCGAGCCCGACGCTGCCGCCGGCGATGCCGTGTCGGCGCAGCGCCCGGCGCAGCTCTCCGGCCGCCGCGAGCGCCGGCCGCACGGCGACGTGGCCGTCGTACACCGCACGGTCGACGACCAGCGCCGAGAGCGGCGGGGACTCGCTGATGTAGAAGTCCGGCTTCCAGCCCGGCGCGGTTCGGCGTGCGTCGAACCATGACTCGTCGCCGAGCACCCGGCCCGAGATCCGAGTGATCCCGAGACGCCCCGATCTGGGCTGCGAGCCGATTGATCCCGCCCGCGGTCAGCGTCGGGTCGCCGAATCCCTTCAGGAAGATGTCGCCCTGCCAGGTCGCGCCGATCTGGCGGCCACGGCCCAGCACCTCGGTGCGAAAGCGATACGACGTTCCCAATTCGCGCAGTGCTGCGAACGTCACCGGCAGCTTCTCGTTCGACGCCGGCGCGAGCGACAGATCGGCGTTGCGCATGAACAAGGGCTTGCCGGTGGCCAGGTCGACCGCGACCGCAGCGGATGTGCTCTTCGGGTAGCCCGGGACGGCGAGTGCCTGTGCGAGCCGCGCCGTGAGCGGCAGCGTGGCCGTGCGGCCGGCCGGCGCCAGGACGAGCAAGAGCGCCACAGCTGCAAGACCCCTCCGCACTCGAGCCATTGTGACCGAGCGAGCGGCGGGCTGGGCCTCGCCCGGCCGGGGAATGGGCCGCCCGGCCCTTGTTGGGATGTCGCGGTCATCCGAGAATCGAGCACGTGGGCACGACCGACCCTCTCGACCGGATCTCGGCGCTTCTCTGCGACCCGACGGACGACCTCGACCAGATCGAGGGCACCCTGACGGACGGCTACGCCAAGGCGCTCTCACTCGAGGCGGAAGGCTGGCGGCTCGAGCGGCGCGTGGCGGTCCTGAGCCAGGAAATCGAGCAGGGCGACATCGTCACGAATGCGCGCGAGCTCGCCGACGTCGCAAGACGACTCGAACGGAACGGCGAGGATCTTGCAGAGCTGCGGCGTCTGCTCGCCGAACTGCGCCGCTGCGCGGACGACGCCCGCGTCGGCTCTCCGACGCGCTAGACGATCCCCGACCGGACGGCGTAGACGGCCGCCTGGATCCGGTTGTCGATCTGCAGCTTCATGAGGATGTTCGAGATGTGGTTCTTGACGGTCTTCGGGCTGATGTGCAGCTCGAGCGCGATCATCCCGTTGTCCTTGCCGTTCGCGATCAGCTTCAGCACTTCGATCTCGCGGTCCGAGAGCTCCGACTGAATCAGCTCCGCTTCGTGCGGTGACGCGCTCGACGCGCGCACGCGCTGGAGCACCTTCGACGCAATCGCGGGCGAGACGAGCGACTCACCGACCGCTGCGGCGTGAATGCCGCTGATCAGCTCGGTGATCGACGAATCCTTGAGGAGATAGCCGCACGCTCCGGCGAGGATCGCGTCCATCACGTCGCTGTCGCTGTCCGAGATCGTGAGCACGAGCACGCGGGTGAGCGGGGCGATCATCGAGATCTGGCGCGTCGCTTCGACGCCGCTGATCCCCGGCATGTTCAGATCCATCACGACGACGTCGGGAGCGACCTCGCGGACTGCGATCAGAGCCTCCGTTCCGTCAGCGCACTCGCCCACGACCTGGACTCCCTGGTCCTCCAACAGATTGCGCAGACCGGTTCGGAACAGGTCGTGATCGTCGACGAGCAGAACGCGCGTCTGGGGCGCTTGCGGGTTGTCTGCTTCGTCGCTCAGTTCGACCTACCTGGGCAATCGGGACCGGAGGTCAGTGTAACCGCGCAGGCGCTAATGCAACACGATCGTCACGGTGCGACGGCCCCAGGCATTGGCCTGGGCGACGGTCGGGAACCAGAGGTCGATCGTCGTCCCCACGATCGAGCCTCCCACGTCGGCCGCGACGGCGTCCCCGTAGCCGGGGATCGTCATGTGCGTGCCGAGCGGGATCACCGATGGATCGACCGCGACGATGCCCCAGCCGACGGGCAAACCGCTGGCGGTGTTGCCCTGCAGCGCGTAGCCGGTGGCCGACACCGTGAGCGTGCGGCTTCCGTGCAACGTGACGACTGCCGTATCGTCACGCACGACCTGCGAGCTGTGCAGCTGTGCTGCGTTCGCCGTTGCGAGGAGATCGGAGATCTGCTGTTCCGTCAGCCTGCGCTGCGACGCCAGCGACGCGAGGTACGAGCTTCTCTGCGCCCGTGTCGCTGCGAGAGACGCGGCCGTCGCCTCCGCGGCGTGTGTTGCGGCTGTGAGAGCCGCCGTCCGGGCGGCAAGCCCGCGTGAGGCGCGGGCGATCTCCTTTCGAGCGCCGGCGAGCTCGCGCAGGATGTCCTGGCCCTGACCGGTGGAGCGATTCAGGTCCTCGAGATTCGTCATTGCCTCGTCGAGGCTCGTTGAACCGAGGACGATCTCGAGTGGTTCGACCTCGTCTTGCTCGTAGAGCACGCGGAGCCGCTGTGCGACGCGCGCTTGCGAGATGCGTGTGCTTCGTTTCGCAACTGCGAGCTGATGACGCAAGCTCCGCCGCTCCGACCGGAGTGATTGAGCTTGCACGCGAAGTGATGCCAGCTTTGCTTGCGCGACTGCCAACCGCGCGTCGAGCGAATAGAGCCCGAGCACCGCGGCGCGTGACTTCGCCACGATCGCAGCATCTTGCGCCCGCAACGACCCTGTGGTCTGCGACGGATTTGCGCCACCCACCGACGGTGCAATCAACACCGCCAGGGCGATCGCTGCGAACGGGAATATCCGCCGTCGCGGCGTGTGTGCCTGCCCTAGCACGGGGCAGGACCGTACCACAGTCGAGGAGCAGGACAACCCTACTTCGTGCAGAAATGAACAAGTTTCGCGGAAGTTTGCGTCACTCAACGTTGACGTTGATCCGAACACATTGCTAACCTCCCTCCTCGTGACGTACCGGCCCCACCCGGTGCGCCCGTCCCGCTCCCGGTCCGGGAGTTGTCATTCGTAGGCTGGGGCTGGCGCCGTACGTTCTCGCAGGGATCTGTCTGGCCCTCTTGGCCGCAGTTCCGGCGTTTGCGGATCCTTCGATCTCGTCGAAGCGAGCACAGGCGCAACAGGTCATGGGACAACTGCAACAGTTGTCCGACTCGCTCGAGCGGGCGCGTTCGCAATACGACGCCGCAAACGCACAGCTCGCACGGATCCAACGCGATCTGCGTGAGAACCGTCACGAACTGCACATCGCGAAGCACAACCTCCGCCAGAGCCAGAAAGCGATCGCGAAGCGGCTCGTCACGCTCTACACGACGGATCAGGCATCGACGCTCGAGGTGATCCTCGGTGCGAGCAACCTCGACGACATGATCAATCGCATGGACAGCGCGAAGAGCGTCACCGCGCTCGACACGCACATCCTGTCGCAGGTGAAGACATTCCGAACCGCAGTGAAACGCCACGGCACGCTGCTCGCTCAGGCTCGCGCATCTCAGGCGCGAGTCGTTGCAGAGCGCGCAGCCGCGAAGCAGTCGATCGAATCGAAGATCAGCGCAGCAGAACAACCTCCTCTCGTCGCTCAAGGGTCAGATCGCACAGCTGGTCGCCGCCGACGCGGCGAGGCAGCTGCAGATGGCGCGCCAGGCACAGGCGCGCCTGGTCGTTCAGCAACGCGTCTCCCAGCAGCAACAGTCGACCACTGTGGTCGGTGTCTCCGCGATCGCGCCGGCGGCTGAAACGGTCGTTGCGCCGCCTTCGACGCACAGCAACGTGGCCAACATCGCGCTGTCACAGCTCGGAACGCCGTACGTCTGGGCGGGCTCTGCTCCGGGCGGATTCGACTGCTCCGGCCTCGTCATGTGGGCGTACGCCCAGGTGGGCGTCTCCCTCCCGCACTCCTCGTACGCGCAGTACGGCTACGGCGTCCCGGTCTCCCGCGACCAGCTCGAGCCCGGCGACCTCGTCTTCTTCGACGGTCTCGGTCACGTCGGGATCTACATCGGCGGTGGGCAGTTCGTGCACGCGCCTCACACGGGCGACGTGGTGAAGATCTCCAGCCTCGACGAGAGCTGGTACTCGGCGACCTTCGTCGGCGCGCGCCGGATTCTCTGAAACGCCCGAACCTGGTTCGCGCAGCGAACCAGGTTCGAGAGTGAAGCATTGCGCTGTTAGCTGTCGTACAACGCCGCGAACTCGCGTGCGAAGTGATCGAGGATCACCTTGCGGCGCAGCTTCAGGGTCGGCGTCATCTCGTCCGCCTCGAGTGTGAACTCGCGTGGTAGCACGGTGAAACGCTTGATCTGCTCGAACCGTGAGCGCTCCGCGTTCACGCTGTCGACCGCGCCCTGGACAGCGTTGTGCACGTCGCTCTCGCTCATGTCGTGCGTCGATTCGGGGTCGACGGTGATCAACGCGGCCACGTACGGCTTCCGGTCGCCGACGACGAGCACCTGCGAGATCACCCTGTGCGACTTCAGTTCGTTCTCGAGGTTCTGCGGCGCAACGTTCTTGCCGCCGGCAGTGACGATGATGTCCTTCTTGCGGTCGGTGATGACGAGGAAACCGTCGTCGTCCAGATGCCCGACGTCACCGGTGTGCACGAAGCCCTGGTCGTCGAGCGTTGCCTTCGTCGCTTCGTCGTCGCGGTAGTAGCCGGCGAAGACGGTGTTCGAGCGAATGAGGATCTCGCCGTCGTCGGCGAACTCGAGCTCGACGCCGGGCAAAGGCTTGCCGACCGTTCCGAACTTGAAGTCACCCGCCCGGTTGACCGTCGCGGCGGTCGTGACCTCCGAGAGCCCGTAGCCCTCGAGGATCAGGATGTCGATCGCGTAGAAGAACTCCGCGATGTCGCGCGACAGGGGCGCGCCACCTGCGTTCGCGACTCGCAGCCGGCCGCCGAGCCGGGCCTTCACCTTGGAGTAGACGAGCTTGTCGGCGAGCCGATGCTGCCACAGGAGCGTCGCCGGAACAGGCTGCTTGGCCTGCCGAAGCTTCGCGACGCGATAGCCGACCCGCATCGCCCAGTCGACGGTGAGCTTCTTGGCCCCGGTCTGGTCGGCGAACTCGCCCACGACGGCGGTGTGGATCTTCTCGTAGACCCGGGGCACGCTCGGGAAGAGATGCGGTCGCACGCGCTTCAGCTCCGGCCCGGCGCGAAGCGGATCGGGCAGGAACGCGGTCGTGAACCCGGTGTGCGCGGCCGAGAGATGGAGCAGACGTCCGTAGTTGTGTGCCAGCGGGAGGTAGAGGAGCATCACGTCTCCGGGCTGGGTGAGCCGGTCTTCCATCTCGTCGGCCTTCTGCACCATCGCGTAGTAGTTGCGGTGGCGGATCATGCAGGCCTTCGGCGGGCCGGTCGTCCCCGAGGTGTAGATGAACGTGAAGAGCTCGTCCTCGTCGATCGAGTCGGCCCGTTCGTTCAGCGCCGTCGGGTGCTCGGCCGCATACGCGCGTCCGCGTTCCCGCAGCGCGTCCAGCTCCGAGAACGAGATGACGTGCTCGACCCCCGAGCCTGCGACCTTGGCGCGCTGATCCTCGTCCTCGACGAGGACGCCCACCGCCTCCGAGTGCTCGAGGACGTAGTGCGTGTCGCGAGCGGAGCTCGAGGAATAGATCGGCGCGCCGACAGCCCCGACGAGCGCGAGCGCGAAGTCGAACAGCGACCATTCGAGGCTCGTCCGGGCGAGCAGGCCGAAGGCCTGGCCCTTCTGGACGCCCAGGGCCAGCAGCCCGTTTGCGAGCTCGTCGACGGCCCGGGCGGCTTCCGCCCAGGTGACCTCGACCCACTCGCCGTCCACCTCGTGCAGGTATGCAGGGTCGGGATGCGCGGCCGCGGCCGCGTCCCGCCACAGATTCGCGATCGTCCGGGCGCGGGCCACTTCCGGGAATCTAGCCGCAGGAACACGCGTTGCGGGGGCGAAATAGACCCGCCCTCGCTAGGATTCTCCCTGCAGATGCGCACAACCTGGAACGGATCAGTCAGCTTCGGCCTCGTCAGCATTCCCGTCGGCCTCGCACCGGCGACGAAGCCGGCCGCCCGCCAGTCGGACATCTCGTTCCGGCTGCTCCACCGTGAATGCGGCTCGCCGATCAAGCAGAAGCGCTGGTGCCCGGTGCACGAGCGCGAGGTCGAGTCGGATGAGCTCGTCAAGGGCTGGGAGGTCGCGAAGAACCAGTTCGTCACGGTCGAGGAGGCCGACCTCGAGGCGATCGAGAAGCACGACACCTCACGCTCGATCGAGATCAGCCGCTTCGTGCGCCTCGAGGAGGTCGATCCGGTCTACTTCGATCGCACCTACTTCCTCGTTCCCGCGGGGGCGGAGGCGCAGCGCCGTCCCTACGTGCTGCTGCTGGAGGCGATGAAGGATGCAGGTGTCGCCGCGCTCGGGCGGTTCGTGCTGGCCGGCAAGGAGAAGCTCTGCCTGATCCGGCCGCTGGGCGACGCGCTCGCCCTCGAGACCCTCTTCGTCCACGAGGACGTGAAAGACCATGCGGAGATCGACGAGGCGGTCGCGAGCTCGAAGGTGAAGGCTCCCGAGCTCGAGCTGGCGAAGCAGATCATCGCGTCGCTCGCGGCGCCCTTCGAGCCGGAAGCGCTTCGCAGCGAGTATCGGGAGTCGCTGCGCGAGCTGCTGGAGGCGAAGCTTGCGGGGCAGGAGTTCGAGCTGCCCGAGCAGGAGGAGCCCGCTCCGGTGATCGACCTGATGGAGGCGCTCAAGGCGTCGGTCGCCGCCGCGTCGAAGAAGCAGCAGCCGGCTGACGACAAGAAAAAGGCGGCACCGCGCAAGCGCGCTGCCGCCTCTTCCCGCAAATAGTCCGTCGTCTCAGTGCGGCGCGGGGAATGCCCCCAGCGCGTGGAGCTGAGCCTGGAACAGTGTCTTGTCGATCTTCCCCTGGTAGATCGGCACGTGCTCCTCGAGGCAGATCCTGATCACCTCGTCCCGGTCGATCCCGACCTCTTTCGAGAGCTCGTCGGGCGTCAGGTGGTTGGCCATTTCGCTCCTTCCACGAAAAAGCCCGCTGCGCACGATGCGCTAGCGGGCTTGGGTCTCCAGTTTGTCTGGGCAGAGGGCGGGGATCTTCATGCGCCCCGCCTTGTCGCCGTCCAACTCATTCTGCTTCGAACCATAATCGATCCGCGTGACGGATGCGACATATCTTCTCCCGGCCCTCACGGAGGGCGTCTACGAGTACCGGGGCGCCCGGATCCGCTTCTTCGCGGGCGGGGAGGGCCCGGCCCTCCTCCTGGTGCACGGCTTCGGCGGTGCCGCGTGGAACTTCGCCGAGCTGGCACCGCTGCTCGAGGGGCGGCGCCTGATCGTGCCGGATCTCCCAGGGCACGGTGGCTCGTCGCCGCTGCCCGCGACGACCACGCTCCGCGGCTACGCGGACGCCCTCGTCCCGCTGCTCGAGGGTCCGACGGACGTGCTCGGGCACTCGCTCGGCGGCGTCGTCGCGCTTCGGCTCGCGGAGCGTCACCCGGCGCTCGTGCGGCGACTCGTCCTCGCGGCTCCCGCCGGGATCTCCACCTCGACGCGCCGCGCCGCGCTCACGATCGCCTTCCTGGGGCTGGTCCAGCCGGGCCGGATCGCCGGCCGGCGCGTCGACCGGATCGCGGCGTCGCCCTTGCTGCGGCGTGCCGTCTTCGGTCCATTCGAGGTCTCGAACCCGGACGTGCTCACGGAGCGTGCGGTGCACGGGTTCCTGCGCGGCCCCCTGCTGCACACGGACGCGATCGGTGCCGGGCGGGCGCTGACCGCCGATGACCCGCGTCGCGATCTCGAGCGGGTGGCCTGCCCGGTGCTCCTTCTCTGGGGCGCCCGCGACCGGCAGGTCCCGCTCGGGGACGGCTTCGAGTACGCCCGCCGGCTGCGTGCGCCGTTGCGTGTGATCGCAGACTGCGGGCACCTGTTGATCGGCGAGCGGCCCGAGGTATGCGCACGTGCGGCGCTGGAGTTCTTCGGCCGCTAACCTGTCGGGCGTCTCGGGGTGTGGCGCAGCCTGGTAGCGCGCTCCGTTCGGGTCGGAGAGGTCCGGAGTTCAAATCTCCGCACCCCGATTTACGCGGGGGAAACCCTGTTTCCCCCGCGTCCTCAGTCCACGACCCGCACCTTCCGCCACGTGAGGGGGACGAGCCAGAGGACGGCCCCGAGTGCCCCGCCGACCGCGAGGATCGTCGTCGGCGCAATCGCGGTCGCGGCGAGGCCTGCGACCACGAAGCCGACCGGCATGAGACCGGTCGAGCCGAAGAAGTCGATGCTCATGACGCGGGAGAGCAGGTGCTCCGGGACGAGCTCGGTGATCAGGGTCAGCCACGCCGAGATGCCGATCCCGATCCACAGGCCCCGCCACGCGACAGCGAGCACGGCGACCGGGTACCAGGGCGAGACCGCCAGGACGACGATCCCGAGGTCGTTGATCCCGAAGGCCGCGAAACAGATCACGACCCGCGACTTCCGTGGATGCCAGCGTGCCCAGATCAGCGATCCGGCCACCATTCCGGCGGCCATCGCGCTGAAGAGGAGCCCGTAGGCGCCGACGCCGCGGTGGTAGTGGGATTCCACCACGTCGGGCAGCAGCGCCGTGAACGGCGACATCGCGAGCATCAGGATCACGGTCGCGGCCGCGATGCCCGTCCAGATCCACGGCACGCTGATCACGTACCGGAACCCGTCGACGAGCTCCTTGCGCAGCCCGAGCTGCACGCCCGGCTGGATCGAGCGCGGCCGCGCGAGCCAGAGGGCCACGGCCGAGACGACGAACGACGCGCAGTCGATCGCCCACACCACAGCCGGGCCGACCGCGGCGTAGAGGCCGGCGGCGATCGCAGGCCCGAGGATCGCACTCCCGTTTCGGGCGATGCCGAGCCACGAGTTCGCCGACGGCAGGATCGGCTGTTCGACGACGAGCGGCACGATGCCGCCGAACGCAGGCTGAAAGAACCCGTCGGCGAGCCCGAAGCACACGACGAGGGCGAACACGGCGCCCAGGCTCAGGTGGCCGGTTGCGTCGACCATGAAGAACACCAGCATCACCACTGCGCGGGCAAGGTCGGAGCCGATCATCAGGAGTCGGCGCGAGTACCGGTCGGCGAGCACACCGCCCAGGAGCAGGGTTGCCAGCATCGCGAGCGTCTCGACCGCGAGCACGAAGCCGAGCGAGCTGGCCTTGCCGGTCAGGGAGGTGACCCGCCAGCCGAGCGCGACGATGAAGGCGGCGTCGCCGACGAACGAGATCGTCTGGCCGCCCCAGAGCAGGCGAAAGTCGCGGCTCCGGAACGCAGCGAGCGTTCCTGGGCGGGGGTCGGTCACCGCCGGAGGCTATCGTCGGCTCGTGCTCAGAGCTGTCGTCTTCGACGTCGATTTCACGATCGCCCGGCCCGGCCCCGACCTCGGTGCGGAGGGCTATGTGCGTCTGGGCCGGCGCTACGGGCTCGAGCTCGATGCAGCCCGCTATGACGAGGCCCGGCGAGCGGCGTTCGCAACCCTGAAACGTCACCCGGAGCTGGACCACGACGAGGAGATCTGGGTGCTCTTCACCGAGCGGATCATCGAGGGGATGGGAGGGACGGGCGACACGTACGGCGCGGCCGTCGAGATGGAGGGCGCATGGGCCCACGCGCACCACTTCGAGCTCTACGACGATGCGCTGCCCGTGCTCGACTGCCTGCGCGCCGCGGGTCTCCAGCTCGGCTTGCTGTCGAACACCGCCCGGGACCTCGACGAGTTCGTCGCGCACCACGGCCTGACCGTCGATGCAGTCTTGACCTCGCGCGCGCACGGCAAGACGAAGCCACACGAGACGATCTTCAGGCGCATGCTCGAGCTGCTCGGCGTCGACGCTGGGGAGGCGGTGATGGTGGGGGACACGTTCGAGGACGATGTCGAGGGTGCCCTCGCGGTCGGGATGCGCGCGCTCCTCGTCGACCGCGAAGACCGTTACCCCGATCAAGGAGAGCGCCTGCCCGACCTGCGATCGTTGCCTGCAGCGCTCGGCCTCGACCGTCTACAGTCAACGTCGTGAGTTGGCTCATCTGGGTCGTCGCGGCGATTGCCCTGGCGATCGGCGAGGTGCTGACGCCCGGGCTCTTCTTCCTCGGCCCGGTCGCGCTCGCGGCTCTGATCGCGGCGGTCGCAGCGGCGCTCGGTGCCGGGGTGATCGGCTCGTTCGTGGTCTTCATCGCGTGCTCCGTCGCGTCGCTCGCGCTCCTGCGGCCGGTCGCCCGCCGGCACGTCCGCATGCCGACGCTCTCTCGCACCGGCACCGACGCGCTCGTCGGCCGCAAGGGCATCGTCACGCATCGCATCGACGCCGTCGGCGGACGCGTCCGGATCGGCGGCGAGGAGTGGTCGGCTCGTTCATACCTCGACGGGGAGGTCTTCGCCGAGGGCCAGACCGTCAACATCATCCAGATCGAGGGCGTCACCGCTCTCGTCGCCGAATAAGGGGGCGCCGTCTTGCTGCTGCTGATCCTGCCGATCGTGATCGTCCTGTTCGTTCTCGTCGCGCTCTGGAAGACCGTCCGGGTGATTCCCCAGGCGCGGGCCGGAGTCGTCGAGCGGCTCGGCCGCTATTCGCGCACGTTGACACCCGGCCTGACGATCGTGATCCCGTTCGTCGACCGCGTTCGGCCGTTGCTCGACCTGCGCGAGCAGGCGGTCTCGTTCGATCCTCAGCCGGTGATCACAGAGGACAACCTCGTCGTCAACATCGACACGGTCATCTACTTCCAGATCACCGACGCGAAGTCCGCAACGTACGAGATCGCGAACCCGGTCAACGCAATCGACCTGTTGACCGTGACGACGCTGCGAAACGTGATCGGCGGGATGACGCTCGAGGAGACGCTCACCTCCCGCGAGACGATCAACGACCAGCTGCGGGGGAACCTCGACGAGGCGACCGGAAAGTGGGGGATCCGCATCCATCGCGTCGAGCTCAAGTCGGTCGATCCACCACCTTCGATCAAGGACACGATGGAGAAGCAGATGCGCGCGGACCGCGAGAAGCGCGCCGCGGTCCTGCAGGCCGAGGGGATCAAGCAGGCGGCGATCCTCACGGCTGAGGGCGAGAAGCAGGCGGCGATCCTGAAGGCCGAGGGGCAGCGGCAGGCCGCGATCCTGGCCGCCGAAGGCCAGGCCAAGGCGATCGCGACCGTCTTCAAGGCAATTCATGACGGAAACCCCGATCCGCAGCTCCTCGCCTACGAGTATCTCCAGGTTCTGCCCCAGATCGCCCAGGGAGACGCGAACAAGGTGTGGGTGATCCCGAGCGAGCTCACGAAGGCGCTCGGGGGCATTTCCGACCGGCTGCTCCCCCAGGCGAGGGACGACTCGGATACAACGTAGGGGCGCAGCTGCCGATGACCCGGTAGTTGCCCTTCCCTCTGAAGCGTCTTCTCAACACCGTCTTCGTCCTCGCGGCTCTCGTGGTGACGGCTCTCGTCGTGCGCCACTTCGCGCGGTCGGGCTGGCCGCTCCATCACGCGAACTTCTGGCTCGTCGGGCTCGCCGGGGTGATCCTGCTCGGTGCCTACGCTGCGAAGGCCTGGGGCTGGCAGCGCCTGTTCCTGAGCGGCCAGCGGCCCGCCGTGCTCACGCTGGCGGCGGCGGGCGGAGCAGCCTCGGTCGGCGGCATCGCACTGCCGGGCCGGTGTGACGAGGTGATCCGCGTCGCGGTCGTGCGCCGGTGCCGGCGGCGCCGTGCGAGCCTCGGTGCCGTCGCCCTCTCGCTCTTTCTCCTCGGTTTGCTGGACAGCGCCGCGCTGGCACCGCTCGCTTCGGTGGCAGTCGCCGTTGCGCATGTCCAGGGGTGGATGCAGCTTGGCCTGATCGTTGTCGCTGTTGCCGGCGTTGCTGCTGCAGCCGTCGTCGTGATGTTGCCGCGGCTCGCGCGCGTCCGCATGTTCTCGCGGTTCAAGCTCGCAGGCTGGGTCGGCGACAACGCGACACCGCCGCGCGAGGCTGCCTGGGCCTGGGTCGCCGTCGCGACGTCATGGGTGCTGCGCGCACTCGCGATCTTCGTGCTGCTCGCAGCCCTCGGGCTCGGGGTCGACTTCGCGCTGGCGCTCGCTTTCGTGT
Source organism: uncultured Thermoleophilia bacterium (assembly GCA_963779535.1). Lineage (GTDB taxonomy): Bacteria > Actinomycetota > Thermoleophilia > Gaiellales > Gaiellaceae > PALSA-600. The sequence continues at coordinate 393,413 of CAVZYP010000007.1, read as the reverse complement.
GCGCATCCTCCGCCGCTGCGGTGCTGCCGGTGGCGCCGGCCGGGGCCGCCATGCAGGCCGGGGCCGGTGCGGCGATCCTCATCGCCTCTGGAGTGCACGCGAACGACGCGGTGGCGTTCGGCGTTGCAGCGCAGGCGCTTCTGATGGCCGCGGGCGCTGCCTTCGTGCTCGCCCTCGCCGCATGGCATGCGCACGGCCGGATTCAGCAGTTCGCAGTCGCCGGGCAGCTGCGCAGAACACGCACGCTCGGATAGCCCTTTCGCCACGTGAGTCGCAGCCGCACGGACGCTGCGTCGTTGTCGTAGCGGAGCTCGCGCAGCTGCATCGTCGCGTTGACGCGATGCGTGAGGTCGTAGATCGCCCGCCGGAACCTTCGTGAGGTCGACGTTCTGGCCGTGGAAGAACGCCGGATACCGGTCGGTGAAGCCGGGCGTCGTGCCCATGACGATGCGTGTCGCCTCAGGGCGGTACTGCCCGCAGTCGCCGAGAAAGTGCGGCCGCCGCCCGGGCCATGACCCTGGTGCGGCTCCCCAGTGGTCGGCGAGACAGAAGCCGCTCTTGCGGTCACGGACGAGCGTGTGCCCGTCGAGGGTGCGCAGTTCGAAGCTGTCGAAGCGCATCAGGTGCCAGTGATGATGCGGCGGCGAGTTCGTGTAGCGGAACCGCGCGACGCCGTCGTAGATGCGCACCTTCCCGTTCGCGAGGCGCACGTGCTGTGTCCCGATCATGCGTTTCTGGCCGGGCGCGCGCACACCGACGAGCACTGAGGGGCCGAGGCCGATGTTGTCGACGAGCGAGGTGAAGCCGAGCAGCCACCGGCCCGGCCCGCCGGCGATCGTGAGGTCGGTCGGCGCGCGTTGGTCGAAGTCGGGCAGCAACTCACGGACGCGGGCCGCCGGACGCCAGGCCGGCTGCTGTCCCTGGTGGACCGCGCGGCCGTCGACGTAGATCGTGTTCCCGTCGACCCACGCCAGCTTGCCCGAGGGCGACCAGGCCGGTTCGGTTCCGCTTCCCACCACCTTGCCCCGGACGACGATCTCGCCGTCCTGCACGACAGCGAGCTGTCCCGACGGCCCGTACGCCGGATCGACGCCGGCGCCCGCGTCGCGCGCGTCGCCGCCGTACCAGCGGAGCGTGATCACCTCACCGTCGCGGTCGAAGGCCAGTCGCCTGCCGTCCGGCGACCACGCCGGATGTGCGCCCGTCGCGAGCCGGCGTTCGTCGAGCCCGTCGGCCCGGATCGTCCAGATCGAACCGTCGCGCTCGAATGCGAGGCGCCGTCCGTTCGGCGACCAGGCCGGCTGGTCGGCATCGTTCGTGAGGCTGCCGGGATGCGTGCCGTCGGCGTCGGCCACCCAGAGGTCGCCGCGCGTCACGAAGGCGATCCGCTGCCCGTCGGGGCTCCAGGCGGGCGCGTAGCCGATCGGCAGCACGCGGTGGGCGCCGACGTGAATGCCGAGCAGCGCGAAGGCGAGTGCTGCAAGGCCGTTCACGCGAGCTCGTCGGCCGCTTCGGCGATCGTCAGCACGGGTCCCACGCACGTGTCCCTGCCTTCGAGCAACGTTCGCCACTCGCGCAATGTGCGTGAGCGGAAGAGCTCCTCGAGCTCCGGCAGCGACGGATCGTATGCGCGGTCGATCAGGTCGGGGCGTTCCAGCAGCGCGCAGAGATTGCGCCAGAACTTCGGCTCCAGCGCCGCCACCGTCAGATGCCTGCCGTCGGCGGTCTCGTAGATGCGGTAGCACGCGACGCCGCCGGTCAGGAGGCGCGGAACGGGATCCCCAGCGAGGCGGTGGGCGACGAAGCGGTGCGAGGCGTGCGTCATCGAGATCACGATGCGCGCTCCGCGTCCCGAGCGTTCCCGTTCGAGCAGTGCCGCGAGCACCTCGATCACCGCACCTTGTGCGCCGGCTGCGAGATCGGCGATCTGGACCGGCGGGACCGCCGGGACGGTGTCCGCGAGGACGCCTGCGTAGCCGAGATAGTTCAGATCGTGGCCGGCGTCCTGTTCACGTGGCCCGCCGGAGCCGTAGCCGGTGATCGAGCAGAGGATCGTCGTCGAAGGTAGGTCGATCCCGAACCGTTCCCAGACGCCGGGGCGGAAGCCTTCGAGCACGACATCTGCCGCCAGGACCACGGCCGGAGGCGGCTCGGTGCGTGCGTCCCATGAGACGACTTCCTTCCCGTCGTTCAGCGCGCGGTACCAGGCCTCGGGCATCAGATCTCCCTCGGGCGGCTCCACCTTGACGATGCGTGCGCCGAGCCGAAGCAACTCGCGGCTCGCAAATGGGCCTGGCAGCTGACGCGTGAAATCGACGACCGTTACCCCCGAGAGCGACCCCATGCGCGCCGATTATGCTCAGTCCTGTGACCGAGCCGGCCGTCGACAGGCGCAGGGAGCTGCTCGATGCGGCGGCGGTCGTCTTCGCGCAGAAGGGCTTCCACGCGTCGCGTGTCGGCGACATCGCAGAGGAGGCCGGCGTCGCACACGGCCTGCTCTACCACTACTTTCGCTCCAAGGAAGAGGTGCTGGAGACGATCTTCCGTGAGACCTGGGGGGCCCTCGTGGTCGAGACGCAGCGGATCGAGGCGGCCGACGTGCCGCTGCGCGAACAGCTGCGGCGGTTCGCCGGCGTCTATCTCGGCTCGTGGTTGATCACGCCGGACGCGATTCGCGTGCTCGTGCGGGAGATCGGGCGCAGTCCCGAGGTCGGAGAGCGGGTGGACGAGATCCGCGCGGTGTTCCTCGCCCTGACCCGGATGATCGAGGCGGCGAAGGAGCGCGGCGAGGTGCGCGCAGACTGCGATCCGCTGCTCGCGGCGTGGGTCGTCTACGGCTCGCTCGAAGAGATCTTGACCGGCTGGGTGCTCGGCCAGCTGCCGGGTGAGAAGCGCGACGTCGATCGTGCGGTGTCGACGGTGGTCGATGTCGCGCACGGGGGGCTCGCGGCGTGACGAAGGTCGTCAACCTTCTCTCCTGGGAGCTCGAGGCGTACGACGACGGTCCGGAGGGACATCGGTTTCGCGCCCGCCCCCTCGGCCGCGAGCTCGGCGCTTCACTGACCGGGTTCGGCGTCTACGAGCTGGAGCCGGGCGAGGCGGCCTGGCCGTACCACTTCGAGCTCAACGAGGAAGAATGGCTCATCGTCGTCGCCGGAGAAGTGACGCTCCGCACGCCCGACGGCGAGCGCATTCTGCGTGTCGGCGACGTCGCTTGCTTCCCCGTGGGCGCGGCGGGGGCCCACGCGATGCGCAACGCAGGCGCGTCGACCGCGCGTTTCGCGATGCCGTGCAGCAATGCTCCCTATGGCGACACGTGCGTGTATCCGGAGAGCGGCAAGGTCAAGGTCTCCGGGCCTGGCTTCCAGCACCGCGGCCGGCTCGGTGAACCGGTGGACTACTGGGAGGGCGAGCCGTGAGCGACGTCAACCTCTTCGGTGTCGAGGTGCAGAAGGACGCCGACGATCCCGACGGCTACCACACCTCGTATGCCCGCGTGGGGCCGCTGGTCGGCGCCGAGCAGCTCGGTCTGTCGGTGTACGAGCTGCCGCCCGGTCAGAGCATCTGCCCGTACCACTACGAGAACGCCGAGGAGGAGTGGCTGATCGTGCTCACCGGCGCTCCGACGTTGCGCACGCCGGACGGCGAGCAGGAGCTGCGGCCGTGGGACTGCGCGTTCTTCCCGACGGGTGAGGCGGGAGCGCACAAGGTGACGAACGGCACCGACGAGACCGTGCGCGTCTGCATCTGGTCGAATCGCCTGCCGGTCGCAACGTCGGTCTATCCGGACTCGGGGAAGGTCGGCGCTTGGCCGCCCGGCAAGCTCTTCCGCCTCGCCGACGCGGTCGACTACTGGGACGGCGAGATCTAGTCGCGGAGCCGGATGCCTGCTCGTCGACCGAGGAGGTGGGTGATCGAGTGAACTCTCTGAGGTCCCGACGGCGCGTACGTCGTGTCGATCGCCCTTCGGATCAGCTCGGCCATCGACACGCTCGAGCGCGCCGCCTCATCACTGAGGAACATGTAGTGCGTCTGGCTGATCGTGATCTGCAGGCGGTGCGGCATTCGACATAGATGTACAGCTACATCACATTGCGAGTGCGACCCAGCCGTCACCGAAGCGGCGACAAAGCGTGACTAAGCGGTCAGATGCACGGGGGCGAGTGCCGGCGCCCACGAACAGATCGGCGAGGCTTCCCCACCACGGCCGTTCAGGCGCCGGTAGCCGAGCGCGTGCTCGGCTTGCATCATCTTGTGAATCTGTGTCGTGCCCTCGTAGATGATCGGCGCCCGCGCGTTCCGGAAGTACCGCTCGATGCCGTACTCACCCGAATAGCCGTAGGAGCCGAACACCTGGATCGCGAGGTGCGCCGCTTCGAAGGCCGATTCGGTGGCGTGCCACTTGGCAAGTGACGTCTCGCGCGTGTTGCGCTTGCCTTCGTTCTTCATCCACGCGGCCTGCATGACGAGCAGCTTCGAGGTCTCGTAGCCGAGCACCATCTTCGCGATCATGTCCTGCACGAACTGGTACTTGCCGATCGCCTGGCCGAACGTCTCACGCTCGCGGGCGTAGCCGACCGACCGCTCGAGGCACGCGCGCACGACCCCGCACGCACCGGCCGCGACGGTGAATCGCCCCTGGTCGAGCGAGTGCATCGCAATCTCGAACCCCTGGCCCTCTTCGCCGATCAGGTTCTCCGCCGGCACCTCGACGTTCTCGAAGAACAGCTCGCCGGTCGACCCGGCCCAGATGCCGAGCTTGTGCTCGGTGTCCTGCGTCGTGAAGCCCTTCATGCCCTTCTCCAGGACGAAGGCGCTGATCCCCTTGTGGCCGGCGGCCGGATCCGTCTTCGCGAACACGAGCGCGTGGTCGGCGACCGAGGCGTAGGAGATCCAGTTCTTCTGGCCGTTCAGCACGAACACGTCCCCTTCGCGCCGGGCCGTCGACCGCATCGCGGCGACGTCGGAGCCGGCGCCGGGCTCGGTGAGGCCGAAGCAGGCGAGCTTCTCGCCCTTCGCCTGTGGAGTCAGCCAGCGTTGCTTTTGCTCCTCGGACCCGTACCTGAGCAGGGAGAGCGAGTTCAGTCCGACGTGCACCGAGATCAGTGTTCGGAACGCCGCCTCGCCGCGCTCGATCTCTTCGCAGGAGAGCGCCTCGGCGACATAGTCGAGGCCGGCGCCCCCGTATTCCTCGGGGATGACGATGCCGAGGATCCCCAGCTCGGCCATGCCCTCGATCAGCTCCAGGTCGAGCTTGTGGTCGATGTCATTCTGGATCGCGACCGGCAGGACGCGCTCGTCCACGAAGTTCCGAACGGTCTCCTGGATCAGGCGCTGTTCGTCGGTGAGGTCGAAATCCATCGCGGCAAGCCTAGCGTGGTGCCCCGGTTGCGAGGCTGTCGGTCGCCCGCTACCCTAGTTGACTGACTCGTCAGTCAACACCTCTTCAAGTCACAGGGAGCGCTGATATGGCCGCCACCGAGCAGGCCGTCGCGGGCGGCGTCTCGTTCGCCCTGACGGATGAGCAGAAGGAGCTCCGCGCCCTCGCGCGCGAGTTCGCCGCCAAGGAGATCCGGCCGGTCGCGGCCGAGCACGACGTGCACATGCGCCACCCGGTCGAGGTGATCGCCAAGGCGCACGACGTCGGTCTGATGAATCTCCACATCCCGGCGGCCTACGGGGGCCCGGGCCTCGGGTCGTTCGACGGCATGCTCGTCGGCGAAGAGGTCAACTGGGGCTGCACCGGGATCGGCACGTCGATCGGCGCGAACGGCCTCGGCGCCGGTCCGGTGCTGATCGCCGGGAGCGACGAGCAGAAGGCCAAGTGGCTCCCGCCGCTGCTCGAGGCGCCGATCCTCTGTTCTTTCGCGCTCTCGGAGCCGGAAGCCGGGTCGGACGTGGCCCGGTTGAAGACGACGGCGGAGCGCCGCGGCGACGAGTACGTCCTCAACGGCTCGAAGACGTTCATCACGAATGCCGGCTACGCGGACTGGACGGTCGTCTTCGCGAAGACCGACGTTTCGAAGGGTCATCGCGGAATGTCCGCCTTCATCGTCCCCATGGACTCGCCGGGTGTGACGATCGAGCAGCACCTCGACAAGATGGGCCAGCGCGCGACCGACACCTCGGCCTTTGCGCTCCAGGACGTCGTCGTGCCGGCCGCGAACCGGCTCGGTGAAGAGGGTCAAGGCTTCAAGTTGGCGATGCAGACCCTCGACGTCACGCGGCCGGGGACTGCGATCGGCGCTGTCGGTGTTGCGCAGGCCGCCTACGAGCTCGCTGTCGAGTACGCGAAGGAGCGGGTCACGTTCGACGTGCCGATCGCGATGCATCAGGGCGTCAACTTCATGATCGCCGACATGGCGACCGAGATCGAGGCTGCGCGCCTGCTGACCTGGCAGGCCGCGTGGATGCTCGACCGCGGCGATCGCGCCACGCTCCACTCGTCGTTCGCCAAGCGATTCTCGGCCGACACGGCGATGAAGGTGACCACCGATGCCGTGCAGGTGTTCGGCGGCTACGGCTACATGAAGGAGTATCCGGTCGAGAAGCTGATGCGCGACGCCAAGCTCTTCCAGATCTACGAGGGCACGTCACAGATCCAGCGCCTCGTGATCGCCAAGGAAATCTTCCTGCCGCGCGGGTAGATTCGACCTGATGGCGATCGAGATCGACCTCAGCGGGCGCGTCGCACTGGTCACCGGCGGGTCGCGCGGGCTCGGCCGCGCCGACGCATTGACGCTCGCACGAGCCGGGGCGGACGTGGTCATCGCCGACCTGCTCGTCGAGTCCGACCTGACGGAGGAGACCGATGTCTACGGGCCGCTCGCGACGATGGCGCGCACCCAGGGCCTCGTCGGCACGGAGTCCGCGGCCGACGAGATCCGCGCCATGGGCCGCCGTGCGATCGCCGTGCGCTGCGATGTCACCGACCGCGACCAGATCGCATCTGCGGTCGGGCGGGCGGTCGATGAGCTCGGCTCCGTCGACATCCTCATCAACAACGCGGGCACCCTCGACCACGTCGGCCAGTTCCACGATCAGCAGCCGGCTCTCTGGGAGCGTGACCTGCGCGTCAACCTCACCGGCGCCTTCAATTGCGCCCAGGCTGTGTGGCCCCACATGAAGGAACGCCGGTGGGGGCGGATCGTCAACATGGCTTCCGTCGCAGGGACGCTCGGGGGCTTCGGGCAGGCGTCCTACTCCGCGACGAAGGCGGGGCTGCTCGGGCTCACGAAGACCCTCGCGATGGAGGGCGGCCGCCACGGGATCACGGCCAACGCGATCGTTCCCGGGATCATCGGCTCGGAGGCCTACCATCTGGGGAATCCGGCGATGAACGAGCGGATCGCCAACCGGACCGTCTTCAAGCGGCCGGGAGAGCCACAGGACATCGCGAACGCGATCGCGTTCCTCTGCTCCGATCTCGCCTCGTACGTCACCGGCATCGAGCTCAACGTCTCGGGCGGCGTCGAGCTGTTCGTCTTCTGACCTCGCTGCAGGGTCCGCCGCTACCATGACGCGGGCCGTGGCTGCCTCGACTTCGGCCGTCCGCGGGCGTTCGCTCGTCCGCTCTCGCATCTGGACCAGGATCGCGATTCTGGCGCTCGCTGCGGGGGTGCTCGCGGTCGGTGTGCCTCTCTTCTTCGCCGGCTCCGCCGACCGGCTCGCCGACGGCACCCGGATCGCGGGAATCGACGTCGGCGGGATGAGCCCCAAAGCCGCTCAGGCGTTGCTGGAGAAGCGCTCGTCGCAGCTCGTCGCGGTGCCGGTGACGTTCGTCGCCGACGGCAGGGCGTTCTCGATCACGCCGAAGTCGATGGGCGTCGAGGTCGACTGGCATGCGGCGGTCTCGGCGGCTGCCCGCCAGGGTGGCGGCGCCGGCGTCGTGCGCGGCTACCGCCGGCTCGAACTGCAGTTGTTCCCGCAGAACGTCGCCCCGCCCATCCATTCCTACGGCGCGGCCGTCGACTACGAGCTCGGCTTGCTCGCGCACGCGCTCAACACCCCGCATCGCCAGGCTGTGCTCGTGCGGCACGGCCTGCACATCACGATCGCACCCGGCAAGACCGGACGCGTTCTCGATCGGCCTGCGGCCCGCACCCTCCTGGTCCAGGCGCTCGCTGTCCTTCTCACGCGCGCCCGTCGCGCTTCCTGTCCGCCTCGACCGGCCGCAGGTGACGGTCGCCTCGTTGACGGCGAACCAGATGCGCGCCTCGCGGATCATCTCCGGCCCGGTGACCGTGGTCGCAGGCCCGACGCGCCTGCGCGTCCCGCGCTGGCGGCTCGCGAAGCTGCTCGACCTCCAGTCGATGCGATTCGTCGGCCCGGACGCTGACGCGTTCTTCGCTCGGCTCGAGCGCAAGGTCGACCGCTCGGCGAAGGACGCGTCCTTCGCGATCGACGGCAGCAAGATCAGCGTCGTCCCGGCGTCATCCGGGCTCACGCTCGATGTCCCACGCTCCGTGGCGGCCGTGCTCGCAGCAGCTGCGCGTCCGACGAATCGTGTTGCGACGCTTTCGTTCTCGGTGCAGCAGCCTGCTCGTTCGACCGCAGCCGCGCGTGCCATGCAGATCACCGGCGTCGTGGGCACCTACGAGACGGTGTACGGGGGAGATCCGAACCGAATTCACAACGTGCAGCTCGTTGCGCATCTCGTCGACAACAAGCTCATCGCCCCGGGGGCAACGTTCTCGTTCAACGGCACGACCGGAGAGCGCTCTGCCCAGAAGGGGTTCCTCTCGGCGCCGGTGATCGTGAACGGCGAGCTCCAGACCGGGCTCGGCGGCGGAGTCTGCCAGGTTTCGACGACCGTCTTCAACGCGGCGTACGAGGCAGGGCTGAGGATCACTGATCGCACGAATCATTCGCTCTACATCTCGCATTACCCACTCGGTCGCGACGCGACCGTCAACTATCCCGACGTCGACCTCAAGTTCGTCAACGACACCGGGCACTGGCTGCTCCTCCGGACCTGGGTCGGCCCGTCGTCGCTGACCGTCTCGCTCTACGGCACGCCGCAGCACCGCAGGATCGAGACGACGTCTTCTCCGCTCGTCGACGTTGCGCCGCCGCCCCTGACGAGGACGGTCGACGCGACGCTGAAGCCGGGTGAGGTCGTGGTCGACGATCCCGGCACCCCGGCGCAGTCGACGTCGGTCGAGCGCAAGGTCTACTCGGCGAACGGCAAGCTGCTCTCGGACGAGACCTGGTACTCGAGCTACCGCTCGACCCCGAAGATCGTGCGGGTCGGGCCCAAGAAGACGCCGCCGACCACGACCACCACGAGCACCACGACCTCGACCACGACGACCGATACGACCACGACGGCGGCTATCACGACGACCCCGTCGCCTCCGCACTAGCGATCGCGTCCCGCAGCCAGGCCGGCACGCGGGTCGGCCGGAAGGTGCCGGCGTCGACCGTTGCGTGTGCAGTCCAGCCGTCGGCGATCAGGGCGCCCGCACGCTCGATCGCGTACTCGTAGCGGAAACGTGCGCCTTTCACGTCGAGGCAGCGCGCGTGGACGAGGAGGCGGTCGTCGAACTTCGCGGGCGCGAGATAGCGAATGTGGGTCTCGAGCACGACCGCCTCGATGCCGGTGTCGCGCAGGCGCTGGTAGCCGCCTGCGTACTGCTCGAGGTAGTCGACGCGCGCGACCTCGAACCACACGAAGTAGTTCGAGTTGTGGGCGATCCCCTGCGCATCCGTCTCGGCGAAGCGGACTCGCACCTCCGTTGCGAAACTGAAGCCATGCACGAGGGCGCAATGCTCGCAGAACTGATCACCACGAATCAGCCGTGCGTCGTGCTCACCGGCGCCGGTGTGTCGACGGAGAGCGGGATCCCCGACTTCAGGAGCCCCACCGGCATCTGGGCGAACTACGACCCGTACGAGGTCGCCTCGATCGACGGCTTCCGCCGCGACCCCGCGCGGGTCTGGGAGTTCTACGGCCGGCGCTTGCAGGTGCTGGCCGATGCCAGACCGAATCTCGCGCATCGCGCGCTCGCAGAGCTCGAGGCGCAAGGGCTCGTGCGGGCGGTGATCACCCAGAACGTCGACCGGCTGCACACGGGCGCGGGGTCGCGCGAGGTGGTCGAGGTGCACGGTTCGATCGCGACGGCGAGCTGTCCCGGCTGCGGACGATGCGAGGCGAGGGAACGGGTCGTCGGTCTGCTGCCGCTGCCGCGTTGCGCGGACTGCGGGACCGTCCTCAAGCCTGATGTCGTCATGTTCGGCGAGGTGCTGCCGGCCGCTGCGATCGAACGCGCGACCGCGCTCGCCCAGGAGGCTGCGCTCCTGCTCGTCGTCGGTTCCTCGCTCGAGGTGTGGCCGGTCGCCGGTCTGCCCGAGGAAACACTGCGCCACGGCGGGCTCCTTGCGATCGTGAACCGCGACCCGACGCCCTACGACCCACGCGCGGCGCTCGCGCTGCACGGTTCGGCCGCGGCGACGCTCTCAGCGTGCCTGCGGGCGGTGCGCCGCGCCTAAGCGGCTGCGCGCCGGACGGGCTTCTCGTCGAGGACCCGGGCGCAGGACGCGCACACGTGCCGCTCGATCTCGTACGGGACCCCGGAGCGCTGCATGAGGACGTGGACGCGCTTGGCGACGTGCTCGTGGATGCTCGTTGGTTGCCGCACTGTCATCGTTTCTTTCACAGTAGTCGTCGGTATCGGCATTGAACAGGCCGAGACGGTGACGAAGTGGCGTCTCGCCGGTGACAATTCAGACGAGCGCCGGCAACGAAAGTTGCACGTGCTCGTCGAGCCCGGAGAGGCCCACCCCGACGAGGCGCAGGCGGCCCGGCCGGTCGCGCAGCGCACGGTCGAGCAGCGAGCAGGCAAGCTCGCCGATCCGTGCTGCGTCGTCGGTCCCGACCGGCAGTGACGTCGACCTCGTCCGGATCGCGAAGTCGGGGTAGCGAACCTTGGTCGTGACGGTGCGCGCCACCTGGCCCCGGCCCCGCAGGTGCTCTGCGAGCTTCACCGACATGCGTCGCAGCTCGTCGTGGAGGAGCTCGGGGTCGGAGATGTCGCGGGCGAACGTCTCCTCCTGGGAGATCGAGATGCGCTCGGTCGACAGCTCGAGGGGACGCGGGTCGATGCCCCGCGCACGGTCGCGCAACTCGCGGCCGACCTTGCCGCGCAAGACCAGCTGCAGGTCGTCGTCGGCGATCGCCGCGATGTCGCCGATCGTCTCGATGCCGAGCCCGAACGAGGCGCTCCTCCGCGCGCGGCCCGACACCCGGCAGGATCCGGATCGGGAAGGGCGCGAGGAACGCCGCCTCGCGGCCCGGCCGCACCACCGTCAGCCCGCCGGGCTTGCGCCGGTCCGAGGCCACCTTTGCGACCACCTTCGAGGTCGCCACCCCGAGCGAGCACGAGAGGCGGGTCCGTGCCCGCACCACCGCCCGCACCGCCTCTGCGAGCGCGCGCGCGTCGTCGAACGCAGGCGCGACCTCGCCCAGATCGAGGTAGCCCTCGTCGATCCCCGCCTGCTCGACCGACGGCACGATCTCGCGGACCCGTGACCAGACCTCGCGGGAGTAGTCCCGGTAGAGCGAATGACGGGGGCGGACGAACACCGCGTGCGGGCAGCGGCGGAGCGCCTCGGCAGCCGACATCGCGGAGTGGATCCCGAAGCTCCGGGCGACGTAGTTGCAGGTCGCGACGACTCCTCGTCCGTGCGGGTCGCCCCCGACGACCAGCGGCACCCGTCGCAACGAGGGCTCCTCGAGCTCCTCGACGGCGGCGAAGAACGCGTCCAGGTCGAGGTGCGCAACGATCATGAGAAAAGGGTAGAGATGCCTGTGGCGGGAACCCGACCCGCCAAAGGTGATAATCCGCCGTAGGCTCGAGCCGTCAGGCGTCGAACGTGAAGGGTGTTTGTCAGGCCACGTGCACGGCCGTGCGCGCCAACGAAGAAAGGAACGTGATGACGAAGAGCACAATCGACCGTCTCACCTCGCTGGGCGAGGACGTGATCGGCAAGGCGTCGCAGAATCCGACGGCGAACCGCGTGCTGCAGGGCGCGATGCAGATGAAGGAGCGGGTCGACGACCTGTCGAAGCGCGTCCGCGGTCTCGAGGGGATGGAGAAGCAGATCGAGGAGCTCGACAAGCGGGTTGCGAAGCTCGAGGTTGCCTCCAAGCGCGCGGCCAAATCGAGCTCGGCGCCGAAGCCGCCTACGGACGAGTAGGCACCCGCACGCGCAAGGCGCCCCGGACGAGCTCGAATGCTGCCGGGGTCGTGCCGACCTGCTCGCCTTCGACCTCGATCGGCAGGTGCTCTGCCGCGTCGACCTCGACACGCGTACTTCGCAGCACTTCGACCTTGGGGTGGCCGACGTGCTTCCCCTTGTAGATCTTCGGAGCGGTCGTGAGGAAGTCGACCTTGCCGACGTCGCCGATCAGCACGACCTCGAAGAGCCCGTCGTCGGGCTGGGCGTCCGGGGCGAGCTTCATCCCGCCGCCGTGCCAGACGCCGTTTGCGACGATCACGTCGTGCATTCGCCCGCGGCGCTCGGCGTCGTCCAGCCGCACCGTCACCTCGGTGTTCTCCCAGGAGAGGAAGACGCGGGTCAGCGCATAGAAGAAGGTCGCCTTTCCGCCGAGCGCCTTCGACATCCCGTTCGCGCGCTGGGCGACGGCCCCACTCATGCCGACCGAGCCGACGTTCGCGAACCAGCGCTCGGCGTTCTCGCCGGCCCAGGTGCGGTAGTGGACGAGACCGGCATCGATCGTGCGGGGGCTGCCGTCGCGGGCCACTGAGACGGCGTCGTCGAACGCGGTGGGGATGCCGTAGGTGCGGACGAAGTCCATCCCGGTCCCGAGCGGGATCGTCGCCAGTTCCACGTCGCGGCGGGCGATGCCGTTCACGACCTCGTTCAGCGTTCCATCCCCTCCGACCGCCACGACGAGCGCTGCGCCGCCGTCGACGGCGGCGGCCGCGAGCTCGATCAGATGGCCGGGCCGCTCGGAGAACAGGGTCTCGCCCTCGAGTCCGAGGCGCGCGGCGCGGTGGGCGAGCTCGGGCCAGCGCCGGCCGGTGGCACCACCGTCCGACGCGGGGTTGACGAGGAAGACGGTGGCGGCGCTAATGGGCGATCGCGACGTCGAGCGCGATCTTCGTCATGCGGTCGACCGCTGCGCGCAGGTCGTCATCGCTGATGCGCTTGAACTCGCCCTCCACCACGATGTCGCTGACCGTGAGCAGGCATCCGGTCTCGATGCCGCGGATCGCGCCGACCGTGAAGAGCGCCGACGCCTCCATCTCGACGGCGAGAACGCCCCGCTTCGACCAGCGCTCGTACTGGCCCCCGTCCGGGTTGTAGAAGACGTCGCTCGACACGATCGGGCCGACGTGGAGCTCCTGGCCGATTCCCTTCGCCGTGTGCACTGCACCGTGGATGATCGACCAGGACGCCGTCGGGCAGTGAGGCTCGTTCCCCACGAGGTGCATCGCGGTCGAGTCGGCCGGTACCGCGGTGAGCGCGACGATCAGGTCGCCGAGCTGATGATGCGGCTGCAGCCCGCCGCAGGTCCCGACCCGGATCAGCTTCTTGCAGCCCAGCTGCACGAGCTCTTCGAAGACGATGGTCGCGCCCGGGCAGCCCATCCCCGTGCCCTGCACCGAGACGGGCGTGCCCTTGTAGGTGCCCGTGTAGCCCAGGAGGCCGCGCTCGGCGTTCCGTTGGATCACATCGTCGAGATAGGTCTCGGCGATGTACTTGGCGCGCAGCGGGTCGCCGGGGAGCAAGACGGCGTCTGCGTACTCTCCGGGCTCGGCACGAACGTGGATCGGCATCGGCGCAGCCTATACAAGGCGGTGTGTAGGAGACTTCGCGAAATGAAGACGATCGAACCGACGCGCGAGCAGGTGCTCGCGTTCTGCGCCGCGGATCCGGTGGAGCGCGTTTTTCTCGAAGATGTCGCCCGGCGCGGTCTCGGGCGGTTCATCGCCGTCGCCGGTACGGACGGCGCCCTGAGCGCCCTCTGTCATGCCGGCGTGAACCTCGTGCCGTCGGGTGCCGGCTGTGCGGCTTTCGCGGCTGCGGCGGGCAATGCGCGCTCGCGGATGATCATCGGTGAGGCCGCTGCCGTGAGCGACCTGTGGGAGGCGGCCCGTGGGAGATTCCCGCAGCCGCGAGAGGATCGCCCAGGGCAGCCCGTGTACACGATCGGCGAGCCGCCGGCGGCCGGGGACAGCGGGCTGCGCGCCGCCACGCCGCAGGATCTCGATCTACTCGTGCCCGTGTGCGCTGCTGCGCACGAGCTCGAGCTCGGGATAGATCCGCTCGCCCGAGACCCGGAGAGCTTCCGCTGGCGCACCCTCGCGCAGATCGACGAGGGCCGCTCGTGGGTCTGGCTCGAAGGCGATGCCGTGCTCTTCAAGGCCGAGGCCTCCGCCTGGACGCCTCAGGCGGTGCAGATCCAGCAGGTCTGGGTCGATCCGGGGGTGCGCGGCCGTGGCTACGGCGCGCGTGGGCTGCGGGATCTCTGCCGCGTCCTGCTCGAGACGACGCCGCACGTGACGCTCTTCGTGCGCAGCGAGAACGCCCCGGCCATCGCGCTCTACGAAACGGTGGGCATGCGAAAGGTGCTCGAGTACCGCAGCATTCTCTTTTGAGCCGGTGCATGCTCTAATGAGCCTCTGGAACTGCTCGCGCGGATCGAGAGCCATGTCCGCCGGCACGATCTGATCGCGCCGGGAGGCCGGGTGCTGTGCCTCGTCTCCGGCGGCGCCGATTCGACCTGCCTCTTTCACGCGCTTCGCGAGCTCGACTACCGCGTCGAAGCGCTGCACGTCGACCACGGCCTCCGGGGCGGCGAGTCGGACGCCGACGCGGCGTGGTGCGCCGAGCAGTTCGACGCCGAGGTCGTGCGCGCGGCGGCCGGCTCCGCCACCGAAGCTGCGCTCCGCGATGCTCGCTACTCCTTCGGCGCGGATGTGCTGCGCGCGACCGGCCACACACTGTCGGATCAGGTCGAGACGATCGTCTACCGGCTCGCGGCGCGAGGCACGACCAAGGGGATCGAGGTGCGGCGGTCCGACGGTGTCGTGCGGCCGCTGCTCTGCGTCTGGCGCGAGGAGACCGAGGCGTTCTGCTGTGAGCGCGGCCTCGAGTGGCGGACCGATTCCTCCAATCCCGACACCCTGCGCGGCGTCATTCGCAACCAGGTCCTGCCGCTCCTCGACCGGATCCATCCCGCAGCGCGTCAGAACGTGCTGAGCGTGCTCGACGAGCGGCGCACGATGCCGCCTGCACTCGTCGAGCTGCTCGGCTCGCCGGCCGGATCGAAGCGAGTCGACCTCGGGGACGGGCTGCAGGTCGTCCGTGAATACGACCGGGTCTGGCTCGAGGCGGGGCCGCGTGATCTCGACGGCGCCGTCGAGTGGGGCACCTGGCGGATCGAGTCCCGCTTGCCCGGGCTCAAGGTGCGAGGCTGGCGGGCGGGCGACCGGCTCGTGGGCCGCGCCAAGAAGGTTCAAGATGTGTTCGTCGATGCCAAGATCCCGCGCTCCGACCGTGAAGGCTGGCCGCTCGTCGTTCGCGGCGACGAGGTCGTTGCGGTCCCGGGGATCGTCGAGGCCGAGGGGGTGATTGCGACTCGTGTCGCAGACTGAGCTGGAACGTGGTGTGGGGGAGATCCTGATCGACGAGGACCGCCTGCAGGAACGGATTCGCGAGCTCGGCGACGAGCTCTCACGTGACTACGCGGGGCGCGAGTTGCTGCTCGTCGGAGTGCTCAAGGGCGCGGTCTTCTTCATGGCCGACCTGATGCGGTCGTTGACCGTGCCGTGCGAGATCGATTTCATGGCGATCTCGAGCTACGGCGCCGCCACCGACTCGTCGGGCGTCGTCCGGATCCTGAAGGACCTGGACATCAACATCGAGAACCGGCACGTGCTCGTCGTCGAGGACATCATCGACTCGGGACTGACCCTTTCGTATCTCCTGCGCAACCTGGAGTCCCGGGAGCCCGCGAGCCTCGAGATCTGCGCGCTCCTCACCAAGCCGGACCGGCGCGAGATCGACGTGCCGGTGCGGTACGTCGGGTTCGAGATCCCCAACAAATTCGTGATCGGCTACGGCCTCGATTTCGCCGAGCGGTACCGAAATCTCCCCTACGTAGGCGTTTTGCACGCGGATCTGCTGCCGGAAGGAGCCTGACCGTGATTACGAAAGGGTTACAGGGCTAGCCCGGAGAACATCCACTTGGCTACCCTGAACGAAGACAATCCGTGAATCGTTTCTTCCGCAGCGCGTTTTTCCCGCTCATCGTGATCGTCTTGCTGGTCTGGCTGGCCAGCCAGACCTTGATCCCGAAGCATTCGAACGCGGTCAAGCTGACGTATTCCGAGGTGATCGCGCAAGCGAAGAACGACCCAGGGTCGTTCACCAGCGTCGACTTCAATCCGACCAAGCGGGCCATCTCGGTCAAGTTCGCCACCGGCAAGTCGGCGACGGTCCATTACCCGAGCGACCAGTCGCAGGTGCAGTTTCAGGATGTTCTGCAGAAGCACGGGATCAAGTTCGATTCGAAGGGAACCGGCGGCTTCTCGTGGACGGCGCTGATCGGGTCCTTCCTGCCGTTCCTCCTGCTGATCGGCTTCTGGATCTTCCTGATGAACCAGGTGCAGGGCGGCGGCTCGAAGGTGATGAGCTTCGGCAAGTCGCGCGCGAAGCGGATGGCGCCGGACTCGCCGAAGATCGGCTTCAAGGACGTCGCCGGCGTCGACGAGGCGGTGGAGGAGCTCCAGGAGATCAAGGAGTTCCTCGAGAACCCGAAGAAGTTCCAGGCCCTCGGCGCCCGCATCCCGAAGGGCGTGCTGCTCTACGGGCCTCCCGGCACCGGTAAGACGCTCCTCGCGCGCGCCGTCGCGGGCGAGGCAGGCGTGCCGTTCTTCTCGATCTCCGGTTCCGACTTCGTCGAGATGTTCGTCGGCGTGGGCGCGTCTCGTGTGCGCGACCTGTTCGAGCAGGCGAAGCAGGCCTCTCCGTGCATCGTCTTCATGGACGAGATCGACGCCGTCGGCCGCCATCGCGGCGCCGGTCTCGGCGGAGGCCACGACGAGCGCGAGCAGACGCTGAATCAGCTCCTCGTCGAGATGGACGGCTTCGAGATGAAGGACAACATCATCCTGATCGCCGCGACCAACCGGCCCGACATCCTCGACCCGGCGCTCCTGCGCCCCGGCCGTTTCGACCGACAGATCGTGGTCGACCGGCCCGACCGCAACGGCCGTCGCAAGATTCTCGAGGTGCACTCGAAGGGCAAGCCGCTCGCGTCGTCGATCGATCTCGACTCGCTCGCCGCAGGCACGCCGGGCTTCACGGGCGCCGATCTCGCGAACCTCGTCAACGAGGCCGCACTGCTCGCTGCGCGCCGCGGCAAGAAGGTGATCGAGCAGGAGGAACTGGAGGAGGGGATCATGCGCGTGATCGCAGGCCCCGAGAAGAAAGCGCGCCTGCTCTCCGAGAAGGAGCAGCGGATCACCGCTTACCACGAGATGGGCCACGCCCTCGTCGGGCACTTCCTCGAGAACACCGATCCGATTCACAAGATCACGGTCGTGTCGCGCGGTCAGGCTCTCGGCCTGACGGTCTCGCTCCCGACCGAGGACCGCTATCTCACCACGCGCAAGGCGCTGCTCGAGCAGATCGCGATGACGATGGGCGGCCGCGCTGCAGAGGAGATCGTGTTCAACGAGGTCACGACCGGCGCCGCAAACGACATCGAGAAGGTGACCGCGACCGCGAAGCAGATGGTGATGCGGTTCGGCATGAGCGAGAAGCTCGGTCCGCGCGTCCTCGGCCGCGACTCCGGCATGCCGTTCCTCGGGCGCGACATGGGCCACGAGCCCGACTATTCCGACGAGGTCGCGCGCGAGATCGACGACGAGATCCGCCGCATCATCGAAGAGGGGCACGACATCGCGACGCGGTTGCTGCGCGACCACATCGACGACCTGCACCGGATCTCGCAGATCCTGATCGACCGTGAGACGATCGACAAGGAGCAGTTCGAGCGCCTGCTCGCGGGCGAGCAGGAAGAAGCGGTCTTCCCGGATCCGGAGCCCGAAGAGGCGGAGCCGACCAAGGAGCCGGAGCGGCGTCCCGCACCCGCGAAGCCGCGCCCGTTCCCGCTTCCCGGCGGAGCGGCCATGCAGCCGCCAGAGCCCGAAGCCTCCTAGCCGAGCCTCGACGGCTCATCGATCGCCCCGCATCGCAACGGAGTTGCGAGGCCGGCGCCTGCGAGCTTCGCAACTCAGGTACCTGGTACCTCCGGTACCAGGTACCGATCCCCAGATCCAGCGACTCGCCTGTGCAGATTCACGAAACGCACTGTGAGCGTCTTGCGGCGCAGCTGGGACGCCGGTATGCCTGCCTCCGAAAGGCCTCGCCCAGATCAGGGTTAGACAGCCGGTTGTCGCAGCCGGGTGCTTGAATTGACTCGTGAGCGGCGTCTTCCACACAGATGAGGAGTCGTACGACGACTTCATGGGCCGATACTCGGTCCGGCTGGCGCCGCTCTTCGCGGACTTCGCCCGGGTCGGCGAGGGACAGCGTGTGCTCGATGTCGGTGCCGGGACCGGTGCGCTGACTGGTGAGCTCGTCGCACGCGGCGCCAGCGTCGTCGCGGTCGAGCCGTCACCCGAGTTCGCGCGCGCACTGCGCACCCGCTTCCCGCAGCTCGAAGTGCACGAAGCCCCTGCGGAGGAGCTGCCGTTCCCGGATGACAGCTTCGATCATGCGCTCGCACAGCTCGTCGTCGCCTTCATGGAGGACGCATCCGCCGGGATGCGCGAGCTCGGCCGCGTCGCACACCAGGTCGCGATCAACATGTGGGGCGTCGAGGAGGTGGAGATGTTCGCTGCGATCGGCCGGACGGCCCGAGTGGTCGGCGGGGGCTACGCCGAGCAAGGGGCGCGCCGCTATCGCACTCCCCAGGAGCTCCACGACCTGCTCGCGGGAGCAGGGCTGACGAACGTCGAGACCGGCGAGCTGGACGTCACCGCGCCATACGTCGACTTCGAGGATTTCTGGCGCCCGCTGACCCTCGGGGTCGGTCCCGCCGGCGCCTGGTTGCACGGTCTCGACGAGGAGCAGCAGTCGCTGGCGCACGACGAGCTGTACCGTCAGCTCGGTAGCCCGAGCGGCGCGTTCGAGCTGACCGGCCGCGCCTTCGGCGCACGCGCAACACGCTAGCGCGGCGCAGAAGCTCCCGATCCGAGATCGTCATCAACTCACTCGCTGCGTGGAACTCTTCCGCGCGGGTCGGTAGAACTTCCTGCACCGAGATGAAGTTCCTGAGCCTGGCGCTTGTCCTGCTCGCGCTGGCGGGAGTCACCGCCTGCGGGGCCGGGAAATCGAAGCCGATCGAGACGGCCGGCGAGGTAGCAGCACTGCTCCGCCACACATGGGGCACGACCAAAGGCTCGCCGTCGTTCGACTATTCGTGCATGAGGCTCGACGATCGCGGGCGGCTGTTCACATGCCTGGCGAAGGACCGGACGGACATGGTGAGGCTCGCCTCGTTCGACGTCATCTGCAATGCGTCGAAGTGCACGTGGACCGACTACCCCTCCTACGAGGGGTAACGCCTGACGGCTTGACGCAGCGCGGTGGCGCTCTAGGGTGTTCTCAGATGAGCGTCGGCGGCATCCTCGGGGAGTCCTGGGGCCTCTATACGAAGTTCTTCAAGCGGTTCTTCCTGATCGCGTTGATCGTGTACCTGATCGTGGATCTCCTCAACGCGCTCGTCGCGACCCTGTTCGGGCACAGCGTGGGCATCGCGCTCCTGCTCGCGCTCGTCACCATGGTCGTCTCTCTCGTCGGCACGTTCTGGCTGCAGGGCGCGCTCGTCTTTGCGGTGGACGACGTGCGGGACGGCAGGATCGACAGCACGATCGAACAGTTGTTCGAGCGGGCTCGTCCGCACCTCGGGACCCTGATTCTGGCCGGGATACTCGCGGCGCTCGGAATCGCGGTCGGGCTGGTGCTCTTCATCGTGCCCGGCTTGATCTTCTTGACCTGGTGGTGCTTGATCGTGCCGGTCATCGTCCTGGAGGGGAAGCACGTCGGCGAGTCGTTCTCGCGCTCGCGCGAGCTCGTGCGCGGGCACGGGTGGACCGTCTTCGGTGTCGTCGTGGTGACGGCTGTCCTCTCCGCGATCGCCTCGGGGATCATTCAGGCGATCTTCTCGTTCCTCGGATCGTTTCTCCGCTACTGGATCGGCGGCGCGATTGCGAACGCGATCGTCGGGCCTTTCTTCGCCATCGCGCTGACACTCACGTACTTCACACTTCGCGGACTGGGCGAGGGCGCCGCTGCAGCTCCGGCTGCTGCTGCCGTTCCTGCTGCTCCCGCTGCTCCTGCCGATCCTCCCAGCGTCGCCTGAGCCTAGACCTGCTCGGCTTCGGCCATCGTCAGGAAGGCGACCTCTCCGAACTTCTCGAACGTGCGCACATGCGAAGAGACGGCGTGGAAGCCGGCTCGCTCGTAGACCAGGCGCGCCCGCTCGTTGAAGGCCGCGACATGGAGAAACACCTGTCTGGGCCGGAAGCGCTCGCGTGCAAACGCGAGCCCGGCGCTGAAGAAGCAAGGCCCGAGCCCCTGCCCGGTGAGGTCCGGGCGAAGGCCGAGGCCGTAGTCGAGGTCCGGCGGATTCGCCTCGAAGTAGTAGAAGCCGATCAGCTCGCCTTGCTCGTCCAGGGCTTCGAAGAAGCGCTCCGGGTTCAGCACCGGCTCGACGGTCCCGTCGTAGAAGTCGTACGGCGGCGGATACCGCCAGGTTGCGAGCAGCCGGTGTGTCTCGGCTGAAGCCTCCCTGATCGTGAGCTCCACGGGGAGAACCTAAAGCGAATCCGCCGACTGATCCTGCTTCGCCTGGGCGACCGCGGCCCTGATGTGTGCTGCTCCGTCGGAGAGGATCAGATCCCCGTGCGGGATGATCACCTGCTCGATCGGCAGCTCGCAGAGGGCGTCGAGCGCCACGAGGAGGCGTTCGGCATCCGCCTCGTCGACGAACACGTGCAGCCTGTTGCCGGTCCCGCTCAGGACGTCGCCCGCGACGAGCGTCGCGTGGTCGCGGATGAAGAACACGACCTGCTGCGGCTCACCGTCGAGCGCGATCGCCTCCACCCCAGGCGGGAGCTCGGTGGTCGTCCCCGGATTGGGGCGCCTTCTCCATTCGGCCCGTGGCGGCACCCACACGGACGCGCCGTGGCGGGTGACGAAATCGCTCGTTCCGCGGTAGTGGGCCGGCTGCGTGAGCAGCACTCGCACGGCTTTTCCGTGTGGATCGAAGGGGCCGTCGGGCGGTTGGAACGGGTCGATCAGCACGACCTCGTCGGCCGTCTCGTAGCGCACGACCGGGACGTTCTCGGGCCAGTCCTCCGCCGGCTCCCAGGCCGGGTGGGGCGCGAACCACCAGGAAAGCTCGCTCACGCCCGAAAGGTACGTGGAGTCGATCAGTCGAGCGGTCGCGGCCGCGGTCGATCAGCGTGCCGTGTCACGAGCCTGCGAGCACCGATCGCGCCTTCGACTCGTCCGACTCGTTCACGAGCACGAAGAGGGCCGTGGCGGGCATTCCTCCCATGAACGATCCGAGCGAGTTCGGATCGGGCAGCGGTTCGACGGCGCACTTGATGCCGGCGGCTCTGAGACGTCTGCAGATCTCGTCACCCTCCGACTCGTCCTGCACCTGCAGCAACCGGCAAGGCTCTTCGTCCATGGTGAGACTCTAGGCGATCCGGCGGTGCTCATCGCGCAGGGTCTCCGACTAGGCTGGGCCGGTGAACCTGATCCCGTTCCTGGCGTTGTCCGCGGTCGTGATCGTCGCGCCCGGTCCCGACATGGCGCTCGTTGGGCGCAACGCGCTCTTCGGGGGTCGCCGGATCGCCGTCTCGACGGCGGCCGGCGTCGTGCTGGGGCTCGCGGTGTGGTCATTGGCGGCGAGCATCGGTGTGGCCGCGCTGCTGCGGCGGTCCGAGCCCGCGTTCGTGACGTTGAAGATCGTCGGGGCGTTGTACCTTGTCTGGCTCGGTCTCCAGGCGCTGCGGATCGCCTCCCGCGGCACTCGGAATGAGGTTGCCGTCTCGCAGGCCGCCGGTCTCCGGCACGGGCCGCGGCGAGCGCTCCGTCAAGGGCTCCTCAGCAATCTCGCGAACCCGAAGATCGCGGTGTTCTTCACCAGCTTCCTGCCGCAGTTCGCGCCGCCGGGTGCGAGCTTCGGCGTGTTGCTCGCTCTCGGCCTCGTCTTCTGCCTCATGACCCTGGTCTGGATGGCCGGCTACGGCGTCTTCGTCGCGAAGGCCGGGGACGTGCTGCGGCGGCCGCGCATCCGCAGGGTCATGGAAGGCATCAGCGGAACCGTCCTGATCGCCTTCGGCGTTCGGTTGGCGACGCTCGACCACTGAGACGACGAACCGCGGGTCTCTTAATCGTCCCCCACTACTGATCGTGCTCGGCCAGCCAGGCCTTGGCGACGCGCTTCTGCGCGCGGGTGAGCCACGCCTCGACGACCGTCTCTCGCAGTTCGCCGCGATCGAGCCGGCCCAGGTCGGCGATTCGGATCAGCACCGCCGGATACCCGTCGAAGTGCGGCGTCGTGAAGAACACTCCGCGCGGATCGGCGAGCACGAGCTCCTTCGCCTCGGCTCCGTCGACGCGGAACATGAGCACGTCGTCGAGCCGCTCCCCGGTTGCCGGATCGAGGGCGTCGGGGCGGCGTCCCCGCTGCAGGCAGAACGCCTTGCCGTGCACGAGGTACGACGGGCGGCCGTCGCCGGAGATCTCCTTCGTCGTCTCGGGCATCGCCAGAGCGAGCTCGTCGAGGTCGCGCATCGTCGCCATCGCCCAGAGGATGCAACATCGCGGTCGTGCTGTCGACCGCCGCGCCGAACGGCGGCGGCTTCTGCCGCGCCGGCCTTCACCGAGGAGGGCGCGTCGCTGCCGGGCTGACCCGGCGAGCCTCGGTCCGGCGGCGTGGGCGCGTCCTGAAGACGATGTCCCACCACGGCGCGCTCACGCCGAAGCCACGCTCGTCGTCCTCGAAATGGTGGCGCATGTGCAGCTCACGCAGGCGGCGGCCGACCGATCCCTTCGGATGGGTGTGATGGAGCAGGAAGTGCAGCGTGTCGTAGATGACGTAGCCGAGGTAGAAGCCGGCGGCGAAGGCCCACGCGAGCGGGGTCCCGAGCGCACCGACGAACGCCAGGAGGAAGAGCAGCGCGAGCGGGATCGAGAACGCCGGCGGGAGCACCAGACGGCGCGGGTCGTTCGGATGGTCGTGGTGGACGCCGTGGATCATCCAGTGCAGCCGCCGGCCGAGCCCGTGGTCGGGCTCGAAGTGGAAGAGGGTGCGGTGTCCCCAGTACTCGCAGAGGGTCCAGAAGAGATAGCCGGCAGCCGCTGCGAGCAACGCCTCCCCGAGCCCGAGGCCGCGCACGCCGAGAGTCCCGAGGATCGCCACCACCGGCAGGAACAGGACGGCCGGTGTGGCGGGATGGGCCCGGGTCAGGCGGTCGAGCGCCGGCGACGGAAAGATCGCCGGAGAGGCTTCGAGCGAATCGGGGGCCGTGACCCGGGGTAGTGCGTCGCTTCCCACTCTGGGCCGAGCATAGCCCCAGCGTCTGCGGGTGTGAACCCGGGAACGGCCCTGCTACGGTGCCTCCGATGGCGGATCCCGTTTCGTGGCTTCAGATCCAGCAGGGCTGGAACGTCGTTGCGTCCGACGGACACAGCGTGGGCACGGTCGCTCAGGTCGAAGGTGACAAGCAGGCCGACATCTTCGACGGTCTCGCGGTCGAGTCCGGCGAGCCGAAACACCTTTGCTACGTGGCCGGGGAGCAGGTCGGAGCGATCTTCCCCGGCGAGGTGACGCTGAAGATCGCGGCCGCGGAGGCCGCGACGCTGGCCCCGTTCGAAGCGCCGCCGCCCGAGACGACCTGGCGCCCCGGCAAGCAGTCCTTCATGACCAGGCTCGGGAACAAGCTGCGCGGCAAGAGCTAGGCTTTCGCGATGTCCGAGGTCACGGTTGTCGCTGAGCCCGATGTGCGCGAGTACGTGATCGAGCACGGCGGGAACGTCTATGTATGGGCCAACGACATCGGGCTGAAGCACGTCTCGCTCAAGCCGCCCGACGACCCGATGGAGTTCGAGAGCATCGAGGGCGACGGGTTCACGCTCCACCAGGCCGACTCGATCCAGACGCCGACGACCGAGTGGAAGCTCGTGCTCCGCCACTTTCCGCTCAAGCACCTGGACGCGCTCTGGGATGCGTGGGAGCCCGGGGTCAGCTCTCCGCCCCCCGAAGTCCTCTAGCCGCTCTTCTCCATCAGCCGGCCGTCGCGGATCGTCTGCGCCATGTCGTTGGACTGCTCGCGGTACCAGCTGCCGTCCTCGAACTGGATCGCGGGGTAGCTCGACTGGCCCGTGCCCTCGATCAGCGCGGTGCGCTTCTTGCGGCCGGGCCACGGACCGGCGACCACCTCGTACTCGATGCCCTGCTCGTCGAGCGCCTGCTGAACCTTCCAGCAGGGGTGCCCGCCGAATTTCGCCCACATGTTGCTACAGCGGTAGAGCTTCACGGCCATCGGGTCCTCCAGTCGGGGTGCGTCGAATCATCTATGCCACGAGGCCGGCCTGCCAACTCGCCCACAGACGGGCGTAGCGGTCACCCCGAGCGACGAGATCGGCGTGGGACGCGACCTCGACCAGGCGACCCGACTCCAGCAACGCCACGCGGTCCGCCCGCTCGGCGGTCGAGAGCCGGTGCGCGATCGTCACCATCGTCCGCCCTTGCGCCAGCACGGCCAGCGCCTGCTCGACCGCCGCTTCCGTCTGCGGATCGAGCGACGACGTCGCCTCGTCGAGCACGATCACCGCCGGATCGGCGAGCGCGGCGCGCGCGAGCGACACGAGCTGCCGCTCGCCGCTCGAGAGCCGTGTGCCCCGCGACCGGACGTCGGTCTCGACGCCGTCCGGCAGGCTCTCGAACCGTTCGAGCGCGCCGATCCCGCGCAACGCGTCGAGTGTCTCCTCGTCCGTTGCATCCGGGCGGGCGAGTCTGACGTTCTCCGCGATCGTCCCGGAGAAGAGATGGCCCTCCTGCGGAACGAACATGATGCGACGCCGCAGGGCATTGAGCTCGACGGAGCGCAGGTCGGCTCCCCCGTAGGTGACCCGGCCCTCGCTCGGGTCATAGGCGCGCACGAGCAGTTTGGCGAGGCTGGACTTCCCGGCGCCGGTCGCGCCGACGAGCGCGACCTGCTCGCCCGGCTCGACTCTGAGGGACACGCCGTCGACCGCCGGCGCAGCCTCGCCGTAGGAGAAGCTGACGTTCTCCGCCACCAGCGCTCCGGTTGCGGGCAGTGCGCGGGTCCCGCCGGGAACGGTGATCGGCTCCCCGAGGAGCGTGGCGATCTTGGCGAGCGCCGCCCGGCCGGACTGAAACTCGCTGAACCAGTCACCCAGCCGCGCGATCGGATCGAAGAGGGAGATCAGATAGAGCGCGAAGGCGACGATCGTCCCGACTGTCACCCGGCCGTGCCGCTCGAGGTAGCCGCCGGCAACGAGCACAGCGGCGAGCGCGAGCGACTGCGCGAAGGCGATCGCCGGGAAGAAGCCGATGTTGACGAGCGAGATGCGCCGCCAGGCGGAGACCTGCGCGCTCGACTGCCTTCGGTAGGACGAGTAGCGGTCGGTCTCCTGGCCGAAGGACTGCACGACGCGCACGCCCGCGAGGCCCTCCTGCAGCGACGACATCGTGTCGGCAACGCGATCGCGCAGTGCGAGGAACGCCGGCCGCGAGCGCCTGCCGTAGCGGAGGGACGACCAGACGAGCACCGGGACGGACACCAGCATCACCAGGGAGAGGAGCGGCGAGAGCCAGACGAGGATCGCGATCGACACGACGAACAGCAGGACCGATCCGACGACCTCGACGAGCACGAGCCGGGTGAACGTCGTCAGCGTCTGCACGTCGGCGGTCAGCCGCGACACGAGCTCACCCGCCCGCGTCTGCTCGAAGAACGGCAGCGAAAGGGCCTGCAGCTTGTCGTAGGCGGCGACCCGCAGGTCGCCCAGAAATCGCTCACCGGCACGAGCGCTGCAGAGCACGATCGCCCGCTCGAGCAGCGGACGCACCACGACGAGCGCGATGAAGAGCGCGGCGATCAGGTCGATCGCGTGCACATCGTGGCCCTCGATGCCGCGGTCGATCGCAAGCTTGATGAGCAGCGGCGAGGTGAGCGACACGACGGTCGCGCCGATCATCGCCAGCCCCGCCAGGATGATCAGCCGCCGCTGCGGCCGCAAGATCGGCCCGATGGTCTCCTTCAAGCTCATGCCGCGGCCTCCGCTCCCGCGAGCGCGAGCAGTTCGCGGTACCGGGCCGAGCGGGCCAGCAGGTCGGCGTGGCGCCCCTGCTCGACGACCCGCCCGTCGTCGACCACCGCCACCTGGTCGGCGAGGGCGATCGTCGCCGGCCGGTGGGCGATCACCAGCGTCGTGCGCCCGGCCATCACCTCTGCGAGCGCCGCGCGGATCTCATGCTCCTTCGTCGCGTCGACCGCCGAGGTCGCGTCGTCCAGGATCAGCACGTGCGGGTCGGTGAGAATGGCACGTGCGATCGCGATCCGCTGGCGCTGGCCGCCCGACAGGGAGAACCCGCGTTCTCCGAGCACTGTCTCGTACCCCTCGGGCAGATCTTCGACGAACTCCGACGCCCCTGCGAGCCGCGTCGCCCGCAGGATCGCGTCGTGGTCCGCCTCGGGTGAGCCGAAGCCGACGTTGCCGCGCACCGTGTCGCCGAAGAGGAAGGTCTCCTCGAAGACGAGCCCGACACCGCGGCGAAGCTCGTCGAGGCGGAGCTCGCGCACGTCGACGCCGCCGATCGTCACCGACCCGGCGTTCGGGTCGTAGAAGCGGGCGAGCAAGGCGGCGGCGGTCGACTTGCCCGAGCCGGTGCTGCCGACGAGGGCGAGCGAGGTGCCGGCAGGGATGTCGAGCGTGAAGCCGTCCAGGATCGGCCGCTCGTCGCCGTACGAGAAGCGCACGCCGTCGAAGCGAACGTCTGCCCGCTCCGGGAACGACCGAGGCTTCGCCGATTCGACGACGTCCGGTTCGGCGTGCAGCACGTCGACGACCCGGCGCGCCGCGGCAGCGGCGCGCTGCAGGGTGCTGACGCGCTGCCCGATCGTGCGCAGCGGGTTCACGAGGAGCACGAGATAGAACGCGAAGAGCGCGAACGTCCCGACCGTGATCTGTTCGGTCAGGACGCGGTGCGCGCCGTACCAGAGCACGACGAGGAGCCCGATGAGTGGCAGAGCTTCGAGCACCGGCAGGAACACCGCGTCGACGTCGGCGACAGCCAACGCGGTCTCGACGACCTCGTTCGACTTCCGGCGGAACCGCTCGGCGAGCGGATCGCCCGCGCCGAGGCCCTTGACGACCCGGATCCCGGCGATCGTCTCCTCGACGAGCGACGTCGCCTCTCCGAGCCGCTCCTGGTTCACCTTGGTGCGCTCTGCGTAACGCTTCGAGTAGCGCCCGAAGCCGAGGCTGACCAGCGGGAGCGGCGCGAGGACGGCGAGCGCGAGCGGCCAGTCGATCACGCCCAGCACGACCGCCGCGGCGAACACGGTGAGGATGTAGCCGACCGTGTGCCCGATCGCGTCGAAGAGGCGGGCGATCAGCTCGGCATCGTTCGAGGCGCGCGAGATGAGCTCGCCCGCGCCGACCCGGTCGTGGTAGCGGGCGTCGAGCTCCAGGGCACGCCGGAAGATCGAGTCGCGGACGTTCGCGTCGGCGAGGGCCCGGTTGCGGATCGCGAAGTAGTGCCGGCTCCCGCCGGCCGCGGCCTCGACCGCCCCGAGGGCCACGAGCGCGGCGCACGACCACCACAGCGCCGACCGGCTCCCTGCGAGGATCCCCGAGTCGACGGCCCGTCGAATCACGAGCGGGGCGACGATCACCGCGCCCTGCCAGGCGAGCCCGGAGACGACTGCGCCGGCGATCGTCCAGCGCAGCCGCTTCGAGATGACGCCGAGATAACGCCAGCCGGGGTCCATCACGCCATTATTCGGGTGTGTCAAACGCCCGCCCGCCGATCGATGAACGCTTTCCCGCTCCATCCGTGATGGGCGTGATCAACGTCACGCCCGACTCGTTCTCGGACGGCGGTGTGCACCTCCGCGTGGAGGCTGCCGTGACCGCGGCCTGGGGGATGCTCGACTCCGGAGCGGCGATCGTCGACGTCGGCGGCGAGTCGACCAGGCCCGGCTCGGGCGGCGTGACGGCGGACGAGGAGCTCGAGCGGATCGAGCAGGTGCTGCTCGACCTCGGCGGCGCCCCCGTGTCCGTCGACACCTCGAAGGCCGTGGTGGCCCGTCGCGCGCTCGAGCTCGGCGTCGAGCTCGTCAACGACGTGACGGCGCTGCGCGGCGATCCGGAGCTCGCCGGGGTCGTCGCCGACGCCGGCTGCTATCTGTGCCTCATGCACATGCAGGGCGAGCCGCGCACGATGCAGATCGATCCCACCTACGACGACGTCGTCTCCGACGTGAAGCGCTTTCTCGAGGAGCGGCTTGCGTACGCGGTCGCGGCCGGCGTGCGCGAGGAGCTCGTCTGTCTCGACCCGGGGATCGGCTTCGGCAAGACGGTCGCGCACAACGTCGAGCTGGTGCGCAGGCTGGGCGAGCTCGCCGCGATCGGACGGCCCCTGCTCGTCGGGCTCTCGCGCAAGAGCTCGTTGGGCAAGCTCACGGGCAGCCCCGACGCCACGGTCGGTTCAGCCGCGGCGTCGGTGGGAGGCGCGGTCAGCGCCTTCCACCGCGGCGCGTCGATCCTGCGCGTGCACGACGTGCGAGAGCACGTGGAGGCCCTTGCCGTTGCGAGCGCGGTGTCCGGATGATCGTCGAGCTGAGCGGGCTCGAGGTCTTCGGCTACCACGGGGTCGAGGAAGCGGAGCAGCGGCTCGGGCAGCTCTTCCTGTTCGACGTGCGGCTCGAGGTGGGCGACCGTGGTGCGACGGATCGGCTCGGCGACGCTGTCGACTACACGCACGTCGCGAGCGCGATTCGAGAGCTCTCGGATCGGGAGCGCTTCGACCTGCTCGAGGCGCTCGCCACCCGGGTGGCCGACCTGCTCATGGAGCGCTTCTCGCCCGAGTCGCTGCGCCTGCGCGTGCGCAAGCCGCAGGTCGAGCCGGCCGGAATGAGGGTCGAGTACTCCGCCGTCACCGTCGAGCGTCCGTGACGGTCGCGTACGTCGGGCTCGGCTCGAATCTCGGCGATCGCGAGTCGCTGATCCGCGAGGCCGCCGAGCTGATCGGAGCGACCCGCCTCTCGACGATCATCGAGACCGAGCCGTGGGGCTACGCAGAGCAGCCGCGGTTTCTGAACGCCGTCGCCGAGGTGGAGACGCCGCTCGCTGCCCGCGCGTTCCTCGAACAGCTGCTCGACGGTCGAGCGGCGTCTCGGCCGTGAGCGGCCGGGTCGGCGGTGGGGGCCCCGGACGATCGACCTGGACCTGCTGCTCTACGGCGACGAGGAGCTCGACGAGCCGGGCCTCGTGGTGCCCCATCCGCACCTGGAGCAGCGGTTGTTCGTGCTCGAACCGCTTGCCGAGCTCGTTCCGTCACGAAGAATTCCCGGTTCCGGCACGGTCCAGGCCGCCCTCGCAGGGCTACAATCAGAGGGGTGAGCCACCTCGACGAGCTCGACGAGTTCGAGGCCGAGGCCGAGCTGCGTCTGAAGAAGGAGTACGCGGCGGTCTTTTCCCTCTTCCGGTACTGCGTCCTCACCCAGGATGCGACGTACCTCTGCAACAAGCTGGACATGCAGTACGTCCCTCAGCCGAACTATCCGTTCTTCCATCTGAAGATGGAGGACGTCTGGGTGTGGGACAAGAACCGCCCGACGCGGATGATCCCGCGCGCCGAGGTGTACACGTCGAGCGACGTGACGATCGAGGAGCTGCGCGGCGACGGCGACGAGCCGGTGCTGACCGCCGAGGCGCTGGCCAAGCGCATCGGCGAAGGCCGATCGGAGATCGAAGACCTGTAGCGGTGTCAGACACCTGCGGTGTCTGACACCCTTCCGCCATGCTGCTCGCGATCGACGTCGGGAACACCCAGACCGTCTTCGGGCTGTTCGACGGCGCGACGCTCATCGAGCAGTTCCGCGTCGGTACCGATCGCACCCACACGGGTGACGAGCTCGCCGTGCTCCTCCGGGCGTTCGTCGACCTGGAGACGCTCGACGGGATCGTCCTCTGCTCGTCGGTGCCGCTGCTCGTGCGCGAGTACGAGGCGTTCGCCGAGCGGTGGGCAGGCACCGAGCTGCTCGTGCTCGGTCCGGGGGTCTCCACCGGGATGCCGATTCGCTACGACGACCCACGCGAAGTGGGCCCGGACCGGATCGCGAACGCCGTCGCCGCGCGCGAACGGCACGGTGCACCGGCAGTCGTGGTCGACTTCGGGACGTCGACGAACTTCGATGTGGTCAACGCAGCCGGCGAATTCGCCGGCGGTGTGCTCGCGCCCGGCGTCGAGGTGTCGATGGATGCGCTCTTCGCGCGGGCGGCACGGCTTCCGAAGGTGCCGTTCGCCGCTCCCGAGCGGGTGATCAGCCAGACGACCACCGCCGCGCTGCAATCGGGGCTCGTCTACGGCTTCGCCGGGCAGGTCGACGCGATCGTCGGCCGGATCCGGGTGGAGCTCGGTGCCCTGACAGCGCCGGTGGTCGCGACCGGCGGGCTCGCCGACCTGATCGCGCCGCACTCCGAGACGATCACCGCCGTCGACCAGGAGCTGACGCTCCAGGGCCTCCGGATCGTCTGGGAGCGAAACCGCCCCTCGGGCTGAACTCGCGAACCTGGTTCGCCTGCGGCGAATCAGGTTCGTCTCGGACCGGTTCGACTTGGGAAGCTCGCGCGCGCAACCTCTCAGGTCGGTTTCCGCCCGGCGGCCGGAGCCCGGCTTTGCCGGGCGGGAGGCCAGATGCGCCTTGAGATGTAGCGCGAGGAAGAAGGGGGCCAACGGGGGAAACCTGGTTTCCCCCGTTTCTAGCCGCCTCCGTAGATGGAGATCGGCAGCGAGTCGAGCAAGACCTCGTCCTGCGGG
Organism: uncultured Thermoleophilia bacterium; assembly: GCA_963779535.1. Lineage (GTDB taxonomy): Bacteria > Actinomycetota > Thermoleophilia > Gaiellales > Gaiellaceae > PALSA-600. The sequence goes on along the minus strand of CAVZYP010000007.1, from coordinate 362,281 downwards.
GCCGGGACTTCGGCGGCGAGACGCTCGTAGATGAAGCGCGCACCCGGCGCCGCGGCGAGCAGGCGCTGCTCCACCTCGGCCACGGTCGGGAGCATGACGAGCTCCTGCTTGAACGGCCGCGGGAAGCGTCCGCGCCCGAGGTACCAGCCGTAGAACTTCTTCAGGAAACCGGACGCGCGCTGCTCGCCCAGCTCGCGCACCGTCTCACGGATGAAGAGCAGCAGCTCGGCGACCACCTCCTCGCGCGACGGCTCGCGGTCGTCGCCCATGATCTCCGCGAGCGCCCAGGGATTGCCCTGCGCCGCACGGCCGATCATCACCGCAGCCGCGCCGGTCGTCGCGAGCACGGCCTGCGCGCGCGCCCGCGAGGCGATGTCGCCCGACGCGATCACCGGGACGTCGACGAGCGAGACCAGCTCGGCGGTGAGCGAGTGGTCCGCGGTGCCGGTGTACATCTGCCTCGCCGAGCGTGGGTGCAACGTCAGCGAGGAAGCTCCCGACTGGGCGAGCCGGGGGCCGACGACCAGGCAGGTCCGCGAGCCGTTCTCGACGCCGCGGCGCATCTTCACCGAGACGGGCAGCGGCGTCGCGCCTGCGACCGCCTCGACGAGCCGGCAGGCGTGATCGGGATCGTCGAGGAGGGATGCCCCCGCGCCGGTCTTCGTCACCTTCTTGACCGGGCAGCCGAAGTTCATGTCGACGATGTCGGCCCCTGCGGCCTCCACCATGCGGGCTGCCTCGGCCATGGCGACCGGGTCGGAGCCGAAGATCTGGATCGCGAGCGGGTGCTCGTCCGAGCTCACCCGGAGGTAGCCGAGGGTCTTCTCGTTCCGGTGGCGGATCCCGGCCACCGAGACCATCTCGGAGCAGACGAGGCCCGCCCCGTAGCGGCGACCCTGGCGGCGAAAGGCCTGCACAGAGACGCCTGCCATCGGCGCCAGCACGACCCGGCCCGGAATGTCGACGGCGCCGATCCGCCAGGTGTCCTCGAGGTCGATGTTCACAGGCCGTGAAGGGTAGCCGGGCAGAGTTGCGGCTGACTTGACGCGGTCGCTACCATTCCCGCCCGTTTCTGACGGGGTCAGGAGGAAGTTCTTTTGAAGGAAGTCATTCTCACATCTGAGGGCTACAAGAAGCTCCAACAGGAGATCGATCTCCTGCGTGGCGACAAGCGCCGCGAGGTGGCCGAGCGGATCCGTGTCGCACGCGAATTCGGCGACATCGCCGAGAATGCCGAGTACGACGACGCCAAGAACGAGCAGGCGATGCTCGAGCACAAGATCGCGCAGCTCGAGGAGCGCCTGCTCTCCGCCCGCGTGATCACGAAGAAGGAGATCCTCAAGGACGCCGTCTCGATCGGCTCCCACGTCCGCCTGCGCGACATGCAGGCCAACAAGACCTTCGAGTACCACATCGTCGGTTCCGCCGAAGCGAACCCGGCCGAGAACAAGCTCTCGAACGAGTCGCCGGTCGGCAAGGCGATCATGGGCAAGAAGAAGGGCGAGGTCGTCGAGGTCACCGCTCCCCGTGGCGCACTGAAGTTCAAGATCATGGAGATCAAGGCAGCCTGAGTCGGACCGGTGTCCGACACTCGCAGTGTCAGACACCTTTACGCTCGCGCGGTGGAGATCGTGCGGCTCGAACGAGCGAGGCTGGGCGAGGCGAGCGACATGCTCGCGCGCGCTTTTCAGGACGATCCCGCCTGGGTCTGGCTGATTCCGGACGGCAAGCGGCGCGCGCGGGTCCTGCCGTGGCTCTTCCGCGTCGGGTTCGACGTGACCGCCGCCGATGTGTGGGCGACGGCCGGCCCGCTGCTCGGAGCGGCGCGCTGGATGCCGCCGGGCCGCGCGGCGATGCGCGTCGGGCCGACGCTGCGCGCCCTCGTCACGACCCCGCTGCGCCTCGGCACCGCGACCGGCCCGTTCCTGTCCTACGGCGCAGCGGTCGAGGCGCTCCGTGCCGAGGCGATGCCCGGCGAGCACTGGTACCTCGCGGGGATCGGCGTCGACCCGTCGGCGCAGCGTCAGGGCATCGGCTCGGCGCTCCTGCAGCCCGGCCTGACCGCGGCGGCCCGGGACGGGCTTCCGGCCGTGCTGCTGACGAACAGCGCGGTCAATCTCCCTTTCTACGAAGGACACGGCTTCGAGGTCGTCCGGGAAGGATCGACGCCCGAGAACGGCCCGCACGCCTGGGCTATGGTCAGGTGGCCGTGAACGACGTAGGCTCGACGGAGTCGTCCAACAACGGAACGCCGAAGAGGTTCCCTGACCGCGACGAGATCGCGCGGGTCCGCGAGGAGGCGGAAGGCGTGGAGCCGGGCGAGGAGGGCGCCGAGCCTCGGCGTCTCGCCGGCCGCGTGATGGCGCGCCGGGACATGGGCAAGCTCGTCTTCCTCGACCTCGTCGACCGCAGCGGCCGGATCCAGCTCCTGTGCCCCGAGGCGCGCACCGGCAGCCTCGACGTGCACCTCGGGGACGTCGTCGGGGTCACCGGCAAGCCGACGAAGTCGCGCCGGGGCGAGCCGTCTCTGATCGTCGACGAGCTCGTGCTCCTGTCGCGGAACCGGTCGCCGCTCCCGGACACCTTCCACGGCCTGACCGACATCGAGCAGCGCTACCGCAAGCGCCACCTCGACCTGCTGATGAACGAGGAGGTGCGGCGCGACTTCATGCTGCGGGCGCGGATCGTCACGGCGGTTCGCCGCTACCTCGACAGCGAAGGCTTCGTCGAGGTCGAGACGCCGGTCCTCCAGCCGAGATACGGCGGGGCGTTCGCAGAGCCGTTCGTCACGCACCACAACGTGCTCGACCAGGATCTCTATCTGCGCATCGCGACGGAGCTCTACCTCAAGCGGCTGATCGTCGGTGGGCTCGAGAAGGTGTACGAGATCGGCAAGGACTTCCGCAACGAGGGCGTGACGTACAAGAACAACCCGGAGTTCACGATGCTCGAGTGGTACGAGGCCTACGCCGACTACCAGGACACGATGCGTCGCATGGAGAACCTGATCGAGTTCGTCGCGCTCGAGGCGCTCGGGACGACGAAGGTCACGTTCAAGGGGCACGAGGTCGACCTGAAGGCGCCGTGGCAGCGAATGCGGCTGATCGACGAGCTGGCCGAGTTCGGGCTCTGGACGACGGAGTACGACGACCTGAAGCAGCGTCTGGAGGACCGCGGTGTCGACGTGTCGCGCGACAAGACCTGGTCGCAGCTCGTCGACAAGGCGGTCACCGCGTACATCGAGCCGCGCCTGATCGAGCCGACGATCCTCTACGACTACCCGATCGAGCTCTCGCCGTTCGCGCGTGTGACGGATGACGACCCGAGGATCGTCGAGCGGTTCGAGTACTACGTGGGCGGCATGGAGCTGGGAAACGCCTTCTCGGAGCTGAACGACGCCGCCGAGCAGTCGGCACGGTTCGCGATGCAGGCCGAGGAGGGCGCCGGAGGCAACGTCGAGGCCGAGCAGGGAGACCCCGACTACGTGGAGGCGCTGTCGTACGGCATGCCGCCCACGGGCGGGATCGGCCTCGGAATCGATCGCCTGACGATGGTGCTCGCCGGCAAGGATTCGATTCGCGATGTGGTGCTGTTCCCGGCCCAGCGCGAGCGCCAGAGCCCCTGACAGCCGCTCTGGCCGAAGATCCCCCATGTGTGTCACGGCGGGACACCCGGGTCGGGGAGTACGATGGGCGCCTCGGAAATAGGCAATCGTTTGGCGCCGTCTTGAGGCGGAGAGAGGTTTCCACTTGTTCGAACGGTTCACAGAACGGGCTCGCCAGGTCGTCGTACTCGCGCAGGACGAGGCGCGCGCTCTCAAGCACAACTACATCGGGACCGAGCACATCCTGCTCGGTTTGCTGCGCGAAGAAGAAGGTCTTGCCGCGCGCGTGCTCGAGTCGCTCGACATCACCGTCGAGGAAGTCCGTGCGCAGGTTGCCAGGATCGTCGGCCAGGGCGACGAGGTCACAACGGGCCAGATCCCGTTCACGCCCCGGGCGAAGAAGGTGCTGGAGCTGGCATTGCGCGAAGCGCTTTCCCTCGGCCACAACTACATCGGCACCGAGCACATCCTGCTCGGGCTCGTGCGCGAGAACGAAGGCGTCGCGGCGCGCATCCTGCTCGACTTCGATGCCGACGCCGAGAAGATCCGCAACGAGATCATCCGCATGCTCTCCGGCCCCGGCCGGCGCCAGGGAGGCACCGCCGGTGCATCGAGTGAGAAGGGCAAGAGCTCGAAGCTCCTCGACCAGTTCGGCCGCAACTTCACCAAGCTCGCGAGCGAGGGGAAGCTCGACCCCGTCGTGGGACGCCAGAACGAGATCGAGCGGATCATGCAGATCCTGAGCCGCCGCACCAAGAACAATCCGGTGCTCATCGGCGAGCCGGGCGTCGGCAAGACCGCCGTCGTCGAAGGGCTTGCGCAGCGCATCTCCTCGAATCAGGTGCCGGACCTCCTGAAGAACAAGCAGATCTACAGCCTCGACCTGGCGGCTCTCGTCGCCGGCTCGAAGTACCGCGGCGAGTTCGAGGAGCGCCTGAAGAAGGTGATGAAGGAGATCACCCAGCGCGGCGACATCATCCTGTTCATCGACGAGCTCCATAACCTCGTCGGAGCGGGCGCCGCCGAGGGCGCGATCGACGCCGCCTCGATTCTCAAGCCGGCGCTCGCCCGTGGGGAGCTGCAGACGATCGGCGCCACGACGCTCGACGAGTACCGCAAGTACCTCGAGCGCGACTCCGCCCTCGAGCGCCGCTTCCAGCAGATCCGCGTCGAGGAGCCGACCACCGACGACACCATCGAGATCCTGCGCGGCCTCCGCGACCGCTACGAGGCGCATCACCGGTGCAAGATCACCGACGAGGCGCTGCAGGCGGCCGCCACACTGGCCGACCGCTACATCCAGGACCGCCACCTGCCCGACAAGGCAATCGACCTGATCGACGAGGCTGCGTCGCGGATGCGCATCAAGACGATGAGCGCGCCGCCGCGGTACCGCGAGCTCGAGGAGGAGATCGAGAAGGTCCGCAAGGACAAGGAAGCCTCGATCGAGAACCAGGAGTTCGAGAAGGCCGCCTCGCTGCGCGACAAGGAGCGCAAGCTCACGCAGAAGAAGCGCGAGCTCGAAGAGCAGTGGCGCGCCGAGGAGCAGACCGAGCAGCCGGAGATCGGCGAGGAAGAGATCGCCGACATCGTCTCGATGTGGACCGGCATCCCGGTGTTCGAGCTCACCGAGGCCGAGTCGCTGCGGCTCGTCCGGATGGAAGAGGAGCTGCACAAGCGCGTGATCGGCCAGGACGCCGCGATCATCGCCGTCTCCAAGGCGATCCGCCGCGCCCGCGCCGGGATCAAGGACCCGAAGCGGCCGACCGGCTCGTTCATCTTCCTCGGGCCGTCCGGCGTCGGGAAGACCGAGCTCGCCCGCACGCTCGCCGAGTTCCTGTTCGGCGACGAGGACGCGATGATCCAGATCGACATGTCGGAGTACATGGAGAAGCACGCCGTGTCCCGCCTCGTCGGCTCGCCACCCGGCTACATCGGCTACGACGAAGGCGGCCAGCTCACCGAGTCCGTGCGCCGCAAGCCGTACTCGGTCGTCCTGTTCGACGAGATCGAGAAGGCACATCCGGACGTGTTCAACATCCTCCTGCAGATCCTCGAGGACGGAAAGCTGACGGACTCGCAGGGCCGCAAGGTCGACTTCCGGAATGTGATCGTGATCATGACGTCGAACATCGGCTCGGCGTCGATCTCGAAGAACGTCTCGCTCGGCTTCAACATGTCGAACGAGGACGGCTTGAGCTACGACGACATGAAGACTCGCGTGATGGGCGACCTGAAGAAGGTCTTCCGCCCCGAGCTTCTGAACCGCATCGACGAGATCATCGTCTTCCCGAAGCTCGCGAAGGACGAGATCCTGCAGATCGTCGACCTGCTCATGAACCGCCTGCGCGTGCAGATGGCCGAGCACGAGGTGACGATCGAGCTCACGCCGGAGGCGAAGGACCTGCTGGTCGAGAAGGGTTGGGACCCCGCGATGGGCGCCCGGCCGCTGCGGCGCGCGATTCAGCGCTACATCGAGGATCCGCTCGCGGACTTCGTCCTCGGCCGGCAGCTCGAGCCGGGCTCGACGATCCTCGTCGCCCGCAAGGACGACGAAGAGGTCGAGATCACCGTCGTGCCGCCGGCGCCGCCCGAGGTGATCGGCGTCTCCGCCGCGCCGGACGCGCCACCGGTCGCCGAGGAAGACTGAGGCAAGCGAGGCAAGGGGTGTCTGGCACCGATCAGGTGTCAGACACCAGCTGCCAGACGTCGTCGCGGAGCAGCGGCACCGCGGTGCCGTCCTGGAGGACCGCGTCGACCGAGACCTCGGGGCCGCCGATCATGAAGTCGGTGTGGACGGTCGAGACGTTGACGCCGTCGATCACGCCGCCTTCGACCGCCTCCGCGTAGGCGCTGCCGTAGGCGATGTGGCAGGTCGTGTTCTCGTCGAAGAGCGTGTCGAAGAAGGTGAGGCCGGTCTTGCCGATGCGCGAGAGGCCGTCGACGAGCGCCACTTCGCCGAGGAACGGCGCCTGCGGATCGGTGTCGAGCTGGCCGCGAATCACGTCCTCGCCCTCGTCGGCGTGCAGTTCGACGATCCGGCCGGCCTCGAACCGCACCTCCAGCCCCTTCACCACCTGTCCGTACAGGGCCAGCGGCCGGGTCGAGCGCACGACTCCCTCGGTCCGGCGGCAGTCGGGCGTCGTGAAGACCTCTTCCGTCGGCATGTTGGCGACGTAGGGGATGCCCGCGGCGGTCTCCGATTCGCAGCCCTGCCACCGCGACTCGGGCAGGAGGCCGACAGTCAGCTCGGTGCCGGGGCCCGTGAACAGGAGGCGATCGACCTGCATGTCGTTGAGCGCCCGTGCGCGCGCGCCGATCCGCTGCACGTGGGAGCGCCAGGCTGCGACGGGGTCGTCCTCGTCGAGTCGCACGCAGTACTCGACGACGTCCCACAGCCGATCCGTGTCGGCCTCGCCGAACATCTGCCTGGCCCACCCGTCGTTGGGCACGCCGACGACGGTCCAGTTGGTCAGCTGGTCGTTGACCTGGCGGTTGTTCTCGTGCGCGAGCTCGAGCATCCGCGCCTTGCCAACACGCTCGCCGGGCAGGTCGGCCAGCAGTTCCGGCTCGGCGTCTCCCGTCAGCGCGACGATCGCCGCGCTCTCGTCACCGATCTCGACAGCGCGTTCGAGGAGCCACGGGGGTGTCCACGAGAGGATGTCGTCCGCCCCGAACTCGATCAGTGCCCGCCGGATGTGCTGGTCGGAGTAGTAGACGTCGACGTAGCGCGCGCCGGCCTCGTACGCCGCCCGCGTGACCGCGCGGGCGACGTGTGCATGCTCGACGCGCGCGATCACCTCCACGAGCTGTCCCGGCTGCACGTTCGCGCCGACCCGGACCGCGAGCTCGGCATACCGGGCGATGCGTGCCGCGTTCGTCAGTCGGGTAGCTGCCACGTGTCCTCGCGGAGGATCGGAATCGACTTCCCGTCCTTGGTGACCCCGTCGACCTCGAGCTCGGGCCCACCGATCATGAAGTCGGTGTGCACGGACGAGACGTTCATCCCCTCGCCCGGATCGCCGTCGAACACCTCGGGGACACCGAAGCCGTAGGCGATATGGCAGGTTGCGTTCTCGTCGTAGAGCGTGTCGAAGAACGTCGTCTTCGTCTTCCCGACCCGCGACGTTCCGTCGACGAGAGCGAGCTCGCCGAAGCGGGCGGCATTGTCGTCGCTCGCGAGCTGGCCTCGGATGATGTCGGCGCCCTTGTCCGCCTGCACCTCGACGATCCTCCCGTCCCGAACCTCGACCTGGAGGCCCTCGATGACGTCGCCGGCGAGCGCGAGCGGACGGCTCGAGCGGATCGTGCCCTCCGCGCGGCGACAGTCGGGCGTCGTGAAGACCTCCTCGGTCGGCATGTTGGGGACGTACTCGATCCCGGAAGCGGTGTGGAACAGGGCCGACATCCAGCGCGCGTGGGCGAGCAAGCCGATGGTGAAATCCGTTCCGGGACCGGTGTAGTGGACCGCGTCGAGGTTCAGCGCCGTCAGCTTCGCTGCGCGTGACTCGAGCCGCGCCATGTGGTCGCGCCAGGCCGCCACGGGATCCGGCTCGTCGAGCCGCGTGCAGAACGCCACGGCCTCCCAGAGCCGCTCGACATCGGGCTCGCCGTAGACCTGAGTCGCCCACCCACCGGTCGGATACGCAACGCCGGTCCAGTTGACGGAGCGGGCGGCCATCTGCTCGCGGAGGATCTCGTTGACCTCTGTCATCCGCGCACGTCCGACCCGTTCTCCGTCGAGGTCCGAGAGCAGCTCGGGTTCCGGGTCACCGGTGGTCGCGATCAGCGCGTTGCCGGCTTCGGCACGCGCGAGCGTCTTCTGCCATTCAGGAGAGTAGGTCAAGGCCTCGTCGGGGCCGAGCTCGATCATCGCCTTGCGAACGTGGGGATCGCGGTACTCGACGGCGACGTACGTCGCGCCTGCCGCATAGGCGGCCCTCGTGAGGGCGCGCGCCAGCGAGGTGTGCTCGATGTGCGCGACCACGAAGACCGTCTGTCCCTGCTGGACGTTCGCGCCGACGCGTACGGCCAACTCGGCGTAGCGCGCGAGCCGTTCTTCGGGGTCTAGAGCTGCCACGTGTCCTCCCTCAGGATCGGCACGGCCCGGCCATCGGCGGTGATGCCGTCGACGGCCACCTCGGGGCCGCCGATCATGAAGTCGGTGTGCACCGAGGAGACGTTGATCCCGCGCTCGCGCAGCTCGTCGGGCGACAGTCCGTCGAGGCCGTCGATCCCGAAGGTCACGGCCGAGCCATAGGCGATGTGGCAGGTCGCGTTCTCGTCGAAGAGGGTGTCGAAGAAGGTGATACCGGTCTGCCCGACCCGCGACTCGCCGTCGACGAGCGCGACCTCGCCGAGCCGTCTGCCGAATCCGTCGACGTCCATCTGCGCACGCACCGCCTCGGCGCCGGTCGAGGCCTTCACGTCGACGCACTCGCCGCCGGCGAAGCGCAGCTCGAGGTCGCGGACGACGGTGCCGCCGAGTGCGAGCGGGCGCGTCGAGCGGACAGTCCCCTCGGTCCGGCGCCAGTCGGGGCAGGCGAAGACCTCCTCGGTCGGGAGGTTCGGCACGTGCACGATGCCGTCCCGTGTCTCCATCGCGCCGCCGAGCCAGCGCACGCCGGGCACCAGGCCGATCGTGAGCTCGGTGCCGGGGCCGGAGAAGCGAACCGCGTCGAGCTCGAGCGCCGTCAGGTCCTGGCAGCGGCGCCGCAGCTCGTCCACGTGCGCACGCCAGGACGCGACGGGATCGGGCTCGTCGAGCCGCACCGACCGCGCGACGGCCTCCCACAGCCGCTCCACGTCGGGCTCGCCGAACACCTGCAGCGCTTGACCCTCCGTCGGAAACGCGGCGATCGTCCAGTTGATCACCCGTTCGTTGACCGCTCGGGCGTAGATCTTCATCCCTTCGATCGGAATCGCACGTCCGACGCGGCCCTGGTCGAGGTCGGCGAGAAGGTCCGGCTCGGCCTGGCCGGCGAACTGGATCATCGCTGCGCCGTCGAGGAGCGCCTCGGTGCGCGCCAGCTCCCACGGCGACGTCGCCGAGAGGTCCTCGTCGGGGGCATTCCGGATGAACGCCCTGCGCACGTGCGGATCGACGTAGCGGACGTCGACGTTTCGGGCGCCGGCAGCGTAGGCGGACTCAGTGACGGCCCTGACGAGCGGCACGTGCTCGACGAGGCCGACGACGAAGACCTGCTGGCCCGGCTGGACATTGGCGCCGACCCGGACGATCAGGTCGGCGTAGGCAGCGATGCGCTCGGTCATCGGACGGAGAATAGAGAAGTCGATATCACGTGTCGAGCGGGACGTCGGCCCAACCCGTCCCCGCGCCGCAGAGCCAGTTCAGGGCGTGGTGGCGCTCGATCGCGATCGAGAGCGCTTCCGCGTGCTGTTCCTGCGTGAGGTGCCGGTAGACCTTGCCGTAGGCGCGGAAGTCGCCGCGCAGCGGCGCGGGCAGGACGCCTTGCTCGTAGCCGCGCATGGCGGTTGCCGCGATCAGCTGGTCGTAGGTTGCGTAGCGCGCCGGCAATTCGAGCGACCCCGAGGCCTGGAGCTCCGTCGTGCGTGCCCGCCAGTGCCAGAGCCGGGCTGAGTCGAGCTCCAGCTCGATCTCATCCCCTGCCCGCAGGTTCCCGCTGCCCGCGTCGAGCGAGACGACGAGCTCGGAGTCGAACGGGCGGTCGTAGGGCGGCAGCTCGGCCAGCTGGAGGGCCCAGAAAAGCGTGCCGAGCGCCTCGCCCTGCCACACGGCGTCGACGACCGCGGGGTCGCTCGCAGCCTCGGCCACCCGTCCCAGCGCGTCCTCGAGCTCCCCGCGCATGGCGCGGCAGCGCTCGACGACCTTCGCCTGCGACCGGATCTTGCGGCGCGCCATCCACGCAAACCTAACGCGCAGGCGGCCTTCGGTTCATGGGGACTGATCGTTCCGGAGCCGGCACACCTGCCGTCGGGACCTGCGAGTACCGTCACTTGCCCATGGCGTCGAAGCCCGCAGCCGTCCAGCACGTGTGCACCGAGTGCGGGACGTCGTCCGGCCGCTGGCTCGGCCGCTGTCCCGGCTGCGGCGAGTTCGGGACGATGCTCGCCGAGTCCGTCCCCGTGCGCGGCGCGAAGCGGGCTGCCCAGGCGCGCGCGCCGCTGCGGCTGGTCGACGTCGTCGCCGAGGAGTCGGAGCGCATCTCCACCGGGGTGCCGGAGCTCGACCGCGTGCTCGGCGGCGGGCTCGTGCCTGCATCGGTCGTGCTCGTCGGCGGCGAGCCGGGGGTCGGCAAGTCGACGCTGCTCCTGAATGCGCTCGGGGCGATCTCGCTCGAGCGGCGTGCGCTTCTCGTCACCGGTGAGGAGTCCGTGGCGCAGGTGAAGTTGCGCGCGGCCCGCCTCGGCGGCTGTGACGGGGTCGAGATCCTCGCGGAGACCGAGCTCGACGTCGTCTGCGAGACGCTCGAGCGCGAGCGGCCGGCGGTCTGCGTGATCGACTCGGTGCAGACGCTCTGGTCGCAGGAGATCGGCTCGGCGCCGGGCTCGGTGTCGCAGGTGCGCGAGGCTGCGGGGCGCCTGCTGCGCGTGTCGAAGGAGAACGGCGTGGCCACCTTTCTCGTCGGTCACGTGACCAAGGACGGCTCCGTCGCAGGACCGCGCGTGCTCGAGCATCTCGTGGACTGCGTCCTGCAGTTCGAAGGCGATCGGTACCACGCCCATCGCATCCTGCGGGCCGTCAAGAACCGCTTCGGCTCCACCAACGAGCTCGGCGTGTTCGAGATGACGGGAACGGGGCTCGTCGGCGTGCCCGACCCGTCGGAGGTGTTCGGCCACACCCACGGAGGCGAGGCCGGGGCTGCGGTGACGTGCGCGCTCGAGGGGACCCGGCCGCTCCTCCTCGAGATCCAGTCGCTCGTCGCCCCGACCGACCTTGCGATGCCGCGGCGGGTCGGCACCGGAGTCGATCCGAAGCGCCTTGCGATGATCGTCGCCGTCCTCTCCCGGCACGCCGGCGTGCCGCTCGGCGGCGCGGATGTGTTCGTCAACGTCGCAGGCGGCGTGCGGATCGACGAGCCCGGAGCCGATCTCGGGATCGCGCTGGCGATCGCGTCGGCCGCCAAGGGCGTTCCGGTGCGGGAAGGCGCCGCCGCCTACGGCGAGATCGGGCTCACCGGACGGCTCCGTGCGGCGACCCAGACCGACCGGCGTGCGGAGGAATGTCGCAAATTCGGCATTTCCACCGTGATCGGTCCGCAGTCGGAGACGCTCCAGCAGGCCCTCGGGGCCGCGCTGTTGGATTTCGCCGACTAGCAGGCATTTTCCCGAAAATGGCGTATTTGCAGGGTTTCTGGTACCCTGTCGTTCCCGCCGGTGGAGCCTTTTCGAGGCCGCCGGCACTTTCTCTGACTACGGACGGAAACCGGAGGAGCGGCTTGTACAAGGTTGGTGACAAGGTGGTGTACCCGCACCACGGTGCAGGCACGGTGGTCAAGCGCGAGAAGCGCGAGGTGCTCGGCGAGAAGCGCGAATACCTGACGATCAAGATCCTGCACAACGACATGACCGTCAACGTCCCCGCCGACAACGCCGAGCGCGTCGGCTTGCGCAAGGTGATCGACGAGGAAGCGGTCAAGAAGGTCGTCAAGTACCTGACCTCGGGCGGCACGGAGATGCCCAAGAACTGGAACCGCCGCTTCAAGCACAACCGCGACAAGATGAAGACGGGCGACATCTACGAGCTCGCCGAGGTCGTCCGGAACCTCGCGCTGCGTGACGGTGAGAAGGGGCTCTCGACCGGCGAGAAGCAGATGTACGTCAAGGCGAAGAAGATCCTCGCCTCCGAGCTGATGTACGCCAAGAACATGAGCGAGGACGAAGCGCTCGAATGGCTCGAGATGACGCTGACCGAGGGCGCCAAGCCGAAGCTCACGCCGGCCGAGCGGAAGGCGTCGGCCAAGAAGCCCGCGCCCACCGCCAAGGCCGCCCCGGCCGCAAAGGCTGCTCCCGTGGCCAAGGCTGCAGCGGCGAAGGCCGCTCCGGCGAAGGCAGTCGCGAAGAAGCCGGCCGCAGCAGTCAAGAAGACGACCACCGCGGCGACGAAGCCGGCGACGCGGAAGGCCACAGCCACCCGTTGATGAGATGAGACGTGCCTGGGCCGTTCTCGTCGCCGCCGGGCGAGGGGAGCGGCTCGGTGAGGACCGCCCGAAGGCGTTCGTTCGCCTCGGCGACCTGCCGCTGCTGGCGGAGCCGTTGCGCCGCCTCGACGAAAGCGACCGGATCGAAGCGGTCGTGCTGGTGGCGCCGCCGGAGTGGGAGGAGCCGGCGATCCTGCTCGCAGAGGAACTCGGCGCCTCGAAGGTGACCGCGTGCGTCACCGGTGGCGAGACGCGAACGGAGTCCGTGCGGGCCGGCGTCGCCGAGGTGCCCGACGATGCGCCCCTGATCCTCGTCCACGACGCAGCGAGACCGCTGCTCCAGGACGACGTGATCGGGCGCGTGATCGAGGCGCTCACCGAGGGCTTCGACGGCGCCGTCCCCGGCCTGCCCGTCGTCGACACCGTGAAGCGCGTGCGCGACGACTCCGTGCACGAGACGCTTCGACGGGACGAGCTCGTCATCGTCCAGACGCCGCAGTGCTTCGTCGCCGCGGCGTTGCGGGCCGCGCTGACCGACGGCGAAGGATCCGACTGCGCATCGCTCGTCGAGGCGAACGGCGGCCGGATCAAGGTCGTACCGGGCGACGAGCGCCTCCTCAAAGTGACGACCCGTGCCGATCTCGAGCGCGTGGCGGCGTGGCTGTCCGCGTAGTCGTCTTCGACGTCGGCGAGACGCTCGTCGACGAGACCAACATGTGGACACGGGCGGCAGAGGCCGGCGGCGTGACGCCGTTCACGCTGATGGCCGGCCTGGGGGCGACGATCGCGCTCGGCCGTCACCACGACGACGTCTGGGGACTGCTCGGCATCCCGCACGCCGCAGGCACCTGGACGGCGGACGACTGGTATCCGGACGCACTGCCCTGCATCGCGCGGCTGCGCGAATCCGGATACCGCGTGTGCGCGTCCGGCAACACGCCGTCCTCCGTGGAGGAGGGCCTGCGCGTCCACTTCGACGCCGTCGGCTCGTCCGAGAGCTGGGGGGTGCACAAGCCCGACCCCGCCTTCTTCGCGCGGGTCGTCGAACTGGCCGGAGTGGAGGCTGGGATGATCGCCTACGTGGGCGATCGTGCGGACAACGACGTCGGGCCGGCAATCGCCGCCGGGATGGTCGGCGTGCACATTCGTCGCGGGCCGTGGGGCCACCTCCAGGCGCCGCCGGCGGGCGCGATCCGGATCACGTCGCTCGACGAGCTGCCGGGCGCCCTGGCATGACGCTTCGGATCGGAATCGGTGTCGACGCTCACGCGCTCGAGCGCGGCGTGCCGCTCGTGCTCGGCGGAGTGCGGTTCGACTACGACCGCGGCCTCGCCGGCCACTCGGACGGCGACGTGCTCGCGCATGCGCTCGTCGACGCGGTGCTCGGCGCCGCCGGGCTCGGCGACATCGGATCGCTGTTCCCCTCCGACGACGCTCGCTACCACGGCGCCTCCAGCCTCGACCTCCTGCGTGAGGCCTACCGGCAGGTCGAGCAGGCCGGATGGCGGCTCGTCAACGCCGACTGCATCCTGATCGGAGAGCAGCCGCGGATCGCCCCGCAGCGCGAGGAGATGCGGCGGCGGCTGTCGGAGGCGCTCGGGGGCGGCGAGGTGAACGTGCGGGCGACGACCACCGACCACCTGGGCTTCACCGGACGGGGCGAGGGCCTCGCAGCGCACGCAGTGGCGCTCCTGGAGCGCGCGTGAGCGTGGAGAGCCGCGCCGTCGAGACCCCGATCGGGACGCTCGGGCTCGTCGGCTCGGACGCAGGGCTCCGCTACGTCAGGTGGTCGACGGCCGGCCTCGACCTCGACGGCGGCTGCTCCGTGCTCGACGACGCGGCCGCGCAACTCGACGCCTATTTCGCCGGTGACCTGACCCAATTCGACCTCCCGCTCGACATCGGCGGCACCGAGTTTCAGCGCCGCTGCTGGCTCGCCCTCGCGACGATCCCGTACGGGCAGACGGTGAGCTACGGCGAACAGGCGCGCCGGCTCGAGCTCGGGCCGGACGCTGCGCGCGCGGTCGGTGCCGCGAACGGCCAGAACCCAGTCCCCCTCGTGCTGCCCTGCCACCGCGTGATCGGGGCCGACGGATCGCTGACGGGCTTCGGCGGCGGCCTCGAGCTGAAGCGCCTCCTCCTCGAGCACGAGGGCGCGCTCCTGCCGCTCGGCTAGGCCGGGAGCGAAGCGGTCCCGTCGCGCAGGACGACGAGGCCGTCGCGCTCGAGGGAGACGAGCGCCTCCCCGTCGGATGGGTGCTCACCCGCCGCGACCGCGCGCAAGGCGACCGCCCGCCGCTCGCGGAACGAGCCCTCGAACCGCGACTGTTTGCGCGCCGGCTCGTACCGTTGCCCGCGCGACGGGCAGGCGGCCGCGAGCGGGCAGCCGCCGCAACGGGGGATGCGGGCGAGGCAGACGGTTGCGCCGAGATCGAAGAGCGCCTGCGCGCAGGAGCCGTCGAAGAGCTCGCCGGTGCGCTCCTGGACACGCTGCACATTCGTGTCGACGGGCAGCACGTCGCGCCCGAAGGCGAAGTTGCCGACCGCGGCGGCGGTGTACGGGCCGACGCCGGGCAGTTCGGTCAGGTCGTCGGGCCAGCCGTGAGCGGCGACCTGCCGGGCGGCACGGTGCAGGCTGACCGCGCGCCGGTTGTAGCCCAGCCCTTGCCACTCGACGATCACGTCCGACGGTGAGGAGGCGGCCAGCGAGTCGACGGTCGGCCAGCGCTCGAGCCAGGCCCGCCAGCGCGGGATCACGCGGTCGACCTGCGTCTGCTGCAGCATGACCTCCGAGACGAGGATGGCATAGGGATCGCGTGTCCGCCGCCAGGGCAGATCGCGACCGTTCTCCTCGTACCAGGCCAGGAGCAGCTCCCGCACCGCTTCGAGCCTAGAGGACGAGGCGGCCCGGCCGCAGCGGGTGGCCGGGAATCGCTAGAGTTACTTCATTCGTTGAAGTACCATCAACGATTGAATGAAGGAGCTTCCTGTGTCTCAACTTTTGCTGATCCCACTCGAGGAAACCGTCGTCTTCCCGAACATGTCGGTGACCCTGACCGTCGACGTCGCCGAAGGCGAGCGTGTGCTGCTCGTCCCCGTCCATGAGGGCAACTATGCGGATGTCGGCACGGTCGCGGAGGCCACGAGCGTCGTCCGGCTGCCGGGCGGTGCGCGGGCGGCGACGCCTCGCCGGCCTGCACCGCGGGATCGCCGGCGCGGCCAACACTGGGTCCGACGGCCGTCTTCGCGTCGAGGTCGAAGAGCGGCCCGACGAGGAGCCGCCGCGCGTGCAGACGGCCGACCTCGAGCGCGAGTACCGCGCGGTGGTGGAGGAGATCCTCGACCTACGCGACGCAGACGCCCGCATCCACGACTTCGTGCGCGCGATCACCGGCGCCGGTGCGCTCGCGGACACGACCGCGTATGCGCCCGACGTGTCCTTCGCAGAGAAGGTCGAGCTGCTCGGGAAGATCGATGTCGTCGAGCGCCTCGAGCTCGCGCTTCGTCTGCAGCGTGAGCGACTTGCCGAGCTGCAGGTCAGAAAGCGCATCCGTGACGATGTCGAGTCGGGTGCCCAGAAGCAGCAGCGCGACTACATCCTGCGGCGCCAGATGGACTCGATCCGCAAGGAGCTCGGCGAGGATGACGCGTCTGCCGTCGAGGAATACCGCGCGAAGATCGCCGACGCCGGCATGCCGGAAGCAGTGCGCGAGCAGGCCGAGCGCGAGGCCGGGCGTCTCGAGCGCATGGGCGATCAGAGTGGCGAGTCCCAGATGATCCGGACCTATCTCGATTGGCTGCTCGCCGTGCCGTGGAGCAAGCGGTCCGAGGAGCGGCTCGATCCCGAGCACGCGCGTGAGGTTCTCGACGCCGATCATGCGGGGCTCCAGGACGTCAAGGACCGGATCCTCGAGTACCTCGCAGTGCGCAAGCTCCGGGAGGAGCGCGGAGTCGCCGAGGACAAGCGCTCCGGCGCGATCCTGACCTTGATCGGGCCTCCCGGCACGGGCAAGACCTCGATCGGCGAATCGGTCGCACGTGCGTTGAACCGCGAGTTCGTGCGCATGTCGCTCGGCGGCGTTCACGACGAGGCGGAGATTCGCGGGCATCGGCGCACCTACATCGGCTCCATGCCCGGCAGGCTCGTCCGCGCGCTGCGCGACGCCAAGACGATGAACCCGGTCATCCTGCTCGACGAGGTGGACAAGGTCGGCGCGGACTGGCGCGGCGATCCTTCGGCGGCGCTGCTCGAGGTGCTCGATCCTGCGCAGAACCATTCGTTCCGCGACCACTACCTCGATGTCGAGCTCGACCTGTCGCAGGTGGTGTTCATCGCGACCGCGAACGTGGCGGACACGATCCCGGGGCCGCTGCTCGACCGGATGGAGGTCATCCGCTTCGACGGCTACACCGTGGACGAGAAGGTGGCGATCGCTCGCGACTATCTGTGGCCGCGCCAGCGCGAGCGAAACGGCCTGCGCGAAGACGAGGTTGCCGTTTCGGACGACGTCCTCGCGACGATCACGAGCCAGTACACGCGCGAGGCCGGCGTTCGGCAGCTCGAGCGCGAGCTCGGGAAGCTGTTGCGAAAGACGGCGACGCGAATCGTGTCTGAAAGCCTCGAGGCGCCGGTCTCCGTCGACGCGGAGCTCGTTCGCGATGCACTGGGCCGTCAGCGTTTCTACCAGGAGTCGGCAGAACGCACGGCCGTGCCGGGCGTTGCGACCGGGCTCGCTGTGACGGGCACCGGCGGCGACGTGCTCTTCGTCGAGGCGACATCGATGAAGGGGAAGGACGGCCTCGTGCTCACCGGCCAGCTCGGCGACGTGATGAAGGAGTCGGCACGCATCGCGCTCTCCTACGTGCGCTCGCATGCGGACGAGCTCGGTATCGACGGTGACACCTTCGACGACCGGTCGTTCCACCTGCACGTTCCGGCCGGAGCGATCCCGAAGGACGGTCCGAGCGCCGGCATCACCATGACGACCGCGATCGCCTCGCTCCTCTCGGGGCGCCCGGTGAAGCACACGGTCGGTATGACGGGCGAGGTCACGCTCCAGGGCCGGGTGCTGCCCATCGGCGGGCTGAAGCAGAAGGTGCTTGCTGCGCACGCAGCCGGGCTCACCGACGTGATCATCCCGGAGCGCAACCGAGCCGATCTCGAGGACATCCCCGAGGATGTGAAGACCGAGATGTCGTTCCACCCCGTCATGACGCTCAGCGAGGTGCTCGCTCTCGCGCTCGAGCCGGCGCACGAGCATGCGCTGCCGTAGCTGTACGCCGATTCCCGAGGAGGTCCGCCGTGCGGCGGACCTCCTCGAGCGGCGCTGGACGGTCTCGATCATCTGGGCCTCGCACAGTGGGGCTGTGCGCTTCGGCGAGTTCATGCAGAGCCTCGGCACGATTCCGCCCGCAACGCTGACCGCGCGCCTCGGCGAACTGGAGCAGGCGGGGATCCTCGAGCGGCGGGTGGTCGAAGCGCGACCGCCGCGCGCTGAATACCGCTTGACCGCGCGAGGCGCCGAGCTGAGGGATCTCGTTGCCGCGTTGCGCCGCCTCGCAGGCGGCGAGGTTCGTTCTCAGTGACACCCGCTCCTCGCTGAATCTCGCGGCCGGGTTATCGCAGCCTTGCGTTGCTCATTACGCGAGTCTGCGCAACTGTTCGTCTCGCTTGAACGGAACCAGAGGTGGGGTCGCCGAGACATCTCCTCTTCCTCCTCGGCGGCCTCACCCCCCTGCTGCTAGATCGACAATGCAGATACCTGCAGCTAGATCGAGACTGCAGATAACCAATCAACCGCGGCGCGATTCGTTCGTCGAACGTCCTATGGAGGGAAACGGCGGCTCGTGGCACGGCGTGGAGCTCCGTCATCTGGCCGCGCTCGAGGCGATCGCCAACGAAGGGTCGTTCAGCGGCGCCGGTGCCCGCATGGGCTACAGCCAATCCGCGATCAGCGGGCAGATAGCGACCCTCGAGCGGCTCGTGGGGGCGCGGCTCGTCACGAGGCTGCGTGGATCGCGCAAGGTCGCGATCACGCCGGAAGGCCAGCTGCTGCTCGATCATGCGAAAGCCATCAACGCGCGTCTGAGCGCCGCTCGCGCAGATCTCAACAGCGCGCGCGACGACGGTACCTCCGTCCTGCGCATCGGTACGTTCCAGAGCGTCTCGCAGACACTCTTGCCCGGTCTCTTTCGCCGGCTGCTGCAGGAGCCGGCCCCGGTCGAGGCCTCGCTCAGAGAGGACGCCGACATCGAGCATCTGGTCGATCTTCTCGCCGCGGGCGAGCTCGATGTCACCTTCGTGCTGTTGCCGATCGCCACGGCCGGAGCTCGAGACGATCGAAGTGCTCCGCGATCCTTGGACGATCGTGGTGCGTCAGGACCATCCCCTCGCCTGTCTGCGGCGGCCGGCAACAGCCCGTGACCTCTCGCACGTCCCGCTCGTCACCTACGAGCGGTGCCGGTCGCAAAGTTTCATCGAAGGCTCGCTCGCGGCGGCGGGTGCACAGCTCCGCATCGTCAGCCGGCTCGCGGACTATCGCTCTGTGCTCACGCTCGCAGCTGCGGGTCTTGGCTGCGGGCTCGTGCCGCGCCTGGCCGTCGAGGCCGATCTCGAGGCGTGCGCCAAGGGCCGGCTGCGCATGCTGACGCTGGAGGATCAGCCGCCGCGGCTGATCGGGCTCGCCTGGACTCGCGACCGCCGGCCGAGCGAGCTCGTGGACCGCTTCATCGGCTTTGCGGTCGATGCCGGAGACCGCGGTCCCGTGCCGACTTGACCGTCCGGCATATCTCTGCCCGGGGAAGGACAAATCGCAAGGCTCGATAGGTTCAGACTTTTCGACGCAGCGGCCGTCTTCGCTCCTTGCTCATGTCTTCATCAGCCATGCGGAAGGAGTATTGATGCGCAGGAAGCAGATGCTCTCCCTGTTCATGCTTGTTCTGGGAGTTGCGTTGCTCGTTGCCGCCACGACCGTGGGAGCCGCCACCTCGGCGACTCAGCGGACGGGCAAGGCGGGCGTCACCAAGGGCGGCACATTGCGGGTTAACGAGAACAACTCGGACTTCGACTTCGTCGATCCGCAGCTCGCCTACCGCACCGACGACTGGTCGATGCTCTTCACGACCGCGATGCAGCTCGTGAGCTTCCCGGAGAAGTCGGGCGCCGCGGGCAGCCAGCTGTACCCGCAGGCCGCGACGGCCTTCCCGACCGTCTCGAAGGACGGGAAGACGTATACGTTCACGATCCGTTCGGGCCTGAAGTTCAGTGACGGCACGCCGGTGACTGCTGCGGCGTACCAGCGGGCGTGGGAGCGGATCCTGAGCCCGAAGATGGGGTCGCCGCTCGGCGTCAACCTGAACCTCGAGAACACGATTGCCGGTGGTGCCGCATTCCTCGCCGGCAAGAGCCAGCACATCTCGGGCATCACCGCGAAGGGCCAGAAGCTGACGTTCCGTCTGACCCAGCCGAACGCGACCTTCGTCTCGATCCTCTCGATGCAGTGGTTCACGGCGGTCAAGCCGAACATGCCGTACTCGGCAGATGGGCTCAACACCTACCCGGCCGCTGGCCCGTACTACATCTCGAGCCGTGATCCGGGCCGCAGCACGGTCCTCAAGCGCAACCCCTACTACAAGGGCGACCGCCCGGCCAACCCGGACCAGATCGTCTTCACGCCGAACGTGAACGTCGATCAGTCGCTGCTGCAGGTCAAGGCCGGCCAGGCCGACATCGATCTGATCGGTGTTCCGCCGACCGCGACCGCAGACCTGGGAAAGCAGTACGGCGTCAACAAGGGCCGCTTCTACGTGGGCGCCACGTCGTGCGTCAACTACATGGGCATGAACACCGCCCGGGCGCCGTTCGACAACGTGAGCCTCCGCAAGTCGGTCAACTGGGCGATCGACCGTCCGGCCCAGGTTCGCCTGCTCGGCGCGTACGCCGGCAAGCGGACCGATCAGATCCTGGTCCCCGGCATCCCCGGCTACCACGCCTACAACGTGTATGCGCTCAAGGGCGCTGACATCGCGAAGGCCAAGCAGGTCGGTGGCTCCGCGATTGCCTCGGCCCCGACGCTCAACGTCGTGCACACCACGAGCTCCTACTCGACGAACCGCGCACAGGTCGCCGAGTTCAACCTCAGGCAGGTCGGGTTCAAGATCAACGACGTCCCGACCCCGGCGACCACCTACTACCAGGTGATCCAGACCAAGGGGACGAACTACAACTTCGTCACCAACGGCGGCTGGTGCGCCGACTACTTCGACCCGTACGACTACTTCAACGTGCTGTTCGACGGTCGCAAGATCCAGGCGTCGAACAACAACGACTACACGTATTTCAACAACGCGTCATATGACGCGAAGCTTGATCACGCCGCATCGCTCTCGGGTGCACCTCGCGCCGCGGCGTATGCGAAGCTCGATCAGGAACTGATGGTCAAGTACGCACCGGTGGTGCCGTACCTGATCCCGACCAACAGTTACTTCGTCAGCTCACGGACGAAGAACTGGATCTACAGCTCGTACTTCGGCACGCCGTACCTGAACGCATTGGCAGTCGGCTAGCCGAACTGGATGGTGGGAGGGGCGCCTGCGGGCGCCCCTCCGTCCGTCTGGCGTGGACTCGCGCACGGGTCAGGCGAGCTCGAGGTAGTAGTAGACGTTGGCGGTGAGCGACCCGTCGGGCAGCGTCGAATACGCGGGCACGGCCCCGAGCCGCGTCCAGCCGAGCCGCTCGTACACGCGGTCGGCGTCCGATCCCTCGTGCGTCATCAACCAGAGCAGTCTCAGATCGAGTCGGTGAGCCTCCCCGATCGCGGCTTCCATCAGCATTCGGCCGACGCCCAGGCCGCGGCGGTCCGATCGGACGACGAGTCGCTGGATCTCGGCGCGCTGGCGTCCGTTCTCTGCCTGGGCGCGGGCGAGGTGCACCGCGCCGACCAGCACGCTGCCCTCGAGGGCTCCGAGCAGGATGCGCTCCCCGGGCGTCAACCGCTCGGCGGTGTGCCGATACGCATCCTCGGCGCGCTCCCGCGTCAGCCCAGGCGCGAGCCCGAGTGCCATGTTGGACGCGTGCGCGTCCAGCAGCAGTTGCGCCAGATCGTCGAGATGCGCCTCGACCGCATCGGCGTCCAGCTCCACGATTCTCATGTCGTCGACGTGGAGGTCGACGCCGCAGCAGCAGCGGCCGCCCGCTCGCCGCGCGACAGCCGCCAGGAGAGAAGACCGGCTCCGAACAGGAGCACCTCGACCAGCGTGATCGCGAGCCGGTTCAAGAGCGTCACGCCGAGCGCGGGACCGGACGTTGTGACCGCGAGCAGCAAGCCGTACATCGATGCCTCGCGCGCACCGATCCCTGACGGGGCGAAGACCGCGAGCACCGAGACGATCGCCCCGACCGCGGAGACTCCGCCGAGAAAGGGAATCGTCGAGAGCCCGACATCGGTGCCGAGGCTCCGCAGCATGAAGTAGACCGCCGCGCCCGCGATCAGCCACGTGCCGCAGTAGAAGATGAGGAGCGTGATCGTCTGAGAGAACGGCACCGGCTCGATCGTCTCCGCGCCGAACGGCCGCAGCAGCTTCTGGGCCAGAGGGCGGAAGACGCGTGGATGCAGGGCCAGCGAGAGGAGCAGCGCGAAACCGATCAGCGGGAGCAGCGGCGCGTCGACGCCACGCACCCAGGCCAGGCTCACGACGAAGACGATGACGCCTGAGATCGCGGACAGCCCGGCTTCGACGAGGATCGAGGCGAGCACGGCCGGCGTGTCGGTCACACCTGCGGATTTTCGGAGCGCGAGCGTTCGCGCGGCGGGAGTCCAAACGGCGCCGGGGATGTACTTCGCGAGCATGGAGATCATCTCGGACTGCAGTGCGATCCGATACGGAATGCGAATGTCCCACGCTTCGAGGATGCGCATCCAGCCGAGGATGAAGACGAGGTAGTAGGCCGCGACCGTCGCGAAGCCGAGGGCGAGGAAGCCTGGACGTGCGTGCTCGAGCAGGGGGCCTGCCTTCGACCACTGGCCGCGAACAGCCCACACGCAGAACGCGACCGTTCCGGTGACGAGCGCCAGCTGCAGCGCCTGCACCAGACGCGGATGAGCCCGTAGGTAGGCAAGAGCCCTCCGCCCGCTGTCGACGATCGCCGCCACAGCCACGAAGTCTGCCGGTCGAGAGGCGCTTCAGGTCGAGAGGCGCACGCCGACCCAGACGCCGGCGATGCCGCCCAGTGCTCCGAAGAGCAGAGATGTGATCGAGAAGCTCGAGCTGCCCCAGAGCACCGGGAGGTAGGCGCCGACGGTCGAGCCCACGATGACGCTGAGGCCGATCACGGAACGCATGAGAACTACATCGGCAGCGGGAGCCCCCGCCAAAGTCCCGAAAAAGAGGGAGGCCTGAAGACACGGAGCGCGTTCGCGGACTAACGTCACCGTATGCCACGCGTGCGCTTTGCCCCGAGCCCGACCGGGACGTTGCACGTCGGCAACGCCATGAGCGCCGTCGCGAACAGGCGGTTCGGCGACTGGATGCTGCTTCGCATCGACGACACAGACGTCGCCCGCAACCTGCCCGGGGGGGAGGAGGCGATCCTCGACGACCTGCGCTGGCTCCGGATCGACTGGGACGATGGGCCGGTCCGCCAGAGCGATCGCGCGGAGCGTCAGCTCGAGGCGGCCCGGGCAGCAGGGCTGCCGCAGCGATTCGACGGCGTGATGCTGTGGCGCGACGAAGGCACTCCGACGTTCCACCTGGCGAGCGTCGTCGATGACATCGACTACGAGATCACCCATGTGATCCGAGGTTCGGATCACCGCGCGAACGAGGAGCTGCACAGCGCCTTGCACAGGGCGCTCGGCTCACAGCCGCCCGAGGTGATCCATCACGGGCTGCTGGTCGGCGCCGACGGCAAGAAGCTGTCCAAGCGTGCCGCAGGAACGACGATCGCGTCGCTGCGGGACGCCGGCTATCCGGCCGAGGCGGTTCGCGCGTACTTCGAGGAGCTCGGCCTGCCGAGGCACGACGTGCACCTCGACCTCGAGCGCATTCGCTCCCTGTCGGTCGACGTCCTCGGCGCGCTCGACGACGAGGCTCTGGCCGACCGGGTCGGCGTGGCCGTGGAGGCGGCGCCGCTGCTGCGCGGCGCCCACGACCTGGTCGAGGCGCGTGCGCTCGCCCGCGCGGTCCTCGATCCGCCGGCGAGTCACCCGTCGCAGAGCCCGGAGACGCTGGAGCGGTTCGTGGAGCTCCGCTCCCCGCTCCCCGAGGTGCTCGGCAAGGACGAGGCGAAGACGGTCGTTCGGGAGTTGAAGGCGGTCGGCGGGAACCTGCGCGCGCTACGGGTCGCGCTGACCGGCCGCGAACGCGGGCCCGAGCTCTGGGCTGTGCTGCGCGCGCTGCCGCGTGACGAGGCGTTGCGGCGCGCACTACCCTGAGCCGCGCACTACCCTGGCAGCGTGCGTCTCTACGACACGTACAGCCGCTCGCTCGTCGAGCTGCCGGCCGCACCCGGGCCCGATCCGGATGTATGTCTGCGGCCCCACCGTCTACGCGCGTGCGCACATCGGGAACGCCCGTCCGTTCGTCGTCGGGATGTGGTTGCGATCCTGGCTGCGGGCGACGGGCTACGACGCGCAGCTCGTGCACAACATCACGGACATCAACGACAAGATCTACGACGCGGCGCCGGGCGCGAGCGCAGACCTCGCTGCTCGCGCGACGGAGTGGTACCTCGAGGACACGGCCGATCTGGGTCTCGGCCTGCCCGACCGGCTGCCGAAGGCGACCGAGTCCGTGCCGCAGATCATCCACTTCATCGAGGAGCTGATCGAGTCCGGCCACGCGTACGTGTCCGGCGGCGACGTCTATTTCCGGGTCGCGAGCTTCGCCGACTACGGCCGCCTCTCGGGCCAGAAGCCGGACCAGGTCGAGCAGGGCGAGGAGCCGAGTGCGCTCAAGGAGGATCCGCGCGACTTCGCCCTCTGGAAGGCGAACAAGCCCGAGACGGAGGACACCTGGTGGGACGCGCCCTGGGGCCGCGGCAGGCCCGGCTGGCACATCGAGTGCTCTGCAATGGCGGAGGACATCTTCGGGCCGGCATTCGAGATCCACGGCGGTGGGCTCGACCTCGTCTTCCCGCACCATGAGAACGAGGTCGCCCAGTCGCGCGCGCTCGGGCATCCGTTCGCGCAGATCTGGGCGCACAACGGCATGCTCCGCTTCACCGGCGAGAAGATGTCGAAGTCGGTCGGGAACGTCGCGACGATCCGCGAGACGCTCGACGAATGGGGGCGGGAAGCGGTGCTCGTCTTCTTCCTGACGGCCTCCTGGCGCAAGCCGATCGACTTCTCGCCGGAGACGATGACTCAGGCAGTCGCGCGGCGAGACACCCTTCGAAACGCCTTCACGCTGGCCGCTGCCGACCACGACGAGTCCGGCTGGGACTCGTTCGCGGCCCGGCTGGACGACGACTTCGACACGCCCGCGGCGCTTGCGGTGCTGCACGAATGGGCGTCCACGGGTCAGCTGGGCCTGCTGCGGCGCGGCCTCCGGGTCTTCGGGCTCGAATCGCTCTCCGAGCGCGACGAGGCTCCGGCCGCGGTGGTCGACCTGGCCGAGCGGCGGCTGGCGGCCCGCTCCGAACGGGACTTCGAGACCGCCGACCGGCTGCGCGACGAGCTCGCAGCCCTCGGCTGGCAGATGCGCGACGAAACCGGCGGCGGCTACAGGCTGGTGCCACTCTCTGGCGGCTCCGTCGAGCCTACGCCGCGTTCGTGACCCCTGACCTCGTCTACGGCCGCCGGGCCGTCCGGGAGGCGCTGCGCGGGCGCCGCCAGGTGCTCGAGGTCTGGGCGACCGAACGGGCGCTCAAGGCCGAGCCGTGGCTCGCCGAGGCCCGACCCAAGGCGAAGGCGGACCGGGACCTCTCCGAGCGGGCGGACACCCGGGACCACCAGGGCGTGCTCGCGCTCGTCGAGCCGTATCGCTATGCCGACGCGTACGAGCTCGCTGCGGCCGAGCGGCCGCTGCTCGCGGTCCTCGACCGAGTGACCGACCCGCGCAACCTCGGAGCCGTCTGTCGCAGCGCCGAGGGTGCCGGCGCGACGGGTGTCGTGGTACCGGCCCACGGCTCGGCGGTCGTCACGGCGGCAGTCGCGCGCTCCTCGGCCGGCGCGATCGAGCACCTCCCGATCGCCGTCGTGACGAATCTCGCGCGGTACCTCGAGGAGGTGAAGGGCGCCGACCTCTGGATCTACGGCGCCGCCGGCGACGACGGGACGACTCCGATGTGGGACACCGATCTCTCGGGCGGTGTCGCCCTCGTCTTCGGCGCCGAGGGCAAGGGTCTGCGACCGCTCGTGCGGCGCACCTGCGACGCACTCGTCGCGATCCCGCTCGCCGGTGCAGTGGAGTCGCTCAACGTGTCGGTGGCGGCGGCTCTTCTGTTGTACGAAGCTCGCCGCCAGCGTGGCTGAGCTCTATCTCTTCGACGGCTACAACCTGCTCCACGCCGGGCCGTTCACCGAGGTGCGCGAACTGGTCGACGCCCTGGCGAGCTATGTCGCCGTGCGCGGCGCGCGGGGGATCGTGGTCTTCGACGGCGTCGGAGAGGATGCGACTCGAGGCCCGCTCGACGTCCGGTTCGCGGCTCATGCCGACACGCTGCTCGAGCGGCTCGCGGCCGAGCACCGGGACGAGGCGCGTGTGCTGCTCGTGACGAGCGACGCGACGGTCGCCGCCGCGGCCGGCTCCGGCGTCGCCAAGCTCTCGTCTCAGACCTTCTTCAGGGACTTCCGGCCCGCCGAGCACCGCGACGAGCGGCCGGAGGGCCTCGCCGGGAAGCTCGATGCCGAGACTCGCGCACGCCTGGAACGCCTCCGTCGGGGCGAGTAACCGGGTCCGCTTGCAATTGGGTCTTGTGCTCTTTGCAGGTCCTTGCTAGATTCACCTCAACCTCAGGGTGAGACTTCGGCGGTGCGTAGTGGAAGGCTCACCAAAAAACATCCCAGATACCGGGGGTATTTGTCGTGGCCGTCCGCACCGCTGTCGCTCACAAGTCACCGCAGAAGGCTCAACGAGAACTTGAGGATCTTCAGCTCGTCCTGAAGGCGCGCAACGGCTCGACCGTCGCGATGGATCAGCTGATGCGGCGCTACACCTCGTTCGTCCGCCTGAAGGCGAGCTCGTACTTCCTCGCCGGCGGGGACTCGGAGGACCTGATCCAGGAGGGGCTCGTCGGCCTCTACAAGGCCGTGCGCGACTTTCGCCCCGACAAGGAGACCTCGTTCCGCTCGTTCGCGGAGCTCTGCGTGACGCGCCAGATCATCACGGCGATCAAGACCGCGACTCGCTTCAAGCATGCCCCCCTGAACACGTACGTCTCGTTCAGCCACACGCCCGCCGGTCAGGAAGGCGACGACTGCACCCTCGGCGACGCGCTGCCCGGTCCGAACGTCAACGACCCGTCGGTGTGCGTGATCTCCACGGAGGAGCTGCAGTCGCTCGTCGGCTGCCTGTCGACGACACTCTCGCCGCTCGAGTCCGATGCGCTACGCCTCTACCTCGAGGGCGCGTCGTACGAGCAGATGGCGGAGGGGCTCGGCTGCGACACGAAGACGATCGACAACGCCCTGCAACGCGTGAAGCGCAAGATCCTGATGCACCAGGAGGGTCGCCAGGTCCTGCAGTAACACCGCGTACCATGTCGGCTGCGCCGGAGTAGCTCAGCTGGCAGAGCACCTCTCTTGTAAAGAGGATGCCGTGGGTTCGAGTCCCACCTCCGGCTCTCGTGTCATCCCGACACGTTCAGGACGCTGAAGGCTGCGACCGGACGCGCGAAGCCCTTCAGCGTGAACTCGCCGGCCGACTCCACCTCCACCCGGTCTTCGACCTCCGCGTAGAGCCGTTGTGCGATCAGGATCTGCCCCCCGGCTCGCCTCGTCCGCGAGGCGCGAGGCGAGGTTCGTCACCGAGCCGATCGCCGCGTAGTCGGAACGGCCCTCGAAGCCGACCTCGCCGCACGTCGCGAAGCCCAGCGCAATCCCGATCCCGAGCTCGAGCTCGTAGCCGCGCTTGCGCCAGAGCGGCGTCAGCTCGGCCATCTCCTCACGCAGTGCACAGCCGAGGCGCACGGCGCGGAGCGGCGCGTCGGGGATCTCGATCGGGTCGTTGAAGAAGAGCTGGACGCCGTCGCCCTCGAGGAACCCGACAGTCGCGTCGAACTGCTTCACGAGCCTTCCGACCACGTCGTGGAACTCCCGCAGCACGCGCATGAGCTCCTCCGGCTCGACCGCGTCGACGAACCTCGTCCAGCCGCGGAGATCGGCGAAGAACATGGCCACCTGCCGGCGATGGCTGCGGAGGATCGTCTCGTCCCCCGAGGAGACGACCGCATCGGCGAGCTGGGGCGAGAGGAAGCGCCGGAGGCCCCGGAGCCGTTCGAGCTCTGCCACCTGACCCTGGACACGCTCTTCGAGCGTGCGGTTCAGCTCGGCGAGCTCTGCGGCCTGGGCCTTGATCGTGTCGTGATAGCGCTTGATGCGGAGGAGCGACCGCACGCGGGTCAGGAGCTCGTCGTGGTTGAACGGCTTGGGAATGAAGTCGTCGGCGCCGGATTGGATCGCCCTCGTCTTCTCCTGGCCGATGCTCGACGTCACCATGATCACCGGCAGCACCGCAGTCTCCTCACCCTCACGAAGCCGGCTGCAGACGGCGTAGCCGTCCAGCCCCGGCATCATCACGTCGAGCAGGATCAGGTCGGGATGGTCCGAGGCCACGACCTCGAGCGCGGCGATGCCGTCGCCCGCGGTGAGCACGTCGTACCCGTGCGGCGTGAGCACGGCCTCGAGCAGGCGGACGTTCTCCGGCACGTCGTCGACGACGAGGATCCTGGCCGGGTGCTCGGTCACGAGGGGTAGTGCTCCTTGACCGTGCGGAGGAACTCGGCGACGTCGATCGGTTTCGAGATGTAGCCGTCGAAACCGGCCGCCAGGAACCGCTCGCGGTCACCCTGCATCGCCTGCGCCGTCAGGGCGAGCACGGGGATCGATGCCGTTCGCTCGTCTTCTCGCAGTCGCACGAGCGCCTCGACGCCGTCGATCCCGGGGAGCTGTACGTCCATCAGCACCAGCGCCGGGGAGTGCGCAACGGCCAGGTCGACCGCGTCCTCGCCGGTGCGCGCCTCGAGCGTGGCGTACCCGGTCGCCTGCAGCACGTCGCGGAAGAGCTTCATGTTCTTCTCGTTGTCCTCGACGACGAGGATCTGGCCGCTCGCTCATCCTCAGCCCTCCGCGAGCGGCATCGTGAACACGAAGCGGCTGCCGCGCCCGGCCTCGCTCTCCACCCAGATCCGTCCGCCGTGCAGTTCCACCAGGCGCTTCGAGAGCGCAAGGCCGAGGCCGGTCCCCTCGCGCTGGTTGACGCCGACCTCGGTCTGCTGGAACTCCTCGAAGATCCGCTCCCGGTCGGCCGGCGCGATCCCTGGGCCGGTGTCGGTGACCGAGACGACCACCTCGCCGTCCACGCGCGCCGTCGCAACGTCGACGCTGCCGCCGGCGGGAGTGAACTTGACCGCGTTCGAGAGGAGATTGAAGACGACCTGGCGCATTCGCCGCTCGTCGCCGCGGACGAGGTCGACGTCGGGCGCCAGCGTCGAGCGTGAGCTGGACTCCGTTCCTGGTCGCCCGCTCGCGCACCATGACGATGCCGCGCTCGAGTGCCTCGCGGAGCGAGAAGTCGCGCGAGCTCGAGCTCGACCTGTCCGGCCTCGACCTTCGAGAGGTCGAGCACGTCGTTGATCAGCGACAACAGATGGTTGCCGGACGAGAGGATGTCTTCGAGGTACTCCCGCTGCTTCTCGTTGACGTCGCCGAACAGTTCCTGGCGCAGCACCTGCGAGAAGCCGATGATCGCGTTCAGCGGCGTGCGCAGCTCGTGCGACATGTTCGCGAGGAACTCGCTCTTGTGCCGGCTCGCGGTCTCCAGCTCGCCGTACACGCGTCGCAGCTCGTCGTTCATGCGGTTCACGTTGGCGGCGAGCGAGCCGAGCTCGTCGCGGTTGGGCACATCGAGCCGCCCCGAGAAGTCACCGGCTGCGATCTGTGAGAGCCGCGCCTCCGTGCGCTGGATCGGATCGATCAACGACCAGGAGAGAACGAGCCCGAGCATGAGCGCGAGCACGACGCTCGCCGCGCTGACGGCGACCAGGAGGTTTCGCGAGGACGTGTATGCGCTGCCGTTCGTCTCGACGAGCGCCTGTGTCTCGGCGCTGGTCCGATAGGCGAGATTCGTTGCCGACACCCACAGGTCGTCGCCCGTGGTGCGCGCCGAGCGCACGTATGGCTCGGCGGCCTTGTGCCCCGCGACGCCTTCTCCGTCGAGCACGAGGATCCGGTCGACCGCACGCAGCACGGTGTGGTAGTCGCCGTGGATCCTGCGGAGGACACGCTGCTCGGCGGGTGGCGGGACGAATCCGAAGTTCCTCTCGTTTCCTGCGAGTTCGATCTGCGAGAGCAGGTTGGCCACCGCACGGTCGGCGAGCAGCCATTGCTGCCCGCCCTGCAGCGCCTTCCCGCCGGTGTAGGGCGTCAACGCCGGAGTTCCGGCCTGGCGTACGGTGAGCACCTCCTGAAGGTCGAGGGCGGTCGCGGCGAGTGCTTGGTAGGTGGACGAGCGGAGCTGCAGGGCGCCGAGCCGCTCGACCCGTGCATTCGATTGCCCGAGCACCTGCAGGCCGAGAGCGCTCACGAGCACGAGCAGCGCGGCGATCGCGAGGAACGCGACGAGCAGCTTCGTTCGGAGCTTCGCCGGCGCGCGTGCGACGACGCCTGCGAACCGGCCCTTCATCCCGCCGAGCGCCGCCCACCTTCGCCGGGTGGACGGCGCTGCGACCACGTCGGGCTGCGCCGTCACGACGAGGCTACGGGCTCAGCGTTGCCGTCGATCCGGCCGAGTTCGTGATCAGCCACTGCCCGTTCAGCTTCTGCAGGGTGTGGGTGACGCCGGCCGCTGCAACGACCATCCCCGTCTTCGGGTCGATGTAGTGACACTCGAAGTACATCGTCGCCTTGTCGCCGTTCAGGTCGATCTTGATCTTGTACGACGGGGTGTCCGACTCCCAATGATGGCTCGGCATGAACGCCTTGTTCTCCGTCAGGAACCAGTGGCGGATCTGCGCCTTGCCGGTGAGCGTCTGCTGATCGATGTTGAAGACGGCGCCCGGCGCCCAGATCGACATCATCAGATTGATGTCGTGGCGCGACGTCGCCTTGTGGAACTTCACCTCGATCTGGTCGATCTGGTACAGGTCGGCCTGCCGCTGAGTCGTCGAATCCGCCGTCGACGCGGTCGCGGAGCCTCCTCCGCGCGTCTGGAGCGCCACCGCGAGCGCTACGAATGCAGCCAGGTACACGAGCTTCCTCATGTCGTTTCGCCTCCTTCGATCGCCGGATTGCCTCGATCGTGTCAGGCGTGACGAGGCCCGTCCAGGGTGCTTCCCTCCCGTGCGTCAGGGGTGCCAGCCACCCCGGCGCCGATGAAGCTTCGTACCTGCCGCGGGAAGGCGACGGCGTCGATCGGCTTCTCGATGTAGCCGGCGAAGCCCGCCTCGAGCAGCGTCGTCCGCGCGCCCGTCACGCGGTCACGGCGACGACCGGGATGCGGGCGGTCGCCGGGTGGGCTTCCAGGCGCCGCACCGCTTCCGTGCCGTCCAGGTCGGGCAGGCGGAGGTCCATCAGGATCACGTCCGGAAGCCGCGCGCGGGCCAGTTCGATCGCCTCCTCGCCGCTCGCGGCCTCCAACGTGGCGAGCCCGGACGCCCGGAGCACGTCTCGGGCGAGCTTCCGGTTGAGATCGCTGTCGTCGACGATCAGGACGACGGGCGCCGTCATCGCCCGCGTCGTCCTAAGCTTGCTGGATGCCGCTCCGCGTCGTGCTCGCCGAAGACCACTATCTCGTGCGCGAGGGCACGCGGCGCCTGCTCGAGACGCACCCGGACGTCGACGTCGTCGCCGCCACCGGCGACCTCGACTCGCTGCTCGCCGCCGTCGACGCCGAGCTGCCGGATGTCGTGCTCACCGACATCCGGATGCCGCCGACCGGCACCGATGAGGGCATCCGTGCGGCCGAGCAGCTGCGCGAGTCGCAGCCGCAGATCGGCGTCGTCGTTCTCAGCCAGTACGCCGAGCCCCGCTACGCGCTGCCGCTGCTGGAAGGTGGGACAGCGGGGCGTGCGTACCTGCTGAAGGAGCGCGTCGCCGATGTCGAACAGCTCGTGGCGGCGATCCGTGTGGTCGCCGAGGGCGGCTCGGTGGTGGATCCGAAGGTCGTCGAGGCACTCGTCGCGGAGACCGCGCGCGCCGAGAAGTCGCCGCTCAACGATCTGACGCCGCGTGAGCACGACGTGTTGCGCGAGATGGCCTCCGGCAAGAACAACGCTGCGATCGCGGCGGCGCTCTTCCTCACCGAGCGCTCGGTGGAGAAGGTGATTCATTCGATCTTCCTCAAGCTGGGGCTCGGCTGGGAGACCTCGATCCACAAGCGGGTGAAGGCCGTCATCCTGTATCTCGCCGAGGGAGGCTCATGAGGTGAGGGGCAGGCGCCCTGCGACGCGGTCCGACGTGACGTCGAGGGAACCGCCCAGCGCCTCCACGCGTGCGGCCACCGGGTCGAGCGCCCCGGCCCTGACGCGCGCGCCCGTCAGAGCGATCTCGAACTCGACGGCGCCCGCCCGGGCGTGGACGGCGATCGTCGCCCCGGCCGTCTCGCCCTGGGCGGCCGCGAGCGTCGCGACGCAGCAGCGGTAGATCGTCGTCGCCGTGTCGAGGGGCATCGTCTCCCCGGCGACACCGTCGACCCGAGTCGGGATCGGCGCGGCGGCGGCGGCCGCGCGCAGTGCCGCGATCAGCCCCTGCGTGTCGAGGAGCGACGGATGGATGCGTTGGGACAAATCGCGGAGCTCGTCGAGCGCCTCTGCCACGACGCCCCGCACGTCGTCGAGGAGAGCGGCGGCTTCGTGTGGGTCCGCTTCGACGAGGCCACGGGCGATCTGGAGGTTGACCGCGACGGCAACGAGTTGCTGCTGGAGGCCGTCGTGCAGCTGACGCTCGATCGCACGGCGTTCCTCGTCATCGGCGGCCAGCAATGTGCGCATCCCGTCCATGGAGCGGGTTGTCCGTCATCCGGCCGCCGTCGTCAAGGGGGCCAGCACCGTGGAGAGCGGAGGGGACGGCCCCCCAACGGTTCGCCTGGGGCCACCCTGGGCCGCCGGGACTGCCGGGCCTAGCGTCGGTCGCAGCTCAATCTCGCCTGAAGGAGTGGGCGGATGAGATCGATCGGAGGATGTGATGAAGAAGATGATCATCGTGCTGGTCGTGGCCTCGGCCGCCGTGTGGGCGGCCGTCGTGCTCGCCACACCGAGCAAGGGCCAGACTCCACGATCCTCTCGCTCGGGCAATGATCCGATCCGCGGGGACGGGGAAGCTCCGCCGGGCGACCGCGGCCGCATGTGCGGCCGCGGTCGTCGCCGCGTCATGCTCGACCATGGCCCGCGCGGACGGCGATCCGGCCAGCGATGTCCTCCTGCTCCGAAACGTGTTTCTGCCCTACGAGGCGCCGTCCCCGTCCGTCGCCGGCGCGCTCGAGCAAGCGGTGAACGCCGTCTATCTGCACGGAGATCGCCTCAAGGTGGCGGTCATCTACTCCAGGGACGACCTCGGCGCGATCCCTTCACTCTTCGGGCAACCGGCCCAGTACGCGCAGTTCCTCGGCATCGAGCTCGGGCTCTGGTACGTCGGCCCGCTGCTCGTCGTCATGCCCAACGGCGTCGGCATCTACGACGGCGGCCGGCCGACGGCGGCGGAGCAGCAGGCTCTTCGCTCGGTCTCCGTCGCGGCCGAAACGCCGGACGACCTCGTGCGCAGTGCGACGACGGCCGTGCAGCGCCTGGCCGTCGCGGGCGCCCTCGGCTCTCCCGACGTCAGGGCGCCGCTCGTGACGGCCTATCCGGCGACCGCGATCCGCGGGAAGCGCGCGAGGCTCCACTTCGA
The DNA here is from genome assembly GCA_963779535.1 of uncultured Thermoleophilia bacterium. Classification (GTDB taxonomy): domain Bacteria; phylum Actinomycetota; class Thermoleophilia; order Gaiellales; family Gaiellaceae; genus PALSA-600. The sequence continues at coordinate 328,514 of CAVZYP010000007.1, read as the reverse complement.
CGTCTTCGACGACAGCGGTCGCGCCCGTAGCGTCGTTCATGTCTACGAGAACGGCGCGCTGGTCGCGACGCGGACCGCTCCGTCTCTCTTCGTGATCGGCACCCGTCATGCACAGGTTCGTTGGCCTGTGCCGGTGCAGCTCCGCAGCCGGCAGCTCCGCTTCTGCGTCGTCGCCACCGACCCGGCGGGCAACCGCAGCGAGCCCGCGTGCGCGCCGTTCCTCCGTGTCAGCTGACGGGTGCGGCCCGGGCGAGCGCCGTGTCGAGGTCGGCCCAGATCTCCTCTGCGTCCTCGAGCCCGACCGACAGCCGGAGCAGGCCGCGCGGAATTCGATCGCCTTCCCACCGCCAGCGGCTCTCCAGCGAAGATCTGACCCCGCCCAGCGACGTCTGGTTCGCGATCAGTGCGGTCGCAGTCTCGATCACGCGCGCATCGTCGTCCGCCACGTCGAAGACGACGAGACCCCCGAAGCCCGGGTAGCGGACGCGGAGCACTGCGGGATGGTCCTCCAGCCGTGCTGCCAGGACGCGCGCAGTCTCGGTCTGGCGGCGCACGCGCAGCTCGAGCGTCTCGAGCCCGTAGAGCAGAGCGGCGGCGGCGTCGGGCGAAGCCGCGAGCCCCAGGCGCAACCGAGCCTCGTAGAGGGCTTGCCTCTGCGCAGGCTCTCGCGTCACGGTGGCCCCGAGCATTGCGTTGCTGTGGCCCGTCAGATATTTCGTGGCCGAGTGCAAGGCCACATCGGCGCCTTCGTCGAGTGCGCGCAGGAAGACGGGCGTCGCCACGGTCGCGTCGCAAACAACGAGCGCCGAATGCGCTCGCACCGCCTCCCAGTCGGGCAGCGTCAGCAGAGGGTTCGCGGGCGCCTCGAGCCACAGCACGTCGGCACCTGCCGGTGGCGGGCCTGTCTGGTCGAATTCGACGACGTTCAGGCCCCACGGCGCGAACTGGGCCATGGTCACGCCCGTGCCGAAGTAGGCGCCTGCGGCGAGCGCAACCGTCATGCCTGGGCGGCAGAACGCGAACACGCAGGCCGTCACGGCCGAGGTCCCCGACCCGTAGAGCAGGGCGTCTCCGCCCTCCAGGCGACCGAGCGCGCGCTCGGCCGCGGCGCCCGTCGGGTGGGCGTAGCGCTGGTAGACGAACTCGCCCGGTTCGCCGCGCTCATCGTAAGGCCACACGGTGGCCCGGTCGATCGGCTCCATGCGAGGACTCTACGCGCCGTCGCGCTATACGCTGGGCCCGATGGCGCAGACGGAGAAACGCGGGCACGAGTCCACCGCAGAGAAGCTGCAGTGGCTCGCCGAACTGCGCGACGAAGCGCGCCACGCCGGGTCGCCGAGGTCCGTCGAGAAGCACCGGGCCGAGGGCAAGCTGCTCGCACGCGAACGCGCTGAGCAACTCTGCGATCCCGGATCGTTCGTCGAGCTCGATCGATTCGTCCGCCATCGCGAGCCCAACTTCGGGATGCTCGAGCGCCGCCCGTACGGCGACGCTGTCGTCACGGGTTACGGGACGATCTTCGGACGCCGTGTGTTCGTCTTCAGCCAGGACTTCACGGTGTTCGGCGGCTCGCTGAGCGAGGTGTTCGCCGAGAAGATCTGCAAGGTGATGGACCTGGCGGCCAAGTACGGCTGCCCGCTGATCGGGATCAACGACTCGGGCGGTGCCCGCATCCAGGAGGGCGTCGTCTCGCTGGCCGGCTACGCAGAGATCTTCTGGCGCAACGTCCAGAGCTCGGGGGTGATCCCCCAGATCTCCCTCGTGATGGGCCCTTGCGCGGGCGGCGCGGTCTACTCGCCGGCGATGACCGATTTCGTCCTGATGGTCGAAGGGTCGTCGTACATGTTCATCACAGGGCCCGACGTCGTGAAGACCGTCACCGGCGAAGAGGTGACCTTCGAGGAGCTCGGCGGTGCCGTCACCCACGCGTCGAAGTCCGGCGTTGCCCACCTGATCGCACCCGACGAGACCTCTGCACTCGAGGACGCGCGCTATCTGCTCAGCTTCCTGCCGCAGTCGAACGCGCACCCCGCGCCCTTCGACGAGCCGACCGATCCGATCGAACGGGAGGCGCCCGAGCTCGACGGCCTCATCCCCGACGAGCCGACCAAGCCGTACGACATCAAGCGCGTCATCTCGGCGGTCGTCGACGACGGCGAGTTCCTCGAGATCCAGCCGCTCTACGCCGAGAACATCGTCTGCGGCTTTGCCCGCCTCGGCGGGCAGAGCATCGGCATCGTCGGGAACCAACCGAAGGCGCTCGCCGGCGTGCTCGACATCAGCTCCTCCGAAAAGGCTGCGCGTTTCGTCCGCACCTGCGACGCATTCAACATCCCGCTCGTCACATTCGTCGACGTGCCGGGCTTCCTGCCCGGAACGGCGCAGGAGTGGGGCGGGATCATCCGCCACGGCGCCAAGCTCCTCTATGCCTACTGCGAGGCGACCGTGCCGAAGCTGACCGTGATCACGCGCAAGGCGTACGGGGGCGCCTACGACGTCATGAGCTCGAAGCACGTCCGGGCGGACTTCAACTTCGCCTGGCCGAGCGCGGAGGTGGCGGTAATGGGGCCGGAGGGCGCCGTCAACATCATCTTCCGGCACGAGCTCGCCGAGGCGGATGACCCCGATGCCCGCCGCGCCGAGCTGATCGCCGAGTACAAGGAGCGGTTCGCCAACCCGTACAGCGCGGCCGAGCGCGGTTACGTCGACGAGGTGATCGAGCCGCGACGTACGCGGCCGGTGCTCATCGACGCGCTCCGCACCGCGATCACCAAACGCGAGTCCCGGCCGCCCCGCAAGCACGGCAATATCCCGCTCTAGCTGACGATGTCGAAGGTTGTGATCCTCGGCGCGGGCTTCGGCGGTCTCGAGCTGGCGACGATGCTGTCGGAGGCGGCGGGGGCCGAGGTCGAGGTCACGCTGATCGACCAGAACGACGCGTTCGTTTTCGGGTACTCGAAACTCGACGTCATGTTCGGCCGGACGACTCTCGACGCGGTCCGCCTTCCGTATGCCGAGATCGTGAAGCCGGGCGTTCGCTTCCTTCGCGAGACAGTCACGGCGATCGACCCGGAAGCCCGCCGCGTGACGACCGATGCGGGCAGCTACGACGCCGACGTTCTGGTCGTGGCGCTCGGCGCCGACTACGACCTGGATGCCACGCCGGGCCTTGCCGAGGCGGGCAACGAGTTCTACTCCGTTGCCGGCGCCGAGCGGCTGGCCGAGCTGCTGCCGGGCTTTGCCCGGGGCCGTGCGGTGGTCGGCGTCTGCGGGGCGCCGTTCAAGTGCCCGCCGGCCCCGAGCGAGGCCGCGCTGCTCCTGCACGACTATCTGTCGGCCCGCGGCGTCCGCGACGACTGTGAGATCTCGATCGTGATCCCGTTCGCGACGCCGGTGCCGCCTTCCCCGGACACATCCGCTGCGCTGGTCGCCGCCTTCGCCGAGCGCGGCATCGAGTTCGTGTCCGGCCGCCGCGTTGCCGCGCTCGACGGTGGGCGCGGCGTGGCCGTGCTCGACGACGGCAGCGAGCTGCCCTTCGACCTGTTCCTCGGCGTCCCGAAGCACCGCGCGCCAGATGTCGTGCTCGCGAGCGGCCTGGCGGAGGAGGGCTACGTGCCCGTCAGCTCGCAGACGCTCGAGTCGCGGTTCCCGGGCGTCTACGCGATCGGCGATGTGGCCACGGTCGGCGTTCCGAAGGCGGGTGTCTTCGCAGAGGGTGCCGCACGGGTCGTCGCCGCCTCTCTGATCGCAACCCTCCGCGGCGACGAGCAGCCGGCCGCCTACGGCGGACAGGGCTCGTGCTACATCGAGTTCGGGGCCGGACGGATCGGCCGCGTGGACGTCGACTTCCTCTCCGGCCCCAGGCCGACGGGGACGTTCCGCGAGCCGTCGATCGCGCTCGTCGAGGAGAAGCGCGACTTCGGCTCCACGCGCCGCGCCCGGTGGTTCGGCCGGTGACCCGGATCGACGTCGAGCTGACGCCCGAGCAGCCCGAGCAGGTCGCGGCCGCGATCGCCGCGGCGCTCGCCGAACCGGCGTCCCGGACCGAGCCCCTGGTGGCAGGCCGGGCTCGACGAGTCGCTCGAGCCGTAGCGCCTACGGGGTAGCGGCCGGACGGCCGCGGAGCACTCTCGGTGCCGCCCGGGCGTAGTCGAGCCCGGAGACCCAGGTCAGCACGAGGGCCACGAACAGTGCCCACCACGACACGCGCGTGCTCCAGACACCGGCCGCGACCAGGCCGCCGACAGCGGCGGCGATCGCCTGGGCCCAGGTCTTCAGCTTGCCGAGGTCGCGGGCGGCGATCACGACACCGCGTTCGATCGCCGCCTGGCGCAGGCCCGTGACCAGAAGCTCGCGCGCCACGATCGCAGCGACCATCCACGCGGGAAAGACGCCCTGGTCGATCAGCACGATCAGCGTCGTCAGCACGAGCAGCTTGTCGGCCACGGGGTCGAGCAGCGACCCGAGTGACGACGTGCGACCGCTCCGTCTCGCGATTCGCCCGTCGAACCAATCGGTCGCCATCGCGGCGATGAACACAGCCGTCGCCCAGTAGTCGTGGCCCTGGAAGGGGATCGCGAACAGCGCCACGACGATCGGCACTGCGATCGCCCGGGCGACGGTCAACTGATCGGCGAAGCTCATCCGTGGGGAGAATACGGAGTGTGTTCGCCAAAGTCCTGGTCGCCAACCGCGGAGAGATCGCCCTTCGCATCAGCAGAACGCTCCGCGACATGGGAATCGCATCGGTGGCGGTCTACTCCGACGCCGACCGGCTGGCGCCGCATGCGCTCTATGCCGACGAGGCCCTGGCTCTCGGCGGCAACACCTCCGCCGAGACCTATCTGGTCGCGGGGAAGCTCCTCGAGGCGGCCGCGCGCTCGGGCGCCGAGGCGGTGCATCCTGGGTACGGATTCCTCGCCGAGAACGCCGCGTTCGCCCGGGCGGTCGAGGAAGCGGGGCTCGTGTGGATCGGCCCGCCCCCGGCTGCGATCGAGCTGATGGGATCGAAGACGCGGGCGCGCCTGGCCATGCAGGAGGCCGGCGTCCCGATCATTCCGGGCACGACCGATCCTGTCGGGTCGGCAGACGCAGGTGGCCGCGCTCGGCGAGCAGATCGGCTATCCGCTGATCATCAAGGCGGCGGCCGGGGGCGGCGGCAAGGGGATGAAGGTCGTGCGGTCCGCCGGCGAGGCGGTGGAGGCATTCGAGTCCGCCCAGCGCGAGGGCCGGTCGTATTTCGCCGACCCGTCGGTCTACGTCGAGCGGTACCTCGAGGATCCGCGGCACGTCGAGGTGCAGGTGCTCGCCGACGCGCACGGCAACGTCATCCACCTCGGCGAGCGGGATTGCACGATCCAGCGACGTCATCAGAAGCTCGTCGAGGAGACGCCGTCGCCCGCCGTGGGAGCAGAGCTGCGAAGCCGGATCGGCCAGATCGCGATCGACGCCGCGCGCGCCGCCGGGTATCGCTCCGCCGGGACGATCGAGGGCCTGCTCGTCCCCGACGGCTCCTACTACTTCATGGAGATGAACACGCGCATCCAGGTGGAGCACACGATCACCGAGGTCGTCTCGGGGGTCGACATCGTGCGCGCTCAGGTGCAGATCGCCGCCGGTGAGCGGCTCGAGTTCACGCAGGACGACATTCGGCTGCAGGGTCATGCGATCGAGTGCCGCATCAACGCCGAGGACGTCGCCAACGGCTTCCTGCCCTCGCCGGGAACGATCACCCTCTATCGCGAGCCGGGCGGCCCCGGAGTGCGCGTCGATTCCGGTGTCACAGAGGGGTCGGAGATCTCGCCGCTCTACGATCCGATGATCGCGAAGCTGATCGTGCGCGGAGCCGATCGCGCGGACGCGATCGGGCGCATGCTGCGCGCGCTCGGCGAGTTCCAGATCGGCGGGGTGAAGACGCTGATCGGGTTCCACAAGGCGCTCCTCTCACATCCGTGCTTCCGGGCCGGCGAAACCTGTCACGGGATCGTCGAGTCCGAGCAGCTTGCGGCCCGCGCGGCGGAGCTTGCCGACGAGCCCGCGCGCGGCCCGGCGCCCGTCGGCGGCCGCACGGTCGAGCGGACCGTCTTCGCCGAGGTCGACGGCCGCCGGGTCGAGGTGAAGGTGCGTGTGCCGGAGCCGCCGTACCGCGAGCTCGCACGCCGCAGGCGGGAACGAGCAGCCTCCGATGGCGCCGGCGGAGCCTCCGGCCGGGTCGTGAGCCCGATGCAGGGAACGGTCCTGCAGGTGAGGGTGGCAGAGGGCGACACGGTCGAAGCAGGTCAGGTGATCTGCATCGTCGAGGCGATGAAGATGGAGAACGAGGTGGCGGCGCACAGCTCGGGCGTGGTCAGCGACCTCTCGATCCAGGTTGGACAGCCCGTGACGAGCGGCCAGGCGATCTGCGTGATCGAGGCTGCGTACGAAGGCGGTGTCTGACACCGGCGGTGCGCCCTTTGCGCGGTCTCACAGGCTCCGCTGATACGCGCGGAACGTGCGCGTCGCCCAGGCGGCCGTGACGGCCGTCAGCGCGAGCAGCAGCAGGAGGTGCCACCCGACCACGCTCCAGTCGGTGTCCGGCAGCACGACCTCGCGCGCTGCCTTCACGCCCCAGTCGACGGGATTGAAGCTCGCCGTCGACTGCATCCAGTCCGGCATCTGGGAGCGCGCGATCATCGTCGTCGAGAGGAAGAGCAGCGGCAGCCCGATGAAGTTCGCCACGGCGATCATCGTCGCCTCGCGGCGGGTCAGGAGCGCGATCGCCTGCGAGACGCCCGCGAATGCGCTGTTCACGAGGATCGCCGCCAGGATGATCACGAGCCAGCCGAGCGCGCCCGTGTGAATGCGCACGCCGAGCGCCGTTGCGACGAGCAGGATGATCACCGCCTGGATCGCAGCCGTCAGCGCGGAGCGCACGATCTGCGAGAGGACGAGTGAGAAGCGCGACGCGGGTGTGGCGAGAAACCGCTCGACCACCTTGTGGTCGAGGTCGGCGATCATCGACATGCCGCTCCACGTCGCGCCGAAGAACGCGTTCATGACGACGATCGCGGGGGCGAGGAAGGTGATGTACGACGTCGTGCCGAAGCCGCCGAGCCGGGTGACGTTGTGGAAGAGCTGCCCGTAGAGGACGAGCCAGACCATCGGCTGCACCAGGAGCAGCACGATCCAGATCGGCTCTCGCATGAGGTTGCGCGCCTGGCGCACCGTCATGAACCACGTGTCGGTCAGCGTCTTCACTCGCCGCGATCCTCCGAGTTGAAGTCCCTGCCGGTGAATGAGAGGTAGACGTCGTCGAGCGACGGCCGCGAGACCGCGACGGTCGCAACACCGATCCCGGCCGAATCGAGCGCGCCGAGGATCCCGGGCAGCGCAGCACCACCGTCAGGGACGCGCACGACGACGGTGCGGTCTCCGAGCACGGCCTCCGGCTCCGCGCCCGTCGCGGCGATGAGTCGTTGGGCCTCTGCGAGCTGCCCGTTCGCGAGCTCGACCTGAACCGCGTCGCCGCGGAGGTTGGCCTTCAGCTCGGCCGGTGTTCCCTCGACGACGATCTTTCCCTGCGAGACGATTGCGAGGCGGTCTGCAAGCTGATCGGCCTCCTCCAAATAGTGCGTCGTCAGCAGGATCGTCAGCGACTCGGCCTCGGCGAGGCGCGAGACTTCGTTCCACATTCCGGCGCGAGCCTCCGGGTCGAGCCCGGTGGTCGGCTCGTCGAGGAACAGGACGCGCGGACGGTGGACGAGGCCCAGCGCGATGTCGAGCCTGCGCCGCATGCCGCCCGAGTACGTCTTGACGACCCGGTCGGCCGCCTCTGAGATCCCGACGAGCTGCAGGAGCTCCGCGGTGCGGAGGCTCAGATCCCGGCCGCTCATGCCCTGGACATGCCCCTGGAGCATCAGGTTCTCACGGCCTGTGCCGTACTGGTCGACGCCCGAGTCCTGGGGCACGTAGCCGATCGAGCGCCGGACCGCGTTCGGCTCGCGGCGGACATCGTGGCCGGCCACTGTGGCGATGCCTTCGTCGGCGTGGGTGAGTGTCACGAGCACGCGGACGGTCGTCGACTTGCCGGCGCCGTTCGGCCCGAGCAGCCCGAAGACCTCCCCTTCGCGGACGTTGAACGAGACGCCGTCCAGCGCCTGGACCTCGCCGTAGCGCTTGCGGAGTGCTTGCACCACGATCGCTTCCACCGGCAGCGAGGTTAGCGGCGCGGCTAGATTGGCCGACCGATGGACCTTCTCGAGTATCAGGGCAAGCAGCTCTTCAAGAGGTTCGGCATTCCGGTTTCCGAAGGACGGCTTGTGCTGACGCCCGCCGAGGCGCGCGTGGCGGCCGAGGAGCTCGGGACGCAGGTCGTCGTCAAGGCCCAGGTGCTGACGGGCGGCCGGGGGAAGGCGGGCGGGGTCAAGCTCGCGGAGGATCCCGCCGACGCCGAGCAGAAGGCGAAGGAGATCATCGGTCTCGACATCCGCGGCCATGTCGTCGAGAAGCTCTGGATCGAGCAGGCCTCCGACATCGCGAAGGAGTACTACCTCTCGATCACGTTCGACCGGGGCGCGAAGCAGCCGCTCTTCATGTTCACCACCCAGGGCGGTGTCGAGATCGAGGACGTCGCCGCGAACGACCCCGACGCGCTCGTGCGTCTCCACGTCGACCCGCTCGAGGGCTACCAGCCCTGGATCGCGCGCCGGCTGGTGTACGGGGCAGGTGTCGAGGATCCGAACGAGCAGAAGCAGCTCGCGGACATCATCGGGAAGCTCTATCGCTGCTTTGTCGAGTGCGACGCGATGCTGACCGAGATCAATCCCCTGATCGTCACCCCCGACGGCGTCGTGAAGGCACTCGACTCCAAGTTCACGGTCGACGACAGTGCGCTCTACCGGCATCCCGAGATCGCCGAGTTCCTGGACGTGGGAGCCGCTGATCCGTTGGAGGCTTTTGCGCGCGAGAAGGGGGTCACGTACGTGAAGCTCGACGGCTCGGTCGGGATCCTGGGCAACGGAGCGGGGCTTTCGATGTCGACGGTCGACGTCGTCGTCGTGGCTGGAGGCCGGCCGGCGAACTTCTGCGACCTCGGCGGCGGCGGGAACGCGGAGGGCGTCGTGGACGCTCTCGAGGTGATCACCCGCGACCCGCAGGTGAAGTCCGTTTTCTTCAACATCTTCGGTGGAATCACACGCTGCGACGAGGTCGCGCGCGGCATCCTCGAGGCGCTCGACCGCATGAAGATCGAGCTCCCGATCGTCGTCCGCCTCGACGGCACCAACGCGGAAGAGGGGCGCAGGATCCTGGCCGATGCCGCGCCGCCGAACCTGCACGTCTCGCCCACCATGCTCGCAGCCGCGAAGCAGGCCGTGGAGCTAGCGGAGACATGAGTGTCTGGTCCGACCGGGCAGAGGCCTATCGGACGTCGCCTGTTCACGCAGCCGGCCGCGATCTCGACCTCGTGATCGAGTTGTGCGAGCCGCGTCCGGGTGTGAGGGCGGTCGATGTCGCTACGGGCGGTGGCCACGTCGCGCGTCGGCTGCGCGAAGCGGGCGCAGAGGTCGTGACCGTCGATCCGTCGGCGGCCATGCAGCCCGACGTGATCGCGTCGGCCGAGAGCCTGCCGTTCGCCGACCGGTCGTTCGACGTCGTCGTCAACCGGCTCGCGGCGCACCATTTCACTTCGATCTCCGAGGCTGTCCGCGAGTTCGCGCGCGTGACGAACGATCTCGTCGTCATCGAGGACCATTGCTACACCGACGAGCAGACCGAGCAGGCGGAGCGGCTGCGGGATCCGAGCCACGGCCGCTCGCTCTCCGAAGACGGGTGGCGGGAGCTGCTCGCCGGAGCCGGCCTCGAGGTCGAGCGGGTCGAGCACTTCGACATGGAGCTCGACTTCGAGAGCTGGTTCGCGCGCACCCAGACGCCGGACGCCGACGCCGAGCAGGCCCGCGAGCTGCTCGCTCCGCTCAGTTCGCCGGACGGCCGGCATGTGGACCTCTCCGATGATCATCATCCGCGCCAGGAAGGCGGCATGAGCGACCCCTGGAACGACCGCGCCGCGGCCTACCGCTCGTCGGTGACCCATGCGACCGATGCCGACCTCGACATCGTGGTCGAGATGTGCGATCCACACGAGGGCGTGAAGGTGCTCGACGTCGCCACCGGAGGAGGGCACGTCGCACGCCGGCTGCGCGCGCTCGGGGCCGAGGTCGTGACGACGGACGCGGCGCCCGGCATGCAGCCGGACGTCGTCTGCCGCGCCGAGGATCTTCCGTTCGCGGACGGCTCCTTCGACGTCGTCGTGTCGCGGATCGCGCCGCACCACTTCGCAGACATCGGCCGGGCTGTTGGAGAGATGGGCCGCATCGCCGCCAGGACGATCGTGATCGAGGACACGCAGTACTCCTCCGAGGAGGTCGAAGCAGCCGAGAAGCTCCGCGATCCGACGCACGTTCGCAGCTATTCCGAGGCAGAGTGGCGCGAGCTGCTCGAGAGCGCAGGCTTCGAGATCGAGCGGGTCGAGAGGTTCACGAAGACGCACGACTTCGACGACTGGCTCGCGCGCTGCGACTGCTCCGGCGAGGACGCCGAGCGCGTGCGCGAGCTGCTGGCACCGTGGTCGTCCGAGGACGGATCGACGTGGAGCGACGTCAAGGTGATTCTCGAGGCCCGGAGGTCGCAGAGGTAGATGGCAATCATCGTCGACACCGAGACGCGGCTCGTCGTCCAGGGCTTGACCGGCTCCGAGGGCCGGTTCCACGGGCTCCGCAACCGGGCGTACGGAACGAACCTCGTCGCCGGAGTGACGCCCGGCAAGGGTGGGCAGGACGTCGAGGGCGTCCCCGTGTTCGACACGGTCGCGGCGGCGGTCGCCGAGGCGGGCGCGAACACCTCGCTGATCTTCGTGCCCGCGCGCTTTGCGCCCGACGCGATCTACGAGGCGGTCGACGCCGGCATCGGCACCGTGATCTGCATCACTGAGCACATTCCGGCGCACGAGATGCTGCGCGTCTACACGTACAGCCGCCCGAAGGGCGTGACGCTGATCGGCCCGAACTGTCCAGGGGTTCTCTCGCCGGGCAAGGCGAATGTGGGGATCATCCCCGCCGAGGTGTTCGCCGCCGGATCGATCGGGCTCGTCTCTCGGTCGGGGACGCTGACCTACCAGATCGGCTACGAGGTCGCGCAGCGCGGCCTCGGCAACTCGTCGATCGTCGGCATCGGCGGCGACCCGGTCGTCGGCTCGAGTTTCACCGACGTGCTCGAGAAGTTCGAGGCCGACCCCGAGACGAAGTACGTCGTCCTCGTCGGTGAGATCGGCGGCGACGAGGAGGAGAAGGCCGCTCGGTATGTCGCCGAGCACATGTCGAAGCCGGTGTTCTCGTACATCGCAGGTTTCTCGGCGCCGCCGGGCAAGACGATGGGCCATGCGGGCGCGATCATCTCGGGCTCGTCGGGCACCGCGGCGGCGAAGAAGGAAGCGCTGGAGGCGGCCGGGATCAAGGTCGGCACGACACCGACCGAGGTGGCGGAGCTCGTCGTCGCCGCCGCGCTGGACTAGGCACGAACTCGTAACACCACCTCTCCGGCGGGGCCGTGCCTCACTCAGTCACGTCTGGTGGCTGCCACCCAAACGTACTGCGCACACAAGTGTGGGGAAAGTGGAACTTCGCGTCGCGTTCGGCCCCGTTTTGCCTACGCTGGACCTGCCTGCCCGCAGCCGGCCGCGGCGGTGTGGTGGAACGGACTGGTCTCGAACCGCGGCGGCGAGACTCGCTTCACCGCGGCCAGGACAGCGACCTAGACCGTCGCGGGCAGGCTGAGCCGGAAGCTGGCGCCGCTCGCCGAGCTCTCGACCGTCGCATCGCCGCCGTGGGCGCGCGCGGCCTCGCGCACGATCGCGAGCCCGAGGCCTGCGCCCGGCTTCGAGCGGGCCGCGGCGGAGCGATAGAAGCGGTCGAAGATCCGCGCCGCGTCTTCCTCGGCCACGCCCGGCCCGTGATCGGCGACGACGACCTCGCCCTCGCGGACCGTGACCTCGATCGGCGCGCCGACCGGGCTGTACTTGACGGCGTTGTCGAGCAGATTCAGCACGGCGCGCTCGAGCAGGACCGGGTCCGCGCGCACGACGGTCGGTGAGAGCGAGGTCACGAACGTCGCTTCCGGGGCCCGAGACCTCGCTCGCTCCACGGCGCCGGCCACGAGGTCGTCGAGCTGCACATCTTCGACGCGCAGCTTGCGCTCCTCGCCGCGCGCGAGCTCGACGAGATCCGAGACGAGCGTCGTGAGGGCGGCGAGCTCGATGGACGCCTCGTCGAGTGCGTGCTTCGCCTCTTCCGGCGGCAGCCGTCCCTCGCGCAGCAGGTCGATGTTCGTGCGCGTCGAGGTCAGCGGTGTGCGCAACTCGTGCGAGGCGTCTGCGACGAGGCGCCGCTGGCGGCCGACGGATTCCTCGAGCGCCGCCAGCATGGCGTTGAAGCGCGTCGCCGAGTCGCCCGAGCTCGTCGTTGCCGGTGACCGCGACTCGCTCCGACAGGTCGCCGGTCGCTGTGACGTTCTCGGCCGCTGTCGTCAGGCGCTGAATGGGGCGAAGCGCCGCGGTCGCGACGAGCGCGGCGAGCCCAGCGGCCAGTGCGATCCCGATCCCGCCGACCAGCAGGATCCAGAGGCGAATCCGCGCGAGTGCGTGGGCGGTCGGCGCGAGCGGATAGATCGAGATCACCGCGCCACCACCCGGACCGGCGATCGGGAGAACGACCTCCCGCCAGCGTGCCTTCTCGATCGTGGTGTTGACGTAGTAGTAGTGCCGGTTCGTTCCGTTGGCCACCTCGAGCGCCCTCTTCGTCACCGGAATCGCCAACTGACCGGTCCGGTCGCCATCGGCATGGATGGTCTCCGTCCAGTTGCTGGCACCGCCCCCGAAGGGGCCGTGGCCACCGCTCTGAGCCTGCACGACGAGGGTCTGATCGAGCTGGGCGTACAGCTCGTGTTTCGCGACCACCCAGACGGCAACCGACGCTCCCGCGACCGTAACGGCGATCGCGAGTGCCGTGTACAGCATCAACCGCTGTCTGAAGCTCATGGCTCTTCTCGGAGCGCGTACCCGACGCCGCGCACGGTGTGCAGCAGGCGAGGCTCGCCGCCTTCCTCGAGCTTGCGGCGCAGGTAGCCGATGTAGACCCACAGTGCGTTCGAGGTGGCGCCGAAGTCGTAGCCCCACACGCGTTCGTAGATCTGTGAGCGCGTCAAGACCTGCCGTCGGGTTGCGCATGAAGAGCTCGAGCAGGTTGAACTCGGTGCGCGTCAGCTGCAGGCGGCGCTCGCCGCGGTGCACCTCGCGCGTCGTGACGTCGAGCGTCAGGTCACCGAACTGAACCGCGTCGTTGCCCGCACCGGAACGGCGCAGCAGCGCACGCACCCGCGCGCGGAGCTCCTCGACGGCGAACGGCTTGACGAGGTAGTCGTCCGCGCCCGCGTCGAGACCCTCGACACGGTCGTCGACCGCGTCACGCGCGGTGACGACGAGGATCGGGACGGGGTCGGCACGGTGGCGGAGCGACCGGCAGACGTCGAGCCCGCCGATCTCGGGCATCAGGAGGTCGAGGACGATCGCGTCGGCCGGCGACGACGAGTGCTGCGCCAGCGCGTCGGCGCCGTCGACCGCCTCGCCGACCTCGTAGTCCACACGAAGCGCGCGGGCGATCGCCGAGCGAACGGCAGGGTCGTCGTCGACCACGAGGACGCGAGTCGTCATGGCCGCATTGTGTCCGTTATCCCTAAGAGCGGGCTAAAGCGTGCGAGCGCACGCCGGCTCGGTAACCTGGCGTGATGGCGATGATCTCCTTCGCGCGCGGCGTCCCGGCTCCGGAGTGCCTGCCGGTCGAGGAGCTGGCGGATTGCGCGCGTGTCGCGATCGAGCGCGACGGCCGGACGATCCTGTCGTATGGACCGTCGTCGGGCTACGCGCCCCTGCGCGAGTGGATCGCCGATCGGCACGGCGTCGACCCGAAGCGTGTGTTCCTCACCAACGGATCGCTGCAGGGTTTCGTGTTCCTCGCCCAACAGCTCGCTCCGGGCAAGCGCGTGCTCGCCGAGCTCCCGACCTACGACCGGCCGCTGAAGATCCTCCGCGAGCTCGGCTCGGATGTCGAACTGCTCGCCTGCGACGACGACGGGCTCGACCCGGACGCGCTCGAACAGGCGCTTCGCGGCGGCCCGGCGCCCGCGTTTCTCTACCTCATTCCGACCTTCCAGAACCCGAGCGGCCGCACGCTGAGCCTGGAGCGGCGCCGGCGGATCGTCGAGCTCGCACAGGAGCATGACCTGCTCGTGCTGGAGGACGATCCCTACGGGCTCGTGCGTTACGAGGGCGAGGCGCTCCCGTCGCTCTTCGAGCTCTCAGGTGGGGAAGTCGCCTACAGCTCGTCGTTCTCGAAAACGATCGGGCCCGGTCTGCGCGTCGGTTGGTTCGTGTTCCCGGAGGCGCTCGCGCTGGAGATCGAGGCTGCAGCCACCGCGACCTACATCACGCCGGTGCTGCTCGGCCAGGCGACGGTGAACGAGTTCGTGCGGCGCGGCAGCTTCGAGCCGAACCTCGAGCGCGTCCGCGGGCTGCTCGGCGCCCGCAGAGATGCGATGCTCGAGGCGCTCGACCGCGATCTGCCCGCGGTCAGCACGACGCGGCCGGAGGGCGGCTACTTCCTCTGGCTCGAGCTCGGCGGCGTCGATGCGTCTGACCTGCTCGTGCGCGCCGAGGAGGCCGGTGTGACCTTCGTCAAGGGAACGGACTTCGGCGGCGCGCCCGACACGGCGCGCCTGGCGTTCAGCTTCGTCTCCCCGGACGAGATCCGGGACGGGGTTGCCCGCCTCGCCGCCGCGCTGCCCGTCACTGCGTAGGACCTACGCCCAGGCGGCGGTCACCGCGGCTGCTGCCGGTACGCCGCCGAGCGGCACCAGGCGGGGCTGGCGGGGCGGCTGGAGGGTGCGCGTCGCCGCGCGGAACGTGGGACATGGACGCTCCGGGGCCATCGCGCAGAGCGCGTGACGGCGGAAGTAGCAGTCGTTGCAGGTTGGAGCGTTCTGTCGGGTCATCGGGGTCCCTTCCGGGGGGTGATGGTGGGGGGCGGGGAGCGCCATGCTACGACCGGCTATCGACTCCGCAAAGGGCTTGCCTAAATGGAAAACGTGCATTTTCCGGCAAGTTCGAACCGGCCGAAAATCACGTCATTTCCGTTGTCGCTAACGGAGCGTCGCCAGAGCGCGCAACGCCTGTGGAAAGCTCTCCACAGGGATGATCCGGAGCCCACCCGCGTACTTGCGGGCATCCTGCGCGTTCTCCCCAGCCGGCACGAGGAAGGCGTCCACACCCGCCTCGCGCGCGCCGATCGTCTTTTGCTTGATGCCGCCGATCGGGCCGACGGAGCCGTCCGGGAAGATCTCGCCGGTTGCGGCGATCTTGTGGCCGTGGACGACATTGCGTCCGAGCTGCTGCAGCACCTCGAGCGCGAAGGCCAGGCCGGCGGAGGGGCCGCCGACGCCCCCGGCATCGATGCTGACCGGGAAGGGCAGATGAATGTCGAGGGCGTTCTCCACGACGATGCCGACGATTGCGCGCGGAGACTTGCCGCCCGAGGTCACGGTCCGCATCCGCTCCACGAGCGTCTGCTTGCCGCGCCGGACGGTCATGGCCACCGTCTGGCCGATCTTGCGGGTCGCCATCACGGCTGTGAGGTCCCCTCGGTCGCGCACCCGTTTGCCGTCGACTGCGGTGATCACGTCGTCAGGCTCGAGCTTGCCGTCGGCCGGCACGCCCGCGGCCACTTGATCGACCAGTGCGCCGGTCGTGCGCAGCACAACGTGCTTCCCTGCGGCGCGCAGAGCGACGGCTGCCGCGACCTGTTGTGAGTGCTGCATGTCCTGCAGGTCGATGCGCCGTCGCTGCTGATCGCCCACGCCGGGAGGGTTGACGGCACTCGCCGGGTAGAGGTCGGCGCCGTTGTGCAGGCCGCCCAAGAGCTTCTCGAGGATCGTCGCCTTGCGAACGATCACGTCCACGAAATAGATGCCGCCGTGAACCGGGTCGTGCCCGCCCCGCACCGTCACGAGCGGCGCGACCGGATGCGCCTTGTCGGGCAGGAAGATGTACTGATTCGACGGGACGACATACAGCGTCAGCGCGACGGCGAACAGGACGACCCCCAGCGCGAGGAGCCGGCCGGGGGTGATGCGCTTCATAGGAGCCCGCGGGAGTTGCCGCCGTCGACGAGGACGGTCGTGCCGGTGATGTACGCGGCTCGGGCCGAGGCGACGAAGCACACCACATCGCCGAATTCGCGGGGGCTGCCGAGCCGGCCGAGCGGGATCTGCGCGAGCTCCTCCGCCGGTGGGCCGTCGGGCCCGTAGAGCTCGGTCATGCGCGGAGTGTCGATGCGCCCCGGCGCGACGCAGTTGACGGTGATCGCCTCCGGCCCGAGCTCACGCGCGAGTGTCTTCGCCCAGCCGGTGAGGCCCGGCCGAATCGCGTTCGACAGTGCCAGGTGCGGTGTCGGCTCCTTGACGGTGATCGAGGTGATGAAGACGATACGGCCGGCCTCGCTCTTTCGGATCTGCGGCAGCGCGAGCCGCACGAGCCGCACTGCGGGCTGCAGCAGGAGCTCGAACGCGGATTCGAGCTGGAGGTCGGTGATCTCCGACGCCGGCCCCGCCGGCGGGCCGCCCGAGTTCCACACGAGGATGTCGATCCCGCCGAAGGCCTCGACCGTTTTCGTGACGAGCCGCTCGAGGTCGGCGGCGTTCGTGACGTCGCCCCGCACGGCGAGGGCTCCGATGCGGTCGGCGTCACGCTCGAGGATGTCGCGGCGCCGTGCGAACATCGCGACGTTCGCCCCTTCGGCCGCAAGCGCTTCTGCGGAGGCCAGCCCGAGACCGGACGAAGCTCCACAGACGATCGCCGTCCTGCCGCGCAGACCCAGTTCCATCGAGGCAGGACGGTAGCGCTCCAACCTAAGCGCTGCACGAGGAAACGACGCCCGGACGGGCCGGCACCGGGCTCAGGCTGCGGCGTGGGCCCGCCGCGCGATGAACGAGGCGTCGTGGCCCCGCTCGTTGGCGAGCCGGATCTCGGTCTCGTCGAGCGCGCCGATCCGCAGCAGCAGCTCGAGCTCGTCTCGCAGGTGGGTCCGCATCATCTCGGGGCCGTCGGTCGCGATCGTGAAGGGCACACGGTGCTCGACGAAGGCTCGGAACGTCTCCCGTACCTCTGCCTCGTCCCGGAGCGCCTTGGTCAGGAGGTTCGAGGTCGGGCAGATCTCGAGGGTGATGTCCGCGGCGCGGATCGCCTCCATCAGGGCCGGGTCGTGCGCCGCGAGGATGCCGTGACCGAGCCGGTCGGGCCGCAACGACTCGACGACCTCGCCGATCTCCTGCACGCCGTGCTCGCCGCCTTCCTCGCCGACGTGGATCGTCACGCCCAGGCCTGCGTCCCGGGCGAGCTCGACGTGCTCGCGGATCTGGGTGTAGTCGTAGCGCGCCCCGTGCGGGCGCGGGCCGGCGATGTCGACGCCCACGACGCCGCGAGGCATGTATTTGATCGCCTTCTCGATGATCACCATGTTCTGGTCGGCGGTGAACGTTCGGTCCATCATCAGGATCAGTCCCGCGCGAACCTGCGAGTACTCGAGCGAAGCGAGATCGAGCCCGCGGATCGCGGCGAGGATGATGTGGTCCAGGTCGCGCTCCCCGCCCCGGTTGCGTTTCATCGGGTTGAAGCGAAGCTCGAGCGTGGTGATCCGCTGTGAGCGGTATGCGCCCCCGATCGCCGCGTGCACGCTTCGCTCGACCGCGAGCGGCGACGACTGGATCAGCTCGGTCAGGTGGTAGATCTGGTCGAGCGAGTCGAGATCGGGGACGCCGCGCGGGTCGGACACCGTCACCAGCCGTTCGAACTCCCAGTAGTCACGCGTGGGCAGCGCGATTCCCTGTTCGTGCGCGAGGCTCCAGAGGATCTCGGAGGCGACAGAGCCGCCGAGATGGGTGTGCAGTTCGGCGAGGCCCTCTTCGAACATGCTTTAGATAATCACAGGGTCGGCCACCTGCGATTCGACGAGGGCGAGCCCGAGCGCCACCGTGTCCTCGAGCTGCTGTTCGTCGACGAGCGCCGGAACATCGGCCGGCAGGTGATACTGGTCGTAGGGGAAGCGCAGGACCGTCACGGCCGGGATCTTGTTCTCGACGAACCAGTGCGAGTCGATCCCACCGGTCGCCGGGCCTGTGACGAGCTCGTGCCGTTCGAGCAGACCGAGTGTGCGCGCCGTCTCGGTCGCACGGTCGAGCAGCGCTTGCGGCGACGCAAGGAGGTTCAGCTGCTCGCCGAAGGCGATGCAGTCGAGGTTCACCATTCCGGCGACCTGTTCGAGCTCGCCGCGGAGCTTCGCCTCGTCCAGGTAGTAGTGCGACCCGGTGAGCTTGATCTCTTCGGCGGCAAACGCGACCAGACGGACGCCGCGCTCGAGGTCTCGGCCGGCGAGCGCGGCGCCGATGCGCCGCACGCCTTCGACACCCGACGCGTTGTCGATCGCGCCCGGTCCGCGCCACACCGAGTCGTAGTGGGCGCCGACGACGACGTGCTCGTCGCGGCGGCCCGGAAGATCCGCGATCACGTTGCGTTCCAGCCGGCCGGGCAAAAAGCGGCCGCTCACCCGGAGGCGGACCCGCATGCCGTCCAGCAGCCGCTCGGCGTCGGCCCGAGAGACGAATGCGGTCGGCGGCGTCGTGATGTGGGTGTGGGTCGACATGAACGGGATCGCACCGACAGAGAACGGGCTCGTCAGGAGGCGCGCGCGTTCTCGCCCGCCCGCATCGACGATCGCGAAGTTCGGCAGGAGGCCGTCGCCGACCGGCGCGCTGCTCGCGCCGATCCGCCGCACCGTGCCCTCGCCGTCGAAGTCGTGCGAGTACATGCACGGCCCGGCAGCCCAGCGCTCCCCCTCGACCTCGAGCAGCGGCTCGTCCGCGTCATAGCCGAGCAGCTGGAACTCCTGGAACCGCACGTCGAGGCCGAGCTCCCGAAACGCGGCGGCCACCGTGTCTGCAGCCTCCGCCGCCGCGGCGCTACCGGCGGTGCGCGGGCCGATCCGACCTGCCAGCCCCTCGATGAGATCCATGACGGTCAGCCTAGTTAGAGTCCAACCAGGTGCGCGCCAGACCCAAACGCTTGGATCGGCTGCCGCAGCAGTACTTCGTCGCGCTTCTCGATCGTGTCGCCGCCGCAGCCGCGGCGGATGGGCCGCCGCTCGTCGACCTCGGCCGCGGCAATCCCGAGGTCGGGCCGCCGCCGCACGTCGTCGAGGCGCTGGCGGAGAGCGCTGCCCGCCCCGACGTGCACGGCTACGCCCCGATCCGGGGCTTCGCCCGCACGAAGGAGGCGCTGGCGGAGCGCTACCGCGCCGTGTACGGGGTCGAGCTCGATCCCGAGCTCGAGATCGCGGTCGTCCCGGGCACGAAGACGGCGCTCAGCGAGCTCGCGCTGGCGCTGGCCGACGAGGGGGAGCGGATCCTGCTGCCAGACCCCTTCTATCCCGACTATCCCTCCGGGCCTGCGCTCGCGGGCGCGCAGCTCGAAACCGTCCCGCTCCGGGCCGATGCAGGCTGGTCCCCCGACCTGGACGGGGCGCCCGAGGCGGCTGCGCTCTACCTCAACTACCCGTCGAACCCTTGCGCTGTCTGTGTGCCTGCCGGCACGTTCGAGGCTGCTGTTCGCTGGGCCGGGCGCACGGGCGGGACGGTCGTCCACGACGCCGCGTACATCGACATCGTCTTCGACGGGCGGCGGCCGCAGAGCTTCCTCGCGACTCCCGGCGCCAAGGAGGTCGGCGTCGAGTTGTGGTCGATGTCGAAGACCTACGGCATGGCGGGCTGGCGCATCGGGTTCGTCGTCGGGAACGCCGAGATCGTCGAGCGCATCAACCTGCTGAACGATCACAATCGTGTCGGCATCTTCGAGCCGCTGCAGCGCGCGGCGATCGCCGCGTTCGAAGGGCCGCAAGACTCCGTCGCTGCGCGGGTCGCGGGGTACGAGCGGCGCCGTGACGCGATTGCAGCCGTGCTTCCTGAGCCGCCGGTCTGCGAGGGCACGTTCTTCGTCTGGCTTCGGCTGCCCGACGGCCTCACCGCCGAACGGCTGCTCGAGGAGCATCGCCTCGCCGTTGCTCCCGGCGAGGGCTTCGGGCCGAGCGGGGCCGGCTGGGCGCGCCTCTCGCTCGCGGTCAGCGATGAGACGATCGAGCTCGGCGTCGAGCGCCTGCGGCAGGCATTCGCAACCGACGTAGGCTCGACGGAGTCGGTCGGTAGCGGAGGTGCCGGCTCTGCCGGCGCCGGAGCGAGATCAGCGAGATGAAGATCGGCATCGTCGTCCCGTTCTCGTGGTCGTACTGGGGCGGAGTGGTCGAGCACGCCGAGCATCAGGCAGCCGCACTGCGGCGCCGCGGGCACGACGTGACGATCCTCATGGGCAACGACCCCGCGGGCGTGCTGACGCGCCTGCTGCATCCGCGCACCGGGCGCCACGGAGCGCTGCCCGAAGGGATCATCGCCGTCGGCCGCTCGGTCGTCGTGCCGGCGAACGGCTCGATGACGAACATCGTGCTCTCGCCCCGCGCCATCACGCGGATTCGGCACATTCTCGAGCACGAGCAGTTCGACCTCATCCATTGCCACGAGCCGATGACGCCCGCGATCTGCGTCGCGGCGATCTCGTTCGCACAATGTCCCATCGTCGTGACCCACCACGCGCACGGCGACCTCGGTTGGATGCGGCCGGCGATGCGCTGCTGGGGGTTCCTCATGGACCGCGTCGATGCGCGCGTCGCCGTGTCGCCGATGGCGGCCGAGTCGGCTGCGCGCTACCTGCCCGGCGACTATCGCGTGATCCCGAACGGCGTGCTGATTCCGGTTGAAGCCGACCCGGCCGGCCGTGACAACACCGTCGTCTTCATCGGCCGTCATGACCAGCGCAAGGGGCTGCCGACGCTGCTGCGTGCGTGGCCCGAGATCCACGCCGCCACCGGCGCCCGCCTACGGGTGATCGGCACCGATCCACTGCAATACCGCCTGTTGAACGCGCGGCTCCGCGTCGACGAGACCGGCATCGACGTGCTCGGGATCGTGCCCAACGAGGTGCGGACGCACGAGCTCGAGCGGGCGAGGCTGTCGGTCACTCCTGCGCTCGGCGGCGAGAGCTTCGGGCTGGTGCTCGCCGAGGCCTTCGCCTGTGCGACGCCGTCGGTTGCCTCCGACATCCCCGGTTACGCGGCCGTCGCCACGCCCGAGGCTGCGCGTCTCGTGCCTCCGAACGACCCCCCGGCGCTGGCGGCCGCCGTCATCGACGTGCTCTCGAACGAGCCGCGTCGCGTGGAGATGGGCCGGGCCGCGCGTGCGCACGCTCTTGCGAACTACGCGTGGGACGACATTGCTCGGCGCCTCGACGAGACCTACCAGGAGGCCGCTGCCTGATGCTGCGCGACGGCCGCTGGCGCGCTCTGCTCGTCATCCCCCTGATCGCCGCCGCGGTGGCGCTGTTCGTCTACCACGGGCCGAACTGGCATCTCGTGCACGACGCCTTCACCGTGGTGCGTTGGCGTTGGGTGATCGCGGCGATCGGGCTCAACCTGTTGTCGGTGCTGGCTCGTGCGCTCTCGTGGGACACGACGATCAAGCAGTCGCTCGATCCGCCGTGGCCGCGCTTCCCGCTCGTCTTCTCCGCGTTCTCGGTCGGCCTGTTCGCGAACGCGGTGCTGCCGGGCCGGGTCGGCGAGCTCGCGCGTGTCGCGGTGCTGCGCCGGCGCCTCCCGGGGCGGCGTGGCGTCACCGCGACGTTGATCGGCTCCGTGTTCGCGCACCGGATCTTCGACGTGTTCCCGGCGACGGTGCTCGTCATCTGGGTGCTGCTGACCGCGAAGATCCCGGGCTGGGCGTTGACGTCGATCGCGGTCGTCCTGGCGGTCGGCCTCATGCTGTTCGTTGCTGCGCTGCTGCTCGCCCGGCGCGCCCACCGCGATGCGCTCGAAGGGCTCGGCCCGGCCCGTCAACTGCTCGCTCGGGCGCGGCTCGGGCTGGCCGTGATGCGCTCACCCGTGGCCGCCGCGACGGCCGCGGCGTTCCAGGCAGTGGGCTGGGCGTGTCAGCTGTTCGCCGTCTGGGCGACGATGTTCGCGTTCCACATCCACACGCCGCTGTCCACGGCGGGGCTCGTGCTCGTGTTGATCAACGTCGCGACGCTCTTCCCCCTGTGGCCGGGCAACTTCGGCCTCGTGCAGATCGCGATCGCGTTCCCGCTCGTGAACTACGGCGTCCCGTACGCCCGTGGGTTCGCGTTCGGGATCGGGCTCCAGGCGATCGAGGCGTCCGTCGGCGTCGGCGTCGGCCTGATCTTCCTGGCCCGGGAGGGCCTCTCGTACGCGATGCTGAAGACGATCGAGGAACCGGTCGAGTCGACCGAGCAGGAGCTCGAGCAGGAGCCCGAGCGTGTTAGCTCTCGCGTCTCCGGCTAGCCTCAAGGGCGTTCTGTCGCCTCAGGATGCCGCGTCGCTGCTCGCGAGAGGCATGCGGCGCGTCCCCGGCGTCGAGGTGGACGAAGCGCCGGTGGCGGACGGTGGTGAAGGCACGGCCGCCGTGATCCGGCAGGCTCTCGGAGGAACCTGGCACGAAGCCGTCGTCAGCGACCCGCTCGGACGGCCGGTCGCCGCCGGCTGGCTGCTGCTGGACGACGGCACAGCGGTCGTCGAGTCGGCCCAGGCGATCGGCCTGCCGCTGCTGCGGCGCAACGAACGCGACCCGCTGCGCACGTCGAGCCGCGGGCTCGGCGAGCTGCTCCTCGCCGCGCTGGCCGAGGGGCCGGCCGCGCTCTTCGTCTGCCTCGGCGGCACGGCGACGGTCGACGGCGGAGCACCGCTGCGCGAGGTGGTCGGCGGCCGGCTGGACGACGTTCCGATGCGGGTGCTCTGTGACGTGCGCAACCCGCTGCTCGGCGACCGCGGTGCCGCCCGTGTCTTCGGCCCGCAGAAGGGCGCACGTCCCGCGGCCGTGGACGTGCTCGAAGCGCGGCTCGCCGCACTCCAGGAGCTCGCGCCCTACCGCGACCTTCCCGGCGCAGGGGCGGGCGGCGGCCTCGGCGCAGCGCTCGCGGCGCTCGGCGGCGAGCTCGTGGAGGGAGCCGAGCTCGTTCTCGACACGATCGGTTTCGACGATCGGGCACGCAACGCCGACCTCGTCGTCACGGGCGAGGGCATGGTCGACGCGACGACCCTGGAGGGAAAGGCACCCGGGGCCGTCGTCCGCCGCAGCGAGCGGTTGGGCGTTCGCTGCGAGATCTTCGGCGGCGTCGTCAGGGGCGGGATGCGCGCCCACGCGCTGTCGGGCCGCCGGGCGCGTGCCGGCGACGACCTCGTCCGGTTGGGCGAAGAGCTAGCCCGCGTCCTGGTCGGCGCGGGCTAGCTCCTCGATCTTCCCGCGCACGCTGTCGAGTTTCGCCGCGCAGAGGGCGTAGAGCTCTTCGCCGCGCTGCCAGAGCCTCGTCAGCTCGTCGACGCCCGCGTCGCCACGTTCGAGCCGTTCGACGATCGACTCGAGCTCCTTCTGGGCCTCTTCGAACGTGGGCTCAGCCAACCGTCGCCTCGAAGCTGCCGTCGGCCACGCGCACGTCGATCGCGTCGCCCGAACTCACTTCGGCCGCAGCGCGGACGACGTTCTCGCCGTTGCGGACGATCGCGTACCCGCGCTCCAGCACCGCGAGCGGGCTCAGCGCGCCCAGCCGCGCGTGCACGGTGTCGAGGCGCGCACGACGTCGCTCGAGTGCCAGGAGCGGCGCGCGCTGCAGGCGGTCGCGGTTCGCGGCGAGGCGCTGGGCGGACCGGTCGGCAGCACGCCGCGCACTGCTGTGCAGCGCATTGCGGGTGCGCTCGAGTTGGTCGCGCAGCTCGCCGAGATCGGGCACGACGACCCGCGCAGCGGCCGTCGGGGTGGAGGCGCGCACGTCTGCAGCGAGATCGCACAGCGGCGTGTCCTGCTCGTGCCCGACGGCGGAGACGAGTGGCACCGCGCATTCGGCGACCGCCCGCACGACACGCTCGTCGGAGAACGGGAGCAGATCCTCGAAGCTCCCGCCGCCGCGGGCGAGCACGATCACGTCGGCGCCGCGGGCGCACAGGTCGCCGATCGCGGTCGCAATCGCGGCTGCGGCGCGAGGGCCCTGGACATAGGTCTCCGCAACGAGGATGTTCGCAGGCGGAAATCGCTGCACGATCTGGGTGAGCACGTCCCGCTTCGCGGCAGCGTCGTTGCCGGTGACGAGCCCGATCAAGCGCGGGAAGCGGGGGAGGGGGCGCTTCTTGGCGTCGTCGAACAGTCCCTCGGCCGCGAGTTTCCTCTTCACCTGTTCGAGCGCGGCGAGATGGGCGCCGAGACCGAACCGCTCGATGGTGAGCGCCTTCAGCCGCAATTCGCCGCGCTGCTCGTAGAGCTCCGCACGGCCGAACACGTGGACACGTTCTCCTTCGGCGAGGCCGAGCTCGAGCGCATCGAACTGGCCGCGCGGCATCTGGACGGGCAGCGTCGCGCCCTGCTCCGGGTCCTTGAGCGTGAAGAACACGGACGCCCAGCGCTCCTGGCGGCGTAGTTCCGTCACCTCGCCCTCGATCCAGAGAGTCGGCAGCTTGTTCAGGTAGCGCGCGATACCGCTGTTGAACCCGCGGACGGTGTAGACCTTCCGCCCCTCCACCTCCATCGCCTCGACCTTCACGCGCTCGATGCTAGTAGTCGTCGTCGAGCGGCCGGCGGAGGACCCAGAGCAAGGTGGTCGAGGTCGTGGGCTCCGGCTCCGGGGCCCCGGCTTCTGCCGCGCTGCCGCCGAGCTTGTTCACCATCGCCGCCGCGTCCTCCAGCCGTCCGAATGAGCGAGGCATCGGGAGGCCGCCACTGCCGGCGCTGGTCGGCTCGGGTGGCACCACGCCGCGGACATCCGAGGCGACGTCGACGAGCTCCCAGCCCTCGCGGCCGTATTCGTTGAGGGCCTCGGTGTAGCGCCCCTTCTGAAAGGACACCACCTTGTATTCCCACCGCTGCATGACGCAAGCCTAGGCGCAACGAGGTGCGTGCAGGCGAGTTTCCGGCCGGGTCGAACTGGAACGGGCAGCGTCGATGCCCGTGGAGGCGGAGGAGGCCCCGAATGTTCTTCAGACTCAGCGATTGGGCGCTTGCGCTCCTGATCTTCGCGGTCGTCTTCGGCGTCACGCTGCTCGGGCTGCTCCTCGGGATCTATCTCCGGAGGCACTCCGAGACTCTGCGCGAGCCCGTCGGCGTCCTCCAGGCCGCGCTGCTCGGGCTCGTCGGTCTCATCCTCGCGTTCGGGCTCACGCTGGCGGTCGGGCGCTACGAAGCGCGCCGTGCAGCAGTCGTCGACGACGCGAACGCGATCGGCACGACGTATCTGCGCGCGCAGATGCTCTCGGAGCCGGTTCGCAGCCGTTCGCTCGCGTTGCTCGTGCGCTACACCGACGCGAGCATTCGGCTCTCGCACGCGATTCCAGGGACGCCCGCCCAGCGGCGGGTGGTCGCGGTGGAGAACGCTCAGCAGCGCTCGCTCTGGCACCTGGCGGGGCAGGAGCTCAATCGAGCTCCGATTGCGACCGGGCCGCGCCTGTACATCGACAGCCTGAACAACATGATCGACATGCAGACCGTGCGCGTCTCGGCACTCAACAACCGCGTGCCCGGCGCGGTCCTGGGCCTCGAAGTCCTCGGCGCGGCCGTTGCACTCGGACTGCTCGCCCTTTACCTCGCGATTCTCGGGCGGGGCGTGACGACCGTCCTGATCGCGGCCTGCCTGATCACGCTGTTGCTTCTGGTCACCTTCGACCTCGATCGCCCGACCCGCGGGCTGATCCGCGTCCCGACCGCGCCGCTCGCGTCACTCCGGGCGACGATGGCGCTGCCCCCCGCCGCGACGGGTGCTCCGAGCCCCTAGAGCAGGATCTCGGCGGCGGTCTCGAACGTGCAGCCGGAGCGGGTGAGCTCGACGGCCCGATGCAGATCGGCGTCCGAATGCGCGAGCTTCTCGGCGAGCGGCAGCGGATAGCCGGCCTCGATCAGCACGTGGAGCCGCCAGGACTCCACCTTTTCGCGCTCCGACTGTGGTTGTTCGATCGTCTGCGGCATGGTGTGCGGGTTTTCGCTCTCTCCTAGACGAACCCTGCCTCCGGAAGTTTGAGGCCCAAACAGAACCATTACGCACGTGCTGTCAACTCGTCCAGCCGACGGCTCAGCTCCTGCAGGCGGGCCTCCAGCACGGCCCGCTCCGACTCGGCATCTGCGGCGATTTCGTGCAAACGCTCGCGCAGGCCGGCCTCGACCTGATGGGCGCGCTCCTCGAGAGAACCGAGCGCGTCATCCCGCTGGCGCTCCAGTGCGGCTCGTAGACGCGCGAGGCGCTCCTCGACCCGTGCGGCGGCGGCGTCGCTGACGTGGTTCAGCCGTTCGGTCAACACGCCCTCGGCCTCGCGGGCGAATCGCTCGACTGCGAGGTCGAGCTCCCGGCTCAGGCGGCGCGCAGCCGCCTCACGTGCGCTGCGGATCGTCGTGTCGAACTGTGCCGACGCGGCTTCCGTGTAGCGCGCCGTCTCGCGTCCGACGATGCGCTGCAGCTGCTCGACCTGCCGGCGCTCGATGTCGCCCAGGGCCATCTGAATGCGCTGGGCCGCGTCGTTTCCCTCTCGGTCGATCAGCTCCTTGAGATCCTGCTCGCGCTTGCGAAGCCGCTCGGCGACTTCATGCAGGGCGTGCCGCCGTTCGGCGGCGTGCTGCTCGAGCTCCGTGTTCGCCCGCTGCATCACCTCTTGACCCTCGCGCGCGAACTCGGAACGGAGCCGCGTCACGAGCTGCCGCTGCTCCTCCACGGAGGCTTGCAGCCGGTCGGCGTCCTGGCCGATCTTCGCGCTCGCCTCGGCCATCAGCGCCTGCTGCCGGACCTCGACGCGTTTCACGTCTTCCGCGAGGCTCTCTTGCAGCTTGCCGACGTCGCTCGTCCAGTCGGTGAGCCTCTGCTCGATCGCAGCCTGGGCCGAGACGAGCTTCTCGCTGAGTCGCTCCGTGGCGTCCCGCTCGCGCTCGGCGACATCCCGGCGTCGCTCCTCCGCGATCCGCCGCTCCTCTTCTGCGAGCTGGGACAGGGAGTCGGCGCGGAGCCGGGCGAGCGTCTGCTCGAGCTCCTCCGCCCGCTGGGCGAGCTCCTGCGCGACGATCTCGTCGAAGGTGGCTCTCCCGTGCTCGATCTCGCGTTCGAGCAGCCGCTGGTGCGCTCGAACATTCTTCAGCACGAGCGCGCTCGCGACCAGTGCGAGCACGGCAACGACCGCCGAGACGACGGCGACGGTGGTGGCAACGGTCACGCCGTCATCGTAGGCGCGCCGCCACGAGGGCGACGGCGATCAATGTCGAAGCCGCGGCGAGCAGGCGCAACGCGCGCTCCAGCTGCTCCGTGCCCGCGGTGGTCGAGCGTTCGCGGCGCGCTGCCCGGACGGGCGTCGACAGCGCGCGCTGGGCGAGGCTGAGTGTGAAGGCGTAGCCGGCGGCGGCGACCGCCTCGAGGCGCAGCGTCTGCGCCTCGACGAAATAGCCGGTCAGCGCGGGGAAGGCCCCCCAGCAGAGCGCGAAGCCCCAGTCCGTGTGCAAGGCGAGCTCGAGATTGTAGGCGGGCACCAACACTGCTCCGATCGCGACGAACACGAGGAGGCCCCAGCCCCAGGCCGCTGCGGCGCCGATCCCGATCGCGACCGCGCCGCCCAGGCTCACGACGGCGATCGTCACCAGCACGCCGCCGGGGATCTCCGTCTTCAGCGGCCTGCCGCGCAACTCGTCGAGCGCGTGCGCCGCGACGCCCATCGCGAGGAAGAACGCCGCCACCGCCCACAGCATCCGGTTGAGGTGGAAGACCGGAGCGAGCGCCGCACCGACTGCGACGTACGAGAGATGCCAGAGCGTGTACGGCGGATGCAGCAGCGTCACGTAGTCGCGCCAGCCACCGCGCTTCAGCGCGTAGAACGCCGGCTTTACCTCGTCCGTCGTCCCCACGTGACGATCCCTCCGCCGAGACTCAGCCGCTTCGCGTGCACGTCGTCGATGCCGCCGTCACGCCACGCTTGCATCAGGCGCGGTAGCGGCCATTCCTCGTAGTGGTTCCGGATCGAAGGGCCGAGGAACGCTCCCACCTCGTGCCAGCCGTCGCCGATCACCCGGCCGGCGGTCGGCAGGCCCACGCGCGTCCAGAGCTCCCAGAGCGGGCGCCAGATGCCGCCCGGGACGCCGAACTCGAGCCCGGCGATCGTGCCGCCCGGTTTCACGACCCGCGCCAGCTCGCGCAGCACGGCCGGCGGGTCCTCCACGTAGCGCAGGAGATAGGTGAAGGTCAGTGCATCGAACTGCCCGTCCTCGAACGGGAGGCTGCGCGCGTCGCCCTCCTGCAGGCGGACCTTGCGCGCCGCAGCTGCGAGCACCAGCCGTTTCCGGCCCTCCTCGAGCATCTCGGGGCTCTGGTCGATGCCGACGACGAAGCAATCCTTCTGGCGCACGAGCTCGCGGGCGACGAGTGTCGTCCCGGTGGCGACGTCGAGCACCGTGTCGGTCGGGCCGGCGTCGATACGGGAAACGAGGAAGCGCCGCCAGCGCGGGTCCTGTCCGAACGAGAGCACTGCTCCCCAACGGTCGTAGCCGGGCCCGAGCGGCGCGAAGAGGGTGGTCGCATCCATACGCTTGACTCTATGGCCCTGCGCGAGGAGCTGGAGCGGATTGCCGCCGCCGCGGCTGTGCACGGCGAGGTGGCCGGTGTGCTCGCCGCCGAGCCGGCTCGTGGACGGCGTCTCTACCTGGTCGCGCTCGGCGCCGAGGCAGAGCGGCGCTGGATCGTGCTCGACGGCGAGGGCCGGTTCGTCGAGCGGCGTGACGATGTTCGCGACACGGCGTCGATCGTCGCGATGTGCGAGCTCGCAGGCGACCTGGCCGGGGGCGGCGAGCTCGAGAGCCTGCGGTCGCAACTCGCACGGGTACGGATGGTCGAACAGCCGCCGGGGATCGAGGAGGCGGAGGAGGCGGCGCTCGCCCTCGAGCGTGTGATCGGTGCGCCCCCGCGGGTCGCGACGCCGGCGTACCTCGACGAGATCGGTGTCGCGACCCGCGCGCTCGAGCGGGCTCTCGGCGAGCTGTCTTCCCCGTTCTCGACCGCGATCCGGTCGGCGAGCGGCACCGTCGACGAGTTCGTCCAGGACGTCGAGCGCGGCTACCTGGTCGACCTGCGCTAACTTGATCCCATGTCTGAAGGTGGATTCGGATTCCCGTTCGGCGGTGACCCTGAAGATCTCCTGCGGGGACTGCGCGAGTTCGCAGAGCAGCAGGCGGAGTCGGTGCAGGAGGCCCAGCGCGAGCAGTTTGCGACGCTGACCCTGAACACCGCCGTCGAGCTGACCGCGGCCGCGCTCTCCCAGGTCCAGGTGGAGGGCGGTGCCGAACAACAGTCGATCGCCATGCGCGACGCCATGCGCGTGTTGTTCCCCGAGGCGGTGGCGCTCGTCAGCGCTGCGCGCCAGGGGTTCATGCGCGAGTCGTAGCGAGGGCTACGTACTGACCGGCCCGGCGATCGCCCGGTAGAGGCCCCAGGTCATGAGCGCGAACGCCCCGGCGGCGAGCAGCAGGTCGACCGGCGTCAGCCGGCCGCGTTTGCGGCGGTAGGTGGGGAAGACGCCGAAGACGATCATCTGAGAGAGGAACAGGGCGATCAGGGCGGGCCGGAGCACGTTCTCGTCGAACGCCTCCGGATCGGTGAGGCTCAACGCGTCGATCGCGACGAACGGCACGGCGATCCAGGCGAGGAGCTTGCGCACGTGGATCCCGGTGACGGAGAACAGGAGCCGTGACAGGGCGAGGTACTCGGCGACGATGACCCCCGCCACGCTGGCGGCGGCCCCGAGGCCGATCGTGACGGCGAACCAGCGGCTCGAATATGCGGACGCGATCGCATAGCCGGGCAGGTTGGCGTGCGTCAGTGCCGGGTCCACGGCGGCGAAGGGAAACACCGCGAAGAGGAGATACGCCGCGACGACGATCCACGCCGCGACCAGCGTGCGGCGCACGGTGCGTGCACGGCCGATGACCTCTGCGCCCAGGAAGATCGGCAGGCTCCCGCAGAGGAAGAGGAGAGCGATGCCCGCGCCCCCGTGCAGCAGCCCGTGCGTGCCGGGTGACTGCGTGAAGGAGTGTGTCGGCGCCCCGGCTTTTGCCAGCACGACGACGCCGAGCGCGAGCATCAGCAGGAGCTGGATCGCCGCCGAGACGGCGAGCAGGCAGAGCACCGGCTTCGTCCCGAGGAGCACGAGCCCGACGATGGTGACCGGAAGGAGCAGTTCGATCAGCCAGCGCCACGGCTCGATCCCGGGGAAGACGTCGGCGAGCATCTCATAGACGATGTCGGTGACGGTGTAGGGCAGGTAGAGGAAGTAGCTGAAGGCCCAGATCGCGGCCTGAACGAGCGCCAGGCGCGTGCCGACCGCGGCCTCGACGAACGCAGCGAGCCCGCCCGCGGAGGCGATCTCCTCGCTGTAGCGCACCCAGACGAGGAGCGGGAACGCGTACAGCGCGGCCCCGAGCGCGGTCACGAGCCCGGCGGAGCTCATGTCGGCCGCGCCCGGCACATAGATCACGGCGAGTGCGAGCGGCCCCCCGATCGACGCGATCGCGAAGCCGAAATAGAGCGACGGCGGAATCGGTGATCCCGCCGTCGCGTCAGGAGTGCTGCGGAGCGTGACTTTCTAACCCCAGGCTTCGCCGCCGGTGGTCGTGTCGGACGTGGTCGTCGGGCCGCCGCCGCCCGAGCCGCCGCTGCCACCGCCGCCCGTCGAAGCGCCGGGCACCTTGATCGAGGTCTTCATGCCTTTCGCGGCATGGCCGGGCACCGGGCACCAGAGCGCGTAGGTCCCGGACTTGAGCGTGACGGCGAGGATCGCCGACTTGCCGGGCTTGATGAGCGCGCTCTTCTTGAGCTTCACACCCGGGCCCGAGATCGCCAGACCGTGGGTGTACTTGCCCGTGTTCTTGATCACGAACCGGACCGGGCCGACGGCCCCTGTCCTGGTCGACAGAGTGATGTGGAACTCCTTCTCCGTGACCTTGATCGTCTTCACGGCAGCGCCCTTGTGCGCGACGACGCCGGCGAGCGCGGCTCCGGCCAGGGCGGCCGCCAGCGCGGCTGCCACGATGAGTGGGCGTGTGAGCTTCATGCCTTCGACTACGAAGCTTGCCACGGACCGGATTGGATTACCATCCGGCCGCCCGTGACCCTTCTCGATCGCGCGATCGTCCGGCTCCTGCCTGCGGTCCCCAGGCCTGTCGTCCAGCGGCTTTCGTCGCGGTACATCGCAGGCCCGTCGCTCGACGACGCCGTCCGGGTGGTGCGCCGGCTGAACGCAAAGGGAAAGCTCGCGACCGTTGACGTGCTCGGCGAGGAGATCACGAGCGCGGACGAAGCCCGGGCGATCACCGGCCAGTACCACGATGCGCTCGCGCGGATCGACGAGGAGGGGCTCGACGCCAACGTGTCGGTGAAGCTCACGGGGCTCGGCCTCGAGTTCGATCTCGAGCTCTGTCGCGAGCACCTCGAGGCTGTCGTGATCGACGCGGCCGCGCGGGGGAGCTTCGTGCGGATCGACATGGAGGACTCATCGACCACGGACCGTGCCCTCGAGCTCTTCCGGTCGATGCGCGCCGCTGGTCACGAGAACGTCGGCGTCGTCCTGCAGTCCTATCTGCGGCGGACGGAGGGCGACGTGCCCGGCCTCGACAACGTGCGACTGTGCAAGGGCATCTACGTCGAGCCCGAGGAGGTCGCCTTCCAGGACGACGATGAGGTGCGTGCGAACTACGTCCGCTGTCTCGAGGCGCTCGTCGCCCAGGATGCTTACGTGGGCATCGCGACGCACGACGAGCACCTGATCGGAGAGGCGCTGCGCATCGTCAGCGGCCTCCCTCCCGAGCGGTACGAGTTCCAGATGCTGCTCGGTGTGAGGCCGGACCGCGCTGACGAGCTGGTAGCGGCGGGGCATCGCCTGCGCGTTTACGTCCCGTACGGGAGCGACTGGTACAGGTACTCGGTGCGGCGGCTGCAGGAGAATCCCAGGCTCGCGGGCTACGTCGCCGCCGGCCTGTTCCGCCACTGAGCCTCGTGGCGGCTCAGGCCCCGCCGACGAGGAGCGAGTAGCCGCCGTCGACGATCAGCGTCTGGCCGCGGATCATGTCCGCGTCCGGCGAGCAGAGGAACGCGACCGCGCCGGCGATGTCCTCTGGCGTCACGAGGCGGCCGACCGGGTTCGCGGCGCCTGCAGCGAGCATCTCGTCGCGGTTCGGAAAGTGCTCGAGGGCGCCCGTGTCGACGACGCCCCCGGAGACGGCGTTCACCCGGATCGTCGGCGCGAGCTCCACGGACAGATAACGAACGAGCGACTCGAGGGCTGCCTTGGACGTGCCGATCAGAACGTAGTTCTCGAGCACGCGCTGTGCGCCGAGGGACGAGATCGCAACGATCGACGAGCCCTCCGTCATCTGCGGCGCCGCAGCCCGGGCGAGCTGCAGCAGAGCGCGGGCGTTGGCGTTCATCGTCCAGTCCCAGTGCTTGTCCTCGGTCTCGAGCGCCGGCCGGATCACCCCCGTGGCGGCGTTGTGGACGAGCACGTCGAGCGGTCCGAGTGCCGCGACCTCGCCGAGCACGCGATCCGACGTCACGTTCCCGCGAACGAGGACGACTTCGGCGCCGAACGCGCGCAACTCGTCCGCGGTCGCTTCTGCCGCGCGATCGTTCCGGAGATACCCGATCGCGATCCGGTCGGCGCCGCCCTGCGCGAAGCGGAGAGCGATGGCGCGGCCGATGCCGCGCGAACCGCCCGTGACGAGGACGTTCACGGCCGGCGTGGGAGCGGCTTGTCGGCCGGGGCCGAGGAAGGAAGCTCGTCCCAGCCGATCCGCTCGGGCGACTCGCGCTGGCCTTCCTCCGCTTTCGACGACGCGTGGCCGAGTGCGTCGAGTCGCTGCATCTCCCCGTCGGCGTACAGCCGAACCTCGTGCTCGGCGGGCAGGCCGGCGACGAGCTCGCGGACACGCGCGCGAATCTGGTAGGCGAAGTGGGGGGTCGCCGGCCCGACGAGGGCGTCGACGTCGTCGCGGGTCGGCTCGCGATCCATCGGGCGAGAGCCTAGCTAGGCTCGACTCGTGCGCGCTCCAAGTGCCGTGGACCTCATGCTCCTCGGCACCGTTCTCCTGTGGGCGCTCAACGCGACCGTGACGCGGTACGTGCTGACACATGGGTTCCAGCCGGTCGCGTACGCCACGATCCGCTACGCGTGCGCGACGGTCCTGTTCTGGGCCTTCACGTATGCGCGCGAGGGAAGCTTCCGCATCGCTCTGCGCGACATGCGGCTCGTGCTGCTCGCAGCCCTCTTCATCTTCTGCAACCAGCTCTGCTTCATCTATGCGGTCGACAAGACCTCGGCGGCGACGGTGACTCTCTTCCTCGGGAGCACGCCGATCTTCATCGGCATCCTCGCGAGCGTGATCGGGCTCGAGCGGATGGGCCGCGGCTTCTGGATCGCGACGATCGTCTCGCTGATCGGAGTCGGGTTCGTGGCCTCCGGTTCCGGAGGGTTCTCGGGACGGCTGATCGGCGACGGGCTCGCCGTCCTGACCGCGGTCACGTGGGCCGGCTACTCGGTGCTGATCACGCCGCTGATGCGCCGATACTCGCCGTTTCGAATCAGCTCGCTCGTGCTGGCCGTCGGCTGGATCCCGCTCGCGCTCGCCGGTCTCCGGCAGACCACGAGCCAGACCTTTCACTTCGGCACGCTGATGTGGGTCTGCCTCGCGTTCGCCGTGATCGGGCCGTTGTTCCTCACGAACATCCTGTGGTTCACCTCGATCAGCCGCGTCGGCCCGTCGAGGGCATCGCTCTTCTCGAACGTGCAGCCGCTCTTCGGGGTCCTCTTCGCGCTGCTGCTCCTGAGCGAGCATCTCACCCGCTGGGAGGTGGTCGGCGGGGCCGCGATCCTCAGCGCCGTGCTCGTCGAGCGCTCCCGGCGGCGGCCGGTGCCGGAGCCACCAGGTGACTAACCGAACTTAACCTGGTTAACTAATAGTCGTGCATCTCCGCGAGCGCCTTCGTCGCCGGCCGCCCGGCTACAACCTCACGATCGGGCGCATCCTCGCGATCTACGCGGGGTTGATGGTCACGCTGATGCTCGCCGCTCTCGATCAGACGATCGTCGCGACGGCATTGCCGCGGATCGTCGGCGATCTCGGCGGAATCACTCAGTACTCGTGGGTGTTCACCGCCTACATGCTCACGTCGACCGTCACCGTGCCGCTGTACGGGAAGCTCGGGGACGTCTGGGGGCGCAAGAACCTCTTCCTGTTCGCGATCATCGTGTTCCTGATCGGTTCGGCGCTCTGCGGCCTGGCCGACTCGATGACGCAGCTCGTGCTCTTCCGCGCGGTGCAGGGGATCGGTGCGGGCGGCCTCTTCCCGCTGTCGCTCGCGGTGATCGGGAACATCGTTCCGCCTCGTGACCGCGGCAAGTGGCAAGGGCTGATCGGAGCGGTGTTCGCTGCCTCGTCGATCATCGGTCCCGCTGTCGGCGGCTTCATCGTCGACAACGCCTCGTGGCGGTGGATCTTCTTCGTCAACCTGCCGGTCGGCGGGCTTGCCCTGATCGTCGTCTCGATCACGATGCCTCGGCGCGCACCGCTGACCGACCACACGATCGACTGGCTCGGAGCCGGCCTCCTCGCTGCGGGGACCGGAGCGCTCCTGCTCGGCCTCGTCTGGGGCGGCCAGCAATACGCGTGGACGAGCCGGCACGTCATCGGGGCGCTGACCGTGTCGGCGGTGCTGCTCGCGGCGTTCGCGTTCGTCGAGCGCCGCGCCAGAGAGCCGATCCTGCCGTTCGAGATCCTTCGCAATCCGATCGTCGCGGGCAGTGTCGCCTGCATGGCCCTCGTCGGCATGGTCATGTTCGGGACGATCTCGTACGTGCCCCTGTTCGTGCAGGGCGTGATCGGCACGTCCGCGGCATCGTCCGGCGTCGTGCTCACGCCGTTGACGCTCGGAGCCGTCATCACCTCGCTCCTGACCGGGCAGCTCATCTCGCGCACGGGGCACTACCGGTGGAACGTGGTCCTCGGCCCGGTCGTACTGACGATCGGGATGTTGCTGCTCTGGAGGATGGGCACCTCGACGACGAACGCGGAGGCGGCGCGCAACATGGTGATCGCCGGGATCGGCATCGGGTCGATGATGCAGGTGTTCGTGATCTCGGTCCAGAACGCCGTGCCACGATCGCAGATCGGCTCCGCGACCGCGCTGACGCAATTCGGCCGTCAGATGGGCGCGACGCTCGGGGTCACGATCATGGGGGTGATCGTGAACCACGGGCTTCCGCCCGGAGTGGGTGACGGGGAGCTCACGAGCGTGCATCGCCTGCCCGAACAGGCCCGCGCCACCCTCGCGGATGCGATCCGGCCGGCGTTCTTCACTGCAGCGTGCGTCTCGACCATCGTCTGGCTGATCGCCGTCCGCTACGTCCACGAGCAGCGCCTGCGCCGCTCGCTCGACGAGGTCTCGGCCGCCGACGCGGCGGCGGGAACGCCCGCGACGGCAGGGATAGACTCCGAGGTCACATGACCGAGAGACGTAGGCTCGACGGAGTCTCAGAGGAGCGCCGGCTCGGCCGGGGCCGGAGCGGGCTATGACACCGGACTTCATGCCCCTGGACGGCTGGGACCATGTCGAGCTGTGGGTGGGGAACGCGAAGCAGGCCGCCTACTACTACGAGCACGCTTTCGGTTTCCGGCGGACGGCGTACGCGGGCCCCGAGACGGGCGTTCGCGACCGCGCGAGTTACGTGCTCGAGCAGAACGAGATTCGCCTCGTCGTCTCGAGTGCGCTCCGAAGCGGCACGGCCATCGGTCGGCATGCCTCCGTTCACGGCGACGGGGTCAAGGACATCGCCCTGCGCGTCCCAGACGCCAATGTGGCGTTTCGCGAGGCTGTTGCGCGTGGGGCCGAAGGGGTCGTCGAGCCGCACGTCGTCGAGGACGCTTTCGGCACGGTCGAACTGGCGACGATCGCGACCTACGGCGAGATCGTGCACACGTTCGTCGGGCGCAACGGCTACGAGGGCGCGTATCTGCCGGGGTACGTCGCACAGGAGTCGGCCAACGGCGCCGACGACGGTGTCGGCCTGCTGGCCATCGACCACATCGTCGGCAATGTCGAACTGGGGCGCATGGACCACTGGGTCGCCTTCTACGAGCAGGTGTTCGGGATGACCGAGATGATCCACTTCTCCGACGACGACATCTCGACGGAGTACTCGGCGCTGATGTCGAAGGTGATGACCGACGGCCAGGGGAAGGTGAAGTTCCCGATCAACGAGCCGGCCGAAGGCAAGCGCAAGAGCCAGATCGACGAGTACCTGGAGTTCAACGAAGGCCCCGGGGCACAGCACATCGCCCTGCAGTCGTCGAACATCGTCAAGACGGTCGAGGCGTTGCAGCGACGCGGTGTGATGTTTCTCACGACCCCTGACGCGTATTACGAGGACACGCCCGGGCGCGTCGGCGAGATCGACGAGAGCTGGGACGACCTGCGACGCTTGAAGATCCTCGCCGACCGCGACGACGACGGCTATCTGCTCCAGATCTTCACGAAGACGGCCCAGGACCGGCCGACGCTCTTCTTCGAGGTGATCGAGCGTCACGGCGCGCGCGGCTTCGGCGACGGGAACTTCAAGGCGCTGTTCGAGGCGATCGAGCGCGAACAGGCGCTCCGGGGCAATCTCTAAGCCTCACGCGTCCCACTCAGATGAGCCCACAACGCCGCTCGGCGCTCCTCTCGGTCGCCGCGGCCACCGTCCTCGTCGTCCTCAAGCTGACGGTCGGTCTCGCAACGCACAGCCTCGGCCTCGTCTCCGAAGCCGCTCACTCGGGCACCGACCTCGTCGCCGCGCTCCTGACGTACTTCGCGGTGCGGGTCGCGGCGCGCCCCGCGGACGTGACTCACCAGTTCGGCCACGGCAAGGCGGAGCATCTGTCCGCGCTCGCGGAGGCCGGGTTCCTCGCGCTCGTGAGCATCTTCATCTCGGTCCGCGCGATCGAGCGGCTCGCCGGCATCACCAACGCAACGGTGCACGTCACGTGGTACGCGTTCGTCGTCCTGGGGGTTGTGATCGTGATCGATCTGAGCCGCATGGTCGTCTCGTCGCGAACCGCGCGGCGCTACGGAAGCGCGGCGATCGCCTCGAACGCCCTGCACTTCGGCAGCGATCTGTTCGGCTCGGTCGCGGTGCTCGTCGGGCTGGTCTTCGCGTACTACGGCTATCAGGACGGCGATCCGATCGCAGCACTGTTCGTCGGAGTGCTCGTTC
Source organism: uncultured Thermoleophilia bacterium (assembly GCA_963779535.1). GTDB lineage: Bacteria > Actinomycetota > Thermoleophilia > Gaiellales > Gaiellaceae > PALSA-600. Next base: position 291,030 of record CAVZYP010000007.1, on the reverse strand, counting down.
TGCTCGCCGCCGCACGCCTGATCAAGGCGAACGTCGACGTGTTGATGGATCGCGCGCCTGCAGAAGCCGAGGCTGCCGCTCTCGCCGCGATCGGAGAGTTGAGCCCGACGGTCGAGGTGCGCAGGATTCGCATGCGCCAGGCAGGCGGCCGCCAGTTCGCGGACATTGTGATCGGTGTGTCGCCGGGCGCCGCGGTCGGCCAGGGCCATGCTGCCGCGGACGCGGTTGAAGCCGCGGTCGAGCGGGCGCTGCCGAACGCCGACATCGTCGTGCATGTCGAACCGATCGAGGATGCGACCGTGCGTGAGCGCGCGCACGCAGCCGCCCTCGCCGTGCCTCGGGTTCGAGAGGTGCACAACCTCGCGCTCGTCGACGTCGACGGCCGGACGGAGCTCTCGCTGCACGTGAAGCTGCCCGGGGACCTCTCGCTCAACGAGGCGCACGACATCGCCGAGCAGCTCGAGGCGGCGATCTGCGGCGCCGTCCCGGAGATCGCCGGCGTGCAGACGCATCTCGAGCCGCTCGCCGAGGCGACGGAGGCGCGCGAGGTCGAGGCAGCCGGGGCGGCGCTGGTGCGGCGGATCGTCCGGGAGGCGACCGGCAGCGAGCCGCGCGAGCTTCGGTTTCTCAACACCACGCACGGGCTCGTCGCGTTCCTGACGCTCGGCCTCGACGGCACCCATCGACTCGACGAGGCTCATCAGCGCGCGAGTGAGATCGAGGAGCGCATCCGGCACGAGCGGCCGGACATCGCCGACGTGATAGTTCATACAGAGCCGTGAAGTTGTGCATGTTCACACCCACGGAGCTGGCGCTCGAGCGCGGCTGGCCGGGGCGCATCGAAGGCGACAAGGTGATCCAGCTCGCTGCGCAGACACTGCAGGCCTTCTTCACCGGCGGCGGGACCGCGCGCGAGCACGCGGAGTATGCGCTCGCCGACGTCGACCTGCGCCCGCCGGTCCTGCGCCCGCCCGCTGTGCGCGATTTCATGGCCTTCGAGGAGCATGTCGCGACGGCGCGCCGGCAGCGGGGCGCCGAGGTGCCGAAGGAGTGGTACGAGGTGCCCGTCTTCTACTTCTCGAATCCGACTGCCATCTTCGGGCCGGAGGAACCGATTCCGTATCCGGCCGGGACGGCCGAGCTCGACTACGAGCTCGAGTGCGCGGCGGTGATCGGCGCGAACGGGTCGATCGGCGGGTTCACCGTTCTGAACGACTGGTCGGCACGTGACCTGCAGCGCCAGGAGATGCGCGTCGGGCTCGGGCCGGCGAAGGGCAAGGACTTCGCCACGTCGCTCGGGCCCGTGCTCGTGACGCCGGACGAATTCGACGGCACCTCGGGAACGATGACGGCCCGCGTGAACGGCGAGGAGCGCTCGCGGGGAGAGCTCGGTGCGATGTACCACGACTGGGAGGCGCTGCTCGAGCGTGCCGCGCAGAACACGGTCCTCAGGCCGGGGGACGTGATCGGGTCGGGCACCGTCGGCAGCGGCTGCATCCTCGAGCAGGGCGACGGGCGCTGGCTGCAGCGAGGCGACGTCGTCGAGCTCGAGATCGAGGGCATCGGCGTGCTGCGCAACACCGTCGCGTGATCGGCCCGGCGGATGTGCGTGCGGCCGCGCGTGTGCTGGACGGCGTCGCGCACCGCACGCCCGTTGTTCGCTCGCGCACACTCGGCGAGCAGGTCGTCCTCAAGCCGGAGTGCCTGCAACGGGCCGGCGCCTTCAAGTTCCGCGGCGCGTTCAACAAGATCTCCTCGCTTCCGGCGGGGACACCGGTGCTGGCGTACTCGTCCGGGAATCACGCGCAGGCTGTTGCCCTCTCCGCACGCTTGCTCGGGTCGGCGGCGACGATCCTCATGCCGGAGGACGCGCCCCGGTCGAAGGTCGATGCGACGCGCGGCTACGGGGCGGAGATCGTGACCTACGACCGGTACGCCGAGGATCGTGAGGCGCTGGGTGCTGCGCTCGCCGGCGAGCGGGGCCTGGAGCTCGTCCGTCCCTACGACGATCCACTGGTGATGGCCGGGGCGGGAACGGCCGTGCTCGAGCTGCTCGAGGACGCGGGCATCGTCGACACCCTCGTCGTTCCCGTGGGCGGGGGCGGGTTGATCGCCGGCTCCGCGACGATCGCGAAGGATCTCGGTGTCAGACGAGTGGTCGGCGTCGAACCCCAGGCCGGGGACGACTGGCGCCGTTCGTTCGCCGCAGGCGAGCCCGTCACGATCGACGTGCCTCGCACGATCGCGGACGGGCTGCAGACGAATGCGCCCGGAAGGCTGACGTGGGAGGTCGCCTCGCAGCTCGTCGACGAGATCGTCACCGTCAGCGACGATCAGATCGTCGAGGCGATGCGCTTTGCCTTCGAGCGGCTGAAGCTCGTCGCCGAGCCGAGCGGCGCGGTCGGCATCGCGGCCGTGCTCGCGGGGCTGGTCGAGGCGCCGTCGGTCGGCATCGTCATCTCGGGCGGGAACGTCTCCGCCGAGCGCTTCGGCGAGCTCGTGGCGTGACCTGCGCAGCCCGCCGCGCGACCCACGCAGCCCGCCGCACGGTGACGCCGCCGCAGTGACGCTTCTGTAACCAGCCCCTGTCCCCTCCGGACAGGCCCATGCGAGACCAGTCTGGTGGCAGCCACCACAACGAGACGCGCACAGGTGTGTGCAAAGAGTGGAACTTCGCGGGCAGGGATGGGGCAGAGCTCGTACCGTTTGGACGCCCAGCTGCAGCCGGCCGCGGCGGTGTGGTGGAACGGGACAGGTCGCGACCGCGGCGGCGCGATTCGATCCTGCACGTCGCGGATCGCCCGCCCGGAGACACGATCCGGGGCCGCGACCTAGCCGCGCGCCTCGCGCACGTTCTGGGCGACGCGGGCCCGCTCGTAGCTGAGGCGAAAGAGCTCGATCACCTCGGCGACGTCCTCGTCGCTGCGGATCTGCCGGGACACCCAGCCGGTCTCCGGCAGCACGTGGTGGGGCTGGGCCCGGCCGGTCTCGACGAGCATGTCCCGGATCCCTTTCTGGAACGGCAGGTCGGCCCAGCGCTCGCCGTGCAGGTGACCGATCTCGCGTCGGCCGAGCCGGAACTCGACGCCGCCGAACCGATGCGCGTGCGTCGTCACGCCGGGCCACGAGGCCACCTCCCGCTCGATCCGCCCGGCGATATCCTCCATCCATGCCGTTCTACCAGCGACTCGGCGACCTGCCGAGAAAGCGCCACATCGTGCACCGCGACAACGGCACGCTCCTGACCGAGGAGGTGATGGGCTTCGAAGGCTTCTCGGGGCTGGAGTCGATCCTGTATCACCTCCAGTCGCCGTGCCGCGTGATCGAGCTCGGCGAGTTCGAGCCGATCGAGCGGGCGGAGTGGGTGCCCGAGGCGCACGCCCACCGTCACATCCGCACCTGGGACCTGCCTCCCGCCGGCGACGCGATCACCGGCCGTGAGCTCCTGATGTGGAACGACGACGTGGAGATCTCGCTCGCGCGCCCCACCGAGCCGATGGACTACTTCTTCCGCAACGGTGAAGGAGACGAGATCATCTTCGTGCATGAAGGCGCGGGCACGTTCGAGACGATCTTCGGCGACGTCCCGTACAAGCCCGGCGATTACATCGTCGTCCCACGCGGAACGACCTACCGCTTCGCTCCGGTAGGAGAGCAGCGCTACCTGGTGTTCGAGACACCCGGTTTGATGACGATCCCCAAGCGGTACCGCAACGAGCACGGCCAGTTGATGGAGCACGCCCCGTACTACCACCGTGACATCCATCCGCCGACCGAGTTGCACACGCACCGTGACAAGGGCGAGTACGTGCTCAAGGTGCGTGTTCGCGGCGGCTATCAGACGTATGTCATCGACTACCACCCGTTCGACGTGGTCGGCTGGGACGGGTACGTGTATCCCTGGACGTTCTCGATTCACGATTTCGAGCCGATCACCGGCCGCATCCACATGCCGCCCCCGTCACACCAGACCTTTGAAGGCCCGAACTTCGTCATCTGCTCGTTCTGCCCGCGCAAGCTCGACTTCGATCCCGAGGCGATCCCGATCCCGTATCACCACTCGAATCTCCAGAGCGAGGAGATGATCTATTACGTCGACGGGAACTTCTCGTCGCGCAAGGGCATCGACGTTGGGTCGATCACGCTGCACCCGTCGGGCCTGCCGCACGGCCCGCAGCCCGGCCTCGCGGAGAAGTCGCTCGGCTTGACGGAAACGCACGAGTACGCCGTGATGTGCGACACGTTCCATCCGCTCCGGTTGACGACGCTCTGCGCCGATCTCGACGACGGCAAGTACATGTTCTCGTGGGCCGAGGACGCAGCACCGGACGACCAGGCCGGCGTCACCTCGCACCTCTAGTGCAGCTCGTCCTCGACTGGGATGGGACGTGCACCGTCCGTGATTCGCTCGTGGCCGCGATCCACGACCTCGGGGATCCTTCGGTGTACGAGGCCGGCGTCCAGGAGAAGTTCGACAGCTACGAGGCGATGCTCGCCGCAGAGGTCAACACCCTGCAGGTGACCGAGGACGAGGCGGCTGCCTGGGCGGTCGAGCATGTGGAGCTCCGGGCCGGCCTGCACGAGTTGCTCGAGCTCTACCGGCCGGTGATCGTCTCGAGCGGGCTGCCGCAGCTGATCCGCCCCGTGCTCCAGCGCGAGGGGCTCGACGGCATCGAGCTCCGCTCGAACGACGCCGACGTGCGCCCGGACGGCTGGCGCGTGATCTTCCGCGACGAGGGCATGTGCCCCGTCTGCGGTGACAAGTGCAAGCGCCGGTCGCTCCCGGCCGGCAGCCCGCTCGTCTTCGTGGGCGACGGCTGGTCGGACCGGTGCGCATCTCTGGCGTGCGACCGCGTCTTCGCGCGGACCGGCCTGGCGGCGTACCTCGACGAACAGGGTGTCTCGTACGAGCCGTACGAGACGTTCTTCGATGTCGCTGCTGCGCTTTCCTGAGCCGTACGACTTCGAGCTCTCGACGGGTCGCTGGCGCGCGTTCGGCACCGACCTGGCGAACCGGCTGGTCGACGGAACGCTCTACCGGGCGGTCGGGGGCCGCGAGGTGCGCATCGCCGCGCGCCCAGGCGGTGTCGACGTCGAGCCGCTCGATGACGAGACCCGGCCCGTCGTCCGCCGGCTGCTCGGAGCGCCGTTCGAGCTGCCGCCGTTCTACACCTGGGCCGGCGACGACCCGGTGCTCGCGCCGATCGTCGACCGGCTGCAAGGCTTTCGTCCTCCGCTCCAGCCCGATCCATTCGAGGCGTTGATCACGTCGATCACCGCCCAGCAGGTCTCTCTGTTCGCGGCAGTCGCCATCCGCAACCGCCTGGTCGTCCGCCTCGGTGAGCCCGTCGGCGAGGCATGGGCGTTCCCGACCCGCAGCCGGATCGCCGAGGCGGGCGAGGAGGCGCTGGTCGACGTCGGCTTCACGCGGCGCAAGGCCGAGTACGCGGTCGGCCTCGCGCGGAGCGATCTCGATCTCGGCGGCCTGGCGGCGCTCGACGATGACGCGGTGCGCGCGCGGGTCACGGCGCTGCGTGGGCTCGGCCCCTGGACGGCCGAGTGGTTCCTCGCCCGCCATCTCGCCCGGCCGCACGCCTGGCCGGCCGGCGACCTCGCGCTCCGCAAGGCAGCCGAGAGTCTCTACGGTGTCGCTGTGACCGATCTCGGTGCCCGTCTGCATCCGTTCCAGAACCTCTCCGCGCACTACCTCCTGACGGGGTGGCTGACGCGGCCATGAACATCCGCCCCGCGATCGAGGCCGACGAGGCCGTCCTGCGCGAGCTGTGGGAGCAGTTCGAGCAAGAGGTGCCGTGGCCGCTCGAGGAGCCGGAGACATGGGCCGACGAATGGCCGGACACCCTCGACGACATCCGCGCAGGCGGCGTCTTCCTCGCGGAGGACGAGCAGGAGCGCTCGGCGTCGCCCGCATCGAGGCGCCGGTCCGCGGGCGGGCGCACATCCAGCTCGTCCACGTGAGCCCGCGCGCCCGCCGGCAGGGTGTCGCGAAGGCGCTGCTCCGCGAGTGCGCGCGGCACGCGCAGGAGCGCGGCGCCACAGTCGTGAGCCTCGACGTGCTGACCTCGAACGAATCGGCTCGGGTCGTCTGGTCGCATCTCGGTTTCGAAGAGCACGCGAAGCTCATGGCGACGCCGGTGCAGGCGTTCACCGAGCGGCTCGAAAACGAGGACACGGGAGAGTCGCGTGCGGTCACCCACGTGCAGAGCGACGACGAGTTGTCCGTGGAGCGCGCCGTCTCGCAGTTCATCCCGCGGCTCGAGGGGCCTGAAGTCAGGACGACCGACAGCTGGATTCGAATCGCAGATCCCGTCTTCGATCGCGACCGTGAGGCCCACGGGCGGTTCGCCCGGGAGCTGTCGGACCGGCTCGGCGCGGTGACCATCGCGCTCGCCCTCGAAGGAGAGGTCGTTCGCTTCCGCATCTTCGAGCGCGGCCGCATGGTCGACGAATACCTGTCGGTGCCGACCTGGTACGGCGAGCTTCCGAAGGGCGACGAACTGGCGCTGGCCGCCAACCCGACGCTCGTGTCGCGTCTGACGGGAGCCTCGCGCGACGACGTGAGGCGCGTCGCCCGCACGGCTGCGACACCGGCGGAGCTGCCTCCGGCCGCAGAGCTGTACGAGCAGATCGCCCGCGTGATGGGGCTCGAGCCATGAAGCTGGTCGACGCCGCTCGTTGTCCATATTGCGCGCGCGTGCGGATCGCGCTCGCCGAGAAGGGCATCGAGCACGAAGCCGTCGTGATCGACCTCAGCGACCGCCCTCGCTGGGTGATCGACCTGAACCCGCCCAGAGGGCGCGTGCCGATACTCGACGACGGGTTCGTCCTCCCCGAGTCCGAGGTGATCATGGCGTACCTCGACGAGCGCTACCCCGAAGCACCGCTGCTCCCGGCCGATCTCGTGGCGCGTGCGCAGGCGCGCCTGCTCGTGTTCCGGTTCGACGAAAACCTCGGCGACGACTACTACGCATACAGGCGGGGCGACGACAACGATCTGGCCGGCAAGCTGGAGGCACTCGAGGTGGGGCAGAGCCTGTTCGCGGATGTCGCCTACGTCCCCTGGGTGATCCGCGCGCGCGACATGCTCGGTGTCGAACTGCCTGCGCGGATCGCGGCGTGGCTCAACGAGCTCGAGCAGCGTCCCTCGATTGCTGCCGAGGTGGAGGTCGTCCGAGCACTGTGACGGAGATCGCGATCGAGGAGCTCGCCGCGCGGCTCGGGACGATCGCCGTCGTCGACGTGCGGACACCGCAGGAGTACGACGGAACCCTCGGTCAGCCCTGCGACCCGCGTCAGGGCCACATCCCGGGCGCGCGCAACGTCGACGTCTACCACCTGATGCAACTCGACCCGGCGCAGATCGAGGCGGCTGTCGGGATCGAGGCCGGGAGCGAGGTCGTTGCGTACTGCCACAGCGGCTCGCGCTCGGCGATCGCAGCTCAGATGCTGCGGGCGCTCGGGTATGACGCGCGCAACTATGTCGGGCTCGTGGCACGAGTGGTCACGCCACGACGATCTGCCCCTCGAGCGCTAGCCGGCGGTCGCGAGAAACGCGCGGCACAGGCGCCGGCCGTGCTCCTGCCAGGCGTCGAGCTTCTCGTCGAGCTCGGCTGCGAGGGCCTCGATCGGCTTCGGCAGCGTCGGATCGTCGCGGAACCATTCGAGCAGCTGGTGGCGGCGCACCTCCGGATGGAACTGAACGGCCCAGGCTGAGCCATCGACGCGAAAGCCCTGCGGCACAGGCCCCCGCGCAAGCTCGGTGGCACCGTCCGGGATCTCGAAGCAATACGCGTTCGCGTTCAGCGCCTCGAATCGCGGCGGCAAGACTCCCAGCACCGGATCGCCGACGCCTTCGTCGGTCAGCTCCGAGTCGTAGAACCCGGCCAGCGTCGAGCCGAGCGGCGAGACGCGCGCGCCGAGCGCATGCGCCAGCGTCTGGGCGCCGAGACAGACACCGAGCAGCGGTGTGCCCTCGCGCACCCAGTGGTTGAGCGCCTCGTACTCCTCGTGCAGCCACGGGTACTGCACCTCGTCACCCACGTTCTGGTCGCCGCCGAACACCATGACGGCGTCGAACTCACGTGGCGGCGCGCCCTGCAGACGGATGTCCCACTCGTGCAGCTCGTGGCCGTCCTCCGCGATCACGTCGGCGAAGAGCTCGGGCCGCACGAGCGGCCCGTGGGTGACGGCGAGCACGCGCATCAGGCGGTGGGGACCCTCTCCTCTTCGAGGAGCTTCCGCAGCAGCTGCGCACCGGCCGGCGCCTGGGCGACGCCGTTCGTCTGATTGTTGTTGTTGAAGAAGGCGTAGACCTCTTCTGCCGTATTCGACAGCTCGCGCAGCGGCGGGACCCATTCGCGCAGTTCGCCCTCGTCGTAGAGGTGGTCGAAGCGCTGCGCGGCGGAGCCTCCGCGGACGTTCCAGGTTCCCGCGTTTCTCCCGTGAAAGCGGACGTACGCAAGCGGTGTCGTCGTCGCAACCAGCGTCTCCGGAACGTTGGCTGCGTCGACCTTCGGGGCGTCGACGACGACCCAGGTCATCGTCCGCTCCTCGAGGAACCGCAGCAGCTCGCCGCGGATGTCCTCTGCGTACCAGGAGCGGTGGCGTGGCTCGAAGAGGAAGGCGTCGCCTCCGACCTGCTCGCGCGCCCATTCCAGATAGTCGAGCGACGACGGCTTCCAGACGACGTACGGCGGCATCTGGAACAGGATCCCGCCGAGCTTCCCCGTCTCGCGCAGAGGGGAGAGCGCGTCGAGAAACTCACGGAAGACCGCACCGCGCGCCGCTCGATCGGGCCTGTCGACGCGTCCGCGCGCGTCGACGGGCAGGCCTTCGCGCAGGTCGGGGGGAACCTGTTCGAGCTTGACCGGATGCCGCGTCATCAGCCCGAATGCCTTGACGTGCATCACGAAGCCGGACGGCGTTCGCTCCGCCCAGCCGCGCACCATCTGCTCGCTGGGCACGCGGTAGTAGGTCGAGTCGACCTCGACGGTCGAGTAGCGCTCGGCGTAGTAGGCGAGCCGCTCCTTCGGCGGCGTGCCGGGCGGGTACCAGTGCTTCGACAGGGCGTCGTCCGCCCATGAGCACGTCCCGATCCGCACCGCCGCCGCCACGGCTGAAGGATACGAACGATCCGCAGCAGGTCGGCCGCCTCCCTAGAATCGCGGGATGCCGGATTCCAGGCCCATCGGTGTGTTCGACTCGGGGGTCGGCGGCCTCACTGTCCTGCACGAGTGCCTGGTGACGATGCCGCACGAGGATTTCGTCTACCTCGGCGATCATGCGCGCCTGCCGTACGGTCCGCGCAGCCGCGACGAAGTGCGCCGCTTCGCGCATGAGATCGGGGTCTACCTCGAACGCCAGGGCGTGAAGATGGTCGTCGTCGCGTGCAACACCGCGACCTCCGTTGCGCTGCCGGATCTGCAGGAGCAGCTCGGCGTGCCGGTGGTCAGCGTGATCGTCCCGGAGGCGCACGCGGCCGTGCAGGCGACGCGGAACCGGCGCATCGGTCTGTTGGCCACCGAGTTGACCGTCGCGAGCGGACGGTACGAGGCTCTCGTGCGCACGCTCGATGCGGGCGCGCGCGTCACGGCGGTCGCCTGCGCGAAGCTCGTGCCGCTGATCGAGGCCGGCGACACCTACAGCGACGACGTCGTCGACGCGGTGCGCGAGTACGCGGCGCCGCTCAAGGAGGCAGGCTGTGACACGGTGATCCTCGGCTGCACGCACTATCCGCTGCTGCGGCCCGTCTTCCAACGCACGTTCGGCCGCGACGTGACCCTCGTGTTCTCGGCCGACGAGACGGCGCGCGAGGTCGCCGAGACACTTGCGCGCAAGGGCGTCGGCAACGATACGACGCGTGAGGGCCGCTACCGCTTTCTCACGACCGGCGACCCGGTGGTCTTCCGCACGCTCGGAGAGCGTTTCCTGCAACTGCCGCTCGCCGACGTCGAGCAGGTCGAGGTCCGCGAGCTCGAGGCGGTGGCATGAGCCGTAACGATGGGCGGAAGCCGGACGAGCTGCGTCCTGTGGACGCCGATCCGGCGTTCCTCGAGCAGCCGCACGGGGTCGTGCTCTGGTCGCAAGGCAGGACCAAGGTGCTCTGCACGGCAACGGTGCAGGACGGGGTGCCGCGGTGGCTGTACCGGTCGGGACGCGGCTGGATGACGGCGGAGTACTCGTTGCTGCCGGCGTCGACGGGCGACCGGACCGATCGCGAGGCCGCCCGCGGCAGGCAGGGCGGGCGCACGGTCGAGATCCAACGGCTGATCGGCCGGGCGCTGCGCGGTGTCGTCGACTTCCAGGCGCTCGGCGAACGCACGGTCTACCTCGACTGCGACGTCCTGCAGGCCGACGGCGGCACGCGCTGCGCCGCGATCACCGGTGCGTACGTCGCGGCACAGCGGGCGCTCGACCACTTCGGGCTGTCCAAGGCGCTGACGGGCTCCGTGGCCGCCGTGTCGGTCGGAGTCGTCGACGGCACCTCGCTGCTCGACCTCGATTACTCGGAAGACTCCAACGCGGACGTCGACGTGAACGTCGTCATGACGGGGGACGGACGGTTCGTCGAGGTGCAGTCGACGGCCGAGAAGATCCCGTTCGACCGCGCGCGGCTCGACGAGCTGCTCGACCTGGCCGCGGCCGGGATCGAGGACCTGCAGCAGTTCCAGCACGACGCAGTGGCCGCCCCGCGCGAGTGAGCGTGGCCGCGCTCGAGGCCACCCTCTGCTCTGGGAATCCGCACAAGCTCGACGAGTTCGCGGTGCTGTTCCCCGACTGGGAGCTCGAACTGCTCGCCGGCGTCGAGTTCCCGGACGAAGACGGCGGCACCTACCTCGAGAACGCCCGGATCAAGGCGCGTCACGGCCGGGCCGTAGGCCCCGCGGGGCGCTGGATGCTCGCCGACGACTCGGGGATCGAGCTCGCCGCGCTCGCAGGCGCGCCGGGCGTCGTCACCGCCCGCTGGTCGAACGGGGACCACGTCGCGAAGGCGCTCGCAGCGGTCGACGGCAAGGACCGGCGGGCGCGCTACGTCTGCGAGCTCGTCGCGCTCTCGCCGGAGGGTCGCGAACTGCGCGGCACGGGCGTGCTCGACGGGACGATCGCGCACGAACCGGCGGGGACCGAAGGCTTCGGCTTCGACCCTGTCTTCATCCCGCTCGGCGAAGCGTGCACGGTTGCCGAGCTGGGCGATGCGTGGAAGGCGAAGCACTCGCATCGCGCGCTCGCGGCGCGGGCGCTACTCGACCTCGTCTGACGCATCCGCGCGGCCCGCGCGCCACCAGTTGACCTCGGCTCCGAGCACGATCACGTTCGCCATCACGTAGAGCCAGACGAGCAGGATCGCCGGGCCCGAGAGCGTCTGGAGCACGGGGTTGTGCCTCGAGATGTCCACGTACACCGGGAGCCCCTGGAACGTCGCCTCGAGGATCACCGCCGACGTGATCGCACCCGGTAGAACCTCGCGAACCGTCACGTCGGCGTTCGTCAGCACGTAGTAGGCGGACGTCAGGAACACGAAGAGGCCGATCGCCGAGACGCCGATCGCCACCACGCGGGCCGAGGTCGCATTTCCCGAGAAGCCGACGTAGCGCTTCAGCACCTCCTGGCCGATCGACCCGACCACGAGCGACGCGAACAGGGCGATCAGCGACCCCACCATCATCATCGTCGCGAGCGCCTTTCCGTGCAGGAAGCCGCGGTTCGGGCGGCCGTAGACGATGTTGAAGGCGCTCTCGAGCACGCTGAAGAGCGACAACGAGGACCAGAGCAGGAAGGCGCCGCCCACGATCCCGAGCGCCGTGGCGTTCGCCTGGATGGCACGCACGGCCCGGAGGATCGAGTCGAGCGACGTGTTCGGGAACGTCTTCGACAGCTCGCGGACGAAGAACGAGCCTTCGTCCGCCTGGTGCACCACGCCGAGGAGCGCGAGCGAGAGGAAGAGCAGCGGCACGAACGAGAGCAAGGCGAAGTAGGCGATCATCGCGGCCAGGTGGGTGCCGCGGTCGGCGAAGTACTTACGGAGAACCAGCCTCACTCCGCGGCAGTATGCTCGCCCCCATGGACGCGACTCAGGCGATCGCCGACCTCACCGAGATCTCGCCGCAGGTGCAGGATGTGGTCGTGATCGCCGCCGACGGAGCCCCGGCCGGCTCCAATCTCGCGACCGGCGAGGCGGCGCAGCGGCTGGCCGACGGCGCGCGCCGGCTCCTGGACGCCGCTGAGGGCCTGCGCCCGGGCGTCGCCCAGCTCGAGGCGGCCACGACCGCCGGCAGCGTGTTCGTCGTGCGCGATGGGGAGCGCCTGATCGCGGCCACGACGACCCCCGAGCCGACGGTGGGCCTCGTCTTCTACGACCTGAAGACGTGCCTGCGCTCGATCACCGAGCCTGAGCCAGAGTCGAAGCCGAAGCGCCGGGCGCCGGCGAAGAAGAAGAAGGAGGAGGGCGACGATGCCGCCGCGTAAGGTCGTCACGGGAATGCTGCTCGCCGCCGGCTCGCTGGCCGGGTCGGTGCTCGTTCGCCGCCGCGCTGCCCGCCGGCGCGAGCGGGTCGACCTCTATGCCGACGACGGCTCGATGCAGTCCTACGCCGAGGGGACGCTCGAGGCGGAGCGCCTGCTGCCCATCGCGCACGAGCTCCTTTCGACGGCATGAACCGCGACGAGCTCGCGCGCGGGCTCCGCGAGGCGGCCTATCTCGAGGGAGACTTCGTGCTTCGCTCCGGTCGCCGCTCGAAGTACTACCTGGACAAGTATCGCTTCGAGACGCGCCCGGATCTGCTGCGGGCGCTCGGCAGCGCGCTCGCGAACTGCGGTGAGCGAGCGCGAGCCCGGGGCCGACCGGCTTGCGGGGCCCGAGCTCGGCGCGGTCGCACTCGCGGCGGCGGCCTCGCTCGAGTCCGGCCTGCCGTTCCTGATCGTCCGCAAGGACGCCAAGGACTACGGCACCGCGAACCGCCTCGAGGGCCTGAGCGAGCCGGGAGAGTGCGTCTGCCTGATCGAGGACGTGGTCACCTCGGGCGGCGCGGCCGTCGAGGCCGTGCTGGCGCTGCGCGAGGCCGGTTTGCGTGTGTCCAACGCGATCTGCGTGGTCGACCGCGAGGAAGGGGGCGTCGACGAGCTCGCGCGCCATGCGGTGCGCCTCTGGCCGCTCTTCCGGGCCTCAGAGCTGCTCGAAACCCCCGCAAATCCGCATGGTTGAGCGATATCCGACTCCGTTGTTAGGGTTCTCCGCAGGATCTGATCCCCAGTCCCCGACGCAGGAGGATGTTCGTTGACCAAGCAGGACTTCATCCAGAAGGTCGCCGCGAAGAGCGGGCTCTCGGCTCGCGATGCGGGCAAGGCCGTGGATGCATTCATGGAGACGGTGACCGAGACCCTGAAGGCCGGGGATACCGTGAACTTCACCGGTTTCGGCAAGTTCTCGCCGTCGGCGCGTGCGGCGCGCCAGGGCGTCAACCCCCGCACGGGCGAGCGCGTCCAGATCGCGGCGACGACCGTGCCGAAGTTCTCGGCCGGCAGCCAGCTCAAGGCCGCCCTCAAGAGCTAGCCCGCGGGCCGGTTGGTGTCTGACACCGTTGGTGTCAGACACCAACTCGGGCCGCCGCCAGACGCGTTACCGTGCAGGTCGATGGCAGTGGCTACGACGACCACCTTTGCCGACCGGCTGGCCGCCGAGGTCGAGCGCAAGCATTCTCAGCTCGTCGTCGGGCTCGACCCGAACACTGATCTGATGCCCGTCGAGCTCCGGGGAGACGTTGCTCGCTTCTGCTGTGGATTGATCGATTCGGTCGCCCCGCACGCTGTCGCGGTGAAGCCGCAGCTCGCGTTCTTCGAGGCGCTCGGACCTGCCGGCATGGCGGCCTTCGACCAGGTCTGCACGTATGCCCGGCGCGCCGGGCTCCTGGTCGTCGCCGACGGCAAGCGCGGCGACATCGGCTCGACCGCGCGCGCGTACGCGGAGGCCTACCTCGAGGGCGACCCGCCGCGTGCCGACGCGCTGACAGTCAACCCGTGGCTCGGGCGTGATTCCGTCGAGCCGTTCCTGGGCGCCGTGCGCCGCGGCGGCGTCGGCATCTTCGTGGTGGTGCGCACCTCGAACGCGAGCGGCGACCTCCAGGACGCCGTGCTCAAGGACGGGCGCCCGATGTGGCATTACGTCGCCGGACTGGTCGACGAATGGGGCGAAGGAACCGTCGGCGAGATCGGTCTGAACTCCGTGGGCGCTGTGGTCGGCGCCACCCATCCGCGTGCGGTGGCGGAGGCGCGGAAGCTGATGCCCCGCTCGATCCTGCTTCTGCCGGGAATCGGTGCACAGGGAGGCGCGGTCTCCGACCTGACGCGCGCGTTCCAGAGCGGGCCCGCGAGCGCGCTCGTCAACGCAGCCCGGTCGATCAACTACGCGTTTCGCGAGACCGGCTCCGACTACCGTGAGGCCGCGGGCGCCGAGGCCGCACGGCTCAAACAGGAGATCTGGGCTGCCTCCGGTTGGTAGTGATCCCCGACGACTGGCGCCGGTATCTCGCTCCGGCTGCGTTCCTGCTCGCGGCGACGATCGCCGTCGTGTTGATCCGTTCCGGCATCGAGTCCGGCGGTGGGCGGAACGTGGCGACCGCGGGCGGGCCTCCAGCCGGGAGGCACGTCGTCACCACGACGACCACCAGCCGGTCGCCCACGAAGCGCTTCTGGGTCGTTCGAGCGGGCGACACGTTCGCGGTGATCTCTTCGAAGTCCGGCGTCCCGGTTGCGACGCTGGTGCGGCTCAACCCGAAGGTGCACTCGACGTCGCTCTTCATCGGGGAAAGGATCCGGCTCAGGTGAGGCTCCTGTTCTGCATCGCCGTTCTCGTCGCAGCGTGCTGGTCGCCGGCGATGGCCCGTGCGGGCGCGCCGCCGGTCCGGGCGGCGGCCTATCTCGTCGAGGACGCACGGACGGGCGAGGTCCTCGCATCGTCGAATGCTCACGCGGAACGTCCGATCGCATCGCTGACGAAGCTGATGACGGTGCTCCTGACGCTGCAGCACCACAAGCTCACCGATGTCGTGACGGTCGACCCGCGCGCCGCGGCAGTCGGCGAGTCGTCGATCGAGCTGGACAGCGGGGAGCGGATGACCGTGGAGGATCTGCTGAAGGGCACGCTGATCCAGTCGGCGAACGACGCGGCGGACGCGTTGGCGCTCTCGATCGCCCCCGACTTCCCGTCCTTCGCCCGGCTCATGAACGCCGAGGCGGCCAAGCTCGGGTTGCACGACACGCATTTCGTCCGGCCCGACGGGCTCGACGCTCCCGGCGAGTACTCGAGCGCCGCGGACATCACCAGGCTTGCACGGCTCGTCATGCACACACGGTTCGTCCGCGACACGGTGCGCCAAGAGACTGCGACGATCTCGGGAGGGCGCACGCTGCACACCTGGGACGACCTGTTGTCGCAGTTTCCCCAGACGATCGGCGTCAAGACCGGCCACACGGATCTCGCCGGCTGGTGCCAGGTCGCCGCGGCGCGCGGGCGTGGCGTGACGATCTACGCAACGCTGCTGGGCTCCCCGGCCCGCTCGGAGCGCAACGTCGATCTGGAGTCGCTACTGGTCTGGGGGCTCGCCCAGTTCCGGCTCGTCCCCGCGGTGGCCACGGGGCATGTCTATGCCGACGTGAGCCTCCCCTACGGTCGAGCTCCGGTGTCGCTCGTCGCCGCGAAGCCCCTGCTCGCCGTCGCCCGCCTCGGGCGGCCGCTGACCGAGACGGTCATCGCTCCGGTCGCCGTCTCGCTGCCTGTTCGGCAGGGACAGGTGCTCGGACGGGTCGAGATCCGCCAGGGCAGGCTCCTGGTCGGAACGCGCGACCTGGTGGCTACGCGCAGCATTAACAAACCAGGCCTTGGGAGCCGACTAGGGTGGTACGCCGGCAGGACGTTGCACCACCTGACGCACCTGCTCTAGCCCATGATCGTCACAGTCACACTCAACGCGGCGATCGACCGGACGCTGACCGTGCCGAACTTCCAGCGTGGGCAGCGGCATCGCGCAAGTGCCGGCGTCACGCTCGCGGGCGGCAAGGGCATCAACGTCGCGCGCGCCCTGAAGACGCTGGGCGTGCCGGTCGTCGCGACCGGGCTCGTGGGCGGGCAGACGGGAACGCGCATCATCGAGCAGCTGACGGAAGAGGCGATCCTCAACGACTTCGTGCACATCGACGGCGAGTCGCGCACCTCGACCGCCGTCGTCGACCCGACCGGCGGGACCTACACGGAGATCAACGAGTGGGGCCCCGCCGTGCTCCCCGACGAGCTCGACACGCTGCTCGAGAAGCTCCGCTACCTGACGCAGGGCGCCGAGCTGGTCGTGTTCGCAGGCTCGCTGCCCCGTGACGTGGCCGACGACTTCTATGCGGAGGCCGTGCACGATCTCGCGCGGCGTCATGTCCTGGCGGTGATCGACAGCGAGGGCGAGCCGTTGCGGATGGCGGTCGAGGCGGAGCCGTTCCTCGTCTCCCCGAACCAGAGCGAGGCCGAGTCGCTCGCCGGCCAGGAGTTCCACGACGACGAGGACTTCCGGATCGGGCTCGAGACCCTCGCCGAGATGGGCCCGCGCAACGTCCTCATCACCACCGAGCTCGGCTGTGTCGCGTTGCTCCGCGAAGACCGCGAGGCGCACCGGTTCCGCGCGATCGCGCCGAGAGTCGAGCCTGTCTCCGCGGTCGGCTCCGGCGATGTTCTCCTCGCCGCGTTCCTCGCTGCGCGTCACGCCGGCCGCACACACGAGGAGGCGCTGCGTTCGGCCGTCGCCGCCGGTGCCGCCTCGACGCTCGAGGTCGGGGCCGGACGCTTCGACGCGCGGCAGGCGGGCCGGCTGCAGGCCGGCGTCGTGCTCTCCGAGCTCGAGCCCGTGCAGGCCTGAGCCTCGAGAGCCGGTGGCTCTCATCCGCCCTCGTCGGTACCCTTCCCGGATGGACGTCGAGAAGCTCGGGCTCGACCCGCTGGAAACGAGCCTTCCGGCCAAGTTCGCAAAGGAGGGGCTCACCTTCGATGACGTCCTGCTCGTCCCCGCCGAGTCCTCCGTGCTGCCGAACGCGGTCTCGACCGCAACGCGGCTGACGCGCACGGTCGTGCTGGAGGTGCCGGTCGTCTCGGCCGCGATGGACACCGTGACCGAAGCACGGATGGCGATCGCGCTGGCGCGTGAAGGAGGTCTCGGGATCCTCCACCGCAACCTCTCGATCGACGCGCAGGTGGCCGAGGTCGACAAGGTGAAGCGCTCGGAGGCGGGCATGATCGTCGAGCCGGTCACGCTGGCGCCCGACGCGCTCGTCTCCGATGCGCTCGAGTTGATGGAGCGCTACCACATCTCGGGCGTGCCGATCACCGGCGACGACGGCAGGCTCGTCGGCATTCTCACCAACCGGGACCTGCGCTTCGAACGCAATCTCGAGCAACCCGTTTCGGCATTGATGACCTCGCGCGATCTCGTCTCCGCACCCGTCGGTACGACACTGGCGGAGGCCGAGCAGCTGCTCCACCGGCATCGCATCGAGAAGCTCCCGATCGTCGACGAAGCGGGCCGGATCAAGGGCCTGATCACCGTCAAGGACATTCAGAAGCGCGTCGAGTTTCCGCAGGCGACGAAGGACACGCACGGCCGCCTGCGCGTCGGTGCGGCGGTGGGCGTGGGGCCGGACGCCCTCGAGCGCGCGCAGGCGTTGAGCGCGGCCGGCGCCGACGTTCTGGTCGTCGACACTGCACATGGGCACTCGAGCGGTGTCGTCGACATGGTCGCGCGCATCGCAGGGCTCTCCGGCGAGTTCGAAGTGATCGCGGGCAACATCGCGACCGGTGAGGCGGCGGAGGCACTGATCGACGCCGGCGCGGACGCGGTGAAGGTGGGCATCGGCCCGTCGGGCATCTGCACGACTCGCGTCGTCGCGGGCGTCGGTGTCCCGCAGGTGACGGCGATCCACGATGTCGCGCAAACGGCTCTGTCCCACGGTGTCCCGGTGGTCGCCGACGGCGGTATCACGTCCTCGGGCGACGTTGCGAAGGCCATTGCCGCCGGGGCGGACAGCGTGATGATCGGCGGGATGCTGGCCGGCACCGACGAGACTCCGGGCGATGTCGTGTATGCGCAGGGCGAGCGGTACAAGGAGTACCGCGGCATGGGCTCGCTCGGTGCGATGAAGGCGCGTGGCTACTCGAAGGATCGCTACTTCCAGGGCGATGTGGAAGATGTCGAGAAGCTCGTCCCCGAGGGAATCGAAGGACGTGTCGCCTACAAGGGCCCGCTCACGGGCGTGCTGCACCAGATCGTCGGCGGGCTTCGGCAGGCGATGGGCTACTGCGGCGCGCCGACGATCGACGCGATGAAGCAGGCGCGCTTCGTGCGCATCACCGGTGCGGGGCTGCGCGAGTCGCATCCACACGACATCACGATCACGAAGGACGCTCCTAATTACCGGCGCGGCTGAGGTCCTGCAGTTCCATCCGGAGGCGACTCCGGAAGAACGGCCGGTCCTCGTGGTCGACTTCGGTGGGCAGTACTCGCAGTTGATCGCGCGCCGGGTGCGTGAGGCGCGCGTTTATTCCGAGCTCGTCTCACATCGTGCGAGCGTCGACGAGATCCGGCGGCGCAACCCGGTCGCGCTGATCCTGTCGGGTGGGCCTGCGTCGGTGTACGCCGAAGGAGCTCCGAAGATGGACTCCAGGATCTTTTCGCTGGGCATCCCGACGCTCGGCATCTGTTACGGCGCGCAGCTGCTCGCGCTCGACCTCGGCGGCCGCGTCGACCAGACCGGAGCCGGCGAGTACGGGAAGGTCGGAATGCGGACGAACGACGGAGCGCTCTTCGCGACCCTGCCCCAGGATCAGACCGCGTGGATGTCGCATCGCGACACGGTCGTCGAGCCGCCGTCGGGCGCGCGGATCGTCGCGACGTCCGAGCACACCCCGGTTGCGGCATTCGAGGACGCCGCGCGGAAGCTCTACGGCGTTCAGTTCCATCCGGAGGTCGTGCACACCCCGCACGGGCAGGCGGTCCTCAAGAACTTCCTCTACGACGTCGCGGGGGCCGCGCCGTCCTGGACGCCCGCGGCCGTGATCGAGGAGCAGGTCGAGCGCATCCGCGCCGAGGTCGGGGGCGAACGCGTTCTCTGCGCGCTCTCCGGCGGAGTCGACTCGGCCGTCGCGGCGCTGCTCGTCCACAAGGCCGTCGGCGACCAGCTCACCTGCGTGTTCGTCGACCACGGCCTGCTGCGAAAGGGCGAGGCCGAGCAGGTCGTCGAGACCTTCGACGGCCTGTACCACGTGCCGCTCGTGCACGTGCAGGCGCAGGAGCGCTTCGTCTCCAAGCTGGCCGGTGTCACGGATCCGGAACGCAAGCGGATGATCATCGGCGAGGAGTTCATCCGGGTCTTCGAGGACGAGGCGCGGAAGCTCGGCGATGTCAGTTGGCTCGTGCAGGGGACGCTCTACTCCGACGTGATCGAATCGGGCGGCACCGACGGTGTCGCCGAGACGATCAAGTCCCACCACAACGTGGGCGGGCTGCCCGACGACATGACGATGAAGCTCGTGGAGCCACTGCGCCTGCTCTTCAAGGACGAGGTGCGGCGCGTCGGCGAGGAGCTCGGGATGCCCGAGCGGATGGTCTGGCGCCAGCCTTTCCCCGGGCCTGGGCTTGCGATCCGCATCATCGGCGACGTCACCGAGGAGCGGCTCGACACGCTGCGTGAGGCCGACGCGATCCTGCAGGAGGAAGTCCGCAAGGCGGGCCTCTACCGTGAGCTGTGGCAGAGCTTCTGTGTGCTGCCGGCGATCCGCTCGGTGGGCGTGCAGGGCGACTCCCGCACGTACGGCTACCCGATCGCGATTCGTGCCGTGACCTCCGAGGACGCGATGACCGCGGACTGGGCCCGGCTCCCGTACGACCTGATCGAGCTCGTCTCGTCGCGGATCATCAACGAGATCCCCGCCGTGAACCGCGTCGTGCTCGACGTGACGTCCAAGCCGCCCGCCACGATCGAGTGGGAGTAGCCTCGGCTCCGCCGTACCGGATCGAGACCGAGCGTCTCGTCATCCGCTGCTACGACCCGCACGACGCGCGTCTCCTCAAGGAGGCGGTCGACGCCAGCATCGAGCACCTGCGGCCGTGGATGCCGTGGATCCGCTTCGAGCCGCAGACGGTCGCCGAGAAGGTCGAACTGCTGCGCGGATTCAGGGGCGAGTTCGACCTCGGGACGAATTTCGTCTACGGCATCTTCAACCGAGACGAGACGAAGCAGCTCGGCGGCACGGGGCTCCACCCGCGGGGCGGCGAAGGGTCGCTCGAGATCGGGTACTGGATCTCGGCGAACGTGATCGGGCAGGGGATCGCGACGGAGGCAACGGCGGTGCTCACCCGCGCCGGGCTCGAGGTCTGCGGCCTCGAACGGATCGACATCCAGGTGGAGCCGCACAACGAGCGCAGCCTGGCGATCCCGCGCAAGCTCGGGTTCACGCAGGAAGGCGTGCTGCGCCGCCGGCTCGAGCCCAGCGACGACGGCCCTCGCCGCGACTCGGTCCTCTTCACCATGCTCCGCGAAGAGCTCGCCGGATCGCCCTGCCTGTCGTACGAGTACATCGCCTACGACGTCGTCGGCAATCAGCTCGCGTAGCCGAGCACCCACTCGGAGAGGAACGGCTCCGCGAGCTCGTAGAGCCCCTCGGGCGTCTTGCGCACGAGCTCGTTCTCGACGAGCGGCCTGAGCGCCCGCTGCACTCCAGACACCGGCGGTAGTTCGTGCGCGAGGCGGTAGCCGTTGCTGAACGGCCGGCCGGGCTCCGCTGCCAGCGCCTGCAGCAGCAGCCGCTGGGGCTGCGTCGCGTTCTCCCAGACGAGCGTGAAGCGGGCGTTCTCGGAACGCAGCACCGCCTCGAGCGCGGCGTCGAAGTCCGTCGCGGTCGCCGTGAAGCCCTCCGGCACCAGGTCCCAGAGTGCGAAAGCGAGCTCCTGGGTCGCGTACGGGTGGCCGCCGGTGACGGCGAGCAGACGCTCCACCGCCTCATCGCTCACGCCGCGGTTGGTGCGGTCGAACTGCCTTTTGATGTAGTCCGCGAAGAGCGGGGAGGAGATCGCGCCGATCTCCATGATCTTCGCGCTGCGGAAGAACGGCTCGTTCTTGTCGCTGAACAGGTTGTGCATCATCTCGCGCTTGCTGCCCGCATAGAGATGCGCCACCTCGCGCTGTGTCTGGAAGATCGACCGCATCAGCGCGGGCAGGCGCGGATCGAGCGAGGTCACCTCCTGGAACTCGTCGAAGAAGACGACGAGTTGCCGGCCGCGGTCGGCGGCGAGCTCCGCCGGCAGCTCGAGGAGCCGCT
Source organism: uncultured Thermoleophilia bacterium (assembly GCA_963779535.1). Taxonomy (GTDB): domain Bacteria; phylum Actinomycetota; class Thermoleophilia; order Gaiellales; family Gaiellaceae; genus PALSA-600. The sequence goes on along the minus strand of CAVZYP010000007.1, from coordinate 269,669 downwards.
CGATCGTGGCGTCGATCTCCGATGAGCCGCGGGACGCCGCAAACGAGAACCGGACCGAGCTGTTCAGGTCGACCGTGACCGTCGGGACGACGCGCAGCGTGCTGAAGAAACGGAGCGCCTCTCTCGCTTTCATCAGCGACGAGGCGACGTCGTCGTGGATCGACTTGGCGAGCTTCGCTGCGAGCCGCTCCTTCGTCGGCGTGGTCATCAGATCGACCTCGACGACGAGCATGCCCTCCGCCTGCACCCGGTGGAGCGCCGCCTTGACGAGCGAGGACTTGCCGTAGCGGCGCGGCGCGATCAGGGCGACGTTCTGGCCGTTCCGGAGGTCGCTCGCGAGCTGGGTGAGCTCCGTCTCACGGTCGGTGAACGCCTCGTCGGAGACGAGGTCGCCATAGGTGAACGGGTTCTTCGGGTGCTGCACGCGCCGTGACTATACCAAATGGTGTTACACGGAATCGTATAACACAGTCGCGTATATCCGCTAGGGGCCGCCGCGCACGTAGACGACCTGGCCGCTGACATAGCTCGCATCCTCCGAGCAGAGGTAGGCGATCAGTCCGGCGACGTCCTCGGGCTCGCCGACGCGCCGCAGGGGGATCTGCTCGGACGCCGCGGCCTTGAACTCGTCGAACGGCATCCCGATGCGCTCGGCGGTCTGCCGGGTCATCGCCGTCGCGATGAACCCGGGCGCGACGCAGTTCACGTTGATGTTGTACGGGCCGAGCTCGATCGCGAGTGTCTTCGTCATGCCCTGCAGGCCGGCCTTCGCGGTGGAGTAGTTGGCCTGGCCGCGGTTGCCCAGTGCCGAGGTCGACGAGATGAGCACCATCTTCCCGCTCTGCTGGGGCACCATGTGCTTCTGCGCTGCCCGGACGGTGTGGAACGTCCCCTTCAGGTGGGTGTCGATCACGGCGTCCCAGTCCTCGTCGGTCATCTTGAAGAGCAGGTTGTCGCGGATGATCCCCGCGCAGGTCACGACGAGGTCGAGCGAGCCGAGCGCCACCGTGGCCTCGACCGCCGACTCGACGTCCTCGCGCTTCGTGACGTCGCAGCGGACGGCGTGGCCCCCGACCTCCCGCGCCGTCTCCTCTGCGGCCGCCTCGTCGAAGTCGGCAACCACCACCGTGGCACCTTCTGCCGCGAGCCGCTTCGCCGTCGCGGCCCCGATGCCCTTGGCGCCGCCGGTCACCAGTGCTGTTTTTCCCTGGAATCTGGTCATGCTGCCGACGATATACGGTGTCGACCGTGGAGTTCCGCGAGATCCTCGGCCGGCGGCGGATGCACCGTGCGTTTCTGCCGGGCCCGCTCCCTCCCGAGCAGATCGAGCGGGTCGTCAGCGTGATTCGACGGGCGCCGTCGGGGGGCTTCAGCCAGGGTGGCAGCATCGTGGTCGTCACGGACGGCGGCAAGCGTGCAGAGATCGCACGCGCCTTTGGCGACGAGCACTACTCGCGTGGGGGCCGCAACTACATCGCCGACGCCCCGGTGCTGCTCGTGATCTCTGCGAACGAGTCGCTCTATCACGCCCGCTACAACGAGGCCGACAAGCTGGCCGCGACGGGCGGGACCGAGGTGACCTGGCCCGTCCCGTACTGGTTCGTCGATGCAGGTGCGTTGATGATGCTCGTGCTGCTGGCCGCGATCGACGAGGGCCTCGCGAGCGCGTTCATCGGCCATCCCGAGCAGAAGCGGATCTTCGACGAGGTGCTGGGCCTGCCGGAGGACGTCGTGCCGATCGGGCTCGCGCTCATCGGCAAGCCGGGCGACGACCCGCCTCCCGGCTCGCGCCTCAAGGAGCGGCAGCGGGCGCGGGGCGACCTGGTCCACTGGCAGCAATGGTGACCGCCGGGTAGCGCGCCCGAACCTCGTCGACGAACGCTGCCAGCCGATCGGCGATCGCGGGGTCCTCGATCTCGAGCACGTTTTCGGCATTCTTCTCCCCGCTGCGCGAGAGGTTGAACGAGCCGACGAAAACGGTGTCGTCGCAGACGCTCACCTTCGCGTGCATGAAGTCGTGCACCGTTCCCGCGCCATACGGCGTCGACTCCTTCCCCGTGAAGGGGCCGGCCATGACCCGCTCGAGCAGCGGCAGTTTCCACGAGATGTTGCCGTTGGCCCGCCATTGCTGGATCACCTCTCGGATCTGCGTGACGTCGACGCAGCCCGCGACGTCGACGCGGCCGTCCGCGATCACCTGCGCCAGCGTCCCGAGCACAGGCCCGGTCGTGATCACCGGCGAGCAGATCCTCACGCGCCGTTTCGCGCGGTGGATGAGCTTGGCGATGCGCGCCGACAGGTCCTCACCGTGGCCGGGGGTGAACCAGGCGCGGACGCCGTCGTCCCAGCGGGGGTCGACAAACCCGCTCTTCATGACATCCGAGGTCGACCACAGCTGGTCGAAGTCGATGCGGAATGCCTTCGCGATCGCCTCCGAGTGGACGATCGCGATCACGTTTTCCTGTCGCGACCACGAGTCGTCGGTCCAATTCAGCGAACCGGTCCAGACAGCGGCGCCGTCTCGGATCACGAACTTGTGATGCATCAGGTCGGGAATCCCGGCGATCGGCCTGCCGTCGACCGGCAGCGAGGCGATCAGCTGTGCGTCGGGCTCCGGCGGCGGGGGCACCGGGATCGGGAATCCGTGATCGACGTTGTAGGTGAATCGTGTCTTGACCCCACGTTCGGCGGCGCGGCGGAACGCGTCGCCGACGATCGCCACTGTCTCCGGGCCGAGGTTGAAGTCGTACTGGGACACGTCGAGCGTGTGCTGCGCCCCGTCGAGGAAGGCCGCCACGGCGTGGGCGATCTCCGGCGGCTGTTGCCCGCCGTCCGTCAGAGTGCGGATCTCGATGCGTTCGCTCATTGACCGGCTCGTGGCTGCCCGCATCGGGCAGACGACGAACTTCTACCGGCTCGGCGCGGGGGCTGCGCTCCGGCGCGAGCGCCTGGCCGGCTATCTCGACGCGCGGGCGGAGGCACCGCTTCTCCTGGTCGGCGAGGCGCCCGGCTACCGCGGCGCACGCGTCTCGGGGATTCCATTCACCTCCGAGCGGCAGCTGACGGGCCGTGGGCCGGCGGAGGCGACGGCGACGATCGTGCACCGCGTGCTGGCGGAGCTGGGTCTCGCCGACCAGGTGCTGCTCTGGAACGTCGTGCCCACCCATCCAGGGACGGATCGGTCCAACCGGCGGCCGACGCGCGCCGAGGTGGCCGCCGGCCTGCAGTTCGCCGAGGAGCTCGCCGCGGGCCGCCGGGTGATCGCCGTCGGCCGGATCGCCGCGAGTGCCCTGGGCGCCCCGTATATCCGGCATCCAGCCCATGGAGGGCTGGCCGAATTCCGGGAGGGGCTGCTACGATTCGCGCCCGGCGGACGGTCTGTTCGCCCTTTCTTCGTATGAAGACTTACAACGCCAAGCCCGGTGAGATCGCGCGCGACTGGTATCTCGTGGACGCCGAGGGGAAGACCCTGGGCCGAATCGCGACGCAGATCGCCGACCGCCTGCGCGGAAAGGGCAAGACCGCCTTCACGCCGCACGTCGACACCGGCGACTTCGTCGTCGTGGTGAACGCCGAGAAGATCGCGGTCACCGGGAAGAAGCTCGACGAGAAGATGTACTACAAGCATTCTGGCTACCCGGGCGGGCTTCGCGAGCGGACTCTCCGCGAGCAGCTCGAGCGCCAGCCGACCGAAGTCCTGCGCAAGGCCGTCAAGGGGATGCTCCCACGCAACAAGCTCGGGCGTGCCCAACTGACCAAGCTCAAGATCTATGCGGGCCCGGAGCATCCGCATGAGGCTCAGGAACCGACCCCCCTCGAGGTGTAAATGGCGACTCCAGCTCAATATCTCGGCACCGGCAAGCGCAAGACCTCCGTCGCGCGCGTGATCCTGCGTCCCGGCGACGGCGCCACCTGGGTGAACGGCAAGTCGATCGAGGAGTATTTCCCGCGGATGGTCCACCGGATGCTCGCGACCGCGCCGCTCAAGACGGCCGGGCTCGACGGGCAGTACGACCTTCGCGTCCGCGTCCACGGCGGCGGTCCCTCGGGCCAGGCCGGCGCGGTACGGCACGGCATCGCCCGCGCGCTCGTCGAGGTGAACCCCGAGCTGCGGGTGCCGCTGAAGCGGGCCGGCTTCCTCACGCGCGACGCGCGGATCGTGGAGCGCAAGAAGGCCGGCCTGCACAAGGCGCGCAAGGCGCCGCAGTTCAGCAAGCGCTAACCGCTTCATCGTGGCGCGCAAGTACTTCGGCACCGATGGGGTGCGCGGCGTCGTGGGCGAGTTCATCACGCCCGAGCTCGTCGAGCGGCTCGGCCGTGCAGCTTCCCTGTGGACCGGGGCCGCGAAGGTCTTCGTGGGGCGTGACACGCGTGCGTCGGGCGTCGAGCTCGAAGAGGCGTTTGCGCGCGGCGTGATCTCCGCGGGCGGCGACTGCATCCTCGGCGGCGTCCTCCCGACTCCCGCGGTCGCGCTCCTCGCGCTCGATCTCGGTGTCGTCATCTCCGCGTCCCACAACCCGCCGGAATACAACGGCGTCAAGTTCTTCGACTCGCGGGGCAACAAGCTCTCGGACGTGTCCGAGGAGCAGATCGAGGAGCTGCTCGCAGCGGCACCTGGAATCGACCAGGGACAGATCGAGCACGTCGAGGTTGCGCCGGATTCGTACCGCGAGCACATCATCGAGCGCTTCGGTGTCGATCTCACCGGGATGCGGATCGCGGTCGACTGCGCCAACGGGGCGTACTCCGGTCTTGCGCCCCAGGCCTTCGAACTGTGCGGCGCCGAGGTTCACGCGATCGGGGACGAGCCCGACGGCTCGAACATCAACGTGGGGTGCGGTGCAACCGATCTCGCGCTGCTCCAGGAGACCGTGCTCGAGGGCGGGTTCGACCTCGGGATCGCCTTCGACGGCGACGGCGACCGCATGCTCGCCGTCGACGAACGCGGGGAGGCGATCGACGGCGACCAGATCGTCGCGATCCTCGCGCTCGATCAAGAGGTCGACCAGGTGGCCGTCACCGTGATGACCAACCTCGGCTTCCACGCGCTGATGCGCGAGCACGACATCCGTGTGCACACCACCGACGTCGGCGACCGCTACGTCCTGGAGGCGCTGCAGCGCGAAGGCGCACTGCTCGGGGGCGAGCAGTCCGGGCATGTGATCTATCTGCGTGGCCATGTCACCGGCGACGGGCTCGCCTCCGGTCTGCTGCTCTGCGGCGCTCTCAAGGGCCGCACGCTGAGCGAGGCCGCCTCGGTCATGTCGCGCTGGCCGCAGCAGAAGGAGAACGTCCCGGTCGCCGACCGGGAGCTGACGCCCGAGGTGATCGACGAGGTCGAACGGCTGAACCGCGCCTGGAACGGCCAGGGACGCGTTCTCGTTCGCCCGTCCGGCACGGAGCCCCTGATCCGGGTCCTCGCCGAGGCGGAGGATCCGGAGGTGGCGAGAGAGGCCTGTGCTAGCATCGCAGCGCTCGTTCGCCGAGAGCTCGGCTGACCGTTCCGACGTAGGAATGGGCTCGCAGCCGGGCTTTTGCGTTTCCAGGGAGGCTTTCGGGGCAATTCCCGGTGGAGTGCCGGGGGAAAGGAGACTCTGGGATGTGCGGGATCATTGGCTATGTGGGCGGCCGCGCTGCGAAGCCGCTGCTGCTACAGGGTCTGCAGCGCCTCGAGTATCGAGGCTATGACTCGGCAGGCATCGCTCTCCTGGAGGAGGACGGCCTCGACTACGTGCGCGCCGTCGGGAATCTCGCGTTCCTGAAGGAAGCAGCCGGCTCGAACGGCTCGACCTCGTCCACCGGCCTCGGTCATACCCGCTGGGCGACGCACGGCGGCGTCACCGAGCTGAACGCCCATCCCTTGACGCCGTGCGACGAGCACAAGCTGGCGATCGTCCTGAACGGGATCGTCGAGAACTACCGCGAGCTGCGCGACGAGCTGATCGCCGCCGGCCACACGTTCACGTCGGAGACGGACGCCGAGGTCGTGGTGCACCTGCTCGAGGACGCCTACGAGGGCGACCTCGTCGAAGCGATGCGCGCGACGTATGCGCGGCTCGAAGGCCATTTCACCTTCGTGCTCATTCATCACGATCATCCGAACCAGCTCGTCGGCGTGAGGCACCAGACGCCGATGGTCGTCGGCCTCGGGGAGAGCGAGAACTTCCTGGCGTCGAACCTCGCGGCCTTCCTGGCCGAGACCCGCCGCGTGCAGTTCCCGAACGACGGTGAGATCGCCTTGATCACCCCCGAGGGCGTCACCTTCACCGACGCGGTGACCGGGAACTCGGTCGAGCACGACGTGCTCGAGGTCGACTGGGACGACGACGCCGCCGAACGCTCCGGCTACGAGACGTTCATGCTCAAAGAGATCTTCGAACAGCCCGAAGGCGTCGCCGAGACGATCGGCGACCGCGTGCGCCACGGCCATCTGGTGCTCGACGGGCTCGGCATGTCCGAGGAGGAACTGCGCGTGCTCAAACGGATCGTCATCGTCGCCTGCGGCACGGCCTACCACGCCGGCGTCGTCGGTCGCTACGCGATCGAGGAATGGGGGCGGGTGCCGGTCGAGCCCGACGTGGCGAGCGAGTGGATCTACAGGAACCCGGTGATCGACCCGGGCACGCTCGTGATCGGCATCTCCCAGTCGGGCGAGACGCGCGACACGATCCAGGCGATGAAGCTGGCGCGCGAGAAGGGAGCGCGGACCGTCGCGATCACGAACATGATGGGCTCGCAGATCACGCGCGAGGTCGATTCGGTGCTCTACACGCGCACCGGCCTCGAGGTCGGCGTCGCGGCGTCCAAGACGTTCACGGCGCAGATCGCCCTGCTCTTCCTGATCGGGCTGAAGGTCGCCCAGTGTCGGGGAACGCTGCCGAAGAAGGACGTCGAGTTCATCCTCGACGAGGTCTACGACCTGCCGTCGAAGATGCAGCGTTTCCTCGACGCCGACCATCCGATCGAGGACATCGCCCAGCGTTTCTACGACAAGCCGTTCTTCCTCTACCTCGGCAGGCACATCGGGCTGCCGGTGGCGTTGGAAGGCGCGCTGAAGCTGAAGGAGATCTCGTACATCCCGACCGAGGCGTACTCGGCCGGGGAGATGAAGCACGGCCCGATCGCCCTGCTCGAGGAAGGGACGCCCGTGGTCGTCGTCGCGACACGCATCCACGTCTACGAGAAGATCGTCTCGAACATCCAGGAGACCCGCGCCCGGGGCGCGCACGTGATCGCGATCGCGACCGACGGCAACGAGGACATCCAGCATCACGCGGACGATGTGATCTACGTGCCGGAGTCGCCCGCGTTCCTGCAGGCCGCACTGGCCATCCTCCCGCTGCAGCTGCTCGCCTACCGCATTGCGCGGCTCCGCGGGTTGAACGTCGACCAGCCGCGGAACCTCGCCAAGACGGTCACGGTCGAGTAGCTGCCTCTAGGCAGCGAGGGCGGTGTCGATGAACGCCCTGGCCGCCGGCGACGCGTAGCGGTCGCGGTGCCGCCCGAGCCCGACGATGCGCGGCTCGACCGCGTCTCCGAGGTCGACCGTGACGATCCGCGGATCGCCCGTGTCGACCGTCAGCAGCGGCACGATCGCGCTGCCCATTCCTGCTGCCACCAGTCCCTGCACGGTCTGGTTGTCGTTCGAGCGGAACGCCCACCGTGGCTCGAGGCGCGCAGCGCGGAATGCCGCCTCGATCGGGTCGGTCGAGAGGCCGGAACGGAAGCCGACAAGCGGTTGCCGGGAGATCTCCTGCAGCGAAGGCGGGCCGGCGGCGAGCGGAGAGCCCGCGGCCACGACGAGCACGTACGGGTCGCGCAGCAGCTCGACCGTGTCGAGAGGCGCATCCCCGATCGGCAGCAACAGGAATCCGACATCGAGCTCGCCGCGTTCCAGCGCATCCGCGATCACCTCGTCGTCGTGCTCCTCCAGCATGACCTCGATCAGCGGCCACTGAGCGGTGAAGCGCCGCATGATCTCCGGCAGGACGCGGGCTCCCGCGGACTGGAAGGTGCCGACGCGCAGCGTGCCCGCCTCGCCGGCCCGCAGCGCCTGGAGGTCGGCCTGCGCGGCCTGGAGTCGCGCGACGATCGAGTCCGCATGGCGGAGGAGCAGCTGACCCGCCTCGGTCAGGGAGACGGGCCGTGGGCCGCCCGGCCGCTCGACCAGCTTCTCGCCGACGATCCGCTCCAGGGTCGCGATCTGCTGGCTGATCGCCGACTGGGTGTACCCGAGCCGTTCCGCGGCCCGTCCGAACGAGCCGGCCGAGGCGACTGCCTGGAGGGCGGCGAAGTGCCGCAGCTCGACGCCGAGCCAGCTATCAGGTTTCATAATAGAAACCAACACTATCACGATTTGTGCTGATAGTCCCTGGTCGGCAGGGTGAATGCATGGTCGCCATCATCTTCCTGATCGTGCTGCTCGTCGTCGGTGTGCTCGGTGCGCGCTACGGCGTCGACTCGCGCTTCGACCGCCCCGGTCGCCAGCTCTAGCCTCGCGCACCGGGCGCACGACGCGAGCCGGAGCACGCGGCCACGGGCGCACGACGCCCTCAGGCTGCGCTCGCCCGGCGCTGCCAGCGCTCTCCCCACGACTCGGGGGTGAGCGGCGACATCACGGCGCGGCGCACGAGCTTGCCGCCCCGGCCGCGGCCGAGCAGGTGCACCCGCAGCGCGTTCGGCCCGAGCGGCACCTCCACCGACGTTGCGTCCGCGGGCAGCCTGCGCTCCTCCAGCACGGCGTACCCGCCGCGGGGGTCGCTTCGCTCGCTGACTCGCGCCACCCATTCGAGCACCCCCGGCGTCGAGTCCCAGCGGAGCACGAACGCCTCGCCGTCGGCGTCGCGCCTGACCTCCATGTTCCCGGTGATCGTCGGGCGCTCCCGCAGCGCGGCGGGTCTGCGCGTCGGTGCCGCCGGCGCGTCCGCAGCCGGAGTCAGGCGCGCGCGCGCCCGCTGGACCGAGGCCAGCAGCTGCAGCTGCTTCAGGGCGCGTGCTTCCCGGTCGGGGTCGGCGCTCGCTCGAGGCTGCAGCGCAACTGCCTGGACGCGTGCTTCGAGCACCGCCCAGTCGGGCGTGCGGCCGGCGGCGATGCTGGCGCGCGCCTGGTCGAGGATGACCGCGTACTCGTCCACGGCGGCCCAGGTTAGTCACCCGTCTCCCTCCGCAGTCGTTTCGTCACGCTCCGCCGCTTCTTCTCGTCGAGACGGCGCTGCTTGGACGCGGCAGTCGGCTTGGTCGGGTGTCGCTTGCGGCGCACCTTCACTGCCTCGCGCAGCTGTTCGACGATTCGATCTGTTGCGAGCTCGCGGTTGCGGAGCTGAGACCGCTCGTCCTGCGCGATCGCCCGCACGACCGGGCCGATCCGCTCGAGCACACGGCGCCGCTCGGCGGGGCTGAGCGCCGCCGAGTCCTCCACGTCGAACAGCGCCTCCACTCGCGTCGAGCTCTTCTGCGCGTGCTGCCCTCCAGGCCCGCTCGACCGCGAGAACCTGAAGGCAATCTCGGAGCGAATAGACTCGATCTCCATGGCTGCCATTCTCCTCGACGTGGACGGCGTCCTGCACGTTTCGGGCGTACCGATCACCGGGGCAGTCTCGGCGGTGCGGACGCTGCGTGACGCAGGGCACAGGCTTCGGTTCGTCACGAACTCGACCACACTGTCGCGGCAGGAGCTCTTTCAGCAGCTGCAGCTGATGGGCTTCGACATCCCCGAGGACGAGCTCCAGACGACCGGCTCGGTCGCGGCTCGCGAGTTGAAGGGCAAGCGCGTGCTGGCACTGACGATGCCTGGGATCCTCGACGACCTCGACGGCCTGCAGCTGGTCGGAATGAACGTCGACGCAGTCCTCATCGGCGGTGCGGACGAAGGCGAGGAGGTGGGGCGGATCTTCTCCTATCTCAACCTGAACCGCGCGTTCCACGAGCTCGAGGCCGGTGCCGATCTCTACTGCCTGCACAAGAACAAGTGGTGGCAGACGGCAGACGGCCCGCGGCTCGACACCGGGGTGTTCGTCGCCGGGCTCGAGTATGCCGCCGAGACCGAGGCGACGGTGCTCGGCAAGCCGTCGAGCGCCTATTTCACCGCTGCGCTCGAGACGATCGACGCCGACCCGAGCATCACGTGGATGGTCGGTGACGACCTCGAGGGAGACATTCTCGGTGCACACCGGTTCGGCATGAAGACGATCCTCGTGCGCACGGGCAAGTTCCGGCCCGACGAGGTCGAACGCTCGGCGGTGCAGCCCGAAGGGATCGTCTCCTCGATCGCGCAGCTGCCGAACTGGCTCGAAGCGAATCTCTAGTGAAGGTCGGCGTCGACCTGATCGAGATCGAACGGATCCGGCGCGCGCTCGAACGACACGGGGACGGCTTCAAGCAGCGCTGTTTCACCGAGTCCGAGCGCGCGTACTGCGACTCGAAGCCCAATCCACCGCAGCACTATGCCGGGCGCTTCGCCGCGAAGGAAGCCGTCGGGAAGGCGCTCGGCTCCGGTGTCTACTTCACCTGGAAGGAGATCGAGATTCGCGGCCGGCCGAAGCCCGGGGTCTTCCTCAGCGGGCGCACCGCGCAGTGGGCGGCGAAGGTCGGCGCGGGGGAGATCGAGCTCTCGATGACCCACTCGCGCGAGCTGGCTGCAGCCGTGGCGGTGGTGATGGCGCTTGGGGCGTAGGCTCGACGGAGCCGCTGGAGCAGGAATGCTCAGGCTGCAGCCGTTGCTGACCGCTGCCGAGACCCGGCGCGCCGAGGAGGCGCACCAGGGCCCGCTGGCCGAGTTGATGGAGCGCGCCGGGACGGCAGTCGCCGAGTTCGTGCTGCGTGGGTTCCCCGGGCGGGTGACCGTCGTCTGCGGCCGCGGCAACAACGGCGGCGACGGCAAGGTCTGCGCCCGGATCCTGCGCGAGGCCGGACGCGATGTCACGCTCGTGGAGGGTGTCGGCGACCTCGGTGAGCCCGACGTGCTGGTCGACGCGCTCCTCGGCATCGGACTGGACGATGCCCCCCGTGAGGACGCGGCTCGGATGATCGAGCTGATCAACGCAACCAGCTGCCCCGTCGTCGCGATCGACGTCCCCTCCGGCGTCAACGCGTCCACGGGCGAGGTGCCGGGAGTCGCGGTCGAGGCGACCGCGACCGTCACCTTCGGGGCCGCGAAGGTCGGGCTCGCGATCGCCCCGGGCCGGTTCCACGCCGGCTCGGTGCAGATCGCACCGATCGGATTGCGGCCGCGCGAGCACGAGCACGCCCTCGTCCCGGCCTCCGCGCTCCTCGAGGTGCCCGCCAAACACACCGAATCGACGAAATACACTGCCGGCTCGGTGCTCGTGGTCGGCGGGTCGCGGGGCCTGACGGGCGCGCCGATGCTGACGGCGCTGGCCGCCTTCCGCGCCGACGCGGGCTACGTGACCGTGGCCGCCCCCGAGTCGACACTGCCCGTGCTCGAGACGACGCTGCTCGAGGTGGTCAAGCGGCCGCTGCCCGAGGATTCGTCGGGGCGGCTGCTGCCCCGGTCGATCGACGCGATTCTCGCCGCCGCAGAGAAGGCGGACGCGGTTGCGATCGGGCCGGGCCTCGGCCGGAGCGACGGGACGGTCGAGCTGGTGCGCATCCTCCTCGAGCGCCTGGACCTGCCGGTCGTGCTGGACGCCGATGGGCTGTGGCAGCTCGAGCCCTTCGTGCGGGCGGCGCCGACCGTACTGACGCCTCACAGCGGCGAGCTCGCGCGTCTGCTCGGGGTCGAGAGCCGCGAGATCGACGCCCACCGGCTCGACGCCGCGCGCCGCGCCGCCTCGCGTTTCGGTTCGGTCGTGCTGCTCAAAGGTGCCGACACGATCGTCGCCACGCCACGCGAGGGAGTGCTCGTCGCCACCTACGGCACGCCCGCGCTCGCGACCGCCGGATCCGGTGATGTTCTCACCGGGATCGTGGCGGCATTTCTCGCCAAGGGCGTGGAGGCGCGGTTCGCGGCTGCCGCCGGCGCAGTCGCGCACGGTGTCGCGGCCGAGCTCGTCGACCCGCAGCGCGGAGCGATCGCATCGGACCTCCTGCCCGCACTCCAGCGCGCATTGTCCGGTCACGGGCTGCAGCGCGCGCCCCTGGCGTGAGATCCCGGATCACGATCGATCTTGCCGCGCTGCGGCGCAACGTGCAGACGCTTCTACGTGCTGCCGCAGGGGCAGAGGTCTGGGCGGTCGTGAAGGCCGACGCGTACGGGCACGGTGCCCGCGACTGTGGCGCCGCCGCGCTCGACGCCGGCGCTGGAGCGCTGTGCGTCGCCACCGTGGGGGAGGCGCTCGCGCTGCGGGATGCCTTTCCGGCGGCGCGGCTGCTCGTCCTGGGGCCGGCGTCGCCGGAGGAGGTCGCCGCCGCCCGCCAGGCCGGGCTCGAGCTCGTCGTCTCGAGCGCGGAGATCCCGGAGGACATCGTCGTGCATGTGAAGCTCGACACGGGAATGGGCCGCTGGGGCGTGTCGGAGCTGCCGGCGCCCACGCGGGCGGTGGCCGGAGTGATGACGCACCTCGCGACCGCGGACACCGACCTGGACTTCGCACGCGAGCAGATCGAGCGGTTCCGCGCCGCCACCGGCCCCGTGGCCCATCTGACCCGGCACGTGGCGAACAGTGCCGCTGCGCTCAGGATCCCGGAATCGCGCTTCGACGCCGTTCGCTGCGGGATCGCGATCTATGGGCTGTCGCCGTTCGGGACCGACCCGGCTGAGGACGGGCTCGAGCCGGTGCTCTCCTGGGTGAGCGAGCTCGCCGAATCGAAGCTCCTGCGGGCCGGTGAATCGACCGGCTACGGCAGGCTCTTCGTCGCCGAGCGCGAGACGTGGATCGGGATCCTGCCCGTCGGATATGCGGACGGGCTCCGGCGCGACCTGACCGGCACCGCGGTGCGGGTCGGTGGTGAAACGTGCAAAGTGGTCGGTGCCGTGTCCATGGACGCAACCGCTATCGAGCTCGACCGCGAGCTGCCGCCGGGCACTCCGGTGACCATCGTCGGCCCCGGCGCTCCGCTCGAGGAGCATGCGCGCGTTGCCGGCACGCTCACCTACGAGCTCGCCTGCGGGATCGACTCGTCGCCGGCCCGAGCCCACCGTGTCGTGGTCGGAGGGGCGTGAGCTGGGTCGACAAGCGCGCAGAGCTGCAGGCGGAACGCGCCGCGGAGCTCGCGGCCCGTCTCGATGACCTCCTACCGCTGCGGGGGGACGAGCGGGTGCTCGACGTGGGTGCTGGGACGGGCGCATTCGCGTTCGCCGTCGCGCCGCGTGCGCGCGAAGTAGTCGCGCTCGAGATCGACGGGGAGATCGCCGAGCGCGCCATGTTGGATGCACCCGCCAATGTCGCGGTCGTGGTCGGAGACGGCGAGCATCTGCCGTTCGACGACTTCGAGTTCGACGTCGCGGCGACGCTGCGCACCTTGCATCACACGAAGCGGCCCGAGCTGCTCGTGGCCGAGCTCACGCGCGTCACCAAGCTGGACGGAACGATCCTCGTCGTCGATCAGCTGGCGCCGAACGATCCGATCGCCTCGATGGAGCTCAACCGCTTCGAGCACGCCCGCGACCCGTCGACGACACGTCTGCTGGCCGACGTCGACATGCGAGGGCTCTTCGATTCGAACAACCTCGTTCTTCGCCTTCAGAAGGACATGCGCGAGCTGCGGGACCTCGAGGCGTATCTCGACCTTGCGGGCTGCGAAGGCCCGCAGCGCGAGCACGCCCGCAACCTGGCGCCTAGAGGCTACGAGGCCGTCGTCGGCTGGTACGTGCTCTCGCGCTAGCGACCGCGCCGGGCGCGAGCGCTTGCGCCCAGGCTGCCGGGCGGTACCAGCGGGGAACCACGATCTCGCGCTTTCCCTTGTCGACTGCTCCGAGCACACGTTCGACAACGAGCGTCGGGTCGGCCACGAGCCGGTGGAACGGGCCTGGGAAACGCTCGCGCTGTGGGAACCCCTCCGTCTCGACGAAGCCCGGGCTCACGGTGTGCACCAGGATGCCGCGCGGCGCGAGCTCGACCGCGATCGAGCGCGAGAACGCGAGTTGCGCGTGCTTCGATGCCGAATACGGGCCTGCCGCCACGCTCCCTGCCACCGAGACCATGTTGACGATGTGCGAGCCCTGGCCAAGCCCGGGCAGGAACGCCAGCGTCGACCAGACCGTCCCCAGGTAGTTGACGCGAATCACCCGTTCGATCAGCTCCGGCTCTGCAGCGAGGTAGGTGGAGCGCGCACCGACTCCGGCGTTGTTGACGAGCAGGTCGATGCGCGGGTGCCGCTCGAGGATCCGGGCGGCGGCCGCTTCGACCGCGCCGCGGTCTGAGACGTCGCACCCCTCGTGCTCGTCGGCGTCGGACGGGCGGCGTGAGAGCCCCACCACCAGGGTGCTCCGGGCTTGCAGCGCTCGCACCAGTTCGGCGCCGATTCCCGACGACGCTCCGGTGACGACGGCTACCTGCAGATCTTGAACTCGCGGCCGGCCGCGGCGCGATGCCCCGACGCGTCCGTGACCGTCGCCTCCAGGCTCCGGGTGCCCTTCTTGAGGTTCTTGGTGTTCCACGCGACCGAGTACACACCTCCGGGCCCGCTCTTGTCGACGCCGATCCGGTGCTTGCCGTCGGTGAAGGTCACGTCCTTGATCTTCTCCGTCGCGCCGGCGACGACGACGAGCCGGTCGCTCTTGAACGCGCAGACGTGGGCGGGCGGCTCGACCCAGGTCACCGTCGGCCCGTTCACGACGGTCAATTTCGACTGGAGGAACGCCGTGTTGGGGTAGATGTCGTTGCCGACGGTGTTGATGTTCTTCGACTCCTGGTAGTCGGACGCCGCCACGATCGCCCTCGTGGTGCCGGGCTTCAACTTGGGCGCCGAGGTCGGAATACCGAAGAGGACCAGCCCGGAGACCGGGTCGTAGGCGGAAGCCCCGATCAGGGCGTTGTTGTAGTTGACGACCAGCGAAAGCGGGTCTACCCCGGACTGGGAGTCGATCGCCTGTGCGACGAGCAACGGACGGCCGGCGCTGACCTTCGTCGTCAGCATCCGCACCGAGGGTGGAGTGAGGTCGTTGATCCACGCGTTCAGGAGGTACTGGCCCTTCTGCGACCGGTTCGTGAACGGATCGGTGCGCGAGTCGACCGCGATGTAGAAACGCTGCAGGCGCGGGAACTGCACGCCGGCCGCGCCGATGTCGATGTTCGCGTCATAGGTCAGCGAGTTGACGTCGGTGGGAATGCCGGCGTAGCCCTGCACGTCGTTCTCGTCCTTCGATCCGAGCACGAACGGATCGATCAGGGCACCGGCGCTGCTGCCGAGCACCGAGACGCCGAGGTTGACGATCGGCTCGTTGACATCGGTGTAGTAGAGGTGCTCGGAGCCGTCCTCGTTCATCGTCGGGCCCGTGTAGTCCGGCGGCGGCCCGAACGGTGCGAGCGGACAGCAGTACACCGACACGAGGCTCTTGCCGGTCGCCGTGTTCCCGATCTGCAGCCTCTTCAGCGGCACCGCCGGAACGTTGCGCAGAGCAGGGCGTTCGATCAGGAACTCGTACGGCACGCGCCGCTGCACGCCGTTCTGCGTCAGGACGACGAAGCCGTAGTTCTCGCCGACGCCCGCGTTGGCAGCGGCCCGCACGACCACGGGGATCGCGACGTCGCCGCCGGGGGCGAGCGCCACGGTTCCCGGCACGTCGATCTCGACGCCGGTCGTCTGTGTCTGCGGCGCGAGCGACACTGTCCAGTTTCCTGCGCCGTCGCCGGCGTCGGACATCGTCAGCAGCATCGACGAGCGCTGCGCGCCGGTCGAGACGTCGATCTTCTCGAACGAGAGCGATTGCGGATCGGTGAACACCCTCGGGTCGTCCGCGGTGAGCACGTTGGCGAGCCCCGCACCCTCGAGCAGAACGGGAGCCTCCTGCGTGCGCGCAGTGTCACCCCACGCAGCTCCGGCAGTCGACATCAGTGCGGACTTGACCTCCCACGGTGTCCAGCCGGGGTGCTGCTGCAGCAGGAGCGCCGCCGCCCCGGCGACGTGAGGCGTCGCCATCGACGTGCCGGCGAAGACCGAGAAGAGCTCGCCGGTCGTCTTGGGCGGTGTGGAGGAGAGCACGTCGAGCCCGGGCGCCGAGATGTCCGGCTTGAGCATGTGTCCGAAATCGGTCGGCCCGGCCGACGAGAAGCTCGTGATGACACCTGCGCGGTTGGTCGGGATCTCCTGGATATTGCTCGTCACGCGAATGGTCGCCTGACCGCCGTTCGCGTCGGCGTAGGCACGCAGTTGCCGGCCGTCCAGATCGGCGATCATCCCGGCGGGAATCGGCAGCGGAATGGGGATCTGGTTGGCCTCGCCGAAGCGGTTGTCGACGAGGATGATCCCGATCGCTCCTCCGATCTGCGCCCGCTCCGCCTTGGAGACGAACGTGCAGACGCCGCGGGAGACGAGCAGGATCTTCCCCTTGACGGAGTCCTTCGGCAGTGTGCCGATGGTGGTGTTCGGATCGCTGGCGGCTCCGCAGAGATGCGACTCGACCGGCTTGCCGTCGGTGCCGACGATCGACGAGACGTCGACCACGGTCTGGTCGAGCGTCGCCCAGGCGCTCGGGAGCCGGGCGCCGCCTGCGTTCTGGATCGGGATGGCTCCCAGGGAAGGCGGTCCTCCGACGACCGACAGCGCCGGCGCGAAGACGTGCGAATTCGAGGTCGCTGCGACCGAGATCGCATCCGGGGCCGTTCCCGGCGAGCCCGCCGTCCCGAGCCCGAAGTCCTCACGATCGTTGCCTGCCGCGATCACGGGCACGACGCCTGCCAGCGAGGTGTTGTGAATCGCCTCGTACATCGCGTCGTTCGCCGGGTCGGTCTGGGGCCCGCCGCCGGAGAAGTTGATGACGTTCATCCCGTCAGCTACCGCGGCCTCGAACGCGTTGACGATCTCCGGCGTGTCGGCTTCGTGGCCGAGTGGCGTGGGCACCGTGAACACGCGGTAGTTCCCGATCCACGCCTTCGGCGCGACACCGGAGAGGCCGGTCACCTGTGGATGGTCGGTGCCCGCAGGCGCGGTCGTGTTCTCGTCGCCCGCGGCGATGCCCGCCACGTGGGTTCCGTGCGGTTCCGTCGGATCGAACGCCTTGTTGCTCGACGCATCGCGCACCGGGCCCGGGAACACCTTGGCGACGATCACCTTGGGCGTCGTGAGCTTGGTGTCGCCCTTCGGGAAGCCGGGCGGATACGAGAAACCGGCAGGATTGAGGAACGGGCTCGACGAGTCGACGCCGGTGTCGATGACGGCGATCTTGATGCCCTCGCCCTTCTGTCCGGTCGCGGCTTCGAGATCGGTCGCGTGGATCACGCTCGGCCCGCGGTCCATCGTCGCCGTGTAGGTGAGGCTCGGGTAGATCTTGGTGACGGCCTGGACGCTGAGCAGCTTCGGGAGCGAACGAGCGGGCAGCTCGACGGTGAAGCCGTCGAGCAGGATCGCGAAGTGCTCCTGGATGCGTGCCGCGGGAATCGCCGCGCGCACCTGGGCCACGGCGACCTTCTGAAGCTGCGCGAGCTTCGCGAGGTAGGCGACCGAGCTCGCCGAGCGGACGTTGAGGTGGTTCGCGCGCGAGGCGAACGAGATCGAGCGATCTGAGCGCCAGGCCGCCAGTGGCGGCGCTGCGAGGCGGACGATGACGCGCGTCAACCCGCGCGTCCGGGCGGCCGGGACATGGATCACTCCGGCGCGAACGCGCGGAAGCGAAGTCTCCCCGACGGGACGGCGGACCGGTGTGAGGGCGGCCGAGGCAGACGCCGCCGCCACGAGCCCCAACACCGCCGAGAGCAACAGCAGGCGACGCAAGGTGCCGCAGATTAGCGGAACCCGGTTAGAGTCGGCCCCAGAATGTTCGCCGGAAAGAACGCGCTCGTCCTGGGTGTCGCCAACAAGCGCTCGATTGCGTGGGCGATCGCGCAGCGCCTGGCCGCCGGAGGCGCCAGGCTCGCGTTCACGTTCCAGGGGGAGCGGATCGAGAAGAACGTTCGCGACCTGGCCGAGTCGGTTGCGAGCCCACTCGTCACCGAGCTCGACGTTCGGGACGACGCGGCGATCGCCCGGGTCTTCTCCGAGGTCGGGGAGGTGTTCGGCGGAAAGCTCGACATTCTCGTCCATTCGGTGGCGTTTGCGGCTGCCGAGGATCTCGAGGGCCGCTTCACGGATACGCCGCGCGACCGATTCTGGATGGCGATCGACGTCAGCGCCTACTCCCTGGTTGCGACGGCGAGGGCCGCAGAGCCGCTGCTGGAGGCCGCCGGCGGCGGTTCGATCGTCACCATGACCTACCTCGGCGGGGAGCGGGCGGTGCCGCACTACAACGTGATGGGCGTCGCGAAGGCGACGCTCGACTCGTCGGTCAAGTACCTCGCCTGGGACCTCGGTGGGAAGAACATTCGAGTCAACGCGATCTCGGCCGGCCCGGTTCGCACCCTCGCCGCCCGCTCGATCGCCGGCTTCCCGACGATGGAGTCGATCGTCGAGGACCGCTCGCCGCTGCATCGCCATGTCGATGCCGAGGACGTCGGCGCAGCCGCCGAGTATCTGCTCGGCGACGGCGCGCGCAACGTCACCGGCACGACCCTCTACGTCGACAGCGGCTACCACTCGATGGGCATGTGATGGAGCGGGCTCGAGGCCCGCTCCAGCACATTGGAACCTGATTCGCGAAGCGAACCAGGTTCCTGAGTTACATACCTAGCTGAACGGCTTGGTGACCATGTCGGCGATCACCAGTAGCAGCACGGCGACATCGACACGGGCGATCAGCAGGATGCGGTCGATCAGCGCGAGCGTCGTCGGATGCTCCGGGCCGTTCTGCTCGGCCGACAGGTGAACCTTCTTCGCGAGCGGCGACAGCACGGCGATGCCGGTGACGAATGTCACGGCATAACCGATGAGCCCGAAGTCGACCCAGAACTTGTCCCAGCCCCAGTTCGTGTTGAGCATCATCGCGATTCCCATCAGGAAGACGATCAGGCCCGCCGGTGCGAAGATCTTCTCGCCGGCGAACGCAGCCTGCTGAGCGAGCGTGACGATGGCGCGCGGGTCAGTCTCCCGCTGGGCCCGTAACCCGAGGATCGTGAGCAGGACGCCGCCGCCGACCCACACGACCGCGAGGATCACGTGGACGGACTTGAAGACGGCATACCAGTGGTCCGGCAACGCGTTCGTCGACAACGCGAAGATCGCTGTGACGACGATGATGATCGCCAGCAGCGCGTAGGTGATGGTCCCGCCGGAGCGCGACGGGGCGACTGTGTCAGGTGCAGGTGTGTCCATCCGGCGATCTAGCCAGATGTGCGCGCAGGTTTCAAGACCTGTGCTGCCGCCTCGAGCCATTCGTCGACGTCGGGGACCTCGCCGGACGGGTACTGCCAGGCGGCAAGGATGGTGCCGTTGTGGTCGACGAGGAACGCGCTGCGCTGCGCCACGTCCCTGAGGCCGCGAAACTCGAAGCCCACACCGAAGGCTCGCACGGCCTCACCGTTGAAGTCCGAGAGGAGCCCGAAATTGAGGTCGAGCACCTGTGTCCATGCGATGTGGCACCAGGGCGAATCGCGCGAGATCCCGACCGGCTGAACCCCCAGCTCCTCGAAGTCCGCCCGCCGGTCGCGGACGAGCTCCATCTCGTTCGTGCAGGTGGACGACCAGTCGAAGGGGTAGAAGACGATGAGCTTCGGCCCGTCCTCGACCAGCTCGAGCAGGGTCAGAGGCCGGCCGGGCCCGAGGAACACCGTTGCTGCGGGGAGAGTGTCGCCGACCTGGAGCATTCCTTCGAGACTAGCTGCTGCAGCACCAGCGGCCCGACAGTTCGAGCGGCGGGGAGAACTGGTCACCCTGCGAGAACTGCTCGCGGATGTTGCCGACCGCCTGCACGTGCGAGCCGTGCAGGAACACCCACTGGTTCGCCGTCGACCAGTCGACGAGGAGCCAGCCGCCGCCGGGCGACCAGGCGAGGTCGCCGAACGCTCCCGGCCCGGCGAAGAGCAGCTTGGACCGCCCCGGCCGGTCGACGTCGACGAGCTTCACCTCGCTGTGACCACCGAGGCGGACGGTCACTGCGAGCCGGTGGGAGCCGGGCCTGAATGTGGCCTGGCCGAGCTCGGCTCCGAGCATCGAGATGGTCCGCACGAGGCGTCCGTGGGAATCGAGGACGACGATTCGCCGGCCGGAGGCGACTGCGAGCCGGCGGCCGTCGGAGGACCAGTCGAGGCTCGCGGGCAGGAAGTGGACCGGAGCACGCCAGACGATCGCGCCGCTCGCGCGCCGCAGCACCACTGCGCGGCCCGCCGAGTAGGCGAGGACGTGCAGGCGGGCCGGATCCCAGGCCGGGGCGACGCCGCGCGCGTTGCGGTCGAGCAGGCGGTCGCCGGTGCCGTCGCCGCCGACGACGCGCAGTCCGCTCTCAGCGATGTAGGCGATTCGTGTGTCCGTTCGCGTGCCTTCCCAGGCCGGGTCGCGGACGCCGTGCCGCGCGAGCGACCAGCGGATGTCGCCCCCGGCCGTGACCGCGGCCAGCTCGTCGGTTCGGGATACCACCAGATAGAGGCCGTGAGGCGACCAGGCGGCGTCCTGGTAGGAGCCCAATCGTCGTTTGAGGCCGTCGCCTTGCACGAGCCAGACGCCGCCGTGGCCGGGCGAGACGACGAGCAGGCGTCCGCTCGCCGGGAGCGAGAAGAGCGCGGGCGCAGCGTGTTCGACCCCGACCGCCTCGCGGACCCGCTCGAACACGGCTCGCCCCGGCGGCGAGAGGATCGCCGCAGCCACGACGACCGCAGCCGCGAGCACCGCCAGGAGCAGGCCGTTGCGCGCGGGGCGGCGGACGGGGCGCGGAGCCCGTTCCTCGTAGGCGCGCCGGACGATCTCCCATGCCCGCTCTTCGGCCTGGTTCATGCCTCCAGCTCCTTCAGCCGGTCCAGGCCGCGCCGCAGCCGCGAGTTGACGGTGCCGCGCGGCAGATCGAGCAGCTCGGCGATCTCCCCCGGGGTGTACTCGAGCACGTAGCGGAGGACGACGACGGCGCGGTGCTCGGGCGCGAGGTCGCCGATGCGGCCGAGCACGGTGCCGTCGGGCTCGGGCCGCTGCGGGGCGGAGACGGAGGGGCCGAGCTCGACCTCGGCGCGCAGCCTGCGAGCGCGGGTCCAGTCGATCGCGCGGTTGACGACGATGCGATGAAGCCAGGGAGCGAACGGTCTGCGCCGGTCGAAGCGGTCGAGGTGGCGCACCGCGGCCAGGAACGCCTCCTGGGCGATGTCCTCGGCTGCAGCTGCGTCGCCGGTGACGAGCAGCGCCGCGCGGTAGGCGCGCGGCCAGTGCTCGCGGAAGAGCCGCTCGAGATCGGCGACCGATCCGCGCTGGGCACCCCTGATCCAGGCGCGCTCCGACACCCTTCGACTCTACGACGGGAAGCAGCCACGAGGTCCATACGCGCCGGGGACCTCGAGCGGTCCCTGGCGCGTATCCCTCTCGTGAAGCGCCTGGTGGTCGGACTCGCCGCGGTCGTGCTGCTGCTTCCGGGCGCAGCCCGGCCGGCAGGGTGCTCTCCGCTCGACTGCGCTCCGAGCCAGTTCGTGATCGCACGGGGCGCACTCCTCGCGACCCGGCAACAGGCCGAGTCGCCGGTCCGCGTGATCGACCTGCGCTCCGGCACCACGCGCTGGAGGCTGCCGCCGGGGATCGTCACGGGCAACCAGGTCGTCCACCAGGACGGCAGGCTCCTCACCTGGTTCGACGCTGCGACGGGCACCCGGATCGGCAGCGCGACGCTGCAGCAGCGTGCGAGGTTCTCGCTGGTCGGCACGTCACAGGACGCCTCGCGTGCGGCGCTCGCGCGCACCCAGGCCCGTTCGACCACGTTCGCGATCGTGTCGCGGTCACGGGCGGAGCAGATCGTGAAGCTTCGGGGCAACGCCTGGTCGTTCGACGCCCTGCGCGGGTCGAAGCTCTTCCTGATCAAGTCGTCGTCCGAGGGCTACCAGGTGCGTCAGTACGACCTCGCGACGAACACGCTGGCAGCGGCGCCGCTCAAAGATCCCGGCGAGCCGGCGACGATCTCAGGCGTTCCCTTTGCGCGAGTTGCCTCCAACGACGGGCGTTACGTGTTCACGCTCTATCTCGGTCCGGGTGGCGGCGCGATGATTCACGAGCTCGATCTGGCCGCAGGCACGGCGCGGTGCGTCGATCTTCCCGGTAACGGCGACTTCGGTGCGGCGATGACGTGGGCGCTCGTCGTCGATCCCGACGGGCGCACGCTGTGGGCGGTCAGTCCCGGCTACGGCCGTGTCGTGACGGTCGACATCGCGGCGCACCGGATCCGCGACAGCTACCCGTTCCAGCGTGCGAGCTGGACCCCGAACCCCGGTATCGCGGTGATGGCGCCCGACGGTGAGCGGATCGCCGTCTCCGATGCGCAGCATGTCTGGTTCGTCGAGCTCGCCGAGCGCACGGTCGTCGCGGGTGGCAATCACGTCGCGATCGCACTTGGGTTTGCGCCGGACCTGAGTCGCCTGTGGCTCGTCGGCGAGCGCAGTCGCGTCAGTTCGCTGCCGGTGCGCTGACGGCGGCGGCTTCCGTCGCCGTTGAGATCTCGCGCACGACCTCGACGATGTCGCGGTTGGCGTTCCAGATCCGCAGCTGGCGGTCGGAGCCGTTGCCGCGAGCGAGGATGTCGCGCACACCCTCCAGCTCACGCTCCGAGCCGAGCTCGCGCGCGTGCGGCTCGATGTCGCGCAGCGTTCGCCGAACGAGCTGAGCGATGGGCACGCGGTTGCGCCGGCCCGTCGCCAGGTCCATCACCGGTGCCTCGAGCCCGTACCGCGCGGCCAGCCACTTGTTCTCGGTCGTCAGCAGCCGGTGCCAGCTCGGGATCGTCTTGCCCGCCTCGTGCAGCTCGCAGTACATCTTCACGATCGCCTGGAAGAACGCGGCGATCGCAACCACATCCTCGAGCCGAGTGACAGCGTCGCAGACACGAATCTCGATCGTGCCGAGGCGCGGATGCGGGCGGATGTCCCACCAGATGTGGGTGTAGTCGGCGATGCAGCCCGTGCGCTCGAGCTGGCCGACGACCTCCGCGTAGTCGGCGTAGTCCCTGAAGCGCGGCGGCGGTCCCGAGCGTGGAAAGGCGGCGAACACCATCTGGCGGCTTGACGCGAGGCCCGTCGGCTCGCCGCGCCAGAACGGCGACGACGCGCTGAGGGCGAGCATCTGCGGGAGGTGCACGAGCAGTCCGTTCATCACCTGGATCGCCTTCTCAGGGTCGTCGATGGCGACGTGCACGTGCATCCCGAAAATCAGCTCGCGGCGCGCGATGTACTGCAACTGGTCGACGAGTTGCCGGTAGCGGTCGCGCGCCGTGATGCGTTGACGCTCGAAGAGGCTGAACGGGTGGGTGCCCGCGGAGCCGAAACGACAACCCTCGGATCGCGCGATCTCGGCGACGTACCCGCGCAGCTGCGACAGCGAGTGCATGACGTCGCCGGCTGTCCTGCACACGGGTGTGGTGACCTCGAGCACGGATTGCATCAGTTCCGCGTGAATGCGGTTTCGGTGCTCCCCATGCTCGACCGCCGCAAGCACCGAGTCGATGTGCTGCACGAGATCCCAGGTCTCGGGGTCGAGCAGCATGTACTCCTCCTCGACGCCGAGCGTGTACGGGTCGCTGTTGCCGAAGGAGTGATCGAGCACGCTCGCGTGACCCGTCCCGAGGCCTTCGGTGCCCTTGCCGGTGATCGACGGCGGGAAGATCTGCTTCATGTGACCAGTATCACCGCTTCCGCCTCGATCTCGACCAGCCAACGCGGATCGAGCAGGGTCGCAACGATGCCGGTGGTGGCCGGTCGCGCTCTCGCGAATGCCTCACCGTGTGCACGTCCGACCTCGTCGATGTACGCGGCATCGGTGACGTAGATGCGGGTTCTTACGACATCGTCGAGCGACGCGCCGGCTTCGGCCAGCGCCCGCTCGATGATCGCGAGGCACACGCGGGCCTGCTCGTACGGCGACCCGGGCGGGTTCCCGTCGCCGGGCATGATCGGCGCGGTACCGGAGACCCAGACGCGCTCACCGACTCTCACCGCCCGCGAGTAGCCGACCCGGTCCTCGAACGCAGCTCCGGAGGAGATCAACTGTCGTTCCATGCTCGCTAGTCTCGCGGTTCGTGGATGCCCTGCGCCAGGTCGACAGTTGGCCGTGCGAGCACGTCGCCGTCGGCGTGACCGGGCTCGTCGAAGCGACGCACGGCGAGGTTGGGCGCAGGTTCGCGTGGGCGTCGGTGACCAAGCTCGCGACGGCGGTTGCCATGCTCGTGGCAGCCGAGGAGGGGCTCGTGGATCTCGACGAGCCCGCGGGGCCGCCCGACTCGACGTTTCGCCACCTGCTCGCGCATGCTTCCGGGCTTCCGTTCGAGCAGGGCCCGCCGGTCTCCCGGCCGGGCGCGCGGCGGGTGTATTCGAACTACGGCTTCGAGGTCGCAGCCGCACTCGTGGAGCAGCGGGCGGAGATGCCGTTCGCGGACTACTTCGCACACGTGTGGCGCGGAACAACTGCTGTACTGCGCGGCTCGGCGGGGTCGGGCGTGGAAGGGACCCTGGCCGACCTGCTCGAGCTCGCACGTGAGCTGCAGGCGCCGAGCGCGGCTTGCGCCCGAGACGCTCGCAGAAGCTGCCACGGTGCAGTTCCCGGGCCTCGGAGGGATCCTGCCGGGCTTCGGCCGTCAGACGCCGAACGACTGGGGGCTCGGGCTCGAGGTGCGCGACGCGAAGGCGCCGCACTGGACCGGCTCGCGGAACGCCCCGGAGACGATCGGCCACTTCGGCAGGAGCGGCACGTTCCTCTGGGTCGACCCCGTGGCAGGGATCGCGCTCGGCTGCCTGACCGATCTCGCCTTCGGAGACTGGGCCGTCGAGGCCTGGCCGCCGTTCGCGGATGCGGTGCTCGTCGCAGCACGGTGACTCTTTAGCCGGGCTTAACCTTGACCGGCCTACTCTCGTGGGCGATGGGGGCCTTGGGCGACGCGCTCGCCAGATCGACCGGCAGTTTGCCGCTGCGGTTGCTGGTTCTCTCGTCGGTTTCAGTGCTCGCCGTCGGCTGCGGAAGCGCCTCCCACCAGGCGGCGACGACGACAACGAGCAGGCACGACGTCACCCGCACGACGCATGTTCGCCGTGTCGTTCCGGTGACCGTGGCCGAGCGCGCCCTTGGAAGCCTCGCTGCCCCGGTGCAGGACGCCACCTCGGCGCCCTGGCACGGCGGCGCGATCCTCGCCGGTGGGCTGACCGCCGCCGACACCTCGACCTCGGCCGTCGTGGCCGTGCAGGCGCCCGGGCGCCTCCCGCCGCTACCGGTCGCCCTCCATGATGCGACCTCGGCTTCACTCGGCGGCGCTGTCTACCTGTTCGGCGGGGGCGACGGCGTCCGGCAGCTCGACGGCATCGTCCGGGTCGCGCCAGGCTCACCGAGCACGGTCGGCCATCTCCCGGCGCCGAGCTCGGATCAGGCCGGGGCCGCGATCGGCGGCGCCGAGTACGTCGTCGGTGGCTACACCGGTTCGCGCTGGTTGAACACGATCGTCCGCTGGCGGCCGGGTGGGCCGGCCCGAGTCGTCGGCCGGCTCCCGACGGCGCTGCGCTACGCCGCCGTCGCAGCAGTCGACGGACGGATCGTGATTGCTGGAGGCTCGACCCCACAGGGGACTGCCAGCGACGCCGTTCTGTCGTTCGACCCGGCGACCGGGCGGGTGGCATTGATCGGACGGCTGGCCAACCCGACGACGCACGCCGCCGCGGCTGCGCTCGGCAGCGAGGTCTACGTGATCGGCGGGCGGGGCGCGACCATCGATACGCCCACAGCTGCGATCGAGGCTGTCGACCCGATCGCGCGCCGCATCGTCCCGGCCGGCACCCTCGCGTCCGCACGGAGCGACCTCGCGGCGATCGGCCTGCCGGGGAGGATCCTGCTCGCCGGCGGGCGAGGCGCCTCGGGCACCCTCGGAGGAATCTCGGAGCTGGCCCCGTCGAGGAAGACGGTCGCCTCCGTGCCGAAGCTGATCGACGTGCACAACGTCTACGCCGCCGACAGCCCGAACAACCTGACCGGAGCTGCGCGCACCGCGCTGCCGCGAATCTACGTGCCGAATTCGCAATCGAACACCGTCGATGTGATCGATCCGATGACCTTCAAGATCGTCGATCACTTCGCGGTCGGTGGGCTCCCCCAACACGTCGTTCCGGCCTACGACCTCAAGCACCTGTATGTCACGAACGACACCGGCAACACCTTGACCGAGATCGATCCGCAGACCGGCAAGCCGACACGGACGATCCCGGTCGACGATCCCTACAACATGTATTTCACGCCCGACGGGCGTTACGCGATCGTCGTTGCTGAACGCAACGCGCGGCTCGACTTCCGCGACGCGCACTCGTTTGCGCTCGTCAAATCCGTTCCGACGCCTTGTCGCGGAGTCGACCACATGGACTTCACCGCCGACGGGACGAAGGCGCTCGTCAGCTGTGAATTCTCGGGGCAGCTGCTCGAGCTCGACGTGCCGGGACAGCGCATCGTCAAGGCGTTCAGTGTCGGCGGCGGTGGGATGCCGCAGGACGTGAAGCTTTCCCCGGACGGCCGCGTGTTCTACGTCGCGGACATGATGTCGAACGGCGTCTGGGTCGTGAACGCGAGGAGCTTCCGCGTTGTCTCCGAAATCCACACCGGCACGGGCGCGCATGGGCTCTACCCGAGCCGGGACGGTCGCTACCTCTACGTGACGAACCGCGGCGAGGGCTCGATCTCGGTGCTCAGCTTCGCGACCCGCAAGGTCGTGCGGACCTGGCGGATCCCTGGCGGCGGCAGTCCTGATATGGGGGGTGTTTCCGCCGACGGCAAAGTGCTCTGGCTCTCGGGGCGCTACAACGGAGTCGTGTACGCGATCTCGACCCGCGACGGGAAGCTGCTCGCCCGAATCCCGGTTGGCGCAGGTCCGCACGGGCTCTGCGTCTGGCCGCAGCCCGGCCGGTACTCACTCGGGCACACGGGCATCCTCCGCTAGGAACTCGAGCACCAGGGCGTTCAGCTCCTCGGGCTGATCGATGCCGACGAGGTGGCCGGCGCCGGGGACGACCGCAAGATCCGCGTCGGGGATCTCCTCCGCGAGGTGCTGGGCGATCGCGAGGAAGTCCGCCTTGTCGTCCTCACCGACGACGACGAGCGTCGGGATTCGAAGTGTCGACAGCGGCGCCATGCTCGGGCCAGCGCACTTCGGGCTCCTCGTGCGCGGTCTGCAGCTCGAGTGCCCGGCGCTGTTGCGGGCGCACCTCGTCGCGATGGGCAGGCGCGACCCAGAACTCCAGGTTGATCTCGGTTGCGGCGTCAAGATCGCCCGCCTCGATCGCAGCCTCCTCCGCCGTGAAGTAGTCGCGCATCTCCTCGGTCCAGTCCCACGCCGGCAGGCCGGCCCCGACGAGCACGAGCCGCTCCACGCGGTCCTGATGCGCGAGCGCCGTGCGCAGCGCGACCGCTCCACCGAACGAGTTGCCGACCAGGACCGCGGGCAGTTCCGCGGCGACGGCGTCGACGAACGAGAACGGCTCGGTCGGCAGCGGCGTGGCACCCCAGCCGGGCAGGTCGGGCGCGACCACCTCGAAGTCGGGGCGGAGGACCTCCAGTTGGTGGCGCCAGAGGCGTGAATCGCCGAGCGCGGAATGCAGTAGGACGACCTTGCGCATGTGGGGATTCTCCATCATGTGGGCCGTGGGCGCGCTCGACGACTGGCGTCTTCTGTCCTCGCTGCGGCGGCGATCTCTCTTCGGTCGAGGATCACCTGCTCTGCCCGGACTGCGGCGAGGAGCTCTGGGCCAATGCGATCCCGGGGGTGCAAGGGATCCTCGAGCGTGACGGCCGCGTGCTGCTCGCCCGTCGCGGCCGTGAGCCGCGGCGTGACTTCTGGGACCTCCCCGGCGGCTTCCTGCACGAGACGGAAGGCGCGGTGGATGGGCTGCGCCGCGAGTTCCGGGAAGAGACGGGGCTCGAGATCGAGCCGGTCCGGCTCCTGCGCATCGACATCGAGCCGTACGGCGGCCGCCATGTCTTCTCGGTCACCTGGCTCGTCAGCGGCGACGGTGACCCGGTCGCGGCCGACGATGTCGCCGAGCTGCGCTGGTTCGCGCCGGACGAGCTTCCCGACATGGCGTTCCCGGGCCAGAACCTCGTGCTGGCCGCCTGGGCCGCACGCGAGTTCGACCGCTAGGAGGCTGGGCTTGACGGCGGCCGAAAGATGGGCCGATCGGCTCATGCGGCCGCCGGTCGAGCCGTCGATCATCGAACGATGGACGAGGACGGCATGCTCCACCTGATCGAGGACGATCTCTCCGAGACCTGGGTCGCCGACGCAGCGCGCGATGGGGTCGACGCGATCGAGCGCTACCTCGCCAAGCATCTTGCGTTCTTGACCTACCTCGACGAGGCGTCGGCCTAGGAGACTTCGGACAGAGGTCGGGGGCGGAGGCTCAAGCCTCCGCCAGCCCCAAAGCCTTTTCGAGCGAGCCCTTCGGCATGGCGCCGATGGCGGAAGCCAGCGGCTCGCCGTTCTCGAACAGCACCATGAACGGGATCGACGCGACGCCGTAG
This sequence comes from uncultured Thermoleophilia bacterium, assembly GCA_963779535.1. Lineage (GTDB taxonomy): Bacteria > Actinomycetota > Thermoleophilia > Gaiellales > Gaiellaceae > PALSA-600. The sequence goes on along the minus strand of CAVZYP010000007.1, from coordinate 241,022 downwards.
CGCTGCGCGAGGTCCTGTTGCTCGTCGATGTTGACCTTCACGAGCTTGACCTGGTGCTCGTCCGCGATCCGGTCGAGCACGGGCGAGACGGCGTGGCACGGCCCGCACCATTCGGCCCAGAAATCGACAATCACTTTCCCGTCGGACTTCAGAACCTCGGTCTCGAAGGTCTCGGTTGTTGCATTGGTCGCCAATTGGTTCCTTTCTCGGTGGTCTTCGATTTTGGTCAACGCCGGCCGGGGAACGTTTGTTCCCGGAAGCTAGGATCGAAGCATGTTTGCGCCGCTCCCGGACAAACCCGATCATCCACGCCCTCGAACTGGAGATCCTCGAGCTCTGGGAGCGCGAACAGACCTTCGCGCAGCTCCGTGACCGAAACCGGGGCAACGATCGCTGGTCGTTCGTCGACGGGCCGGTGACGGCGAACAGGCCGTCGCTCGGCGTGCACACCGCCTGGGGCCGCACGCTGAAGGACGTGTTCCAGCGTTACAAGGGCCTGCGCGGGTTTGACCAGCGCTACCAGAACGGGTTCGACTGCCAGGGTCTCTGGATCGAAGTGGGCGTCGAGCGCGAGCTCGGGCTGAACTCGAAGCGTGAGATCGAGGAGTACGGGCTCGAGGAGTTCGCGCGGAAGTGCCGCGACGTCGTCGTCCGCTCGTCCGCGGCGCTGACGCGCGGCAGCAAGCGCCTCGGCCAGTGGATGGACTGGGGCAGCGACTACTTCACCTTCAGCGACACGAACATCGAGTACATCTGGAAGTTCCTCTCGATCGTCCATGAGCGCGGCTGGCTGTACATGGGCCACCGTTCGACCGAGTGGTGCCCGCGCTGCGGGACGTCGCTCTCGCAGCACGAGCTGACGCAGTCCGGCGTCTACCAGGATCGCGCCGATCCCTCCCTCTTCGTTCGCTTCCCGCTGCTCGACCGCGACGGCGAGTACGTCGTCGTCTGGACGACGACCCCCTGGACGCTGCCCGCGAACGTCGCGGCGGCGGTCCATCCGGACGAGGAGTACGGGCGGCGCGAGAACGGCGAATGGGTCGCCGTCAAGCTGTTCCCGGCGGAGACGTTCACCGAGCGGCTCCGCGGCAGCGACATGGTCGGGTGGCGCTACCGCGGCCCGTTCGACGACCTGCCTCCAGGTTCGGAGGTCGAGCATCGCGTGATCCCGTGGGACGACGTCACGATGGACCAGGGAACGGGCATCGTCCATATCGCGCCGGGCTGCGGCGGCGAGGACTTCGAACTGTCGAAGGTGCACGAGCTCGCGGTCCTCACGCCGGTCGACGAGTCGGGACGGTTCTACGACGACTACGGCTGGCTGCACGGCCTCTCGACGACGGAGGCCGCCGATCAGATCATCGGCCGGCTCGGCGAGACCGGCTTCCTCGTCGAAGCCGGGCTCTACACCCACGCCTATCCGCACTGCTGGCGGTGCGACACGCCGTTGATCTTCCGGCTCTCCGACGACTGGTTCATCTCGGTGGAGCAGATTCGAGAGCAACTGCTCGAGGAGAACGCGAAGGTGCAGTGGGTCCCCGAGTACATGGGCAAGCGCATGGACGACTGGCTGCGCAACATGGGCGACTGGAACATCTCGCGTCGCCGCTACTACGGGCTGCCGTTGCCGTTCTATCCGTGCTCGTGCGGCCACCTGACCGTCGTCGCGTCGAAGTCGGAGCTGCGCGAGCGCGCGACGGAAGGCTTCGAACAGCTCGAGGAGCTGCGCCGGCCGTGGGTCGACCGCGTGCCGATCCGGTGCGCCGCCTGCGGCGAGACGGTCACCCGGATCCCGGAGGTCGGCGACGTCTGGCTCGATGCGGGGATCGTTCCTTTCGCGACGCTCGGCTGGGAGAACGAGGAGTGGGTGACCGAGGGCTACGCGACCGGAGCTGCCCGGGGTCTGACGAAGGCGGATCTGCCCGACCACGAGTACTGGGAACGGTGGTTCCCGGCCGACTGGGTCTCGGAGATGCGTGAGCAGATCCGACTCTGGTTCTATTCGCAGTTCTTCATGTCGGTCGTGCTCGTGGGTCGTTCGCCGTACAAGCGCGTGCTCGGCTACGAAAAGATGCTCGACGAGCAGGGGCGCGAGATGCACGCGTCGTGGGGGAACACCATCCCGGCCGAGGAAGCGTTCGAGCGGATGGGCGCCGATGTGATGCGCTGGCAGTACTGCGCACAGCCGCCCGACCGGAACCTTCTCTTCGGCTTCGGCCCCGCCCACGAGATCAAGCGGAAGCTGCTCACGTTCTGGCACTCGGTCAAGTTCCTCGTCGACTACGGGAACATCGAGGGCTTTGAGCCGTCGTGGGACCGGCTCGAGCCCGATGTCGAGCTTCGTCCGCTCGATCGTTGGCTCGTGGAGCGGACGAAGCAGTTCGTCCTCGAGGCGACCGAAGGCTACGAGGCCACGCTCACGGTCGACGTGACGCGCGCGTTCGACGCGTTCATCGACGACGTCTCCAACTGGTACATCCGCCGCTCGCGGCGGCGCTTCTATTCCTTCGACGAGGCGGCGTTCCGCACGCTCTGGTTCGCCCTCGTGCAATCGCTGCGCGTCGTCGCGCCGGTGATGCCGTTTCTCGCCGACCACCTTTGGCGCAACCTCGTCCAGGACGGTCCGTCATCGGTGCACCTCGCGCCGTGGCCCGAGGCCGGAGAGCCCGACCGGTCGCTGCTCGCGGAGATCGCAGAGGTCAGGCGCGTCGTCGAGCTCGGCCGCCAGGCGCGCGCAGCCTCGCAGCTGAAGCACCGGCAGCCGCTGCGCCGGCTGATCGTCGCCGGCGCCTCGCTCGCAGCGGATCATGTCGACGAGATCGCCGAGGAGCTGCGCGTGAAGGAGGTCGAGTTCGGTGACGTCGAGGCCTCGGAGCTGCGCGTCAAGCCGAATCTGCCGGTGCTCGGGCCGAAGCTCGGCTCAGCTCTGCGCGAGGTGCGAGACAGCCTGCAACGGGGTGAGTTCGAAGAGCTTGCGGACGGCCGCTTCCAGGTCGACGGTCATGTGCTCGAGCCGAACGAGGTGCTCGTCGAGCGCGTCGGCCGTGAGGGCTGGGCGGTCGCGAGCGAAGACGGCGTCACCGTCGCCCTCGACACGGAGCTCGACGACGAGCTCCTGCTCGAGGCGAAGCTGCTCGACCGCGTGCACGAGGTGAACGTGCTCCGCAAGCGCTCGGGCCTCGAGATCACCGACCGCATCAACCTCTGGATTCCGGACGACGCGCTGATCGAGCGCTACCGCGAACGGCTCGCGGTGGAGACACTTGCGGTCGCCGTCGAGCTCGGCGAGCTGCGAATCGAGAAGGCCTCAGGCTGACAGGGTCAGCCCTGAGCGTCTGCGAGCGCGAGCTCGCGGCGCAGCTCGGTCGGCAGGCGAAACTCGACGCCCTCGTCGACGAGGCGGAACGGCTCGATCTCGCTGACCCCACGGCGCCGGAACCAGTCGCAGACGCGCTCGACGAGCTTCTCCGGCGCAGACGCTCCCGACGTGACGCCGACGACCTCGACCCCGTCGAGCCAGCTCTCGTCGATCTCAGTCTCGTCGTCGATCAGGTACCCCCCGATCCCGGCAGCGCGGGCCGTCTCGACCAGCCGGTTCGAGTTCGACGAGTTGCGTGAGCCGATCACGAGCAGCAGTCCGATCTCGCTGAGCATCTCCTTCACCGCCCATTGACGGTTGGACGTGGCGTAACAGATGTCTTCTTTCTTCGGCGCGTAGATCTGCGGGAAGCGAGCACGCAGCGCCGTGATGATCTCGCCGGTCTCGTCGACCGAGAGCGTCGTCTGCGTGACGTAGGCGAGCTTCGTCTCGGGCGCGAAGGTGAGCCGCGCGACGTCCTCGACCGATTCGACGAGCACCATCGAGTCCGGCGCCTCGCCCATCGTTCCGACGACCTCCTCGTGTCCCTCGTGCCCGATCAGCACGACGGTGTACCCGTCGGCGGCGTAGCGCTTTGCCTGCACGTGCACTTTGGTCACGAGTGGGCACGTCGCGTCGATCGTGTTCAGCCGGCGCGCCTGAGCGTTCGCGTGCACGGTCGGCGCAACGCCGTGCGCAGAAAAGACGACCGTCTCTCCCTCGGGCACCTCGGTCTCCTCGTCCACGAACACGGCTCCGCGCGCCTCGAGATCGCGGACGACATGGAGGTTGTGGACGATCTGCTTGCGCACGTAGACGGGCGGCCCGTACAGGTCGAGCGCCTTCTCCACGGTCTCGACGGCGCGCTCGACCCCGGCGCAATAGCCACGAGGAGACGCGAGCAGGACCTTCCGCACCACGGCGCCAGCGTACCGCGCGCGAAGAAAGAGAGAGGCCCGCTGCTCGGGGGGTCGTCGCAGCGGACCTCTACTGATCGCTCACCACGGCGCATGGCCAGGAACGAGCCGCCGCGGATCGCATTGCCCAGCTCCACTGACGCTAACGGGACCCGCCGGCAGATGAAATAGGCCAAGCGGCCCATCTTTGCAAGGCACACGCATGTCGATCAGGGGGCGTACCATTTGGCGCCCCGGATGGTGGACGCTCTGTGAGCCAGGCAACCGAAGCGGTTCTCTTCAACGGCGTGCCGTTGTTGCTGCTGGCCGTCGTCTATGCCGCCGTGACCGTCGCGATCCTGCCGACCCTCTGGCGGCAGCGCCGTCAGGCGCACGCGCTCGACTGGGCGGTCGTCCTCGTCTTCCCCGGAATCGCGTTCGCAGCCGGTGTCTTCGGCGTGTTGGCGATCGGCGAGGGCCGCCCGGTCGACGGCCACACCTGGCTCTCATTCGTGGCGATTCTGGCGGCGCTGGCACCGGCCCTGCTGCTCCTGACACGCTGGCGCGACCGCGCTCTGGTCGTGGGTGGCATCGGCCGCACCCGTGCTGCAGAGGCGCGCGTCTCGATCCGCGATCGCGAGCTCGAAGCAGTGGCGGACATCTCGAATGGGCTCGCACGCGCGCGCACGCCGGTCGACGCAGCGCGTCCACTCGTCCGCAAGGTCACGGCCCTGCTCGGCGTCGGGTTTGCGGGAGTCGTGGTCGTCGGCGACGGAGGAGACGACGCCACCGGCATTTACGCAGAGCTGAACGGTGCCCCGGCTGCCTGGTGGGAGGGCGTGCAGGTCGACCTGCGCAACGAGCCGTCGGGCATCGCCAGCGCCGTCTTCGACGCCGCACCCGTCACGGTCTACGACATCGGCAGCTCTTCGCGAATCAGCCCACGGCTCGCGGCGATGGTGGGCGCGCAAAGCGGTGCCTGGATTCCGATGCTTGCCGAAGAGCGCGTGATCGGTGTGCTCGTCTTCGCGTCGACCGACACCAAGCGGACGTTCGCGGCAGACGAGCTCGCGGTCCTGCAGGCGATCGCGTCGGAGGCAGCGCTCGCACTCGAACGCCTCCGCTCCGAGGCGGCGCTCTCCGACGCGCTGGCGCGGGAACAGTCGACGGCTCAGGTCGTGCGACGGATCCGGGCTCAGCTCGACCCCGGAGGCGTGCTCGACGTCGCGCGAGAGGAGCTGTCCCGTGCGCTCGATCTGACTGCCGTCTCGATCACGATCGACGACGGGGCTCGCGTGATCTGTGAGCGTGAGCTCGCGCCCGGTGAGCGATTCTTCGTCGATACGGTCGAGCGCGAGGTCGATGCCGCGTTGCACACCGCTGGTCTGCTGGCGGAGAACGAGCGACGGCTCGACCAGCAGGCGGCGCTTCTGCACGCCGCACAGGTCGTGACCAGCGAGCTCGAGATCGAAGCGGTGCTCGAACGGCTCGTGCAGGAGGTGACCAAGCTCCTCAACGCGGACGCGGCCGACTGCCATCTCGTCGACACCGAGCGCGGCGTCTTGCGGTGCGCCGCGGTCCACGGGTTCGGCGACGCCACGCTCCTCGGATCGGAGTTCTCTCCGCCCGAAGGGCTTTCCGGTGCGCCGGTCCCGAGCCCCGCCTACGACGGGTTCGCACGTGCACTCGTCGCGCCGATGGTCTGGGCGGGCGAGACGCGCGGCGTCCTCGGTGTCGGGGTGCGCGACCCGGCACGCACCTTCTCGGATGCAGACGTCGAGCTGCTCGAGGCCTTCGCGTCCCTGGCGTCCCTCGCACTGCGCAACGCCGAGAGCTTCGGCGAACGCTCGCGTCAGGCCCGAGTTCAGCGCGGCTTCTACCGCATCGCCTCGCTGCTCGGAGAGCCGTTGTCGCTGGCCGAGACCTATGACGCCGCTGCGCAGGCGGCGGCCGAGGCACTGGGCGGCGAGTTCGCCGCCGCGCTCGTCCGCAGCCCGGCCGGGCTCGGCCTCGTGGGCGGCCATGCGCTGCCCGAGTCCGTGCGATCGCTGGAACTGCCACGCGCGCTCGATGCTGCCGCGCTCGAGGGCCATCTGCTCGCGGCCAGCCGGATCTCGGACGACGAACGGTTCGACGAACGATGGCGCGATGCTCCGTTCGCGGCGCTCCTGGCGATTCCGGTCGGCGGCGAGACGCCGGGGCTCGTGCTCGTTTTCTTCGTCGAAGAACGTGATTTCGCCCGCGACGACCTCGAGCTCGCCCACCAGGTGGCAGCCGCCGCCACCGGCGCACTCGACCGGAGCCGACTCTTCGAGGCGGAGCGCAGTGCGCGTTCGCTCTCCCAGCAGCTGGCGCGCACAGGAAGCCTGCTCGCGACCGAGCTCGACCCCGCGGCCGTGCTCGAAGCCGTGGTCGGCGAGGCCGTGAACCTGCTCGACACCGACGCTGCGGCGCTCGCCGCGCTCGAAGGCGAGGATCTCGTCATCATCGCGGCAACGGGAAGCGGTTCGGAGCAGGCACTCGGCGCGCGATCGCCGGCGACCGGTTGGGTCGCCGGCGATGTGGCGCAGTCCCGAGCGCCGGTTGCCCACGAGGACACGGCTTCGAACGAAGGGCTTGCCGAGTCGGACGTTCTGCTTTCGCTCGGCCACCGCGCCTATCTCGGAGTGCCGCTCACGGGGCGGGAGGGTGCTCTGGTCGGAGTTCTCTCCGTCTACTCCCTGCAGCCGCGCCTCTGGCGCGAGGACGAGACGCAGGCGCTTGCGGCACTCGGCGCGAACGGCTCCATCGCGCTGTCGAATGCCGAGCTCTACCAGCACGTCGCGGTCGAACGCGAGCAGAGCGTCGCGATCCTCGCGAACATCGCGGACGGCATCGTTGCCGTCGATCGCGAAGGGAACGTCGTTCTCTGGAACCGCGCGGCCGAGGAAATCACGGGCGTGCCCGCGGCTGAGGCGGTCGGTCACACGCCGGCTCAGGTTCTGCAGCGGGACCTCCGGTCGGAGCACGCCGGCACGAGCCGCGAGCTCGCGATCGTCAACGGCGACCGGGAGGTTTGGCTGTCCCTGTCGGAGGCCGTGATGCGCGATCCCACGGGAGCCGTTGCCGGACGGATCTTCGCGTTTCGCGACATCTCGTCCGAGCACGGCGTCGAGCAGATGCAGTCGGACTTCGTCTCGACCGCCTCGCTCGAGCTGCGGGCGCCCCTGACGACGATCTACGGGTTCGCACAGACGCTGTTGAGGGAGGACATCACGTTCGGGGAGGCCGAGCGGCGTACCTTCGTGGAGTTCATCTCGAGCGAGGCCAAGCGGCTGACGTCGATCGTCGATGCGCTGCTCGACGTGGCCAGGCTCGACGCGGGCGAGCTCGACGTTTCGCTCGTCGCGACCGACGTGGGATCGGTGGTGGCGGACGTCGTGGCCGCGGCGGGGTCAACGGCGAACGGCCATCGGGTGGTCGCCGCGGTCGGGCCCGAGCCGGTGGCTGCGCAGGCGGATCCGGGCAAGCTCAGGCAGGTGCTCGACCAGCTCGTTTCGAACGCGGTCAAGTACTCGCCGGACGGCGGCGTCGTCAGCGTGTCGGTGCAGCTGCACGACGATGCGGTCGAGGTTGCGGTCGCCGACGAGGGCGTCGGGATCCCCGCGTCCGAACGCGAACGGATCTTCGCGAAGTTCTACAAGGCGGGCGGAGGACAGGGCACCGGCCTCGGGCTCTTCATCGCTCAGGGGCTCGTGCGCGAGATGGGCGGCCGGATCCGGGTCGATTCGGAGGAAGGGCGCGGCTCGACGTTCGCCTTCGAGCTCCCCGTTGCGAAGCAAGAGGCGGTGTGAGTTTTGCGGAAAGAGGGATAACGAGCCGAATGCCGATGCGCGTGCTGGTGATCGACGACGAGTCGCCGATCCGGCTCCTCTGCCGGATCAACCTCGAAGCCGAGGGGATGGAGGTGCTGGAGGCCGCCGACGGCCTGAGCGGGCTGGACGTCGCCCGGCTCGAGCGCCCCGACGTGATCCTGCTCGACGTGATGATGCCCGGGCTCGACGGCTGGCGGGTCGCCGAGGAGCTGCTCGACGACGACCGCACCGAAGAGATCCCGATCGTGTTCCTCACCGCGCGCGCCGAGCTGCGCGATCGAGCACGCGGCATCGACCTCGGCGGTGTCGACTACGTCACCAAGCCGTTCGACCCGGTCGAGCTCGCTCCGCTCGTCCGCGACCTGCTCATGCGCGTCGAGCGCGGTGAACGTGACGAGTTGCGCCGAGAGAAGCTGTCCGAGCTGCGATTGCAGCTCGATCGCGATTGACGAACGCGCCGTTCGCGCGAGCAGGATGCCGCAAGGACGATCTGATCTCCACGGAGGTCGCGCTCAGACGCTGCCCGCGCCTACACTGCGCGGCGACGGGACGTAGCTCAGCCTGGTCAGAGCGCCGCCTTTGGGAGGCGGAAGCCGTCGGTTCGAATCCGACCGTCCCGATTAGAACCGGGGGAAACCATGTTTCCCCCGGTGGCCCCCTTCTTCCGCGCACACGGATGCACACGTTCGTCGTGCTTCAGCTGCTGCGTGGGCTGCCACCGCCTCATGGCTCACGCCCGGGCGTGCCCGGGCGTTCGGCTTCGACCGGGCTAGAGCTGCCAGTCTCCGTTCCTTAGCAGCGGGACTTGTTCGCCGTCTTCGGTCAAGCCGTCGACTTCCAGGTCGTCGGAGCCGATCATGAAGTCGGTGTGGATCGACGACTGGTTCACGCCCCGTTCGTGCCGTTCTTCCGGGGATGCGTCCGGTGCCCACGGCAGCGCCTGCACGATCGATGCGCCGAAGGCGATGTGCGACGACGCGTTCTCGTCGAAGAGCGTGTCGTAGAAGACGAGCCCCGTCTTGCGGACGGCGGAATGGCCGTCGACCAGCGCCACCTCGCCGAGCCGTGGCGCCCCTTCGTCGGTGGCGATGTGCGTGCGGATCACGTCCTCGCCCGTATCGGCACGCACCTCCACCGCGCGGCCGCCCACGAAGCGCACCTCGAGGCCCCGCACGATGTTCCCCTGGATCTGGAGCGGCAGCGTCGAGCGAACCGTGCCCTCGACGCGACGGGCGTCCGGAGTCGTGAAGACCTCTTCCGTCGGCATGTTCGCGACATGCTCGATCCCGTTCGATGTGTCGAGCGCCGCCTGCCAGACCCCGTCGGGATGCAGCCCGACCGTCAGGTCGGTGCCGGGGCCGCGATAGCGGAGCTCCGCGAAACGGCGCTCGTTCAGCGCCGCAGCGCGCTCCTGGAGGCGGGAGATGTGCTCACTCCAGGCCGCGACGGGATCGGCCGCGTCGAGCCGCACGGCGTGTCCGACGGCGCTCCAGAGCCGTTCGACGTCGGGCTCGCCGAAAACGGTGCGCGCCCAGCCCTCGTTGGGATAGGCGACGATCGTCCAGTTGCAGAGCCCGTCGGTCAGCTTGAGGGACTCCTCGGCCAGGGCGTGCATGCGGGCCTTGCCCACGCGCGCGCCGTCGAGATCAGCCAACAGTTCCGGCTCGGGGTTGCCGGTGATCTGGCAGAACGCTCCGCCGATCTCGCCCAACTCGCGCAGCCGATTGACGAGCCACGGCGGCGAGTAGTCGAGGAGGCTCTCGCCGGCCAGTTCGATGTGGGCGCGCCGCACGTGCTGGTCGGCATAGAGCACGTCGACGTATTTCGCTCCGGCGCTGTACGCCTCGCGCGTGATCGCGCGGGCGAGCGGCGCATGCTCGATCAACGCGTTGATCCCGAGGATCTGGCCCGGTTGAAGGTTCAGCCCGACCTGAACGGCAAGGCGCGCGTAGCTCTCGAGACGCTGGTCGGCTCCGGGCACGGCGGGGAACTGTAGCTTCCCCGCCGCGAAGGCCCGTAGACTGACGCGCCGTGAAGCGGATGATCGTATTGGCGGCCGTCTTGGCGGCGACGGTGGCCGGTTGCGGTGGGAGCTCCTCGCACATCTATTCACTCGACAAGACGAGCGCCTGCCTGCAGACGAAGCCTGTGCGGCTCGGCGGACCGCTCGACTTCGTCGCGAGCACCGCCACCGGCGGTGCCGTGAAGATCCATACGAGTGACAATTTCCTGACTCTCGTCTTCGGGAAGACGGTCGACGATGCGAACAACATCGCCGACGCTTACCGCAGGTTCGCTGCGCAGAACGTCGGCATCAACGACGTCCTCAATCAGAATCAGAACGCAGTCATGCTCTGGCACACCCATTGGAGCCAGCCCGATCTCGATCTGATCACCGGCTGTCTCAAATAGCGCCCTCCTCGGCGAGGAAGCGGCGAAACCAGTAGAGGAAGACGACGAAGAGGACGACTGCCTGTTCGGCCACCATCGTCACGCCGGCAATCTGCTGATCAGTGATCGGCGACAGTCCCCACACGCGCGGCGCATGCACGTAGAAGTCGTATGCCGGCTTCGGCACGAGCGCCAGGAGGAGACCGAGCGGCGCCGCAAGCACGAATGCCGCGAAGGCGTAGGCCGCTCGCGTGCCGGAGTGAAGCCGTCGTGGGACGTCCTGGACGAGCGGCCACCAGAAGAGGATCCCGGTCGCGAAGTAGCAGCCGTGCTCGACGTGGATCAACCACTCCTGGTGCCGTAGCGCCGCGTCGTAGACCGGGGGCGCATGCCAGAAGAAGTAGTTCGCGATCCAGACCGGCAGCGCGACCGCCGGGTGCGTGGCGAGCCGCCACGACCGCAGCCGGGCCAGGCGCTCGGTCATCGGCCGGGATGCGCCGAGCACGGCGAGAAGCGGCGCCCATTCCGCGAGGATCACGTTCTGCAGCAGGTGCGCCGTCAGCAGGTAATGCAGCCCCAAATGATGGATCGGCGACCAGAATGCGATCGCGAGCAGCACCATGGAGCCCGCGTAGCAGGCGATTCGCCAGCGGGGCGCACCGAGCCGCCCGACGGCGAACAGGTAGAGCAGCGACAGCACCGGCACGACCACCGTGGTGTCGACGTCCGCCTGCCACGCGTACGGCGAATGCGTGTGAGCGAGCAGCACGCTGGCTAACCTAGAGGGCGCACGCGGGTGTAGCTCAATGGTAGAGCTCCAGCCTTCCAAGCTGATTACGCGGGTTCGATTCCCGCCACCCGCTTCTGTGACCTCCCGGTGCGCTACGGGCGGTGCGGGAGCTGGCTCGTCGCCTAGCGCAGCTGGTCGGCGAACGGCTCGAGCTCGTGCGCGTGCAGGCCGATCTCACCGGCCTCGAGTGCGACCTTCACCTCGCGCGCGAGCGCCAGCGCCTCACGCGACTGGCCCGGCTCGAGGACTGTCGAGACCGAGGCGATCACAGCTCCACCCTCGTGCAGCTGGAGGTCGACTGTCCTGAGCGTCGACTTGTCGTTGATGTAGGGATCGTCGGGGATCCCGACCCAGATCATGACGCCGCCACCCTTCGGCAGCGTGGCGTGCTCGGTCACCGGTGCTGAGCGCAGGCTCATATGGCGCACCGTACCAACGTCCGATTGGCCGGGGATCCTTAGGCGATGGCACAGGAACGGGTGATCGAGCTTCGCCCCCGCACCATCCTCAGGGTGGTGTTCATCGTTCTGGCGGTCGCGGTCACGCTCGAAGTGGTCTGGATCGCGCGCCACATCCTGGCGTGGGTCGTGATCGCGCTCTTTCTCGCGCTCGCGCTCAATCCGCTCGTCGGGCTGATCGAGCGCCGTGGCCACGTCCCGCGTGCAACCGCGATCGTGATCTCGTACGTCGCGGTGCTGATCGTCGTTGCCGCCGTCGGTGCGACCTTCGTGCCAAAACTGATCGACGAGGTCAATGGGTTTGCGCAGGCGACGCCGGGCTACGTGAACGACCTGACACATGGCCGCGGCCGGCTCGGGTTCCTGGAGCGGAAGTATCACGTCGTCGAGAAGGTGCGCGAGCAGGTCAAGAACGGCGGCGCGAAGAAGGCGCTCGGGCTGTCGGGTGCAGCGGTCGCGGTGACGAAGAGCATCATCACGGTCATCGCTGCGACCGTGACGATCGTTTTCCTGACGTTCTTCATGCTGCTCGAAGGAAAGGGCTGGGTCGAGCGTGCATATCTGCTCTTTCCCGAGGAGTCGCAACCTCGTTGGAGACGGGTCGGGGAGGACATCTCGAAGACGGTCGGCGGCTACATCACCGGCAACATCCTGATCAGCCTGATCGCCGGCGCGTCGATCACGGTCGTGCTGCTCGTGATGGGCGTCCCATACGCGGTGGCGCTCGGCCTGCTCGTCGCGTTCCTCGATCTGATCCCACTCGCGGGGGCGACGATCGCCGGCATCATCGTCGCGATCGTTGCCTTTCTGCACTCGGTTCCCGCGGGCATCGTCGCCGTCGTCTTCGTGATCGTCTACCAGCAGCTCGAGAACCATTTCCTCCAACCGGTGATCTACGGCCGCACCGTCCAGCTCTCACCGCTCGTCGTCCTCATCTCGGTGCTCATCGGCGCCGAGATCGCGGGCATCCTCGGTGCTCTCGCTGCGATTCCGGTTGCAGGCACGTTGCAGGTGATCGTCCGCGACCAGCTTGCGACGCGGCGCGGGCTCCTCCCCGAGAGTGGGCCGCCGTAGGTCCCGAGTTGCACCCCGGCGCGCTGCGACGAGATAGTCGGCGTGTGGTGAAGCGAATCGCCGTCGCGGTCACGCTCGCGCTGCTGTGCGGCGCCGTGGCGGCGTCGTCGGCGGTCTCCGCGCGCCGAGTGGCGCTCACGTCCCTCGAGGCGGGCGTGCTCGTTCGCGTGAACGAGATCAGGGCGCAGCACCGGCTCGTCCCGCTGAGATTGAGCGCCCGTCTGACGGAGGCGGCTGCGGAGCACTCGGAGCAGATGGCTGCTCGACGGCTTCTTCGACCACGCGTCGGCCGACGGCACGTCATTCTGGAAGCGCATCGGGCACTGGTACCGCCCGGGCGACCGCGGCACCTGGTCGGTCGGCGAGAACCTGCTCTGGTCGTCGCCGCAGGTCGGTCCCGGCGCTGCGCTCAGGGTCTGGATGGCCTCGCCCGAGCATCGCGCGAACATCCTCAGCCCGAAGTGGCGTGAGATCGGCGTCTCGTCGGTGCACGTTGCCAGAGCGCCGGGCGTCTTCGGCGGGCGCGAGGTGACGATCATCACGGCGGACTTCGGCGTCCGTCGCTAGCGGGGCACCGCGGTACCCTCAAGGGGCGCGCCCGTAGCTCAGTGGAAGAGCGGCGGCCTTCTAAGCCGTTGGTCGGAGGTTCGAATCCTCCCGGGCGCATCCCGTCCGTTGCGCCTCGCTAGTACGTCAGCGACGAGTGATCGAACCAAACGATCAGCAAGACAACGAGAACGAACAGCGTCACAACGAGCGAGCCGACGGTCAACCCGATCCAGGCTTTCGTGCTGCGATAGCCGAGCTCGCGCCGGCTGCGAACGGCAAAGATGATCGCGAGCACCGCGCCGACCGGGCCGAGCAGGAGAACCACGCTCGCCGCGAAGATGACGGAGAGGGTGCCGTTCCTGTCTGCCGTCTTGGTCCGGCCCAAGGCAGGAGTCTCTCCTACCGGCCGGGGGACTCTCGAGCACGAGCGAGGCTCCGATCGGGGCGCCGCTAGGATGATCGGCGCACGGTGGCGGTAGCTCAGTTGGTAGAGCCCCGGGTTGTGGTCCCGGTGGTCGCGGGTTCGAGTCCCGTTCGCCACCCTTGCGAAAGCCCGCTTTCCGAGCGGGCTTTCGTGTTCTCAGGGGTCGGCGTCACCAGCTCAGACCCCCTCCGTGGTCCCAATGGCGGGGATCAGGCGCTTGCGACTCCAGACGGGGTCGCCGTGCCCGTTAGACACCTCTGTTCGCACGAGAACAGTTCCAGCGTTGCGGCGCGAAACGACGCGGTTCCCGAAGCGCCGTAGCTTCTGATCAGTCGGTTGCGCAGGGTGACCGGAGTCGAGAAGGAGAGTCACATGTCAGGCACCCGGAACGCGAACATCACCTTCGTTGAAGTCACGTCGGATGATTCGGTCGGTGTACGGAAGGCCGCGCAGGTGCTGGCAGTCGCCGTTCTCGCGGCGCTGTTCGCCGTGCCGGTCGCCTCGGCGATGATTAGGCCGCCGGTGCAGCCGGCAGCACCACCGTCGCCACTTGTGGCAACACCGCCGCTGCCGAGCAACGTACACACACCCGGCGTCCAGTCCGAGCCCGGAGCGCCGCCGGCGCCCCGCGCCCCGCACCGGATCTACCATCTCGGCTCCTTCGCTCGCACGTCGACTCTTTCGCATTCGAAGGCGAAGACGAAGACGAAGACGAGCACCGTCCTGAAGCCCACGGCAGTCAAGATCGCTGCCAACCCGACGGGCGGATCCGCGAACAAGGTGCAGCAGGTGTTCTCGATCCATTGACGACGCCCGCGGCGTCGTCGCATCGCGGCAGGCGGTCGCAACGATCATGGCAGCTACTCGCCGGCGCGGTCTCCGCGTCGGCGAGTAGGCAGGTCCAATCGAACCTCGACCTCGCTGAATCGCCCCGTCTGGGTGCCAGCCTCTGCAGGAGCTTCGCACCTCACGGTCGACGCTGGCTAGCCTGCGGCGTAGCCCAGGTACCGATTCTTCGAACCGCCAGGGCGGGCTACGTGCGGCCGATCACCTCGCAGACCTCGGCGCTGATGAACGTCGCCGGCGCGTCTGGCATGTCTCGAAGCCTGTTGAAGGTCGCCTCGGCGGCGCGAGCATTGTCTTCCGTGTCGAAGAGCCAGAACGAATGTTGAATTGGTTCGCCGTCGATCGACCGCGCCCAGTAACCGTCGGCCGAGCCCGCCATGCCTCGAAGCATCGCAACCCCGTGTTGGTCGATCATCGAGAGCGCTTCGTCGGCCCGCTCCGGCTTGAGCTTGACCCGTCCGATCAGCGCATGCATCTGCGGTCTCCTTCCGTTGTGACCCAGCCGCGCAGCCTACTGGCCCAGGCCGAGCCGCCACTCGCTTCGCGGGAGAACTGCGAAGACCTCGCCGTCGGTGGGCTCACGTCCGAGCACGTCCACCACCGCTCGCGCACGCGACTTGCGGGCCGGCAGGCCGGGGCGTCGATCGACATCCCCGAGCAGCCGCCAATCGTCGTCACCCAGCTTCTGGAGAACGACGTAACCGCCGAGATTCGCGTTCATCCTTCGATCCTAGACAGCGAGGAGATTGCTCAGCACGTCCCGGCGGCGGGCGTTCCGCCGGGGCCGTGGAGAACTGCGGCAACGCCGTCCACCACGCTCTCGATGCAGTACTCCGCCCCGGAGCCCGTGATCGAGACGGTCGGACTGAGGCCCGCGTCGAGCATGCGGATCGCGTCGGCGGTTGCTCCTTGATAACTGCCGTGGTCGTCGAAGTACGACTGCAGCGGGACGGCCGCCTCGCTCACGTTGGCCTCGGCGATCTGAAGGGCTGCCGCGCTGGGAGTGCTCGTGATCACCTGTACGACGGCGTTCGAGCTGCCACAGCCGGAGGCGAGGACGGCCGCGGCGCAAGTGACCAGGATCAACGCGCGCACCACCGGACAGTGCCACGGCTACCGGCCATCCTCCATCCCCGGGGTGGGTGACGTTCGAACGTCACCGCCTGCGGCCTGCGGGTTAGGCTGACCGAGCTGGTTCTCCAAAGCCACTCGATCAGAGGAGCCGCTCGTGGTTGTGGACTTCATCCTGGTGCTTCTGCTGCTGGGGCTGGTGGGGCTGGGAGGGTGGTTCGTCGTCCGGGCCTTCGGCAGCCGTCGCCGCTAGCGAGAGCCGCGCCGCTCAGGCGAGCCCCGTTCGCCGCCCTCGCTAGGCTTCAGGAGCTCGGCCCCGTAGCTCAGAGGACAGAGCGGGAGCCTTCGAAGCTCCGTGCGGTGGTTCGATTCCACCCGGGGCCGCTACCAGGTCGATCGCCACGGGCAGTGCCCGTCGGCGTGCGCGTTACGCTGTCTTGCGACCACGCGGGTGTGGCGGAACTGGCAGACGCGCCGGGTTTAGGTCCCGGTGGGCTTCGGCTCTTGGAGGTTCGACTCCTCTCGCCCGCACTCTCCTCGCTACGGGAGGAACTGAAGCACCTCGTCGAGTGCGAGCCGTTCCTTCGGCGGCGGCTCGCTCACGGCGGGGCCAAGGTGAACCAGCGCGACGACCCGCTCGTCGGCCGTGAGCCCAACCGCTGCGCGGACGGGCTCGTCGTTGAAACACGCGGGTGTGCGCCAGTAGGAGGCAAGGCCGCGGTTCGTCGCGCCGAGCAGGACCGCATAGACGGCGCAGGCCGTGGCGTGCAGGTCTTCCTCGTCGACGTGCGGGTCGCCGGAGAGGCGCGCCGTCGCGAGCACGAGGGTCGGCGCCCGCCGGAGCTTCATCGCCTCTTTCTGGCCGGCGAGCTCGTCGATTCGGGCTCGGATCTCCGGCCCCAGGACGCGGAACCGCCAGGGCTGGGTCAGCTTGTGGTTCGGCGCGAAGCGCGCGAGGTCGAAGAGCTCACGGAGCGTCTCACCATCGACCGGCAGCGATCCGTACTGCTTATGCGTCCTGCGGGCCTTGATCGCTGCCTCGGCGTCCACTGCCTCGGACGGTACAGGTCTGGTTCAATGACCCCACATGGCCGCACAAGTCGAGGAGCTCCCCGAGAACAAGGTCAAGCTGACCGTCGACGTCTCGGCTCACGATGTGCACCACGCCGTCGAGCATGCCGCGACGGATCTCGCGGCCAGTGTCCGCATTCCGGGCTTCAGGAAGGGCAAGGTGCCGATGCCGCTCCTCGTTCAGCGCGTCGGTCGGGAGCGGATCTATGCGGAGGCGGTCGACAGTCACATCGGCGGCTGGTTCTGGAGCGCCGCGGCTCGCGCCCGCGTCAACCCGATCGCGCAGCCCGAGTACCAGTACGACCTCCCGACGTCGGACAACGAGGACTGGAGTTTCTCGGCCACCGTCGAGGTGCAGCCGAAGCCCGAGCCGGCGGACTGGACGACGCTCGAGGTGCCGAAGGTCGAAGCCGCGGTCCCGGAGGAGGCGGTGCAGGCGGAGCTCGAGACGCTGCAGCGCATTGCGGCCGAGATCGTCCCGGTCGAGGGCCGCCCGGCGCAGGAGGGCGACACCGCCGTGATCGACCTGGCGGCCGACGACGGCACATCGCAGCGCGACTACGTCGTCGAGCTCGGCTCCGAGCGGCTGGTCGAGGAGGTCGAGAACGGGATCCTTGGCCTCTCCGCAGGCGAGCACCGTGAGATCGCATACCAGCTGGCCGATGGGACGTCACGCAACGCGACGGTCACCCTGAAGGAGCTGAAGGAGCGCGTCCTGCCGCCGCTCGACGACGGCCTGGCCCAGGCATCCTCGGAGTTCGACACGCTGGCGGAGTTACGCGCTGACATCGAAGGCCGGCTCCGGGCGCAGATCGACGACGAGATCGAAGGGATCTTCCGGGCGGCCGCGATCGACGAGCTCGTGCGCGCATCCAACTTCACCGCTGCAGGCCCGCTCGTCGAGGCTCGCACCCGCGAGCTCCTCAACGGTCTCGGGCGCAGCTTGCAGGAGCGCGGGATCGACGCGAACACCTACCTGCAGCTCACCGGCCAGACCCCCGAGCTGCTCGAGCAGCGTCTGCGTGCTGAGGCGTCACTGTCGGTTTCACGTGAGCTCGTGCTGGAGGCGGTGGCCGACCAGCTCGCCATCCAGGTGAGCGACGACGACATTCGCGACGAGCTGCGCGCCGCCGGTGAGAGCGACGAGGACATCGACGCTTTCGTCGCCGAGGGCGGCGCAGACCGTGTTCGCGACGACATTCGCATGAAGAAGGCGCTCGACCGCATCGCGGCCGAGGTGAAGCCGATCGCGCCGGAACTCCACGAGGCGCGCGAATCGATTTGGACGCCGGAGAAGGACGAACCGGCCGAACCACCGAAACTGTGGACCCCCGGCAGCAAGGAGCAGAGCTAATGAGCCCGCTAGTCCCAATGGTCGTCGAGCAAACCTCGCGAGGCGAGCGCGCCTTCGACATCTATTCGCGCCTGCTCGCAGAGCGCATCGTCTTCCTGGGGACCCCCGTCGACGACCAGATCGCAAACCTGATCATCGCCCAGTTGCTGCATCTGGAGTCGGAGGATCCCGACAAGGACATCTTTCTCTACATCAACTCTCCGGGCGGCTCGGTCTACTCCGGTCTCGCCATCTACGACACCATGCAGTTCATCAAGCCCGACGTCCAGACGATCTGCGTCGGGATCGCCATGAGCATGGGATCGCTGCTGTTGGCCGGCGGCGCGAAAGGGAAGCGAATGTCGCTGCCGAACTCACGGATCCTGATCCATCAGGTGTCCGGCGGGTTCCAGGGCCAGGGCACCGACATCGAGATTCAGGCCCGTGAGGTGATCGGCCTCAAGCGGCGCCTGGAGGAGATATACACGGAGCACACTGGCAAGACCCAGGAGGAGATTTCACGCGATATGGAGAGAGACTTCTTCCTGAGCCCCACCGAAGCTGTGGATTACGGGATCATCGACTCCGTGATCACACATCGCGACACAGTCCGCAACGAGGCCGCTGCTTAATACGACCGCACTAGCCCTACAGGCGAATTCGGGGTAAAAGGAGAGACGGGATGGCGCGCGCGAGTGAAGGAAACGAGCAGCTTCTCTGCAGCTTCTGCGGCAAGTCGCAGCGGCAGGTCAAGAAGCTCATCGCCGGTCCCGGCGTCTATATCTGCGACGAATGCATCGATCTCTGCAACGAGATCATCGACGAAGAGCTCACCACCCCGACCTCCCTCGACCTCGAGAACCTGCCCCGGCCGAAGGAGATCTACAGCTCGCTGAACGAATACGTCGTCTCGCAGGAAGAGGCGAAGCGCACCTTGTCGGTCGCGGTCTACAACCACTACAAGCGCGTCCAGATGGGGGTCGAGGACGGCGAGGTCGAGCTGCAGAAGTCGAACATCCTGCTGCTCGGGCCGACCGGTTGCGGCAAGACCCACCTCGCGCAGACGCTCGCGCGGATCCTCAACGTCCCCTTCGCGATCGCCGATGCGACGGCGCTCACCGAGGCGGGTTATGTCGGTGAAGACGTCGAGAACATTCTCCTCAAGCTGATCCAGGCCGCCGACTTCGACATCAAGAAGGCGGAGACCGGGATCATCTACATCGACGAGGTCGACAAGATCGCGCGCAAGGCGGACAACCCGTCGATCACGCGCGACGTGTCGGGCGAGGGCGTCCAGCAGGCGTTGCTGAAGATCCTCGAGGGAACCGTCGCCTCGGTGCCGCCCCAGGGCGGGCGCAAGCATCCGCACCAGGAGTTCCTGTCGATCGACACGACGAACATCCTCTTCATCTGCGGCGGCGCGTTCGCCGGCCTCGACAAGATCATCGCGAAGCGCGTCGGCAAGAACGCGGTCGGTTTCGGACGCGACATCTCGTCGAAGCGCGATTCCGCCAGCGCAGAACTGCTCGCCGAGGTCATGCCCGAGGATCTCCTGAACTTCGGGCTCATCCCCGAGTTCATCGGTCGCCTTCCGGTGCTCAGCGCAGTGCATCAGCTCAAGCGTGAGGATCTCGTGCAGATCCTGACCGAGCCGAAGAACGCGCTCACGCGCCAGTATCAGCGTTTCTTCAATTACGACTCGATCGATCTCGTGTTCACCGACGATGCGCTCTGGTCGATCGCGGACAAGGCGCTCGACCGCGAGACCGGGGCTCGCGGCCTCCGGTCGATCATCGAGAACGCGCTGCTCGACGTGATGTTCGAGCTGCCCTCACGCAAGGACGTCTCCAAGTGCGTGATCACCAAGGAGACGATCGAGAAGGGTCTCAAGCCGACGCTCGTGACGAGCGCCGGTGCCGACGCGGTGGAGTCGGACGAGCTCGCCGAGGAGTCGGCGTAGCCGCCGGCGGCCTGAGCCCGGGAGCGATCAGGTGAAGGTCGGCGACGTCTTCGGTCCCTCGAGTTGGATCGAAATTCCGCAGCACAAGATCGACGCGTTCGCCGAGGCGACGGGCGACCATCAGTGGATCCACGTCGACCCCGACCGCGCGAAGGACGGGCCGTTCGGGACCACGATCGGCCACGGCTACCTGACGCTCTCGCTGATACCGGTCATGTCGTCCGAGGTCGTGCCCCGCGGAGGCCGCATGGGCATCAACTACGGCCTCAACCGGGTCCGCTTCCCGTCTCCCGTACCGGTCGGATCGCGCCTTCGCGGCTCGTTCGAGATCGCGAAGGTCGAGGAGATCGAAGGCGGCGCCCAGGTGACGATGACTGCAACCGTCGAACGTGAGGGCGGCGAAAAGCCGGTCTGCGTCGCGGAAGTTCTGTTCCGCAACTACGACTGAGCGTCGCATCGAGTGGCCGACGTGCTGTCGCGGGAGGCGCTCGACTTCGTCGAGCGGCTGCATCGTGAGCTGAATCCGGAGCGAGAGCGTCTGCTGGCGGCGCGGGAGACGCGGCGGGGGACGCAGCTGCGGTTTGTGCGGGCGCCGGAGGAGTTCACGGTCGCGCCGGCGCCTGCCGATCTGCAGGACCGGCGGGTCGAGATCACCGGGCCGGTCGAGCGGAAGATGATGATCAACGCGCTCAACTCGGGCGCGAAGGTGTTCATGGCGGACTTCGAGGATGCGAACTCGCCGACCTGGGACAACGTGCGTGAGGGGCAGCGCAACGTGCACGATGCGGTGCGGCGAACGATCGAGCTGGACACCGGCGAGAAGAGCTACCGGCTGAACGACGACACGGCGACGTTGCTGATCCGTCCGCGCGGCTGGCATCTCGTCGAGCGCCATCACGAGGTCGACGGGGCACCCGTGTCCGCGTCGTTGTTCGATTTCGGGCTGGTGGTGTTCAACAACGCCCGTGAGCAGTTGGAGCGTGGGACCGGCCCGTACTTCTATCTGCCGAAGCTGGAGTCGCACGAGGAGGCCAGGCTCTGGGCGAGGGCGTTCGGGCTTGCGGAGGCGGAGCTGGGGCTGCCGCACGGCTCGATCAAATGCACCGTCTTGATCGAGACGATCCTGGCGGCGTTCGAGATGGACGCGATCCTCTACGAGCTGCGCGACCACTCGTGCGCCTTGAACGCGGGCCGCTGGGACTACATCTTCAGCTGCATCAAGAAGCTCGGTGCGGTGCTCCCCGACCGGGCGCAGGTGACGATGACGGTGCCGTTCATGCGCGCCTATTCGGAGCTGCTGGTCAAGACCTGCCACGAGCGGGAGGCGCATGCGATCGGCGGGATGGCGGCCTTCATCCCGTCGCGACGCGACGCGGAGGTGAACGCGGTCGCGCTCCTGAAGGTCAGCGAGGACAAGCGGCGTGAGGCGGGTGCCGGCTTCGACGGCACCTGGGTCGCCCACCCCGACCTCGTGTCCGTCGCCCAGGCCGAGTTCGACGCCGTGCTGGGCGAGCGTCCCAACCAGGTCGAGCGCAAACGCGACGACGTCCAGGTCGGCGCCGAGCAGCTGGTCGACTTCGAGATCCCAGGCGGCGAGATCACCGACGAGGGTCTGCGCGTGAACGTCAGCGTCGGTGTCCGCTACCTCGACGCCTGGCTGCAGGGTGTCGGCGCCGCAGCGATCGACAACCTGATGGAGGACGCCGCCACCGCAGAGATCTCCCGTGCCCAGGTCTGGTCGTGGGTCCAGGCAGGCCGCTTCGACGAGACCCGCGTCCGACAGGAGATCGACGCCGTCGAGGCCTCCGACGCAGCCAAACAGGTTTTCGCCGACGTGGCGCTCACCGTTCCGCTCCAGGACTTCCTCACCAGCTCGGCGTACGATTTGCTGACATGACGCTCGAATCGACCAAAGCGGATGACATCGCGGTCGTGATCGAGGAGGCGATCGTCTCCGGTGAGCTCGCCCCCGGGTCGGTCCTGCGCCAGGAGCAGCTTTCCGAGCGCTTCGGCGTCTCGCGGACGCCGGTCCGCGAGGCATTGCGGCGTCTCGCCGCGCTCGGGCTCGTCTCGTTCGAGCCGAACAAAGGCGTCCGCGTGCGCACTCTCTCGCGCGACGACCTCCGCGAGGCGTTCCTCGTCCGTGCCGAGTTGGAGGCGCTCGTCACCGAGATCGCCGCGGGCAAGTGGACGCCCGAGGCGATGCTCGAGCTCGAGGAATGCGAGAAGCGCTTCGCGCGGCTGACCAAGGAGATCCGCTCGCACGAGCCCGGCCGGGAGCGGCGCTCGCTGATGGCGGACTGGATGCATGCGAACCACGCGTTCCACGACGTGATCTACCGCGTGGCGGAGGTGCCCTTCATAGAGTCCGTGGCGAAGAGCGCGCGCCGCACGTTCTCCGGGCCGACCGTCTGGGCTCCGGTCGACGAGGAGCTCGAGCGCCTCTACGAGCGGAACCAGGCAGAGCACCGTGCGATTCGGCAGGCGCTCGCGGCGGGGTCCGTCGCCGGCGCGAGGGTGCTCGCCCACGAGCACGTCATGCACTCGTTTCGGCTGCTCACCACGATCCTCGACCACGTCGGCGCCGACTGGGCGCGCAACTGAGCTTCACGACCCGTCCCGAGTTGCGCGGGACGTTCGGCGCCGTCGCGTCGACGCACTGGCTCGCGACCCAGACCGGCATGGCGGTGCTGGAGCGAGGCGGCAACGCCTTCGACGCGGTGTGCGCAGCCGGCTTCGTGCTGCAGGTCGTCGAGCCGCATCTCAACGGCCCCGGCGGGGATCTGCCGGCGGTGTTCTGGCCGGCGGAGTCCGGCAAGCCTCTCGTCCTCTGTGCGCAGGGGGTTTCTCCGGCGACCGCCACGATCGAGTCGTTTCGGTCCCGCGGGCACGTCCTCGTGCCGGGCATCGGTGTCGAAGCGGCGTGCGTCCCCGGGTCGTTCGGCGGCTGGCTTCTGCTGCTCGAGCAGTTCGGTACCTGGACGCTCGACGACGTGCTCGCGTACGCGATCGCCTACGCGGAGCACGGCTATCCGGTCGTCGACGGAATCACCGCCACGATCGTGCGCGCCGAGCCGCTGCTCCGTCAATGGCCCGCGTCGGCCGAGCTCTACCTGCCGGCTCCCCAGCCTGGCTCCACGTTCCGCAATCCGCGACTCGCCGCAACCTGGCGGCGTCTGCTCGCCGAGTCCGGCGGAACCGTGGACGGCGCCCGGCGCGTCTACTACGAGGGCTTTGTCGCCGACGAGATCGACCGCTTCTCGGCGCGAGCACGAAGGGCTCCTCACGGGTGAAGACATGGCGTCCTGGCGCGCGACGCTCGAGCCGCCTGCGACCGTCGACTATCGCGGGCTCACGGTGTGCAAGACCGCTGCGTGGGGGCAGGGTCCCGCAGCGCTGCAGCAGTTGCGCCTGCTCGAGGGCTTCGACGTCTCGTCCCTCGGCGAGGCGGAACTGGTGCACGTTCTCACCGAGGCGTCGAAGCTTGCCTTTGCGGACAGGGACGCAAATTACGGTGATGTTGATGTACAGCTACATCACTTGCTCTCGACGGAGTACGCCGACGCCCGACGCACCCTGATCGGCGACGAGGCGAGCGCGGAGCTCCGCCCCGGTCTCGGACGGCTGCCGCGACTCGTGGACGCGGCTCGAGCTCGGAGCTCGGTGCGGGCGAGCCGACCCGTGGGGACACCGTTCACCTGGACGTGGCCGATCGCTTCGGGAACCTGATCTCGGCGACGCCGAGCGGCGGGTGGCTGCAGAGCTCCCCGACGATCCCGGCGCTCGGCTGGCCGCTCGGCACCCGCGCGCAGATGTTCTGGCTCGAGGAAGGCCTCTCGTCCTCGCTCGCGCCGGGCAAACGGCCGCGCACGACGCTCTCGCCGGGCCTCGTTCTGCGTGACGGCGAGCCGTGGCTCGCCTACGGCACACCCGGGGGAGACCAGCAGGAGCAGTGGGCGCTGCACGTCCTCGTCCGTCATGTCGACCGTGGGCTCGGCCTGCAGGAGGCGATCGACGCGCCCGAGTGGCACACCGATCACCTGATCTCGTCGTTCTACCCGCGCGGCTTCGAACCGCGGTCCCTGGCCGTCGAGTCCCGGTTCGGCGACGAGACGATCGCCGACCTCCGCCGGCGCGGCCACGACGTCACCGTTGCAGGCCCATGGGCACTCGGGCGGGTCAGCGCAGTCGCCCGAGAGGGCGATCAGCTCCATGCGGCCGCAAATGCGCGTGGAATGCAGGGCTACGCGGTCGCGCGGTAGGTACCATCAGCCACATAGTCGCTGCCTGACCTGATCCCTCACACGCGTAGCATGGGCCGGCCGTGAGCGAGATGCTGCCCAGATACGAGCCGCAGGGCGTCGAGGAGCGCTGGCAGGAGACGTGGGAGGCCGAGGGCCTCTACAACGCCGATCCGGATCCCACGCGCCGCTCGTTCGCGATCGCGCACCCGCCGCCCAACGTGACCGGCGACCTGCACCTCGGGCATGCGTTGCAGCTGTCGCTCGCGGACGCGATCGTCCGCATGCGGCGGATGCAGGGATTCAACGTCCTCTTCCAGCCGGGCTACGACCACGCCGGGATCTCCACCCAGAACGCCGTCGAGAAGCACCTCGCGCTGGAAGGAAAGACGCGCCACGACCTCGGTCGGGAGGCGTTCGAGGCCCGCGTCTGGGAGTGGCTGCGCGAGTACGGCGGCAAGATCATGCTGCAGTTCCGCCGCATCGGCGCATCGCTCGACTACCGGCGCGAGCGGTTCACCATGGACGACGCATACGTCCGCGCGGTCATGCGGTTCTTCGTGCACCTGTGGGACAAGGGCTGGATCTACCGTGCGAACCGGATCGGGAACTGGTGCCCGTACCACCTCACGTCGCTCTCGGATCTCGAGCTCGCACACGAGGACGTCGACGACGCGCTGACGTATGTCCGCTACCCGTTCGCGGACGGTGACGGTCACATCACGATCGCCACGGTTCGTCCCGCGACGATCCTCGGGGACGTCGCAGTTGCAGTCCATCCCGATGACGAGCGCTATCGGGACGCGATCGGCCGCCAGGTCGTCGTCCCGTGGGTCGAGCGATCCGTCCCGGTGATCGCAGACGAGCGCGTCGAGCGCGACTTCGGCACGGGAGCGCTGAAGATCACTCCTGCCCACGACCCCACCGACTACGAGATCGGCCTCGACCACCACCTGCCCGAGCTGACCGTGATCGGCCCCGACGGACGAATGAACGACGAGGCGGGCGAGCTTGCAGGGCTCACGCAGGACGAGGCTGAACAGCGTGTGCTGGCGTGGCTCCGCGAACGCGACCAGATCGAGAAGCGCGTGTCGTACCGTCACACGGTTGCGCTCTGCGACCGCTGCAAGACGCGCATCGAACCGCGGATCTCCCTCCAGTGGTGGTGCTCGATGGAGGAGCTGAAGAAGCCCGCCCTGGAAGCGCTGCGCTCGGGGAAGGTGCGCTTCCATCCCGAATCGCAGCATCGCTTTGCAATCGCCTCGCTCGAGGAAGCGCCCGACTGGAACATCTCACGGCAGATCTGGTGGGGGCATCAGCTGCCGCTGTGGGAGTGCCCCGACGGGCATGTGACCGTGCAGGAGTCAGAGCCCGACGCCTGCCGCGAGTGCGGCTCCAAGGAGCTGACGCGATCGACCGACGTGCTCGACACGTGGTTCAGCTCCGCGCTCTGGCCGTTCGCCACACTCGGTTGGCCCGACGACACGGAGGACCTGCGGGCCTTTTACCCGGGCGACATGAACACGACCGCGCGCGACATCATCCGGCTCTGGGAGAACCGGATGATCTTCGCGGGCCTCGAGATGATGGGGGAGATCCCGTTCAGCGATGTCGTCATCCACTCGACCGTGCATGCGCCGACCGGCGGGCGCATGTCGAAGAGCCTCGGAACCGGCATGAACCCGCTCGCCCAGATCGACGCGCATGGTGCGGATGCGACCCGCTACGGCTTGCTGAAGATGGCCTCGTCGCAAGACGTGCGCTTCTCCGAAGGTGCGATCGAAGAGGGACGCAAGCTCGCCAACAAGCTCTGGAACGTTGCTCGGCTCATCCTGCAAGCGAGTGAGGGAGCCGCGCCCGACGAGCGTCCCCAGCGCGCTCGAGGAGGAGTGGATACTCGCGCGTCTCTCGCAGTCCCAGCGAGCGGCCGAACGCTTTCTCGACGAGTTCGACTTCTCGCACCTCGTCGACGAGCTCTACCACCTGACGTTCGACGACTTCTGCGACTGGTATGCGGAGGCGGTCAAGCAACGCCTCTACGACGGCGACGCCGACGCTCGGGCGACCGCGACGGCTGCGCTCGAGCGGCTGCTGAAGCTGCTGCATCCGGTGCTGCCGCACGTCACCGAGGAGATCTGGTCGTATCTCCCGGGCCGTTCGACACGTCTGATCGTCGCGCCGTGGCCCGAGGCCGGCGACGAGTCGCAGGCGGGCGCCCTGGAGCGGGTGCAGGACCTCGCCCAGATGTTCAGGCGCTCGGGAGTCGTGCCGCCGCTCGAGGGCGACGAGCAGCGCATCTTCGCCGCCGTCGTCAAGCCCGAGCGGGCAAAGGCGAACGGCAATCCCGACGAGGAGCGCGAACGGCTGCGCAACGAGATCGAACGGGCCGAGCGACAGCTCGCGAACGAGCGTTTCGTGCAGAACGCTCCGGCCGACGTCGTCGACGCCGAGCGCGAGAAGCTGGAGCGATACCGGCGCGAGCTCGATGCAATCGGCAACTGACTGGGTCGAGACGCTCAGCCCCTGGCCGAAGGATGGCTTCGGCACCGAGCGCATGATCGAGCTGCTCGACCGGCTCGGCAACCCTCAGCGCAGCTTTCGCTCGGTCCATGTCGTCGGGACGAAGGGCAAGTCGACGGCGGCGCGGCGGATCGCCGCCACGATCGGCGGTGTCGCCTATACCTCGCCGCACGTCTCCGGCTGGCACGAGCGGCTGCAGACGGACGCCGACGGATTCGAACGTGCCGTTGCGCGCGTCCGCGTGGACGCGGCAGCGGTCGGAGCAACGCAGTTCGAGACGGTCACCGCCGCCGCGTTCGCGGACTTCGAGGCGCGCGGGATCGAGTCCGCTGCGATCGAGGCCGGTCTCGGCGGCCGCCACGACGCGACGAATGTGATCGCTGCGCCCGTCGTTCTGCTCACGAACGTCGCGCTCGAGCACACCGATGTGCTGGGCGAGACGCGCGAGGCGATCGCCGCGGAAAAGCTCGCAGTCGCGCGGCCGGGCGCCACGGTCGTGCTGCCGGACGCCGAGTTCTCGCGGCTCGTCGCCGGGCGTGAATTGCGGATCGGCGACGGCCGGGTCGCCGCCGAGGCCTTCCTCGGGCGGCCCGTCGACGCGCTCGCAGAGGCGGCGCTGCCCGGCCGGTTCGAGATCCGCGGCGACGAGATCCGGGATGGGGCGCACACGCCGGAAGCGGTCGACTGGCTGCTCGAGCGGCTTCCGCAGCCCCGTGACTACGTGGTGGTCGCGGCGATCCTGCACGACAAGGATGCAGACGGGATGCTCCAGCGGCTGGCGCAGGCTGGGCCGACCCTCGTCGCGACCCGTTCCTCGAACGACCGGTCGCTGGGCGCGGGGGAGGTTGCCGCCCGGGCCCGAACCTGGTTTCCGACCGTGAAGATCGCCGACGATCCCCACGATGCGCTCGTCCTCGCGCGGAGCCTTGGGCCGCGCGTTCTGGTCACCGGCTCGCTCTACCTGCTTGCCGACCTGACCTCGGACGAGTGAAATGCATACGATGTCGCGCTCCGGTGAACGCATCAGCGTCCTTCTGTTCGCCCTCTTTCTCCTGGCGCTCTTCGTCGGGCTGGCGTTCGCCGCCGGCTATGGACTAGGAAGAATCCTGCTGTGATCGCCACCAGTTTCGGCAGCGTGCACGACTTCTTCCACTCGTCGACGTGGTACGTCATGCGCAACCTTGCGGTCTTCTTCGTGGTCGTCTTCTGGATCGCGACCATCTACTGGGTGCACAAGGATGCGAAGCGCCGGATCGACGATGCGATGCTCGTGTGGGTCTCCACGCTGCTCGGTGTGATCCCGTTCATCGGCCCGCTGATCTACATGCTCTTCCGCCCGCCCGAGTACATCGAGGACGTTCGCGAGCGCCAGCTCGAGATCAAGGCGATGGAGGCGCGCATCGGCGGCGGCGACCTGCAGTGCCCGGTCTGCCGAGCGGAGATCGAAGAGGAATTCCTCATCTGCCCCGTCTGCACGACCAAGCTCCGGCAGGCGTGCGTCAGGTGCCACCGGCCGCTCGAGGCGTTGTGGCAGGTGTGCCCGTACTGCGAGACGCCGATCGAACCGGACGAGAACGCGATCCCGTTCAGAGAACCCCCGCCGCGGCGCCAGCGCTCGAGCCGCTAGTCTCCCGCCCGCATGGCAGTCGAGCGCACCCTCATCCTCGCGAAGCCCGACGCCGTTGAGCGCAACCTCGCCGGCGAGATCCTCGCCCGCTTCGAGCGCCGTGGGCTGCAGATCCGGGCTGCGCGGCTCTTGACCGCGAGCCGCGAGCTCGGCGAGACGCACTACGCGGAGCACCGGGAGAAGCCGTTCTTCGGTGAGCTGGTGGCGTTCATCACCTCGGGCCCCACGCTCGCGTTCGTGCTCGAAGGCGAAGGCGCGATCGCGACGTGCCGCAAGACGATCGGCGCGACCAACCCGGCCGACGCCGACCCTGGCAGCCTGCGCGGCGAGTTCGCGCTGGCGATGCCGGACAATCTCGTGCACGGCTCGGATTCGCCCGAGTCGGCCGAGCGCGAGATCGGGATCTGGTTCCCCGATGGCCTCGTGGGCTGACGACGCGGCTCGAAACGCCGCGCTCTGGGCCAAGTCGAACGCCGAGTACACGGACGAGCACGCCGCCGACAACTGGGCGCTCGACGAGATCTCCTGGGGCATCTGGGGGATCGACGAGTCGGAGCTGAACGTCCTCGGTGACGTGAACGGGCTCGACGTCGTCGAGCTCGGATGCGGTACCGCGTACTTCTCGGCCTGGCTGGCCAAGCTGGGCGCGCGGCCGGTGGGGGTCGACATCACCCCGGCGCAGCTCGCGACGGCGCGCCGGATGATGGCCGAGACCGGGATCGACTTCCCGCTCGTCGAGGCGGACGCCGCGGTGACCGGTCTGCCGGATGCGTCGGCCGACCTGGTCGTCTCCGAGTACGGCGCATCGATCTGGGTCGACCCCTATCGCTGGATCCCCGAGGCTGCGCGGCTCCTGCGCACAGGCGGTCGACTGGTCTTCCTCCGCAACTCGACGCTCGTGATCCTCTGCTCGGACGACGACGTTCCGGCCAAGGAACGGCTCGTCCACCCGCAGTTCGGCATGCATCGCTTCGAATGGCCGGACGGCGGCGTCGAGTTCCACCTGCCGCACGGCGAGTGGATCGACCTGCTGCGCGCGAACGGCTTCGAGGTCGAGCGGCTGATCGAGATCCAGGCGCCGGCCGACGCCGAGACGCACCACTACTACTCCTACGTGACGGCCGAGTGGGCGAAGCAGTGGCCGTGCGAGGAGATCTGGGTCGCGCGGTAAACGTTGACGGCCGATCCGCTGATCCTGGCGTCCACGTCACCGCAGCGGCGCGCGATCCTCGAGCAGCTCGGCATCCCGTTCGACGTCGTCGCGCCCGACTTCCACGAGGCGGCCGGCACGTCGCCGCTCGAGCGAGCCGCCGGCAAGGCGCGTTCGGTCGACGGCGGCGAGCGGCCCGTGCTCGGCGTCGACACGGAGGTGCTCCTCGACGGCGAGCTGCTCGGCAAGCCCGCGAACGCGACCGAGGCGGAGGCGATGCTCGAGGCTCTGTCGGGCCGCACGCACGAGGTGTGCTCGGGCCTCTGCCTGCGCACGATCGCCTGGGAGGAGCTGCACACCGAATCGACGTTCGTCACGTTTCGCGCGCTCACACCGCGCGACCTGGCCCACTACGTCGCAGCCGGCGAATGGAGCGGGCGCGCGGGCGCGTACGCAATTCAGGGACTCGGCGCGAGCCTCGTCGAGCGAACCGAGGGCGACTTCCTGAACGTGGTCGGCTTGCCGGGCGCGCTACTGGTGCGCCTGCTCAGCTCGCGGTTTCCGGGCACCTACGGCTTCGGTTGACGGCGAAGATGCACACAGACGAGCTCGAGCTTGGCGAATCGCTCGTCCGCGCCTTGATCGAAGAGCAGTTCCCGGTGTGGGCCGGGCTGCCGCTGCTCCGCGTCGAGCCGTCCGGCACCGACAACGCGATCTTTCGGCTCGGGGCCGAGTTCGCCGTGCGGCTGCCGCGCCGTGACGGGTCGCTCGACGAGGAGGACAAGGAGCACACCTGGCTGCCGTGGCTTGCACCTCGGCTGCCCGTCGAGATCCCGCTGCCGCTCGCGCGCGGACGGCCCGGCGCGGGCTACCCGTGGCACTGGTCGGTCTGCACGTGGCTCGAGGGTGAGACGCCGATCGGCGTTCCACTCGCCGCGGACGACCTCGCGGCGTTCGTCCAGGCCCTGCAGCGGATCGATCCGAGCGGAGCGCCCGCCGCGGGCGCCGGCCGGAGCGAGCCGCTCGCGCTGCGAGACCGGCGGGTCCGCGAAGCGCTCGAGCGCATCGAGGCGCCCGGGGCGAGCGAGCTCTGGGAGCGGGCCGCGGCCGCGCCAGAATGGCAGGGCGAACGCGTGTGGCTCCACGCGGACCTCGACGCGCGGAACGTCCTCGTCCGGGACGGTCGGCTCAGCGGGGCGATCGACTGGGGCTGCGTCGGCGCCGGCGACCCCGCGGTCGACCTGATGGCGGCCTGGAAGCTGTCTGAACGCGGACGGCCGCGGGCGGTTCCGGGATGCGCTGTCCGTGGACGAGGACACGTGGCTGCGCGCCCGGGGCTGGGCGCTCTCGCAGGCGCTGCTCGCGCTCCACTACTACACCCTCGAGACGAACGCCGTGCTGGTGCGCGAAGCGCAGCGATGGTTGGCCGAAGTGCTCGCAAGCTAGAGTGGCCGCGGCTCGATGGGCATCTTCAGTTACCTCACTGGCTTCGGCGGCCGCGATATGGCGGTCGACCTGGGAACGGCGAACACGCTCGTCTACGTGCGCGGGCGCGGCATCGTCCTCTCCGAGCCCTCGGTGGTCGCGATCGACCAGCGCACCGGCGAGGTGCATGCGGTCGGGCTCGAGGCGAAGCGCATGCTCGGCCGCACGCCCGGGACGATCAGTGCGATCCGGCCGCTGAAGGACGGGGTGATCGCCGACTTCGACGTCACCGAGCAGATGCTCCGGCATTTCATCCAGAAGGTCCACCAGCATCGCTTCGCCCATCCGCGCGTCGTCGTCTGCGTGCCGTCGGGGGTCACCGGCGTCGAGAAGCGCGCGGTCGAGGAGGCGACGTTGTCGGCCGGAGCACGCAAGGCCTATCTGATCGAGGAGCCCATGGCCGCGGCGATCGGCGCCGGTCTCCCGGTCGCCGAGCCGACGGGGAACATGATCGTCGACATCGGCGGCGGGACGACGGAGGTCGCCGTCATCTCGCTCGGCGGAATCGTCGTCTCTCAGTCGCTGCGCGTCGGCGGCGACGAGATGGACGAGGCGATCATCAATCACATCAAGCGCGAGTACAAGCTGCTGATCGGCCAGCAGACGGCGGAGGAGATCAAGCTCGAAGTCGGCTCGGCGCACGCGATGAAGGAAGAGGTCCAGGCCGAGGTGCGCGGGCGCGACATGCTGAGCGGCCTGCCGAAGACCGTGATCCTCTCGAGCGAGGAAGTGCGCCACGCGCTCGAGGAACCGGTCAACCAGATCATCGATGCGATCAAGTCGACGCTCGACAAGACGCCCCCCGAGCTCGCCGCGGACATCATGGACCGCGGCATCGTTCTGGCCGGCGGCGGAGCGCTGCTGCAGGGGCTCGACGAGCGCCTGCGGCACGAGACGCACATGCCGGTGCACCTCGCCGAGTCGCCGCTCACGTGTGTCGCCGTCGGCTCGGGCCGCAGCCTCGAGGAGTTCGACGCGATCCACCGCAGCTCGCGTGCCCGCCCGCGGTCGCGCGGCCGCAACGGCCGCCGCTACTAGCCGGCCATGCAGGTTCGCGAGCTCGACGCGGCGAGCGCGGCCGACGAGGAGCTGCTCGCCCTCCACGCGCTCGAAGAAGCCTGCCGGCCGCCCGGTGAGCCGTTGCGGGCGCCCGAGCAGTCGCTTGCCTACTACCGCCACCCGACGGCTGCGGTGCGGCGGCGCTGGCTCGCCGAGGACGACGGGAACTTGGCAGGCTCAGCCGCCCTGATGGCTCACGGGCCGGCGTTCGTCTACGTCGAGATCCTCGTTCACCCGGAGAAGCGGCGGCGTGGCATCGGCTCTACGCTCCTCGAGACGCTCCGCGGCGCAGCGCGCGACGAGGGGATTCGGTCGTTCTTCGGCCACCATTGGAACGAGGCCGGCGCGGCGTTCGCGGCGCACGTCGGCGCGCGCGACGATCAGCGTGACGTCCGAGCCGTGCTCGACCTGAGCACGGCGATCTTGCCGGCGCCTGTCCTTCCGGCGGGCTGGAGGCTGCGCTCGTGGATCGGCCGCGCCCCCGACGAGCTCGTCGAGTCGTTCGCGGTCGCCCGCGACGCGATGAACGACGCGCCCGCGCCGGCCGGCGTCGAAGGCTGGACGACGACCGTTGAGGAGGTGCGGCGCCTCGAGCAAACGGCGGCGGCGCGCGGCCGCGAGGTCAGGGTCACCGTCGCGCTCGACGACAACGACGAGATCGGCGCGTTCACCGATCTGCGGATGACGCCGGGGGACGCCGCGGCAGCAACGGACGACACCGGAGTCATCGCGCCGGCTCGCGGGCTCGGACTCGCGCGCGCCGTGAAAGTGGAGTCACTGCGGCGTCTTCGCGCTGAGCGGCCGGAGGTCGAAACCGTCTCGACGATGAACGCCGAGCACAACGCAGCGATGCGTCACATCAACACGCAGATCGGCTTCGTTCCCACCTCGACGCTGACGACAACCGTGCTCACCGTGTGATCGAAACGTCGCGACTCACACTGCGGCGTTTTCGCGCAGCCGACCGCGACACCGTCGCGCGCTGGAATGCCGATCCCGAGTTCACGCGCCATCTCTCCGGGGTGCAGAGCCGCGTGCAGAGTGACGAGGCCTTCGACCGGTGGGACCGGCACTGGGCCGAGCACGGCTTCGGCCTGCTCGCCATCGAGTGGCGCGAGACGGGAGAGCTGATCGGTCGCACAGGCCCGCAGTTCCACCGCGTCTGGCCGGGCGACCCGGAGATCGGCTGGGCGCTCGACCCGGCCTGGTGGGGGCGTGGGATCGCCACCGAGGCCGGTCAGGCATCAGTTGCCTGGGCGTTCGGTGAGCTCCGGTTCGGGCGCGTCGTCTCGATCACGACGGAGGCGAACATCGCCTCGCTCAACGTGATGACCAAGCTCGGCTTCGCGCTGCTGACGGAGATCGACAGCGAATGGGGGCCGCTTCGCGTGCACGCGCTCGACCGGTAGCGTGGAACGCGACCGTCGTCGGGGGAAAAGAGGAACGTCGTGAAGCCGGAGCCGAACCGGTGGCTCGTGCTCGTGCTCGTCTGTCTCGCCCAGTTCATGGTCGTGCTCGATGCGACGATCGTGAACGTCGCGTTGCCCTCGATTCAAGCGGCGCTGCATTTCACCCCGACGAGCCTGCAGTGGATCGTCAATGCCTACACGCTCATGTTCGGCGGCTTCCTGCTGCTCGGCGGCCGTGCCTCCGACCTGCTTGGGCGGCAGCGCCTCTTCATCGCCGGGATCTTCGTGTTCACCGCTGCATCGCTGATCAACGGCGTCGCCCAGTCCTCCGAGGTGCTGATCGCCGGTCGTGCCCTCCAGGGGCTTGGCGCAGCGCTCGTCTCGCCCGCGGCGCTCGCAATCGTCACCACGACCTTCGCCGAAGGCGCAGAGCGTACGAAGGCGCTCGGTGTCTGGAGCGCGATTGCGGCCGGCGGCGCTGCTGCCGGCCTCGTGATCGGCGGTTTCCTCACCGAGACGCTGTCGTGGCGCTGGATCTTCTTCGTGAACCTCCCGATCGGGATCGCCGCTGCGCTGCTCTCGCTTCGTTTCGTGCCGAACTCCCGCCCGGACGACCATCCCGAGACGTACGACACCGCAGGGGCCGTGACGGTCACCGGCGGTCTGCTGGTGCTCGTCTTTGCGATCGTCAAGGCCCAGGGCTACGGCTGGGGCTCGTCGAGGACCGTTGCCCTGTTCGTGCTCGCATTCGTGCTGCTCGCGGCGTTCGTCGTGATCGAGCGCCGCTCGAAGGCCCCGCTGATCCGGCTCGGCATCTT
This sequence comes from uncultured Thermoleophilia bacterium, assembly GCA_963779535.1. Taxonomy (GTDB): domain Bacteria; phylum Actinomycetota; class Thermoleophilia; order Gaiellales; family Gaiellaceae; genus PALSA-600. Next base: position 206,638 of record CAVZYP010000007.1, on the reverse strand, counting down.
TCGCATGCGGTCGTTGTCCGGCAGCAACGCCGCCATGCTCCTCGTTGCCTCCGGCCTGTTCGCGATGTTCTACTTCGCGTCGCTCTACATGCAGGAGATCCTCGGCTACGGGCCGCTGAAGGCGGGCGTCGCATTCGTGCCGTTCACCCTCGGGATCATCATCGGAGCCGGCGCCTCCCAGGCGCTGATCCGGAGGATCGGGATTCGGATCGTCGTGTTCACGGGAATCACGATGGGCACTGCGGGTCTTCTGTACTTCGCCCGGCTGCCGGCTCACGGGTCCTACGTGCCCGACCTCCTGCCGACCATCGCGGTCGTCTCGATCGGCATGGGGATGACATTCGTGCCGCTGACGCTGCTCGCGACGACGAACGTCGAGCGGGCGGACGCAGGTCTTGCGTCGGGGCTGTTCAACACGTCGCAGCAGGTCGGCGGCGCGTTGGGCCTGGCCATCCTCTCGACCCTCGCGGCGTCGCGGACGAGCAACCTCCTCGGCGGCGGGCGTGGGTCGTCGGTCGCCGTTCGCGATTCGGCGCTGACGAGCGGCTACCACGTCGCTTTCGCCGTCGGCGCGGGGATGCTGCTGGCCGCCCTGGTCGTGCTCGCTGTCACGATCCGCAAGCAGGATGTCGAGCTGATCGACAGCGGCGAAGCCAGCTTGACTCCGGCGTAGAACCGGTTTTCGGGCGGGAAAGCGGCACCGGGACCGCGATCCTCCCGGCCTGGCGGCTACGCTCCCTCGAGTGCCTCGCAACCGGACCGTCCGTCTCGCGGTCCTGGGCTCCTCGGTCCAGCGCGCCGCTCCCTCCGGCTACCCCTCGAGTCGCTCCAGCGCCGTGAAGCGCCGGATCATCGTGGGTGGCCTCGTGCTGCTCTCGCTCGTCCTGATCACCGTCTCCTTCCGCTCGAGCGCCCTCGACGGCGTCCAGGGAACGGCGGCCAGCGTCCTGAGGCCGTTCGAGGTGGCCGCCGATCGGGTGACGCGGCCGTTCCGTGACGCCGCGAGCTGGACACGGGGGCTCGTGGATGCGAAGTCCGAGAACGAGAAGCTCCGCAAGCAAATCGCCTACTACCGCCAGCAGTTGATCCTCGACGAGGGGGCGGTCCAGGAGAACGTGCAGTTGAAGGCCGCGCTCAACTACCACGGGCCCGTTTCGATTGCGGCCTTCCATCAGGTGCCGGCGTCGGTGCTCGTCAATCCGCTGAACGCGATCGACCAGAGCGTCGAAATCGCCGCCGGCTCGCACGACGGGGTGCGCGTCGGCAACGTCGTCGTGGCGAGCTCGGGCGGTCTCGTCGGGACGGTCGCGCGTGTCGCGCCGAGCGTTTCACGCGTGACGCTGCTCACCGACGACCAGAGCGCCGTGACGGCGTCCGACCTCACGCACCCGAGTGCCGTCGGCGTGATCAAGCGCGGCGGCGGTGGGAGCGACGTGCTGATCCTCGACCGCGTGTCGAAGAACGAGAACGTCAACGTCGGCGACACGATCATCACAGCAGGCACGCTCGGCGGCCCGGGTGCGCTGCCGTCGATGTTCCCGCGCGGCATCCCGGTCGGATCCGTCAAGAGCCGCAGCAACAACGACGTGAACGCGTACAAGAACATCCAGGTCGCTCCGCTCGTCGATTTCTCGTCGTTGCAGACCGTGATCGTCCTCGTCCCGAACCGCTGATGGACGGCATCAAGGCCGCACTCGTCCTGTTCGTCGCCGCACTGCTGCAGCTGTCGGTTCTGTCGGAGTACCGGCTCTTCCGCACCTCGAGCATCGTCCTCGTCGCCCTGCTCTCGATTGCGCTGCTCCGCGGGTCGGTCTTCGGTGCGGTGGCGGGCTTCATGACCGGGCTCCTGATCGATACAGCGACGCTCGGCACGCTGGGAGTCACGTCGCTCCTGCTGACCGTCGGGGGCTTCTGGATCGGGCGCTACGGCGAGACGACCGCCCGTGACCGCTTCCACGCGCCCTATCTCTCGGTCGCGGTGGTCACCGTTCTCTACGCGTTCGGCCAGGTCGTCTTGCAGTTCATGCTCGGTGAGCCGGCTCCGGCCGGGCTCGTCGCGAACGGCGTGCCGCTCGCACTCCTCGTCAACCTGGTCCTGACACTCCCGGTCTACGCGCTCATCCGTCGGTTGTTCCCGCCGCTCGAGCTCGGTGACCGCGTCCGCGAGGTCAGGCTCCTTGGCTAGCGGTACCGTCGGCGGCCGCGGCCGCTTCCTGCCCGGCGATCCGCGGACGTCGGAGCCCTACCGGCTCACGCCGCAGACCGCGCTCCGGGTCGCGATCCTCGCGTTCCTCGCGCTCGGGGTGTTCGCCGTCCTCTTCCTGCGCCTCTGGGCGCTGCAGGTGCTCTCCGGCGAGCGCTACCTCGCACAGGCGAACGACAACCGGGTCCGGACGCTGCGCCTCGAGGCGCCGCGCGGGCCGATCCTCGATCAGAACGGCCACATCCTCGTGGAGAACGTGCCCGGCACGAGGCTCGAGCTCTGGCCCGCCGACCTGCCGAAGACCTGGCACGCGGAGCTGAAGGAGCTGAAGACGCTCTCGATGGTGACGGGCGTCTCGGTGACGACGATGGTCGCCCAGCTGAGGCAGCACGGCTCCGATCCCCTGACGCCGATCGTCGTGCAGCGCGGGCTGCGCCAGGACCAGATCGACTACCTCGAAGAGCGGGCGGCCGAGTTCCCGGGGGTGCAGACCCAGGACAGCTATCTGCGCAAGTACCCGTACCAGTCTCTCGGAGCCCAGGTGCTCGGGTACGTCGGTCAGATCACCGCGCAGGAATACAAGCGCGACAAGAAAGCCGGCTACCAGCCGACCGACTCGATCGGTCAGGCAGGCGTCGAATCCACCTACGACACCTACCTACGTGGCAAGAACGGCACCGCGCAGCTGACCGTCGACTCGCGTGGACGGCCGAAGGGGCCGGCGACGCTCGTAGCGCAGCCCAGTCCCGGCGAGTCGCTGCGCCTGACGTTGAACATCGGCCTGCAGCGTGCGGCCGAGAAGGCGCTCCGTTACGGCATCACTCTCGCGCACACCGGGATCGAAGGTGCGCATGCCGACGGTGGTGCGATCGTGGCGATGGATCCCCGGAACGGCGCGGTGCTTGCGATGGCGTCGTATCCGACGTACCAGCCGTCGATCTACGTCGGCCATCCCGACCCGCAGAAGCTGGCACCGGTGCTCAATCCGACCAAGGCGGCAACGCTCAACTATCCAGGCATCAACCGCGCGATCGACGCTGCGTATCCGCCGGGCTCGACGTTCAAGCCGGTCACCGCGCTCGCCGCAATGCAGGAAGGCCTGGTGCATCCCTTCGACCAGATCCTCTGCTCACCCGACTTCAAGGATCACGGCCAGACCTTCCACAACTGGACGCCGCTGATCGACCAGTACATCGATCTGCCGACGGCGCTCGGGATGTCGTGCGACACCTACTTCTACGAGCTCGGCAAGCGCTTCTACAACCTGCCCCCGGACCGCGGCCACCCGCTGCAGGGCTGGGCCAATCGCTTCGGCCTGGGCGGGCTGACCGGGATCGATATCGGCCCGGAGGTGAAGGGCTTGATCCCGACGCCCGAGTATCTGAAGGAGCGGTATCCGGCGAGCAAGGGCTACGGCATCATCGACCGCACCTGGAAGCCGGGCTACTCGATCCAGATGGCGATCGGCCAGGGGCAGATCCTCGTCACGCCGCTCCAGATGACCCGCCTCTACGCGATGATCGCCAACGGCGGCAAGCTCGTGACGCCGCACCTCGCCGACGACGTCGAGCTGACGGGGCCGAGCGGCCAGCCGGCGCGCGTCCTCCGCCGGTTCGGCGCCCAGCCGGCCCAGGCAACCGGCGTCGACCCGACTGCGCTGCGCTACGTCCAGCAGGGGCTCGACGAGGCGACGCACTCTCCCTTCGGCACCGGCGTGGGCGTGTTCGGCAGCTTCCCGATCAACATCGCCGGCAAGACCGGCAGCGCCGAGAAGAACGTGACCCTGCCCGGCGACAAGTATCCGCAGAACCTGACGCAGTCGTGGTGGTGCGGCTACGGGCCGTACGAGCAGCCGACGATCGCGGTCTGCGCCGTGATCGAGAACGGCGGCCACGGCGGCACGGCCGCCGCGCCGGCCGCGCTCCGCGTCTTCGAGCAGTACTTCAACAAGACCGCCCCGACGACCCAGCACGCCTCGGACTGATGACGATCGAGGCCGTCGACACCAGGGCACGTGGGCTCCGCAACCGCCGCGAGGCAGAGGTGCTCGGGCTCGGGGGAGTGCTCCGCCGGCTCGATTGGGTCCTGATGTTCGCGCTCGTGGGCGTGGTGGCCTACGGACTGTCGGCGATCGACGGGATCACCAAGCACGACATCGGCGGCTCGGCGGCGTCGCGGCAAGGGCTGTATGCCGCCGCGGGCGCACTGCTCTTCGTGATCGTGCTCTTCATCGACCCCGACACCTACCGGCGGCTCCGCCGGCCGATCTACTTCGGGGCTCTCGGATTGATGGTGTTCGTGCTGGCAGCTGGCGCGGCAACGCGTGGTTCGCATCGGTGGATCAACGTCGGCTTCTTCACGTTCCAGCCGTCCGAGTTCGGAAAGGTGCTCTTCGTGCTCGTGGTGGCGGGCTTCCTCGCCGACCGGTCGAGGACGATCACCTCGGCGGGCACCGCTCTCGCCGCCATCGGCTACGGGCTCGTGCCGATCGCGCTCGTCTTCGTGCAGCCGGACATCGGCACAGCGCTCGTGTACACGGCGGCGCTCGGGGCAGTGCTGTTCGTCGCGGGTGTGCGGTGGTCGCAGCTCGCCGTGCTGCTGGCGCTGACCGTCGCGTGCTCACTGGCGGTCCTGTGGGGGCTGCCCGCGGCCGGCGTCAACGTGCTCAAGCCCTACCAGGCGGCTCGCCTGACGGGCTTCACGCATCCGAGCACCGATCCGCAGGGTGCGACGTACAACCTGCGCCAATCGATCACTGCCGTCGGCGCAGGCGGCCTGCGAGGCCGCGGGGTCCTCGGCGCGACTCAGACGCGCCTGAACTACCTGCCCGAGCATGCGACCGACTTCGCGTTCGCGTCCCTGGCCGAGGAGCGCGGCTTCTTCGGCGCGTCCGTGTTGCTGCTCCTCTACCTGCTCATCGTCTGGCGAGCGTTGAAGATCGTCACGACCGCGCGAGACCTCTACTGTGCGATCGTGGCAGGCGGGCTTGCATTCATGTTCTTGTTCCAGGTCTTCGTGAACAGCGCGATGACGATGGGAGTTGCGCCGATCACCGGCATTCCGTTGCCGTTCGTCTCGGTCGGCGGTTCCTCGATGATCACGAACTTCCTCGCTATCGGCATTCTCCAGGCGATCTACCTTCGACGCCCGCTTCGCCGGCGCGCATGACGAAGCGGAAGCTCAAGCTCACTCCGATGTCGGTCATCTCGCTCGTGCGCGAGTTGCGTCGCGGCTCGGGTGACCCGCGGCCGCTTGCGATCTCCGGCGCGCGGGAGCTCGTGCCGCTGCTGGCGCGAGAACTGCGAGCGGGTGGTGACGCCTCGGCGGTCGTGGAAGGCCGCTTCGAGGGCGCGTCGGTGCTGGTCTGGATCGGCGCGCCCGACGAGGACGAGCTGCGCCGGGCGTCGCGGGCGGGCGTCCCGATCATCGCCGTCACCGAGGCGGACGCCGTGCCGTACGTGCTCGCGACGGATCTCGTCCGTGTCCCGCCCGGCGCCGGGTTCCCCGTCGAGGAGATCGCCCGAGCCGTCGCGAGACGCCTCGGCGAGGACAGCACATCGCTTGCGGCGCGGCTGGCAGTGTTGCGCGGGCCGGTCTGTGACGAGCTGATCCAGGCGTTCTCGAAGCGCAACGCGCTGATCGCGGCCGCTGTTTTCATCCCGGGCATCGACTGGCCGATCCTGACCCTCAATCAGATGCGTCTGGTGTTGCGGATCGGTCTGGCGCACGGCCAAACCGTGGACAACCAGCGGGCAGCGGAGCTCGTCGGGGTGGTGGGCGCCGGTTTCGTGTTCCGGGCGGTGGCGCGCGAACTGCTCGACGTCGTCCCGTTCGCGGGCTGGGCGGTGAAGGGCGGCGTGGCGTACACGGGCACGAGAGCCGTCGGCGAGGCCGCGGTGCGCTATTTCGAGGCGCGCACTCGGGGCTGACGACGGCGCCGTCCGGTCCTGGTCCTAGGCTCTCCAGATCGACTGGAGGTGACGCCCGATGGCCCTGACCGGACACCAGGAAGCGCAGGAACTGCTGCTGATCGAGGAAGCGGACGCCTGGTTCGAATACCTCGAGACGACGCGTGGCCAATCCGCCGTCCGCTACGTCGAGGTCGAGCCGTGGGCCTGGGCCCGCCTCGCCCAGCGTCTGCGCGCGATCCGCGCCCGTAGAGCGAAGCTTCGCCCCGCCGCCGAAGCGGCCTGAGGAGGCACTGATACCCTGGGGGCAGGCCTATGCCAAGGCTTTTCCCAATCAACAGCGCCGCGCGCCCGTGTGACACGAGGCTGCGCGTGCGCTCCTCACAGGAGAGATCGTTTGCCATTGTCGTTTTTCCGACGCAAGAAGTCGGAGGACAAGGCGCCGCCCACGGGCGCGCCGGAGCTTCCCCAAGCTGAACCGCTAGCCGTCGAATCGTCCACCGCACCGGTGGATCGCGACGGACAATCGAGCACCACCCAACCGAAGAAGCGCCGCCGCGGCACGCGTGGCGGGCGCAACCGGAAGAAGAGCACGGCCGCAGGCGGCGGTGCGACGACCGCGACGACGGGTGCGTCGGCGACCACGTCGGAGCCGAAGGCCGAGCCGAGGAAGACCGAGCGCAAGACGCGCACGTCCACCCAGGCGTCCCGGCGGCGCACACCGCCGAAGCGGGCGCCGCTCCCGAAGGCGAAGCGGGAACTGCTCGTCTCCGTCGACGCCGGTGAAAAGCGGGTCGCCGTGCTCGAAGACGATCAGGTCGCCGAGGTCTACCTCGAGCGGCCCGAACGCCGGTCGATCGCCGGCAACATCTACCTCGGAGTCGTCGACAACGTCCTGCCGGGCATGGAGGCCGCGTTCGTCGAGATCGGGCTCGAGAAGAACGGGTTCCTCTACGTCGACGAGATCGTCGGCCCCGAGCTCGAGGGCCGCAAGGGCGCCCGCAAGATCCAGGATCTGATCCAGAGAGGCGAGAACGTCCTCGTCCAGGCGGTCAAGGACCCGATGAAGACGAAGGGTGCCCGGCTCACGACCGAGATCTCGCTGCCCGGTCGCTTCGTCGTCTACGTCCCGCACGGCGAGGGGCTCGGCGTGTCGCGCCGGCTCGAGGATGACGAGCGGAACCGGCTGAAGGCGGTGCTGAAGGAGCACGCGCCGAAGCAGGGCGGAGTGATCGTCCGCACCGCCGCCGAAGGAGCGTCGGCCGAGGACATCGAGCGCGACCTCGATTTCCTGCAGCGCCTCTGGCGCTCGATCGAGGCGAAGGCCAAGGAGTCGACGGCGCCGTCGCTCGTCTACCAGGAGGCCGAGCTGCCGCTGCGCGTCGTGCGCGACCTCTTCACCGGTGACTTCGAACGGCTGCTCGTCGATCACGACCGCACCCATAAGCGCATCGTCGGCTACCTCAAGAAGACGTCGCCGCACATGGCGGAACGGGTCACGCGCTACAAGGAGCGTGAGCCGCTGATGGAGGCGATGGGCGTCGACCAGGAGATCAAGTCCACGCTCAACCGCCGCGTCGACCTGCCGTCCGGCGGTTACCTGATCTTCGACTACGCCGAGGCGTTCACCGTCATCGACGTCAACACCGGCCGCTTCGTGGGCTCTCGCTCGAAGAAATCCGGTGCGCGGCTCGAGGACACGATCACGAAGAACAATCTCGAGGCCGTGAAGGAGGTCGTGCGCCAGCTGCGACTGCGCGACATCGGCGGGATCATCGTCATCGACTTCATCGACATGGCGAGCCCGAAGAATCGCGCCGCAGTCGAGACCGCACTCGGCGAGGAGCTCGAGCGCGACCGCACCAAGACGTACGTGGTCGAAATCTCGCCGCTCGGGCTCGTCGAGATGACGCGCCAGAACGTCACCGATGGACCGCGCGAGGTCATGACCAAGAAGTGCCCCACCTGCGGAGGCGACGGGATCGTCATCTCGGAGCACACCGCCGCGGTCGACATCGAGCGGCGGCTGCGCTCACTCGTCACACCGGGCTCGCGCGACAAGGCGTTCAAGGTCGAAGTCTCCGCGAGAGTTGCCTGGCTCGTGGCCGGGCCTGGCGCAGTACGGCTGCGCGAGCTCGAGGAGACGACGAGGCGCCGCTTCTTTCTCGTCGGCGTCGAGGGCGAGCACCTGGATCACCTGCGGGTGCTCGACCAGGGAACGCTCGAGAAGGTCGCGCCGAAGCTCCCGGTCGAGGTCGGTCAGCAGGTCGAGGTCAAGCTCGGCGAAGTCGGCCTGCACGATCCGCACGCCGGCACCGGCAAGATCGCCGACGTCGACGTCGTCGTCGGGGAAGCAGCCAAGCTCGTCGGCAAGAAGGTGACGGCGACCATCACCGCTGTCACGGAAGGGCTCGCGTGGGCCGAGCTGCTCGCACCTGCCGAAACGCCCGACGAACCGCTCACGGCAGAGGCCGAGGCCGAGAAGCCGACCCGGGCGAGGCGGAGCCCGGCTCGCAAGAGCGCCGACGCCGCCGGTGACGTGGCGGTCGAAGAGGACGCAGCTTTGCCCGACCAGGGAGAGACCGAGTCCGAGGCGGAGCCCGAGGTCGAGGGCGCCGACGCGGTCGCAGCCACCGAGGACGGCGATGGGGCGCCCGCCGTGCCCAAGAAGCGGACGCGCCGCGGATCGCGGGGCGGCAAGAACCGCAAGAAGAAGCCGGCCGTCGCGGCGGCCACGACCAACGGCGGCGAGCCTGCGGAGCAGGCGGTGCTCGAGCCGCAGCTCGAGGCGGGGGCGGACCCCGAGCCCGACCCGACGCCTGACGCGACGCCAGACCCGACGCCTGACTCGACGCCCGAGGCAGTCTCTGCCGGCCCGGTGATCCACGTCCCCGACCGGGCTCTCGACGGGGCCGGGGAGGCGGACGACGGCGACGGCGCCACTCCGGTCCGCAAGAAGACGCGCCGCGGCTCCCGCGGGGGCAAGAACCGCCGCAAGAGGCCGGCCGGTGCGGCCGTCGCGACCGCCGAGCCCGAGGCTGCCGACGACCTCGAGGAGGGCTCGGACGTCGACCTCGCGGACGCGCCCGAGCCGGTCGTTCCCGAGCCGGAGTCGTCCGAGAACGGCGACGCCGACTGGGGCTACACCCCGATGAGCCAGTGGGGGTTGGACGAGTAAGAGCCGCAGTCGCTACACTGGCGACCGCTTCGCGGGCTTCCGCCTGCGAGCATCATGCTGATGGAATACGCAATCATCCGTTTGGGCGGCAAGCAGTATCGCGTCCGTGAGGGCGAGTACCTGATCGTGGACCGGGTCAAGACCGACGAGGGCGGGACGTTCTCGCCCGAGGTGCTCCTCGGAGACGGCGCCGTCACGGCCAAGGTACTCGCGCATGAGCGCGGCCCGAAGATCCGCATCGGCAAGTACCGCAAGCGCACCGGGTACAAGCGCCATAACGGGTTCCGTGCTGCGACCTCGCGCATCGAGATCTCGCTCGGCGCGCCGAAGCGCGCGGCCGCGAAGAAGACAGAAGCCGCTCCCGCCGCCCCGGCTCCGAAGGCCGAGGCGCCTGCAGCGGCACCGAAGGCCGACGCGCCGGCAGCTGTCGAAGCCGTGTCGGAGGATCACGTCAAGGGCATGCCGAGCGGCTACGAGTCGATGACGGTCGCGCAGGTGTCCGAGGGAGCGAAGACCTGGAACCGGCCGATGCTCGAGGCGGCGCTCGTCTACGAGCAGGCCCATGCGGCGCGCAAGGGCGCGATCGCGGCGCTCGGGTCGGCGTTGAAGGCAAAGGAGGAGGACGTCTAGATGGCACACAAGAAAGGCCTCGGCTCCTCGAAGAACGGTCGCGATTCGAACCCCAAGTACCTCGGGGTGAAGATGTTCGACGGCCAGGTCGTGCAGCCGGGCAACATCATCGTCCGCCAGCGCGGCACGAAGTTCCGCCCGGGCCCCGGCACCGAGATCGGCCGCGACGACACGATCTTCGCGATTCGTCCCGGCACCGTCTCGTTCCGCACGAGCGGCGAGCGCCGCTTCGTGTCGGTCGTCGAGCCACCCGCCTAGCGCACCGCACTCCGAACGTGGTCTGACCAAGCGACGTGCCCCGCGCCGCCGTGTCGGCACCGGCCTGAACTGATGTCGTGACGCCGCAGCGCGGCGCCTGTGGATCGATCGTTGCAGTTTCGTCAATCTTGGTCTGACCACAAGACTGGTCTCGACGCGACCTGTCCTCCAGGGACGGCGCGCTACGGTTCGTGTCATGTTCAGCGACCGCGCAACGCTCCGCGTCCAGGCCGGGAAGGGCGGCGACGGCGGCCTCTCCTTCCGCCGTGAGAAGTTCGTCCCCAAGGGCGGTCCGGACGGCGGCGACGGCGGCGACGGAGGCGACGTCGTGCTGCTCGCAGATCCGTCGCTGCGCGACCTCTCGTCGTTACAGAGGCGCAAGTGGATCAAGGCCGAGCGCGGTGGCAACGGCCGCGGTGCGCGCAAGCACGGCGCCGACGGCGCCGACGCGGAGCTGCGCGTCCCGGTCGGCACGCAGGTGTTCACGGACGTAGGGGACTTGATCGCCGACCTGGCCCACCCCGGCGCCCGCGTCGTGCTCGCCCAAGGCGGTCACGGCGGACGGGGGAACGCGCGCTTCGTCTCGTCGACCCGGCAGGTGCCGCGCTTTGCCGAGGTCGGGACCGCCGGGCGACGAGAGAGATGTGGAGCTGCGCCTGAAGCTGCTCGCAGACGCCGCGCTCGTCGGGCTGCCGAATGCCGGCAAGTCGTCGCTGATCTCGCGTGTCTCGAACGCGAAGCCGAAGGTCGCCGAGTATCCATTCACGACGCTGCAGCCGGTTCTCGGCACCGTCGAGTCGCCGGACGGCCGCCAGATGGTGATCGCCGACGTGCCGGGGCTGATCGAAGGAGCGAGCGAAGGCGTCGGCCTCGGTCACGAGTTCCTCGCCCACCTCGAGCGGGCGCGCACCCTGATTCACGTCATCGATGCCTCGCAGCCGGCCGACGAGCAGTGGCGGACGATCGACGCCGAGCTCGGAGCCTACGGCGCCGGGCTCGACGAGCGCCCGCAGATCGTGGTGCTGAACAAGATCGATCTAGAGCCCGATCCGCAGTTTGCGATCGAGGACCCACGCATCACCGCCGTGTTCCGCTTGTCGTGCGCGACGGGCGAGGGCCTCGACGACTTCCGCCGGCGGCTGTTCCAGCTGGTGCCCGAGCCGCCCGGCGACGAACGCAGCGAGGACGAGCTGGCCGATTTCCTCGTCTACCGGCCGCAGCCCAAGGCGCGCGGCTGGCGTCTGCTGCGCACCGAGGACGGATTCCGGGTGCTCGGCACCCCGCCCAACGACGAGGAGCTCGAGCGAGCGCTGCGCGCCGCAGGCGCGAAGGACGGGGCGACAGTCGAGATCGGCGACGAGGAGTTCGAGCTCGCGTGATGTCCACGCCGGCGCCGGCCGAGCCGGCACCTTCGCTCTTCAGGAGCCTTCGTCGAGCCCACGGCTCATGCTAGGCCTCTTCGGCGGCGCGTTCGACCCGCCGCACCGTGGTCATGTCGAGCTCGCACGTCGTGCGAAGACCGAGCTCGGCCTCGACCGGCTCGTCGTGCTCGTCGTCGCCGATCCCGGCCACAAGGAAGTCGACACGCCTGCCGACCTGCGCCTACGGCTCACCCGGGCTGCGTTCCCATTCGACGACGTCCTCCTCGACACCCACGCACGCACGATCGACACGCTGCGCGCGCATCCCGAGTGGGTCGACCCGGTGTTTCTGATCGGTGCCGACCAGTTCTGCGACTTCCTGTCCTGGCACGAGCCGGACGAGGTGCTCGAACGAACGCGGATCGCGGTTGCCACCAGGCCCGGCTTCCCCCGCGAGCGCCTCGAGGGGGTGCTGGCCGCGCTCAGTCATCCCGAGCGGGTGCTCTTCTTCGAGATCGAGCCGATTCCGGTGGCCTCGAGCGATCTGCGCCGCCGGTTCGTCGACGACGACGTGCCCTCCGCCGTGGCGGAGATCGTTCACGGCGAGGGCCTTTATGCCTCGTAGGCATGGGTACACTTCAGCGGCTTGAGCCCTCACGAACAGGCACGCCGGATTGCGGCAATCGTCCAGGACAAGCTCGGCCGCGACGTCGTCATTCTCGACATGCAGCCGGTCTGCGCCTACACCGACTACTTCGTCGTGGCGACGGGTGGCAACGCGCGCCAGACCAAGGGCATCTGGGACGAGGTGCACGGCCGCATGAAGCACGACCACGACCTGCTGCCGCGGTCGGTCGAGGGCGAGCAGGAGGCGACCTGGATCGTCGGCGACTACATCGACGTCGTGTTGCACGTCTTCACCCCCGAGGCGCGCGAGTTCTATCGCCTCGAGGATCTGTGGGACGACGTCCCGCACGAGACCGTCGAAGCAGCCACGGCCTGAAGGGACAGGCCTCGTTCCGAGGCGAGGCGCGTCCGCTGCCACACGTACACTGTTGTCAGTGTTGACGACAGACCAGAAAGGCGCTCTAGCCGAACAGGCGATTGCGTTCGAGGCGCTGAAGCGCGGCTACGGTGTCTTTCGTCCCTTGGGGGACGAGCGTTACGACTTGATCCTCGACCTGCGCCCCAGGCTGCTGCGAGTCCAATGCAAGTGGGCCGCGAGAGTAGGCGATGTCGTGGTCGTGAGAACACGACGGGGGAGGCGCGGTCGCGCCGGATTGATCTACCGGTACTACGCGTCGGATGAGATCGACGCGGTCGCGGCGTACTGCCCTGACACGGAGCAGTGCTACCTCCTTCCACACGAGCTCTCCGTCGGGCGCGCTGCGGTGCAGTTGCGCCTTGCGCCGACCCGCAACAACCAGGCGGCCGGCGTCTGGTGGGCACGCGAATTCGAGCTCGGAGCTACACTGTCGCGGTTCGGCGGGCCCATAGCTCAGCTGGGAGAGCGCCTGCATGGCATGCAGGAGGTCGGCGGTTCGAGCCCGCCTGGGTCCACCTGAGAAGCCCCCTGACGGGGGCTTCTTTCGTTGACTGGCGCGGTGATCAGCACCGCCGAGCCAGCTTGTTAAGCAGATGTTATGGAGCGGAACTTCTACGGCTTCATGATCGTGACGGTCGTCACACCCCTGAGATGGCAGGCGAATGGTGGTCGGGAGTGGAGTTGCGACACCTCGTGGCGCTGGATGCGGTTGCGCGCGAAGGGTCGTTCCGCCGGGCCGCGACGCGCCTCGGGTACGTCCAGTCGGCGATCAGCCATCAGATCGCGGCGCTCGAGAACCTGACAGGGAAGCGCCTGATCGATCGCTCACGCGGAACACGGCCGCTCGCGTTGACCGATGCCGGCGAGATCATGCTCGCGCATGCCGATGCGGTGATCGCCCGGGTGCGGGCCGCGCAGGCCGATCTGGCGGCGCTCGACGGGAACGGCAACGCAGCCTTGCGGGTCGGTGCGACGCCCGACCTGCTCGCACGTCTCGTCCCGTCGCTGCTCCGCGTCTACGGCGCGCCGGTGACGTTGAACGAGAACTCGTCGACCGTCGCTCTGCTGACGGCGCTCGTGCGCGGCGAGATCGACCTGGCGCTGGCCGAGACGCCGTTGCCGAAAGGCCCGCTCGACGCCGCCGCGCTCTGCACGGATCCGTTTGTCGTGATGTTGCAGTCAGGCGCACCTCTGACCCGTCGCCGCAATCCGATCACGCGCGACGAGCTTGCGCGACTGCCGCTCGTCGCTCATGCGCCCTCGCGAGCGCACGTCGAGGAGCAGCTGCGCACGCACGGTATCGAACCGAACTTCGTCCTGCAGGCAGAGACCGGTGCCGGTGTGCAAGGGCTCGTCGCCGCCGGCCTCGGTGCTGCGGTGCTGCCTCGCCTGGCCACTGACGAGCGCCGCGCCGAGACCCAGGTGGTCGAGCTCGCGCCCGGCGTGATCCCGGCACGAACGGTGACGGCGGTCTGGAGCCGTCTGCAACCGCTCTCGAGCGATGCGGCTGCCTTCGTCGACGCGGCTCGCTCGGCCTGTGCGGGCGAGCCGCTGCGCGAGCCGTCGATCGCATAGATCTTCGATCACCCTCATCGCCGACGTCGATCAACCAGGACTGCCGGCAGGCGTCTCTACCTCCCGTATGACTCCCAGTGGTCGCCGGAGTCGCGCTGCCGCAGGCGCGGCTCCGGCATCACCCGGTGAGTCCTACACGGTCGGTCTGCACTTCGTCTGAGCGACCGGGGGAGCAGCGGCGGCGCAGCTCCGGCTCTCGGAGCTGCGCCGCACGATGCTGACGGAGGTCCAACCGAAGATGCGGCGGAGCCGCGACCGTGCCAGAGTGCAGGTCGAACCATGAGCATCGTTCGCCGCAAGAGCACCTTCTCGATCGTCGCGGCCGACCTGGAGGCCGGCGAGGTCGGCTGCGCCGTCCAGTCGCGGTACTTCTCCGTCGGTTCGGTCGTCCCGTGGGCTCGCGCCGGGGTCGGGGCCGTCGCGACCCAGGCGGCGGGGGTGGCGGCCTACGGTCCTCGCGCGCTCGAAGAGCTGGAGCGAGGAGCGTCACCGGAAGACGCGCTCGCGCGGGTGCTCGCGGACGACGACGCGCGAGAGACGCGCCAGCTCGGAATGGTGACAGCCGACGGCCGTGCCGCCGCCTTCACCGGGTCGCGCTGCCTCGACTGGGCCGGCCAGCGCATCGGCGCGGGCTTCGCCGTGCAGGGGAACATTCTCGCGGGCGAGGCCGTCGTCGACGAGATGGCGAGGGCGTACGAGGAGACGGTCGGCTCGCTCGTCGAGCGTCTGGTCGCCGCGCTCGAGGCAGGTCAGGCTGCAGGCGGCGACAAGCGCGGGCAGCAGTCAGCCGCGGTGATCGTCGAACGGATCGAAGCGCGCGCTGATTCTCGTGAAGGCATCGACCGCATCTGCGACCTGCGTGTTGAGGATCACCTCGAGCCGATCGTCGAGCTCCGCCGGCTCGTCGGGCTGTGGACGGCGTGGGAGGCACAGCGCCGCGCGCACGCGTTCTACGAGCGGGGCGACAGCGCTCGAGCCGCCGACACGCTGCGCGCCGCGTTGGCGCGGGGCGAGGACGCCGGAATGCTCTACAACCTCGCGTGCTACGAGTCGCTCGCAGGCAGGGCCGACGCGGCGCTCGGCGACCTGCGGCGGTCGATCGAGCTGGATCCGTCGTTCCGGGAGCTCGCGCGAGACGATGCCGACTTCGACCCGATTCGGGCCGCGGTGTCAGAGCTTTAGCTCGAGGAACTTCGTCCCGGCCACCGGGTTGTGCCTGTACGGCTCGATCTCCCTGAACCCGAGCTCGTCGTAGAGCGCCTGCGCGACTGCCATGCCCGGTGTCGTGTCGAGTCGCATCCGGGCATAGCCGAGTCGTCGCGCTTCGGCGACGACGGCGGTCACGAGCCTGCGCCCGAGGCCCGTGCCGCGGGCGGTCGGGAGCACGAAGAGCCGCTTCATCTCGCACGCATCGCCCGTGAGCGGGCGGAGTGCGACGCATCCGGTGATGCCGCCGTCGCCGTGCGCAACGAGCAGCGCGCCGAGTGGTGGTGCGTAAGCACCGGGCAGCTCCGCGAGCTCGCGCTCGAACCCCTGGAAATCGAGATCGAATGAAAGCGACTCCGCGTAGGCGCGCAACAGCGCTCGCACCTGGTCGGTTTCGGACTCGTCCATTTGCACCACTGGCGCGTCGCCGTCCACAACGGCACGCTATCGGCACGCATTCTGCACAGACACGCGCGCTCGCTCACCGTACCGTTGCCGTCAAAGACAACGGAGGGAGGCAAACATGCGCAAGGTTCTGCTCGTGCTCGGACTCGCAGCCGCATTGGCCGTTCCGGCGGTGGCTGCCGGCAACACCGGGCAGCCGGTCGCGTGCGGCCCGGGGTGCAACAACAACGGCGGTTGGACAGGCTGCACGCAGGTGACCGCGTCGCATTCCGGCAGCGCGGGACTCCTGGCTCACATCAGGCACTTCCTGGTCGTGAACTACTGCAAGCACTACGGCATCATCACGAGCGTGTCGATCGCGGCCCACGGCTGCGACACGAGCGGGCTCGTCTCGTGCCACATCGGTCCCGCGTGGCAGACCGGAGGCGGAGTGGGATTCACCTCGGCCACGTTCGAGGGGCACGTGACCTGGACCGTCACGACGCTCCCGTTCGTCACGAACAGCGACACCCTCACACTCACGGTGCCGGCGGGCTAGATGCGGCGGCGGCGGCTCATCGTCACGGTGATGGTCTGGCTTCTGCTCGGCCTCGCCCTCAACTTCGTGATTCGCGCCACGCTGCACTGACGTATCGTCGCGGGTCGTGGAGCTTCGCCCCACGACCGACGGCGACCTGCCGGCACTCCATGCGATCTTCCTCGCGGCGATCGGAAGTGTCTTCCTTCCGCACGGCTTCGAGCCGCCGACACCGACCCTGGAGACGTTCTCGAATCTTCAGGGGCACATCCTCCGCACCGGGACCTCCATCGTCGCCGAGGCGGAAGGAAGGGTTCTCGGCTACGGGTCCTCCTGGGCACGCGGCGACGATTGGTTCCTCGCCTCGCTCTTCGTCGACCCGGAGGCCCAAGGCCAAGGCGTCGGCACCGCGTTGCTCGATGCGGTGTGGACCCCGGCGAGCCGCCGGCGGACCATGACCGACGCGATCCAGCCCATCTCCAATGCGCTCTACGGTGGCCGGGGGCTCGTTCCGGCGACGCCCGTGCTGACGTTCCAGGGCACCCCGCAGATCGAAGCGCCCCAGGGGCGGGGTGTCGCCGACCTCCGCCGGATCGACGAGCTCGCCTACGGGTTCGATCGAGAGCCCGATCACCTCCACTGGGCCCGGCACGCGGTTCGAACGGAGTGGCGAGACGCGTATTCCTACGCGTTCCCCGGCGGGGAGATCGGACCGGTGGCCGGCGCGACACCGGCCGCGGCAGCCTCGGCGCTTGCCGGAGAGCTTGCCGCCGCAGCGGGAACCGTGCGTGTTCGCATCCCCGGCTCGGCCCGCCTGCTCGTCGAGGTCGCTCTCTCCGCCCGGTTGCGTCTGGCGCCGGTTCCGGGGCTGCTACTGCTTTCCCGGGGCATCGAACCGCCCGCCGCGCTTGCTCCGTCGAGCTACGCCCTCTATTAACGTCGAGGTGGGCTCGCCGGAGCACCTGTGGGTTTCCTACACTCTGTGAATGTCGGGTCAAGCCTGGGAGCTGGTCTTCATGATGCTGATCCTGAAGATCCCGATCATCTATCTGGGGCTCGTGGTCTGGTATGCGATCCGCGCCGAGCCGGAGCCCGGCGTCGATCCGACGGAGTACTCCGTCTGGCGGCCGTGGCGGCGGCCGTCCGGTGCCGGCCCGAGGCCGAGGCGTGGCGGCCCGCACGGGACTCGCGACTCGGTCCGCGTCGAGCGGGCGCGTCGGGATAGAGTCGCGCCGTGAGCTCGACCACAGACGAGCGCCCGCGGCCGGCCGAGGCGGTCGCAGGCCTCCTCGCTGCAGGTGCGCTGTTCCTCGGCGCATTCGAGCTGCTCTACCGGCCGTTCCGGCTTGCGCCTGCTGCGTTGATCATGCTGGTCGCAGCCACGATCATGAGCCGCGAGCAGCAGGGCCTGATCAAGGTGGCCTACGCAGCGGTCGGGATCGGCTTCGTCGTCGGCGCAGCCATTCAGGTGCTCACGCACCATCCGCTCTACTAGCTGGAACAGGCCGCTTCCTCTCTAGACTTCACGCGTGGCAAGACTCGGAAGCTATTGGAGATGGCTCGGGCACCGGCTTCGGCTCTCCCAGCCCGGCCGAGTCTTCTTCACCGGCGCGCTTCTGGTCGGCGTTGCGGGAATGGTGGTCGCACGCGCTCACGGCGACCGGGAGGGCGGCGCACCACTCGTCGTGTTGGCGCTCTTGTTGATCGGCGTGGTCACGCTGGATGCCGTCGGCCGGGGAGTCGTCGCTGTTGTTCGCCGTCTGATCCTGGACGGTGGGCTCAGGCGTCACTCCTGAACGCCGGCGCAGGGGACGCTCCCTATGATTGCCGCGTGTCGGATCGCTGGGCTGCCTGGCTTCGGGTTCGCCGTGACGGCGGATCGCTCGAGCAACGGCAAGCAGCGCTCGAGGTTCCTCTCCCCGATCCGCGATCAGATTCTTGACGCCGCCGACCTTCAACCTGGCGATGTGTTGCTCGACGTTGGGTGCGGTGACGGCCTTGTCGGACTCGGGGCACTCGATCGAGGCGTCCGCGTGATCTTCAGTGACATCTCCGAGGATTGCTTGTCAGACTGCCGCGCGGTTGCGGGAGATGCAGCTTCCTATCACCAAGCGAGCGCGGATGACCTCGGCAACGTCGAAGCGAACGTCGTGACAACCCGTTCCGTGTTGATCTACGTCGCCGACAAGCAGCGAGCGTTTGCTGAGTTCTTCCGAGTGCTGCTCCCGGGAGGTCGGCTCTCGATCTTTGAGCCGATCAATCGATTCGGGTCGCGGGAACGAGAGACCACAGGCGGGTTCAGCGATATCGCCGGCGTACAACCGCTGCTCGCGAAGGTCATCGGCGAAATGAGCCGCGCTGAGCGGGACGGCGGTGGGCTTGACGCCATGACCGACTTCGACGAACGCGACCTGACTCACCTACGCCGAGGAATCGGGGTTCCACGACATCCGCTTGACGTTGATCGCTGAAGTGTCAAACCGCGCCGATCGGCGGACGCGCGACTGGAAGGTGTTCCTCGATTCGTCACCGAACCCGCTGGCGCCGACGGTCGGAGAGGCTATGCGGGAAGCCCTCACCACCGCCGAGCAGGACCAACTCACCCGGGTCATTCGTCCGCAGGTCGAGCAAGGCCTCGGGCATACACGAACTGCAAGAGCCTTTCTAACGGCTCGGAGATCGAGCTGAGGATCGACACGCTTGGGGACAGTCCCGAGCGCCGGCCCAAGTGAGGGTCAGTCCTGGTCGAGAGCCTGACGCGAGCAATCTTCGAGAATCTGTCGAAGCCGTTCCGGGTCTGCTGACTCGGCAAGTTGTTCCTCGTGGATGACCCCGACTCGTTGCTTTGGCCCCCACCATTTTCGGCGGTGCGAGATCAAAGCGTGTCCCGCTCGGTCTTCGACGGGGAGTTTGTTCGCGGCACAGGTGAGAACCTCACGGTAGGGCTCGAGCAAAACGTGTTCAGGGCCGTCCGGTAGCCACACGCGGTCAAGGTTGAGACGCCGAAACTCGACCCAGGGCAGCGTCGCGTCGCGGAAGTCCACGTCATCCATCGGGTTCCGATCAGGTTTGCCTGTTTCGAACCCACGGTCCCAGAAGATCACTTCACGAAGTTCCCCGGCGAACCGGCATCGGGTGAACGAGGACGACTGGAAGTCCACACCATCGAGCCGTGTCCCCTCGAAGACTGAGTCGATGAAGGTCGCCGCCGGGCAGACAATGCCGCGCAGATCAGCACCCGAGAAGTTGACGTGTCGGTAGCTGTTGCCCTTTCCGTCCAGCCAAGGGCCAAGGACGGCCCTACTCAAGTCAGCGCCCTCGAAGTTGATCCGTTCGAACAGCGTCCGCCCGACGCGAAAATCAGTCAGCCGCACGCGATCGAGGCGCAGGTCGACGAGACTGCAATCGAACAGCCGCAGCCCGGACAACTCCGCGCCGGAAAGATCGACATGCTGCAAACGCGCACCCCGGGCTTCGACCACGAAGTCCCCTTGGGGTCCAGCCCCGGCACGCGTGTTTTCGCCTCGAAGGGAAAGGCCCCGTGCGTCGATGAAACCCTCGTGCAAGCCGAACCCGACCGGCTCTCTCATCTTCCGCCCTCGCTGCAGATTCGAGAAAAACGCTGCTGCCAGCGCCTGACCCTCCGGCGTCCACCAACGACGCTGCAGCTCGAAATCCGACACCTTGCACATCATCGCGCAGGGATCAGGCGTCATTTCAGACCACTGCGAACCGCAGGCGAGCTACCCTCGCGCCGTGCCCGACCGGATTCTTGTCTACGGGGTCACGGGATCAGGCAAGACCGTCTTTGCGAAGCGCATCTCCGCGGCTACCGGCATCCCTTGGTACTCCGTGGACGACCTGACCTGGGAGCCGGGGTGGGTGCCGGTTCCTGATGAGGAGCAGCGGCGACGGATCGAGGCGATCTGCGTCGGTGAGCGATGGGTGCTCGACACGGCGTACGGCAGGTGGCTCGATGTCCCGCTTGCGCGGGTCGAGCTCATCGTCGCGCTCGACTTTCCGCGCTGGCTGTCGCTCCTCAGGCTGATCCGTCGCACGATCGCGCGAGCGATTGATGGTCGTCCGCTCTGCAACGGCAACCGTGAGTCGTTTCGACACATGTTTTCGCGAGACTCGATCATCCTCTGGCACTTCAAGTCGTTCGACCGCAAGCGCCGCCGGATTCGCGGCTGGGAATCGGATCCACACGTCCCCCGGGTAGTGCGTCTGACCTCACCGCAACACGCCGACAACTGGCTCGCCTCCCATGAGGCTCAGCGGCGCGTCAGGTGACCTTGGCGAGCGCTGACCGAGTGGGCCGCGATCAACGCAGTGATTTGAATGCGGCCCGGATCTCGGTCGCGAAGAGCTCCGGTTCTTCCCAGGCGGCGAAGTGGCCGCCCTTCTCGACCTCGTTGAAGTAGATGACGTTCGGGTAGCTCGCCTCGACCCAGCTGCGCGGCGTCCGCCAGATCTCTCCCGGGAACGTCGTGAAGCCGAACGGAATCTCCGGGGGCGGCAGTGGCTGACTGGCCGCGGCCGGTGCGTCTGGCCCGTAGGCCTCCCAGTACGAGCGAGCCGCCGACGCGCCGGTGCCGGTCAGCCAGTACAGCGTGATGTTGTCGAGGACGTTGTCGCGCGTAAGGTTGCCCGAGGGCAGCCCGTCGACGAAGGCGTTCGCGATCTTGTAGTAGGCGTCCGTGTCGTGATCGATCATCCATGCGGCCAGGGCGACGGGAGAGTCGAGCAGGGCATAGCCGATCGTCTGCGGCCGGGTGGCCATCTCCACGAAGTAGCCGTTCCCCGACTTTCCGAAGGTTGCGATCTGCGCTGCTGCGGCGCGTTCCTCGTCCGTGTCCGTCGGCATGGTGCCGCCCAGCGCCGGCACGAGCAGGTTCGTGTGGATACCGATCAATCCCTCGGGCACCTGGCGGCCCATCGCATCGGTGACGCCGGCGCCAACGTCACCGCCCTGGGCCACGTAACGGGTGTAGCCGAGTCGACGCATGAGCTCGGCCCAGGCCCGCGCCGTCCGACCCAGATCCCAGCCGACCTCGACCGGCTCGCCGGAGAGCCCGTATCCGGGCAGGGAGGGCAGCACGAGCTGGAAGGCATCCTCGCCGCTGCCACCGTAAGCGGTCGGGTTCGTCAGGGGGCCGACCGAGTCGAGCAGCTCGATCACGGAGCCGGGCCAGCCGTGCGTCATGATCAACGGCAGCGCGTTCTCGTGCTCGGACTTGACGTGGATGAAGTGGATATCCACGCCATCGATCTCCGTCGTGAACTGCGGCAGCGCGTTCAGCTTCGCCTCGGTCTTACGCCAGTCGTATTCCTCCACCCAGTAGCGCGTGAGCGCCTGAAGCGTCGCCGACTGCACACCTTGCGAGCGGTCGCCGACGAGCTCCTTGCTCGGCCAGCGAGTCGCAGTGATGCGCCGACGCAACTCGGCAAGCTGCTCGTCGGGGATCGCGACCTCTGAAGGACGGATGTCGATCGCGGGCTCGACAGGCCTACTCATGAGGACCTCCGTGGTCGGTGCTGGGCGGGGTTGACCTCCACTCGCGTTCGGGCAGATCGGCGAATCCAGTCACAGACGATATCGACGAGGCGCTCGCCGGCCTGCTCGATGACGCGGGAACGGCACGGTGACAGCGATCCAGGAGCACCCTTTCGAGAGAGGACATGTGGCGGAACCCTGGTACAACACAAGGGTGAGCACGCACGACGTCGACGGCCTGAACTCCGGCTACGCGCGCGCCCTACTCGACGAGTACCTCGAGAACCCCGAGGCGGTGCCGTCGGAGTGGCGTGCGCTCTTCGAGAGCGGCGAGTCCGGTCTGGTCGCGACCCATCCGGGGATCGCGCGCCTCCTCGACGCGCTGCCGCCCGCAGCACCGGAGGGCAATGGCCGCCCGGAGCGCGTGGACACGGCACCGGCCGTGGTCGCACTCGCGGACGAGGCGCCCGACCCTCAGCTGCTCGGCGGCGTCGCGGCGGCCATGGCGCTCGTCAAGGCACATCGCACGCACGGCCATCTGGCCGCCCGGCTCGACCCGCTCGGGTCCGAGCCTGTCGGCGACCCGTCGCTCGAGCCGTTACGGCTCGAGCCGAAGCTCACGCCGGAGCTGCAGGCGCGAATCCCCGCGTCCGTCCTGCGAGTGCACGTCGCCGGCGAGACGCTCGCGGACGTTCTGCCTCAGCTGGGCGAGACGTACTGCGGCACGATCGCCTACGAGCTCGAGCACCTCTCGGATCACCAGCAGCGCGTCTGGCTCCGCCAGGCGATCGAGTCCGGCCGGTATCGGCAGCCGCTCGCCGCCGAAGAGAAGAGGGCGCTGTTCCGCCGCCTCTGCGAGGTGGAGGGAATGGAGCGGTTCCTGCGCAAACGTTTTCTCGGCCAGAAGCAGTTCTCGCTCGAGGGCCTCGACGTGATGATCCCGATGCTCGACGAAACGATCGAGCTTGCGTCCGACGCGGGCGCGCACGAGGTCGTCCTCGGCATGGCGCATCGTGGTCGTCTCAATGTGCTCGCACACACGATCGGGATGCCGTACGAGTACATCCTGCGCGAGTTCGAGGGCGAACGGACGATCGAGGCGGTCGCGGTCGACCCGGAGGGGGGAACCGGCGACGTGAAGTATCACCTCGCGGCGAACGGAACGCGCACGACCTCGAACGGCCAGGTCGGGGTCCGGCTCGTCGCGAACCCGAGCCACCTCGAAGCCGTCGACCCGGTCGTGGAGGGCCGAACGCGCGCCGAGCAGACCGACCGCTCGACGCGAAACGGAGCGCACGACCCGTCGGTTGCCCTGCCGGTGCTGCTGCACGGCGACGCCGCCTTCGCCGGACAGGGAATCGTCGCCGAGACGTTCAACCTGCACGATCTCGAGGGCTATTCGACCGGCGGCACGCTGCACCTGATCACGAACAATCAGATCGGCTTTACGACCGATCCGAACGAGGGTCGTTCGACGCGCTATTCGTCCGACCTCGCCAAGGGCTTCGACGTTCCGATCATCCACGTCAACGCCGATGACCCAGAGGCCTCGATCTCCGCGACGCGGCTTTCGATGGCCTACCGGCGCCGCTTCGGCCAGGACGTCGTCATCGACCTTGTCGGCTACCGGCGTTTCGGCCACAACGAGCAGGACGAGGCGGCCTACACACAACCGCTGATGGTCGAGCAGATCAACGCCCATCCCTCCGTGCGAGAGCTCTACGAGGAGCAGCTGATCGAGGAAGGCGTGCTGACGCCGGACGAGGCAGCCTCATTCGTCTCGGAGGTCGAGCAGATGCTGCGCGAGGCGCATGACCGACTGAAGGCATCGTTCGGAGCGAGCGAGGAGCACGATGGTGCGATCCCGCGCTCGACCGGCGGCGAGGTGGTCACGGCGGTCCCGGCGGCCACGCTCGTGGAGCTCAACGAGGAGCTGCTCGCGACGCCCGCCGAATTCACCGTGCACCCCAAGCTGGCCCGCCAGCTCGAGCGGCGGCGCACTGCCATGGACGAGGGCGGCATCGACTGGGGCCACGCGGAATCCCTCGCATTCGCGTCGCTGCTCGTCGACGGCATCCCGGTGCGGCTCACGGGCCAGGACGTGCAACGCGGGACGTTCGCGCAGCGCCACCTCGTCCTGCACGACGTGAACACCGGCGAGACCTACACGCCGATGCAGCACCTCGACGATGCATCGGCGTCGTTCGAGGTCTACAACTCACCGCTCTCGGAGTACGCGTGCGTGGGATTCGAGTACGGCTACTCGGTCGCCGCCCCCGAGGCGCTCGTCCTCTGGGAGGCGCAGTACGGTGATTTCGCAAACGGTGCGCAGATCGTGATCGATCAGTTCATCTCGTCGGCGCTGTCGAAGTGGCGCGAGACGTCCCGCCTGTCACTGCTGCTCCCGCACGGGTACGAGGGGAACGGGCCCGAGCACTCGAGCGCACGGCTCGAGCGCTTCCTCCAGCTCGGAGCGCAGGAAAACCTTCGGATCGTCAACTGCACGACGTCGGCCCAGTACTTCCATCTCCTGCGCCGCCAGGCCCTCGACGCGACCGCCCGGCCGCTCGTCGTCGTCACCCCCAAGGGCCTGCTGCGGTTGAAGGATGCGACGTCGACGCTCGCCGAGCTCTCGACGGGTGGGTTCAAGCCGGTGATCGACGACGCGCGCACCGACAAGGAAGCCGTGCGGAGGCTCGTGCTCTGCAGCGGCAAGGTCTACTACGACATCGTCGGGCACGAAGCTCATGCGGGGGCGAGCGCGGTCGCCGTCTCCCGCATCGAGCAGCTGTACCCGTTCCCGACGGACTCGGTCGCCGCGCTCGTCGCGTCGTATCCCTCGCTGGACGAGGTCGTGTGGGCACAGGAGGAGCCGCAGAACATGGGGCCGTGGCGGTCGATCCGCCACCGGCTCGAAGAGGCTTCAGGTGCGGCGCCGCTGCGGTACATCGGCCGGACGTGGCGGGCGAGCCCGTCCGAGGGCTACCCGACCGCTCATCTGATCGAGCAAGACCGCATCGCGCGCGAGGCGCTGACCAGCTCGGGCTAGCTTCGCCGGCGGTTGCGCTGCGCCTCGAGCGCCTGCTTGGCGATCCGCGGGCCGTGGTAGCGCGCCTGCTGCGCAAGCCACTTCCGCTGCTTGGGCGGCAGGCGGCGCCAGATGTCGTAGGCGGCGAGCGCCGCGGTGACCGGGCCGACCCCGCGCGTGATCTTCACAGGAGGCATCGACACCATTGTGCCGACAACGGCTACTTGTGGTGGCTCGAGCCGTTCCCGGTGCCCGAATTGCCGCTGCTGTTGCCGTTGCTGTCGTTGTTGGTGTTGCTGCTGTTCGTGTCGGCGGTGGCGCTGCTGGTGGTGCCGGCGGCGGTCGCGACGCCCGTGGTGCTGGGAGTGGCGTTGCTGCTGCTGCTGCTGCTGCTGCAGTCGCCATCGTGGTCGTCGTGGCCGTCGTGGCCGTTGGCCTCGGCCTGAAGGACGTCGGCGAACTTCTGCGACGACGAGGTGATGAGGACCTTGACCGACGTGGATGCGAGCGACGGCACGGCCGCAGGGGTGACGCCCGGAGGCGCCGCAGGCGGGGGAGGAGGGGCCTGGGCAGGCGGGGGCGCAGGTGCAGGGGCCGGGGCCGGAGCCGGAGCCGGAGTCCGGAGCCGGAGCCGGAGTGGGTGCCGGAGTCGGAGCCGGAGCAGGCGTCGGAGCAGGCGTCGGCTGAGGTGCCGGCGCGGGGGTGGCGCCGGGCTCTGCCGGGTGCGAGGTCTCGCCGGCCGGCGGGGACGTCGTCTGCGGGGCCGGCACCGGAGCCGGTGTGGGAACGACGGCATGTGAGACCGGCAGGGGGCGTCGAACGACCACGCTCGCGAGCTCAGCCGTGCCCGTGGTGGCGGGCTGCGCGGTCGCCCGCGGAGGGTTGGCGGGGCCTGGTCCGGTCTGGGCGAGGCCCGGCGCGACCTGGACGACAGCGGGCGCCTCGGGAGCCGCCAGCCGCAGTGGAGCGCCCTGGTTGCCGGAGGTCAGCAGATGCCCGGGTAGGAGCATGAGGCCGGCGACGACTGCACATGCGAGTGCTCCCGCCGCGGTCTGCGCCCAAACCCCCCTCATGGTTTCCCCCGTTCTGGCCGACAATGACTACTGAAAAGCGTATCGGCACCCCCGGCCGATCACTTGAGCAGAATGGGAAGCTTCAAACTCAAACTAGTGATGTGGTTCGCGCTGCTGGCGTTGTTGCCGCTTGCAGTGGCGTTCTACGGCTATGACTCGCTGACGAGTCGCAGCGAGACCGGGCGCACGGATGCTGCTCTCCAGGCCGGACTGCGCGGAGTGGTGGCCGGCTACTCGGCGCGACTGGCGGAGGCGACCGCCGAGGCGCGGCGACTCGCGGTCGATCCCGCCCTGCAGCGTGCTCTGCGTCGGCACGATGAACGCGCACTCGCGAAGATCGCCGCCGCCCACCCCACTGCGGTGTTCGGGTTCGGCGCCGGTGGACCGGGTGCAGTCTCCGTCAACGACCACGGCCGGGTGATCGGCTCCGCGTCCGTGCGCGTCCCGATCGACCCGCAACTCGCGCGGTCACTCGCTGCCGGGCTGTCACCGTCATACGGCCTTGTCGTTGCACGGCGCGGACGAATCGTCGCCGGCCCCGGGACTGGGAGTGTGCTTCCGCTCCAGCCGGGCCACCCGTCCCGCATCCGGCTCGGCGGCACCGAGTACCGCGGTCTGCAGACGGCGCCGCTCGCACAACCCAAGGGCCTCGTCTTCGCGGTGGTCGAGCGGCAGCATGCGATCGACGCCGCGGGGCGCTCGTCCGAAGAACGGCTCTTCACTGCGCTGCTCGCGTCGCTTCTGATCTTCGGGATCGTCACGTACCTGCTCGGAAGGTCGATCGTCGACACGCTCCGCCACCTCGTCGCTGCGGCCAACGCAATCGCGGACGGGCGTCTCAGCGAGCGCGTCGAGGTGAAGGGGCGCGACGAGTTCGCAGAGCTCGGCACCGCGTTCAACCGGATGGCCGCCCAGCTCGAGCAGCGGCTCGCGGAGCTGCAGACAGAACGCGAACGTATGCGCGATTCAACCATTCGGTTCGGCGAGGCGCTGATGGCGACGCACGATCCGGGGCAGCTCGTCCGCGTCGTGGTCGAATCGGCGGTCGAGTCCACGGGGGCCACGGGCGGCGTCGTGCTCGGCCCGCACGGCGAGCTGGCCCGGGCGGGCGACCCTGACGCCGGCCTGGAGCGGATCTCCTTTCCGCTCCGCACCGGCTCATCCGACTTCGGGCAGCTCGTTCTCGCCTCCAACTCGTTCGAGGCAGAGCAGGTCGAGACGGCGACCTCGCTCGCGAATCAGGTCGTCGTGGCGCTCGAGAATGCGCGGCTGCACCGCCTCGTCGAACGGCAGGCGCTGGTCGACAGTCTCACCGGGCTCGCGAACCGGCGCAGCGTCGAAGAGACTCTTCGCTCCGAGCTCGCCCGCGCGGCGCGGTTCGGCACCGAGGTGTGCGTCGTGTTCGCCGACCTCGACTTCTTCAAGCTCGTGAATGACAAGCACGGACATGCGGCCGGCGACGAGGTCCTCAAGACATTCGCCGTTGCGCTGCGGGAGACGGTTCGGGAGAGCGACGTCGCCGGCCGCTGGGGCGGCGAGGAGTTCGCGATGGTGCTCACCGGTACGGGCTCGATCGGCGGCGCCCGTCTCGCCGAGCGCGCGCGTGTGGCGATCGAGGCCCGCAGCATGGAGATGCCGAACGGAGAACTGGTCTCGGTCACGGCGAGCTTCGGCGTCGCGTCCTACCCCGAGACGCTCGAGCTCGGCGAGTTGCTCGCCGCCGCCGATTCGGCGCTCTACGAAGCCAAGCGTGCCGGAAGGAACCGGGTCGCAGTCTCACCGGAATCGAGCGTGCCGAAGATCGTCTAAACTGCTGCGTCGGAGAGAATATGTCGTCAGAGCAGGAGGGTTTCATGGCCGTCGACGCTCCGTCGATGTTCGCGCAAGTGATTCAGGATCATCTCGAGTTGAAACGGCGCAACGCTGCGCTCGAGCACGAGATGCCGCTCGAGAAGTACATGTCCGACGATCCGTTCGAGAACCATCCGCTCTTCAAGACCGAGGAGCAGGCGCGGATCGAGGAGACGATGGATGGGGTTCCGGGGATCGAGGCCGAGGAGACGTCGCTCGACTGGCCGACCACCGAAGACACCTTCATCGACGAGCCCGCATCGTCACCTGCTCTCGAGGTGACCGAGGAGGCCGCAGCCGTCGCGCCGGAAGGTGATCAGCCGTCCGACGAGAACCTGTGGTCGCGCTCCCGCGACTTCGACTGGGGAGACTGACCTCGGCTGAATCCGATTCGGCGAAGCCGAACCGGATTCACGAGCTTCACGGCTGGCTGAGCCTTGCCCAGAGGTTGTCGAGTATCCGCTTCACCGGCCAGAACGTGGCCGAGCCGCCGAAGTCGAGCGTTCCCGCGGCGAACACCTTGGCGCCGGCCGGCGTTTCGTAGTAACTCATCTGGGCCGTCAGCCCAGGGCCGAGCAAGTCGGGAATCTGGGCCACGACCACGGTCCCGGGCGGTGACTCGGGCGCGATCGAGTCGATCTCGATCCCGTACCCGCCGACGAACTGGCCGAGGGTCGAGCCGTCCGCCAGCCCGGTTCCGTCCCAGAGCCAGGGAGTCGCCGCGCTGTTCTGCACGGTGTAGAGGCCCTGCCGCTGCCCGTCGTCGTTCGCGCGGTACTCGACGCCGATCAGCGCAGCTTCCGGACGTCCCGCGTCACGCCAGCGCCCGATCTTGACGAGCTTGTTCCGCGACTTCTGGACCTTCCAGAAGAAGTTGTTGGCCGAGAGGAACATCAGGTTGCCGCCGAGATCGCGGAAGCGCTGCACGACGTCGTACTCGTGCGGACGCACGTACTCCTCGTGGCCTTCGAACACGATCAGGTCGTAGCTCGCTGCGAGTTGATCGCCGGTCGCGATGTTGTCGAAGTCGGAGTCGGAGATGAACTCCGCTCGTTTGCCGGACCAGTACAGCCAGTGCAGGAACGGCAGGTCGTACCGGTAGAACCGCGGCGGCGGACCTCGCGCGATGTAGGTGCGGCCGAGGTCGACGGTGCGGTTCGGAGGGCCGGCATACCACGTATCGCCGTAGCCGTCGCCGTTCACGTCCTGGAAGTTGTACGCCTGCCAGGTGTTCGTCGGCAGGACGACGAGCACACGGCTCGTCTGCCCCAGCATGACCGGTCGCACGACGAACGGCGCGTAGCCCACGCGGCCGTCGCTTGCGGTGAACTCGACGTAGTAGAGGCCGCTGGGCAGGTCCGGAACGACGAACGGGATCGTATGCGGTGCGTTTCGCCACGCCGACCAGTCGATCAGCGTCGGCCCCTCGTCGACCTCGACCCCGGCGAACTGGTTGTCCGCGTAGGTGACGACTTTCTCCGGCCCCGACTGGAACACGCGCTCCGTGAGGGCCGCGGCGTCGGTGGCGATGTGGATCTGTGCGACGTCGCCAGGGAGATAGTTCGGTTTCGCAAACCCGGCGTCGACGCCCTGGATGCGCACGACGATGCCGCGAGGACTGCGTCCGACGAATGCGTTGGGTGCTCCGTAGACGATGCGGTTGCCGGTGCTGTCCACGGCGGTGAGCCGAATCAGGTACGTGCGCGGGTTCAGATTCGATGCTGCCGCCCACGTGATCGTGTGCCGCCCGCGGCCGAACCTCTCCGTCGTCGTGAAGAAGGATCTCGGGGCTTTGACTGTCCGCGTGACGTCCATCGTCACCGACGCCGCTTCCCGGAGCCGGAACGAGATGTTCGCCTGCTCTCGGAACCCGTCGCCGTTGGGGCTGATGGTTGTCAGAAGCGCGTTGTCGCCGGCAAACGGTGTGCTGCCGTTGTCCGCGTGCAGGTCGTACAGGTGTGGGGGCCGCGTGTCGATCCGCAGCCTGGTGGTGGCGAGCACATTCGAGCCGTAGACGAGCCGGACGCGGTAGGAGCCGTCCCGGACACGTTTGCCCCGGATACGTCCGTCCCACCCGATCGCAAGGGTACGGCGGCGTGAGGGCGCAACGATCCAGCCGACCGGCTTGCCGCTGGACGTGACCAACCGGACGCCGACCTTCCGTTCGAGCGAGAGCTGCGCAGACACGCGCAACGTCGCTCTGATCGGGGAGAAGTTCTGCGGAACGACCGTCAGCGTCGCCGCCTGTGCATGTGCGGTGACCCCGAGTGCCGCCGCGACCACGAATCCCAGCCGGCGCACCGCGGCAGGTTAGCCGTCGCACAGGACTGCAGGGTCGTGTGGGTAGGCCTGCGGGATACCCTGTTCCCTTCGTGCCGCCTCTCAAGACCTCCACCTCGTACGTCCCGACCGGCGACCAGCCTCAGGCGATCGAAGCGCTTGCGAACGGGCTGAGGGCAGGCGAGCAATACCAGACGCTCCTCGGCGCGACCGGCACCGGGAAGACCGCCACGATGGCGTGGATCATCGAACAGGTGCAACGGCCGGCCCTGGTGATTGCGCACAACAAGACGCTGGCCGCGCAGCTCTGCAACGAGTTTCGCGAGTTCTTCCCCGACAACGCGGTCGAGTACTTCGTCTCGTACTACGACTACTACCAGCCCGAGGCCTACGTTCCCCAGGCCGACCTGTATATCGAGAAGGACAGCTCTCGGAACGACGACATCGACCGCCTGCGGCACGCTGCGACGTCGAACCTCCTGTCGCGGCGCGACACGGTCATCGTGGCGTCGGTCTCCTGCATCTACGGGCTCGGGTCGCCGGAGGAGTACGAGAAGAAGATCGTCTTCCTGACCGCCGGGGAGGAGGCGGACCGCGACCTCGTCCTGCGCAAGCTGGTCGACATTCAGTACGCCCGCAACGACACGGTCCTCGGGCGGGGCCGCTTCCGCGTGAAGGGCGACATCATCGAGATCCAGCCTGCCCATTCCGAAACCGCGTATCGCGTCTCGTTCTTCGGTGACGAGGTCGAGCAGATCTCGCATTTCGACCCGGTCACCGGCGAGGTGCTCTCGAAGCTCGATCACATCACGGTGTTCCCGGCGACGCAGTACGTCACGTCCGCGCCGACGATCGAGCGCGCGGCGGTCGAGATCCGGCACGAGCTCGAGGAGCAGGTGAAGCACTTCGAGGCGAAGGGGATGATGCTCGAGGCGCACCGGATCAGACAGCGCACCGAGTACGACCTCGAGATGATGCGCGAGCTCGGGTTCTGCAACGGGATCGAGAACTACTCTCGGATCCTCGACGGGCGCCCTGCCGGTTCGGCGCCGCACACGCTGCTCGACTACTTCCCGTCCGACTACGTCGTCTTCGTCGACGAGTCGCACCAGACGGTTCCGCAGGTGGGAGGCATGTACGAAGGCGATCGCTCCCGCAAGCAGACGCTCGTGGACTTCGGTTTTCGCCTGCCGAGCGCGCTGGACAACCGCCCGCTGCGATTCGACGAGTTTCTCGCAAAGGTGCCGCAGGCGGTGTTCGTCTCGGCCACGCCCGGCGCCTGGGAGCTGCGCCAGTCGACGAAGATCGTCGAGCAGTTGATCCGGCCGACGTACCTCGTCGACCCCGAGGTCGAGCTGCGGCCGACGCGCAACCAGATCGACGACCTCCTGAACGAGATTCGTCACCGTGAGGAGCGAAACGAGCGCGTGCTCGTGACGACGCTGACGAAGAAGATGTCCGAGGATCTCACCGACTACCTGCTCGAGGCGGGCGTCAAGACGCGCTATCTCCACTCGGAGGTCGACACCCTCGAGCGCATCCAGATCATTCGCGAGCTGCGCCTCGGCGAGTACGACGTGCTCGTCGGCGTCAACCTCCTCCGCGAAGGGCTCGACCTGCCGGAGGTGTCGCTGGTCGCGATTCTCGACGCCGACAAGGAAGGCTTCCTGCGCGGTAAGACCGCGTTGATCCAGACGATCGGGCGGGCCGCGCGCCATCTCGAGGGCCGTGTGCTGATGTACGCCGACAAGCAGACGGAAGCGATCAAGGGCGCGCTCGAGGAGACGAACCGCAGGCGCACGACTCAGCTCGCCTACAACGAGGAGCACGGCACGAGGCCGCTGTCGATCACGAAGGGCGTCTCCGACATCGCCGAGTTCCTGGCGCTCGAGCAGCCGCATGTGCCGAGCTCACGCCGCCGGCGCGGCGACAAGGCCGAGGGCATGAACCGCGAGGAGCTCGAGAAGCTGGCGATCACCCTCGAGGAGGAGATGTTCCAGGCCGCCGAGGAGCTGAGGTTCGAGTACGCGGCGAAGCTGCGCGACGAGATCAAGGCGCTTCGCCGCGAGCTGCTCGCCTTCGAAGAGGCCCCCGTATGAGGTGGATGTGAGCGTCGGTTTTGTTCTCGCCATCCTGATCTCGGGGTTGATCACAGGCGGCCTGGCGCGGTTCGCGATCCCAGGGCCCGACCCGATGCCGATCTGGCTGACGATCTCGATCGGACTGACCGGATCGATCGCCGGCGCAGCGATCGGGAACGCGATCTCGCACAACAACGGCTATCTCGTCTCGTTCCTCTCGTTCGGGATCGCGATCGCGCTCGTCGCCTCGTACCGGTGGTTCGTGCAGAAGCGCCCGATCTGGGGCCCCGGGGCGCTCGCGTTCCCCGACCGCGGGCTCGGCGTCGACCAGCAGCGCGAGCGCCTCCAGAAGCTCGGGATCGACCCGAACGCACTGCGCGCCGACCCGGCCCAGCTGGAGCGCGCGCGGCTGGAGGCAATGCTGCAGGAGCTGCATCGCGCCGGGCTGCTGACCGATGAGGAGCTCGCGGCCAAGCGCGCAACACTCGACGACCACTGAGCCCGAAGAGGTGTCTGACACCACAGGTGTCAGACACCAGTCGAGGCGCCGCTAACCGCCGGTTGTCACAGGTTCAGTGCCGCGCGGGAAGCGCCTGGTCGCCGTCGGCCGCCAGTCGTCATCGCGCCAGATGTAGGTGTCGACGACCAGCGTCTGCTCGTCTGCGCTGTAGACGATGCAGCCGCGCGCCTCGCCCCGGCGGTTCGGCCGTGGCTGCCCCAGGCCCGGAGCGATCGAGACCACCACACCGCGGGCGTCATCCGGGATCACCTCGAACTCGTGGCGTTCGCTGACCGTCGCCTGGTGGATGTGCCCGCCGACGATCAGATCTGCCCCCGAGTCGACCAGCCTCGCGAGCACGTGATTCCGGCGGGCGACGGGCTTCTTCCTCGACCGCCAGGGCGCCCCGATCAGCTGGTGGTGCAGTGCAACGACGCGAAGGGCGCCGGGCGCCGCCAGACGGAGCTTGCTCGTGACCCGCTCGAGCTGCTCGTCGCCGATGCCCCCCGACTGGTGCCGCCAGGGCCGCACCGAATTGAGGCCGACGACGTGAGCATGCGCCGAGACGAGCTCGGGCTCCGTGGTCTCCCACTGGCGCTCGAACTCACGCCAGGGGCTGCTGAACCGCGCCGGAAACGTGTACGGGATGTCGTGGTTGCCCGGCACTGCGAGCACCGGGAGCCGCAGGTCGCGGAGAAACGCCCCCGCAAGCTCGTGTTCCGCGCGGCGCCCCCGGTTGGTGAGATCCCCGCTCGCAATCACCAGTTCCGGGGCGACACGCTCGATCAGTCCTGCGAGCGCCGGCCCCCGGACCGGGTCGTCTCCCGCCCCGAAATGGAGGTCGGAGACGTGCAGGATGCGTGTATTCACTGCCGAAGCAGGCTATACAGTGACGGGGATGGCCGACGAGCAGTCGACTGAGATCTTCGACGACCTCTACCTCGGGCTGCGTGCCGGCGGAGCGCTGCGCAAGCAGCGGCGCGGTGAGGAGCTGACGAGCGAGGAGCGCGAGGCGCTCGGCCGCTGGCAGCGCCTGTCGGCCTGGCGCAAGGGCGTGGCGATCGGCGGCTTCGCCTTCGGCACCTTCGGTCTCGGGTTCACGCTGGGCGGCCTCCTGTTCGGCCGCTGGCGCAAGGCCTAGGACAACGCTCAGGCCTCGACGGCGGCGACGGGCTCCTCGCCACCACGCCGGGACAGGGCGACCACTCCCGCCAGCGCCGCGACCGCCGAGACGCCGCCGGCGATCCACAGCGTCCCGCGCGCTCCGACGGTCGTGACCAGTGCGCCGCCTGCGGCGAGTGCAACGAGCTCAGCCGTGTTGCGCAGTCCGTTGAACGCGGCGAACGCGCGCCCATGCTGCTCCGGCGGGACGCGCTGGTGGATCAGCGTCCGGAAGCCGGTGTTCTTCACGCCGTGCCCCATCCCGCCGATCAGCCACCAGACGACCATGAACCAGAACACGGTCCAGAACGGCGCGATGAACTTCGCGAAGCCCTGGAGGGCGGCGGCCAGGAGCGTCGCGATCGCCACGGCCGAGATCGGAATTCGGTGTGGGATCGCATTGGACGCCGCGATCATCCCGATTGCCCAGACGCTCAAGACGATGCCGATCCCCGCCTCCGGATGGCCGAGCTGCGCGACGTAGGCGAAGTCGCCCGGGATCGACGCCGACATGAACACGAGCGTCACGGCGCCGGCTCCGAGGACGATCGCGAGCACCCGCTCGCCCCGGAGGAGGTCCAGGCCGTCACGGGCGCGGGGTTTGAGCCCACCGGGCGCCTGGACGATGCGACGACGGACGGGCAGCGCGAGCAGGGCGGCCGCGATCACCAGAAACGTCGCGGCGTCGGCCAGGAGCGCGATCCGGACGCCCGCTCCCGCTGCCAGTGCCCCGCCGACCAGCGGCCCGATCATGAACCCGACCGAGCGGGCGGACTCGACGAGGCCGTTCGCGCGACCGATCTCCCGCGAGCCGGCAAGCAGTGGAACGAGTGCGAATTCCGAGGCCTGCGACACTGCGACGCCGCCGCCGAGCACGAGCGTCAACGGGAGGATCGCCGCCAGGGAATGTGCGAACGCGAGGGCACAGACGATCACGGCCTGAAACACCGCCGACCAGATGGCGAGCGCTCGGGTCTCCACGCGGTCGACGAGCACGCCGACGTGGCCCGCGAGCACGGCGAGCGGCGCCCAGAGGCAGATCAGCAGCACCGCGACCCCAGCGCCGTGCCAGAGTTCGTTCGCTCGGAGCGAGAGCGCGATCATCGCGACCCAGTCGCCGATCGACGAGATGGCGATTGCCCCGGCCACGATGCGCAGGTCGCGGTCTCGCGTTGCCGCAGTCACCCGCCGAATCTACGCCGAACCGCTGTGGGCGCAATGAAATTCCACCCTATACGAACACACGTTCGCGAGGTACAATGGCGTTCTCGATGGCGGCCGACGAGCTAGTAGTCCACGGCGCCCGGGAGCACAACCTGAAGGACATCACGGTCCGGCTCCCACGGAACGCGCTCATCTGCATAACCGGTCTTTCGGGCTCCGGTAAGTCGAGCCTTGCCTTCGACACCATCTATGCCGAGGGGCAGCGACGCTACGTCGAGTCCCTCTCCGCGTATGCGCGGCAGTTCCTGCAGATGATGGAGAAGCCGGACGTGGACTCGATCGACGGGCTGAGCCCTGCGATCTCGATCGACCAGAAGACGACGTCGCGCAATCCACGTTCGACCGTCGGGACGGTCACCGAGATCTACGACTACCTGCGCCTGCTCTTCGCGCGCGTGGGACGGCCGCACTGTCCGGTCTGCGGCCGGGAGATCTCCGGCCAGTCGATCGACTCGATCGTCGAGCAGATCCTCGCCCTGCCGGGCGGCACGCGGTTCACGGTCAATGCGCCGGTCGTCCGCGACCGGAAGGGCGAGTACCGGGAGCTCTTCGAGGAGCTGCGCAACGAGGGCTTCTCCCGCATCAAGGTGGACGGCGAACAGCACACGCTCGACGAGCCGCCGACGCTCGACAAGAAGTTCAAGCACACCATCGAGGTCGTCGTGGATCGTCTCGTGATGAAGGAGGACCTGCGCACGCGCCTGACGCAGTCCGTCGAGACGGCGGCTGCTCTTGCCGAGGGTCTCGTGGCGGTCGACCTGATCGAGTCCGGCGAGACGGCGACGTACAGCCAGAACTTCGCCTGCCCCGAGCACGGAGTGTCGCTGCCCGAGCTCCAGCCGCGCATCTTCTCGTTCAACTCGCCGCACGGGGCGTGCCCGCGCTGCACCGGCCTCGGCGCTCAGCAGGAGATCGATCCCGATCTGCTGGTTCCGGACCCCACGCTCTCGATCGACGACGGCGCGCTCGTCCCGTGGGCGGTCGGAGGCTCGGGGTTCTACGAGTCGGTGATCCAGGCGATCGCAGACCGGTACGAGGTTCCCGCCGACGTGCCGTGGCAGGAGCTCCCCCACGAGCAGCAGGACTACTTCCTCTACGGCACCGGCGGCGACAAGGTGTACGTCCAGTACCGCAACCGTATGGGCCGCCGGCGCTCGTACATGATCGACTTCGAGGGAATCATCTCGTCACTCGAGCGACGCTATCGAGAGACCGATTCGAGCACTCAACGCGAGCGGATCGAGGAGTACATGTCGTTCCGGCCGTGCCCGGTCTGCAAGGGCGCGCGGCTCAAGCCCGAGGTGCTCGCGGTGACCGTCGGCGAGATCAACATTCACGAGTTCACGCGGTTCTCGATCACGCGCGCGCTGGAGTTCCTCGATGCGCTCGGCCTCACCAAGACCGAGCAGCTGATCGGTCATCGCATCGTCAAGGAGATTCGAGAGCGGTTGACCTTCCTCGACGACGTCGGCGTGGGGTACCTCCAGCTCGACCGCGCTTCGGCGACGCTGTCGGGCGGAGAGGCTCAGCGCCTGCGGCTCGCGACGCAGATCGGCTCGCAGCTCGTCGGCGTGCTGTACATCCTCGACGAGCCGTCCATCGGCCTCCACCAGCGTGACAACGACAAGCTGATCGGCACGCTCGAGCGCCTGCGCAACCTCGGCAACACCGTGGTCGTCGTCGAGCATGACGAGCAGATGATGCGCGTGGCCGACTGGCTGGTCGACATGGGGCCCGGCGCCGGTGAGCACGGCGGCCATGTCGTCGCGGAAGGCACCGCCGCGAAGGTGCAGCGCAACAAGAAGTCGATCACGGGCCAGTTCCTCGCCGGTGCGCGGGCGATCAAGGTCCCGGAGCGGCGCACCGAGGACAACGGCTGGTTCACGGTGCTCGGCGCTGCGGAGAACAACCTGAAGGGCATCGACGTCGATTTCCCGGTCGGGAAGTTCATCGCCGTCACGGGTGTGTCCGGCTCCGGTAAGTCGACGCTCGTGAACGAGATCATCTACAAGGCCCTCGCCAACCAGCTCTCGCGGGTGCGGGTGCGGCCCGGCGAGCACAGGGGCGTCGACGGCATCGAAGTCTTCGACAAGGTGATCGAGATCGACCAGCGGCCGATCGGGCGCACGCCGCGCTCGAACCCGGCCACCTACACGGATCTGTTCACCCACATCCGCGAGCTCTACTCGCTGACGCCCGACGCGAAGGTGCGCGGCTACAAGCCGGGCCGGTTCTCGTTCAACGTCAAGGGCGGCCGCTGCGAGACCTGTAAGGGCGACGGTCAGATCAAGATCGAGATGCACTTCCTGCCCGACGTCTATGTGCCGTGCGAGACCTGCAAGGGCAAGCGCTACAACCGAGAGACGCTCGAGGTTCGCTTCAAGGGCAAGACGATCGCAGACATCCTCGAGATGTCCGTCGAGGAGGCGCTCGCCTTCTTCGCGAAGATCCCGAAGATTCGGCGTCGCCTGCAGACACTGCACGACGTCGGCCTCGACTACATGACGCTCGGCCAGCCGGCGACGACGCTGTCCGGCGGAGAGGCGCAGCGCGTCAAGCTCGCCGCGGAGCTGTGCAAGGTCTCGACCGGACGAACGCTCTACATCCTCGATGAGCCGACGACCGGGCTGCACTTCGCCGACATCGAGAAGCTGCTCGAGACGCTGCAACGGCTCGTGGACGGCGGCAACACGATGCTCGTGATCGAGCACAATCTCGACGTGATCAAGCAGGCCGACTATCTCGTCGATCTCGGCCCCGAGGGCGGGGAAGCGGGCGGCGAGGTCGTGGCGGTCGGCACGCCCGAGGAGGTCGCGCAGGTGCCGGACTCGTACACCGGGCAATTCCTGCGGCGGTTGCTCGAGCGCAGCGCCGTCGCCGCGTGAACTGGCGGAGCAAGCGCTCGGTGCTGCTCATGCTCGGGGCGACCTGCCTCGTGGTGTTCGCCGCCGGGATGGCGGCGGCCTGGAACAACCGCCACCACACGATCTGCCCGGACGGCAAAGCCCCCGTCTCCCAGCGCGGCGGCCTCCTCGGGCAGGTCGAGTACCGCTGCCACGACGGCCGCGTCGTGACGACTCCGGGCTGATGCGCGACTGGTGGCTGCGAGCGCTCCTCGTCCTGCAACGGCCGCGGCCGGTATTCGTCGCGCTGCGCGACGACTCGAAGGAGTCCGTCTCCGACCGCTCCGAGCCCGTGCTCGCGATCGTCCTGCTCGCCGGCATCGCCGCCCTCCTCCCGACGCACACCGCCGGGACGTTCCTGGACGACGGTTCGTACGGCGGCCTGGTCGTCGCGGTCTGGGTCTTCCTCGCCGGCAGCCTCTACGGCGCGTTCGGGTACTTCGTCATCGGCGGGCTGCTCTACGGCGGCTCGAGGCTCCTCGGTTCGCACGGCAGCTACCGCCGGTCGCGTCACGTGGTCGCCTTCGCCGCCGCGCCGATCGCGCTCTCGCTGGTTCTCTGGCCGGTCAAATTGGTGCTCTACGGCAACGCCCTCTTCCGGTCCGGCGGCAGCGACCACGGCGTCGGCGCCGGCATCTTCGACGCACTCGAGCTCGGTTTCCTGCTCTGGTCGGCGGCGCTGCTCGTGATCGGAGTGCGCGCGGTGCACGGCTGGACCTGGGCGCGTGCAGGGGCGGCCTGCTCGCCCGCGCTCGTCGTGCCGGCCGTGCTCGCCGTCGTTCTCTCGGTCTAGCCTGCCGCGTTTCCGGCGCAACCCGTAGGAACTACGGCTTCTGAACGTGGAGCCTCCCGATGCGCCGCCCGCGTGGTCGGCGCAGTCTCGGCCCATGACGACAGCAACGACGACGCTCACGCCTCGCGAGCAGCAGGTCGCGACGCTGCTCGCGTACGGCTACACCAACACGGCGATTGCGGCCCGGCTCAACATCTCCGTCAGGACCGCCGAGATGCATCGCGCAAACGCGATGCGCAAGCTGGCGGCCGATTCCCGCGCCGATGTTGTCCGCTGGGCGCTCGATCACGAGCTCCTGGCCTAGCTTCCAGCCCCCGCGCGAACCTCCGCCAGCGAGTCCTCGAAGAGCGCAAGCTCCTCTTCGGGGATCGCATAGGTGTGCTGCTCCGCCGGGAACGACCCGCTGCGCACCTCTCCGGCGTAATCCGCGACGGCGGACTGGATGATCGGCGCGAGCTCGGCGTACTGCTTGACGAAGCGCGGCGCATGGCCGTCGTAGAGCCCCAGCAGGTCGTGCCACACGAGCACCTGGCCGTCGCACGAGGCGCCCGCGCCGATGCCGATCGTCGGGATGTCGAGCACGCGCGTGATCGCCGCTGCGACCGGGGTGGGCACGGCCTCGAGCACGATCGCAAAGCAACCGGCCTCCTGGAGCGCGAGCGCGTCCTGGTAGAGCTCCACCGCCCGGGCGGCTGTCCGTCCCTGTGCCTTGAAGCCGCCGAGCATCGTCGCCGTCTGAGGGGTCAGGCCGATATGTCCCATCACAGGCACGCCGGCGCCCGTGATCGAACGCACACGTGAGAGCGACTGCCCGGCGCCCTCCAGCTTCACCGCGTCGGCGCTTGCTTCCTTGACGAAACGGATCGCGTTCTCGAGCGCCTGCTGGTCCGAGACCTGGAACGAGCCGAACGGCAGGTCGGCGACGACGAGCGGCCGGCGCGCACCGCGGTTCACTGCGCGCGTCAGGATGATCATCTCGTCCATCGTCGCGGGCACGGTCGAGTCGTGGCCGAGCATCACCATCGCGGCAGAGTCGCCGACGAGAATCACGTCGATGCCTGCCGCGTCGGCGATCCGGCCCGACGGCGCGTCGTAGGCGGTGACCATCACGATGCGATCACCCCGACGCTTCATCTGCGCGAGCTCGGGCAATGAGAGCTTCCCAGGGGCCGGTGTGCCCGGCGCGGGCTTCCGAGGGCGCGTGGTCACGAGTGTTCTCCTTCCGGGAGTGGGATGTTGTCGATCAACCGAACCGGGCCGACTCGGGTTGCGATCGCGAGGGTCGGGCCGTCGAGGTCAGCGACCTCGACGTAGTCGGGCTCGAGGCCGGCGCCGGTGAGAATGTCGCGTGCGCGAATCGGATCGTGGGTGAGGAGCGCACGGTGGATCGTCAGTGCCTGCTCGCGCTCGTCGGGTGAGAGCAGCTCGTTGCGCGACGAGAGCGCGAGACCATCGTGGTCGCGAACCGTGTCGACGACCCGGATCTCCACATCCAGGTTGAGGTCGCGGACGAGCTGCTTCACGACGGCGACCTGCTGCGCGTCCTTCCGTCCGAACCAGGCGATCTGCGGCCGGACGACGTTCAGCAGTTTCAGGCAGATCGTGGCGACGCCCCGGAAGTGCTGTGGCCGATGCTCCGACTCGAGGCCCTCCGCGGCGCCGGCCGGATCGACCCAGGTCGCGAAGCCGGGCGGGTACATCTCCGACGCATCAGGCGCGAAGAGCACGTCGATTCCCGTCCGCCTCCGCGCGGCGCGTGGTCGCCCTCCGGATCGCGCGGGTAGGCGGCGAGATCGGTGCTCTCCGAGAACTGCGACGGATTGACGAACAACGAGGCGACCAGCACGTCGCACGCGGGTCGCGCCGCCCGGAAGAGCGCCGAGTGGCCCGCGTGCAGCGCACCCATCGTCGGGACGAGGCCGACCACGCCATGCCGCGGCAGGTCGAGCTCGGCGATCGTGCGGACCAGCTTCATCGTGCGGTCGTCGCCTCGACGAGTGCGTCGTAGGCCTGCTCGAACCCGGAGCCGCGCAAGGCCCGCCTGTGGCCCTCCACCGTCTCCCAGTCCCCGCGTGCGACCGGTCCCGTCAGCTCGAACCCGTTCTCGATCGTGCGTTCCAGCAGAGGCACCAACGCCTCGGGGGGAGCACCGGCCGCCTCGAAGAGCCCGGACGAGACGCGGTACAGCGTGACGAGGAAGTTCGACGCGATCGCCGCCCCCGCGTGGTACAGCGCTCGGTCACGGTCGGCGAGCGGGAACGGGCGCAGTCCGAGCGACTCGGCGAGCCACAGCGCCCGCGTGCGGGCTTCGTCGTCCTCGCCGGTCACGGCGCCGAAGGCTCCGTCGAGCTGCTCCGGGCCGCGCGAGAGCACGAGGGTCTGCAATGGATGCACCGAGAAGCGGCGAACGTGAGGCGCGAGCGCGGCGAGCGGGGTCCCGCCCGAGACGTGGGCGACCCACGGCCCCGGTTCGATCGATCGGGCGACTTCGCCGATCGCGCGATCGGGCACGCACAGCAGCCGCAGCTCCCCTTCGGGGCGCACCTCGACCCCTCGCTCGCGCAGTCGCGCGGCGATCGCCGAGCCGGCGCGTCCTGCGCCGATGACGGTGACGGTGTTGAACATGTGCGCTCCAGTTCCTTGCAGATACCGGGCACCCACAGCCTAGCCGACCCGGCACGGCAGGTCTGTCCGGTCGAGGCGTGAAGATGGCCCCTTGCTAGGGTCTGTCAGGTGCCGATCTACGAATATGTCTGCATGAGCTGCGAGTCCCATTTCGAGGAGCTCGTGGGCATGTCGGATCCCGATCCGAACTGCCCGGACTGCGGGAACGCCAAGGTGGCGAAACAGTTCAGCATGTCGTTTGCAGCGCACGGCACCTCCGGACAGCCCAGTTTCGGCGGCGGCTGTTGCGGTGGTTCTTGTGGCAGCTGCGGCTGATCTTTCGCTGCTCGCGTACGGCGACGTGGCCGCAGGCTGCACCCGCTGCGCGCTCGCCGCGACTCGCACGCAGGTCGTCTTCGGCTCGGGCTCCGCGACGGCCGACCTGATGTTCGTCGGCGAGGCGCCCGGCTTCCACGAGGACAAGCAGGGGGTGCCGTTCGTCGGCGCGGCCGGGAAGCTGCTCGACAAGCTGCTCGAAGGGATCGGGCTCTCGCGCGAGGACGTCTACGTGGCGAACGTCTTGAAATGCCGGCCGCCGGGCAACCGTGACCCTCAGCCCGCCGAGATCGAGGCCTGTGAGCCCCATCTCTGGAAGCAGATCGAGCTGATTCAGCCGAGGCTGATCGCCACGCTCGGGAACTTCGCAACCAAGCTCCTCTCCGGCAAGCCGAACGGGATCACCCAGGTCCACGGCCGCGAGCAGCAGGTGGTACTGGGCGGGAACCCGGTCACCCTCTATCCGATCTTCCATCCGGCGGCGGCGCTCTATACACCGCGGATGCTCCAGGTGCTCGAGGAGGACTTCGCGCGGATCCCGGCCCTGATCGGGCGGGTGGCCGAGCCGGCGCCGCCGGCGCCGGCGATGCGGCCTGTTTCGACCTCCGAGCAGCCGACCCAGCTCGGCCTCTTCTAGCCAGGAGTGTCCGACACCTTCGGTGTCGGACACCATGTGTGTGAACGATGCAGACCGTCACGAGCTCACCCGAGGCCACCGAGGCCCTCGCCGCCGAGTTGGCACGCCTGCTCGACGCCGGCGACGTCGTCGCGATCTCAGGCGAGCTCGGTGCCGGCAAGACGACCTTCGTGCGCGGCGCCGCCCGCGCGCTCGGGGTCACCGAGCCGGTCTCGAGCCCCACGTTCACGATCGGGCATCGCTACGAGGCAGACGTGCCCGTCGCGCATCTCGACCTGTATCGCATCGACGGGCTCGAGCCGGAGGAGTGGGGCGACCTCGAGCCGTATTTCGACGGCACGATCGCTTTCGTCGAGTGGCCGGAGCACGGCGGGCGTTGGCTCCCGGAGGCGCGCGCTGTCGTTACCCTCGAGCACGTAGACGAGTCACATCGGAACGTGAGGATCGACAGTGATCTTGGCCTTTGACACCGCCACGAGCTTCGGCGCCGTCTGCGCCGTCACTCCTGACCGGCGCGGCCGCGCTGCTCGCGCCGGTGACCTGCTGGTCGCGGTCGATGGGCTCGTCGACGACCCGAGAGTGATCGACGGGATCGTCGTCGGTCGTGGGCCGGGCAGCTTCACGAGCATCCGCATCGGCCTCGCGATGGCGCGCACGCTGGCGCTCGCGCTCGACGTGCCGGTTGCCGGCGCCTCGACGCTCGAGGCATTCGCGACCGGGACGCCGGTGCTCGACGCCCGCCGCGGCGAGGTCTTCACCGCCGGGCCGCACCGGGCCGAGCCGAGGGTCTGCCGGCCGGAGGAGCTAGAGGTGACAGGACTGACGCTCGTCGGAGACGGCGCGATCCGCTACCGCACGCTGTTCGAAGAGCACGGAGCTGCGATCCCGCCCGACGACGACGATGCCCACGTCCCGGATCCCCTGCTGCTCGTCGAGCGAGCGGGCGCGTATGGAGCAGCCGAGCTCGTCGAACCGCTCTACGTCCGCGATCCCGATGCGAAGGAGCGAGCGTGACCGCGGTCGCGCTCGAGATTCGGCCGCTCGATCTCGCCGACGTGAGCGCGATCGAGAGCATCGAGCAACGCGCATATCCGACGCCGTGGTCGCGCTCGATGTTCGCGTCGGAGCTCGCCAAGCCGACGTCGATCTGTCTCGGTGCGTTCGACGGGAGCGATCTCGTCGGCTATGTGATCAACTCGCGCTACGTCGATGCGTGGCACGTGATGAATGTCGCAGTCGACCCGGATCATCAGCGCCGCGGTGTCGCGACAGCCCTGCTCGAGCGGTTGTTCGCTCTGACCCGCGACGACGAACGCCGCGGCTACACGCTCGAGGTGCGGGTCTCCAACGACGGCGCGATCCGGCTCTACGAGCAGCTGGGATTCGAACCTCGCGGTGTCCG
Source organism: uncultured Thermoleophilia bacterium (assembly GCA_963779535.1). Taxonomy (GTDB): domain Bacteria; phylum Actinomycetota; class Thermoleophilia; order Gaiellales; family Gaiellaceae; genus PALSA-600. Next base: position 162,983 of record CAVZYP010000007.1, on the reverse strand, counting down.
CCGCGGCTACTACACGGACAATCGGGAGGACGCCCTGATCATGTGGAGAGACCCGCAGTCTTGATCATGCGCGCTGTTCGCCATTCCGGCTTGCGCCGGAATCGCTAGTCCTTCAACGCTCATCGCGCGGATCGCTCGGGCCTTCGATGGTCCAACGCCCGGGACCGTCGATGCGTTCGGGCGCTGGGCGTAGTACCGGTCGATCGTCGAATTGCGCTGCAGATCGGCGACGCACGCGCGATTCGCTGGCGCAGCCAGCGTGCCGAATCGTCGGCGTCTTCAGCTCCGAACGACAGTCGACGCCGAGATCGGAACACGGCGATCAGCAGGACCCCACGGACCGCCTCGGCGCGGAGCGGCAGCCGTCGTACAGCGATCCGCCCTTCGACCAGGAGATACGGCCAAGAAGCTGCGCGTCGCAGCTTCCCGATCTGCGCCCAGAAGCGCCCGCGGAGTACCGACTGATGCAGGTCTCGCGACCGTCTTGCGTTCGATCGTGGTGGTTCTGTCGAACTGCGTAGTCACCCGCGATCAGCGCACGCACCTCGACGTCCAAACCGAGGCAGCCGCAATTTGGCTGGTATTCCAGATTCTCGTTCGTGAACATCGGCAGATCTACATGCACAACCCAATGTTGGCGCTGCAAATGAGGCGACACACACCCCAAACGGAGACGAAAGCGTCAGGACTAGCCATTTCGCAAGGCGAAATGGCGTGATCCTGGGGATCGAGACGAGCTGCGATGAGACCGCCGCGGCGCTCGTCACCGCCGACGGCGAAATTGCGTCCAACGTCGTCGCGTCCCAAGCAGACCTGCACGCAAGGTTTGGCGGGGTCGTGCCCGAGGTGGCCAGCCGCCGGCATCTCGAGCTGATCGTGCCGGTGATCCGGCAGGCGGTCGGTGACACCAGGGTCGATGCCGTTGCCGTCACCGCGCGCCCCGGTTTGATCGGCGCGCTGCTCGTCGGCGTCTCTGCGGCCAAGGCGCTCGCGTGGGCGTGGCGGCTGCCGCTCATCCCCGTCAATCACCTGCACGGCCACGTCGCGTCGCTGTATCTGAAGCCGCTCGACCTGCAGCCGCCGTTCACCTGCCTCCTTGCGAGCGGCGGGCACACGATGCTCGTCGATGTGCAGGAACGAGGTGGGTTCCGTGTGCTCGGGACCACCCTCGACGACGCTGCCGGCGAGGCCTTCGACAAGGGCGCTCGGCTGCTCGGGCTCGGCTACCCGGGCGGCAGGGAGATCGACGCGCTCGCAGCGCAGGGCGACCCCACGGCGTACGCCTTTCCGGTCGCACGCGTGCCGGGCCTCGACTTCTCGTTCTCCGGGCTCAAGACGGCGCTGCTGTACCGCGTGCGCGACCTCGGCCCCGCGGAGCTCGCCGCGCGACGGGCCGATCTCGCCGCGAGCTACCAGCGTGCGATCGTGCGGGCGCTCGTCGAGCGGCTCGAGGCCACAGGCGCCGCCCGGGTCGCGGTCGTCGGCGGCGTCGCAGCGAACTCGGAGCTGCGGGCGGCGTTGCCGGATGCGGCTCTGGCGCCGCTGGCGCTCTGTACCGACAACGCCGCGATGATCGCGTCGGCCGCGCGCTATGCCGACCCCGTCCCCTATCCCGACTACCTTTCGCTCGATGCGCATCCCACGGCGTAGCGCCGCAGTGCTGGGAACGGCTGCTCTGGTGATCCTGGTCGGGGCGACCGTTGCCGCTCGCGGTCGCGACACGACGACCAGGCAAGGGGCAGTCAGCTGGCTCGGGCTCGTCGGCGAGCCGCGCGCCGCGACGCTCGCGGGCCAGCGGTCGATCGTGCTGCTCAACACTCCGTCCGTGGCCGACCGGCTCGCGCACGTGCGCTATGCGACCGAGGCGCAGGAGCGCTCCTGGGCGACCCAGGCGTACGCAGCCCAGCAGGAGGTGCTGACCAAGCTGGCGTCGCTCGGCGTGATCGTGCGACCCGACTACACGTATGCACGCGTGATCGACGGGTTCGCGGCCGCGCTCGATCCGCGGGCCATCTCGTTGCTCGGCCAACTGCCCGAGGTGGCAGGGGTGTTCCCCGTCCGTGCCGCGTTCCCCGCTTCGATCTCCGAACAGCTGCTCGCGTCCGAGGAGTTCGGGCCTGCGAGCGGGCATCGCCCCACCGCCGAGTTGCCGGGCTTCGACGGGCGCGGCGTCACGATCGCGCTCCTCGACACCGGCGTCGACGCGTCCCATCCCTACCTGCGCGGCAGAGTGCTCCCGGGCATCGACATCGTCAATCACGGCGACGATGCGGCGGCCCGGTCGGATCCTCAGGATCCGGCCCAGATCGAGCGGCACGGCACCGAGATGGCGGGCATTCTCGTCGGCTCCGGCGGCCCCGGCGGCCTGCACGGCGTCGCGCCCGGAGCGACCGTCCTGCCGATCCGCGTCGCGGGCTGGCAGCCCGCGGCCGACGGGCACGACGTGGTGTTCGCCCGCACGGATCAGGTGATCGCCGGCCTCGAGCGGGCGGTCGATCCGAACGGAGACGGCGACACGCACGATGCCGTGCGCGTTGCTCTCCTCGGCGTTGCCGAGCCGTACGCCGCGTTCACCGATGGGCCCGAGGCCCAGGCCGTTCAGGGGGCGCTCGACCTGAACACCGTCGTCGTCACGCCGGCCGGCAACGACGGCAGCGCCGGACCGACGTTCGGCTCCATCGCCGGCCCCGCCGGCGCGCCCGGCGCCCTCGCAGTGGGCGCCACCGACTCGCGAGCCGATCTGCCGCATGTTCGCGTCGTCCTGCGCCGTGGCCTCGACGTGATCCTCGACGAGCAAGTGCCGCTGCTCGGCGCCGTCGTACCGCGCCACTCCCTGAGCCTCGCCGTTGCAACCCCTCGCTCGACGAAGGGCCTGGCCGGATCGCAGAGCGTCGACTACTTCAACGCAAAGGGCCTGAGCATCGTCGCCGGCCGAGCCGTGGTCGTTGACGCCGGCTCCGATCCGCAGGCAGTTGCGCTCGCGGCCTCCCGTGCCGGAGCCTCCGCGGTCGTCCTCTACGGTGCCTCGCTTCCGCCCGGGTCGCTGCGTGTGGCGGAGGACGAGACCGCGCCCGTCGTCGTCATTCCCACGGCGGCGGCGGTCGAGTTGCTCGCCTCCCGCCGCGCCGGGATCGACGTCGGGATCGCAGTCGGCGCCGAGCACGTCGACACGAACGCCGCGCGCGGACAGGTGGCGAGCTTCTCATCACTCGGCCTCGCATTCGACAGCGGAATCAAGCCGAACGTCGCCGCGCCGGGAGTCGCGCTGGCGACGGCCGAGCCGGGAGCTGCTCCGGACGGCTCTCCGCTCTACGGCACGGTCAACGGCACGAGCGGTGCCGCGGCGACCGTCGCCGGGGGCGCGGCGCTCCTCGCCCAGATGCGGCCCGCACTGGACGGGCCGGCCCTCGACAGCCTCCTGGTGGGGTACGCGCAGGCGGGGCGGGCGCCCGCGACGGCGGTGGGTGCTGGGACGTTCCGGGTCGGCGCGTCGGCGGTCGGGGAGGTTGCCGCGCAGCCGACGACCCTCGGGTTCGGGCTCTGGCAGGGCGCTCACTGGCACGCCACCCGTTCGCTCGTCGTGCGCAACGTCTCGACCAGGCGCTTGCAACTGTCGATCAGCGCTGTCGCCGGAGGAGAGTCGGAGGCGCTCCGGTTCACCGTCGTCCCGAACCACCTCGTGCTGCGGGTCGGTCGGGCCGCCCGAATCCAGGTGACCGTCCGCGCGGCCGCGTCTCCGGATGCCCGGATCGCCACCGGGGTGGTGCAGATCGCACCCGCCGGCTCCGAGCCGCTCCGGGTCCCGTGGGCGCTCGGCTTCGGGAGCGTCCACGGCACGCTCCTCGGCCCCGTTGCGATCGACCCACCGTCGTTCGCGCCGTCGGACACCGATCCCGCGATCCTGAGCGTGCAGGCGGGGAGCCTGGTGCACGACGACGGCCTGCAGATCCAGGCCGTCTCCCGTCTGGACATCCTCCTCTATTCGGCGAGCGGCAAGTACCTCGGCGTGATGGCCCGCCTCCGAGACCTGCTGCCCGGCTCGTACAGCTTCGGGATCACCGGGCGCGGGCCGACGAGCGCCAGGTTGCCCGCAGGCTCCTACGAGCTGCGCCTCGCCGCGTGGCCGACCCTGCCGCTCGACGCCAAGCCGGACCGCGCACAGGTCTCCTTCAAAGTCGAGTAGGCTGGTCCTTCGATGGCCGCTGTGGCCCCCGAGTCCCACCTGCGCGAGAACCCGTTCCGGCTCGCCCAACAGCAGCTCCACAAGGTCGCCGACACGTTCGGGATCGACGAGCGGCTCGTCAACGTCCTGCAGGAGTGCAAGAAGGCCGTCGAGGTGTCGATCCCGACCTCGCTCGACGACGGCTCTGTTCGCGCATTCCAGGGCTTCCGGGTCACGCATAACGTCTCGCGGGGCCCGTCCAAGGGAGGCATCCGCTACCACCCGGACGTCACGCTCGACGAGATCAAGGCGCTCGCCATGTGGATGACGTGGAAATGCTCGTTGATGGGGCTCCCCTTCGGCGGGGCGAAGGGCGGCGTCTGCTGCGACCCGAAGAAGATGTCGCGCGGCGAGCTCGAGCGCATGACCCGCCGGTACACGTCCGAGATCATCAACGAGATCGGCCCGGAGAAAGACATCCCCGCTCCGGATGTCGGAACGAACGCCGCGACGATGGCCTGGATCTTCGACACCTACTCGATGAACAAGGGTCACTCGGTGCTGGGTGTCGTGACCGGCAAGCCGCTGGCGATCGGCGGGTCGCTCGGTCGCGAGGAGGCGACCGCGCGGGGCGGTGTCTTCTGCCTCCAGTCAGCCCTGGAGAAGCAGGGCCGTTCGATGGACAGTGTGAGCGTCGCGGTTCAGGGCTTCGGCAACGTGGGCTCGTTCTTCGCCAAGCTCGTGGGCGAGCTGGGCGCCCGGGTCGTGGCGGTCTCCGATTCGACCGGGGGTGTGTACAACGCAAACGGCATCGACGTGGCGGCCGCGTTCGCGCACAAGCGCTCGGGCGGCGCGCTCTCGGAGCTGAAGGGCGCCGAGCGCATCACGAACGAGGAGCTCATCACCCTCGACTGCGATGTCTTCGCTCCCTGTGCGCTCGAACAGGTCGTGACCGAGGAGAACGCGGCCGAGGTGAAGGCGAAGGTGATCGTCGAAGGGGCGAACGGGCCGCTCACCCCGGCCGCCGACGACATTCTCGAGTCGAACGGCGTCCTGATCCTGCCGGACGTGCTCGCGAACGCCGGCGGCGTTGTCGTCTCGTATTTCGAGTGGGTCCAGGGGCTGCAGGAGTACTTCTGGAAGGAAGACGAGGTCAACGCCCGGCTGAACGAGATCGTCCGCCGCGCGTTCGACGAGACGTGGGCGACGTACACCGACCGCAAGGTCTCGATGCGAATGGCCGCCTACGGTCTCGCCGTACGGCGGGTCGCCGAAGCGACCGTGACCCGCGGCCTCTATCCCTGACATCGCCTTCTACCACGGGCGCGACTGCTCGCTCTGCGAGCGGGCCCGCGGCGTGCTCGATCGGGTCGGCGTGCCGTACGAGGCGATCGACATCACGGGCGACCACGTGCTCGAGGCCCGTTACCGCGAATGGCTGCCGGTCGTCGAGATCGACGGCGAGCGGGCGTTCGTCTACTACGTCGACGAGGCGGCCCTGCGCCGAAAAGTGTCACAAGCGCCCTAGTTTGTGACAACCGTACGAGCGTAGGCGAGCCTTGGGCACAATGCGCTCGTGATGTTGCAAACTCCCGTTCCTGGGGACGCTCCAGACCGGCTCACGGTCGGGGTCGCCGCCCGCCTTTCGCGGTACCTGCAGGTGCTGACCCAGTCCAAGAAGATGGGGAAGGACCGCATCTCCTCGCAGGAGATCGCCGACTACACGAGCATCAACGCCACCCAGATCCGCCGCGATCTCTCGAACTTCGGGAAGTTCGGCAAGCGCGGGGTCGGCTACTCGATCGACTCGCTGCTCTCCGAGATTCGGAAGATCCTCCGCACGCAGGGGCAGCACAACATCGCTCTCGTCGGCGCCGGCCGGCTCGGCCAGGCGATTGCCAGCTCGCAGATCTTCGCCGAGCACGGCATCAACATCGCCGCGGTCTTCGATTCGAGCCCCGACGTGATCGGCACCGACGTCGGCGGTACGACCGTCGAGGACGAGCGCAGGCTCAAGGACATCGTTCGCGACAAGAACATCGTCGTCGGCGTGCTCGCGGTGCCGGCAGGAGCCGCGCAGAAGGTGGCCGACGATCTCGTCGACGCCGGCGTGCGCATCATCTTCAACTACTCCGAGGGCCTGCTGGACGTCCCGAGCGACGTGACCGTCCACACCTCGAACCCCGCGGTCGAGTTGTTGCACGCCTTGTACTTCCACCTGGCCTAAGGCGGTCTCTTTCGAAACCGAACCAGATTCGCTCTCTGAATCTGGTTCGCGAGTTTCTCGGGAGGCGATCGGCAGTTCGAACCTCGTGAACCTGGTTCAGCGGCAGGCCCGGTACCAGGTACCAGCCTTGCGAGTAGCGTCTCCTCGATGCGGATCCTGCTCTGGCACGGGTACCTCCTCGGAGGGACCGGGTCGAATGTCTACTCCCGCGCGCTCGCGCGCGAGTGGAGCCGGGCCGGGCACGACGTGGTTGTCGTCTCGCAGGAGCGGGCGCCCGAGCAGTACGACCTCGGCGGCGCGAGGACGGTAGCGGTCGATCTGCCGGGAGGCCTGCTGCCCACCTTCGTCATGGACCGCTACGAGGGGCTCCATCCGAAGTTCCTCCAGGACTTCACCGAGGACGAACGGCGGGCATACGTCGATGCGAATGCGACGGCCCTGCGCGAGCTTCTGCCGGCCGACCTCGTGTTCGCCAACCACGTGCTGATGGGCGGCCCCGTCGGGGCGGCGAGTGGTGCGCCGTTTCGCGTCAAGGCGCACGGCTCCGAGCTCGAGTATTCGATGCGCGGACGCCCCGAGCTCGGCGAGTGGGCGAGGGCGGCGCTCGCCAAGGCGGAGGCGACGTACGTCGGTTCTGAGCACATTCGCGAGGTGCTCGAGGATGTCGTCGGAGCACGTGGAGCGGGTGATCCAGGTACCGCCGGGCGTCGACGTCGACGAGTTCCGGCTGCAGGAGCGAGACGATGCGCTCGCTGATCTGCTCGCGGAGGCCCGGGCGGATCCGCCGAACGGCGGCGACGAGCGCCTGCCCGACGACGGCAATGCCGACCGGCTCGCCGCCTTCCTGGGAGAGCCGGGGCCGCTTGTCGTCTACTTCGGCAAGCTGATCGAGCAGAAGGGCGTGCAGGTCCTGCTCGAGGCGATGCAGGGAATCGATGCGCGCCTCGTCGTCGTCGGCTTCGGCCCCTACCGCACCGTGCTCGAGGCAGCCGCGCCGCCTCGCACGCTCTTCACAGGCCCGTTGGAGCACCGTCATCTGGTGCACCTCCTGCCGCTCGCCGACGTGACCGTCGTGCCTTCGATCTTCCCCGAGGCGTTCGGAATGGTCGCCGCCGAAGCAGCAGCGGCGGGCTCGCCGCCGCTCGTGGCGCGCCATTCCGGGTTGGCGGAGGTCGCGGCCGGGCTCGAGGAGGAGTACCCCGAGCGCCTTCGCCACCTCGCCTCGTTCGAGACCGGTGATGCCGCCGACCTGGCGCGCAAGCTCCGCGAGTTGCTCGCTCTTTCCCCGGCCGACCGCGAAACGCTGCGGCAGGCGGCGCGGCAGGCGGTCGTCGACCGCTGGTCCTGGCGCAGCATCGCCGAACGGCTGCTCGCTCCCGTCTAGCTGACGGATACCCTCTGCGCGAATGGGCGACGAGCAACGCGTCTCCTGGCAAGAGCTGATCGCGCAGAGCCGCGACGACTTCGAGGCCGGCACCGACTTCACGCTGGCCGTCGAGGAGGAGTTCGCTCTGCTCGACATCCACACGCTGGCGCTCACCGATCGCTTCGAGGAGATCTATGCCGCAGCGCTCGAGACCGATCTCGCACCGAACGTCGTCGGCGAGCTGATCGCATCCGAGGTCGAGGTGCGCACCGGCCGGTGCGAGAACTTCGGCGAGGCCGCGGCTGCGATGCAGGAGCGGCGCAGCCAGATCCATGGCGTCGCACGCGAGTTGCAGCTTGCGCTCGGCGGAACCGGTACGCACCCGTGGAGCCGCTGGCAGGACCAGCGCATCATCGACACGCCCCACTACCGTCGAAACGACGAGCTCCTTCGCTACGTCGTCTGGCGCAACAACACCTTTGGCCTCCATGTGCACGTGGGGATCGCCGGAGCGGACCGCGCGATCGCGGTGCACGACGCACTGCGCAACTTCCTGCCCGAGGTGCTTGCGCTCTCCGCGAGCTCACCGTTCGTCGAAGCGGTCAACACGGGCCTCCACTCGGCGCGCACAGAAGTGTTCACCCGCATGTTCCCCCGATGCGGCATTCCGGACGCGTACGGCGACTGGCGTGGGTGGGAAGACTACGTCGCGTTGCTCTATCGGACCGGCTCGATCACCGAGCACACGCAGATCTGGTGGAGCGTTCGCCCGCACCTGGCGTATCCGACGATCGAGATCCGGATCGCAGACGGCCAGCCGGAGCTCGCCGAGGCGCAATCGCTCGCAGCGTTCTGCTACAGCCTGGTCGCCCGGTGCGCCCGCGCCGTCGACGAGGGAGAGACGCTGCCCAATCTGCCGAACCGCCTGCTGGAGGAGAACATGTGGCGGGCGATCCGGTACGGCCTGTCGGGGGAGCTGCTCGACTTCGAACGCGGTGAGCAGGTGCACGCGCGGGCGAGACTCGAGCAGCTGTTCGAGTGGGTGGCGCCGGTCGCAGGCGAGATCGGCGCAGCCGCCTTCCTGAACGTCCCGGCTCGCAACTCCGCCGAGCGGCAGATCGCGCGGTTCGACGAGGGCGCCTCACTGGAGGAGATCTACTCCGAGCAGGTGCGCGTCGGAGAGCCGGCCGGGTCGAGGGCCGATGGCTGACCAGCCGGACGGCGAGATCGATGTCGAGGCGCTGCAGGAGCAGCTGGCGTCGTTCAGCGTCGAGCAGTTCCTGGTCTCGGCCGCCTCGACGATCGCGAGCCTGGCTTACGCCAAGCTGGAACGGAGGGACTTTCCGGAGGCGCGCAAGGCGATCGATGCCCTGGCTGCCCTCATGCCGCAGCTGGAGGGCGAGCTGGCCGACGACCTGGCGCTGGCCCTGACGCGGCTGCAGGTGGCCTACTCGGAGGCCGTCAACCCTTAGGCTCCCCCGGAGCTTGTGATACATAATCGCCCGCGCCGAAGCCCTTCGGCGCTTGACTTTGTGAGGGAGCGAAACGGATGGATTGGTTCATGCATCACGCCGTGCTCGTCGGCCTCGTCGGTGCCGGCGTGGCCGTGGCGTACGGGCTGTACCTGATCTGGTGGCTGCTCAAGCAGCCGGCCGGGAACGACCGGATGCAGGAGATCTCCGCGGCCGTCCAGGAGGGCGCCGCGGCGTATCTGAAGAAGCAGTACAAGACGATCGCGATCGTCGCGATCGCGCCGTTCATCCTGCTCGGGGTCTACGACAAGCTTGGCTGGGGCACCGCGTTCGGTTTCCTGATCGGCGCCGTGCTCTCAGCGGCCGCCGGTTTCATCGGCATGAACGTCGCCGTGCGGTCGAATGCCCGCACGGCAGAGGCTGCCCGCAACGGGCTCGCGCCGGCGCTGAACGTCGCCTTCCGCGCAGGCTCCGTGACCGGACTGCTCGTCGTCGGGCTGGGGCTCGCCGGCGTCTCCGGGTACTACTGGTTCCTCACCGCAGCGTTGAACAACTCGCCGACGTCCGCGATCAACGACCTCGTCGGGCTCGCATTCGGCGGCTCGCTGATCTCGGTGTTCGCACGGCTCGGAGGCGGCATCTTCACGAAGGCCGCCGACGTCGGCGCCGACCTCGTCGGCAAGCTCGAGGCCGGGATCCCCGAGGACGATCCGCGGAACGCCGCGGTGATCGCCGACAACGTCGGCGACAACGTCGGCGACTGCGCCGGCATGGCCGCGGACCTGTTCGAGACGTACGCGGTGACGGCGGTGGCGGTCATGCTCCTCGGCACGCACTTCCCGGAAGCGAAGCTCTATCTCTATCCGCTCGCGCTCGGCGGCGTCTCCGCGGTCGCATCCGTGCTCGGCACCTTCTTCGCGCGGCTGGGCAAGGGCGACAACGCGGTCATCAACGCGCTCTACAAAGCCGTGCTGGCCGCGACGATCCTGTCGGCCCTCGGCTTCATCCCGGTCACGATGGGCTTCGACACGGGCCGGTACGGCTTCACCGATCTGTACCTGTCGGCGATCGTCGGCCTGATCGTCACCTTCCTGCTCGTCGCGATCACCGAGTACTACACCGGCACCCGCTGGAACCCGGTCAAGGCGATCGCGAAGGCGTCGCAGACCGGTCACGCGACGAACATCATCGAAGGTCTCGCCATGGGCATGCAGGCCACGGCTGGACCGGTGATCGTGATCGTCGCCGGCATTCTCGTCGCTCATCACTTCGCCGGCCTGTTCGGCATCGGCGTCGCGGTGATGGCGCAGCTCTCGATGACCGGTCTCATCGTCGCTCTCGACGCGTACGGCCCGGTCACCGACAACGCGGGCGGCATCGCGGAGATGGCGGATCTGCCCGAGGGTGTCCGCGCGGTCACCGATCCGCTCGACGCGGTCGGGAACACGACCAAGGCCGTGACCAAGGGCTACGCGATCGGCTCTGCCGCATTGGCGGCGCTGATCCTGTTCGACTCGTACACGACCGGGCTCGCCGAGCAAGGGCTCCCGACGATCTTCAACCTCTCCGACGCCTGGGTGATCGCCGGTCTCTTCATCGGCGGGCTGATGCCGTTCCTCTTCGCGTCGCTCGCCATGCAGGCGGTCGGCCGGGTGGGCGGCCAGGTCGTCCAGGAGGTGCGCCGCCAGTTCCGCGAGCACCCCGGGATCATGGACTACACCGAGAAGCCCGACTACAGCCGCGCGGTGAGCATCGTCACCGGGTCGGCGATCAAGTCGATGCTCGCGCCGGCGCTGATCCCGATCGGGTTCCCGATCGTGGTCGGGATCATCAGCGTCAAGATGCTCGGCGGCCTCCTGATCGGCACGATCGTCACCGGCCTCTTCCTCGCGATCGCGATGACCTCCGGCGGTGGCGCCTGGGACAACGCGAAGAAGTCGATCGAGGACGGCGCCTACGGCGGCAAGGGCTCCGAGGCGCACGCCGCCTCGGTCACGGGCGACACCGTCGGCGACCCGTACAAGGACACGGCCGGCCCGGCGATCAACCCGATGATCAAGATCACGAACCTCGTCGCGATCCTGATCATTCCGCTGCTCATCTCGATCCACGGTTGACGGACGACGATCGCTGCGCGGGGGCCGAACGAGCTCCCGCGCAGCGGCGTGTCCCTCACGGGCGCGCTCTATCCTTCCGCGATGGACGTCCCGGCTCCGGTGATCCCCCGCGTGTTGCACCTGTCGCTGATCGTCGGCTCGGATCTGATCGACGGGACGGGACGGAAACTCGGTCGAGTGGACGACCTGATCGTCCGCCTCGGCGACGACGAGTATCCGCCGGTCAGCGGCATCCTCGCCACGGTCGCCGGGCGGCAGGTGTTCGTTCCGGCCGAGGCGGCCGTCGAGATCGAGCAGGGCCGCGCGACCCTCGCCGTCGCGCAGCTCGACCTGCAGCCCTTCGAGCGCCGCTCGCAGGAGGTGCTGCTGAAGAAGGATGTGCTCGACCGTCAGCTCATCAACATCGACGGCGCGCGCCTCGTGCGGGCGAACGAGATCGAGATCACCCGGCTCGAGGGCTGGTACCGGGTCGTCGGTGTCGACGTGCGCATGCGCGGGATCGCGCGAAGGCTTGTCCCGAGGGCCCTCTCCGGCAAGATCCGGCCCGGTGAGTTCCTGGACTGGTCGAGCGTCGAGCCGTTCACCGGTCACGTCCCCACGGTTCGACTGCGTGTTCCCCATCCGAAGCTGGCGCGGCTTCATCCGGCCGAGCTCGCCGACCTGGTCGAGGCGGCTTCCCATCACGAGGGCGAAGAGATCATCGACGCGGTCGGCGAAGACCCGGCGTTGCAGGCGGACGTGTTCGAGGAGCTGAACCTCCAGCACCAGATCGAGTTCATCGAGGACAAGAGCGACGAGGAGATCGCCGACGTGCTCGCCCATATGGAGACCGACGACGCCACCGACCTGCTCGCCGCGCTCCCCGAGGAGCGGCGGGAGGACGTGTTCCGTCTCCTGCCTCCGGTGCAGTTGCGTCGCATCCGGGCGCTGATGGGCTACGACCCGGCAACGGCCGGCGGATTGATGTCACCCGACTTCGTCTGTCTCTACCGCACGGCGACGAAGGCCGAGGCGATCGACCGTGTGATGCGCTCAGCGTGCTCGGCCGACTCGCTCGCCTGGATCTTCCTGATGAATGCTCACAAACGACTCGACGGCGCGATCGCGCTCGCCGATCTGCTTCGGGCCGACGATGCGGCTCCCGTCGGCGAGCCGGCGATTGCAGCGAAGAGTGTCAAGGCGGGTGCCGAGCTCGAGGAGGTCGCTCGGCTGATGACCGACTACGACCTCAGCGTCATTCCCGTGGTCGACGACGAGGATCGCGTGATGGGCGTGATCACCGTCGACGACGTGCTCGAGCTCGTCCTGCCACAGGGCTGGCGCCGCAACTTCCACCTCTTCGGCGACGACTGACCCGTCCGGCGTCCGGCAGTGGCGTAGAATGCCGCGGCCGTGGAAGCCCTGCTCCTCACACTCGAAGTCGATGACGCGCCGAGTCCGCGCTGTCATCGGGCGCCTCCGCGAGCGCGCGCTCTGGGCACGACCGCGGCTTCGCCCGCGTAGCCGCACTTCCCGGCGCCTGCTTCCCCTGTTTGCGTTTCTCGGCCCCGGCCTGATCGCCGCGAACGCCGGCAACGACGCAGGCGGCGTCGCCACCTATGCATCCGTCGGTGCGAAGTTCGGCTACGACCTCCTCTGGATGATGGTCGTGATCACGGTGTCGCTGATCGTCGTCCAGGAGATGGCGGCACGGATGGGGGCGGTCACGGGCAAGGGGCTCGCCGAGCTGATCCGCGAGCACTACGGGATCCGCTGGTCGGCGTTCGCCACGGTGTCCGTGCTGGTCGCGAACCTCGGCATCTGCATCAGTGAGTTCGTCGGCATCGGAGCAGCTCTCAGCCTCGCCCATGTCCCGAAGTACCTGTCGATCCCGGTCGCGGCGGTCCTCGTGTGGCTGCTGCTCGTGCGCGGGTCGTACCGGGGCGCCGAACGGATCTTCGTCCTGATGACGTTGCCGTTCTTCGCCTATCCCATCGCTGCGATCCTCGCTCGTCCGCACTGGGGCCACGTCGGCAAGGCGATCGTCGTGCCGCATGTCCAGCTGAGCTCCGCGTACCTGCTGCTGTTCGTCGCGACTGCAGGAACGACGATCACGCCGTTCATGCAGCTCTACCTCCAATCGGCGGTCGTCGAGCGCGGCATCGGCCCCGAGGATCTCGGCCCCGAGCGCGCCGAGGTGGTGACCGGGTCGATCTTCGCGAACCTCGTGGCAATGTTCATCATCGTCGCGACCGGTGCGACGCTCTACGTCCACGGAGATCGCACCATCGGAAGCGCTGCCGACGCTGCGCAGGCGCTTGCACCGTTCGCCGGCCGCTACGCAGAGGTGCTCTTCGCCGTCGGCCTGCTCGGCGCGAGCCTGCTCGCGGCCGCGATCCTGCCGGTCACCGCCGCGTACGTCGTCGCGGAGACATTCGGGTACGAGAAGGGAATCTCGCGCAGGCCGCGGGAAGCGCCCGTTTTCGTCGGAGTGATCACGGTCCTGATCGTGATCGGCACGGCGGTCGCGCTGATCCCCGGTCTGCCGGTCATCTCCCTGCTCGTGTTCGTCCAGATCGTGAACGGGGCGCTGCTGCCGATCACGCTCTTCTTCATCTGGAAGCTGGCCTCGAACAGGGAGCTGATGGGCAGCTACACCAACACCCGCACGTTCAATGTGCTCGCGGGCGGGACTGTGCTCGCCACCTCGACGCTCTCGGTGCTGCTGCTCCTCGTCACGCTCGGCACCGTCTTCGGCGTCTGAGCCCGGCAGACGCACAGGGCTCTGAGGGGTTACCGTCCCGGAATGGTCGTGAAGCTCGCGGGCTCCGTCGCCGCCGTGACCGTCGCCACGCTGCTCGTCTGGGCGCTCGAGCCCTTCGCGCCCACGGTCAGCCTCGGCGTCCTCTACATCTTCGCGGTCCTGCCTGTGGCGGTCGCCTGGGGCACCTACTGGTCGTTGCCGGTGGCGGTCGCGAGCATGCTCGCCTTCAACTTCTTCTTCCTGCCGCCGACGCACACGTTCACGCTGCGGGACTCGGCGAACTGGTTCGCCCTGGCCGTGTACTCCGTGACGGCGCTCGTCGTCAGCGAGTTGGCGAGCAGGTCGCGGCGGCGGGCGGCGGACGCCGAGCAGCGCGAACGGGAGTCGTCCCTGCTCGCCGAGATCGCCGGACATTTGCTCGGCGGGCAGCCACTGGACACCGAGCTGGGCTGGGTGGGGATGCAGGCGGCGGGCGTGCTCGGGATCCCGCGCGCCGAGATCGAGCTCGGCACGCGTCGGCGCCGTGCGGCGGATGCCCCGATCCCCCTCGAGGTCGACGGCCGAACCGTCGGCACGCTCTACGTACCTGCCGACGCCGACCCCGATCTCGGGGTGCGCCACCGGTTCCTTCCGGCGCTCGCAGCGCTGCTCGCCGTCGCGTTCGACCGCAGCCGTCTGGAGCAGGAGGCGCTCGAAGCCGAGGCGCTGCGGCGCAGCGACCTCGTGAAGACGGCGCTGCTGCGAGCGGTCTCGCACGACCTGCGCTCGCCGCTCACGGGGATCACGACGGCGATCGGCGCGCTCCGCAGCGAGACGCTCGTCTTCAGCGACGACGACCGCCGGGTGCTGCTGGACACGATCGCCGTCGACGCCGAGCGGCTCGGGCGCCTCGTCGGCGACCTGCTCGACCTCTCGAGGCTCGAGGCGGGCGGTGCCGAGCCCGAGGCGGAGGTGTGGGCGCTCGACGACCTGGTTCGGGGGGCGGTCAGCGACCTGCCCGGCAACGATCGTGTCGACGTCGCCGGTGAAGCTCCGCTGGTGAGCGTCGACCCGATCCAGATTCAGCGCGTCCTCGCGAACCTGCTCGAGAACGCGTTGAAGTTCTCGCCGTCCTCCGCTCGCGTTCACGTGCGCATCACCGCCACCAGGCAGGAGGCGATCGTGCGGATCGTCGACCAGGGGCCGGGGCTCGACTCGGGCGAGCTCGAGCGCGTCTTCGAGCCGTTCTACCGCAGGGACGGCGACCAGCGCTCGGGCGCCGGGCTGGGACTTGCCATCGCGCGCGGGTTCGCCGCCGCGAACGGCGGCCGCGTCTGGGCCGAGTCGAGGCCCGGCCAGGGCGCGACCTTCGCACTCGCTCTCCCCGTGGTCGAGGTGACGGCGGAGCTGCCCGCATGACGCAGCGGATCCTGGTCGTCGACGACGAGCCTCAGATCTTGCGTGCGCTCGGGACGACGCTGCGAGGCGCCGGGTTCGACGTCGAGACCGCCGACACGGCCGCAGGGGCGCTCGCCGCGGCGGCCGCGCATCCACCGGCCGCCGTGATCCTCGATCTCGTGCTGCCGGACGGCAGCGGCACCGACGTGTGCCGCGAGCTGCGCACGTGGACGGACGCACCGGTGATCGTGCTGTCTGCGGTCGGCGAGGAGCGGGAGAAGATCGCGGCGCTCGACGCGGGGGCGGACGACTACGTGACCAAGCCGTTCAGCGTCGACGAGTTGCTCGCGCGCTTGCGCGCGGTGCTGCGACGGTCGGCGCCGGAGGCTGGACCGGTGATCGAAGTGGGCGAGCTGCGGATCGATGTGCCGGACCGGCTCGTGACGCGCAACGGCGAGCGCATCCGGTTGACCCCGCACGAGTTCGACCTGCTGCGTTTCCTCGCACAGAACCGCGGCAAGCTGCTCACGCACCGGATGCTGCTGCGCGAGGTATGGGGGCCTGCCTATCAGGTGGAGGCGCACTACCTGCACGTCTACGTTTCACATCTGCGCGCCAAGATCGAGCCCGATCCCTCACGGCCGCGCTACGTGCTCACCGAGCCGGGAGCCGGCTACCGGCTGGTCGATCCGGCCGAATCTTGAGGAACCTTTAAGGGGCGGCTCGCTGGGTTTGAGGCCGCGTTGACGCGGCCCGTCGTACCTTCGAGCTGTGGCAACGATTGCTCATCCGCGCGCTTGGCTCGAACGCCGCCGCGCCAGGTCTGAAGCCGATTGCTGGATTCGGCACGGTTTCGACAGCCGGTTTCAATGGCGTGTCGACGAGCTGACGACACCGCGCGAGCGCAAGCTCTGCGCGCGCTCGCTCCGCAGCGCGCTCGATGAGCTCGCGGGGACGAGACTGCCGGGCGCGGCACCGCTCCGCTCGAACCGGCTTCGTCCACACATTGCTCTGCTCGAAGCGATCGAGGCGCGTCTGCTCGACGATGCGCCGGTTGCGGCCGTCGGGATGCTCACCGTCAACACGCTCCTGACCAGCCCGGACAGTTGTCTGTTCTCCGACGTCGACGATGTCGGATCGTCCCTGCAAGCCGTGCTCGACCAGTTGGAGGTCCGCTGATGTTCGACCTCGCCGCACTCGGGATCGCCGCGGTCTGTTTCGCATTCTGTTTCTTCTTCCTCTTCGTGATGGAGAAGGTCTGATGTCGGCCGCCGACGCCTTCGGGCTCGTGATGTCGATCGCCGTGCTGGCCTACCTCGTCTATGCGCTGTTCCGCGGAGAGCGCCTCTAGATGAGCGGCCAGGGACTCGCGCAGATCGTCTTCTACTGCGTCGTGCTGATCGCGCTCGGCTACCCGCTCGGCATGTTCATGGCCCGGGCGTACTCCCGCGAGCAGCTCGATCCCGTGGAGCGCGGCTTCCTGCGCCTCCTGGGACGCGGCAGCGGCGACGAGCAGGACTGGAAGGCCTATGCGAAGACGGTGCTGATCTTCAGTGTTGCCTTCAGCGTTTTGCTGTACGCCATCCAGCGTGTTCAGGGGCACCTCTTCCTGAACCCGGACCACCTGAAAGGCGTCGCGCCGCACATCGCTGTCAACACGACTGCGAGCTTCATCACCAACACGAACTGGCAGTACTACGGCGGCGAGTACACCATGTCGTACCTGACCCAGATGGCCGGGCTCGCTGTCCAGAACTTCGTTTCGGCAGCGGTGGGGATGGCAGTGCTGATTGCCGTCATTCGCGGGATCGCCCGCCGCTCGAGCGACAAGCTGGGCAACTTCTGGCGCGATCTCTACCGGTCGCTCGTCTACATCCTCCTCCCGCTGTCGATCGTGCTGGCTGCGCTGCTGATCTGGCAGGGCGTGCCGCAGACATTCGCCGGCCATGCGACAGCGACGACGCTGCAGGGAGCGCACCAGACGATTGCGCGCGGCCCGGTTGCCTCGCAGATCGCGATCAAGCAGCTCGGCACCAACGGCGGCGGCTTCTACAACTCGAACTCGGCCGTGCCGTTCGAGAACCCGAACGGATTGTCGAACTTCCTCGAGATGCTCTCGATCCTGCTGATCCCGGCGGCTCAGGTGTTCATGTTCGGGAAGCTCGTGCTCGCCCGCCGACATGCCTTGATGGTCTTCGTCTCGATGTTCGTGGTCTTCGCGCTCGGCGTCGCCGTCAACCTGCCTGCGGAGCAGCACGGTTCGGCGGTGCTGCGCCAGTCGGGCGTCAATCTCGCCCAGGGCAGTGGACAGTCGGGCGGGAACATGTCCGACAAGGAGGTGCGCTTCGGCCAGGCGACCACATCGGTCTGGACCGTCGCCACGAGCGATGCGTCGAACGGCTCGGTCAACGGCGGCTTCGACGCCCAGACGCCGGCGGGCGGCGCGGTGCCGCTCGTCAACCTCTTCCTGGGCGAGGTGATCTTCGGCGGCGTCGGCTCGGGGCTCTACGGGATGTTCTTCTACATCCTGATCGCGGTGTTCGTTGCCGGCCTGATGGTCGGGCGAACACCTGAGTGGCTCGGGAAGAAGATCGAGGCGCGTGAGATCAAGATCGCGGCCGTCGGCGCTCTGTTCGTGCCGACGATGGTGCTGACGCTGACGGCGATCTCGATTTCGACGCACGCCGGGCTGGCGTCGATCTTCAACAGCGGCGTCCACGGTTTCACCGAGACGCTCTATGCCTACGACTCGCAGTCGAACAACAACGGCAGCGCCTTTGCCGGCTTTGGGGCCACGAACTTCTCCGCCGAGGTGGGCACGATCGCGTTGATCCTGGGACGCTTCGTGCCGGTGATCGCCGCGCTGGCGCTCGGCGGCGCGTTGGCCCGGAAGAAGATCGTGCCCGCGTCGGCCGGCACATTCCGGACCGACGGTCCGACGTTCGTCGTCCTGCTCGTCGGCGTGATCGCGCTGACAGCAGGGCTGATGATCTTCCCGGCCCTGACGCTCGGACCGATCGTCGAAGGGCTGATGAACTGATGCGCGCACTCGTCCGCTCCGTCATCGTCATCGTGCTTGTGACCCTGCTCTTTGGCTTCGTCTACCCGATCGCGATGGCCGGCTTCGCGCAGGTCGCGTTCAAGAACAAGGCGAACGGGAGCCTGATCACCCGCAACGGCGTCGTCGTCGGGTCACGGCTTGCCGCGCAGAACTTCACGGAGCCCAGGTATTTCCACCAGCGTCCGTCTGCGACGGCGCCCGCCGACAACGCCGGCGCGACCACGTTCGCGAACCTCGGGCCGACGAACCCCGATCTCGCCAGGAACGTCAAGGCGGCGGCCAAGGCGATCCTCGCCCTCGAAGGGCCCTACAACGCCGGTCTGAAGATCGGAGACATTCCGGTCGATGCCGTCACGACGTCGGGCTCGGGGATCGACCCCGACATCTCGCCGGCAAATGCAGCGCTGCAGTCACGCCGGATCGCCGCGGTCCGTCACCTGCCGCTCGCGACCGTGCAGAAGCTGATCAAGGACAACACCGACGGCCGGAGTCTCGGCTTCCTCGGCGAGCCGGGCGTCAACGTCCTCGAGCTGAATCTCGCTCTCGACAACCTCGGAGGCAAGTAGCGATGGCCCGCGCACGCGGCAGCGTTTTCTCGCGCGAGCTCGTGCTCGCCGCGATCGGCGATTCGTTCCCCAAGCTCGACCCACGCTCTCAGATCCGGAACCCGGTCATGTTCATCGTCGAGCTCGGCAGCGTGATCACGACGGGGATCTTCTTCCTCAACCTCGTTCGCGGCGAGACGAGCGGCCTCTGGTTCGTCGCCGCGATCGCGATCTGGCTGTGGCTGACCGTGCTCTTCGCGAACTTCGCCGAGGCGATCGCCGAGGGCCGCGGCAAAGCCCAGGCGAGCGCGCTGAGGGCGACGCGCACGACGACGAACGCTCTGCTGCGCGACGGTCGGTCGGTGCCTGCCGCGGAGCTGCAGCGCGGCGACGTGGTGATCGTCGAAGCGGGGGAGATCATCCCCGCCGACGGCGAGATCATCGAGGGCGTCGGCTCGGTCGACGAATCGGCGATCACCGGCGAGTCCGCGCCCGTCATTCGCGAGTCCGGAGGCGACCGCTCGGCGGTCACCGGTGGCACGAAGCTGCTGTCCGACAGGCTCGTGATCGAGGTCACGCAGGAGCCAGGCAAGTCGTTCCTCGATCGCATGATCGCGCTCGTCGAGGGGGCAGAGCGCCGCAAGACGCCGAACGAGATCGCCCTCAATATCCTCCTCTCCGGTCTGACGATCACGTTCGTCGTGGCCGTGGCGACGCTTCGTCCATACGCGCTCTACGCCGGCACCTCGACTTCACAGACCGTTCTGATCGCTCTGCTCGTGGCGCTGATCCCGACGACGATCGGCGCCCTGCTCTCCGCAATCGGGATCGCCGGCATGGACCGGCTCGTGCAGCGGAACGTGCTCGCGATGTCCGGCCGCGCTGTGGAGGCATCGGGCGACGTCGACGTGTTGCTGCTCGACAAGACGGGCACGATCACGCTCGGTAACCGCCAGGCGTGCCGAGTTCCTGCCGGTGGACGGTGTCGACGAGCGCGAGCTCGCAGAGGTCGCGCAGCTCGCGTCGCTCGCCGACGAGACGCCGGAAGGGCGCTCGATCGTCGTCCTGGCGAAGGACCGGTTCGGCCTGCGCGAGCGCATCCTCGGCGAGCACGAGTTCGTCCCGTTCAGCGCGACGACGCGGATGAGCGGCGTGAACATGAACGGCACGCTGATCCGCAAGGGCGCCGGCGACGCGGTCAAGCGGTTCATCGCCGAGCAGGGCGGAAGCGCGCCCGCCGACCTCGACCGTCTCGTCCAGGGCGTCGCCGAGCAGGGCGGGACGCCGCTCGTCGTCGCGAAGGACAACTTCGCCCTCGGCGTCGTCCATCTGAAGGACATCGTCAAGGGCGGTATGGACGAGCGCTTCGACGAGCTGCGCCGCATGGGCATCCGCACGGTGATGATCACCGGCGACAACCGAGTCACCGCGGCCGTGATCGCGCAGGAGGCGGGCGTCGACGACTTCCTCGCCGAGGCGACGCCGGAGACGAAGATGGCGCTGATCAAGGAGGAGCAGGCGAAGGGCCGCATGGTCGCGATGACGGGCGACGGCACGAACGACGCGCCGGCGCTGGCGCAGGCCGACGTCGGTGTCGCGATGAACACCGGCACTTCTGCAGCGAAAGAGGCAGGCAACATGGTCGACCTCGACTCGAACCCGACCAAGCTGATCGAGATCGTCGAGGTCGGCAAGCAGCTCCTGATCACGCGCGGTTCGCTGACGACGTTCTCGATCGCGAACGACGTCGCGAAGTACTTCGCGATCCTGCCGGCGATGTTCGCGTACACCTACGCGACGCGTGCCCGGTGAGCGCGGCCCGCTGCAGAAGCTGAACATCATGCAGCTCGGCGACCCGAAGAGCGCGATCCTCTCGGCGATCATCTTCAACGCGCTGATCATCCCCGCGTTGATCCCGCTCGCGCTCAGAGGGGTGAAGTACCGCGCGATCGGAGCGACTGCGCTGCTCCGCCGCAACCTTGCCATCTACGGGCTCGGCGGCGTGATCCTCCCGTTCGTCGGGATCAAGCTGATCGACCTGATCGTGCACAACGTGCTCGGCGCGTAGAGGCTACGTGGATGCGTGGTCGCTACCGGATCCTGCTCGGGATGGCAGCGGGAGTTGGCAAGACGTACCGGATGCTGCAGGAAGGCCGCTCGGCGCACGCTGACGGACGAGACGTCGTGATCGGCTATCTCGAGCCGCACGACCGCCCGGAGACGACCGCGCTCGCCGAAGGCCTCGAGCACATCCCGCGCCTGCGCTCGAGCCACGGCGGTCTCGAGCTCGAGGAGATGGACGTCGACGCGGTCATCCGCCGTGCGCCCGAGTTGGCCCTGATCGACGAGCTTGCCCACACGAATGTCCCGGAAGCGCGCAACGAGAAGCGCTGGCAGGACATCGACGAGGTGCTCGCAGCCGGGATCGACGTCATCTCGACCGTCAACATTCAGCACCTCGAGAGCCTGAACGACGCGATCGCCGAGCTGACCGACGTCCGCGTGCGCGAGACGTTCCCCGACCAGGTGCTCGAGGACGCCGACGAGGTCGTGCTCGTCGACCTGACGCCCGAGGCGCTGCAGGAGCGGCTGCGGGCCGGCAAGGTCTACTCGCCCGAGCGCGCCGGCGTGGCGCTCGACAACTTCTTCCGCACCGACCGGCTCTCGGCGCTGCGCGAGCTCGCGCTGCGGGAGGTCGCCGAGGGCGTCGGAGCGCGCCGCCAGGCAGTCGTGCTCGATCCGCTCAGCGCGCAGGCCGTCGCGGAGCGCGTGCTCGCGCTCGTCACCCCCGAGCCGCGGTCGCAGCGGATCCTCCGCCGCGCCTGGCGCTCGGCCGAGCGCCTCGGGGCGCCGCTCGACGCGCTCTGGGTGCGACAGCGCGGCCACGAGCTGAGCCCGGACGAGCAGGTGCAGCTCGCCGCGCTGCGCCGGCTGGCCGTCGTCCTCGGCGCGCACTTCCTCGAGGAGGAGGGCGACAGCCTCGTCGACACGGTTCGGCGCGTCGTCGGCGAGCGCGGCTCGACCTACGTGCTCGTCGGGACTCCGAACGAGAGCCGCCGGCGCGAGATCCTGCGCGGCTCGCTCGTCTCCGCGCTCGTCCGCGAGCTGCCGGGGATCGACATCCGGGTGATCGCGAATCGTGCCGACCGCGAGCAGCGCGGATGATCGCGGCCCTGATCGTCGTCCTTGTCCTCGCGGTCGCGGCTGCGGCCGCAGTGGCGTTCGCATCCGCCGGCCGCGGGCGAAGTACGACGGCAAGGGCCGCATCCTCGTCCCGTTCTCGGGCGCGCTCGACCCGACCGTGCTGAACGCCGCGATCCGGATCGCCCGTGCCGAGGAGTCGACGCTCGTGGCGGCGTACCTGCTCGTCGTGCCGCTCCAGTATCCCGAGGAGGCGCCCCGGCGGGACCAGGTCGCGCTGGCGGTGCCGCTGCTCGAGGCGGTCGAGCTCGCCGCCCTGCGCGCCGGCGTGCCGGTCGACGCCCGGATCGAGAAGGGCCGGTCGCTGACGCACGCGCTTCGCCGCCTGTGGGAGGTCGAGAGCTTCGAGCGGATCGTCGCGCCGGCCTCGGGCTTCAGCGCGAAGGAGCTCGCCTGGATCCTCACGCACGCGCCGGCGGAGACGATCGTGCTGCGCCCGAGCCCGGCTCTCGCCGCCTGACGCTGTAGCTTCGTTCGGGCGTGCCGCGGCTCAAGCGCTACGTCGTCGGCCGCCCGATGGCGTCGGGCCAGATGGAGGACCAGCTCCTTCCGATCTCGCTCGCACTGCCGATCTTCTCCGCGGATGCGATCTCGTCGGTCGCGTACGCGACCGAGGCCGCGATGGTCGTGCTGGTCGGGCGTCTCGCTCGGCGCGTTGCGCTGGACGCTGCCGATCGCGATCGCCGTCTCGATCCTGATGGCGATCGTCGTCGCGTCCTACCGGCAGACGGTGCGGGCGTACGCCCAGTCGGGCGGCGCGTACATCGTCGCGAAGGAGAACCTCGGCAAGATCCCGTCCCTCGTCGCCGCCGCTGCGCTGCTCGTCGACTACGTCCTGACCGTCGCCGTCTCGGTGGCCGGCGGCATCTTCGCGATCACCTCGGCCGTCTCATCGCTCGCGCCGTACCGCGTCGAGCTGTCGCTCGCTGCGATCGGCCTGATCGCGCTCGTCAACCTCCGCGGCGTCAAGGAGGCCGGGTTCCTCTTCGCGATCCCGACGTACGGCTTCATCATCGCCCTCTACATCGCGATCGGCACGGGCATCGCCCGCTGCGCGGTCGGGACCTGCCCACACGCGGTCGTCCCGCATCCGCTCGCCGCGGGCGCCGGGGCGGTCGGTGTGCTTCGTGCTGCTGCGGGCCTTCTCGTCCGGCGCGTCGGCGTTGACCGGCGTCGAGGCGATCGCCAACGGCGTCAACGCGTTCAAGCGGCCCCAGTCCGCGAACGCCGCGCGGACGCTCGCCGTCCTGGGCACGATCGCGATCAGTCTCTTCCTCGGCGTCTCGTGGCTCGCCGTGCACATGCACGCCCGTGCCGAGCTCGACCGACTTCCGTGCTCTCCCAGATCGCTCGGGCGGCGTTCCCCGGCGGGCAGTGCGGCGTCGTTCATGTACTGGGTCGTCCAGATCTTCACCTTCGCGATCCTCGTGCTCGCTGCGAACACGTCGCTACCAGGGCTTCCCGCGCCTCGCAGCGCTGCTCGCGCAGCGATCGCTTCGTCGCGCGGCAGTTCACGAACCTCGGCGACCGGCTCGTCTTCTCGAACGGCGTCGTCGTGCTCACCGCTGCGGCGATCGGCGCTGATCGTCATCTACCACGCGAACGTCAACTCGCTGATCCACCTGTACGTCGTCGGCGTCTTCACGGCGTTCACGCTCTCGCAGGCGGGCATGGTGCGCTACTGGTTGCGCACCCGCGACTCGGGGTGGCAGCTACCGCGGTGCCGTGAACGCACTCGGCGCGGTGACGACCGGGATCGTCGCCGTCGTCGTCATCTGGTCGAAGTTCTCCGAGGGCGCCTGGCTCGTGATCGTCGCGATCCCACTGCTCGTGCTGCTGTTCGTCGGCATCAACCGCCATTACCGGCGCTTCGGCCGGCGCCTGCGCGTCGGCGTCAGT
Source organism: uncultured Thermoleophilia bacterium (assembly GCA_963779535.1). Classification (GTDB taxonomy): domain Bacteria; phylum Actinomycetota; class Thermoleophilia; order Gaiellales; family Gaiellaceae; genus PALSA-600. The sequence goes on along the minus strand of CAVZYP010000007.1, from coordinate 138,813 downwards.
GCCGTGCGGACGGCGCGTGAGCCGACGAACAAGGTCCTGCTCTGGGTGGAGTCGCTCGACGTCGCGACGGAGGGGGCTCTCTGGTACGCGCGCACGATTCGCCACGAGGGGCCGATCCGGGCTCTGCTCGCACCGGGCAAGCACACCGACCCTGGGATCCGCCCGCGTTGGTGGGATTTCGCCCAGGAGGAGCCGAGGCTCGAGATCCTGTCGACGGAGGAAGGGAGGATGCAGGCTCTGCTCGAGGAGGTGTGGCGGCTGCCTCGCGGCGAGTCCGATTTCGTCACCGTCGTGATCCCGGAGCAGTTCAAGCGTCAGTCGCTCCTCTCGGCGGCCGGGCGAACGTCCTTCCGGCTCAAGCTCCGCCTGCTCTCCGAGCCGGGCGTGGTGGTGACGGATGTGCCCGTCGTCACGACGCAGCGCGTCGCGGAGGGGCACACGCCGAATCGGGTCGTCGTCCGCGTGCTGCTCGCCAATGTCCACGCCGGGGCGATGCGGGCGATCAGCTACGCGCAGGCCCTGGGAGTGGAGGATGTCCGCGCGGTCTCGTTCGCATTCGACGGTGAGAACGCCGAGCAGTTCAGAGGGGAGTGGCAACGTGCCGGGCTCACGCTGCCCCTGGATCTGAGCGACGCGCCCTATCGCGACATCGGCACGCCGCTCCGGGCGTACATCCGTGAGTTGACCGCCGATCCCGACACCGTCGTCAACATCGTCATGCCGGAGATGGTCGTCCGCGGTTCGGCCCGGCTGCTCCACAATCAACGGGCGCTCTACATCAAGCGGCTACTGCTCTTCGAGCGGCACGTGATCCTCTCCTCGGTGCCCTACCAGCTGTTCCGTTAGCACTCCTAGCGACGTAGTGTTCGCCGTCGTGCCACGGCGGCGGAGACAGAGCAGCGGCCTCGAACGCGTCCTCGGCGCGCCCGCGCTCTTTGCGACCGCCTACGGCAACGTCGGCTCGTCGATCTACTACGCGCTCGGCCTGACAGCCGGGATCGCGCTCGGCCTCACGCCGATCGTCTTCATCATCAGCGGCCTGATCTTCGCGGCGACCGCGGCGACGTACGCCGAAGGAACCGTCCGCTATCCGGAGGCCGGCGGCTCGTCGAGCTTCGCGCGGCACGCGTTCAACGAGCTCGTCTCGTTCTTCGCGGCCTGGGCCCAGATGCTCAACTACGTGATCACCGTCGCGATCTCGGTGATCTTCGTCCCGCACTACCTGTCGATCTTCTGGGAGCCGCTGCGGACGAACCCCTGGGACATCGTGGTCGGGATCGGCCTCACCTGGCTGCTCGTCGGCATCAACATCGTGGGGATCAAGGAAGCGGCGAATCTCAACATCTTCCTGGCGGTGATCGATTTCGCCACGCAGCTCCTGCTCGTCGGTCTCGGCTTCTTCCTGATCTTCCATCCCCATGTGCTGCGAGCGAACGTCCACCTGGGCGTCGCGCCGACCTGGGGCGCGTTCCTGCTCGCGATCCCGGTGGCGATGATCGCCTACACCGGGATCGAGACGGTCTCCAACCTGGCGGAGGAGGCGCGTGATCCCGTGCGCTCGATTCCCCGCGCGATCTCGTGGGTGGCGATCGCCGTCTTCGCCATCTACTTCACGCTCCCGTGGATCGCGCTCTCGGCCATGCCCGTCGTGCACGTCGACGGGCATTACGTCACCAGGCTCGGGTTGGCCCCGCCGCTCGGCTTCAAGAACGACCCGGTGCTCGGTCTCGTCGAGAACCTCGGCCTCCACGGGTTCGTGCTCGCCACGGCCAAGATCTACGTCGGGATCCTCGCCGCGACGATCCTGTTCATCGCCACGAACGCCGGTGTGATCGGGGCCTCGCGGATCACGTACGCGATGTCGAGTCACCGGCAGCTGCCGGAGGCGTTCCGCCGGCTGCAGCCGAAACTGAAGACGCCGTGGCTCGCGCTGATCGTGTTCGGAGCGATCGGTCCGACGCTCTTCATCCTCTCGGGGAAGGTGGACTTCCTCGGCCGAATGTATGCGTTCGGCGCGATGCTCTCGTTCACGATCGCGCATGCTTCGATCATCGCGTTGCGCGTGCGCGCGCACGGGAAGGAGCTCGCCTGGGAGGCGCGGCCGAATCTGAGGGTCGGCGGGATCGACTGGCCGCTGTTTGCAATCGTCGGCGGGCTCGGAACGGGCGCTGCCTGGCTCGTCGTCGTCGTCCAGGACCCGGCGACCCGCTATGCCGGATTCGCCTGGCTCGGCGTGGGCTTCGTCTTCTACGTCCTCTACCGGCGCTCGCAGCATCTGCCGTTGACCACCACGATGCGTGCTCCGGTTCCGCTCGGCGCCGCCCTCGCGCTCGAGTACCGTTCGATCCTCGTGCCGATCGTGGCCGGGGCGGAATCCCGTGAGGCGGTGGAGCTCGCGGCGCGCCTCGCGACGGAGCGCGCGGGCCGCATCGTGCTGCTGCGCGTCATAGTGGTGCCGCTCGAACTGCCGCTGGACGCCGATCTGACCGAACAGCTCGAGGATGCCGACGAGCTGCTGGACGAAGCACGTGCCGTGGCCGGGCCGTACGGCGTGCGGGTCGTCGAACGCGTCGCCCGGGCCCGGAATGCCGGACGGGCGATCATCGAGGAGGCGGATCGCCGCGGCGCGGAGATCATCGTGCTGGGCGCACGCCGCGGCAAGCACAAGACCATCTTCGGCAGCACGGTCGATTTCGTTCTCAAGCACTCCCCGTCGCGTGTGATGGTCGCGGCCGGAAAGACGGTGGTGAAGTGAGCACGTACCACGGCCTCGTCACGTTCTTCGCGCTCGCGATGATCCTGCTCGGGCTGGCGATGGTCGTGCTCACGCTGCTCCATGGGCTCGGCGTCGGGCTCGTGCTCGGCGTGCTCTTCGTCGCGGCCGGAGCGGGCCGTCTGATCATGCTGAGGAGAAGGAGCTAGGTGGCCCGCAAGCTGCCGGGCCTGCGCCGCGAACTGGACGCGCGCGCACTGTTCTCCGTCGCATACGGGGAGATCGCCTCGTCGATCTACTTCGCGCTCGGGATCGTCGCAGCGCATGCGCTCGGTTTCACACCGCTCGTCCTGCTCGGTGTCGGCCTGCTCTTTCTGATCGTCTCCCTCTCCTACGCCGAGGGCACTGCGGCTCTGCCCGAGACGGGCGGGGCGGCGACCTTCGTTCGCCGGGCGTCGAACGATCTCGCCGGGTTCCTCACCGGGTGGGCGCTCTTCCTCGACTACCTGATCGTGATCGCCCTCTCGGCGCTCTTCCTGCCGCACTATCTCTCTGGCGCGCTCGGCGTGTCCGCGCTCGACCGCAACCCGTGGGACGTCGTCGTCGCGGTCGCCGTGATCGCTGCCGTCGCGCTGCTGCGCCTTGTTCGGCGTCCGTCGCTCTACGGCGTCGGCATCGTCGTGCCGGCCCTCGATCTGCTGACGCAGTTGCTGCTCGTCGTCCTCGGCTTCGCGCTCGTCTTCTCTCCGCACGCTCTGATGCACGGCACATCTCTCGGTACGCATCCGACCTGGCATTCGCTCGCCTTCGCCCTGCCGCTCGCGATGCTCGCCTTCACCGGCCTCGAGACCGTGGCCAACCTCGCCGCCGAGGCCCGTCGCCCCGGCGTTGACCTGCCGCGCTCCGTCTTCGGCGGCATCGCAACGGTGGTGACGATGTACGTCGCGATCGCCGTCGTCGCGCTCTCGGCGTTCCCCGGCCCGCAGACGGAGCTCGGGGGCCGGTGGATCAGGGCGCCCTTGCTCGGCGTCGCTCACAGCATCGGCGACCAGCTCACCGCTGGGCTCGGCGGGATACTCGAGTTCTACGTCGGGATCACGGGTGCACTGATCCTGCTCGTAGCGGTGACGACGTCCATCTCCGGTTCCGCGCGGCTCGCGTACTCCCTCGGCGAGCACGGCCAGTTGCCCCGCAGCTTCGGACGGCTGAGCCGCCGCGCACACGTCTCGCCGCAGGCGATCATCGCCGCGGCGATCATCTCGTCGGGGATCGTCATTGCGACCTCCTTCCTGCACCACGATGTCGCGTACCTCGCCAGTCTGTTCTCGTTCGGTGTTCTGATCGCGTTCACGGCAGCCCAGCTCGCGGTGATCAAGCTGCGAATCAGCGAGCCCGACCTGGTACGTCCCTATCGCGTGCCGCTCAACGTGCGCATCCGCGGCTATGCGATTCCCGTGCCCTCGATCGTCGGCGCAATCGGGACCGGCACGATCTTCGTGATCGCGCTCGTGACCCATCCCGCCGCCCGCTACGCGGGGCCGGTCTGGCTCGCGATCGGCCTCGTCGTCTTCGTCGCCGTCCGTCACGCCCACGGCGAAGGGCTGATGGAGAAAGTGATCGCGCCCGACGAGCGACCGCCGGGCGCGACGCTCCAGTTCAAGTCGATCCTCGTGCCGATGAAGCTCGGCATCATCGGGGAGGAGATGCTGGCAACGGCGATCAAGCTCGCCAGCGATCCGGACGCACAGGTGCACGCGCTGCACGTGATCCGTGTGCCGCTCGAGCTGCCCCTCGACGCACCGCTCGAAGACGAGGACGAGCGGGCCGAGGAGTCGCTCGCGGAGGCGCGGCTCCTCGGGTCGGAGCACTCGGTGGCGGTCGACGGGACAACGGTTCGGGCGCGGGCGATCGGCGCCGCGATCGTGGAGTGCGCGCACGAGCTCGACGCCGACCTGATCGTGCTCGGGTCAGCCCCTCGTTGGCGGCGCCAGTCCCGCTTCTTCTCGCCGACCGTCGACTACGTGCTGCGCAAAGCGCCGTGCGAGGTGTTGATCGTCGCCTTCCCTCAGACCGTCATGGACGAGGAGCTCGCGGCCACGTGACACCGCAGCCAATTGCCGCACTCGCCTTCAACTGAGGAACCCCACAGCTGCGCTGCGCTCGCGAGCCTCGCAACCCAGGTACCTGGTACCTGCGGTACCAGGTACCGATCCTGCGAACCGCCTGCGTCCTCAGGTCACACCGGTCGGTGGCAGACCGCCTCGACGTTGTGCCCATTCGGGTCGATCACGAAGGCGGAGTAGTAGTTCTCGTGGTACTCCGCGCGAATGCCCGGCGGGCCGTTGTCGGAGCCCCCGGCGGCGAGCGCTGTCTCGTAGAACGAGTCGACGCCTGCGCGATCGGCCTTGAACGCAACGTGGAGCGGCTCGACTCGCTCGGTCTCGCGGAGAGCCACCATCCCCTCGTCGCTTCCGAAGAGGACGCCTCCCGGCCACTCCGTCATGACCTTCGCGCCGAGCCCTTCGAACAGTGGCTCATAGAAGCTTCGGCTCGCAGCAAGGTCACGCACAGGAATAGCGACATGGTCGATCATGCTCTCCTCCTCCGCCGGGAGCGAGATCCTCCCATCGTTGACGCAGAAAAGCAATGAACGAGCCGCCAAGGCCTCCCACGCGGCGTCAGCCACCCGGTCGAGCAGAGTACGCTGCGCAGTCGATGAAGGCGATCGTGATCGGGTGTGGGCGCGTCGGCTCGGCGGTGGCGCAGCAGCTCCAGGCGTCGAACTGGGAGGTCACTGTCTGCGACGAGAACGAAGACGCGCTCGGGCGCCTCGGCGAGCAGTGGACCGGCGAGTTCCTCGTCGGGCATGGAATGGACTTCCAGGTCCTGCGGGAGGCGGGGATCGAAGAGGCGGACGCCGTCGTGGTCACGACCGACGGTGACAACACCAATCTGGTCATCGCCCAGGCCGCGCAGAAGCAGTTCGAGGTGCCGACGGTGATCGTGCGCGTTCTCGACCCGGCCCGCGCGCAGTTCTACGCCACGCGTGGATTGCGGATCGTCTGCCCGACGTCCGCGGCGATCGAGACGCTGGTCAGCGCCGTACGCAAGGCCGAGGAGGCGCCCGTCTGATGTACGTCCTGATCGCAGGCGGCGGCAAGGTCGGCGCGAACCTCACCCGCTCGCTGCTGCGCGCCGGGCACGAGGTGACGCTGGTCGAACAGCGGCCGTACCGGTTCGACAAGCTGGAGGCCGAGTTCGAGCACCAGGTGATTCGGGGCGATGCGACCGAGCTCTTCGTGCTCGAGCGCGCCGGCATCAAGCGGCCTCCCGATCTCGTCGTGGCGGCGACCGGAGACGACGAGGACAACATCGTCATCTGCCAGCTTGCGCGTGAGCGCTACGGGGTGGGCAATGTGATCGCCCGCATCAACGATCCGCGCAACCAGCCGTACTTCGACCTGCTCGGGATCTCACCCACCGTGAGCGCCACCGGCGCGATCATGGGCCTGATCGAGCACGAGGTGCCGGAGCACGGGTTGATCCAGCTGCTCGAGCTGCGCAAGGAGAACCTCGAGATCGTCGAGGTGACGGTCGACAAGGGCGCGAACTGCCAGGGCAAGCGGGTGCGCGCCCTGCGGCTCCCCGAAGGGGCGAGGTTGATCTCCGTGGTCCGGAACGGCAAGGCGGAGGTCCCGGACGCGGAGACCCAGCTGGAGGCGGGCGACCAGGTGCTCGCGATCCTCGCGCCGGGCAAGGAAGACGAGCTCCGGCGCATCCTCCTGCACGACTGAGGGCGTCCCGGAGGCGACCGCGACGCCCGCTACCCTCCCGGTGTGCGTCGCCCGGCGACACCTGTGTTGCTGGCCTGGTTCGCAGCGATCGCAGGCCTCATGTCGATCATCTCCGCCTTCACTCCCGAGGCGGCCGATCGTGTGCGCCTGATCGGCGGGGTCCTTCCTCCAGGCGTCCCCGACGCCGCACGGACGATCGCCCTGGCGCTCGGGTTGGGGATGATCTTCTTCTCGCGCGGGCTCGCCCGGCGCAAGCGTCGCGCCTGGTACCTCGCAGTCGCGATCGTGATCGCCTCGGCGCTCGCGCACCTCGCGAAAGGTCTCGACTTCGAGGAAGCGACCGTTCATCTCTTGCTGCTGGTCGCACTGTTCCGCTCGCGCCGCCACTTCGTCGCGCCGGGCGACCCCGCGACGATTCTCCCGCTCGTGCAGGTCGTCGCCGCTCTGATGCTCGCCGCGGTGCTCTTCGTCGTGGTCATCTACGAGACCGACGACGTCTCCGCCCGGATCGAAGAGGCGGGCCTGTTGCTCGTCGCCGGGCTCGGCTTCCGTGCGCTGTGGCTCTGGCTGCGGCCGCTACCGGTCGTGCCGCCGTGTGCCGAGGATCGAGAGCGGGCGACCGAGCTCGTTCAGGAGCACGGCACGGACAGCCTCGCCTACTTCGCGCTGCGCCGCGACAAGAGCTACTTCTTCGCACCGAGCGGCAAGTCGTTTCTCGCCTACCGCGTGATCGGCAGCACCGCGCTCGTCGCCGGCGACCCGATCGGCGAGAAGCTGGAGCGGGGTGACCTGATGAGTGAGTTCGTCCGGGTGGCTCACACGAAGGGCTGGCGGGTCGCGATCGCGGGCGCCTCGAACGAGGCGCTGGAGGACTACACCGCGATCGGGTTCAAGTCGGTGTACCTCGGCGACGAAGCGGTGATCAGGCCGGCCGAGTTCTCGCTCGAGGGGCGCGCGATCCGCAAGGTGCGCCAGTCGGTCTCGCGGTTGGAGAAGAGCGGCTACGACGTGCGCATTCTCTCGACCGCCGATGCGGACGACGATCTTCGCGCCGAGCTGCGCGCGGTCTCGGAGGAGTGGCGCGGCACGTGGCCGGAGCGGGGCTTCACGATGGCGATGGATGCAGTTTTCCGGTACCCGGACACCGTCCTGGCCGTCGCCGTGAGCCCGGACGGGCGGGTCGGCGGGTTCCTCCAGCTCGTGCCGTCGCCCGCCAGCGAGGGCTACTCACTCTCGTCGATGCGACGCCGCAAGGACACTCCGAACGGCCTGATGGAGTACCTGATCACCGAGGCGGTCGGCTGGGCGCGTGACCACAACGTCACCGAGGTCTCGCTGAACTTCGCGGTGTTCGCCGACTTCCTCCGGGCAGACGAGGATGCGGGCGCGTTCACGCGCGCGGCCCGCTGGGGCCTGCTGAAGGCCGACCGCCTGTTCCAGGTGGAGCGCCTGCACAGCTTCAACCGCAAGTTCTTCCCCCACTGGCGGCGCCGCTACTTCTGCTTCGAACGGTGGAGCGACCTCCCGCTCACCGGCCTCGCGTACTTGCAGGCCGAGTCATTGCTCATCCCGCCCGGCCCCTGGGTGAAGACGCAGGACCTGGCAGCGCATTGAGGTGGCTGCTCGCACTGGGGGCAGTACTCGTCGCGGGTATCCCGACGGTGGCGCTGTCAGGTGCGCCGAACAGCGACTGGGGACGCTTTGGCTACGACGCTGCGCGGCACAACGTCTCCGCCGACACGAAGCTCACGGCCCAGAACGTGTCGACGCTCGTACGCCAGCAGGTTCAGCTCGACGGGACGGTCGACTCGTCGCCGATCTATGTCCGCGGGATGTTCATCGTCACCACCACGTACGGCCGTACCGAGGCGCTCAACGCGAACACCGGCAAGGTGATCTGGCGTTTCACGCCACCGGCGTACTCCCGGCTCGCCGGCTCGGCGCAGATCACGAACGCCACGCCGGCCGCAGCCACGGATCGCACGGCCGTGTACGCCGCCGCCTCGGACGGACGCATCCGGAAGCTCCGGCTCACCGACGGCAAGGTGCTGTGGACGACGACGATCACCCGCGACCCGACCCACGAGAAGATCACCTCGTCCCTGAATGTCTCCCGCGGCCTCGTGATCGCGACGACCGGCGGTTACATCGGCGACGCACCGCCCTACCAGGGCCATGTCGTCACGATGTCCGAGCAGACAGGGCGGATCGCGCACGTCTGGAACTCGCTGTGCAGCAACCGCCACGCGCTGATCGTCCCACGTACATGTCCTGCCAGCGATTCTGCGATCTGGTCGCGGAACGGCGCGGCCGTGGATCCGGCGAACGGCGACCTCGTCGTTGCCACCGGCAACGCCCCGTTCAACGGGTCGACCAACTGGGGCGACAGCGTGATCGTCCTCTCGCCGGACGCGTCGAAGATGCTCCGCCACTGGACGCCGGTCGACCAGGAACACCTGAACACGAGCGATCTCGATCTCGGCTCCACGAGCCCCGCGCTCTTCGACGGCGGCTATGCCCTCCAGGGAGGGAAGGATGGCAAGCTGCGCCTGCTCCAGTTGCACCGGCTCCCGGGCGTCAACGCGAAGACGGGAGGAGAGCTGCAAACGGTCTCGACGCCCGGCGGCTTCTTGTTGTTCAGCGAGCCTGCGATCTGGAAAGGCAAGTGGGCGTTCGTCTCGGACGACGCGGGCACGGAGGCGTGGCTGCTCAGCGGCGGCCGGCTGCACGCGATGTGGTCGAACAAGAACAGCGGCACGTCGCCTGTGATCGCCGGCAGCCTGCTCTTCGTCGCAGGCAGCGGCTCGGTGCACGTGTACCTGCCGACGACCGGTGCCGAAGTGGCGAACCTGCCCTCCGGCAACGTGCACTGGCAGAGCCCGATCGTCGCCGACGGCCGCGTCGCGATGCCCGAGGGCAACGCGAACGACCACGCGACGTCCGGCGTGCTCGACATCTACCGCCTCCCCTGAACCGACCTCAGCCGGTGCGGCGACGGCGGACCTGCGGGCCCTGCGTGCCGAGAGCCGCGTAGGTGATCGCCTGGAGCGAGTCGTTCAGGTTGCGGAGCTCGTGCGCGATGATCGTCAGCTCTTCGCGCCGCTCCTCGCGGGCGTTCAGCCGCGCGAGCTCCTCGACGACCCGGTCGAGCCGCCCGAGCAGCGCCTCGAGCTGGCGATCGGTGACCTCGCTGTGCTCCATGTTCGTAGCCTAGAGCGCGTGCCGGAGGCCGCGACGGCTATATTCGCGGGCGAAACGGGCGAACGGTGAGGGAACCCGGTGCAAGTCCGGGACGGTCCCGCCGCTGTAAGGGGAGTTGCCCTCCGCCACGAGGCCACTGAGCGCGAGCTTGGGAAGGCGGCGGAGGGGGAGCCTCGAGTCAGAAGACCTGCCGGTCGCCCTCCATACCGATCCCCTCGCGGAAGGAGGAATCGTGGCCAAACGGCTACTCGTGCTCGTCGCTCTCCTGCTCATCCTGCCGGCGACCGCTCTCGCGGCGACCGTCCACGTTCGCATCGAAGGCAAGACCAAGAACCTGTACGCGCCACAGGAGGCCACCGTCACTGCGGTGAACGCGCTCGAAGCCCTCCAGCAGGCGTCGCTCGCCGGCGAGTTCTACTACCACATCACGCAGTCGAGCTTCGGCAACTACGTCGATCAGGTCGGCCTCTACGGCGGCACGGGCGACAGCGGCTGGGTGTTCAAGGTGAACGACGTCTCGCCGCCGGTCGGGGCCGACCAGGTGGTGTTGAAGGACGGTGATCACGTCCTCTGGTACTACGCCACCTTTGGACCGACGGGCGGCCCGCCGACGCTCGAGGTGAAGGCCTCCGGCAAGGGCTGCTACACGGCGTCGGCGTTCGACGACACCGGGAAAGCCGCTGCCGTCACCGGTCTCGTGTGGCACGTCGGTTCGCAGAAGTCTCTTCCCGGTTCGACGGCGAAGTCGCTCTGCCCCGGGGCGCATCCCGGTGTGCTCGTGCGCGCGACGGCGACGGGTGCCGTTCGGTCGAACGCAGTGAAGTGAGGCTCGCGGCTGTCCTCGCGCTTGCGTTCGTCCTCGCCGGTTGCGGCGGGGGCGAACGCACGCACGGGACGGCCACGCTCTGGGTGACGCGGGATCGTGGCGGGCAGGTGCTCTTCGCAGGCCCGGTTCCTGCGGGCCTCGACGGCATCCAGTCGGTCGAGCGGAAGTTCAAGGTGACGACGCGCTACGGCGGCCGGTTTCTGGAGTCGATCAACGGGATCTCCGGCTCGCTCGGTCGCCAGCGCGACTGGTTCTTCTTCGTGAACGGCATCGAGGGCGACCGGAGTGCCACCGAGGTGACGCTCCATCCCGGCGACGTGCTCTGGTGGGACTACCGGCGCTGGAGCGGCGGCGCGATGAGCGTGCCCCTCGTCGTCGGCGCCTATCCGGAGCCGTTCCTGCACGGCTTCCCCGGGAAGACGAGCGTCGTCGGGGCCGACCGGGCGGTCGCGGCCCGGATCGCCGCGCAGGTGCACGGCGTGGTCGACGCCAAGGCAACGCCGCGCAACTACATCGTGATCGGCGGCAAGCTGCCACCGCAGACCGTGCACATCGAGCGGATTCGCAACGGAGCGCGGCTCGAGCTCGGCACGGCTTCCGCCCGGCGGCTCGCTGCCAACCCGCACGCGTTGAGGTACCGCTATTGACCGGCCACGGGAAGCGGGCGGGAGCTGGGCTCAGCCCTGCGCCTGCAGCTGCCTTGCTCGCGGGTGCCGCGGTGGCCGCGCTGCTCGCCACACACATCTGGTCGGTCGCTCTGATTGCGGTCGTGTTGTTCCTCGTCGCGCTCCGAGCGCCGGCTCGACGCCGGTGGCCCTACCTCGTCGGGACTCTGATCACGGGCTTGACCGTCTTTCTGCTCACGCCGTTCGTCGAGGTGATCGGGTCGCATCCCATCTGGACTGGGCCGACGATCCCGGTGCTCGGCAGGCTCGACGTGACCACCGAGGAGCTTGCGAACGGCCTCTTCCAGGCTTTGCGTCTCGTCGCCGTCGGCCTGTCGTTCGCGGTCTACGCGCTGCTCCTCGACCACGACCGTCTGCTCGCGTCGGCCGGCTGGGCGCGCAGGTCGACCGTCGCCGCCGGGCTTGCAACCCGCCTCGTGCCGCTGCTCGAACGCGATGCACGCGACCTTCGCCTGGCGCTCCGCGGCCGGGGTGTCGAGTTGAGCGCGATGCGCCAGCTCTCGCCGCTCCTTGCCGGATCGCTGGAGCGCGGGCTCAATCTTGCCGAGGCGATGGAGGCACGCGGCTACGGACGAGCCGATCGCACGCGCGCGCCGCGCAGTCCGTGGACCTGGCTCGACCGCCTCGCGCTCGTCGCCTCCGTGCTCATCGTCGCCGTGGGAGCGTTGTGGCTCTAGCGCTGGTCGACCGCCTCGGCTTCGCCTACGGTGCCGGCCCGCGGGTCCTGGACGACGTGTCGCTGGAGATCGGCGAGGGCGAGCATGTCGCCCTGCTCGGCCCTTCGGGCTCCGGGAAGTCGACGCTCTTGCGCGCACTCTCGGGGCTCGTCCCGCACTTCCACGGCGGGGTGTTCTCCGGCAGCGTCGTCGTCGGCGGGATCGACACGCGGGAGGCGCGCCCGACGGACCTCGCGGGCCTCGTCGCCTCGGTGTTCCAGGATCCGGAGGATCAGGTCGTGATGGCCCAGGTGTCGAACGAGGTCGCCTTCGGCCTCGAGAACATCGGCGTGGCGCCCGAGGAGATCTGGCCGCGGGTGGACGACTCCCTGGCTCTCGTCGGCGCGGAACCGCTCGTGCATCGCCTCACGGGTGAGCTGTCCGGCGGAGAGCTGCAACGTGTGTCGCTCGCGTCGGCGCTCGCACTGCGACCCCGTCTCCTGCTGCTGGACGAGCCGACCTCTCAGCTCGATCCGGACGGGGCGGAAGCCTTCTTCGACCTGATCGAACATCTGCCGTGTGCCGTTCTCGTCTCCGAGCAGCGTCCGGCCCGGCCACTCGCCCGCTGCGACCGCGTCGTGTTCATGGACGAGGGCCGCATCGTGCTCGATGCACCGCGCGAGCAGGCGCTCGAGTGGCTCGCCGAGCACCGCCCGCTCTACCTGCCGCATGCTCCCGATGTCGTCGCGCGCGTCCGCGGCGCGCGCTTCGCGTACGGCGACCGAGTCGTGCTCGAAAACGCATCGATCGAGGTGCGCCGGGGCGAGATCGTCGCGCTCGTCGGGCCGAACGGCGCGGGCAAGACCACTCTCGCCCGGATTGCCGCCGGCCTGCTGGAGCCGACGGCGGGCGAAGCCGTCCGCCAGAGGTCCGCGTACCTCTCCCAGGATCCGGGTCGTCACCTCGTCACCGAACGCGTGCTCGACGAGGTTGCGCTGGGCGCCGACGAGGCCCGCGCACGTGCAGCGCTCGCGAAGCTCGGCCTCAGCGCAGACGCCGATCGGCACCCACGCGACCTCTCCGCCGGTGAGCGGGAGCGCTTGTCGCTCGCTGCGGTGCTCGCGATCGAGCCGGACTTCCTGGTGCTCGACGAGCCGACCCGTGGCGTCGACCCGGAGCGGAAGGTCGAGTTGGCGCGGCTGCTACGCGCCGAGGCGGCCGTGCGAGGCACGCTCGTCGTCACCCACGATCTCCCGTGGGCGGCCGAGGTGGCGGACCGGGTCGTGGAGCTTCCCGTACGGGTGGGCGTCCGTGCATAGGTTGATCGTCATCGCGTTTGCGCTGATGGTTGCGGCGCTGGTTGTGAACGACGGCGCGCTCGCGACCGCGCTCGGCGCGATCGCGCTCGTTGTCGCGGGGATTGCCTGGTTCGAGGCCGGGACGGACTCGACCCGCGAGCTTGCCGTCGTCGCGACGCTCGCCGCCGGCGCCGCAGCAGGCCGTGTCCTGTTCGCCGCCATACCCGGCGTGCAGCCGGTGACCGTGATTGCGATCGTTGCGGGCGCGTCACTCGGGCTGCGCGCGGGGGTGGCGACCGGTGCGCTGGCCGCCTTCGTTTCGAACCTGTTCCTCGGCGAGGGGATCTGGACACCGCAGCAGATGCTCGGCTGGGGCCTTTGTGGCGCGGTCGGTGCGCTGCTCGGGCCTGCGCTGCGCAGCCGCTGGGCGCTGGCCGCCGTCAGCGCGGTGCTCGGCTTCGGGTTCAGCATGATGATGGACGTGTGGCTCTGGTGGGGATTCGCGCCGCACACGCTGCCGGCGCTCGTGGCCGTCCTCGGCCGCGGCCTCTGGTTCGACGCGTCCCACGCCGCCGGCAATGTCGTGATCGCGCTCGCGGCCGGCCCGGAGCTGCGGCGGATGCTCGACCGCTACGGCTCACGCCTGAGGACGGTGGTCGTGTGGGCCTAGCGCCGTTCCTCACGGCCGTCATGCTCGCGGTCTCGCCGGTGTCCTTCGTGCAGGCCCATTCGACCGGGGGCGCGTATGCCGAGGCCGGCGGAACGTCGGATGCACTCCTCACCTCCTGGGCGGTGCTCGGTCTGCGCGCCGCCGGCGCCGGCTCGCCTGGCTCGCTGGCATACCTGAAGTCGCAAGAGTCGGCGTTGCAGACGTCGAACGACGTTGCGATCGTCGCCCTTGCCGAGCAAGCGCTCGGTCAGCGGAACGAGGCGCTCCTCGCGCGTCTTCGTGTGCACGCGAGCGGACAGATCGGCCCGGCCCTCAACTCGACCTACTGGGGCGTGCTCGCCCTCGGTCACTCAACGCCCGCGACGACGAAGTTCATACTCGAGCAGCAGACCAAGTCGGGCGGGTTCGCGTGGTTCAGGCACGGCCAGGCCGACTCGAACGACACGGCAGCCGCGCTCGAAGCGCTCCGGGTCGCAGGCGTCCACGGCCGGCCGGTCACGAGGGCGGTCAAGTTCCTGCGCAGCTTCCAGCGGCCCGACGGAGGCTTCGAGCTCACGCACGGCCGAGGCTCCGACGCACAGTCCACCGCCTGGGCGATCCAGGGCCTCGTCGCGGCGGGCGTGACGCCGCCGCGGAGCGCGTTCGCCTATCTCGCGAAGCTGAAGCAGCCCGACGGGAGCTACCGCTACTCGACGAAGTACGCGACGACGCCGGTCTGGGTCACGTCCCAGGTGCTGGCGGCGCTGGCGAAGAAGCCGTTTCCCTTAGGTCCCTGAGCCACTCGACCCGTCTGCCGATCGGGTCGTAGCCCAGTCGTCGGTTGACGGCGAGCATCGGTGCGTTGGTCGCGTCGTTGGACGTGAGCATCCGCGTGATTCCGTTCGCCGCGGCCCACTCGATGGATGCGAGCTTGACCGCCAGCGCGAGCCCCCGGCCGCGGTAGGCGCGTCGCGTGCCGGTCATCCAGCTCATGGCGCGACCGCTTTCGGGATCGGCGGTCAGCAGCGACAATGCGGCCGCCTCGCCGTCGACCAGCGCGACGAAGCTGCCGGCCGGCGTGAACAGCGGATGGCGCAGCACGTGGTCCTCCCATTCCTCGTACGGCCATCCCCTCGAACGGCTCGGTCGCCGGCATGTCCGCGGTGGTCTCCATGTCGACGTCGTAGGCGAGACGGGGATCGGCGGTCGTCATCGGTCTCAGGTCGAGCCCGGCCGGCGGTCGCGCGGTGACGAGGCGCGGATCGAGCGCGGACTCGGTCTCGACGCGGACCTGGGTGAAGCCATGCTTCTGGGCGAAGGCGATCCCTGCCTCGTTCTCGTGGAAGTTCACCACGAGCCGCTCGGCGCCGATCGCGTGCGCATGAGCCACGCCGACGTCGTACAGCGCGGTGCCGATGCCGCGGCCTCGCTGTTCCTCGCGCACGGCGAGCGGCAGGCCGGCCAGGCGGGAGGACGATTCGAACAGGCTGAGAAAGCAGTCGACGCGGCCGACCACGCGTCCCTCGGCTTCGGCCACCCACGTTCGGCCCTGCGATCGCTCCGGCACGGTGCGCAGCCGGTGGACGAGCGAGGCGACGTTGATCACGGCCGTCGGCGAGGTCTTCCTGGCGAGCTCGACGAGGTCGGAGGCGTCGCGTTCGATGTCGATCTCGCGGATACTCGTCATGTGCTCGCCGCCATCCTGACGATCGGCAACGAGATCGTGTCGGGTGATACCGAGAACACGAATGCCTCCTGGCTCGCGCGGCGCTTCGAGGAGCTCGGCGTGAAGGTCGTCCTCACCGCCGCAGTGCCGGACGAGCTCGACCGGATCGTCGATTTCGTCCGTCGCGAGCGGGCCGGCGTCGATCATCTGATCGTGACCGGCGGTCTGGGCGGGACCCCCGACGACATCACGCGCGAAGCCCTCGCAGCCGCATTCGGCGTCCCGCAGGAGGTGATCCCGGAGCTGGCGGCGGGCCTGCGGTCGCGGTTCCGCGGCGACCCGGACTACGTCACCCGGTGGGCGGCACTGCCGCTCGGCGCCGCGCCGCTCGAGAACCCACTGGGCGGCGCCCCCGGCTTCCACCTCGAGAACACCTGGGTGCTGCCCGGGCTGCCGAGCGAGATGAGGGCGATGTTCGACCGCTACGCCGATGCTCTCAGGGGCGAGCGGCCGATCGGCTCCTGGCGGCGGCGCTACCGGACACGCGAGTCGATCATCTCCGGCGCGCTGGCCGAGGCCACGACGCGGTGGCCGGCGGTGCTGGTCGGGTCCTATCCGAGCTTCGACGCGACCGGGCCCGAGGTCGAGGTCGTGCTCAAATCGTCCGATCCGGACCTGCTCGCGGCGGCCAGGGCGTGGCTGGAGGGCGAGCTCGACGGGCTCACCTGATCGCTACTCTCGGACACAGTGGCCAGCACCCAGCCGGAGACCTACCTCGCCGACCTGAACCCCGCCCAGCGGGAGGCTGTCCTCACCACCGAGGGGCCGCTGCTCGTGATCGCAGGCGCCGGGTCGGGGAAGACGCGCGTCCTGACCTATCGCGTCGCGCACCTCCTCGCCGCCTGCGGCGTGAAGCCGAACGAGATCCTCGCGATCACGTTCACGAACAAGGCCGCCGGCGAGATGAAGGAGCGCGTCGAGCGGACGCTCGGCCCGATCGCGCGGGCGATCTGGATCATGACGTTCCACTCCGCCTGCGGCCGCATGCTGCGCAGCGAGGCCGAGCGGCTCGGTTATCGCTCGAACTTCACGATCTACGATCAGGCCGACCAGGTGCGCCTGGTCAAGGCGTGCCTCGAGGAGCTCGAGCGCGATCCGAAGCGGTTCGTGCCGCGGGGGATCCACTCGCAGATCTCGAACGCGAAGAACCAGCTGATCGGGCCGGACGAATACGCCTCGCGGGTCGCGAGCTTCTACGACCAGACGGTCGCGGACGTCTACAACCTCTACCAGCGGCGTCTCTTCGCCTCGAATGCGGTCGACTTCGACGACATGCTGATGCTCACCGTCGATGTGCTGCAGCGCTTCCCCGAGGCGCGGGCCAAGTGGGCGAAGGCGTTCCGCTACGTGCTGGTCGACGAGTACCAGGACACGAACCACGCCCAGTACGTGCTCCTGCAGCTGCTCGCCCAGGAGCACCAGAACCTGATGGCCGTCGGGGACCCGGACCAGTCGATCTACGCCTTCAGAGGCGCCGACATTCGCAACATCATGGAGTTCGAGCGCGACTTTCCGGCCACGAAGGTGATCCCGCTCGAACAGAACTACCGCTCGACGAACTCGATCCTGCAGGCGGCGAACCACGTCATCTCGCACAACCGCGAACGCAAGGAGAAGAACCTCTGGTCCGATCTCGGCGAAGGAGAGCTCGTCCGGGTCGTGGAGACGGAGGACGAGCACTCGGAGGCACGGTTCGTCGCGGTCGAGATCGCAGCCGGATCGAGGAGGGATACAGCGCGCGCGAGATCGCGGTCGTCTACCGCACGAATGCGCAGAGCCGCGTGCTGGAAGACGTCCTCGTGCGACAGGGAATCGCCTACCAGGTGATCGGTGGGCCGCGGTTCTACGAACGTGCGGAGATCAAGGACGCGATCGCCTATCTCCAGGTGATCGACAACCCGTTCGACGCGGTCTCGCTGATGCGGATCGCGAACCGTCCGCGCCGTGGGATCGGGGACACGTCGATCGCCCGTCTCGTCAGCTACGCCGACGGGCTCGGCAGCTCACTGTGGGAGGCGCTCGCTCATCCCGAGGAGGCGGGTGTCGCCGCGGCATCGGGCAGGGCGGTCACGCAGTTTCGCAACGTGATGGAGTCGCTGATGGCGACCGCGAGCGACGCCGATCGTCGCGACGATCGTCGAGGCGGTGCTCGACCGCACCGGCTATCTCGAGGCGCTCGAGGCCGAGCGGACGATCGAGGCGAGCGGTCGGATCGAGAACCTCGAGGAGCTCATCGGCGTCGCGCGCGAGTACGACGCCGCGGCGGAGGAGCCGTCGCTCAGCGGCTTCCTGCAGGAGATCTCGCTCTACTCCGACCAGGACGCGATCCGGGACGAGGACGACGGCGGCCAGGTGACGTTGATGACGCTGCACAACGCGAAGGGCCTCGAGTTCCGCGCCGTCTTCATGATCGGGATGGAGGAGGGGATCTTCCCGCACGCGCGCTCGATCGAGGAGAACTCGCTCGAGGAGGAGCGGCGCCTCTGCTACGTCGGCATGACCCGCGCGCAGGAGCGGCTCGTGCTCACGCATGCGATGCGGCGCAACCTCTTCGGACGCAGCGAGGCGAATCTGCCGTCGCGCTTCCTCGACGAACTGCCGCAGTCGGGCGTCGAGCGAGAGCGGCTGAGGCCCGACCTCGTGGTCGGACTACGGCAGGCAGAACGTTCAGCGCGAGTTCACGCCGCGCGAGGACCTGCCCGATCTCTCCACCGGGAACACGGTGCGCCACGCGTCGCTCGGCACGGGGATCGTCACGCAGATCGAGGCCGGGGGCGTCGTGACGGTGCGCTTCGAGGACGGGAGCGAACGGCGGTCTGATGCTCGAATACGCACCGCTCGAGCGGCTAGGGTAGAGGAATGGATATCGAGGTTCGGCCCTGCGCGTCGGTCGAGGAGCTGCGCGACGCGCTCAACGCGATCAGCCACTACTTCGGCCAGGAGAACGAGCTCGAGCAGGCGGAGCGATTCGCCCGAGCTGATCGAGGTCGAGCGCATGCACGCGGCCTTCGACGGAGATCGCATCGTCGGCGGGGCGGGCGCGTTCACGTATCGCATGTCGGTGCCCGGGGGCGGGCTGGTCCCGGCCGCCGGTGTGACCGTGGTCGGCGTGCTGCCGACCCATCGCCGGCGCGGCGCTCTCGACGGCGATGATGAGAGCTCAGCTCGAGGATTGCCGCGCGCGCGGCGACGTCGTTGCCTACCTGTGGGCGTCCGAGTCGACGATCTACGGCCGGTTCGGGTACGGGCTCGCCTCACGGATCGGAGCGATGAGGCTCGGGCGCGACCGTTCGCGGCTTCGCGCTGCCGTTCGAGCAGCGCGGGACCGTGCGCCTCGTCGGGCTCGACGAGGCTGCGCGGACGTTCCCGGCGCTGTACGACCAGGTCACCGCGTCAGCGGCCGGGGATGTTCCACGCGCAGCAAGGCGTGGTGGGAGACGCGCAAGCTCTTCGACGATCCGGCCCGGCGGCAAGAAGGGCCGCTGAATCGTGCGCTGCTCGAGCTGGACGGTCAGCCGGCCGGCTATGCGCTCTACCGCGTGCAGCAGGACTGGCAGAACGGCTTCAGCAAGGGTGTCGGTCACGCATCTCGGAGGTGGTCGCGCCGACTGCGGACGCGACCCGCGAGCTGTGGCGATGGCTCCTCGACTTCGACTGGACGTCGGAGTTCACTGCAGACTTGCTCCCGCTCGACCACCCGCTGTTCCTGCTGCTCGCCGAGCCGCGCCGGATGCAGTTCAGGCTCAACGACGGCGTCTGGGTCCGGCTGGTCGATGTGCCGGGAGCGCTGGCGCTCGCAGCTACGCTGCCGCGCCTCCCGTCGTGCTCGAGCTCCTGGACACGCTGTTGCCCGAGAACGCCGGCCGCTGGCGGGTGTCCGTCGACGGCGTCGAACGAACCCGGGCGCAGGCCGACCTGAGGCTCGACGTGTCCCAGCTCGGCTCGGTGTACCTCGGTGGCTTCGACTTCGTCGGGCTCGCCCGTGCTTCCCGGATCGAGGAGCTGAAGACGGGCGCCGCCGCACGTGCCGATGAGCTGTTCCGCACGGCGGTCGAGCCGTGGTGCGCAGAGATCTTCTGATCCACGAGAGGGTCTCTAGAGGCGAACCGGATAGACGTGGGTGAAGGCGCCGAGGGTCACACGCACGGTCGCCGGCCCGCGTAACGCTCCCCGGAACCGCACCGAGAGAGAGCGCGCGGCTGTGCGGGAGGATCTGGCGGGCCGGAGGACGCAGCCGCGCAACGACCTGTCCGTGCCGAAGCACGGCGAGCACGACCCGGCCCGGTGCGAGCCGTTCCATCACGTTGCCTGCGTTCCGGATCGTCGAGCTCCAGCAGGCGCGTGCGACCGGCCGGGCGGACTCGCAGCGGCCCGACCACGAGGCGACGCGCGACCTTTCCTGGAACGTGCGCCACCACCAGCACCCCGATCCGCAGCCGGACTGCGACGGTCCCGCGGTGCGGGCTCCGGGTCGTCAGGACGAGCGCGAACGGCCGGTCGCCCGGTGCCGCGCCGCGTGGCGGCGTCGCCGTCAGCGTCACGCGTGCTCCCTGCGGCCCGACGCGCAGCCTGGCGGGGCGGGCCGAGACCCAGCGGGGAGCGCGTGCGTCCCCGCCGAGGCGAGGGCGCCCGCGCAGGTCGAGGGCGTACGGGGCGAGCGCGACGTCGACGACCTCGACGCCGCGCGGAGCCGCCACGTGCACCTCGGCCCGGGCCGCACCGTCGAGGACGACGCGGCCCGGGGAGGCGGTGAGTGCGGGTCGTGGCGGCGCCGTAGCGGTCGCCGCGAGGGCGAGTGCGACCGCAATTGCCGGTGCCGCCACGAGCAGAACGGCTCCCGTCACCGGGCGATCACCGTGAAGGTGACGGTCGCCGTGTAGTGCCCCGATGCAAGCGAGGGGAGCGGAGAGGTGAACGCGAGGGTTGTCGGCCAGTTGTCGCCGGACGCAGCGCTCGGCGCCGGCGTCGTGCCGACGAGCAGGTCGGCGGCCGGTGCGACCGGCAGCGCGGCGCGGGCGCCGCCGGCGAGCGCCGGGCCGAGCTGCCCCGTGGCGGGGGCCGTGGCGGAGAGCCCAAGTGGGAGATCGGCGGGCGCAAACGCGCTCCGGTGGGCGCTGAGGGTGTAGCCGGCACCGTTCGTGCTCGTGACGGTGATGCGGTCCGACGAGCGGTGCCGGCGAGTCGCCGGGTGAGACGTTGCCGAAGCTGAGCGTCGGCTTCTCGAGTGCGATCGAGAGCGTCGACTGCAGGTCCAGCGCGACGCTCGTCGCTCCCGACGCGGAGCCGGCCGGAGGCGGCGTGCCGCTGCACGTCGTCGTCGCGGACGAGGTGGTTCGGGGAGCCGGAGTGTCGGTTGTGAAGTCGGTGTCGTTCGCATCCGAGTCGTCGCAGCCGTTCGAGCCACGGAGAGCCGCGGCAGTGCTCGAGAGCGCGGGTGCGGCGGCGCCCTCGAAGTCGGTCGCCGAGCCGTAGCCGACGAGGTCGCGGACGACCGCGACGGTGCTGCAGCTTCCGGCCGTCGCGCCGCAGGAGAGCGCGGCAGCGTCGTGCACGAGCGCGACCTTGCCGCCGGAAGCGGCGAGATTCGACGTGCCCGTCGCGTCGGCCGTCGGGCAGTGCTCGCGCCGTTCGCGCCGCCCGAGGCGAGCGCGACGAGGTAGTGGTGACCGGGCGCGAGCGATCCGTCGAGCGCGGTCACCTGCCAGCTCGTGCCGGAGGCGGTCGCGTACTGCAGCGACCAGCCGGTGAGATCGACGGTCGAGCTACCGCGGTTGAACAGCTCGACGAAGTCGTTGGCGTAGGTCGCACCGGAGTTCCCGCCGCCCGCGTACACCTGGCTGACGACGAGGTCGGGTGACGCCCCGCTCGCGATCGGCACGGCAAGCAGGGCGAGCGCTGCCGCGAGGAGAAGGGTCAAGTGGACACATCTGTGCATGGAGTCGGCTCCTTCGGTCGAGGACGAGGTGATGTCTCTTCCTTGGTAGCCGCCCCTTCGCCCAGGCGAAAGTGTCCGTTCGCTATCGGCACAGAATTGCTGCAGTCCCGTGACGGATCGCCGTCGGCGCCCGCGCGTTTCGACCTGAAGGCGTCTGGCTTCTTGTACAAAGTGAAAGTCAGGCGGCGAATGCGATCGGAGGGACCACCATCGAACTGAGCGAGCAGGCGCTTCTGGATCTGGTGCGGGTGGAGGCGCAAGCGGCGCGAGCGGCTGCAGGCTCTCTGAACGACGAGGCGGTCGACGAGGCGCTGCGTGTGGCGGCGCTCCGCTTGGAGGCCGAGGAGAGCAGCGTGCTGGCGGCGAATGCCACCGACCTCGCGGCGGCCGCGGACCGCCTGGATGCAGGCTCGCTGGACCGGTTGACGCTGGACGCCGGGCGGATCGGCGACATGATCCGCCAGCTGCACGAGCTGGCCGAGCTTCCGCCGCTCGAGCGCGAGATCGAGACCTGGCAGCTCGAGAACGGCCTGGTCGTTTCGACGAGGCGGATCCCGATCGGCGTCGTCGGCGCGAATTTCGAGGCGCGGCCGAATGTCGCCGTCGACGTCGCCTCACAATTGCTGAAGAGCCTGAACGCCTGCGTCTTGCGCACCGGCGGTGCGGCGCTCGGGACCGTGACCGTGCTGGTCGACGACGTGCTGCGGCCCGCCCTGTCGGACGCCGGGCTGCCTGCCGCCGCGGTCGGTCTCGTTCGCACGCCGGAGCGGGCCGGCGCAGCAGCTCTCGTCTCGCTCCCCGCCGAGGTGCCGCTCGTGATCCTGCGCGGAAGCGGCGAGACGACGGCTGCCCTCACCCGCAGGGCCGCCGAGCACGGGGTTCGAACGCTCGCGCATGCCGAAGGCGGCGCTCTGCTGTACCTCGATGCGGCTGCCGACTTCGAGCGAGCCCGCCTGCTCGTCTCGAACAGCCTCGACCGGCTCGGGGTCTGCAACCGGCTGAACCTGCTCGTCGTTCACGAGGCGGTCGCGGATTGGCTGCCCGTGCTCGCCGCGGGGCTGCGTGAGCGCGGCCTCGCTGTGCTCGGCACGGAGCGCGCGCGCCGCTTCGCCGAGCTCGGCTCGCTCGACCGCCCGCTCGGGCATGAGTGGGCGAGTGAGCCGGAGCGGGTGGCGACGGTGTCGGTCGAGACCGTGTCGTCGTTGGCGGAGGCGGTCGCGATCGCCAACGACGCGACCTCCGGCCTCGCCGCAGGCATCGTCACCGAGGACGGCGATGCGGCCTCGGTCTTCCTCGACACGTATCGCGGCACCGCGGCGTTCTGGCACGCACCGACCCGCTTCACCGACGGGTTCGCCCTGACCGGGTCACCGGAGACGGGGATCAACGTCGACGGGGCTCCAGGCCCGCGCGGCCCGGTGACCTACCGCGACCTGTGGCTGCGGCAGTTTCGCGTGATCGGCGACGGCACGCAGCGGCGATGAACGCTCCTGTCGTCGTCAAGCTCGGGTCGAACCTCGTCGTCGACGGAGAGCGCCGGCCGCGGTGGGAGCTCGTCAACGGCGTCGCAGCGGAGGTCGCCGCAACCGTCCAGGACGGCACTCCGGTCGTGATCGTCTCGTCGGGGGCGATCGCGCTCGGCTCCGCGATCGCCGGGCTTCGCAGCGGCCGGAGGAAGCTCGGCCCGCTGCAGGCTGCCTCGGCACTGGGACAGGCTGAGCTGCAGCGAGTGTGGCACGAAGCATTCGCGCCACTTGGGCTCCCGGTCGCGCAGGTCCTTCTGACTCCGGTCGAGATCACCGAGCGCCGTTCGTATCTGAACGTCGGCAATGCCCTGCGGGCGCTCTTCGAGGTGCCGGCCGTCCCGATCCTGAACGAGAACGATGCGACGGCGACCGATGAGATCAGCTTCGGCGACAACGATGTGCTCGCCGCACAGGTCGCAGTTCTGCTGCGGGCCGCGAAGCTGTTCCTCCTCACCTCGGCCGACGGAGTCATGAGCCATCCGCCGGGAGTCCCGGGCGCAACCGTGGTCGCGGACGGGGCCGAGCTGGAAGCCGCGGTCCTCGGTCCGCCCACCTCGCTCGGCGCCGGCGGCATCGCGAGCAAGATCCGCGCCTCGTCGCTCGCTGCCGCAGGCGGCGTCGAAAGCGTGATCGCCTCCCCGCGTGCGCTCGGCCCGTTGCTCCGGGGCGAGCCCGCCGGCACAAGATTCGCCCCCGCCTCGACGGACGAATCGGCGTTCAAGCTCTGGCTTCGGTACGGCAAGGCGACCGCCTCGCAGGTGCACGTCGATGCGGGCGCCGCCAGGGCGATCACCGAGCAGGGCAGCAGCCTGCTCGCCGTCGGCATCACCTCGTGGACGCGTGACTTCCGGGCCGGGGACGGGCTCGACATCTGCCACCCGGACGAGACGGTGATTGCCCGCGGGATCAGCTCCGTCGACGCGAAGGACGTTCAGGCCAGGCAGCCCGGCGTCGAGGTCGTCCACCGCGACAAGCTCGCTCTGATCGCCGGACCGCGTGCCGGTCCCTAGTATTGGCGGACTGCGGGCGCTTCGGTTCAGGTGCTCGGCGCCCATGCGCTGCGACAGAGGAGGACGACGATGGCGGTATTGATGTTGCTCGAGGTTCCGGGTGGGACCGTCGAGCAGTACGAGCGGGCGAACGAGCTGTTGGGGATCTCCGGTGAGGACGACGCCCCGGACGGCCTTGTCTCGCACGTCGCGGCCGTCACCGAGGACGGGATCGTGATCGCCGATGTCTGGGACTCCGAGGCCGCACTCGAGACGTTCTTCGAAGAGCGCGCGGGTGCGGCTCTCGCCGAGGCCGGCATGCCGGAAGCGAAGCCCCGCGTCGCGCAGGTGCACAATCACATTCCGCAGGGCGCAGGGACCGAGCCGGGCGTCCTCGTGTACATCGAGATCGACGAGCTCAGTCCCGACCAGTACGACCAGATGATCGGCGGAATGGATGCGCACGTCGTCGATGCCAACCATCCGGCGGTCTCGCACGTGGCGGCTGTGACCGGGGACGGCGGATTCCTGGTCGCAGACGTCTGGGAGTCCCCGCAGGCGTTCGCAGACTTCGCCGAGAGCCAGGTCGCGTCCGCCGGCGAGTCGGTCGGGATGGGGCCGATCGAGCCGCGCTTCGCGACCGTTCACAACACGATCAAGGGCGCGTCTGCCTAGGCACGGGTAGGACCGGGCTGCGCGGCCGTCAGCCTTGCGGCAGGAGCCCGGCGAGGGCCGAGCGATCGATCTCGCGCCGCTGGATCTTGCCGCTCGGCCCGTGGGGCAGTTCGTCGACGACGAGCACGAGGCGGGGGTACTTGTACGCGGCGACCCGCTCACGCACGAACGCTTTCAGCTCGTCTGCGTCGCAGCCGTCCGGGCCCGCGACGACCAGGGCGACGACCTCTTCGCCGTGCCGCTCACTCGGCACCCCGAGCACGATCGCCTCTTGCACCCCGTGATGCGCGTAGAGGACCTCCTCGAGCTCGCGAGGATAGACCGTGTACCCGCTGCGGAGGATCACGTCCTTCTTGCGGTCGAGGAGATAGAGGTAGCCGTCCTCGTCGATCCGGCCGATGTCTCCGGTCCCGAACCAGCCGTCGTGACCTCGCATCAGGGTCGGGCTCAGCAGGAGCACCTCGCCGTCCTCTGCGATTCGAATCACACCGCCTGAGGCCGGTGTCCCGACCGAGCCGGGCTTTCGCGCACGCCCCGCGTGATTGAGCGTCGTCGTGCCGCCGCACTCCGTCATGCCGTACCCCTCGAGCACGATCGCGCCGAAACGCTCTTCGAACGCGTTTTGCAGCTCGACCGGGACGGGGGCGCCGCCGACGTGGGCGATGCGCATCCTGGGCGACAGTCCGGTCTCGGTCGAAGCGGCGAGGAGCGCCGTGCACATCGACGGCACGGCGAGGATGATGGTCACCCGCTCGCGCTCGATCAGCTCGAGGGCAGCCCGAGCCTCGAACCGGGGAACGAGCGCGAGCGAGGCTCCGGCCGCGATGGTCGCATTCATGCAGCCGCTCATGCCGAGGACGTGCGACAACGGCGCGGCGCCGAAGACCACGTCGTCCTCGCGCAGGCCGAGTCCCACGTGCGCGAGGTAGTCGACACTCAGGCGGAGCCCGGCCTGGGTGAGCTCGATCCGCTTCGGATCGCCGGTGGTGCCCGACGTGTAGAGGATCACCGCGACGTCGTCGCCGTCGGGGACCGGCGCCGCCTCGACCGGCGGGCCGTCGAGGTCGTCGATCTCGAAGAGCGCCGCGCCTGCATCGTCGACCCGCGCCGTCACCTCGCGTTCGCTGAGCAGCGGGTTGAGCGGGACCACCGTCGCCCCGAGGCGGAGCACGCCGTGGTAGGCGGCCACCGATTCCGGCCGGTTCGGCAGGACGAGCGCAACCCTGTCTCCCGCAGCCACGCCACGTTCGCGCAGAGCACCGGCGGCGCGCGCAGCGAGCAGATCCAGTTGGGCATAGGTCAGCCTGCGATCGTCGTACGTGAGGGCGGGGCGGTCCGGCAGGCGCAGGGCCGTCTCCGTGAGCAGTCGGGCGAGCGTCAACCGGTACCTCCGCCCGAGAGCTCGGCAGTGCTCGTCGCGTAAGCCCGGTCGAAGATCGCCTCGATCGGGAGCGCGCGCAGCTTCTCCGACAGCACCTCCACTCCCCACGGCCCGGGGTAGCCGGCGTCACGGACGGCGGCGACGTACTCAGCGATCGGAAACTCGCCTTCTCCCGGCAGCTCCCGGTGATTGATCGTCTCGTCGACCGGGTCGTCCATGTCCTCCCACTGCCCGTCGGAGAGCTCGACCCAGCCCAGATGGCGCGCCGGTGCGGCGCGAAGCGCGTCCGGCGTGATCCCGAGCTTTGCCATGTGCCAGGTGTCGATCGCGAGGCTGCCGTTGGGGGCGTTCGCCCGTTCGACGAGGGCGAGCGCCGTGTCGAGGTCGTGGACGTTCACGTCCGGCGGCATGAACTCGTAGACGATCCGGGCGTCGTGGTGCTCGGCGGCATCGGAGCACAGCTCGGCGAACCGCTCGACCAGCGTGTCCAAATCGCAGGGCGTCCCCGGGATGTTCCCGACCTTGACGTGGTGGGTGGGGAGCGCCGCTGCCGCTTCCCAGAGACGCGACCGCAGGCGGTCCGAGGCTTGGCGGCGCTCGTCGTCGGGCTCGAGGAACCAGTTCGAGAGAAACTCGAGCTCGAGGTGCCGCAGACCGTGCTCAGCGAGCAGCTGAGCGATCTCGTCGAGTGTCCGCGTCTCGAGGATGTGCTCGAGGTCGGCATGCCAGAGACCGATCCCGCTGAAACCGACGCGGGCGGCCTGGCTGCAGCGATCCTCGAGATCGAAGAGGCTCCACTCCCGGCCATAGTGGGGCTCCGCGGGCCCGGACGTCGTCCAGTACAGCCCGAGCAGTTCGTCGGCGGCCACGTGTTGAACGTAACGGTTTGGCGAGGACCGTGCAGCCGTTTAGTCTGGACACGATGGCTGCCGATTATGTGATCGTGGGGGCAGGCTCCGCGGGCTGCGTTCTCGCGGGGCGGCTGACCGAGGATCCCGACGTCGAGGTGGTGCTGCTCGAGGCGGGAGGCCCGGACACCGCCCCCGAGATCCGCGTGCCCGCGATGTTCCCGATCATGTTCAAGTCGAGCCTGGACTGGGATCTGCTCGGCGAGCCGGAGCCCGGTCTCGACGGCCGGCGGCTGTACCTGCCGCGCGGCCGCATGATCGGCGGCTGCAGTTCGATCAACGCGATGATCTACCTCCGCGGCAACCGGCTCGACTACGACGACTGGGCTGCGGAGGGCTGCGAGGGCTGGAGCTACGACGAGGTGCTGACGTACTTCAAGCGCGGCGAGGACAACGAACGCGGTGAGGATGCGTTTCACGGGGTCGGCGGCCCGCAGACCGTCTCCGACAGCCGCTCCATGCATCCGCTCGTCGACCGGATGCTCGAGGCGGCCGTCCAGGCGGGCCACGCGGCGAACCCGGATCTGAACGGGGCCGTGCAGGACGGCGTCGGCCGCTTCCAGCTCACCCAGCGCGGCGGTCTGCGCTGCAGCACGGCCGACGCCTACCTCCACCCGGCGGCCGACCGGCCGAACCTCGAGGTGCAGGACTGCTCGTTCGTCGAGCGGATCGTCTTCGAGGGAGATCGCGCCGTCGGCGTCGAGGTCGTCCGGAACGGCCTGCGCGAGCTGATCCGCGCCGAGCGAGAGGTGATCGTCTCGGCGGGGGCCTACCAGACGCCGGTGCTGTTGATGCTGTCCGGGATCGGCCTGGAGGAGGAGCTCGCGCCGTTCGGGATCCCCGTGCGCGAGCAGTTGCCGGTCGGTCGCAACCTGCAGGACCACTTCATGGCGAATCTCAACTTCCTGAGCACCGAGCCGGCGCTCTTCGGGATCTTCACACCGGAGAACTTCGAGCTGCTGCACTCGGAGGGCCGTGGACCGCTGAGCTCGAACCTGCCGGAGGCAGGTGGGTTCTTCCGCACGCGGCCCGATCTGCCCGCGCCCGACGTCGAGTTCCACTTCTCCCCGTCCCTCTTCTACGACGAGGGTCTCACGCCGCCGCACGACCACGGCTACGTCTTCGGGCCTGTGCTGGTCAAGCCGACCGCGCGCGGCAAGGTCTCGCTGCGCACCCCGATGGCCGACTCGAAACCGTGCGTGCTCTGCAACTTCCTCACGACCGACGAGGACCGTGCGAGCTTCATCGCCGGGACGCACCTCGCACTCGAGGTCGCCGCCCAGCCCGCGCTCCAGGCCGTGGAGCGGGCGCCGTTCAGCGTGCCCGCCTCCGATTCCGACGAGGACATCCTCGCCTGGGGCCGCCGAGTCGGACAGCCGGTCTACCATCCGACGTCGACGTGCGCGATGGGGGCCGTGGTCGACTCCGAGCTGCACGTCTACGGCATCGAGGGGCTCCGCATCGTCGATGCGTCGGTGATGCCGACGATCACCCGCTCCAACACGCACGCGCCGACGATGATGATCGCCGAGAAGGCTGCCGACCTGATCCTCGGTCGCGTGCCGCTCGCGGCGGCGACGACGTGACGCCGTCGCCGCGCACGCTCACACCGCGGTGGCGCGCCACCCACCCGGCGCGTAGTCCTTTCTGACCGCCTCGACGTAGGGGACCGGGCTGACGATCGCGCGGATCTCCGTCTGCGCATGCCGCTCGACCGTCGGCTTGCTCGAACCGCCGTTCGGCTCGCCCCACACGAACGTCACCTCGGTCCCGGGCTCGGCGTGTGCGGCGTCGACGACCGCGAGCGTCAGCATCTTGCCCTCGTTCGCGCTGTAGCCGATCCACGTCGACAGCCCGACGACCTCGCCGTCGACGGTCACCTTGTCGAACGGATGCATCGAGTAGACCGCGGACGGCCAGTCGATGAACTTCCCACGCCCCGACTTCTCGAGCATCGTCCCGATCGTGTGCAGGACGTCCTCGTTCTCGAGGGCGAGCGTGACCTTGTGGCGATGGTCGTCGTCCACCATCCGCTCGAGCGCCTCGCGGCCGATGAAGTCGTGGTCGAACTTGACGAGATGGCCGTAGCCGAGATCCCAGGGCGTGAAGTAGTAATCCTCGATGTCGGGTGAGTCGAAGCTGCCGCCGATCGACGCCGAGCCCTCGTAACCGGTCGCCGGCAGCCAGTCGCGATACGACTGCAGCGACGCGCCGGAGTACACGGCGGGAAGCGGCGACGGGATCCACCCCGATTCCAGGGTGTTGGACGAATACGCACGCCCGCCGACGCGGCGGAGCCCGAGCTCCTCGCCGGCTGCGAGCAGCGCCTCGAGCACCGCCTCACGATCGTCCCAGGGGCCGAACAGCTCCCAGCCGGGCTGGCCGACCATTCCGTGCCGAAGCGCGCGCACCGTCTTGCCGGCGAGCGTCAACGTCGTCAGCCGGAAGAACCGGAGCTCCGGCGGGTCCTCGCCGAGCGCCTGCTCGATCACCTTCATCGCGTTCGGTCCTTGAACCTGGAAGCGGTACGACTTCCGACGTCCGTCGGAGCGAAGTGCAGTCCTCTGGTCGAGCTCGACGTTGACGTCGAAGCCGCCGGTCTCGGCGTGGTACGTGATCCAGTTCAAGACCGGGCTGCGGCCGACGAGGTTGTAGCGATCGTCGCCGAGCGCGAACAGGATCACGTCGCCGATCACGTAGCCGTCAGGCGTGCACGGCACGAACTGCTTCGCCCGGTCGGCCGTGAAGCCGTCGAAGCTGTTGACGCCCAGGTGGGAGAGGAGCTCGAGCGCGCCGGGCCCTTCGACTGCCAGGTCGGCCATGTGGTACGACTGGTCGAAGAGGACACAGGTGTTCTGCCACGCCAGCTGCTCGTCGCGCCAGTTGGTGAATTCGGCCGGAACCCCCGGATACACGTTCGGGCCGGCCTGCGAGTTGCGCAGCAGTTCGACCGGGCTCGAGACCGTTGCGAGCAGATCGTTGAGGCTCCGTTCGCTCATCTTCATCCTCCTCGTTGGCTTCCACCGTCGCTCGCGACGGCCTGCGGTTGTTCTCCCAAGTAGCTCGCGACCAGCAGCTGGCGGTCCCCGCGCAACTGCTCGGCGTCGTTCTCGAGCACGATCTCGCCGTGGGCGAGCACGTAGCCGCGGTCTGCGACCTCGAGCGCGAGATGGACGTGCTGTTCGACGAGCAGCACGGCGCAGCCGCTCGTCTTCGCGAACTCCCGGACGACCGGAAGCAGCCGCTCCACGATCACGGGCGCCAGTCCGAGGCTCAGCTCGTCGAGCAGCAGGAGCTTCGGGCGCCGCGCGAGTGCCCGCGCGACCGCGAGCATCTGCTGCTCGCCGCCGGAGAGCAGGCCCGCGCGTCGCCGCTGCAGGTCGCGGAGGTTCGGGAAGTACTCGTACGCGGCCGTCTCGTCGAGGTGCTCCCGCCGTGGCCCGACGCGAAAGTGCTCCGCGACCGTCAGCCCGAAGAAGAGGCCGCGGCCCTCCGGCACGTGCGCGATGCCGAGCCGGGAGCGGGAGCTCGGCGAGCTGTGCGCGAGGTCCAGCCCGTCGAGCACGATCCGGCCCGACATCGGCTTGACGATGCCGGAGATCGCACGCAGGGTCGTCGTCTTGCCTGCGCCGTTCGGGCCGAGCAGGGCCACGACCTCGCCGGGCCCGACGCTGAGGTCGACGTCGCGGATCACGGCCGCCTGGTCGTAGCCCGCGGACAGGCTCTCGATCACGAGCACGTTGTCAGCCACGGTCCGCCTCGGCGGCCGCGTCGAGCAGTGTCGGGGTGAGCTCCGACGCTGCGCTCCCGAGATAGGCGGCGATCACCTGCTGGTCGCGACGAACGTGGTCGGGCTCGCCGCGCGCGATCACCTTCCCGAACTCGAGCACGACGACCTGGTCGCAGATCCCGAGCACGAGGCCCATGTCGTGGTCGATGAGCAACATCGACTGCCCGGCGTCGACGAGCCGGCGCAGCCGCCGGCCGAGCTCCTCGCTCTCGTGCGTGTCGAGCCCTGCCGCCGGCTCGTCGAGGCAGACGAGGCGCGGCTTCATCACGAGCGCGCGCGCGATCCCGACCAGCTTGCGCTGGCCCTGTGACAGCTCCTCCGGCAGAGCGTCGACCAGCCCGTGGAGGCCGAGCAGCGAGAGTGCAGCCGAGATCTCGTCTGTCGCTGCGCGTGGGGTGGAGACGGCCTCCTTGAGTGTCCCCCAGACGGACGGCCGGTGTGCGGCGACGAGGAGGTTCTCGCGGATCGTGAGGTCGTCGAACAACTCGATCGACTGCCAGGTCCGCGCCAGGCCGAGCCGCGCCCGGGCATGCGGCGGGAGCCCGGTCAGGTCGCGGCCGTCGAGCTCGACTCTCCCCTGAGCGCGGACGAAGCCGGTGATCGCGTCGATGAAGGTCGTCTTGCCGGCGCCGTTCGGTCCGATCAGGCCGACGAGCTGGCCGGGGGCCACCTCGAGATCGACGTCGACCACGGCATGCACGCCGCCGAAGCTGACCGAGACCCCGATTGCACTGAGGATCGCGTGAGCGGCGGGCTCGCCGCCCGTCATGCAGCCTCGGAATCGCCTGCCGGCGTCCGCAGTACGGCCAGGCTGCGGCGAGGCAGCCACGAGCTCTGGGCGACGCCGTGCCGGGGGCCGTCGTACGCCCTGCCGCCAGGTCCCTTCCCCTCGCGCCGGAGCTCGCGGGGCGAGCAGCCGTACGTCGTCCGGAACATGCGGCTGAAGTTCTGCGGGCCGGGCAGACCCCAGCGGGTCGCGATCGAGAGGATCGTCTGGTGGGCGAGCGCGGGATCGAGCAGGTCACGGCGGCAGCGGTCGAGCCGTGCGGCGCGGATCCAGCCGCACACGCTCGTGCCCTCCGCCTCGAAGAGCTTGTGGAGGTAGCGCCGCGAGATGAAGCTCGCCCGGGCGATCTGCTCAGGGGTCAGGTCGGGGTCGCCGAGGTTCGCCTCGATGAACGACTCGACGGCGAGCAGGATCTCGGCACGCGACCTGAGTGTTCTCGGCTCGCCTGCGGACGAGGGGACGGCGTAGAGGCTCCGGATGAGATCGACGACACGCTCGACGATCTCCGGCTCGTCGGCCGGCTCGATGGTGCCGTTCTCGAGCGCGACGGCCAGCTCCGGCAAGAGCTTCGCAGCAGTCTGCGCCAGTTGCGTCTTGCCCGAGATCGTCACCGCGGTGAGGCTGTCGATCTGGGTGGCGTGCCCGCGCAGCAGGGTCCGGGGCACCCGCACGACGACCGTCTCGAACGGGTGGTCGGCGCACTGGATCGCCGGATGGGACGTCTCCTTGCTGATCACGTCTCCCGTGCGCGCGACGCAGCTCCGGCCCTGTTGGGCGGAGTTGAGCTGGCCGTGCAGGACGACGGAGAGGTCGATGCACTCGGGGTCGCCGGCGGCGACGGCGCGCGACGACCGGATCATCGTGTTCGCGGCGGCGGCGATTCGGTAGACGTGGAGCGGCCCGAGCTCATAGGCCCACATGCGGGCCCAGAACGCTCCGCGCTCCTTGCTCCTGATCTGCAGGGGGACGTATGTCGCGCACGACGACTCCATCCAGAAATCCAGCCGCTCGCCGGCCGGAACCACTGCCGTGTCGATCAGAACGGGCACGCGAAGCGGGATCGATGCGAGGGCATTCACCACGATCTTCGCTTGTGTTCCCCGGAGACGCAAGATCGATTCAGGTGGCCACGCGTCCGGACAGGCGCTCCGTGGCGATGCGCGCGCCCTCCGAGAGCGCCTCGAGCTTCGCCCACTGGATCGACGGGTGAACGCGATGGACGAACGCGCTCTGTGCGAACCCGCAATCGGTGCCGCCCATGACGCGGTCGGCGCCGACGAGCGCGGCGATCCGGACGATCCGATCGGCGACGAGCTGTGGGTGCTCGACGACGTTCGTGTGATGTGTCACGACTCCGGGCACGAGAACCTTGCCCTCCGGAAGCGCGACGTCCTCCCAGAGGCGCCATTCATGTTCGTGACGCGGGTTTGCCTGCTCGATCAGGTAGTAACGCGCACGCACGGCGAGCACGAGATCGATGACGTCGGCGAGCGGTGGATCGAACGCGTGTGGTCCGTGCCAGCTCCCGAAGCAGACGTGGTAGCGAATGCGCTCCTCCGGGATCCCCGTGAGCGCATGGTTGAGCGCCTCGATCCGCAGCGACGCCCAGCGGCGGTAGTCGTCGATCGAGCCGCCGTTCGCGAGGATCGAGTCGTACTCGTGGAGGAGCACGGCGTCGTCGACCTGGAGCATGAAACCGGCCTCGACGATCCGCCTGTACTCCTCGTGGAGCGCGTCCGCGACGGCGAACACGAACTCCTCCTCGGTCGCGTAGTGCTCGTTCTGCAGCCAGTAGACGCTTGCCGGCGCGACGACGGGCAAGAACGCGTCGACGACGTCGACGCCGGCGAGCGCTCGTTTGAACCGTGCGATGTCGCGCTCGAGTGCCGACGCGTCGTACTCGATGGGGCCTGTGCAGAACCAGCGCTTCGCCTCGAGCTGCGCGCCGGGCGCCGCGCGAACTCGGTTCGAGACCTCGCGCGTGAAGGCTGCGTCGTGCTCGGCGTAGAACTCGGGGAACGCCTGCCGGTCTCTGCTCGGGGGCAGGATGTCGCCCGCTTCGATCGGCACGAGCCGCGGCTCGATCCCGCCGATCCGCTCGTAGAGATACGTGATCCAGTTCGCCTTGCCCATCTCGCCGTCGTCGACGACGTCGATTCCCGCCGCAACCTGGCGTCCGACGACGTCCGTGACGGCGTTCTCGAGTGCCTCCTCGTAGGCCGCACGGTCGCGCGGTTGTGTGTCGTCGATCGACGCGGCCAGCTCGAGGAGCTCGGGTGGACGGATGAGGCTCCCCGTGTGCGTGGTGAGGATCCGGTCCATCAGGGATCCTCTGCCGTGGTGACGAGGACGCCGGAGCTCCGTGCGTCCGGCTCCTGCCGCTTCCGTTTCAGCCGTCGCTCCCGGTAGGCCGCGCCGGCGACGCCCTCAGGGTTCTGGACGAGGGTCACGATCAATGCGAGGCCGCCCACGAGGAGCGCCCAGTTCCCCTCGACCCCGAACCACTTCTCGAGGGCGTAGGGAAACAGCGCCTCGACGGAGATGAGGCCGCCGAAGATCGCGCCCGCCACGGTCGTGATGCCGCCGACGTAAGCGAATGCGATGAGGCTCAGCGCGGTGAGCGCAGAGAAACGTGTGACCGTGACCGAGCTGAAGTTGTAGCCGTACAACGTTCCGCCGATCCCGGCGATGAACGAACTGATTCCGAACGCGGCGAGCTTCACGGTCGTGACGTTCACACCGGTGGCCGCAGCCGCGCGCTCGTTGGAGCGAACTGCGAGCATCCGCTGTCCGAGGCTCGACCGGCGCAGGTTCGCCACGAACAGCCCCAGAGCGACCGTGATCGCAACGACGAAGAACCCGAACACCGGGCTCGGGATCTTGCCGTCGAGCCCGCGAAACCCGCCGTACGGGCTGAGATCGAGGCCGAAGACCTTCGGCGGCGGCACCGGAGAGCTCGAGCTGCCGCCGCCCCAGGTGGTGCTCAGGAAGACGAACTGTTCGATCGCGACTGCGGCGCCGAGCGTGACCACCGCGAGACTGACCCCGCGGACGCGAAGCGCCGAGACCGCGATGATGAGGCCGCACACGGTCGCGCCGAGCGAGCCGATCAGCATCCCGAGGGGAAACCCGATGCCGTGGTCGACGGCGAGGTGCGAGAGGATGAAGCCGGCGATTCCCGCGAGTGCAAGCTGGACGATCGAGATCTGGCCGACGAAGCCGGTGATCACAACCAGCGAGAGGCACATGATCGTGGCGAGCAGCGACGTGATCAACGCCTGGCGGAAGTCGTAGGGGAGGACGATCAGCGCGACCGCGGCCCCGCCCGCTCCGATCAGCGCGGCGGGCCACAGCCGCCTGGCCCGCGGGGCAAAGGGCAGCCGCTGCTCGATCAGCTCGCCGCGGGTCGGGAGGCGTGTCCCGCGGATGAACATCGCGATCACCATCAGGATGAAGACGAGGAGCGGCTGAATCCCGGGCATCGCGACGCCGTGGTCGGTCGGGAACCAGCTGAACGTCTGCAGGTAATAGAGGATGTTCTCGAGCATCCCGATCGAGAGCCCGACGAGCGCCGCGATCCAGAACGAGGTGAAGTTCGCGAACAGCGCCGCGGTCAGGGCGGGGACGACCTGGAGCGGCAGCGCGGTGGAATCGAGCTGGGTGATCGATGCCGCGAGCACACCGAGGGCGCCGGCGACGATGGTTGCGGCGACGGTGTTGATGAGGGCGAGCTGGTTCGGTGCGAGCCCGATCAGCATCGCGCCGACCTCGTTCTCCGAGGCCGCACGAGTCGCGAGCCCGAACCTGCTGAACTTGAAGAAGAGGGAGAGGGCGAGCGTGGCGAAGAGGATGATCGCGGGCAGGATCAAGCGGTCGACAGGAACGATCGCGCCGAGCAGCTTGACCGTGTTGGTCGGCAGCACGGTCGGCTGCGGCTGGGTGCCGATTCCAAAGGCGAGCGACACCGCCGCCTGTGCGACCAGCAGCACGCCGAGCGATGCGGCCAGCTTGGCGAGCGGCGACGCGGTGCGTAACGGCCGGAAGGCTGCGAACTCGATCAGGACGCCGATTCCGATCATCGCGAGGAAGGTGATGAAGAGCGCGACGGCCGTCGGAGCGTGCCAGCCGCCGAGTTCGCCGGACCTGAGCGCCCAGTACGCGTATCCGGCGAGCATCGCGATCGCGCCGGTGGCGAGGTTGATGATCCCCGAGCCGCGGTAGGTGAGGACGATGCCGAGGGCGATCCCGGCGATCAGCGACCCGGCGCCGAGGCCGAGGATCGCGAACAGAAGGAGTTGTGTCCAGTCCATGCGCGAGTCTCACCGAAAAGGGATGGGGCGCGGGCGCCCCATCCCTTTCGACGAGTGCAGTACTGCTACCCCTGGGGCGTGAAGTTGGCGGGAGGCCGCAACCAGCCGGTCAACCGCTTGAAGACGCCCTTCCCCTGGTACTGGAAGAACTGCGTCTGGTCGTTGCACGCCGCAGGCTCCGTCTTGTACTTGCCGCACTGGAGGCTCGGAGCGCCCAGTGCCTGCGGGCCTTTGAAGCCCCGGAAGGCCACGGTCATTCTGGCCGGCGTGATCTTGCCGACGCCGACCTTGTTCAGCTCCTTCACCGTCGTGAGGATCTGGCCCCACGCGACGATCACCCACGCGTCCTGCGCGAGCGAAACGTGGTTGAGCGCCTTCATCGCCCGGTTGTACGGGATGACAGCCGGATCCGACTTGTCGCCGGCGAGCGACGAGGCGATGCCGTACACCCATGGAGCGAGGTCGCCGCCGAGGCCGGCCGCGACCTGGCCGCTCAGGCAGAGCGGGTTCGAGACGATCTTCGAGCCGGGAACGCCCAGCTGCTGCAGCGTCTTGGCGACGTTGACGCAGCCGGCCGCGTTGCTCTGCGGGACCACGATGTCGGCGGTCTGTGCGCCTGCCGCCGTCAGCGGCCCCGTCAGGTCGGTCGCGTTCGGGTCGAAGCCGACGAGCTTCGTCGTGATCCCTGCCGCCTCGAGGCTCGTCTTCTCGACCTTTGCTCCCACGTCGATGCCGGGAACCTGCGGGTAGACGACTGCGGCGGTCTTCGCATGGAGGTGATCCTTCGCGAAGGTTCCCCACGGCCCGAGCACCGAGTCGTTCGTCCCGAAGAGGGCGAACTCGTTCTTCTGCGTGGCGTCGACCGGCAGCAGCGCAACTCCGCTGACGATCGGCTTCTTGCCGCCGAGCGCCGCGTAGAACGACTGGTTGCCGACGGCGACCGCGCCGAACGTGATCACCGAGATGCGCTTGTTGTTCGCGAACTTCTGGCCGCACTTGGTGCCGTCTTCCTCGGCCGAGGTGGTGAAGCACTCGCTCAGAACGAGCGGATGTCCCTGAATCCCGCCGAGATATGTGTTGACGTACTTCGTCGCCAGCTCGGCGCCAATCGTCCAGTTCGGCCCGACGAGCACCTGGCCGCCCTGGGTGTTGATGGCGCCGATCACGACGGGCGAGAGCTTCGGGTTCGCCCTGCCTGCCTTGCCGCCGACGTACTTCAGGTAATTCGTGACCGAGCCGCCTGCCGAGTCGTGCCCGACTGCGATCGGAACGGCGACGGCGAGCGTCACCGCTGCGGCCGCGATCACGGTCGCCATGAGTCCCAGAGGGGCTCGCCTTGATGACCTCATGCGCGTACCAGCCTCCTTGCTCCGTCGTTCTGTTGGCTTCTCGTTAGCGAGATGCGATGGAAAATGGCTCAACCAGACTCGGACGAGCAGGGCCCGGGAATGGTTAGAAGGGGATCTTCGCCCGGAATCGGCCACCGCTCTTCGCAATGGGCGCACAGTCGCGAAGATCCAGGGCTTTTGTCAGGGCCTATCGGGCTGGAGCACCGCGGGCAGCGGAAACCTCCGCGAGCCGGCCGTGGACGAACTGCACGGTCATCGCGCCCTCCCCGACCGCCGTCGCGCAGCGCTTGGTCGAGCCGGAGCGTGCGTCGCCCGCTGCGAAGACCCCGGGAAGAGTGGTTTCGAGCAGCGCGTCGGCGTCCGCCCGGCGAGCCGGTGAGGATGAATCCCTTCTCGTCCCGTGCGACCGTGTCGCCGAGCCATTCGGTGCAAGGCAGCGCCCCGAGGAAGCAGAACAGGAACGAGAAGGACAGGCGCTCACCGCTCTTCAGCGTCACCGCCTCCAGCCGGCCGGCCTCGCCGTGCAAGGCGCCGATCTCGCTGCGGTCGCGAACCGAGACGCCGTAGCGCTCGAGCTCTCGGACGAGGTAGTCGGACATCGTCTCGCGTAGGTCGGCCCGGCGGTGGAGGAGCGTGACGAGCGCACCGCCGCGGGCGAGCCACACGGCAGCCTGACCCGCCGAGTTACCGCCGCCGACCACGCCGACGCGGGAGGCGCCGCAGAGCTGTGCCTCCGGCGGGCCCGCCGCGTAGAAGACGCTGATCCCCTCGAAGTCCGAGAGCCCGTCGACGGGGAGCCGGCGGTACTCCGCGCCCGTCGCGAGCAGTACGGTGCGTGCCGCGACCTCATGGTCCTCCTCGAGCCGCACCAGGTAGCGGTCGCCGTCCGGCTCGAGCGACACCGCCCGGTAGGGGGTTGCGGTGCGCGCGCCGAACTTGCGGGCCTGGCTCACGGCACGGCTCGTCAGCTCAGAGCCGGTGATCCCGGCCGGGAACCCCAGGTAGTTCTCGATCCGCCTGGACGAGCCCGCCTGGCCGCCGAGCCCGGTGCCCTCGACGACGAGCGTCGCGAGCCCCTCGGAGGCGCCGTAGACGGCAGCGCCCAGGCCGGCTGGGCCGCCGCCGATCACGACCAGGTCGACCTCTTCGCGGGGTGCGAGCTCGCGGCCGATCCCGAGCGCGCGGGAGACCTGGCCGGTCGACGGCCCGCGCAGCTCCACGCCTCCCGGCAGCCGCACCAGCGGCAGGAGCGCGGGGTCGAGGCCCGCGACGAGCTCGGCCGCAGCTGGATCGTCTGCCCGTGTGGGATCGCGCCACGTGAATGGGAGGAGGTTCCTGCGGGCAAAGTCGATCAGCCGAGCTGTCGGCTCGGACGAGTGAGGGCCGATCACCTCCAGACCGATGCCCTGAACCTGCTGCAGCGCCTCGCGCCGTGAGATGAACGTGGCGAGCAGCAGATCGCTCAAGGGCCCGTCCTCGAAGAGCAGCGGCCGCAGTCTGTCGCGCTCGACGGCGATGTAGCGCAACGGCTGCGTGACGACCGCCGTCAGGAAGACGGTCTGTCCGGACAGGAGGTTCAACTCACCCAGGAAGCCCGAGGCGCCGTGGCGCACGAGCTCGTTGCCGGCCGCATCGAGGATCGAGACCTCTCCCTCGACGATCGCGATGAACGGGTAGCGCCGGTCGCCGACCTGGAACAGCACGTCGCCGACGGCCGCGCTCCGCTCCTCGCCCAGCTCGGCGAGCTGCTCGAGCTGCGAGGCGGACAGCATCGGACTGGCAGGGCGGGTCACAGATCGAGGGTACCCGTGCACGCCCGGTCTACTCGGCGTCGGCCCCGGTTTCCTCGCATTCGAGGCAGACCCAGTCACCGGTTCGGCTCGTCAGGGCGCTCAGCGTCGCCGGCACCATCGTCACGCCGCACGTCGGGCAGATCGGCGGCCGCTCGTCATCACGCGAGGTCACCAGTCGGTCGGGCGATAGTCCTTGAGGAACTGCCCCCACACATGGGTGCCGCTGTTGAACCCGTCGATGATCGGGTCGACGATGCGGGCCGCCCCGTCGACGATGTCGAGCGGTGGCCGAAAGCGATGCTCGACGGCCTTCCGCTCGGCGACGTGAACGGGATCCTCGTCGCTCACCCAGCCGGTGTCGACGCTGTTCATGTGGATGCCGTCGTGCTGGTAGTCGGCGGCGGACGTCCTGGTCATCATGTTGAGAGCCGCTTTCGCCATGTTCGTGTGCGGGTGGCGCGTCGTCTTGAAGCGCCGGTAGAACTGGCCCTCGACGGCGGAGACGTTGACGATGTGCTTGTCCCGTTCCGGCGTGCTCAGCAGCAGCGGCTTCAGGCGGGCGTTGAGGACGAACGGCGCGACCGCGTTCACGAGCTGAGTCTCCAGGAGCTCGACCGAGCTCACTTCCGCGAGGAGCAGCCGCCACGAGTTGCGGTCGCGCAGATCGACCTGCTGAAGATCCTGGTCGAGCACCCCCTCGGGGAACAGATCTCCCCGGCCGGCAGCCTCCTCCGGCAGCAGCGGCACCTGTGAGAGCTCGGCGGCGCGTGTCAAGCCGACCAGCGCGAGCGCCCCACCGTCGGGCGGCGCGGCCGGCAGCATGTCGTAGCGACGCAGGCCCTCGTAGTCTCCGAGCAGTCCGCGGACCGGGTCGGGCATTCCCTCCAGAGCTGCGGTCTCCAGCTCGAGCATGTGGCGGTAGAAGTCCGGCGGGCGGCGGACGGTCTGACACGCGTTGTTCACGATGAAGTCGAGGCGCTGCCTGCTCGCGTTGAGGTGGTGGCAGAACGCCTCGACGCTCGGCGTGTGCCGCAGGTCGAGCCCGAAGATCTCGAGCCGCTCGCCCCAGTCCTCGAAGTCGCGTTCCTGGGCGTAGCGCGCCGCCGCGTCGCGAGGGAAGCGCGTCGTGACGATCAGCTCTGCGCCCGCTCGCAGCAGTTTGATCCCGGCCTGGTAGCCGATCTTGACCCGCCCGCCGGTGACGAGCGCGACACGGCCGCGGAGATCGGCCGTCTCGGCGCGCTTGGCGTAGTTGAAGTCGCCGCACGACAGGCACAGCTGGTCGTAGAAGTGATGGATCGTGAGGTAGCGCTGCTTGCACACGTAGCAGTGCTGCAGCTCGACGACCTCGCGGAACGCAGGATCGTCCTCGACTTCCGTCTGTTCCTCGACGGCCGGCCGCGGCGGATCGGGCGTCGTGAACACCGGCTTGTTTCTCAGCAGCCGGATCCCGGCATCGGCGAGGACCGCCTCGTCGCGCCCGAGCCGCTCGGCCTTCTCGCGCCGCCGCGAGGCCTTCGACCAGCGCCGACGCTGCTCGAGGTCCGGGTTGTGCACATCGGCTGCGGCGGTCAACAGCCTGGTGCGCTCGTCGACCGAGAGTGCCGCGAGCAGCCCTCGGTCCTGCACGATCTCCTCGAGCGCCTCGGTGACCGCGCGCAGCCGCGCAGCCAGGCCCTCCGCCTCTCGCTCCTCGATCGACACCCCCGGACGGTAGCGCGGGGTGAGAGAATCCGGCAGATCGGCCACCGGCCCCAGGAGGAGAGATGACGGCACCAGCAAGCGTCGGTTCGTTCCCGAGCCCGTACGAGGTGGAGACGCCTCCGGGCTGCGAGGGCTGGGAGGACATGTATCCGTACTACGGCTGCTTCGACGAGGCGCGGCGTGCTGAGGACGAGCAGCGCTTCTGGTTCTGGAACTCGATGCACTTCCCGATCCCGATGCCGGCGTTCGATGCGATCTGCATCGACACCGCGTATCAGGCGCTCGGCTCCTGGCAGAACCGCGTGTTCGCCGTCCCGCCCGCGATGGGGATCGACTGGCGGTGCATCAACGGCTACATCTACATCTCGGGCAACCCGGTCGTCGACCCGGCGCAGATGGCCGCCCGCGCCGAGTACTTCCAGCGCCGCGCCGGCTACTACTACGAGAACTGGGACGAGTTGTACGGCAAGTGGCGCACGAAGATGGAGGCGCTGATCGCCGAGCTCGCAGAGCTGCACGTCCCTCCACTCGACGAGTACGAGCCCGACGACGTCGCCTTCGGCGACCAGGAGACGAGCTACTGCGCCGTCCTCGACGCCTACCGCCGTGCGCTGAGGCTCCACGACGTGATGTGGCAGCACCATTTCGAGTTCCTGCTGCTCGGCTACGGCGCGTACATGACGTTCGCCGAGCTCTGCAAGGCGAACCTGCCGGACATCCCCGACCAGCACATCGCACAGATGGTGGCCGGGATCGACGTCACGCTCTTCAGGCCCGACACCGAGCTTCGCCGGCTCGCGCGGCTTGCGATCGAGCTGGGAGTTGCCGGCGCGTTCGTCGAGGGGCGTTCCCCGCAGGAGATCGACGCGGAGCTGGAGCAGAGCGACCCGGGTCGCACCTGGCTCGTGGAGCTCGAGGGCGTGAAGGATCCCTGGTTCCACATGGCGACCGGCGACGGCCTCTACCACACCTACACGAGCTGGCTCGACGATCCGCGCATCCCGTACGCGTCGCTGATCGGTCACATCGGCGCCCTGCAGGCGGGCGAGGAGATCGAGCGTCCGACCGACCACATCGCCGCGGAACGCAACCGTCTGGCGTCGGAGTACGGCGCCCTGCTCGACGACGATGCGCGCCGGGCGTTCGACGAGCTGCTGGCGCTCTCGCGCACCGTTTTCCCCTATGTCGAGGAGCACAAGTTCCTGTGCGACTACTGGTTCCTCACGAGCTGGTGGAACACGATCCGCGAGTTCGGCGACCTCCTCGCAGCGCACGACTTCCTCGAGGACCGCGAAGACGTGTTCCAGCTGTCG
Source organism: uncultured Thermoleophilia bacterium (assembly GCA_963779535.1). Lineage (GTDB taxonomy): Bacteria > Actinomycetota > Thermoleophilia > Gaiellales > Gaiellaceae > PALSA-600. Next base: position 96,804 of record CAVZYP010000007.1, on the reverse strand, counting down.
CGCCTCGAGGTGCAGGCGGCTCTCGACGAGCTGCTGCTGACGTGGGCCACCGGTGGGCGGCCGCGCGGGCCGACCTACTGGCCGCCGATCGTCGCGCGCCGCAAGGAGCTGCTCGAGAAGCTCGCGGATTGGACGCCTCCGCCGGCGGTCGGTGCGGTGCCCGAGGCGGTGCTCGATCCGGCGCTGATCATGCTCTGGGGCGTGACCACCCAACGTGTTCACGCCTGGGCGCAGCACCAGGACGGCGGCTCGGAGGTGAACGGCACACCGGCCTCGCCCGGAATCGTCGAGGGCGTCGCGCGTGTCGTCAAGACCGTGGGCGAGATCGGTGACGTTCGCGACGGCGAGATCCTCGTCTGCAGCATCACGTCACCCGCGTGGGCGCCGATCTTCTCGAAGATCCGGGCGGCGGTGACCGACATCGGCGGTGTGATGTCCCACGCCGCGATCGTCTGCCGCGAGTACGCGCTGCCTGCAGTCGTCGGCACGGGGCGTGCCACCTCGCAGATCCAAACCGGTCAGCGCATCCGGGTCGACGGCTCCACCGGCATCGTGACGATCCTCGATTGATGGCGCACACCGTCCGGCTCGCCGAGCTCCGTGAGGGAGACAGTGCTGCGTTCGGGGGCAAGAGCGCGACGCTCGGCGAGCTGCTCGCTGCGGGCATCCCGGTGCCTCCGGGATTCGCCGTCTCGACGTCCGCCTATCGTGCGTTCGTCGAGAACGATGGTCTACGCGCAACGATCGACGCCGAGCTCGCGCGCGTCGTGCTGGACGACGTCGGCACGATCGAACAGGCGGCGAACGCGATCGGCGCCGCGATCCGCGCGCGGCCGGTCGCGGACGCCCTCCGGCAGGAGATCGCCGACCGCTGCGCCGAGCTCGGGTCCCAGGCGGTCGCCGTCCGCTCGAGCGCGCTCGGCGAGGACAGCAGCGAAGCGACCTTCGCGGGCCAGCAGGACACCTATCTCTGGGTGCGCGGGGCGGAGGCGGTGTGCGCAGCGGTCCGCGACTGCTGGGCGAGCCTCTACGGCGCGCCGGCGATCGCCTACCGTGCCCGGCTCGGCGGCGCCGAGCTGCCGGAGATGGGCGTCGCGGTTCAGGTGATGGTCGACGCCGAGGTGTCCGGCGTCATGTTCACGTGCAACCCCGTCAGCGGCGACCCGAGCGTGGTCGCGATCAACGCGAGCTGGGGACTCGGGCTCGCGGTCGTCGGCGGCGAGGTGACGCCCGACGACTTCCTCGTCAGCAAGATCACAGGCGAGGTCGTCCGCCGGCAGATCGCCGAGAAGACAATCCGGTACGTGGCCGGCGAGCATGGCGCGGAACGAACCGGGGTGCCCGAGGATCTGCGCTCGGTCTCCTCCCTCGACGAGGCTGCGCTTGCCGCCCTCGTCGAGGTCGGGTGTCGCGTCGACCGCTATTTCGGCGCCCGCCAGGACATCGAGTGGGCGTTCGCGCCCGACCGCGTGCTGCACGTGCTGCAGTCACGGCCGGTGACGGCCCTGCTGCGGCACGAGCCGAAGCCCCCGCCGGGCTCGGCGATCGACCTCGTCCTGGGCGCCTTCGGCGTCGGGAAAGACCGCTGATGCCGCTCGACGACGACGACGTCCGCGAGATCCTCCGGCTGATCGACGAATCGGAGCTCGACGAGCTACGGGTCGAATCGCAGGGCTTCTCGCTGCACGTCGTTCGCGGCTCCGCGACCGCGGCGGGCCCGGAGCCCGCTCCCTCCGCGTCCGAGGCCGACGTCGACGGCGTCGTCACGATCGAGTCGCCGATGCTCGGGACCTTCTACCGGGCGGAGGCGCCGGGCGCCGCGCCGTTCGTCGACGTCGGGACACAGGTCGATGCCGGCTCGACCGTCTGCCTGATCGAGGTCATGAAGATGATGAGCTCGATCGCAGCCGGTGTTGCCGGGACGATCGTCGAGGTCTGCGCCGAGAATGCCGAACTGGTCGAGCACGGACAGCCGCTGTTCCGGGTGAGGCCGTGAGCAGGACGATCCAGATCGTCGACACGACGACGCGCGACGGCAACCAGAGCCTCTGGAGCGCGACCGGGCTCACCGCCCACGACATCCTCTCGATCGCCCCGACGATCGAGCGCGTCGGTTTCCACGCGCTCGATTTCACCTCGAGCACGCACATGGGCGTCTCGGTTCGCTTCCACCGCGAGGACCCGTGGGAGTTGCTGCGCCTGCTGCGCACGGCTCTGCCGACGACGCTCCTCAACTTCATCACCACCGGCATGCGCTTCATCACGTGGCAGCCCTGCGACGAGGATGTGATGCGGCTTGCGTTTCGCTGTGTCGTGCGCAACGGCATCCGCCGCTTCCAGATCGCCGAGCCCTCGAACTCGCCGCACGCACTGCGTCGCATCGCGCGGATGGCGCGCCAGGAGGGTGTCGAGGAGATCGTCGTCGGGATGACGTACTCGATCAGCCCGGTCCATACGCATGCCTATTACGCGGAGCGCCTCACTGCGCTCGCCGACTGTCCGGACATCGACCGCTTCTATCTCAAGGATCCAGGCGGTCTGCTGACCCCCGACGCGGTGCGCGACCTTGCGCCTCACTTCCTCGCCACCGGGCGGACAGTCGAGCTGCACAGCCATTGCACGATCGGGCTCGCGCCGTTCGTCTACATGGAGGGACTGAAGGCGGGATTCGACGTGCTCCACACCGCGGTCGGCCCTGTCGGCAACGGGACATCGCAGCCGACGGCCGAGTCGACGCTTGCGAACCTCGAGGCGGAGGGATACGCGCACACGCTCCAGACGGATGAGCTCGCGCGCATGTCGACGCACTTCGCCGAGCTGGCGCGCGAGAAGCGCCTGCCGCCCGGCGAGCCGCGTGTCTACGACGCCGCCTACTACCACCATCAGCTTCCGGGCGGCATGGTGACGACGACCCAGAGGATGCTCGAGGAGATCCGCCGGCCGGAGCTCTTCGACGCAGTGCTCGAGGAGATCGCGCGCGTCCGCGCCGAGATGGGCTACCCGATCCTGGTCACGCCCGTCTCGCAGTTCATGGTCACCCAGGCGATGCGAAACGTGATCGACGAGGAGCGCTGGACGAACGTCTCCGACGAGACCGTTCGGTACTTCCTCGGGCACTACGGCGAGTTCGCAGCGCCCGTCGATCCGGAGATCGCCGCCCAGGTGCTCGCGCTGCCGCAGGCGGACAAGCTGCGGACGGCGAGGCCAGTGAGCCTCGACGGTGCGCGGGAGCGCTTCGGCACGCGGATCTCCGAGGAGGAGCTGCTGCTTCGACTCGTCATGCCGGCCGAGCAGGTGGACGCCATGCGCCCGCTCGCGGAGAGTGCGTCGCCTCCCGGTGGCGGCGCACCGGTCGTGCGGCTGCTGCGGGAGCTCCAGCGCAGGCGCGAGATCTCGTACGTGCGCGTTCAGAAGGGCGACGACCTGGTGGTGTGGCGTCGTGCGTCTTGAGGACGTTCGCGGCTTCGTCTTCGACGTCGACGGGACGCTCGTGCACCGCTCCGGCCCGCACACGGTCGAGGCGATCGACGGCGCCGGCGAGGTGCTCGACCGGATTCGCCGGTCGGGCCGGTCGTTCGTGATCTTCACCAACGGCAGCCACAAGGCGCCGGCCGGGTTTGCGGCGGACCTCCGCGCGGCCGGTCTGCCGGTGGAGGACAGCCAGGTGATCACGCCGCTCTGCTCGGTGCAGGCATTTCTCGAGCGCCGTCAGGGGGCAGCGGTGCTCGGCTTCCTCACGGAGGAGGCGCACGCGTATCTCGAGGACTGCGGCGTCAACCTGGTCGACGGGCAGAACGGGCGCGTCGACGCCGTCTTCGTCGCGCACACCGACTGGACGGGGTTCGACGAGCTCGAGCGCGCTGCGCACGCGGTGATCGGCGGCGCGCAGCTGCTCACCGGCAGCTACGTCAGCGCGTACGCCGGGGCGGACGGGCCGATCTTGAGCCGCGGCGCGATGGTGACCGCCGCGATCGCAAAAGCAAGCAGCGCCCGCCCGATCGTCGTCGGCAAGCCGTCCCGGGCGGCGGTGCGCGAATACGGGCGACGGTTGGCTGTGCGCCCGGCCGACGTAGCCGTCGTCGGCGACGACTTTCGCCTCGACATCGCTCTCGGCCGGCTCGGCGGCTCGACGACGGTGCTCGTCCGGACCGGGATCAGCAGCGACCTCGACCTGGCGGCGATCCCCGAAACGCATCGGCCCGACCTGGCCGTCTCGACCGTAGAGGAGCTCCTGCAATGGCTATGACGCGCGCTGTTGAGATTCCGCAGCCGGGCGGCCCCGAGGTGCTGCGGGTCGGAGAACGAGAGGTGCGCGACCCGCGCGCCGGCGAGGTTCGGCTCGCGGTGCGAGCGGCTGCGGTGAACCCCACCGACATCGGCCTGCGTCAGCGCGGCACCGAGGGGCTCGATCCGCCGTGGGTGCCCGGCATGGACGCCGCCGGCGTCGTCGAGTCGGTCGGCCCCGGGGTGGAGCGGCTCGCTGTCGGAGACCAGGTCATGGCGGCTGTCATGCCCCGGCGGCCGGAGGGCGGCGCGCAGGCCGAGCTGGTCGTCGTGCCGGCGGCATCGGTCGTGCCCGCGCCGCCGGGCCGGTCGATCGAGCAGGCCGCGACGCTCCCGATGAACGGCCTGACGGCGCTGCGGGGCCTCGAGCTGCTCGACCTCGAGCCGGGCGCGACGCTTGCGGTCACCGGCGGCGCGGGCCTGCTGGCGTCGTATGTGATCCCGCTCGCGAAGCGGCAAGGACTGCATGTGCTCGCCGACGCGAGGCCCGAAGACGAGGAGCTCGTCCGGAGCTTCGGCGCGGATGAGGTTCTGCCGCGCGGCGACGGGATCGTGGCCGCGCTGCTCGCGCAGGCGCCGGGCGGCGTCGACGCGGTGTACGACACGGCGTTGCTCGGTCGCGCTGTGTTCCCGGCGATCCGGCCGGGGGGCGCGCTCGCATTCGTGCGAACCTGGGACGGTGAGGATGTCGAGGACGGCATCCACGTGCGGCGCGTATGGATCGGTGATGTCGTCGAGCGGACGGGCTGGCTCGAGGAGCTGGCTGCGCTCGCCGCCGAGGGACTGCTCGCCCTGCGGGTGGCGGAGACGTTCCCGCCGGAGCGTGCTGCCGACGCGCACCGTCTGATGGAGCAGGGCGGCCTGCGCGGGCGCGCGCTGATCATCTTCGAACCACCTGAGATACTTCGAAGTTCGCATGGCTAGCAAGGAGGTCCCCGTCCTCATCGCCGGCGGCAGCCTGGTCGGCATGTCCACGGCAATGCTTCTGGGCGGTCACGGGATCGAATCGTTGGTCGTCGAGCGCCACCCCGGCGCGGCCATCCATCCGCGTGCCGCGTTCATCATGCAGCGCTCGATGGAGATCTTCCGCGGCGCGGGCATCGAGGATCAGGTGCGCGAGAGCTCGTACGCGCAGTTCGAGGCCGACGGGGCGATCATGTCGGTCGAGACGCTCGTCGGGAAAGAGCTGGCGTGGCATATCCGCAACCTCAACGAGGGCGTGCGCGACCTGAGCCCGTCGGAGCGGCTCTTCGTCACCCAGATCGGACTGGAGCCTGTGCTGTGTGCCCGCGCGAAGGAGCTCGGGGCCGAGGTGCTCTTCGGCACGGAACTGGTCGAGTGCGAGCAGGACGCAGACGGCGTGACCGCCGTCATTCGCGACCGCGCGAGTGGACGAGACGTCGACCGTGCGGTCGCAGTACCTCGTCGCTGCCGACGGCCCGCGCAGCCCCATGCGTGAGCGGCTCGGCATCGCGATGACGGGCCGCGGCGTGTTCTCCAAGGCGATCACGATCTACTTCCGGGCCGATGTCGAGCCGTTGCTGCGCGAGCGCAACCTGAGCGTCGTCCTGGTCATGAACGACACCTTTGCGGGCTTCTTCCGGATCGAGAAGCCGTACCGCTCGGGCTTCCTCGTGGTTCACTCGGTGGGCGACCCGAAGAACCCGGTCACCGATGTCTGGGACCTCGACGAGCAGCGCTGTGTCGAGCTGGTTCATGCCGGGCTCGGCACCGAGGCGGTCGACGTCACGATCGAGGACGTGATGCAGTGGCAGGCGCATGGCCGACGTTGCCGAGCGCTTCCAGGACGGGCGGATCTTCCTGGCCGGCGATGCGGCTCACGTCATGCCTCCCTACGGTGGGTATGGCGGCAACACCGGCATCCACGACGCGCACAACCTCGCGTGGAAGCTGGCTGCGGTGCTCGACGGCGAGGCCTCGCCCGAACTGCTGGCGACCTACGATCCTGAGCGCCGGCCGGTCGCGCGCTTCACGGCCGAGCAGGCCTACGCGCGCTACGTGACGCGCGCGGCGCCGTACCTGGCAGCGGGCGGGATGGAGCCGATCGTCGGCGACCTCGAGATCGATCTCGGTGCGCGCTTGCACTCGCGTGCGGTCGCCGCCGCGGGCTCCGGCGACGACGCCGTCTATGTCGATCCTCGCGAGTCGCACGGCGCCCCGGGCACACGCGCGCCTCATCTCTGGCTGGACCGCGACGGCGAACGGATCTCGACGCTGGACCTCGCCGGCCCCGGGTTCGTGCTGCTCGCCGGCCCGGACGCAGAGCTCTGGACGCAGGCCGCCGGTGCAGCGGGGATCGCAGTGCACCGGGTCGGCGCACCCGGCTCCCTCGCGCGACCCGGGCGATGCATTCCCTGCGGCCTACGGCATCACGCCGTGCCGGTGCGGTGCTCGTGCGTCCCGATGGATTCGTGGCGTGGCGGGCTGTCGACGCAGACTGGCGCCTCGGCGCAGGCCCTCACCGACGCCCTCGACACGGCACTCTGCCGGGGTGCGAGCGTGCTCGGCTCCTAAGCCCGCGGTATCCGTCAGAGCCGTCCAGGAGGCTTGCCGAACCAGAACCGCCTCTCAGGGTGTCTGACACCCTTGGTGTCAGACACCGATGCGGTGGCGGGCCGGGGCCGGTTGATTTCCGCTGTGGGTTCGAGTTGACTCGGGCCTGTCGACCAGGGAGCTGATCGAGATGACGACCGACCAGACTGCGAACACCGCCGCGCTCGGAAACCGTCTGTCGGGCGACGTCGTCCTGCCCGCTGATGAGTCGTGGGACGCGGCACGCCAGTCGTGGAATCTGGCGGTCGACCAGCGACCCGTGGCCGTTGTCTTCCCCGAGTCTGTCCAGGATGTGGTCGAGACTGTGCGGTTCGCGGGGGAGAACGGCCTGCGGATCGCGTTCAACGCCGGCGGCCACAACGCGGGACCGATCGACTGGAGCAAGGACGCCCTGCTCCTGAAGACGGAGCGGATGCGCGGGCTCGAGATCGACGTCGAGGGTCGGCGCGCACGGGCTGAGGCCGGAGTGCTCGCGAATCAGGTCGCGCACGCGGCGGGCGAGCACGGCCTTGCGTATCTCGCAGGCACATCGCCGGACGTCGGCATCGTCGGCTACGCGCTCGGCGGCGGCTTCAACTGGATGATCCGCAAGCACGGTCTGGCCGCCAACAGCGTGCTCGCCGTCGAGCTCGTTACGGCGGACGGCCGGCATGTCCGCGCAGACTCCGAGCAGGAGAGCGACCTGTTCTGGGCGGTGCGCGGCGGCGGCGGGAACTTCGGCGCGGTGACGGCGATCGAGCTCGCGCTGCACCCCATCGAGCAGGTCTATGCCGGCGCCTTCTTCTGGCCGATCGAGCGTGCGGCCGAGATCCTCAACGCCTGGCGCACCTGGGTCGAGACCGTCCCGGTGGAGTGCGAGTCGATCGGCAGGCTCCTGCAGCTCCCCGACCTGCCGTTCCTGCCCGATCATCTCCGCGGCCGGTCGTTCGCGCTCGTCGAGATCGCGTTCCTCGGCGACGAGAGTGACGGCGCAGCGCTCGTGCAGCCGTTCCGCGATCTCGCGCCTGAGCTCGACAACGTGACGATGATGCCTGCGCGCGACCTCAGCCTGGTCAACATGGATCCGGACTTCCCGCTTCCGTACGCAGGTGACGGGATCCTGCTCGCGGACTATTCGCCCGCAACGACCGACGTGCTCGTCGAGTCGTTCGTCGGGTCGCCGCTACTTCACGCCGAGGTTCGCCATCTCGGCGGCGCGCTGTGCGTCGGCTCAGCCGATCACGGGTGCCTCGACACGATCGACCAGCCGTTCCTGTTCTTCACGTTCGGCATCGCCGGCGACGCGGAGCTGAAGGCGGCCGTCGACCATCACGTCGATCTGTTGCTCGCGAAACTCGAACCGTGGGACAGCGGTCGCCGCTACCTCAACTTCACGGAGTCGCAGGCCGACCCGCGAACGATCTTCCCGGAGACGAGCTGGCAGCGTCTGCAACAGGTGAAATCGACCTACGACCCAAACGAGCTGTTCCTCGCGAACCACTGCATCCCCGCCCCCGACCGGACGCAGTTAGCTCAGCTCGAGGATCATTCCCTCGCGCGCAAGCATTGGGGGCTCACGGTCGTCTCCCGTGAGCTCGCGTGCGCGTTGCTCGAGCTCTTCGAGGGCACGATCGGCGTGGTCGGGCTCGTGGTGGAACAACACCAGGCGGCTCGCGCCGACCGCGTTGCTGAAGGCGACCGCGTCCGCGACACTCGAATGTCCCCAGCCGATCTTCGCGACGTACTCCTCCTCCGTGTACTGGGCGTCGTGGAGAACGAGGTCGACGTCGCGGGCGAGCGCCGCGCCCGAGATCCAGTCGTGCGACCTCTCGCCGATGCCGGCCAGTGCCGGTTCGTGGTCCGGGAGGTACGCGAGGGTCGACCCGCCGGATTCGAGCCGGAAGCCGAGTGTCGGTCCGGGGTGGAGCACGAGGTCGGCGTCGAGCGAGATTCCTCCGGCGCGCCACGGCTCTGCGGGGAGGTCGTGGAACGTCACCCGGGCTGGGACGTCGCGGAGGTCGAGGGGAAAGAGCGGCGGCGAGAACGACCGCAGGATCCGGTCGTGGAGGTCGAGCACCGGCGAGCGCGGGCCCCAGATGTCGATGCTCACGCGGTCGTCCCAGAGCGGTGCGAAGAAGCGGAGGCCTTCGAGGTGATCGAGGTGGAGGTGGGTCAGGAAGAGGTGGATGTGGCGGGTGCCACGTCGCAGGAGGTCGAGGCCGAGCGCGCGGATGCCGGTGCCGGCGTCCAGGACGAGCGCCGTCTCGTCGTCGAGGAGCACTTCGACGCAGGATGTGTTGCCGCCGTAGGTCTCCGTGCCGGCGCCCGGCGTCGGCACCGAGCCACGGCAGCCCCAGATCTTCAGGCGCACCGACACGTCCGGTCAGCGCCGCCAGAAGATCACGATGATCCCCACGAACTCGTCGGTGTGCGCGAAGAGCGGCAGCGCGATCACCTCGATCTCGCGCTCGACTCCGTCAGCACTCGTCACGACGTACGCGAGGTGGGCCGGCCGGCGCTCGTCGAGCGCGATCCGCGACGGCCGGCGGTCGGCCGGCAGCGGGTCGGCCTCGGTCGTCCTCGGCTCGAAGGCGGGGATCCAGTCCTCGAGCGGCATCTCTCCGGTTTCCGAGAAGCGTTTGCCGACGACGGCCTCGGCCGCTTCGTTGTAGAAGACCAGGTACCCGCGCGCGTCAGCGAGCAGTGTCGGCGTGGACAGGTTCGAGGCGAACGCGCGCGCGAGGATCAAGACGAGCTGCTTTTGCGACTGCGTGCTCACTGAGGCGTCTCCCGAGCTGTGACCTTACAATCCGGCAGGGCTCGGCAGGAGGATCAAGGTGAAGACGCTTCTCAACATCATCTGGCTCGTCTTCGCAGGGGCGTGGATGGCGCTCGGCTATCTGATCGCCGCAGTCCTGCTTGCGATCACGATCATCGGCCTCCCGTTCGCAAAACAGTCCTTGAAGCTCGGCGGCTACGCCCTCTGGCCCTTCGGCCGCGCGCTTGTTCAAAGTCCGACGCGGCACAGGAGCCTGAGCGTGATCGGGAACGTTCTCTGGTTCATCCTGGCCGGTTGGTGGCTTGCTCTCGGCCACGTGGTCACGGGGATCGCTCTCTGCCTGACCATCATCGGGATTCCGATGGGGGTCGCCGACATCAAGATGGCCGGTGCGGCCCTCGTTCCGTTCGGACGGCGGGTCGTGAGCGCCCGCGAGTTGAACGCCGGCCTGGCCGGCGCATCCTCGGCCTCGACGATCTAGCGGCGGTAGCGCCGCAGAAACTGCAGCTGCCGCTCGAGGGCCGGCGCGGCGTCCGGGCGGCGGGCGACCGCGACCATGAACGACGCGGCCACCCAGGAGGCGTACACCGGGAGCGCCTGCTCGAGCATGTCCTCGTCGTAGGGTCCATAGCCGGCGGCGGCGATCCGAGCTTCCGGCTCCGAGTCCTGGGAGCGATCGTGCAGCAGGAGCGCAGCGAGGTCGTATTCGCGCGGCCCCCGGCACGCCGTCTCCAGGTCGTGCCAGATCGGCCCGGTAGCGGTTTGGATGCAGTTGAACCGGTGCGCGTCACCATGGAGCGCCTGCCCGTCCGGAAGCTCGCGCGCAGCGAGCTCGCAGAGAAGTTCGACATCGTCGGACGGCGCGAACGGTGCGAGCATCGCGCGCACCTCATCGGCGCGGCCGGCGCGGGGCAGTACGCCCTCGTAGTCCGCCAGCGACTCGTGGATCGCGCGCAGCCCCCGGCCGGCGGCGGCCGGATCGACCTCGCCGACCTGCACGAGGTAGTGCCAGAAGACCAGCGTGTGTCCATCGTGGCGGTGTGGACCAGGGGGAAGCAGGTCGCTCGGCCGGACGACCGGTGCGCCCGCGCGGGCCGCGTGCAGGGCGACCTCGAGCTCGCGTTCGACGTCGTCCGGATTGACGCCGAGGGCCCCGCTCGTCACCCGCGCGACGACGGGCGACGGCGACAGGTGCACGAGCACGTGCCACGCCTCGCGCAGCACCACCGGCTCGTCGCAAGGCACACCGTAGGACTCGGCGACCGCGACCGCGGCATCCACTGCACTCATCTCGCGATCCTAGATCGCCTTTCTGGCCACACCGTCTGCCCCCGAACCGGTGGCAAGGTTCAGGCCGGCGTGCGAGGCTCCCGCTTGACGTGGCGCTCCACTTTCCGACGCGTGCCGAGCGGCCCGGCCACCTCCCACACACGGCCAGCCTCAGGGAGCGGATGGTCTGGCCCGAGTTCCTGTACCACGATCCAGTTCTCGAGCGCCTCCTCGGCCGTGTGATGGCCGAGTACGCCGAGTTTCAGTTCTACGCCTGGGATGACGAGCGCGAGGAAGTCGTCGGCGCGGGGATGGCGGTTCCCGCATGGTGGGACGGAGAGGCTGCGAGCCTGCCCAACGGAGGCCTCGACGCTGTCGTCGAAGCGCGCTTCGCAGAGGGAGCTCCGGAGCCGACCGCGCTCTGCGCGCTACAGATCTTGATCGCGCCCGAGCGCCGGGGCGAAGGCCTCAGCAGTCGCATGATCCGGCGGATGGCCGAGATCGGTCGCGACCACGGGCTCGGCGCGCTGATCGCTCCGGTCCGGCCGACCCTCAAGCAGTTGTACCCGCTCACTCCGATGGAGCGATACATCGGTTGGCGGCGCGCGGACGGGACTCACTTCGACCCGTGGCTGAGGACGCACGAGCGTCTCGGAGCCGAAATCGTCAAGGTCGCGCCGCAATCGACGAGCGCCCTGGGCTCGGTCGCGGAGTGGGAGGACTGGGCGCAGATGGCGTTTCCCGAGACGGGCGCCTACGTCGTGCCCGGTGCGCTCGTCCCCGTCGAGATCGACCGCGAACGCGACGAGGGCCTCTACGTGGAACCGAACGTCTGGATGGTGCACCCAGGCGGCTAAGCCGGAACGGCACGCCAAGCTGAGAACCGGTACCTGGTACCGACATACTGAGAATCGCATTGCAGGTCCTTTTTCACACCGTGCCGAACAGCATGGTCGGCACGGTTCTCTATCCGCTGAACGAGCTCGAAGACATCGATCCGGAAACGTGGCGGCGAGAGCGTGAGAAGTACGCGGGTCGTGAGCAGGTACTCGAGAAGCGCGTCCCACCCCTGAACTGTCTCTGGAACGACGTACTCCACCTCAGCGCCGTCCACCCGGCGGACATCATCGCCGCCCTCGGTGACGTCGGCCTTGAGCCACTCCGAAGGCGATTCTTCGAGATCGATCCGTTCGATCTCGACGTAGACCGCACTGCCGTCTTCGTCAACCGTCGTGCAACCGCCGCGGACGACCTGGACGGGTCGCAGTGGCTGCCGTTCCGCCCCGAAGCGCTCACCGAGCTCTCCACCTTCAACGAGGCGAGCCGGCGGTATTACCGCGAATGCGCTCGAGGAGGGAGCAGACCCTTACTGTGGGGGCATCTTCCGCACGTGCTCTATCGCGGCCCGCTCGACATCCGTGCGTTGCGGATCATCGAACTCTGAGCAGCGTCCTTGGGCCTGCGCCGGCGTTCACCGAGCATGCGCCCAGCCGGGAGACATCTAGCTCGACGAGGTCTTTTGTGCCTGTTTCTCTCCAGCGCGGATGCGGCCGGGGCGGAGCGGTCGTGCGTGGGCGCTGATCTTTTCGAGTGCGCGGGTGAGCGCTTTGATGTCGGCGTTGGTGAGGTGTTCGGAGAAGTGTCGTTGGATTCCGTCTCGGTGGTGACGGCGGGCGCGCTCGAGCGTCCCGATGCCTTTGTCGGTGAGGACGATCAGAATCGTGCGTCGATCATTTTCGGGGCGGTGGCGGCGGACGAGTCCCGCGTCCTCCATCCGGTCGACGACGCGTGTGAAGCCGCTCTTGCTGTAGAGGATCTGGTCGGCGAGCTCGTTCATCGGGATGCCCTGCGGGGATTCCTCGAGGTGGACGAGCACGTCGTACCAGCGCTGGGGGATGCCCGCAGCTTGCTCGAGCTCGGCGTCGAGCACGTCGAGCAGCGCGAGCGCGCTCTCGAAGAAGAGGCGCCAGGCATGCAGCCGCTCCGGGGAGGGACTTGACAAGGATTGTTCCTCGTGAGACAGTTCGCTCTGCAACTGTTTACTCATGGACTGTTGCGGATCATATCAGTCAACGCGGGAAGGGAGTACCCATGGCAACCGTCGCTGGAGAGCGGAACCAGCTCGGATACGCACTGCACGAGGACGAGGGTGAGGCTTTCTGGCTGCTCGGGATGCTGCAGACGATCAAGATCGGCCGCGACGACACCGGCGGCGCATACGGCCTGGTCGAGATCGTCGTGCCCGAGGGCCTCGGCTCGCCTTGGCATGTTCATCCGGAGGAGGACGAATGGTTCTACGTCCTCGAAGGTGAGCTCACCGTCTGGGTCGGCGAGACTCGTCAGTCCCTGAAGGCCGGCTCGTTTGCGTTCGGTCCCAAGGGCGTGCCGCACACCTTCTACGCCGAGGCAGGCGGTGCGAGGGCGCTGGTCGGCTTCGCTCCGATGCAGTTCGAGGGATTCCAGAGGGAAGTCGGTGAGCCCGCTCCCGAGCGTGTCGTGCCGCCGCCGCTCGATGGCCACCCGGACATGGCGCGGCTCGTGCCCATTGCCAAGCGAAACGGGTTCGAGATCCTCGGCCCCCCAGGCCCGCCACCCGGCCACTGAGCAAGCAACCCGACGTCCTGCCCGCCGCCGGTCCGCGAAGGCCCCGAGCAAGAAGGCAGGCGGTTCCAAGAATCGGTACCTGGTACCGGAGGTACCAGGTACCTGACTTGTGAGGCTCGCCACTTTTCCCACTGGATCTCCCCGAGGCCGATGAGTTCTCGGTGGACTGTCAGTCTCTACCGCGTACGGATTTAGCACGTTGTCGCCCTGCAGGAAACGACTCCCGGAGGCCGCATGAAGCTCTTGCTCACGTCCGCTGGCATCAAGAACCCGAGCATCCACGACGCGCTCGTCGACCTGCTGGGCAAGCCCATCGCCGAGTCCAATGCTCTTTGCATACCGACGGCGGCGTACGGGAGCTCCTACAGCACTCCGGCCGGCCCGTGGCGGTTCATCAGCGGACGGTCCGACCAGCCGATGACCGAGCTCGGTTGGAAATCGCTCGGCGTGCTCGAGCTAACGGCGCTTCCCAGCGTGGGTTCAGACCGCTGGGTCCAATGGGTCCGCGAGACCGACGCCCTGTTGGTGAACGGCGGCGACGCGCTGTATCTGTGCCACTGGATGCAGGAATCCGGTCTTGCGGATCTCCTGCCGTCGCTGCGCGACAGCGTCTGGGTGGGGTTCAGCGCCGGGAGCATGGTGCTGACCCCCCGGATCGGCGAGGACTTCGTCGGCTGGAAGTCGCCCAACGGCAGCGACGAAACGCTGGGCGTCGTCGACTTCTCGATCTTCCCGCACGTGGATCACCCGGATCTGCCGGAGAACACCATGGCCGAGGCAGAACGATGGGCTTCCGGCTTGTCGAATCCGGCCTACGCAATCGACGACGACACCGCCATCAAAGTGGTCGACGACACCGTCGAAGTCATCTCCCAGGGGCACTGGAAGCTGTTCGCCCCCAGCCCGGTAGCAAGCGAATCCGGCTAGGAGACGAGTCGCGCTCGCGTGGGCCGGCGTTCGCGAATGACGACTGACGGCTACTGCGAACGGCTCTCGCCCCAGGGTAGGTGTGACCAGTACGGCGGTCGCTCTCGCCGGAACCTCTCGGCCGTCGCATAGACCTGCTCCGGATCGGATGTCTCCTTCTCCACACTGGCGCCGTAACGCGCTGCCAGGTCGGACACCGGATACCGCCCGTCGGGGCTGACGTGTGCGCCGACCATCAGAACCACGCACGGCCCGTCGCCGGCTCCCACGAAGGCGTGCTCCGTCCAGGCGGGCGAATGGAAGAAGTCCCAGGCTCGGAGACAACGCTCCTCGCCCTCGACGAGCAGCCTGCACTCACCGGCCAAGACGAGGAACGCCTCCTGATTCGCCTCGGCGTGGTAGACGCCGCTCTGGCCGGGCTCGAGGACGGTCACATTGATCCCGAGCTGCGTGAACTCGATCGGAGGTTCGCCGTACTCGTTCGCGAACCAACACGCCGCGCCTCTCGTCTCCGACGAGAACCATTCGGCATCGCGCACATTGACGACGAACCAACCCTCCGTGACGGGGGCAAGCCCGGAGCCGGCGTCCTCAAGCCTCGCTTCGTTCACGAACCGGATTCTCGCAGTTCGATAAACGCCCGTCTCTCAGATGCGCGAGTGTTCGCGAATGTCCGCTGAAGGACGTGGGCTGGAGCTGGCGGGGCCGATGAGTTTTCGGTGGTCTGCCAGTCTCTACCGGGTACGGATCCCTGAGCGCGTAGCACGCTCTCGCCACCAGTAACCACCCTGAGAGGCCGCATGAAGCTTCTTCTCACTTCCTCTGGTATCAGTAACCCGAGCATCGACGACGCCCTCGTCGGCCTGCTGGGAAAACCGATCGCGGAGTCCAGCGCCCTCATCATCCCGACCGCGATCTATCCCTTCCCCGACGGTGCGGCCGGGGCATGGCGGGCGATCTGCGGTCAGGCCCCGAGCCCTTTGTGCGAAGTGGGTTGGAAGTCGCTGGGGGTTCTGGAGCTCACCGCGCTGCCCAGCATCCAAAGGGAGAGCTGGGTCCCGCTGGTCAGCGAGACCGACGCCTTGTTGGTGTGGGGCGGCGATGTCCTTTACCTGTGTTACTGGATGCGGCAGTCAGGACTGGCAGACCTCTTGCCGTCGCTGAGCGAGTCGGTCTACGTGGGGGTGAGCGCCGGGAGCATCGTGATGACCCCCTACAACTGCGACGCGGAGTTCAACCTTCAGTACGTGCCCGCAGGCAGCGATCAGGCGCGGGAAGGCGATAGGGCGCTGGGGTTGGTCGATTTCGCGTTGCGCGTACATCTGGATCGCGCGGGCTTCGAGGACTCCTCCATGGCCAACGTAGAAAAGTGGGCCCTCGAAATACCAGTCCCGACGTACGCGATCGATGATCAAACCGCCATCAAAGTGGCCGACGGTGCGGTCGAAGTCGTCTCCGAGGGGAACTGGAAACTGTTCACCCCCGGCCCGGGAAATGACGCCTGAGCGACCCGGTCCGATCGCCGCGGGAGCGTGCTCGAGTGGCTGCGATAGCCGTCGGCGAAACCCCAGCTGGGATGCTCACGGGCCAGGACTGCCCGGTGGCCGTCCCAGACCGACGGGGCGAGCGCAGCAGGTGCTTCGTAAGTGAAGGTCGCGTTGTGGATCGAGAACCCCCAGCTGAAGCCCAAGAGAGCGCGGGCCTCCAGCCTTTCGCCGTCCTCGGTGATGAAGGCGAGAAAGCTGTGCGCCGTCCGGCGCGAACCCGAAGAAAGCAGAACGGATGCGCCAACCGACCCAAGGGCTCGAACGGATCCATCTCGAACTCCCCACCACCGCTCGAGTTATCCGTCGACTTGACCAGCTGGATCCAGCCGAGCGCGGCATGGTAACCGCGCCCACGGTAGGTCACAGTTGCGGTGCACACCGGGAAGCCTCTCGCCGTTACTGCCGTCCCGAGCGCCTCGGGGTCATCGTTCGGCTCGACCGTGACCTCGACCCACCCCGGGAAATCCCACAGCGTGAAATCGGCCAACATGATCCGATCGTAACCCCGCCCATGAAAGGCTCGGCAGAGGGCTGGAATGCGCGAGTGTTCGCGCGGACGCCTTGAACTCGGTCGCGGTCCTGATCGATCCGTTGATCGCCAGAATGGGATCGTGGAGGATGCACCGGAGCTGATGGTGCGCGATGCAGCACACTGGCGCGCTTGGTTGGCGAAGCACCATGATTCCTCGGCGGCGATATGGCTCGTGCTGGCCAAGAAGAAGACGGTCCAACCGACCAGTCTCAACCACGATCAAGCGCTTGAAGAGGCACTGTGCCACGGCTGGATCGACGGCCAACTCCGCGGCCGCGACGCCGACACCTACTACCAGCGCTTCAGTCGCCGCCGCAGGCGCAGCGCCTGGTCGAAGCGGAACATCGAGATCGCGGAGCGGTTGATCGCAGCAGGTCGCATGCATCCAGCCGGGATCGCCGAGCTGGAGAGTGCGAGAGCCGACGGTCGAAGCGAAACCGCCTACGCGGGCTCTGCCAGCATCGAGGTGCCTGACGATCTCGGCGCTGCACTGGCCGCCGAGCCGAAAGCGCTCGCAATGTTCGAGAACCTGAGCCGCCAGAACCGCTACGCGATCCTCTATCGGATCAGTACCGCCAAACGAGCGGAAACGCGAGAACGCAGAATCGTGCAGTTCGTCGAAATGCTGGCCCGCGGCGAGACGATCTACCCACAGAAACGCACCTGATCGACGATCAGGCGTCAGGTCTCATGCCTGGTCCAGTGTTCCGGTGACCCCTGAGCGTGACGAGGGGCGTCCGCGGTTGGGGCTGCACCCTCGCGTCTCGTTCCCGGGCACAGCGCCATCGCTCCTGCAAGGATCCGCCGGTGACCGAATCCATTCGCGAGGCACAACTGAAGAGAACCGACGCGGGGCTCATCCCCCAGGGTGAAGGTTGGTTCGTCCTCAACGCGCGCGACGTCTCGTGGATCCGAAGCGAGGAGCGCGGGCAGGACACCGACTTCGAAGGAGGGCAGGAGTGGGCTCAGCTCGGCTTCCGCATCCACGTGCTCATGCCCGGCCAGCGGAACGGCATGTACCACCGCGAGCGCGGCCAGGAGGACTTCCTTCTCGTTGCCGGAGAGTGCGTGCTCGTGATCGAAGGCGAGGAGCGCCGCCTGAAGGCATGGGACTTCGTCCACTGCCCGCCGTGGACGCACCACGTCTTCGTCGGCGCCGGTGAGGGGCCGTGCGTCATCGTCATGACCGGCAGCCGAGCGGGCGGCTTCGAGGCGCTCTATCCGGTGAACGAGGTGGCGGCGAAGCACGGCGCGAGCGTGCTCGAGGAGACCTCGAAACCGGCCGAGGCTTACGCCCGCTTCGGGCCGGAGGAGCGGTCCGCGTACCGTGAGGGCTGGCTGCCCTGACGTCCATCCCGTCGCCTGTGCCAGCGTGGCCTGATGACGCCTGACCCCCGAACAGCGGTCAACCGCCTAGCTAGCGGAAGCGCGGCTGCGCATTCGCGACGAGAGGGAAGAGCCGGATCCGATCCGACTCGGGATGCGCGAAGCGGAAGACGCGGTCGGCGAACGGAAAGTCGGCTTGCGTCTCCGCGACCGCGACGAGTGGTTTGACCGGGTCATGGCTGATCCACTCGGCTGCGATGTCGCTTGGTTCAAACGACGCGGCTGGCAGCCGGTTCGAAGGATCGGTGCCTGCTACCGGAGGTACCAGGCACCTGAAGTGCGAGTCTTAGCGCTGGCTCGGGCCAGCTGCGCGGTCGAGCGCGCTAGGCTCGCTTGCACGAGTGTTCACGACTACACCCTGACGGGCATCGGGTGGGCGTGACCCGCTGGAGGCCCTGCGCCCTAGTCGGCTAGCGCCGTGCGGACGAGCTCGGCGTTCGCGTCCCACACCTCGCGCGGCGTGGGCGGGAGGATGTCGTCCCAGATCGCCGCGAACGAGCTCCGCAGCTGCTCCATGCGTGCGGTGCGCGCCATGAACCAGATGTGGCAGTGCTCGGAGCCTTCGCCCCAGCGTCCGATGTGGACGTTGCCGACGCCCGGGATCGAGGCGACCGCGCGTTGGATGCGGAGGAGCAGCGGCCCGAGCTCCGCGGCGTGCTGGTGGTCGAGGTCGGGGAAGTCGAGATGCGCGCGCGTCTCGAGCAGGCACACGAACGGGAGCCCTGACGGGTCGCGCAGCGGCCGGAGCATCCAGCGCTCGTCGTGCCAGATCGCAGACTGGACGCCGTTCTTGCACGCCTTGCAGTCCCCGCCGACACCGTGGCGCGACTTCTCCTCCGCGACTGGCGGCTCGAGCTCCTTCGGCGCGATGTCGCCCACGAACGGCCACGACTCCCAGTCCTCGACGGGCGGCATCCGCAGGTCGGTGCGCGCGCGCTCCCAGAACTGTTCGGGCGTCTCCGGCACGCTGTCATCATACGAGTGCCATGGAGTGGCCGAAGCAGTTCTACGAGCGCAAGCGCGGCGAAGGCTGCCCCATCTGTGAGCAGGGCCGGCCCGACGAGACCGCTCATGGCATTCGCTTCTTCTCGGGCGAGCTGACCGATGCGTATCTGAGTCGCGGCGGCGTCCAGCGCGGCCTCTCGCACGTCTACTACCGCGGCGGCCACGTCGTCGAGCCGACCGAGCTATCCGCCCCGGAGGCGATGCGCTTCTGGCTCGAGCTGCTGCACGCGGGACGTGCGATCGAGCGCGTCTTCGGGCCGGTGAAGATGAACTACGACATCCTCGGCAACTCGGTGCCACACCTGCACGTGCACCTCGTCCCGCGCTACGCGGACGACCCGCGTCCCGAGTGGCCGTTCCCGTTCCCGGAAGAAGATCCGCCGCCGTTCCCCGACGACGAGGTTCGCGCAGACGCCGAGCGCCTGCGGGTCTCGTGTCAGGCGTCCTTGGACGCCTTCTTGTAGGCGGGGGTTCGGGTACTTCCGCCCGCCAGTCAAGGAAGACTGTCAGCGTGAAGGGCGTGGCGAATGTGCGTGCCGCCCACGCAGCTTGCTAGCCGGGCTTAACTACAGGACATCGCCTGGGCCAGCGTTGCTCCTATGTCAATAGCGGCTCGTTTTTGAGTGTGGTGTAGACGGTGCGTGCGAGCTGTCGTTTGAGGCAGCGGATCGCTTCGCGTCGTGTTTTGCCTTCGTGTTGTTTGCGTTCGAGGTAGGCGCGTGCGGGCGGGTGGACGCGGCCTTGGGTGATCGCGATCCGGTGGAGGGCGCAGTTGAGTTGGCGGTTGCCGCCGCGGTCGAGGCGGTGGCGTTGGTGTTTGCCGGAGCTGGCGTCGAGGGGTGCGACGCCGGCGTGGCGGGCGAGTTGGGCGTCGGAGCCGAAGCGGTCGATCGGGCCGATCTCGCAGAGCAGCTTGGCGGCGCTCAGCGGGCCGCAGCCGGCGAGCTCGAGCAGCCGGGGCGCGAGTGTCTGGGTGCGTGCGTGTAGCTCCCGGTCGAGTTCCGCGATCGAGCGGGTCAGCGTCTTGCAGCGGGCGACGAGGTCGCGGGCGATCCGCACCTGGGTCGTCTGTTCGCGCCGGGCGAGCTGCCGGGTGAGCCGGTCGAGCCAGATCGCCCGGTCGAGTGCCCCCAGCGGCACCGCCAGGTTCGGGTCGAGCTCGTGCAGATGCCAGCGCAGCCGTTGCTGGCAGCGACGCCGCTCGGCGACGAGGTCGTCGCGGTGATCGACCAGCAGCTTCAACTCACGCAGTATCTCTTCGCCTGCACGGGGGCCGTCCAGCGCGGCTCCTGCAACGCCGCCCGGGCGACCGCGAGCGCGTCGATCGAGTCCGACTTGCCCCGCGTCCGGCCGCGCCGTCGCTGCGGTGCCGTCAGCCGCGGCGGCACCCGCACCAGCCGCTCACCCGCCCCAAGCAGCGTCCGCTCGAGACCGCGCGTCACGTGCCGGCAATCCTCGACCGCCCACAGCCGCGCCTCGTCCAGCGCACGCGCCCAGCCGACAAGCTCGCCGTCGACCGGACCGACGTGCTCAGCGACCGTGCGGCCGAGCTCGTCGACCGCCACAGCGGTCAGCGAGTGCTTGTGTACGTCCACCCCGATCACGATCATTCCATCGCCTCCAACAACGGGAAAGGGGGCGACCGGCGAGCGGACAGACCTCAATCGAGGCGAAAGCCACGCTCCTATCAGGTCACACTCGACGGTCTCGGGAAGGCGGCGGCGACACAACACTGGCAAGTCGGCCCTACGGCCGACATTCGGGAATCGAGTCAGCCGCCGCCAACCCGAACTCTCAAACTCGAACCAGACAGCACGACTCAGATGACATTGAGTTCGGGAATGACCCCTGACGTGCGAAGGCGCCGCGTCTAGTGCTCGATTTGACTCCGGGTTCGTCCTCGGTAGAGGATGACGAGGTGAGTCGACTGAACGCGTCGAGCACCGGTCCGGTACGAGTCGCGCACGACGATCGATCGAACGATCGAGGAGGTCTTCGCGCGGTTGGCGGACCTGCCGGCCTACAGCAGCTGGATGCATCGCACCGGCTTGTTCCGGCGGTGCGGCCCAGTCTCGGACGGCCCGATAGAGAAGGGGGCGACGTATTTCGACGCCACCAGGATGGGCACCTACCGTGGCGAAGTGATGAGCTTCGAGCCTCCGTCACGGATCGGATTCCAGGAGACGCTGCGGTGGTTCGGCGCCCCGTGACGGAGGCCCGGCCCGAGTACTTCCTCGAGGCGGATCAGGAGAAGACGATCGTTCATCACGTCGCGGAAGGCGAGCTCTTCGGCTGGACGCGGGTGATGAAACCCGCCGCGGCGCTGTTGGCGAGAAGCGAACGCGCGAGAACGCTCAAGTCTTTGAGACGTTCGCTGGAGTCGGCCTAGCCGCAAGCCGGCGACTCGACTGCGGA
The DNA here is from genome assembly GCA_963779535.1 of uncultured Thermoleophilia bacterium. Classification (GTDB taxonomy): domain Bacteria; phylum Actinomycetota; class Thermoleophilia; order Gaiellales; family Gaiellaceae; genus PALSA-600. The sequence goes on along the minus strand of CAVZYP010000007.1, from coordinate 75,503 downwards.
GCGTGTGGATCGCCAGTCCAGCGTCCGCTCAGGGAGATCGGTCTGTTCCGACAGCTCGCGAACTGTTTTTCAACACGGCATCGAGGAGGGAGACTGGCTCGGCAGGGATCGGGTTTGTTGCGATCAGGGCGATGTTGTTGTAGGTATTCGGAGATCAGGGACCGCAGCGGAGGTGCGGTTCAGTGGTTTAGGGGGAGAGGGAGCCGAAGTTCGATGCGGTCGCTGCATAGGCGACCGCGAGTCTGCGCTTCCTTCTCGTGGCACAACCGACGAAGGGAGCAAGTATGAGGTTTCGTATCGCGCTCGGCGCGGTGATGGTGGTGGCGTTGTCTGCGGTGGCGGCTACAGGTATCGCGAGCGCTGCCCCCGGCAACAACTACACCTGCAGCGGTGGTCATTGGACCGGTGATCCCACCACGTCGACCTTCACCAGCATCCCGTCTGGGAACTACGCCAGCATCACGGTTACGGGTGTGTGCAACATCGTGCCCGGTGCCGTGATCAACGTCACCGGCAACATCAACGTCGCCCCCGGTGCCCTGCTCGACGCGCAGAGCGCGCCGTCGACGATCACCGTCGGACACAACGTCACTGCGGGCCTGGCTCGCTCCTCGGACTGGGCTGCCAGCCGACAAATACGATCGGCAGGTTCGCGGGAGTGCCGTGCGCCGATCGACCCGGACGGGCAGACCGCCATCACCGTCAACGGGAACGTCACCGCCACGCGACGCGGACACCGTGCTGCCTCAGAGAAGCTGACGGTCAACGGGAACGTCTCGCTGACCGGAGGAGGCGGTGAGCATCCCTTGGTCGATCAAGGGCAACACGATCGGCAAGAACCTCACGATCAGCGACGTGGCGGCCGACTGGCTCGGCGTGCAGTTCAACACGATCGGCGGCAACGCGACGCTGACCAACATCACGGCGCTCGACCCGGGTGACCCGGGCCGGACCGTCGCCGTCGTGGAGAACACGGTCGGGAACAACCTGAACTGCACGGGGCTCGCCCCGGCGTGTCCCCAGGATTCATCCCCGGCGAGACCAACCACGTCGGTCACCACGCGACTCGGTCAGTGCGCAGCGATCAGTAATCGTAGCCGCTCTGATCTGACCTAGCGAACATTCGGTCCGTCTGCCACTCGCTCAAGCGGGTGGCAGAGCGGACCTAGGGCAAGGTTTCGCCTAGAGCCGCGTGGATTCGGTTCTCCCTCGCTGACGGAGGCAACTCCCGGCCGGGCGAGCGTCCTTACGCACGAAGCGTCACTCTCGCGATCGGGAGAACGCCGGCTTCCGCAACGTCTCGCCTCTCAACGCCTCAGAGTGGCGCAGCCGCGCGCGTCAGTCAGCCGACTGCCAGGTCACATGCAGAGCCAGCCGCCGTCGACCGCGAGGTTGAGCCGTTGACGCTCCGTTCTCGAGCAGGAAGCGCGAGGCGTCCACGACCTCCGCCATCGTCACGAGCCGGCCCGATCGGCGTGCGCTGGACGAGCGCCTGAAAGCGCTCGGCCGGCATGTCCCGCCACTCGGACTGTCGCCGACGATCGCGGGATGGAGGGCGTTCACGCGCCGCGGCGCGAGCTCGACCACCAGCGTCCGGACGAGCTCGTGACTGCGCCGTTCACCGCGGTGACCGTCGTCGAGCCTGGATAGGGCCGGTCGCGGGCGAGGCCGCCGAAGATCAGGATCGCCGCGTCGTCGGAGAGCCTCGGCAGGAGCGTGTGGACGACCTCGGTGTAGCCGACGAGTTTGAGCGTGACGAGCCGCAATCGCCGTCGCGATGTCGTAGTCCTTCACGGAGTTGCTGTCGCGCTCGATGGCCGCGAGGACGAGGTACTCGACCTCGCCGACGTCCGCCGAGCCGCTCGGCGAGCGTGTGCGGCTCCGCCAGGTCGAGTCCGAGGCCGCGTGTGGAGCCGCCGATCTCCGCGGCGCACACCTCCGCTGCGGACGCGTCGCGGCCGGTGATCACGACGTCGCGTCCCTGGTCGGCGTAGAACTGCGCGACCTCGCGTCCCAGGCCACGCGTTCCGCCCACGACAACGACGCTCTTGCTCGCCATCTTTCGGTTCTCCTTGTTCGGGGCCGGAGGGGCGGGCCGTAGCCCGCCCCTCCGGTCCGGCTACCTCAGTGGGAGTGCGCCCCTGCCGTCTCCATGGCCCAGTCGGGCAGCAGACCACCCTGTCCGAGAATGTGGTTGCGCGACTCCTCGAGCTTGCTGTACGACCGACTTCATGTCGACGTCGACGAGTTGCCCGTTCCGCTTGACCGCGCGGCCGGCGACGAACACCGAGTCGACGTTCGACGTGTCGGCGTACGTGACGATCGTCGCCTTCGGGTCGAGCACCGGCGCGGTGTTGATCACGTCGGTCTTGAGCAGCACGATGTCGGCCTGCTTGCCGGGTGTGAGCGAGCCGACCCGGTCCTCGAGCATGATCGACCGTGCCCCGTCGATGGTCGCGAACTCGAGCACGTCCGTGTGCGTGAGCCTCGGCGCGAACGCGATGTCCGGGGTGTCGGTGAACTCGAGGATCCGGTCGTAGGCGAGTGCCGTTCGCATCTGCGTGAACATCTCGCCCGGAACGCTCGAGACGACGTCGACGCTGAGCGAAGGGCGGACGCCGCGGGCGAGCATCTTCCCGGTCGGAGGCGGCCCGTGCCCCATCAGCATCTCGACGTAGGGCGCGATCGACGCCTTCCCGCCCGTCTCGGCGATCCAGTCGAGCTCCTCGTCGTTCAGGTCGGTCATGTGGATGTAGCAGACGTCCGGGCCCATCAGGCCGAGGTCGTGCATGTCCTTCACCGGTGTGTAGTGCAGCGTGTGGAGCCGCATGCCGACATGCACGCTGATCAGGATCCCCAGCTCGCGCGCGAGTGCCCAGTCGTGCTTCGCGACGTCGAAGTTCACGTTGCCGGGCTGGCGCGCGGCCATGGCGAGCGTGATCAGGCCGTCGTCGGACGAGAAGTACGTGTCGCGAATGCGACGGATGTCGGCCGGGTGCTCGAGCTCGCTGAACGACCACCACTCGCCGCCGGTCGGCATGCCGTGCGCGTAGACGGCGCGGATGCCCGCGTCCTTCAGGCCCTGGATCGCCGCGTCCGAGTGGTCCGGCGTGTTGCTGATGTGCGACCAGTCGAGCAGCGTCGTGACACCCGCGTTGAGCGCCTCGAGCGAGCCTGCGTAGTCGCCGATGTGGACGTCCTGGGGACGATAGAAGCCGCCGACCTGGCCGAGCATGACCGCGAAGTAGTGGTCGAGCGTGCACGACGGAAGGACGCCGCGGACCGGCGTCTGCCAGGTGTGCCGGTGCGTGTCGATGAAGCCGGGCATCACGATCATCCCGGAGGCGTCGATCTCCTCCGCGTCCGTCACGCCGAGGTTCGTGCCGATGTCGACGATCTTGCCGTCCTCGACGAGGACCTCCCCATCCGGAAGGTCGCCGACTTCGGGATCGATCGAGACGACGAAGCCGTTGCGGATCAACAGCCGCTGCGAGCTCATGCTTTCTCCTTAGCCTCTTCAGACAGGGATTCGGTGCGGTGGTTCGCGCCGCCGCATGTACAGCGACCATAAACGCTTGCGCGGTGCGACGTCAACGGGCGAGCGCCAAACCAGAGACATTCCCGGCCGCGTATACCCGGATTCATGAACCAAATCGTTAAGCCATCATTGACACTGTTCCCTGGACCTGGTCAGAATGTCCCGTGGTAGCGGCCAGCACTCCATCGCCGCCCCCGAGGGGACGATTCGCGGCCGCCCACGTTCGACGACTCGTCGCCACAGCCACGGTCGCCGCACGCTTCCTGCCGGTGTGGCTGGCCACCGGTGCGCTGCTCGTCATTGCTGCGATCGCAGCGCCGGACGCTCTTGGGCACACCTCGTTCTCGTACATCCTCCCGATCGCGACCGTCCTCGCGATCGCCTCGCTCGGCCAGATGCTCGTCGTCATTCAAGGGGGCATCGACCTGTCGACACCAGGGGTGATGGCCGCCGCGGGAAATCTGGTCGCCGGGATCGGAGCGGGCTCGGACCACAAGCTCCCCGTCGCGATCCTCGCCGCTCTCGGTGTCGGTGTGTTCGTGGGTCTCGTCAACGGCGTCCTCGTCGGTCTGCTGCGGCTCAACCCGCTCATCGTCACGCTGGCGGTGGGCCTGATCGTCCTCGCCTGGAGCAGCAAGTACTCGCGCGACGTCGTGACCAACCGCCCGAACGTGCCGAGCGGGCTGTCGTCCTGGGCGACCGCGAAGCCGCTCGGAGTGAGCAGCGTCTTCTGGGTGGGGGCGGCGATCACGATCCTGCTTGCGCTCGTCCTTCGTTACACGGTGGTCGGCCGCCGGTTCCAGGCCGTGGGCGCGAACCCGAGAGGGGCGTGGATGGCAGGGCTCCACGTCCGAACGTACGTCGTGCTGGCCTACACGGCGGCCGGCACGCTCTACGCGGTCGCAGCGGTCCTGCTCGCGGGCGTCAGCTTCAGCATCGACCCAGCCTTCGGCTCGGCGTACCTGCTCGCGCCGATCGCCGCCGTCGTGATCGCCGGTGCATCGCTCTCGGGCGGCCTCGCGAGCGCGACGTCCACCTGGATCGCCGCGTTCGCCCTCACTCTGTTGACGCAGATGCTCCTGATCATGGGGCTCTCGCCGGCGATGCAGTACATCGTCTTCGGCATCGCGATCATCGCCGGAATGGTCGTCTCCGGTGATCGCCTTGCCGCCGTCCTCGCCTGGGGCCTCCGGGTCGTCACGCCGACTGCTCGAGCGGCCGGCGGCGTGTAGCGGGCAAGAGTCATACCCCCCAAAAGAACGTCAATGATGAACCGACGGAAGGAGTCACGGATGAGAAGGAAGCACCAGTTCCTCGGGGTGCTGCTTGTCGCGACTGCGGCAACGGTCGCGCTGATCGCGGCCGCGAGTGGCGCCGCTGGAGGGGCACACTCGACCGCCATGGGCCCCGCGGGTTACGTGGGCAAGGGCGGGGTCATGATCGGGAAAGGCAGCGGCTTCGGCGAGACGTACTCGGCGCCGTCGACGACCCTGAAGCACACGCTCTTCAAGGCGACCCTCCTGCCCGCGAACAAGACGGGGCGCCAGATCTCGCTGGCCGCGTTCGGACGGTCGCCGCAGGTGGTCAACTACGCGCTTGCACTGAAGTGCTGGAAGAACAACGGCTGTAGCACCGGAACGGGCGGCAAGCTCACCGTCGCGTACGTCGAGGGCTTCGGCGAGAACACCTACCGTCAGATGTCGAAGATGGAGTTCATCCTCCAGGCGCTCACGTATCACAAGATCGGGAAGATCATCTACATGAGCGCGCACTCCGACCTGAACCAGGCGATCGCGGACTTCAAGTCGGTGATCGCGCAGCACGTGAGCGCGATCGTCACCTACCCCGACTTCGGCGACGCCATGATCCCGGTCTTCCAGCAGGCGACGAAGGCCGGAATTCCCGTGTCGACCTACGCCTGGGGCTACGTGACCGGCCCGGGATCGAACTACACGACGGTGGTCGGCGAGGACACCTGCAAGCTCGGCAAGTCGTTCGCGTACGTGATGAACACGCAGGTCAAGTCCGGCAACATCGCCTTCCTCGGCGGCTTCCCCGGGAACCCGCTGTCTGCCGGCTGGCAGAAGTGCGAGCAGGCCGCGCTCAACTCCTCGATTCATGTGGTCGCGAACCAGCCGACGAACTGGGATCCGTCGAAGGTCCAGGGCATCGTCGCCGGCATCCTCGCGAAGTACCCGGATCTGAAGGGACTCAGCTACGAAGACGCGCTCTTCATGTCGCAGGGCGGCTACGCGGCGTACAAGGCCGCCGGCATCCCGTACAAGGGCGTATTCACCTACCGGACCGACGAGTCTGCGATGGGCTGCCTGGCCGACCAGCTGAAGGACCCGGCACTCAAGATCTTCTACTACACAGCGGGCAACTCACAGATCCGGATCGCCCTGACCGCTGACATGATGAAGCTCAACGGGGCGAAGATCCCGCCGACGATCGTCCTCCCGATCGAGCTCCAGAACCAGGCCACGCGGACCATGTGCACGAAGGGGTATCCACCTACGGCATCCCCGACCTCGCTGATTCCGCTCAGCCTCCTCCACCAGATGTACCCATAGGAGGATCAAGCACGAGAAACTGAATCCTGCAATGTCGAATCCCGGGCCCGTGACAACCGACGTCCTGTCCGTTCGTGGGCTGTCGAAGGCGTTCGGAGCGGTCCAAGCGCTCCGCGACGTCAGCATCGACTGCCACGCGGGCGAGATCCACGCCCTCGTCGGGGAGAACGGGTCCGGGAAATCGACATTGCTCGGAATCGCAAGCGGCTTCCTTGCACCCGACGAGGGATCCGTCGAGATCGGCGCGAGCCGCCTCACACACCATTCCCCCGCCGTGGCGCGGCGTCTCGGGCTGGGGATCGCCTACCAGGACTACTCGCACATCCTCGACCTGTCGGTGGCCGAGAACCTCTACCTCGCGGTGCCCGCCGACGCGCGTCCGTCGTACGGGCGCATGCAGAGCTGGGCGCAGGAAACACTTGCGACCTTCGGCCTCGACATTCCCGTCACACCGCTCACCGGCTCGCTCCCTCTGGCCGAACGACAGCTCCTCGAGGTTGCGAAGGCCCTCCTGACCCAGCCGAAGGTGCTGCTTCTCGACGAGCCCACCACGGCGCTCGGACCGGAGGACGTCGAGCGCTTCCACACACTCGTGCTCGACCAGGTGCGGGCAGGCGTCGGTGTCGTCTACGTCAGCCACCGCCTTCCCGAGGTGCTCGCGGTCGCGGACCGCGTCACGGTGCTCCGCGACGGTGTCGGCCAGGGGACATTCGAGGCGGCATCGGTCTCGGAGAATGCGCTCGTCGCACTCATGATCGGCCGGCCCCTCACCGTCGCATTCCCGCAACGACCCGCGCTGCCCGAGCCGGCAGACGTCGTGTTCGCGGTTTCGGGCCTGCAGGGTGAGCGCTTCGGCCCTGTCGATCTCGAGCTCAGGAAGGGGGAGATCCTCGGCATCGCAGGCGCCGAGGGCAACGGCCAGGTGCCGTTCCTCCGAGCGCTCGCCGGCGTCGAGCCCGCGATCGGCAGTGCATCCTGCGGCGGCGCGAAGCTCGACCTGCGCTCGCCGGCAGGACCGCTGCGCGCGGGAGTCGTCCTGCTCAGCGGCGACCGGCGCGGCGAGGCCCTGTTCCCCGTCCTGAGCGTCCGTGCGAACGCGACCATCCAGGTCCTGGGACGGCTCGCCCGCGGCGGCATCGTCCTACGCGGCCGCGAGCGGCGCGCGATCTGCAGGGCTCGTGGAGCGCCTGCGAGTCCGGATGGCGTCGGAGGAACAGCCCGTTCAATCGCTTTCCGGCGGCAACCAGCAGAAGGTGTCGCTCATCCGGCCGTTCTTGCGCGGAGACGTCAAGGTCATTCTCGCCGAGGAGCCCACGCAAGGCGTCGACGTCGGCGCCCGCTTCGACATCTACGAGGCATTGCGCGCGAAGGCGGACGAAGGCATCGCCGCCGTCGTCAAGTCGAGCGACCCGCTCGAGCTCGCGGGCCTCTGCGACCGGGTCATCGTCATGTCGCGCGGGCGCATCGTCGAGGAGATCCCGCGCCACGAGCTCGGGGAGCGGCGAATCATCGCAGCGATCGTCGGCTCGCGCGCGGGTGCGACGGCCGGCGTGCATGAGGATGAGGGAGCGCGCGCGTGACGCGGGGCTGGCTGCCGCTCGTGCTGATGACGGCGCTGATCGTCGCGCTCGGTGTGTACGCGGATGCGCATTCCTCGGCGTTCCTGAGCAAGGAGAATCTGAACAGCCTGTTTCTCGCCGCCATGCCGTTGATCATCGTCTCGATGGGTCAAGCGGTCGCGCTTCTCGTCGGCGGCTTCGACGTCTCGGTCGCAGCCCTCATGACGCTGTGCGTCGTCATCGCGTCGTTCACGCTGACACCGACGACCTCCGGGTTCGCGCTCGTGACCGGGTCGCTCGCCCTCATCGGCGTGGGCATCGCCACCGGTCTTTTCAACGCGTTCCTGATCCGGGTGCTGCGGCTCCCGTCGATCGTCGCGACGCTCGGCACGCTCAGCATCCTCGAAGGACTGGCGCTTTGGCTTCGCTCCTATCCGCAGGGTGCGATCAATACCGACGTGACGAACGCGTTGACCAAGAGCGTCGGCTGGCTGCCACTCGCGTTCGTGGGCGTCGTCGTTTTCGCTGCGCTCGCCGACCTGTGGCTGTACCGGTCGCGGCCCGGCCTTGCTCTCCGCTCCGTCGGTCTCGACGAGACGTCGTCGCGCCGGCTCGGGATGTCGACCGGCCGAACGATCATCCTCGCGTTCGTCGTCTGCTCGGTCATGGCCTCCATCGCCGGCTTCTATCTCGCAGCCGAGGTGCAGGTCGGCTCGCCCATCATCGGCAATCAGGCGCTCGAGAGCATCGCAGCCGCCGTCCTCGGCGGTGCCAGCCTCGCCGGCGGGAAGGGATCATTCTTCGGGACGCTCCTGGCGGCGTTCTTCCTCACCGAGATCAACAACGTCCTCCCGTTCTTCCAGCAGCCGACCGAATACGCGGAGATGGCGATCGGCGTGCTGATCCTGCTCGCGCTCCTGCTCTACCAGTCGCCCGAGCTGCTCGCGCGGTTCCGCAGCGCACGGCACCGCGTCGAGCCCGTCGAGACGCCTGCGACGTCGTAGCTAGTGCGGCTCGGCGGGCGCGCCTCGGCGCGCGCGTCGGCCGCACGGCCGATGACGACCCAGACAGCGTGCACGGGCTCGCGGCCGATCGTCCAGAGCCGGTGTGGGGAGGAGGAGTCGAACACGATCGACGTACCAGGGCCGAGCTCGTACTCGTCGAAACCCACGCGGACACCCAGTCGTCCGCTCGTGACGTAGCCGTACTCCCGGCCGCCATGGGTGACGAGCGCGTCGTGCGGGCACGACTCCGCGCCGACCGGATACATGACGTGGAGAAACTCGACATCCGGGATCGCTCCTGGGAGTGAGGCGCTCCCAGCGCACGCCGGAGGCGAGGTTGATCACGCGCCGCGCGTCGGGGTGCGTGAGGAGCCCGTGGTCGTCATCGGGTGAACGACGGACCTGGGGCGCGGGCTGCGCTCCGTCGCCGAACACGTCGCTCATCGTCATCCCGAGCTCGGAGACGAGGGCGTAGAGCGTGCTCACCGAGGGGTTGACGCGGTCGAGCTCGATCTGTGAGACGAGGCTGGGGGAGACGCCGACGCGGCGCGCCAGCTCGCGCAGGCTCATGCCGCGCCGCTCCCGCTCCTGCCGCAGGCGGCTCCCGACCTTCGACGACTCGAAGCTGCGTTCGCTGGTGACCACGTTCTTACCGTAACCGCCGCAGGATCTCCGCGACGATTCGATCTGCCCCGGGAAGGAACGCGTCTTCGAGCGGAGGGCTGTACGGGATCGGCGTGTTCGGGGTCGCGATCCGCCACGCGTCGTCGAGATACCCGAGCGCCTGCTCGGTGACGCAGGCGAGCACCTCGCCGGCCCAGCCGCCGGTCAGCGGTCCCTCCTCGACGACGACGACGCGGTTCGTCTTTCGGACCGAAGCGAGAATGGTGTCGACATCGATCGGGCGCAGTGTGCGCAGGTCGATCACCTCGACCGAAACGCCGTCTGCCTCGAGCCGTTCCGCTGCATCGAGAGCGTGGTGGACGCTGTTCATGGCCGTGACGAGCGTGACGTCGCTGCCTTCGCGCACCACGGCCGCCTCGCCGAGCTTGCCGACAGCGCCGTCCACCTCTCCCTCGATTCCGTACAGCCGCTTGTGCTCGAAGAAGAGCACCGGGTTGTCGTCGCGGACGGCGGCCTTGAGGAGCGCCTTCGCGTCTGCCGGCGTCGACGGAGCGACGATCTTCAGGCCGGGGACGCCCATGAACCAGGAGGCCGGCATCTGGGAATGGATCGCACCGAATCGGCCGCCGGCGCCGACGACCGAGCGGAAGACGAGCGGCACGCTCACCTGTTCCCCCGTCAGGAACCAGTACTTCGTTGCCTGATTGACGACCGTGTCCATCGCGAGCGTGAGGAAGTCGCCGAACATGATCTCGACGATGGGACGCAGTCCGGTCACCGCCGAGCCGAACGCGGCGCCGGCGAGTGCGAGCTCCGAGATCGGCGTGTCGAAGACGCGCTTCGGGCCGTACTTCTCGTAGAGACCCGGGGTCGTGGCGAAGACGCCGCCGGCCGCCGCGACGTCCTCGCCGAAGAGGATCACCCGCTCGTCGAAGTCGAGCTCCTCGTCGAGCGCGTCCCGGATCGCGGTGCGGAAGGCGATCGGCGGCATCAGAGGGCGAGCACCAGCGGCCGCTCGAGCAGCTCGCAAACGCGGGACAGGAAGCGGGCGCCGTCGGCGCCGTAGACGACCCGGTGGTCGCAGCTCAGCGTGAGCGTCATGACGTCGCGGAAGACGACCCGCCGCGCGTCGTCCTCGACCGGTGCGCGGCGCACCGAGCCGACGGCCAGAATCGCCGTTTGCTGCGGGTCGACGATCGCGGTGAACGAGCTCACCCCGAGCATCCCGAGGTTGGAGACCGTGAACGTCCCCCCGCGCAGCTCTTCGGGCCGCAGCGAGCGGTTGCGCGCTCCCTCCACGAGCCGCCGCGTCTCGGCCGCGATCTCGGCGAGGTTCCTCCGGTCGGCGTCCGTGACGACGGGGACGAGCAGCGCGTCAGCCACCGCAACGGCGACGCCGACGTTGACGCGCGAGTAGCGCTCGATTCTCCCGTCGACGTACGACGCGTTGAACGGCGGAAACTCGCGCAGGCCGAGCGCGGCAGCCTTCACCACGAAGTCGTTGAGCGAGGGCGCGGGCTGCGACTCCTCCCGCGCGCCGTGGCGAAGCGCGACGACCTGCGATACGTCGGCGTCTGCCGAGACGGTGAAGGTCGGGATCTCCGCGGCCGACTGCGTCATGCGCCGCGCGATGGTCAGCTGCGTCGTCGTCAGCTCGACAACGGTGACGTCCCCGCGGGCGCCCCCCGTCTGCCACCGCGCCGGACCGGCGCAGTCGCTGCCGCACGCTGGACGTCCTCGCTCGTGATCCTTCCGCCTGGCCCGGTTCCGGCGATGTCGTGGAGCGAGAGGCCGAGCTCCACCGCCGTCCGTCGCGCCACCGGTGTCGCATTCGGGCGCACGCCGCATCCGGCGCTCCTCGACCGGAGGCGAGCCGTTCGTCGCGCCCTGGGCGGGACGCTTGCTCGACGGGGCGCCGTGGCTTCGTCGCCTGCAAGTCTCGCGATCGGCTGCCCGACGGCCGCCGACTCGCCCTCGGAGACCAGGATCGCCTCGAGCGTCCCGTCGTCCTCGGCCTCGAAGACGACGGTCGCCTTGTCCGTCTCGACCTCCATCAGCGCCTCGCCCCGCCGGAAGCCCTCGCCCGGCGTCTTCAGCCACCGGACGATCACGATGTCCGCTTCCGAGTCGGACAGCTTCGGCATTGTCAGCTCGGCGGGCATCGGGCGCTAATCCTTGAACTCGCCGACGGTGAGCCCGGACGGGAACGGGGCGGCGAGGCCTTGCTCGCGCATCCGCTCGAGGTCGTCGCGCACCTCGCGTTCGAGCTCGTCGAGGGCCGACGCGCCGGCTCCGTCATCCTCGAGTTGTGCGCGCAGGACGACGATCGGGTCGCGCGTCCTCCATTCGTCGAGCTCGCCCTCGGGGCGGTAGGCGCCGGGATCGCTGCGCGAATGCCCGAAGAAGCGGTAGGTGAGCGCCTCGAGAAAGGCGGGGCCGTTGCCCGAGCGTGCGTGGTCGATCGCGCGCGCCGCTGCTTCGCGGACCGTCCAGACGCTCATCCCGTCGACGGTCTCGGCGGGAACCTCCATCACCTCGGCGCGCGCGCGGATCTCTCCGGCGGTGACCGACCGGAACGGCGTGTACTCGCCGTAGCCGTTGTTCTCGCACACGAGGACGAGCGGCAGCCTCTGCACCTGCGCGAAGTTGAGGCACTCGAAGACATACCCCTGGTTCATCGCGCCGTCGCCGAAGTACGCGACGGCAACGCCGCCGGTGGTGCGCGAGAGCGCAAGTGCCGCCCCGGTGGCGGCGGCGATGCTGCCGCCGACGATCCCGAATGAACCGATCAGGCGGTCGGCCGGCGACGTCACGTTCATCGAGCCGGCGCGGCCGCCGTTCACTCCCGTCGCGCGCCCGAGCATCTCGTCGAGCAGCGCCTGCGGGTCGACGCCGAGCGCGAGGGCGTGGCCGTGCCCGCGATACGTGGCCGCCACGCGGTCGCGCTCCTCGAGCAGGCTCGCAACGCCGGTCGCCACCGCCTCCTGCCCCGAGTACAGGTGCGTCGTGCCGTACACCTCGCCCTTCAGGAACAGCGACTGCACGAGCTCTTCGAAGCCGCGGATCAGGAGCATCTGGCGATAGATCCGCGTGTACAGCTCGAGGTCGTCGAGCACGCGCTCCGCTCGAGCCTACGTCTCATGCTGTGCCCACCTCGGAAGCGAGCCGCTCGGCGAGGTAGTCCCAGTCGCGTTCGAACCGGTACGAGTGCCGCGACGGCGGTCCCGGTGCCGACGTCTCGAGCCAGCGCACGCGACCGCCCTGCACCTCGTAGAACGCGTGCACGCAACCGACGGCGGTCCAGAAGACATCGCCGGGACGAAGCGTGTAACGGTCACCGTCCGCGACGACGTCGACCTCGCCTTCGAGCATGTAGTACGACTCCTCGAAGGGATGATCGTGCGGGTGCGCCACGGCACCGGGCTGGTAGTCGACCATGAACATCGTGTGCAGCTGCGCGTCCAGGCGCTGGTCGACGAGCATCTTCACCGCGATGCCGCTGTAGGCGAGAACCGCGGTCGCCATGCTCGACGAGACGGTGGGCGCGCCGACGGTGGCGCCACGCTTCAGGACGTCGAGGTCCATCTGCCCGTCGCCGAGGAGGAACAGGTTGCGGTTGCGCGGGTCGCGGACGTCGAGGCGCTCGGGCGGAGCGTCCGGCGCGGGACCGAGGAAGAACGTGTCGCTCCCGTCGAGGCGGGGACGCGGCGCCGCCATCTCGATCCACATCGCGGCGCCCTCGGACCGGAACGCGTGTGGGACTCCGACCGGTACGACCCCGCAGGCGCCGGGCTCGAGCTGTATGCCGCGACCGTCGAGATAGAGGACGGGCTCGCCCTCGAGCACGTAGAAGCCCGTCTCGAACGAGTGGACGTGCGTGTCGACGTGCCCGCCCTGGAGGGAGACCAGCGTCAGCGCCATGTGCGTCGAACCGAGCGATCCGCCGACGAGGCGGCACGACTCGAGGTTGCTCGAGCGGCCGGGGAGCGCTTCTGCGAGCTGCACGTCCTCCCGCCGGACGAGCCGGTACGACGGCAGGCCGTCCGCAAGGTACCGCGTACCGGTGTCGGAGGTCATGTGCCGGAGCCGGCTCCCACGAGTGTCGACGCGGCCACTCCGTCTGCGACTCCGTCGCCGCCTGCTGCACTGTCGGGCAGCAGGTCGGCGCCGCGAACGTACGTCCTCCCCGCGACGAGCAGCTCATCGGCCGGGAAGCGCGTGATCACTTCGCAGCCGGTGGCCGTCACGACGACCTCTTCCTCGATTCTCGCCGCCGAGCGCCCGTCGGTCGCGGCGCAGTAGGTCTCGAGCGCGAAGACCATTCCCTCCTCGATCTCGACGGGATGATCGAGCGAGTGCACGCGGGAGATCATCGGCGGCTCGTACAGCCCGACTCCGATTCCGTGTCCGAACTGGAGGCCGAAGCACGTCTCCTCGTCGGCAAACCCGAGCTCCTTGGCGGTCGGCCACACCTCGGCGATCCTGTCGGTCGTCATCCCCGGCCCGACGAGGGCGATCGCCGCGTCCAGCCACTCGCGGCACCGCTTGTACGCGTCGAGCTGCGCCGGGCTGACCCCGCCGACGTTGAACGTGCGGTAGTAGCACGTCCGGTAGCCCATGAACGAGTGGATGATGTCGAAGAAGGCCTGGTCTCCCGGGCGCAGGAGCCGGTCCGAGAAGACGTGCGGGTGTGGATTGCAGCGGTCGCCCGAGACGGCGTTGATCGCCTCGACGTGCTCGGACCCCATCTCGAAGAGCAGCTGGTGCGCCCGCCCGACGATCTCGTGTTCGTAGATGCCGGGCCGCAGCATCCGGTAGATCTCCTCGTAGACCGCGTCGACCAGCCCGGCCGACTGGTCGAGCAGCGCGATCTCCTCCGCCGTCTTGATCTTGCGCGCCTCGAGCATGACCCGTGAGCCGTCGGTGACGTGCACGCCTGCGCGTTGCAGCGCCTCGATCGTGACGAGGTCGGCCATGTCGACACCGAGCGGTTCGCCTGCGAGCCCGCGCTCGCGAAGCTCGAGCGCGATCCGCTCGCCGAGCCGGTCGGGGATCCCCGTCTCGACCGGCATCGCGCCGCGCATCGGCGCGACACCGGCGCGGAAGTTCTCCGGCGGGAGCCAGGGGGCGAAGAGCTGGTGATGGCGGGCGGCGGAGCCGAAGTCCCAGAGGATCGGGTCGTCGCCACGTGGGAGCAGCGCGTAGCGCGCGTTCTTGTCGCGCGCCCACTCGCCGATATGCGTGCTCGTGACGTAGCGGATGTTGTTCGGGTCGAAGAGGAGCAGCCCGCCGAGGTCGGATGCGTCGAGCGCCTCCTTCGCCCGCGCCAAGCGATCGCTGCGGAGTTTCGGGAAGTCGATCCGCTGCTCCCAGTCCACCGCCCGCGTGGCGTCGGGCGAGCCGCTCGATCTGCTTCGCATTGTCATCGCAATACCTCCTGTTCGGCCTGGCTCCGCAGATGGAGGAACAGCGCCATGAAGTCGTCGTCCCCATAGCCTGCCTCGATTGCAGAGCGCACGAGCGACTTGATCTCTCCTGCCAGCGGCAGCCGGACGCGGGCGGCCTCGGCCGCTTCGAGCACGAGGTCGATGTCCTTCTCCATGAGGCTGGTGGTGAAGGTGGCCGAGTAGTCGTCGTGCAGGAGCGCCTCGGTCTTGTACTTGACGAACGGCGCGCCGGCGGCCGAGTTGCCCATCGTCTCGAGCAGCGCAGCTCGGGAGACCCCCGAAGCCTCTCCGAGAACGAGCGCCTCGGACATCAGTTGCGCGAGGCCCGCGATGACGAGATTGATCGCAAGCTTGACGATGCGCGCCTGCTCCGCGTCGCCGACGCGATGGATGTTCGGCCCGATCGCGAGCAGGACCGGCTCGGCGCGGTCGACGGCGGTGCTCGGGCCCGAGACGATGAAGGTGAGATTTCCGGCTCGCACGACGCTGGGGTTGCCGCTCACGGGAGCGCGCACATAGAGGACGGACGCCTGCTCGGCGAGCGCCGCGACTCGCGCCGACGCCTCCGGCGAGACGGTGCTCATGTCGACGAGGACCGTGCCCGGCCGTGCTGCCTCGATGACGGAGCCCGCGACCGATTCGAACGCCACGTCGTCCGAGAGCGAGGTGAGCACGATCTCGACCGCAGCGGCCAGCGTCGGCTGCGCTCTCGGCTACGACGGCGCCGCGAGCAGCCAGGGGCTCCGTCTTCTGGCGGTTCCGATTGTGGACGACGAGCTGATGGCCGGCGTCGAGGAGGCGCTCTGCGAACGCGCTGCCCATGTTGCCGAGTCCGATCAACCCCACGGCCGAACGCGGGTCCTGACTTGCGCTCACTGTTCAGTATGAATAAACGATGGGACGGGGCAGAGTCAAGCGTCCAGGCGGAATGTACAGCCGGACGGCACGCGCCTCGGCACGGTAGGAAGGATCGGTGCCTGGTACCACAGGTAGCAGGCACCTGTCTTGTGCAGCTCTCGGCGGCCCGGGCCTTACCGCTCGATCTTGCAAGGCTTTGCAGCGTCTTGCCGTACTATTGCCGGGTGGCCGGCAAGCTTGCAGACATCGCGAAACAGGCGGGCGTCAGCGAGGCGACGGTCAGCCGCGTGCTGAACGGGCGGCCCGGCATCTCCGAGGCGACGCGGGCAGCCGTGCTCACCGCGCTCGACGTGATCGGCTACGAGCGCCCGACGCATCTGCGCGGGCGGCGGGCGCGCATGGTCGGTCTGGTCGTGCCGGAGCTTCAGAATCCGATCTTCCCTGCGCTCGCCGAGGTGGTCGCAGGCGCACTCGCACAGCGGGGATTCAACGCGGTTTTGTGCACACGCACCGGGAGCATGTCCGAGGCGGAGTACGTGGAGATGCTGCTCGAGCGCCAGGTTTCCGGGATGATCTTCGCGGGCGGCCAGTACGCGGAAGCAGACGCGCCGCACGAGCATTACAACCGCCTCCTCCAGTTGCGTCTCCCGGTGGTGCTCGTGAACGCGGCTGCAGACCATCTCGACTTTCCACGCGTCTCGACCGACGACGCCGTTGCGATGGAGCAGGCCCATGCGCATCTCGCTTCGCTGGGCCACGAGCGGATCGGTCTGATCCTCGGGCCGCCCGACCACGTCCCGTCGAGACGAAAGCTCGCTGCCTTCGGGAACGCCGTCTCGAGCGTGGGCGGAGCCCCGCTTCCCGACGAGTTCGTCGAGCGGACGCGCTTCTCGCTCGAAGGCGGTCATGCGGCCGCGTCGAAGCTGATCGCCCGGGGTGTCACGGGCGTCGTCTGCGCATCGGACCCGCTGGCCCTGGGGGCGGTTCGTGCCGCCCGGCGTGCGGGGCTCTCGGTGCCCGCGGACCTGTCGGTGGTGGGGTATGACGACTCGATCTTCATGAGCTGTACCGACCCGCCGCTGACCACGGTGCGACAACCGATCGAGGCGATCGGGAGAGCAGCGGTGGAGATGCTCGCCGGCCAGATCGAAGGCTCTTCCGTGACGGCGGAGGAGCTCTTCTTCGAGCCGGAGATCGTCGCCCGCGGGTCGACGGCGAACGTCCCCGTCGCCCTTGCGCGCGCCTGAGTTTGCGCAAAGATGTCGCAAATAATCCGAAATTTGCGAGTTTAAGTCATCCTCTTGCAATAATTTGTCGGCTGTGCCATTGTCGCCGGCGTGACGCAGGTTGACACGGTTTCCTCATCCGGTGCGGTCGCCGAGCCCACGGCCGGCCCCGACCGTCCGGAGCGGCCCTGGTGGCGCGACGCGGTCGTCTACCAGGTCTACGTTCGAAGCTTCGCCGACCGGAACGGGGACGGGATCGGCGACCTCGCCGGTGTGCGCGCCCAGCTTCCCTATCTGCGCGACCTCGGCGTCGACGCCCTCTGGTTCAGCCCCTGGTATCCCTCGCCGCTCGCCGACAACGGGTACGACGTTGTCGACTATCGCGCGATCGACTCGGCCTTCGGGACGCTCGACGAAGCCGAGCAACTGATCGCCGAGGCGCGCGAGTTCGGGATTCGCACGATCGTCGATGTCGTGCCCAATCACGTCTCGAGCGAACATCGCTGGTTCCAGGAGGCTCTCGCCGCGGCGCCCGGCTCGGCCGAGCGCGACCGGTTCTGGTTCCGGCCCGGGCAGGGTGAGGAGGGGGCCGATCCGCCGAACGGCTGGCAGTCGATCTTCGGAGGGTCCGCGTGGACGCGCGTCGACGACGGCGAGTGGTACCTCCATCTGTTCACCCCCGAGCAGCCCGATCTCAACTGGACGCACCTCGATGTCTGGATCGAGCACGAGGACGTTTTGCGCTTTTGGTTCGATCGCGGCGTCGCAGGCGTGCGCATCGACTCGGCGGCGCTGCTCGTCAAGGATCCCGCGCTCGGCGAGGAGACGCCCAATCCTGCGCCGGGTGAGCACCCGTTCATGGATCGGGACCAGCTGCATGAGATCTACCGCGCCTGGCGCGCAGTCGCAGACGGCTTCGACGAACAGCGCGTGCTGGTCGGAGAGATCTGGCTGCCCGATGCGGAGCGGCTCGCGCGCTACCTGCGCCCGGACGAATTGCACACGGCGTTCAACTTCGACTTCCTCGCGTGCCCCTGGGAGCCCGGGCCGATGCGCACCTCGATCGAATCGGCGCTCGCCTCGCATGCCCCGGTGGACGCACCACCGACCTGGGTGCTCTCGAACCACGACGTCACGCGGCCCGTGACTCGCTACGGGCGGGCAGACACGTCGTTCTCGTTCGAGAACCGGCGCGCAGGAACCCCGACCGACCTCGTGCGCGGCGCACGCCGCGCTCGTGCGGCCGCGCTTCTCTCGATGGCGTTGCCAGGCTCGATGTACGTCTACCAGGGCGAGGAGCTCGGTCTGCCCGAGGTCGAGGACATCCCGGCCGAGCGCCGACACGATCCGATGTGGTTTCGCTCGGGTGGGGTCGACCCCGGCCGCGACGGCTGCCGGGTCCCGCTGCCGTGGGCCGGCGACCAGCCGACCTACGGATTCAGCAGCGACGGCGCGACCCCGTGGCTCGAGCAGCCCGGCGACTGGGCGCAGCTGACCGTGGAAGCGCAGAGCGGCGCCCCGGATTCGATGCTCGAGCTCTATCGTGCCGGGCTCGCCAAGCGGCGGATGGCACCGTGGGGCGAGGCCGAAACGTTGCAGTGGCTGCCCGCGTCCGAAGGCGTCCTCGCGTTCCGGCGCGGCGACCGATTCACCTGTCTCGTCAACTTCGGCCCCGATCCGGTGGAGCTCCCGGCGGGCGCCGACGTCCTCATCTCAAGCAACAAGCTCGAAGGAGGTGCCGTCTCACAAGACACGACGGTCTGGCTCCGCCAGTCCGAGGAACAGGCCCCCACGTCCCCTCCGAACGAAACCCAGAACCCGATAGGTCAAGGAAAGGAAGGACGATGAAGTCCATTCGTATGACCACGGCCGTCGCGGTCGTGGCGCTGCTGGCCGTGTGCGCCACCGCGGCCGCCGTCGGGTCGACGACGAAGTCGGTCACGATCAGTGTCGCTTCGCTCATCCCCGGGAGCACTCCCGCTGGCGATCCAGCAGTTCAACGCGCAGGTCGCGCAGTTCGAAAAGGCCAACCCGTCGATCAAGGTCAAGCCGGTCGAGTACCAGTGGACCGGGCCGACGTTCGCGGCGAAGCTCGCCGCGGGCACCCTGCCGACGGTGTTCGAGGTGCCCTTCACCGATGCCCGTACGCTCGGCGACAACGGGCAGCTTGCCGACCTCACCTCCTACGTGAAGGCGCTGCCCTACTTCTCCAAGTACAACAAGGCAGTCCTCGCGGAAGGCACCGACTCGAAGGGCCAGATCGTGGCGCTGCCGAAGGGTGCCTACGCACAGGCGCTGCACTACAACCGCAAGCTGTTCTCACAGGCGGGCTTGAACCCCAACAAGCCGCCGACGACGTGGGCGCAGGTCGAGACCGATGCGCTCGCGATCTCCCAGAAGACCGGTAAGGCCGGGTATGTCCAGATGGCAAAGGACGACAACACGGCGGGCTGGATCCTGACCACCCTCGTCTACTCGCTCGGCGGCCGGATGGAGCAGGGCATCGGGACGAAGGCGAAGGCGACCCTCGACAACCCCCAGACCGTCGCAGCGCTCAATCTGCTGCATCACATGCGCTGGACCGACAACTCGATGGGCTCGAACTTCGACTACGGCTGGAGCGACATCAACCAGGCGTTCGCCGCCGGCAACGTCGGGATGTACATCAGCGGGTCGGACGTCTACACGAACCTCGTCCAGGCCTCGAACATCGATCCGTCGATCTACGGCCTGGCCGCGCTGCCGCTCGCCAAGAACAAGAAGGCGGGCGTTCTCGGAGGCGGCACGCTGGCCGGCGTGAAGCCGAACGCGAACTCGGCCGAGAAAGCGGCAGCAGTGAAATGGATCGACTTCTTCTACGAGGAGCCGCTGATCTCGAAGACGCAGGCGATCCGCAACGCGAGGACGCTCGTTGCGAACAAGCAGCCCGTCGGCGTGCCGGCGCTGCCGCTCTTCAACAAGAGCCAGTACGACCTGTCCCAGACGTGGATCAAGCCGTTCATCAACGTGCCGATCGCGCAGATGAAGCCGTTCACGACCGGCATCTTCAACCAGACGCTCGTCCCGGAGCCCGAGGCCGCGACGCAGAGCGTCTACCACTCGCTCGACGCGGTGGTCGAAGCAGTGTTGACGAACAAGAACGCCAACATCCAGTCGATGCTGCAGCAGGCGAACAGCACCGCCCAGGCGGCGATCTCCAGCGGAGGTTAATTTGCGCGGGCAGTACGGCCGGCGGCGGGGCTCTTGCCCCGCCGCCGGCCGCCACGAACGCCTGGGAGGAGTGAATGGCCGTCAGCCTGAGGTCGAGTGAGGTCGAGATGGAAGGGACCGCGGTTGATGACGCGCGGCCCCGCCGTCGCGCCCGGCACACGCCCGTGAGCTGGGTGCGTGGAGGCGGTCTCACCACGTTCCTCTTCTTGCTTCCGATGCTGCTCGTCTTCGGTGCCTTCTCGTGGTACCCGATCGTGCGCACCGTGATCATGTCGCTGCAGCACACCAACCTGGTGCAACCGCCGACCTGGGTCGGGCTCGACAACTTCCGCAAGGTTCTGCACGACCCGTTGTTGCCGGTTGCGGTCAAGAACACGGTGTACTTCGCGCTGCTCGCGCTCGTGTTCGGTTATCCCATCCCGCTGATCGCGGCCGTACTGATGAGTGAAGTTCGGCGGGCGCGCGGCTGGTACAGCGCGCTCGCGTACCTGCCGGTCGTCATCCCACCGGTCGTCGCAGTGCTCCTCTGGAAGACCTTCTACGACGGTGGCTCTGTCGGCGTCTTCAACACGATTCTCGGCTGGGCCCACCTCGGTCCGTACCCCTGGCTCCAATCCCCGAGCACCGCGATGCCGTCGCTCGTGCTCGAGTCCACCTGGGCGAACGCCGGAGCCACAGTGATCATCTACCTCGCAGCGTTGACGACCGTGAACTCCGAGCTCTACGAGGCGGCCGCGGTCGACGGCGCCGGAGTCCTGCGCAAGGTCTGGCACATCACGCTGCCGCAGCTCCGCGGAATCCTGCTCGTGACGATGATCCTGCAGATCATCGGGACTGCGCAGGTCTTCCTCGAGCCCTATCTGTTCACCTCCGGCGGGCCGGCGAACGCCACGCTCACCGTGCTGCTGCTGATCTACGACTACGCCTTCGGCAACTCGCTCGGCGGAGACTACGGCAGCGCAACGGCCCTCAGCTTGATGCTCGCGGGCTTCCTCGCGGTGTTCTCGCTCGTGTACCTGCGCGCTACGCGCTCCTGGAGCACCGAGTGATCGGGCTGCGTCGTCACAGACGGTCGCGCCCGACTGAGGTGCGAGCGGGTTTGATCTCGCCGGCCGAGTGGCGCCGCGCCAGCGTTCGCCTCGGCGTCGGCAGCCTGCAGACCCTGCTGCTCATCGGCCTCGTCGTGCTCGGGCTCGGCCCGATCCTCTGGCTGGCCAAGTCGGCGATCACGCCGACCAACGACACGATCTCCCATCCGATGGCGCTGTTCCCGCACGGGGCGGCGTGGGGCAACCTGCGCGAGGCGTGGTCGAACGTCGACGTCGGTCGTTACTTCTGGAACACGGTCGTGATCGCGTTCGGATCCTGGCTCGTCCAGATCGTCGTCGCGACGACCGGCGGGTTCGCTCTCTCGGTACTGAGGCCGAGATACGCGAAGGTGCTGACCGGGCTCTTGCTGGTCACGCTCTTCGTGCCCGCTGTCGTCCTGCTCGTGCCGTTGTACATCGAGGTGGTCCATCCACCGCTCATCCACCACTCGTTCATCGACAGCTACTGGGCGGTCTGGCTGCCGGCCGGCGCGAGCGCGTTCAACGTCATCCTCGTGAAGCGATTCTTCGACAACCTGCCGCGCGAGATCTTCGAGGCAGCGCGCATCGACGGCGCGGGCCCGTGGCGCCTCTTCACGAAGATCGTGCTGCCGATGTCGCGACCGATTCTCGGTGTCGTCTCGGTCTTCGCGGTGCTGGCGTCCTGGAAGGACTTCCTGTGGCCGCTGCTCGTCATCACCGACCCGAACAAGCAGCCTCTATCAGTGCGTCTGCCCACGATCCAGTCCCAAACGGAGCTCGGCGTGTTCCTCGCCGCCATGTTCATCGCCTGCCTCGTCCCGATCGCAGGTTTCCTCATCTTCCAGCGGTCGTTCCTGCGCGGGCCCGGCCTCGGCGGCGCGATCAAGGGATAGGCGCAGGCATGGCAGAGATCCAGTTCCGGGATGTGTCGAAGCGCTACGGCGACGGTCCGCGCGCCGTCGCCGACCTCGAGCTCGAGATTCACGACGGCGAGTTCATGGTGTTCGTCGGCCCATCCGGTTGCGGCAAGACGACTGCGCTCCGAATGGTCGCCGGCCTGGAGGAGATCACCGAGGGTGAGGTGCACATCGGGGGCCGCGTCGTGAACGACATGCCGCCGAAAGACCGCGACATCGCGATGGTCTTCCAGAACTACGCGCTGTATCCACACATGACCGTCGCCCAGAATCTCGCTTTCGGACTCAAGTTGCGAAAGGTCGCGAGGAGCGAGGTTGCGCGGCGCGTCCAGCACGCGGCCGAGACCTTGGGTCTCGAGGAGTACCTCGACCGCAAGCCGCAGGCGTTGTCCGGTGGACAACGGCAGCGCGTGGCGATGGGACGCGCGATCGTGCGCGAGCCGCAGGCGTTCCTGATGGACGAGCCGCTCTCGAACCTCGACGCGAAGCTGCGCGTACAGATGCGTGCGGAGATTCAAAAGCTCCAGCGTTCCCTCGGCGTGACGACGATCTACGTGACGCACGACCAAACAGAGGCGATGACGATGGGTGACCGGATCGCGGTAATGCGTGACGGTGCCCTACAGCAGGTCGATACGCCCGAGCGCGTCTATCAACACCCGGTGAATCAGTTCGTGGCGGGCTTCATCGGCTCGCCGGCGATGAACATCGTCGACGGCCTTCTGGAACACACGGGCGATGGTGGACGGGCAGTGGTCTTCGGCAGCCACCGGCTGGCAGTCGGTGAGCGAGTTGCGCGCCTGGCGGACGACGGTGCGCCGATCGTCCTCGGCATCCGTCCGGAGGACTTCGAGAATCCGGCAGTCCTGCCCGGCTGCCCACAGATCGTCGCAGTCTGCGCGTTACGCGAGACGCTCGGCTCGGAAGTGCTCGTGCACTTCGAGGTGTCCCCGTCCGGGCCGACGTGGGTGGCTCGAGTGCACGCACAGACGGCGGTGCAGGAAGGCGAACAGCTCGTTCTCGCGGTCGACCCGGAGAATCTGCACTTCTTCGATCCGACGACCGGCACGGCTCTTTGAGCGAACTACGTGAGATCAACCCTGCGAATCCGGGGGTCGGACCGTCAGCGGAGCGCGCTCACTCCAGCTCGAGAGCGACCTCGACGATCAGTGTCAGGTCGCGACGGTCGACGACCGCGACCGTCTCGCCGAGATCCGCGCCAAGCTCGCAGTACGCCGCCCAGATCTCCCCCGACACCTGAATCTGGCCGTTCGGCCGGCAGGACGTCACCACCGTGCCGACCTCGCCGATCAAGGTCTGCACGCCGACAACGGAGCGCCGTCCACGGACCCTGCGCTGCCAATAGAGAACCTCACCGCCGAAGCACACGAGACCTATGCCGAAACCGACGAAACCCCACGGCGACGGCAGTACGAGCAGCAGAACGAGCGCGAGGAGCAGGAACACCCGACCAGCGTAGTCCGAACGGTCGCGGCGTCACGCCGGTCCTCGCACGTCGGAGGATGCCCTCAGCAAGAATCGAGCTTCTGGACGTGCGACCAAGGAGAGACATGATGGAGCGGCACGATTTCGAGCAGCGCCTGATTGAAGGAGTCGGGGATCGGATCGCCGAGATCGCGACCGGCCACTTCCGAGAGATGCTCGCCGGTGAGGACGGCGTCGTGTTCCAGATTCGCGACGAGGGCGACGTGGAGCTCATCGCCGTGGATCACTTCGACGAGGGCGGCCTGCTCCTCACCATCGAGGCACAAGATGGCAACCGATACCTCGTCCGGTTCGAGATCGGGCGCGGTCATATCGCCATCGAGGCAGTGCCCCTCGACGCATAGGTTCCTCGCGCCGCCCGGTCCGTAGTTTTCCTCGTAGATCGCGGCCTTCCGCCGATGCTGCACCACTTGGTCGTGTCGACGATGCAATCGACCCGCGATCAAGGAGGCGCGCATGACCACCACCAAGCTTGCAGCTGCCGAGAGCCCGACGCGCTTCGCGAGCTATCGCGCAGCTGTCGTCCACGGCTTCTCCGAGCCGCTCGTCGTCGAGGAGGTGCCGAAGCTGGCTCTCGAGCCCGGGCAGATCCGGGTGAAGGTCGAGGCGTCGGGCCTGTGTCACACCGACATCCACGCCGCGCACGGAGACTGGCCCGTGAAACCGTCGCCGCCCTTCGTTCCCGGCCACGAGGGCGTGGGGATCGTCGACGAGCTCGGCCCGGGTGTGACGGAGGTCGCTGTCGGCGACCGAGTCGCCATGCCGTGGCTCGGCTATGCCTGCGGCACCTGCGACTACTGCGTCTCCGGCTGGGAGACGCTCTGCCACGAGCAGAAGAACATGGGGTATTCGATCGACGGTGGCTTCGGCGAGTACGCGACCGCGTTCGCGCGGTACGTCGTGAAGGTGCCCGAAGGCGTCGATCCACTCGACGCGGCGCCGCTCACCTGCGCCGGTGTCACGACGTACAAGGCCGTCAAGGTCGCCGGCACGCGTCCGTCCGATCTCGTCGCCGTCTTCGGCGTCGGAGGGCTCGGCCACCTGGCGATCCAGTACGCGGCGATCGCCGGCGGTCGGGTCGTCGCGATCGACCTCCATGACGAGAAGCTCGAGCTCGCCAAGGAGCTCGGCGCCGAGTTCGTCATCAACGCAAGCACGGAGGACCCGGTCGCTGCCATCCAGAAGCTCGGAGGCGTCGACCAGGCGATCGCCCTGGCGGTTTCGCCGAAGTCGTTCGAGCAGGCCTACGGGTCGTTGCGCCGCGGCGGGACACTCGTCTTCGTCGCGTTGCCGGCCGAGAACACGATTGAGCTGCCGATCTTCGAGACCGTTCTGAACGGGATCACGGTCGTGGGCTCGATCGTAGGAACACGGACGGATCTGCGTGAGGTGTTCGAGCTGCACGCTGCGGGCAAGACGCGGGTCATCCGTGAGACTCGACCGCTCTCGACGATCAACGAGTCGATTGCGGACGTCGAGGCGGGGCGCGTCGCGGCTCGGATCGTCTTCGAGCTGTAGGGCGCCGAAAAGGGGGCGAGGCGCGCGATCACCTGCCGCCCGCCCCCTCAGGCCGCGGGATGCCCGGCCGCAGTGAGGAGTCCGAGCCGTGTCGCCTCGGCAGCCGCTTCGTGGCGCGTCCGCACCTTGAGTTTGCGCAGGACAGCGCTCACGTGATGATGAACCGTCCGCTCCGAGACGAAGAGCTGCGCCGCAATCTCGGCGTTGCGAAGTCCGGCTGCGACGAGTTGGAGGACCTCCAACTCGCGCGGAGTGAGCTGTGCCAGGTTCGCTCTGGTCGCGGCGCGCGGCCCTCTTGGGAGACCGCGGGCGCCGCGCTCGCGGAGCCGCCCGGCTGCGATCGCCAGAGCCGGTGCGGCGCCGAGTTCTTGCAGGTCGGCACATGCCTGACGGATCAGGTCGTCGTCGTCGGAGTCGGCGAGTGCGAGCGCAGCCTCGTACGGGCAGCCGATTCGTCTCCATTCGTCGGCGGCGAGACGCCACTCCCCGGCGAGCTCGAGTGCGCGCGGCGATTGGTCGTCGATCTCGAGCACGGGCCGCTCTCCACCGCCGCGAATGCGCCAGACCGCGGTTGCTGCGATCACTTGCCGGTCGTCGTGCTCGAGGGCGAGTTCGAGAGCGACCTGGGTCAGCTGCCCGATTTCGCCGCCTCGTCCCTCCAGCCAGGCGGCCTCGGATCGTGCCAGCGCCACCGGTGCGATTCGTGGCAGCTCGCCGCTCATCAATGCCAGATCGTAGGCCTCGTCGAGCGGCGTCCAGGGATCCGGGTCACCCCGGCGTGCGCGCACGAGCCCCAGCACCGTCAGCGCGCGGATCCTCGGTGTCGTCGATGCGCGCGGCACGCTGAGAACCTTGTTCGCCCATTCCACCGCTTCGTTCCACAGCCCCTGCTCGAGCTTCAAGAGCGCGAGACCGGCGGTGAGGTATTGCCCCTGCAGCTCCAATCCGTGGCCCCGGCAATATGCGAGTCCACGCTCGAGCTCGCGTTCGGCGTCGGTGTAACGCCGGTCGAAGAGGGGCTCGTACGCGAGTCCGAGATGAACATCGCCGGCCCTCGCGACCAGTCCGTGAGCGAGCGCAAGCTCGAGAGCGGATTCGCGCTCCTGCCGCCCCTGTGAGTTGAGCATGAGAATGTTCAGTTCGAGGTCGCCGGTCTGTTCCGCCACGTCTCTCAGCTTGCGAGACCAGATCGCCGCCTCATCGGGGTCCGAGGCAGAGTTCGCGACAAAGACGCGCTGGGAGTACGCAAGCCCCAGCTCACGGCTGAATCCGGAGCGCTCGAGCAACTCGATCGCTCGCAGCCCGGCCGCCCGCGATTCGGCCACTTTGCCCGGGCACCAGAGGAAATCGGCGATCAGGCGCAGAACGTTGCCTTCCGCATGGACGTTGCCGGTCTCGCGGTACAGCGGCAGCGCCTCCTGGAGTGCAGCGATCGCCTCGGAGATGTGGTCGGTCAGGTGGCACTCGATTGCCCGCCGTTCCAGGAGCTTCGCCCGGTCGACCGGTGGAATCGGCAGTCCGCACCGAAGCGCGCGCGCGTACTGCTCGGCCGCCTCGCGATGAGCGCCGACGGCCGCGGCCTCGGCCGCGGCAGCGGGCGCGAAGGCGAAGACGGCCTCGCGGTCGCCGGAAGCCTCGGCGTGATGGGCGAGCCGCGCGAGGTCGCGCTGCTCCTCCGGAAGATCGGTGAGTACGCGTAGAGCCCGGCGGTTGAGCACGATCCGTGTATCGGGTGGAAGCGTCTCTTCGACGGCCATCCGAGCCAGCTCGTGCCGAAACGCGAGCAGGCCGGGCCCTGATCTGAGCATGCCGGAGGCGAGACATTCCTCCGTCTTGCCGAGAATCTCCGGGGCAAGCTCTTCGAGCAGCCAGAGCTCGGCGTGCGGAGGGAGCACGGCGATCACGTCGAGGAGCTCCCTCGCCTCCCGACTGAGTTGCGCGGCCCGAGCGAGGACCGCGTCGCGGACGGTCTCGGGCACGTCGGTCTGCCGCGACGCCAGCACCTCCGTCACGAAGAACGGGTTGCCGTTCGTCTTTCGATAGAGATCATCGCTGTCGACGCGCTGGGGCGCGGCGAGCTCGGCGACAGCCGCGGGGGAGAGCGGCTGCACGTCGATTCGCAAAGCTTGTCCGCGCAGCTCGCCGAGCACGGCCCGCAGCGGATGCCAGCGGTCGAGTTCGTCGTCGCGGTAGGTCGCCACCACGAGCAGAGGAACCGACGCCACCGTGCGACCGAGGAAGCGCAGGACGTCGAGGGTTGCTTCGTCCGCCCAATGGATGTCCTCGACTACGAGCAGGACCGGCGCCGTCCTGTCGACATGGGCGAGGAGCGCGGTGGCGAACTCGTAGGCTTTTACGTCTGCTGTGACGAGTCGCTGCAACTCCTGGTCCTCGGCAGAGATCTCGAGGAACGGCGCAAGCGGGCGTGGCGTCAGAAGCGAGTAGCACTCGCCCCAGAGCACCCGCGCAACATCTTGCTCGGCGCAGAATCGACGGATCAGAGTCGACTTTCCGATCCCGGCCTCACCACGCACGAACGCCAGCCGGCCGTGACCCGTCGTGGCGGCGTCCGCGAGCGAATCGACGAGGAGCGAGAGTTCCGTTGTCCGCTCCAGAAGTCCCGGGCCGTGCTCGACGTCGACGACATGCATCTGGATGCCACCCATCATGCTGGGCGGGCGGGCATCCTTCAAGTCGCGGCTTGCCCCCGGCGGGAAAGGCATGGTGGGGCCGGGAGCACCGGCCCCACCATGCGTTGCCCTCAGCAGTGCACGCGCGGGTTCCACGGCTGGAAGAGCCCGGCCGAGTTCGGCTCCCAGATCCAGAGGTGAAGTGACCAGAACGGCGGCAGACCGAACCGGTTCGGCGACGGCGTGAAGAAGAACGGCTCGCCGAACAGCGACGGAGGATCACTGTTCCCGGCCGCGGTCCACGCATCCGCGAACACGATGTACTCGAGAGCAGCGAGCCTCGTCTGCCCAGCGGGGTTGGGTGCGTAGACCAGAGCCTCCGGCTGAGCCGGGTCGAGCTTCGCGTCGCCGAGCAGCTTTGGGTTCGCGTAGTGCACGCCCATCCCACCGACCGGCTGGTTGTCGATACAGCTCAGCCCGTTCACGTCCACGACCTCGACGTTCCATCCGGCCGCTTTGGCGGCGTCAAGGTTGTGGAAACGCGCAGTCGCCTGCTTGGCGACGGCAGTCATCGAATGGTCGCTCCCGGCCGATGCGAGGCCGGCAACGCTTGCGGCTGCGATCGCGACAGCCACCAGAAACAGTACGACCAACACGATCCTTGTCCGTGTCCTTGTCATGTTCAACACCACCTCATTCGTAGAAGTACGGATCGAGTACGCGCACCTGGGTGATCCGGTCCACCGGCAGACCGTTGCCGGCCGCAGTGCGCCGAATCGCCTCCGGGCTCGGCGCGTCGTACACGCAGAAGGTCTTCTTCCTGTCGTCGCTGACGTACGAGTGCACCCACGTCACGCCGTCGTCGGCGTGTCGCTCGACCGTGCCGAAACAGGCGACCGCAACCTCGGCGCCGGTCGGTATTGGTCCTTCGACGAACGTCCGCTCCACGACGTACCGCGGCATCTCACTCCTCTCGTCTGCGACTCCTGCAGAGACGCTAGGCGCGAGACCGAGTGACGCACATCGGCGGACCTGCCCAGATTGTCAGGCGGGAATGCCTATCTTTCGGACGCGGCGCGAAGCAGGCGATCGACTGCGTGTCTGGCGCGGTCGAGTGCCGTGGCGTCGGCAGTGGCGATGTATTGGGCGTTCGCCAGCAGGAGGTACGCGTTCAGCTCGAACGCGATCTGCTCAGGGGGCTCGCGCCGGTCGAGTGCGCCGTCTGCTTGGGCCTCGCTGGCGGCGGTCTCGAGCTCGCCCTGCCACGCAGCGACGGTGGCCATGGCTCGGTCTCGTACCGGGCCGGGATGCGTATCGATCTCCGCGGCCACGGAGGCAAAGAAACAGCCGCCGGGGAACACGCCACGCTCGAGATGGCCGAGGAATGCCTCGCACAACGCGCGCAGCCGGGCGATCCCTGGCGGCGCATCGTGTGCGACTGCCACCACCTCGGCACGGAAGATCTCGTCCGCGGTCTCGATCGTCGCGAGTTGCAGCTCCCCTTTCGAGCGGAAGTGCGCGAACAATCCGCTCTTGCTCATGCCGACCGCGTCGGCGAGGCGGCCGATCGAGAGGCCCTCGATGCCGTCGACCGTAGCCAGCCTTGCCGCCTGCTGGAGGATCGCCTCACGGCTCCGGATTCCGTCGCTCCGCTGCCGCCGGGTTGAGCTCGCGCTCGCTGCTTCAGTGTTCATTCCGAACAAGTTAGCACGAACGGTTGTGTTTTCTGTAAGATGACCGACCGATCGTGCTAATTAACGGAAGGAGTACTCATGACCACTGAGACGATGAGCCGGCTGGGCGAGGTCAAGGCGCGCCAGCGGGCTACCTGGGCGAGCGGGGACTACTCAGCCGTCGCGACGCTGATCGTTCCGGTCGCAGAGCGGCTGGTCGATTTCGCCGACATCCAGGCCGGCTCGGATGTGCTCGACGTGGCGACGGGCAGCGGGAACGCCGCGCTCGCGGCGGCTCGCGTGCACGCCGCGGTCGTCGGAATCGACTACGTCGGCGACCTGCTCGGGCGAGGGCGGACGCGTGCAGCGGCGGAAGGGCTCACGCTCGATCTCCGCGAGGGTGACGCCGAGGAGCTGCCGTTCCCGGACGTCTCCTTCGACGCCGTCATCTCCGTGTTCGGCTCGATGTTCGCGCCTGACCATCATCAAACCGCCCGTGAGATGATCCGCGTGGCCCGTCCGGGTGCCACCATCGGGCTTGCGAGTTGGACGCCTGACGGGTTTCTCGGAGCCCTGTTTCGGACGGTAGCCGAGTTCGTGCCTCCGCCTGCCGGGCTCGCCTCGCCGATGCTCTGGGGAACGACCGAGCACCTCGAATCGATCTTCGGGCCGGATGTTCAGTGGGTGCATTCGACCTCGTGGTTCACCTTCCGCTTCGCTTCCGCGGAAGCGTTCGTCGACTACTTCGCCGAGCATTACGGGCCGACGCTCCAGGCGATCGCAGCGGCGGGCGACCGCGGCGACGAGCTCGAGTCGAGACTCGCAAGGCTCGTACAGAACTGGAGCCGACTCGGGCCCGACGGCCCGGTCGCGGTCCCGGCGACCTACCTCGCCTCGAAAGGCACGGTGCAGGCTGATTGACGAACAATCGCAACTCTGAAGAAAGGACGGCCCCGGGAAGGTCCCGGGGCCGTCCGTCGTCCGGTGGCCCTTCGCCTACGGGTAGCTCACGACGTCCACGGGCTGGTCGGGGTTCGCCGCGGTGGACGATCCTCCCACGCCGTTGATCACCGACAGGATGCCGCCCTGTCCGTTCGTCGCATCGAGGAACACGGTGAGCAGGTTGTTGAACTGGACGCCCGGCGTCGTCGGCGCCTGGAACGCCTGGGTCGCCACGATCGGCACGCCCTGGTTGAAGAACGAGTAGCTGCCCATGCCGTAACCCTGGAAGCTCGTCACGTTCGGCGACACGAGGAACGCGGCGTAGCCGTCGGTCGTGGGGCTCGACATCCACGCCGCCTGCGACGGCGGATCGTACGGCATCTCGTTCTGGAAGAAGACGTCTTGGCCGTTCTGGCCGTTCCAGATCACCTCGAACTTCTGGTAGTGCTCGACGAACAGCCCATAAGCGGAGACGTTGTCGCCGTTGACGACGACGCCCGTGTCCGCCGTGTTGCTGGTCCAGCCGACGCCCGCGCCATGGTCCGCGCGCCAGGCCCAGATGTCGTCGAGGATCGCGTTGTCGGCGTTCACCACGAGGCTCGTTGTCGCCCGGCCGGGCTCGGCGCCTCCGATGCGGAAGAACACGTCGGAGAGAAGCGTCGGATCGTTCGGGTTATGTGTGCCGCCGGCGTTCTTGCCGCCGATCTGCACGAGGATCGGGGAGTTCACCGGCCCCGCGTCGACGATCAGGCCCGACACCTTGATCCCCGGCACGCTCGACGTTTCGAGTGCAGTGTTGCCGTTGGTCGGGATCAGCGTTGCGAAACCGAGGCCGAGCACCACGGTGTGTGGACGCACCACCTCGATCGGCTGCGGTAGCTGGTAGATCCCCGGGGTCAGGATCAGGTTCTGGCTGCGCGCGAGCGCTGCATTGATCGACGCCACCGGCGTCGCCGGGCTCGCGATGAAGAAGCGGCTGATCGGGATCGAGGTCCCGGCTTCGGAGCCTCCCGCGTAGTTCGGGCCGACGGAGTCGTGCTGCACTGCCGGAAGGAACACGCTCCAGTTTCCAGCGGTGTCGGTCGTCAGGAACGGCGGTTCCTGCGAGCTGCGCGCTGACGGCACATTCGTGTACTGGCCGACGCCCGGTCCGAAAGCGTTCGCCGGCGCGCCGTTGTCGCCGAGAAAGACCTGGTTCCAGACGAAGTTCGACCACTGGCCGATGTTGCTGTTGCGCGTGAAGTACTGCTGCTGGCCGAAGTTGCCGACGAATCCGTTGAGCTCATCGTTGGCGAAGAACCCGCCGCTCACGAACCCGCGGTTGCAGTAGTCCTGCAGGATCAGCGCGCCGTTGACGATCACGCTGCGCACCGGCGATGCCTGCGAGACAGCGAACAGGTCGTTCGAGTTCTTGCAGCCGTCGTCCTCGCCGTTCTCCGGTGCATAGGCCGGCGCCGTGCCCGGCAGCGTCACGTTCAGGGTCAAGTTCGACAGCGATCGCCAGAAGTTGGTCAGGCCGTCGCACGGGCCTGAGCCGTCGCACTGGTTGAAAACGTCGACGGCGCCGTTGATCACGACGCCACTCGGCGTCGCGCCCAGGCCGGCGACCTGCGTGTAGTAGCCGAGTTGGAACACGAGCGGGCTCTGTGCGCTGCCGTACGTTCCCGGCTCGAACAGGACGGCGTAGCGCTGCGAGCCGAACTGGTTCGGAACCTGCTGGGTGGAGATCGTGTCGAGCGTCGCCTGGATCTGCGACTGCGGCATCGACGGTGTGAACACGATGACGTTCTGCCCGAAGGCGGGCGGCGCGGCGGCTGCCGACCCCGGCCCGGCGAGCGCGAAGGCGAGCGCGACGAACGCGACCGCAAAAGCGGACTTCCTCATGGTGACTTCCCCCCTGGTCGTTCTGCGGCGAAGGGTGGACCATAACGCGTCCACCTGCACCGATGGTGCGGTCCTCTCGAGCCTGGTAGCAGCGGGAACGGCCAGATTGATTGTCGCGGGCGTCGGTGGGATAATCGGGGCTGCCCAGAGGAGGAGGCCCGAGTGGGCGTGCGAGCAACTGGCTGCGGCTCGCGTACCTCTTTGGGCGACCTCGCTCTGGAAACGGTCCTCTGCGGCTGGTTCGCCGTTCTTCGGTGTCGTCGTGCCCAGACGCGCCGGGAGCGCGCGACCGCTCTCACTCTCGAAAGGAGGCCCAGATGGCTGGCTCTTGGCAACCGTTGAACAACCAGCCGACGTTCTCGGCGAGCACGATGCTCTTGCTCACCGATGGAACGGTGATGTCCCAGGACGGCGGCGGCACCGCCTGGTGGAGGCTCACACCGGATCTTCACGGTGACTACGTGAACGGCGCGTGGTCGCCGCTCGCGTCGATGCATCACAGCCGTCTCTACTACGCATCCGCGGTCTTGCGCGACGGCCGCGTGTTCGTGGCGGGCGGCGAGTACAGCGACGCCGGCTCGGAGACCAACAAGGCCGAGGTGTACTACCCGACGCTCGATTGGTGGGTCGAGATCTCCTCGCCGCCGTGGGGGGAGGTCGGGGACGCCTCCTGTTGCGTCCTTCCGGACGGCCGTGTCCTGGTCGGATCGATCGACTCGACGGACACCGTGATCTTCGATCCGGTGTCGGAGACATGGACGGCTGCAGCGTCGAAGGATGACAGCTCGTCGGAGGAGACGTGGGTGCTCCTGCCGGACGAAACGGTGCTTGCGGTCGAGTGCTCGGCGCACCCGAAGGCCGAGAAGTACGTGATCGCCGCTGACGAGTGGGTCAGCGCAGGCACCGTCCCGGTCGAGCTGGTCCAGGCGTCGTCGATCGAGATCGGCCCAGGCATGGCGCTACCGGATGGCCGCGCGTTCTTCGCCGGGGCGACGGGGCACACCGCGCTCTACACGCCCCCGCCGATCGCGAACCAGCCCGGCAGCTGGACGCAGGGGCCAGACTTCCCCGACGGGCTGGAGGCGAAAGATGCGCCCGGGTGCCTGATGCCAAACGGGAAGGTGCTGTTGATCGCGAGTCCCGCCGGCGAAGGCGGCTCCTATCCGGCGCCGACCCACTTCTTCGAGTTCGATCCCGGGGCGAACACGATGACCGCCGTTCCCGATCCGCCGAATGCGGCCGGCCCGTGCTTCACCGGCCGGATGATGCTGCTGCCGAGCGGACGAGGTGTTGTTCACGTCGGGCTCGGCCGATGCCTACGTGTACACGTCGACCCCGAGCGGCGTGCCCGACGACGACTGGCGCCCTGAGATCGTGTCGTGCCCGACCCTCCTGCGCGCCAAGCAGACGTTCACGCTTCATGGTGAGCAGCTGACGGGACTGTCGCAGGCGGTCAGCTACGGCGACGACGCCGGTCTTGCGACCAACTATCCGCTGGTTCGGATCCGCAACCGCAAGACGGGCCACGTCCGCTACTGCCGGACGTTCAACCACTCCACGATGGGAATCGGCACCGGCGAGACCACGCAGTACACGAGCTTCAAGGTGCCGGCCGGGATGGAGCACGGCGAGGGCGAGCTCGAGGTGGTCGTCAACGGCATCGCCTCGGAACCGGTCGGCGTCACCGTGTGGCCGTTCCTGCTGCACTTCAACGTCGACGAAGAGGCGGTCAACACGCTGATCGGCAGCCTCGCCGACGGGCCGCTGTGGGTGCTCGGGCCCCACGGACCGGTGCCCGTCGATCCATGGGGGCCGAAGATCGGCAAAGAGGCCGAGGCCGCCCGCGACTCGATCGTGGGCGGCATCCGAGTACTACAACGGCTCGGGGAGGAGGTGGAGCAGCTCCGCGAGCAGGCCGACCGCTTCGAAGAGAAGATCGAGCACTCGCGCGGCGGCACGCGAGCAACCGTGGGCCGCTGATCGACCGGGGCCGGGGGGCGAGGCGTCTCGCCCCCCGGCCGCCTAGGCTCACGTCTCTGCGCGGAGTTCCTTTTCGTACATCACCCAGCCGAGGGCGGGCGTCATGCCGGCGCGCTCGTAGAGTCGAAACGCGCCTGTCTCGCTCTCGGCGTCGACGCCAAGCCCGACGCTGCGCTCGCCACGCTCCCAGAGCCGTCGGAACGCGTCCGCGAGGAGCGCTCTGCCGATGCCTTGCTTGCGCCAGGGACGACACGTGAAGAGGATCTGGACGAAGCCGCCGCCGTAGGTGTCGGCGGTGCAGATCGTCCCGGCGGCGACATCGTCCCCGGCTTTGACGAGGCACCACAGGGCGGGGTCGAACCGCTCGCTCAGCAGGTGGGTCTTCGACCAGGACTCGAGGTCGCGCGGTGTGTATTCCCAGTGATCCGCGAATGCGTCCTGTTGCGCGGCGTGGAACGCCGCCGCGTCGCGGTCCGGGTCGAACGCGACGACGTGCAGCCCGTCTGGCCAGGTCGGTGCAGACGGTAGTGCGTCGAGCTCGATGCGCATCTCGCGGAAGACGCGCACCGCGCGATAGCCGATCGACAGGAGCAGGTTGCGGGCGGCAGCGTCGGCTTCGTACACGCCGTTCTGGATCCGGCGCGCCCCGCGGGCGGCGGCGTCCCGCTGCAACTCGGTCGCGAGCAGCTTCCCGATCCCGAGTCC
The DNA here is from genome assembly GCA_963779535.1 of uncultured Thermoleophilia bacterium. GTDB lineage: Bacteria > Actinomycetota > Thermoleophilia > Gaiellales > Gaiellaceae > PALSA-600. The sequence continues at coordinate 40,639 of CAVZYP010000007.1, read as the reverse complement.
GTGCGCGGCGGGATGCACGTAGCACTCGGCCCGCCATAGCTCGCCTCGGTCGCGGACGGCGCCGTAACCGACAACGCGGTCGCCGTCACGGACAACGAGCGTATCTCGCTCGAGGTCGATGCTCGACCACTCGTCCTCGAGATCGTCCTGGGAGAACGAGGTCGAAGTCTCCGGGTACAGCGATGACTCGAGCGCGGCGACGACCTCGGTCACCCCGGCGGCATCCCCCGAGCCGGCACGAGCGACGACGAACCTATCCATGTTGCTAACGAACCGTGATCGTCAGTCGCGCGACCCCGGCTGGAATGACGACGCCGACCGGCGCACCGTTCGGGACGACAACGCGCCAGCGCCCGGTTGTCCGAAACCGCACTGTCCCGCGCCACCGATCCGGTGCGACCCGGACGAGGGGGACTTCAAAGCCGTTACGAGCAACGTTGGGGTCCGGCCGGCTGGTGTCGCCGGTGATGGTCGCGACGACGCGAAAGATATTCCTCCCGGGTGCCACCGCAATGAGTCGCAGGTTGTAGTCGAGCTTCCGCTCGCTGCGGACGGTGAGCGTCACTGGCTTTCCGACGGCGGGAGTCCTGTCGCTCGCAGCGACCGAGATCTGGAACTTCGCCACCGCCGAGGCACACAGGACGAGCGCGAGAGCCGCAGCGGCAACAAGAGCCTTCACGCCGCTCCTACACCACGAGTGCAGGATCGGTTCCATGCAACGATTGTAACGCCGCGGTGGCACTCCTCGCGTGGGCCAGTGTCCCGCCCCTGAGGAAGGAAGGCAGGCGGTTCGAAGAATCGGTACCTGGTACCGGAGGTACCAGGTACCTGTCTTGTGAGGCTCGCGGGCGCCGGCCTCGATGAGTTCTCGGTGGTTTGTCGGTCTCTATGGTCGGTACACGATGACCGCCCCCGCCTCGATCACCATCACGCCGGTCCGCGTTGCCGACCTGCTCGCCGAGGGTGAGCGGATGCCGGTCTACGTGCACGTCATCGACCATCCCGATGCACGCGTGCTGGTCGACACCGGCATGACGGAGCTGCACCCGGCGGTGGCCGATCTCGATCCCCGCCTCTGCCCGCTGAGCAAGCAGGACTTCGACCTCGCGGGCATCGACATCGTCGTCAACACACACCTGCACTTCGACCACTGCGGCGGCAACCACCTCTTCGCCGGCAGGCCGATCTACGTCCAGCGTCGGGAGCTCGACGACGCGCGCAGCGAGGACGACTACACCATTCGCGAGTGGGTCGAGGCGCCCGGCGTGCGGTACGTGCCGGTCGACGGTGAGCTCGAGCTTCTTCCCGGGCTCCGGCTCGTCCCGGCGCCGGGCCACACACCCGGCATGCAGGTGGTCGTCGTCGAGACTGGCAGGCGTCCGGTCGTCGTTGGCGGCGACGTGGCGGTTTGGTTCGGCGAGCTCGATGAGCCGCACACCGAAGGCCAGCTGCGAGTGCGCGCGCTCGACCCCGAGCTTGTCTGGCTCGCGCACGAGCACGAGCCGTGGCGACCCCGCACCGTCTAAGGCATCACGCCGGCCCCAGGGCAACTCGTCGGCCACGAGTCGCTCGTCACGTTGACCTAGTCCGCAGGACGACGGTTCATACGGGCGTTGCGTTGTCGTGCGAGCGAAGGAGGGACGCCCGTTGCGTCCCTCCTTGCTCTCACTAGTCGTTCTGGTCTTCGCCCTGGCTGTTCCCGGTGCCGCGGGGTTGCCAGCCGGGGACGAACTGGAGTCCGCCCGGGTGGACGGCCTGCGCGTCGCTGCCGGTCGAGGCGTCGATCGTGTAGACGGTGCGGGTCGGCATGTCGAGCGTGGCGATCCGGGTGCCGTCGGGTGACCAAGCGGTGCCGTACCAGCTGGCGCCATTGGTGATCGGATGCTGGCCGGAGCCGTCGGCGTTCATCACCCAGATGTCGCCCCAGCTTTGGGTGACGTCCGAGATGCCGTGCGTGTCGGCGAGGTACGCGATCTTGGAGCCGTCCGGGCTCCAGTCGGGCACCTGGTCTTTGGGCTGCGGGTCGAAGGTGAGTTGCGTCTGGCCGGAGCCGTCGGCGTTCATCACGTAGACCTGCGAGGTCCCGGTGCGGTTGCTGGTGAAGACGATCTTGCTGCCGTCGGGTGAGAAGGCGGGGTAGACGTTGTTGCCGACGGTGGTCAGCTGTTGCGGCGTGCCGCCGTCACTGGGGACGACGTAGATGTTGCGCGCGGCCGCGCCGGCGGGCTGGGCGGCGAAGACGATCTCGCTCCCGTCGGGTGAGTAGTCGGGGAAGATCGCCACCCCGCTCATGTGCGTGACCTGCTGCTTGTCGGTGCCGTTCTGCTTCATCGTCCACACCTGGACAGGGCCGCCGCCCTGGCCCGAGCAGTAGGCGATCCGCCTGCCGTCCGCCGAGTAGGCGGCGCACGCGTCGAAGCCGGGGTCCGTCGTGAGGCGGCGCAGGTCTTGTCCGTTCGGGAGCGCCGTGTAGACGTCGGTGTTGCCGTTGACGTTCATGCCGAAGGCGATCCGGCCGTTGGTCGCGCCGCCGTAGGTGGCGCGTGCAGAACCGCTGAACGCTGCCACTGCGGCGAGCGTGCACGCGGCGGCCAGCGCCGTCATGGCGAGAGCCCTCTTCATCTCACTCCTCCTCCTGTTGTCGATGCAGGCGATGACCCGTCAGTCGCCAGGCGACCTTCACGTGCGGCTGGTCGGTGGCGATCGTGAACCGCCCGTCTCTGAGCGCTCCCGTGACGCGGGCGGTGCTCGGCGGCTCGAGGTCGCGCAGCTCGTACTCGACTGGCGGCCCGACTTGTGCGACGTCGCCCGGCAGTCTGACCGTCGCGTAGCCCCGCGCATCCGTCCACACCTCGCCGTGGTATTCGACCGTGTCGCTGGTCATCTCGGCGAGAGTGACCCGACCTGGCAACAGTGCGGCTAGGACCACGTTAAAGCCGGGCCCCGGACGGCTTTCATCGCGGCTCGCCACGCGGTAAAACGTGTGGGTGGAATTCCGGATCCTCGGGCCGCTCGAAGTGCTTGACGGCGGGATGCCGATTCCGCTCGGGACGCTGAAAGAGCGAGCGGTCCTGGCGGTTCTGCTCTTGCGTGCGAACGAGGTGGTCACGCCCGAGCGGCTGATCGACGACCTGTGGGGCGCGTCCCCGCCGCCGACGGCGAGAAAGGCCGTCAGCGTCTACCTGTCCAAGCTGCGCAAGACGCTCGGGCGCAACGGCGGGAATCCGATCTCCCCGGTGGCCGGCGGTTACCGGCTCACGCTCGAGCCCGAGAGCCTCGACGCGTCGCGTGCGCAACGGCTGATCGCCGACGCCGACGAAGGTGCCGCAGCGGGTGAGCCGGATGCCGCAGCTGAGCTCTTTCGGAACGCGCTCGCACTGTGGCGTGGCCCGACGCTGGCCGGTCTGACGCTCGAGTCACAGGGGCGCGACGAGATCGCGCGGCTCGACGAGCTGCGCCTCACAGCCTTGATGGATCGGATCGATTGCGATCTCGCGCTCGGCCGCCACGAGGCCGTGCTCGGCGAGTTGCAGCTGATCATCCGCGAGCATCCGCTGCACGAGCGGCCGCGCGCGCAGCACATGCTCGCGCTCTACCGCTCCGATCGACAGGCCGACGCACTCGCTGCCTATCAGCGCGCGCGACATGTTCTCGTCGACGAGCTCGGAATCGAGCCCAGCGAGTCCCTGCAACGGCTCCAGCAAGCGATCCTGCGACACGACCCCGCGCTCGAGGCGCCGACGGGGACTGCCGAGTCCAACGGTGCGGCCCCGGCGCCTGTGCCAACCGGCGTCGCCGCTCCCGCCACGTCGACCGCGGGCTCGCGACCTCGGCGGCAGGCCTTCCGGCCGCGCTACCTGGTCGCGGCCGGGCTGGCCGTCGTCGCCGTCGTTGCAGTGCTCGTCGCGTTCCTCTCGACCCGGGGCGGTGGAGTCAGGTCTCCCTCGAGTCCCGTCTCCTCCGTCTCCCCGAACAGCGTCGCCACCCTCGACCCGGCCACCGGGGCCCAGGTCTTCGACTATGGAGGAGGGCTCAAGCCTGGCCCGATGGCGCTGATCGGGGAGACGCTCTGGATCGTGGGACGAGGCCGCGCCTCGATCGAGCGTTACGACTGGCGTGCTCGCCACGGAATGCCACCGGTCCAGCCCGGGTCTGCGCTCGACGACATTGCGGTCGATGCGAAAGGCCACGCCTGGGTCTCCGACAGAAAACCCGTCGTCACCTGGATCGGCCGCGTCGCCGACGGCACCGGTCCCTACGAAAGACCGGTCTTGAGCACCGAGCGCATCGAGGTCCCGCTGCCGGGGGCCGGCGCCGAGGCGGTCGGTGGGGGCTACCTCTGGGTGATCTCCGATCGACCCGGACGCACCGGCGAATCCGTCTCCCTGATCGACGTCCGCAACCGTCATCTGGCGTCCACGATCCCCCTCGGCCGGCAGACGACTGCGATCGCCTACGGCTACCAGGCCGCCTGGATCGGTGCCTACGACCCCGAGCGCTCAACCGCCTGGTTACTGAAAGTCAGGCCCGGCTCAAATCCGGTCGAGTCCCTCGAGCTGGAGACCGGCGACGGCGCGGGCCCGCTCGCCGTCGCCGTCGGCGACGGCAGCGTCTGGGTCATCACCTCGCGGGGGAGCCTCATGCGAATCGACCCCAAAGAGCCGCAGATCGCTCACCGCATCCCGATGTCCGCCGAGCAGCCGACGCTGCTCGCGGTCGGCGCCGGCTCCGTGTGGACCGCCAACCACATCGGGTACTCCGTTTCACAAATCGACCCGCGTACCAATAAGATCGTTCGCACGATCCCACTCGGCCGGTACGACGCTATCCCGTGCGGCATCGAGGCGACACACGACGCCGTCTTCGTCGCCTTTGGCGAAACGACCTGCGTTTGACAAGGCGAGGTCCGATGATCCGAAGAACACGCCTCGTAGCCGCACTCGGGCTCTCGCTCGCCGCTCTGGCTGCAGTCCTCCTCGCCGGACCGAGCGGAGCCGCGCACCGGAGGTACACGATTGCGTTTCTCACCTACGTGCACTATGCGAAGGGCGGTCGGGAGGCGGCCGACAGGCTCGGCGTTCGCATCCTCGCCCCCAGGTGCGTCCCGTGCTCCCCCGCCGACGCGGTCAGGCTCTACCAGTCGATGATCGCCCGCCACGTGGACGCCATCGTCAGCGACGGCTACGACCCGACGCTCACGCCGACCTTCAGCAAGGTTCGCAAGGCTGGGATCCTCCTGATCTCGTCGGGCGATGACATCGCCGGCGGGCGCGACCTCTGGGTAGGCCCGTCCGACCCGGTTGCCTACGGCCAGGCGCTCGCCGACGCGCTCGCCTCCCAGATGGGCGAGACAGGCGAATACGCGATCCTCGACGAGCAGGGTGAGTTCCCCATCGCCAAAGCCTGGAAGAAGGTCGTCGAGGACTACATCCCCAAGGCCTACCCGAACATGAAGCTGGACGGAGCGCTGACGGAGACCGGTGCCGGAGACCCGGCCGAGGTCGATTCCGTCAAGAGCTACCTGGCAGGCCATCCGAACCTCAAGGGCCTGATCGGCATCGTGCCGACCGAGGCCTACATGGCCGGAGAAGCGATCACGCAAGCGGGCAGGATCGGCCAGGTCTTCTCCGCCGGCAACGGCGGCAGCAGCCTCGCCGACCCCCAGCTCCGCGGATACGTCCAAAGCGGCGCCGCCGAGCTCGTCTTCACCGCCAACCCGATCAACCTCGGCTACCTCACAGCCTGGGCGGCCCACTATCTGCTCACCGGCCACCACTTCAGGCCCGGCGCCTACCAGGTCGGCGGCCCGATCGGCGTCGTCTACTACTACGACAAGCACCAGGAGCTGCGGCTCGGCCAGCCGCTGACCATCACGAAGACGAACCTCGGCGAGTACGCGAACAAGTTCTAGCTAGTCGAGCCGGAAGACCTCGTCCAGCGCAGGTGGCCCCTCATCGGGGACACGTTGATCGAGCAGCTCGGCCATCGAGTCCTGCCAGCGCGTCGACACGTCCTGCCGGGAAAGGTATTCCCCGGCGGCGGCGAGATCGTCGGCCTCGAAGTAACCGAACATCCGGTTGCCGTCACGGAAGATCGTGTAGTTCCGGATCCCGGCGCCGCGCAGGGCGTCGAGCATCTCCGGCCAGACCTCTCGATGAGCATCCAGGTACTCGTCGAGCTTGTCGGGCCGGACGGTGAGGACGAAGGCGGTGCGCTGGCTCATGACGACTCCTTGACGACGAGGACGACGAGGTCGCGGGGACCGTGGACACCCTCCACACGGCTGAGCTCGATGTCCGAAGTGGCCGACGGGCCGGAGATGAATGTGAGCGGCCGCCGATCGAGATTCTCGCCGGCCAGCTTCGCCAGCACTTCGGGCAGGAGCTCTCCGATCTGCTGTTCTCTCACGACGCAGACGTGGAGGTCGGGAACGAGTGTGAGCGCGCGGCGGCCTTCCGCCGCGCCGGCCGAGAGGACGATCGTGCCGGTCTCGGCGATCCCGGCGGTGCAGCCTGTGAGAGCGCCGTCGACGCGGTCGAGCTCGGCAGCGGACAGGTCGTGGTCTTCGACGAGTTCGATGTCCGCGTTTCGCCACGCCGCAGGGATTCCCGACGGGACCACGAGCCTCGCCGCGTTGCGTTCGGCGCAGACCGACGTGATCACCGTCGCGAGCTGAGCTTCGGCGATGCGCTGCACCTCTGCGCGGTACTCGCTCACCCGCCGGCAAAAGAGCTCGACGCACTCGTCAGCTCCAAGTGCTCCTCGGCGCCGATAAGTGCGCTCCGACTTCGGCTCGACGGCTGGCGCGCCGACGGCCGCGGCGATCCGACTCAGGATCTCCTCGCGTGCTTCGCTCATCGACGCTCGCTTCGCCACCAGGAGCGGAAGCTTTCGGGTGGCATCGATCTGAGGTCGCGCGTGCGCGTCCAGCTCGCGAGCGGCCCGGGAAGCCGGCGGATCGAGCCGGCGCGGACGAACGGCCGCTGGCCGAGGCGTCCGGCCCGCTGCGCGGCCGCGAGCCGGCGAGGACCGCCGAACACCCAGGCGAGCGAGCGCATCAGAGCCTGCTCCCGTGAGTTGCCTTTCGCTGCGACCGCCTTCGCCCGCAGGTGCAAGAGCACCTTCGGAATGTCGATCTTGACCGGGCAGACCTCGTAGCAGGCGCCGCAAAGGGTGGAGGCAAAGGGCAGCGAGGCCGCCTTCTCGATGCCGATCAGCTGCGGCACGAGGATCGCGCCGATCGGGCCCGGGTAGACCGAGCCGTAGGCGTGCCCACCGGTCCGGGAGTAGACGGGGCAGACGTTCAGGCAGGCGCTGCACCGGATGCAGTGCAATGCAGCTCGGCCGACCTCGTCGCGGAGCACGCGCGTGCGGCCGTTGTCGAGCAGAACGACGTGGAACTCCTGCGGCCCGTCCCCCGGCGTCACGCCGGTCCAGAGCGAGGTGTAGGGGTTCATCCGTTCGCCGGTTGCGGAGCGCGGCAGGAGCTGCAGGAAGACCTCGAGGTCGGAAAAGCGCGGAAGGAGCTTCTCGATCCCGAGGACGGTCACGAGCACCGGTGGCAGGGTGGTGCACATGCGGCCGTTCCCTTCGGACTCGACGACGCAGACGGTGCCGGTCTCTGCGATGGCGAAGTTCGCGCCGCTGACACCGACGCGCGCTGCCAGGAACCGTTCGCGCAGATAGAAGCGCGCTGCTTCGGCCAGGTCGGCCGGGTCGTCGGAGGTGATGCCGGGCGCGATCGTCCGCGCGAAGAGATCACGGATCTCGGCCCGATTGCGGTGAATCGCCGGCACGAGGATGTGCGACGACCAGTCGCCGTCGAGCTGGAGGATCAGTTCCGCGAAGTCGGTCTCGATTGCCCGGATGCCTTCGCTCGCGAGCGCCTCGTTGAGCTTGATCTCGTCAGTCGTGAGAGATTTGACCTTCACGACCTCGTCGACGCCGTGTGCGCGCGCGACCTGAGCGACGACGGCGTTTGCCTCGGCGGCGTCGCGTGCCCAGTGGACGTGGCCGCCTGCCGCTTGCACGGCCGCTTCGAACTGGAGCAGATACTCCTGAAGGTTTGCCAGCACGTCGGTCTTGATCGCTTTCCCGGCCTCGCGCAGCTCCTCCCAATCCGGTAGCTCAGCAACGACTCTCGTCCGCTTGGCTCTGATCGTGTCGGTCGCGTTGCGGAGATTCGTCCGCAGTTGGACGTTGGCCAGCTCGACGCGCGCCGCTTCGGGGAAGCTCGTCATGTCGACGCCAGGATCTCGGCGAGATGAAGGGGCCGGACGGCTGAATTGCGGCGAGAAAGGCCGCCGCCGATCTGAAGCAGGCACGAGCTGTCGACCGCGGTGCAGACCTCCGCGCCGGTCGACTCGATCGCGTCACATTTGTCCGCCAGCATCGCGCTCGACGTTTCGGCGTTCTTGATCGCGAACGTGCCGCCGAAGCCGCAACATTCGTCTGCGCGCGGCAGCTCGACCAGCTCGAGCCCGCGCACCTTGCGCAGAAGGCGCAGAGGCGCGTCGCCGACCCGCGTCACGCGTAGGGAGTGACAGGTCGAGTGGTAGGTGACGCGTCCCGGGAACGAGGCGCCGACGTCGTCGACGCCGAGCCGCTGCACCAGCAGCTCCGACAACTCGAAGACGTTGTCCATGCCGAAGGCCTCGCGCACGGTGCCGACGCACGAGGACGACGGTGACACCACCGCGTCATACTCGCCGAAGATCTCGGCGAACCGGCGGCCCAGCTTCTGCGCCTCACCCGCGTAGCCGCTGTTCAGGTGCATCTGGCCGCAACAGGTCTGCTCCTCCGGGAAGATCACTTCGTGACCGAGGCGTTCGAGCACCTGCACCGTCGCGCGCCCGGCTTCGGGGAACATCGTGTCGCCGATGCAGGTCACGAAGAGGGCAATGCGCATACCTCGCCCCTCAGTGGTCAGTGTTGCTCGTAGGCGCTCTCGACGGAGGCGGTGCCTCGCTCCTGCGCCAGGGCGTCGCCATAGCCGCCCTCGCGGAACGCGGCCACGGGATCCTCCGCCACGCCGAGTTGGTTGCGAAGCCGGGCGAGCAGCGGGCGCACGTCGGTCTCGTAGGCGTCGAGCAGCACCCGGTGGCCGGCGAGCACGTCTCCGGCGAGCTGAGCCTCGGCGAGGCGCTGCTCGTCCACGAGAAGCGCCTTCGCATAGGCAGTCTGGATGTTCATCACTGACTGGATCATCGCGTCGATCTTTCCCTCGATGTTGTGCGATTGATCGATCATGAACGCGACGTTGTCCGCAGCACCGGCGGATATCTCGCGCATGATCCTGAACAGCTCGAAGGGGTCGATCGAACCGACGATGAGATCGTCGTCGGCGTACTTGCGGTTGTTGAAGTGAAAGCCGCCGAGCAGCCCCTCCGCGAGCAGCACAGCGACGATCTGTTCGACGTTCGTTCCCTGCGGATGATGGCCGGTGTCGACGAGCACCTGCGCCTGCGGACCGAGTCGCCGGCAGAGCATCGCGGCCGTTCCCCAATCCGGGAGGTCGGTGCTATAGAAGCCCGGCTCGAAGAACTTGTACTCGACGAGCAACAGCATCTCCGGCGGAAGCGAGGCGTAGATCTGATCGAGTCCGTCGCCCAGACGGGCGTGACGAGCGCGGAGATCGTCCTGACCGGGGTAGTTCGTGCCGTCGGCGAGCCAGAGGCTGATGACGTTCGAGCCGACTTGCTCGGCGATCCGAATGCACTCGTGGCAGTGCTCGACCGCCTTTTGCCGGACGACGAGGTCGGGGTGGCAGAGGCTCCCAAGTCGGTAGTCATCATCGCCGAAGAGATTCGGATTGATCGCCCCGATCCCGATGCCCTGTGCGTCGGCGAACTGACGAAGGTCGCGGTAGTCGTCGACTTCGTCCCACGGAATGTGCAGGGCAACGCGGGGACATGCACCGGTCAGCCGGTGGACGAGTGCGGCGTCGGCGATCCGTTCCCGAACCGAACGCGCCGCGCCCGGCCACGGGTAGACGTGGAAGCGCGTGCCCGAGTTGCCGTAGCCCCAAGAAGGCGTCTCGATCTCGAGCCGGCGCAGCTGTTCGAGGGCGGAGGTCTCGTCCATGGCGAGAGTCTGCACCATTCGTGGCCAATTTACGAATATGCTTTCGATTGCTGCAGATTCGAAAGTCATTGGCCGCCGCCCTTGACACGTTTCGAGCAAGGGCGTAGGGTCGCGCGCATCGACGAGACTCGTGATTTCCCCGGTTTGTCGCAGGAAGAGCGCATGACGAAGGTGCTCCAATTGCTCGAGACTCGCGATTCCGTTCCGGTTGCGGAACTTGCGGAATCGTTTTCGGTTTCCGAGGTCACCGTGCGCAGCGATCTGTCGACGATGGCTCGACAAGGCCTGGTGGCGCGCGTGCGAGGGGGCGTGCAAGCACTCAACCGGGGGCATTCCGAGGTCGGGTTCGACCTCAGGCTCAGGCTCGACGTCGGTCGAAAATGCGCACTCGCACGCGCGGCCGCCGCGCTTGTGGACGAGGGCGAAGCGGTGGCGCTCGATGCAAGCACGACTGCGTACTACCTGGCTCTCGAGTTGAGAACGAAGCGCGAGCTCGTCGTCGTGACGAACGGCCTGTTGGTCGCAACCGCCCTCGCGGACGCGCCCGGCATCACGGTTCTGGTGACCGGCGGAACGCTGCGGCTGTCGGCCATGTCCCTCGTCGGCGACCTCGGTACGGACGTGCTCCGAACGACGAGGATCAACAAGGGCTTCCTCGGTGCTCGCGGCTTGAGCCTCGAGCGGGGCTTGATGGACCTGAACCCAGACGAGGTCCGGATCAAGCAGGAGATGGCCGACGCCTGCGAACAGGTCTACGGCATCTGCGACGGCACGAAGTGGCATCGGAGTGCGCTCCTGTCGTTCGTCTCGACGGAAGATCTGACCGGGATCGTCACCGACTCGAGCGCACCGGACGAAGAAATGCAGGCGTTCCAGTCGGCCGGTGTCCAGGTGATCGCCGCAGATCCCGGGCCGACCGAGCCGATGCCGGTTCGACCACGCGATCTGCGTCGCTCGGTTCGACGCGACGAGGGGCGGAATTAGTGGCCACGATGGCCGCCGTTGATCTCGGCGCTCAGAGCGGCCGGGTCGCTGTCGGGCAATTCGATGGCACGAAGCTCTCGGTGCGCGAGGCGCACCGGTTCGAGAACGCGGCCGTCGTGCGAGGAGACAAGCTCCAATGGGACGTCGAGCGGCTGCGCGGCCACGTTTTCGACGGCTTGCGGGCTGCCGGGCGCGACACGGCGGTCGATTCACTCGCCGTCGACTCGTGGGCCGTCGACTTCGGCCTGCTCGACGACAGCGACGAACTGATCCAACCGCCGACCCACTACCGGGACGCCCGGCGGGCTGCAGCCACGTCACTGTTGTTCGACCGGATTGCCCCGCGCGAGCTCTATCAGCGCACCGGCATCCAGCTGCTCCCGATCAACACGATCTTCGAGCTCGCAGCAATGGCCGCCGAGCATGATCGCGCGCTCGAGGCGGCCCGAAGGCTGCTGCTGATCCCGGACCTGTTCCATTTCTGGCTCTGCGGGAGCAAGACGACCGAGTTCACGAACGCGACTACGACCCAGTGCTACGACCCGGCCGCCGAAGGCTGGGCGACCGATCTCCTGGAGCGGCTCGACATTCCGGCGACGATCTTCCCGGAGATCGTCGCGCCGGGCACGCCGCTTGGGCCGCTGGCGTCCGGCGTCGCCGACGACCTGGGGCTGGACCGCGCGCTCGTCGTGGCGGTAGCGACCCACGACACCGGCTCGGCTGTCGCGGCGGTGCCCTTGGCCGACGAAGGATCCGTCTTCCTGAGCATCGGGACGTGGTCACTCGTCGGTGTCGAGGTCAATCGTCCGCTGATCGACGACGAGACGTTCGCTGCGAACCTGACGAACGAGGGCGGAGCCGGCGGAACGTTCCGGCTCCTTCGGAACATCACCGGTTTGTGGCTGCTGCATGAGTGTCGGCGGACCTGGGCGGACGAGGGGAACGAGCTCGCCTTCGACGACCTTGTCTCACTGGCCGCCCAGACGCAGCCGTTCCTTGCCTTCGTCGACCCGAACGCCGCTGTTTTCCTCGAACCGGGCGACATGCCGGCGCGGATCCGAGCGGTCTGTCGCGAAACGGGCCAGCCCGAGCCCGCCGGCGTGGGGGAGGTCGTTCGGTGTGTGCTCGAGAGCCTCGCCCTCAAGCATGCCGAGACGATCGACCTGTTGCAGGCGGTCACCGGCTCGAAGACGCGCACGCTCCATGTCGTCGGCGGCGGTGCCCGCAATGCGCTGCTTTGCAGCTGGACGGCCAGCGCAGCCGGGCTGCCGGTGGTAGCCGGACCGGAGGAAGCGACGCTCGTCGGCAACCTGCTCGTGCAGGCGATGGCGCTCGGTGAGATCGGGTCGCTTCAGGAAGCGCGCGATGTGGTCCGCGCCTCGTTCGAGCCGCTCGTGTACGAGCCCACGCTCGGCGCCGGCTGGCAGGAGGCGCGGGCTCGCTTTGCCGAGCTCCCGAGCGGTCACGGCCTGGAGGTTGGGGCATGAGCGTCGCCGGCGTCCTCCGTGGGATCGGCGCGCCGGTGAATCGGTGGGACCCGTCTGCAGTCGAGGGGCTCACGATTCTCGACTCGCTGGTACACCGATCGAACCTGCTCGGAGCAGACCGGGCGCTCGCGAACATCGGCGGTGGGAACACCTCAGCGAAGGAGACGGTCGTCGACCACGTCGGCCGGCAAGTTCGCGTTCTCTGGGTGAAAGGGTCGGGCACCGACCTCGCAACGATCACGAGCGCCGGCTTCGCAGGGCTTCGTCTCGACGAGCTGCTGCCTCTGGCGGATCGCGACGAGATGGACGACGCGACGATGGTCGCCTATCTCCTGCGCTGCGGCGTGCGCCCCGATCAGCCCAGGCCGTCGATCGAGACGCTCCTCCACGCGTTCGTGGCGGCACCCCACGTCGACCACACACATCCCGATGCGGTGATCGCCCTTACGTCGACGCCGAACGGCCGGCAGCTCGCGGCGGACGCGTTCGGGGACGAAGCCGTCTGGCTGGACTATCAGAGACCGGGATTCGACATGTCGCGCCGCATCGCGACGCTTCTGCGCGAGCATCCGGAGGCGCGGGCCGTGCTCTTGGAGAGACACGGCCTCGTGACCTGGGGAGAGAGCAGCGCGGAGAGTTACGAGGCGACGATCGAGTTCGTCTCGCGGGCCGCCCACGCGATTGACACAGCTGCGCGAGGACGGTTCGGGCTGGGGGGCCAGCCAGTCGCGGAGCTCGGGGTGAGGAGTGCGCGAGCCTTCCTTTCGCACTCGCTCCCTGCGCTCCGCGGCGCCCTTTTGGCCGATACCGAGCGGCTCGTCCTCGAGGTCGACCAGAGCCCGGAGGCGATCGCCTTCGCGTCATCCGCTCGGGCGCCCGAGGTCAGCCAGATCGGCGCGCCGTGCCCCGACCACCTGATCAACACGAAGCATCGTCCTCTCGTCGTCGACTTCGATCCGGCGAGGGACGGTGCCGAGGAGCTTGCCGCCGCGCTTCGTCAAGGCGTTGAGGAATTCTCGACCTGGTACCGCGGCTACTACGAGCGCAACCTGGACGATGAGACGCGCCAGTTCCCGATCGATCCCGCCGGGCCGCGCGTGATTCTCATCCCGGGGGTCGGCATCGTCACGACCGGTTCGGATGCCGCCCGTGCACGCATCTCCCGCGACCTCTACCACCGTGCGATCGCCGTCGAAGGCGCAGCCGATGCCCTCGGCGGATTCCGCTCGCTCAGCGAGGCGGAGGCGTTTGCGATCGAGTACTGGCCACTCGAGCGCTACAAGCTCGCCCAGGCACCGCCGCCAGGCGAGCTCGCCGGGCGCATCGCGTTGATCACCGGCGGGGCGAGCGGGATCGGTCGTGCCGCTGCACGGGCGCTCGCTGCGCGCGGGGCGCACGTCGTCATCGCAGATCTCAACGTCGATGGTGCCGGTGAAGTGGCTGACGAGATCGTCGCCGAGCACGGTCTCCGTCGGGCGTTCGCCGTACATGTCGACGTGACGGACGAACAGGCGGTTGTCGAAATGACCCGGCGCACCGTGCTCGCATACGGCGGCGTCGACATTCTCGTCGCGTCCGCCGGGCTCGCAACGAGTGCTTCGGTTACGGAGACGAGCGTCGAGGAGTGGGAACGGAACTTCGCGGTGCTGGCCCAGGGCTACTTCCTCGCGGCGCGCGAGACCTTCCGCGTGCTGATCGAGCAGGGGCGGGGTGGCTCGGTGGTCTTCGTGGGATCGAAGAACGCCCTCGTCGCCGGAGCGAACGCGGCCGCGTACTCCTCCGCGAAGGCAGCGTCGCTCCACCTCGCTCGTTGCCTGGCCGAAGAAGGCGGTCCGCACGGGATCCGGGTCAACACGGTCAATCCCGACGCAGTGATTCAGGACTCCGGCATCTGGTCGTCGGACTGGAAGGCGGAGCGAGCGACCACCTATGGCGTCACCGAGGACGATCTGCAGAGCTTCTATCGCAAACGCACGAAGCTCGGTGTCGACGTCTTTCCCGACGACGTTGCGGAAGCGATCGCGTTCTTCGCCGGGCCTCGTTCAAACAAGTCAACCGGAAATCTCGTCAACGTCGATGGCGGCGTGACCGCCGCGTACCCCCGGTAGTGCGAAGGAGGCGCACATCCACCGGTTCGTCCATCCAACCCTCAGGCGAAAGGAACCATCGATGCACAAGCGCAATTGGGCGATTGTCGTCGCGGCGGTCCTCGTAGCAGGTGTCGCCGTGACGGCCGCACTGGCGGCTTCAAGCCGCTCCACGGCCGGGAAGACGTTCTATTACATCCCGAAGGACACACTCAACCCGTACGAAGTGATCGCCGACCACGGCGGCAAGCTCGCCCTGACCGAGCTCGGCGACACGCAGGTTGTGTCCTCGGGGACGGAGGACACCGCCGCAGCGCAGCAGCCGGCCATTCAGGCTGCGATCCAGGCGCATGCTGCGGGCATCGTCATCGCCGGCAACGACCCCCAGGCCGTATGCCCGGCGCTCCAGCAGGCCCAGGCCCAGGGGACCAAGGTGGTCTCATTCGATTCGGACGTCAACTGCCGGTCGCTGTTCATCAACCAGGCGGACACCGAGACGATCGGCCGGAGCCAGATCCAGCTGCTGGGCAAGCTGATGAAGTACAAGGGCCAGTTCGCGATTCTGTCGGCCGCCTCGACGGCCACCAACCAGAACGCCTGGATCAAGTACATGAAGCAAGAGCTGAAGAAGTCCAAGTACAAGGACATGAAGCTCGTGAAGATCTACTACGGCAACGACAACCCGGCTCAGTCCCGCCAGGCCACCGTGAGCATGCTGCAGGCGTACCCGAACCTGAAGGGGATCGAGTCGCCCACGACCGTCGGCATCTCGTCGGCCGCGCAGTATCTCTCCCATTCGAAGTACAAGGGCAAGGTCGTCATCACGGGTCTCGGGCTGCCGAGCCAGATGAAGACATACGTCCATAACCACACCGTCAAGGCGTTCCAGTTGTGGAACCCCGAGGACCTCGGGTACCTCGCGGGCTACGCGGTCTCGGCGCTCGCAGACGGCACCATCACGGGCAAGGTCGGCCAGACGTTCAAGGCCGGGAAGCTCGGACATTACGTGATCATCAGAGGCCCGGACGGACGGCCGCAGGTCGTCCTCGGACCGCCATATACGTTCACCATCGCGAACGTCGATAAGTTCAAGTTCTAGAGACGTCACGGGGGCGCCGCGCGTTGCGGCGCCCCCGTGGTCAATCCGATCGTGACCACACCCCAGCCAAGCCCGGTCCTCTCGCTCGAACACGCCCAGAAGAGCTTCGGCGCCGTGCACGCTCTCGAGGATGGTGATATCGAGCTGCGCCCGGGCGAGGTGCACGGCCTGGTCGGAGAAAACGGCGCCGGCAAGTCCACGCTCGTCAAGATTCTCGCCGGCGTCCATCGGCCTGACGCCGGCCGGCTCATGCTCGACGGCGAAGAAGCGATCTTCGACAACGCCAAGCAGTCACAGGCAGCGGGGATCGCGATCATCTTTCAGGAGCCGACCCTCTTTCCCGACCTGACAGTCGCCGAGAACATGTTCGTCGGCGTGCAGCCGCTGAAGCGGTTCCGCCGCATCGATGGCAGGCGAATGCGGCGCGAGGCGACAGCGGTGTTCCAGCAGTTGGGCGTCCGACTCGACCCGGACCGCCTGGCACGAGGGCTTTCGATCGCCGACCAGCAACTCGTCGAGATCGCCAAGGCGTTGACGACGAACGCCAGGGTGATCGTGATGGATGAGCCGACGGCCGCGTTGACCAATACCGAGGTCGCCCAGCTGTTCCGCATCGTCGAGACATTGCGCGAGCACGGCAGCGCCGTGCTTTTCGTCTCGCATCGTCTCGAAGAGATCTTTGCGATTTGCCGGCGCGTGACGGTCATGCGCGACGGCCGCCGTGTCCTGACGAAGCCGGTCGAGGAGTTGACAACGCAGTCGGTCATCCTGGCGATGGTCGGACGCGACATGGACGCGCTGTTCCCGAAGGTTCCGACGGAGCCCGGGCCGGTCGTCCTGAAGGTCGACCGGCTGACGCGCGAGGGCGTTTTCACCGACGTCTCCTTCGACGTGCGGGGCGGCGAGATCGTCGCACTGGCCGGGCTTGTTGGTGCCGGACGGACCGAGGTTGCCCGCGCCATCTTCGGGATCGATCGCTGGGACGCCGGGTCGGTGGAGATCGCCGGCAGATCGCTGCCGACCGGCTCTCCGACCGCGGCGATGTCCGCCGGGATCGGACTGGTGCCCGAGGACCGGCGTCAGCAGGGCCTCGTCATGGACTTCTCGATCGAGCGGAACATCGCGCTCGCCTCGCTTCGCCGTCTCCAGCGGGGAGGGCTGATCCCGCATGGAGCCGAGCGGACGTTCGCCAGGGACTGGGCAATGCGACTTCAGCTCAAGTACAGCAGGTTGACGAATCCGGTCTGGACTCTCTCCGGGGGCAATCAGCAGAAGGTCGTGCTCGCGAAATGGCTCGCACGAGATCCGACCCTGCTCATCGTCGATGAGCCGACGCGCGGCATCGACGTCGGCACCAAGGCCGAGGTGCACCGCCTGCTCTCCGAGCTCGCCGCGCGTGGTGTCGCGGTGCTGATGATCTCGTCCGAGCTTCCCGAGGTGCTCGGCATGGCCGACCGGGTGATCGTGCTGTTCGAGGGCAGTGTCGCAGGGGAGTTCACGCGAGCCGAGGCCGACGAGGAAGCGATCATGCGCGCGGCCACCGGTGTGGTGGACGAGGAGGCCGCGTGACGACCTTCGCCGAGGGGCAGCGGGCCGTCGAGCCGGCAGGGCGTTCGCACCGGGTCGCGGAGACGCTGCTCCGCTTCCGCGAGCTCGGCATCGTGCTTGCGCTCGTGCTGGTCGTCGGTGCGACGACGATCGACAATCCTCATTTCCTCTCCATTACGAACGTGCAGCAGATTCTGTCGGGCGCGGCGATCATCGCGCTGCTCGCGATCGGCGAGACGATCGTGATCATCACGCGGAACGTCGACCTTTCGATCGGCTCCGTGCTCGGCATCTCTGCGTATGCGACCGGAGTGCTCTACGTCCATCATCCGCACGCTCCGCTCCTACTCGTTTTCCTGTTCGCCCTCGCGATCGGCGTCGTGTGTGGAGTCGTGAACGGCGCGATCGTGACGATCGCCCGCGTGCCGAGCCTCGTCGTCACCCTCGGGACGCTCTACATCATCCGGGGGATCGACGGAGCCTGGGCGGGCGGCAACCAGGTCAACTCCTCGATGCTGCCAGGCAGTTTCAACAAGATCGGCTACGGCACCTTCCTGGGGATTCCGTATCTCGCGATCATCGCCATCGTCGCAGTCGCGATTGCGACCTATGCCATGCGCAGCTTCCGCACGGCTCGCGACTTCTACGCGATCGGGTCGGATCCGGCGGCCGCGCGGCTCGCCGGCATCCCGGTGGGGTCCCGGCTGTTCCTCGCCTTCGTCCTCAGCGGAGGAATCGCCGGGATCACCGGGGCCATCTGGCTGTCGCTGTACGGCTCAGTCGACGCGATCGCAGGAGTCGGGTACGAGTTCCAGGTGATCACTGCCGTCGTCGTCGGGGGCGTCGCTATCTTCGGCGGCAGCGGCACCGTCGTCGGAGCTGCGCTCGGCGCGCTGCTGCTGAACGCGATCAACAGTGCGTTGGTCGTCGTGAACGTGTCGTCCTTCTGGAGCTCGGCGATTGCTGGAGCGTTGCTCATTGCGGCGATCGCCTTCGACCGGCTGATCGCCGTGCGTGTCGCACCGGCCCTGCGCACCAGGAGGAGAGATCGTGGCTGAGCTCGACGACTACAAGCCGGGTGACGAGGCCGGCAGCCGTCCGCCGAGGTGGGAGGGTCTCGGTTTCGTCGTCCGTTGGGAGACGCTTCTGCTGATCCTGCTTGGCTGCACGATCGCTTTCGGCGCCAGCGTTTCCCCGTACTTCCTCCAGTCGACCAATCTCTTCTACATCTGCCTGAACGTCGGCGAGGTCGCGATCATGGCGCTGCCGCTGACCCTGATCGTCATCACCGGCGAGATCGATCTGTCGGTCGCGTCGATGCTCGGCCTCAGCGCCGTCCTGATGGCCGAGCTGTTCAAGCACGGCTGGCCGATCTGGCCCGCGATGGGTGCGGCGATCGTCGTCGGCATGCTGCTCGGTGCGTTCAACGGGTTTCTCATCACCCGCGTTGGACTGCCGTCGCTCGCCGTCACGATCGGAACGCTGACGCTCTACCGAGGCATCGCGCAGGGGATCCTGCCCACCGACACGATCGGCGGCTTCCCGGCCCATCTCACGAATATCGGCATCGTCCCGATCCCGGGCACGCACATCCCGTACTCGATCGCGTTCTTCGGTGTGTTAGCCGTCGTCTTCGCCGTGGTTCTCCACGCGACGCCGCTCGGTCGTGCGATCTTCGCGATCGGTGCAAACCAGGAGGCGGCATTCTTTGCGGGGATCCGCGTCAAGCGGATCAAGTTCTGGCTGTACGTCCTCTCGGGGATGCTGTGCGGGCTCGCCGGCGTGCTCTGGACGCTCCGCTTCGCATCCGCCCGCTACGACTCCGGGATCGGGGTCGAGCTCTACGTCGTCACGATCGTACTGCTCGGCGGCGTCTCGATCTTCGGTGGTCGCGGCACGATTCTCGGAGTCGTCCTTGCCGTGGCGGTGCTCGGCACGCTCCAGACCGCGCTGACGGCCGATCTCGTGCCCGCCCAGGACCAGAACATCGTCGTCGGCGCGCTCCTCCTCGCGAGCGTGATCGTCCCGAACGCTCGCGACATGATCCGGCGCGCCCGCGTGAGGCTGCGCAGCGCGGGGGCTCGCAGGCACCGAGCCGAGGCCGCGCAGGCGGAGGGTCAATGAGGGTCGGCATCTTCGGGATCGGCCTCGCCGCGTACTGGCCTCAGTTCGACGGCTTGCGCGAGCGGCTCGAGGGCTATCAGCGCGGGATCGAGGCGCGCCTGGAAGGCATGGGCGCGGAGGTCGTCTCCGTCGGCCTCGTCGATACCGCTCAGGCCGCCCGGCAGGCCGGTGAGGTACTTGCCAAAGCTCGACCCGATCTCGTCCTGCTCTACACCGCGACCTACGCGACGTCGTCACAGGTCTTGCCGACCGTGCAGGCGGTCGATGCCCCGGTCGTGATCCTCAATCTTCAACCGACGCGGACGGTCGACTACGAGGCGATGACGACCGCCGAATGGCTGGCGAACTGCTCGGCCTGCTGCGTCCCCGAGATCGCCGGTGCTTTCACCCGCGCGCGGATCTCCTACCGAACGGTCACGGGAACGCTGCTCGACGGCGACCCGGCCTGGGCGGTGCTTCAAGAGTGGATCGACGCGGCCTCCGCTGTACGAAGCCTGCGGACTGCGCGCATCGGCTTCCTCGGCCACACCTATCCCGGCATGCTCGACATGTACTCCGACTTCACCCAGGTCCAGGCGCAGACCGGGGCGCACGTCGAGGTGCTCGAGATCGACGACCTCGTCGAGCGGGTCGAATCCGCTGACGCAGCCGCCGTCGCGCATAAGGGTGATGAGATTCGGCAGACGTTCGATCTTGCAGACGCCGGCACCGACCCGATCGCGGCGGAGATCACGCCGGAGATCTTCGACTGGTCGGCGCGCGTCGCGGTCGGGCTCGACCGCCTGGTCGAGGACTTCGAATTGGACGGGCTCACCTACTACTACCGCGGCGTCGGCGGGAACATCGCCGAGCGCGTGTCGGCAGGGCTGATCGTCGGCAACTCGTTGCTGACGGCGCGAGGCGTGCCGACCGCCGGGGAGGGAGACCTGAAGACCAACCTCGCGATGCTCCTCCTCGACCGCCTCGGCTGCGGCGGTTCTTACACGGAGTTCTATGCGCTCGACTTCGACGACGAGTTCATCCTGATGGGGCACGACGGCCCGGGCCACTTGGCGATTGCCGACGGCCGGCCAGTTGCCCGGGCGCTCAAGCTCTACCACGGGAAGTCCGGCGCCGGGTTGTCGATCGAGATGAAGGTCAGGCTCGGGCCCGTGACGATTCTCGGTCTGAGCCAGACCGCCGACGGCCGCTTGAAACTGCTCGCCGCCGAGGGCGACTCCATCGCCGGGCCGACGTTCAAGATCGGCAACACGAACTCGCGGATCCGTTTTTCTTCAGGCCCGACCGCGTTCTTCGACGCCTGGTGCGCCGAAGGTCCGACGCATCACGTTGCGCTCGGGGTCGGGCACCAGCTGTCGCGTCTGCGCAAGGTCGCCGACCTGCTCGGGCTCGAGCTCGCGGTCGTCGAATAGAAGATTCCGCGGGGGCGTGTTGCGCGCCACGGTGATGAGGAAGAGAATCAACCACCGTCAACTTTCTGGAGGAGTCCCGCATGCACCGCAGGCTCGTCGGTCTCGTCGCCGTGGCGCTCGTCGTCATGTTCGCCTCGTTCGCGGCTGCCGCGCCGACGAGTGCGCCCCCGCCTCCGCCGCCGAACCCGGCGCTCATCAACGCGTTCTGGCCGAATCTGGCGTCGCTCGCCGGCAACAAGAGCTCGTACGCCTCGTTCGATGTGTACTACGAAGTGGCGGCGCAGCGGCTCGTGTGGTCGATCGACTACATCAACACGACCGGACCAGCGACCGACCTCCGCCTGCGGATGCGCATCAGGAGCGGGATCCTCTCGCTCTCCCTCTGCAAGCCGGGCTGCGCGTCGACACGACGCAAGGGTGAGCACGGGGCGTATTTCCACATGGCCGGCGCGATCGTCCGGCCGCCCCGAGATCTCGTGCTGATGGCGACGCAGCAGACCGGCTCGGACCTCCTGCTGATGACGCAGCAGTACCCGCGCGGCGAGCTGCGCGTCGCCAACTCCGCACCGGCGCCGAGTACCGGAGCAACCGGCGGACACTGCTGCTGAGGCCGTCTGCGGGGCCTGCGGTGCGTCCGCCCGGCGCGACGCCCGCTTCTGTTCCGCGTGTGGAGCACCGGTTGCGGTCTCGACAGCCTTCGAGGAGCGCCGGACAGTCACCGCGCTCTTCGCCGACGTCGTCGGCTCGACCGCGACTGCGGAGGCGCTCGACGTCGAGGACGTGCGGCTGCGGCTCCGTCGCTTCCACGAGGTCGTGCGCGTGGCGCTCGAGCAGCACGGCGGCGTCGTAGAGAAGTTCATCGGCGACGCGGTTGTCGGGCTCTTCGGCGTCGAGGAGGCGCATGAGGACGACCCGGTCCGCGCGGTGCGCGCAGCGCTCGCCGCACGCGAAGCGGTCGCGCGGTTGAACTTGGAAGAGCCGTGGCTCGACCTTCACATCCGCATCGGTGTCTCGACCGGCGAGGCTCTCGTCGCGGTCGGTGCGTCGCGCACGACCTCCGAGGGTGTCGTCACGGGCGACGTGCTGAACACGACGGCGCGGATCGAGGCGGCCGCGCCGACCGATGGCGTGCTCGTCGGGCGGCGCACATACGAGGCGGCGCGTGCGTCGGTGGAGCTCAGAGCTCGCGAGCCTGTCGAAGCGAAAGGAAAGGGCGAGCCGGTCGAGGTGTGGGAGGCGGTCGCGCTGGTCGGCGCGCCGGCGACGCGGACGGACGCGCCGTTCGTCGGGCGTGGAGCCGAACTAGCGCGCCTGGAGTCGCTCTGGCGGGAAGCGACGAGTGAGGGCCAGGCCCGGGTGGTGACGCTCGCTGCGCCGGCGGGCACCGGTAAGACGCGGCTCGTGGTTGAGCTCCTCGACCGGCTTGGCGCGGAGTTTCTCCGCGGCCGTTGCCTCGCTTACGGCGAGGGGATTACGTACTGGCCGCTCGTCGAGGCGTTCGCGGGCGTGGTCATCGAGGGAGACGAGGCCGTGGAGCGCGCACTCGCGTCGTTGACCGGCGACGAGGCGATCACGCAGGGCGAGCTCCACTGGGGCATCCGCCGGGCGCTCGAGCTGCGGGCGGCGGTCGCGCCCATCGTGCTGGTGGTGGAGGATGTGCACTGGGCGGAGCCGACGCTGCTCGAGCTGCTTCGTTCGCTCGCGGGCGCCCGCGCGCCGCTGCTCGTGCTGGCGACGGCCCGCGCCGACGAAGCGGGCGAGCTACCGGGCGAGGTCGTCGAGCTGCCGCCGCTCTCCGAGGACGACGCGCTCGAGCTCGTGCTGCGGCTGCTCGGCGACGACGCGCCGCGCGACGTGCGGCAGGCAGTGGTCCGTCGAGCGGGTGGCAATCCCCTCTTCCTCGAGGAGACGGCGCGGTCGTTCGGGGCTGAGGAAGGCCTCGACGCGCTGCCGCTCCCGTCGGGTGTCGATGCGCTGATCGGCGCGCGACTCGACCGGTTGCCGGTGGAAGCCCGGCGGCTGCTCGGGGCGGCGGCGACGGTCGGGACCGTGTTCTGGGACGGGGCGCTCGCGCGAGTCGCGGGGGAGACGATCGGCGAGCTCGGCAGGTTGGTCGACGAGGGCTTCGTGCACTGGCGGCCGACCTCGTCGCTCGGTGACGAGGGCGAGTTGGTCTTTCACCACGACCTCTATCGCGACGTCGCGTATGCGCGGTTGCCGCGGGGTGTGCGGGCGGGAATGCACATCGGCTGCGCCGACTGGCTGGAGGAGCGGCCGAGTGCGCTCGAGCTCGTCGAGATCGTCGCCTCCCATCTCGAGCGGGCGTGCGGCCTGCTGAGGGTGTCGCGGCAACCGCCTGTGGCGCCGCCGACGGAACGGGCCGTGGCGGCACTCGAGGCATCGGCGACCAGGGCGGAGTTGCGGGAAGGGTTCGACGAGGCTGAGCGATACCTGGCGCGCGCGCTCGACCTGGTCGACGTCGACTCCCAGCGCGACGCGTTCAGCGTGCGGCGCGCGGGTCTCGCCGTGTCGCTCGGGCGCCTGGACGAGGCCGCATCATCGCTCGGGGCGCTGGTCGAGGACGGGGCGTTGGCGGGGCGGAGCCCGGACGAGCGGGCGCGGGCGCTCGTGTGGCTCGCGAACGTGCACGTGAAACAGAGCCGTCCCGACGAGGCACGAGCGTGTCTCGACGCCGCGGCGACGAACGACGCGGAGCTGCTGGCACGGGCCGCGTACGAGCGGTCGGTGGTGATGTCGAGCTTCGACGGTGAGATCGAGGGCGCGCTCGTCGAGCTCGCACGGGGGAGGGAGCTTGCGCAGGCAGCGGGAAACGAGGGGCTTGCGCTGGAGGGGAGGCTGCGCGCCGGGTTCCACCTGTTCGACCTGGGGCGGATGGACGAGTCGGAGCAGGAGCTGCGGGCAGTGATCGCCGGCGCGGAGGAGCTTGGGCGGACGCGCGACGCGTCGCGAGCGAGGATGGAGCTCGCGTTCGGGCGGCGCTTCCAGGGGGCGGCCGAGGAGGCGCAGGAGCTCGCGCGGCAGGCCCACGAGCCGTTCGTGCGCACGGGCGACCGCTATTTCATCGCGCAGAACCTGAGGCTGCTGTCGGAGCTGGCGTGGGACCTCGGGGAGGATGCGGCGGCCGCCGCGCTCGCCCGTGAGGCGGTCAGCGCGGCGCTCGCGTTGGGCTCGCACACGCTGATTCTCGAGGCGCAGGTCGCGCTCGTCGAGGCGCTCGTCTCGAGCGGGCCCGTCGAGGAGGCGCGCCGGATAGCCCGCGATGCGCGCGAGTGGCTGCCCGACGGCGACCGCGGCGCGCAGCTCCTCGTACTGCGCATGGACATGCTCGTCGCGCTCGCGGACGGCGAGGTTGCCGAGGCACGTGCGGCGTCGAGGCGGCGGGTGGAGATCGCGGACGAGCTGGGAAGGCTGCTGGATCGCGTTTCCGCGCGTGTGCACCTGGCCGAGACGCTGGCCCGCACGGGCGATTCGGGGCCTGGCTTCGCGAACGCGTTGGCGAACGCGCGCTTGCTCGCCGAGGAGGGAGACGCCCCGTGGCTCGTACGTGCCGTCGAGGCGGCGGAGCTTGGGCGCGAGCGGATCCCGATCTAACTACTGGCCGGGCAAGTCGAGTACTGCGTCGTCGAGCTCGAGGCCGTAGGTTCGGATTGCCGTTTCAGGGCATCTCCTTTCAGGTGAAGAAGTCGATGAGGAGTTGGTTTACGCGTTCAGCCTCGTCGTGATGGACCCAGTGCGAGGCGTCGGCCAGGCGTTCTTCCAGCCGCGAACGCCCGGTTGAGATCGACGGTCGCGAGCGAACCGCAGACCCCGATGCGATGGAGCTTCGTGCCCGCCGCAAGATACGTCCGGAACCCCCGCTTCCGCGCGCACAGCCTCCGAGGTAGTGCTCCCCGGGGCGTGTCACAACAGCGAGCTGCTCGCCTTGCAGGAACCCACCGGCACCGAGTCGGCGGCGTGCGCCGCACCCGTCACTGCCGACTGGCTGTAGAGGATGCACGCGACGATTAGAACGCCGAAACCGACGCCGGCACGACGCAAGAGAACGTTTCGATCGGCCATACGCTCACTACTTCTTTGACTGGCTCGTGTACCACCTGCGTGAGATCAGACTCGCGGTTATGGCAAACGCATCGTGCAGTGGGACACGTGGGTCTCTCCACGTGACTGACCAGGTTGACCAGGTGCTTCCGCAGGACCGCAGTGCCGTTACGCGACGCCGAAGCTTCTCGTCTCGATCCTGAATCGCCATTGGTACGGCTTCAGGGATGGTTCGGAGAGCGAGAGCTCTTCAGATCGTTCGTTCATGGACTCACCCGGCAGTTCCAGGACTGTCACGCCTGCACGCATGAACATGTACGTCTCCGCCGACACCACCCGGCCGACGCGTTCTACTTTGCGGTCAGCCCTCGAAGCCTCTTGACCGTGAGTTGGGTCGACGTGTAGAGGACGAGCACGTTGCTGACTGTTATCGAACCGCCAGCGCCGACGCCGAAGATGAGCTCGTTGTTTGAAGTGATGACATCTCCAGGGCCGCTCAGAAACTGCCACGTTTGGACGTCTGCGTTCTCGAAGGTCGCTTCGATGAGGTGGATCCCCGTCGTTGCCAGTCGGGCCGAGAAGAGATCCGTCCCCGAACTGGGTGTCGTTTGAAAGAAGACGGCTGCGACCGAGCCCTCGAGAACGCCCGGGGCGTCGAAGAAAAAGGAGTGATCGCTGAGGTGCGTCGTCGGATCAGGAATGGCGTATCCGTTCCCGATCGATTTGCTGTCGGTGACGAAGCGAGCAACTTGGGTCTCCTCATAGAAGATCCCGAGGATATCTTTGGAGATCGATTGCAGGATCGACGTAGCGGCTGGCAAGGCGGCGACTCCCCTTATTCGTTCTGCGCGATTGATTGATGATCCCCCCGTCCTGGGAGCGAGTCAAGCCGGGCGTGGCGAGAGACGAACCCGCGTTGGTGCCGAAGCTTCGGCCCCGCGCGAGGGGGAGCGCTTGAGAGTGCATCGAGGCAAACCGTTGAGGATCGTGACACCCTGCGCTAGCGTTTGCGGTTCCGCTGTCGTCGGAGGTGGGGCGCGTGACCGCCCGGGTTTCATATCTGATCGTTGGTGCCGGGCCGGCGGGTCTTCAGTTGGGCTACTTCCTTGATCGCGCAGGCCTCGACTATCACATCGTGGAGCGCGGTGCTAGCGCAGGTACGTTTTTTCAATCGTTTCCGCGGCACCGACGGCTGATTTCGATCAACAAGATCGAGACCGGCACCGACGATCCGGAGACGAACCTTCGTTGGGACTGGAACTCTCTACTCGACGACGGGCCGCGCTTCACGACGTTGACGGAACGTTACTTCCCGTCGGCCGACGTCATGGTCGACTATCTCCAGGATTTCGCCGCACGCCATCGCCTGCGGGTGCAATACGAGACTGAGCGTCCTTAGCGTCACTCGGGGCGAGGAGGGTGAAGACTTTCTTGTTGAGACGACTCGTGGGCCATGGACAGCCGAGCGCGTGATCGTCGCGACCGGTCTCGCCATTGACAACGTGCCGGCGATCCCCGGGGTGGAACACGCGGAGTCATACCGGGACATGCCCACCGACCCGGCGGACTTCCGTGGCCAGCGCGTCCTCATTGTGGGCAAGGGCAATTCCGCCTTCGAAACGGCACACAACCTGATCGAGACGACGGCTGCTCTTCATCTTGTCAGCCCGAATCCCGTAAGGATGGCGTGGAGGACGCACTTCGTTGGGGACCTGCGCGCTGTGAATAACGACCTTCTGGACACATACGGCCTCAAGGCACAGAACACGGTTCTCGATGCCAATGTCGAGGAGATACGCCCGCGTTCTGGTGGGTTGGACGTTCGGCTTCACTACACTCGCGCTCAGGGGCAGCGCGTCGAGCTGGAAGTTGATCGTGTCGTCCGGTGCACCGGATTCCGATTCGACACCAGCATCTTCACAGAGTTGGCTCCCGCGCTTGTTCACGACGGACGCTTTCCGGCGCTCACGACTAGGTGGGAATCGCCGAACGTTCCTGACCTCTTCTTTGTCGGCACGCTCATGCAGGCACGTGACTACCGACGAACCTTTTCCGCCTTCATACATGGCTTTCGGTACAACGTTGAGGCCTTCGTCCATCTGCTCCGGGAGCAGTACCACGGCGTCCCGCGACCTTGGCGGCCGATTGCGCTCACTGTGGACGCATACCTGACAGCGCTCATGCAGCGGATGAACAGTGCGAGTTCGCTATTCCAGCAGCCGGGATTCCTCGCTGACGTCATTCGAATCGACGAAGGCCAAGCACGCTACTTCGAGTCGCTGCCGGTCGACCTGGTACGCGAGGAGCTCGCCGGGATGCTCAGACCAGTGGTCATTCTCACGTTCGAGTACGGGATCCATGACGCCGACCCATTTGACATCGTGCGTTTCCCCGATGACGGCTCCAAAACACACTTGATCCATCCCGTCGTCCGCATCGTGCACCGAAATGCCGTTACGGCCGAACACCACGTTGCGGAAGCGCTCGACTACAACTGGTCGAGGCCGCAATACACGAAACCGCTACGGCACTTCCTCAAGGCAGAACTCAGCTTCCTCGGTTAGCGAGCCGATCATGGTCGCCTGCGTCTTCGGACGGCGTCGGCGGCTGACTTTCCGCCAGGTTCCCCGCGACGAAAGCCCTACCGCGCGTGAGGCGTTCTGACCGTCCCGGCTCGAGTTCCGACGTCCACGGAGGTCCTGCCCGAAACGGGCAAGACCGGCACACATGCCATGCGTACCCGTACGCTCTGTAGCGTCCCGGCCCCGCCGTCTCTGTCCAATCGGCGGGCGGCGAGCCTCCCGTGGCATTCACCGATCCGAACCCTGCTTTTGACTTGTCCCTGGGAGAGGAATAGCGTCAAAGAACGCTTGCTACGGTCCCTATGCGGCGCGGGAACAGCAGGCTCAGATTCCGCTACCCAGTAGGAGGGAGACCGAGCATGGCCACTGTCACTTGGTGGGAAGCCGCGTGGTACCAGGACATACCCGGGAACGGCGGTCGCATCGGGCTGGTCCTTACCGGTTTTGGCGGCGGCGGAACCGCAGTGAATGTCACTGCATACCCTGTAGGTCAGGGCAATCCCGTCACGGCCGTAGAGAACGTCCGCACAACTTGGGACGCCTTCTTCTTTGACATAGTGAACGTAGGTCCCGCCGATAGCGTTTGTGAAGGCACCAATCTGTCCTTCGCGTGGGTCCGGCAATAGGAAAGCGAGAGGCTATGAACATCCGAATCATTCATGACCGCGAGGGACGAATCGAAGCCGTTGTTGCAACGAACGCCCCCGAAGGCGTCTCCTTGCTGCCCGCGCATCAAACCGATCAGATCGTGTCAGAGCTTAAGTCGCATAACGCTGAGGGACTCAGCGGGCGTGACCTAACGTCCAAACTTCGCGAGATAAAGGGAACTGCGTTAGCTGACCTGGACACCTAAAGACCCGCAGCGCGGGCGGCACCGGGATTATCGGGCGGAGAGAGACAAAGTGAGAAGTTGGCCGCACCGCCGATCGGGTAGCCCTCCTCCCGCGCCGGTCGTAACGGTCCGAGCGTCAAAAGTCGTCTTCCTGGAACCACACTTGGTGGTCGGGACCGAGCGCCGCAAGAGCCCTGAACTGAAACAAGTCGTTCGGGGCCCGGACTGTTGTGGCGGGGAGGGATAGAAGACCTGTCCCCAGCGACTCCCAATCAAACCACTCGGTTCCACCGGACGACCGTTTACGCCAGACGCCACTGTCCGTCCCGAGCGTGAAAACGTACGGCAATCCATGCGCTGGGCAATCGGCGATAGGTGCGGACATCAGGATGCCGCCCAGCGATTGCCAGCTGCTTCCAGGCGCTCCCGTTCCACTTCCTCCAGGCGAGAGCGCTATTCGCGTCCGCGGCGAATACATGAATGTTTTGTCCGTCGGCGACTGCATATGGGGCTGAGGAGAACGTGCCGCCTAGTGAGTGCCACTCGCCGCCCATCGTGTACCAGATGGCAGAGTCGGTGCCGAGAGCGAAGACGGCGAGGGTTTCCTTCGCCGCGACGACTGCGTGTGGTGGAGAGGCAAGAATGTGGCCGAGCGATGTCCACTCACGCCAGGAACCATTGACAAACCCGCGGTTCCAGAGCGCCTGATCTGTTCCTCGTGCGAAGACGAGAATTTCGTCGTCCAGTTCGCCGAATATGACAGCGTGGGGCGGCGACGTGATGACGCCTCCCAGCGACTCCCAGTATCGGGTGTAGACGGGGGGCGTCACGTGACGCGCAAGCGCAACCGCGAGGCGGGCGCCTCCGACACTGGGGCGTCGACGGCGAGCGGCACGCCACCCGTCCGCGCAGCCGAGGCGGCGTCCTTGAAGACTGGAGGATGGTTCACCCAGTTGCCGTTGCGGAACTGCCAATGCAGGAGTTCGCTGTTCGCGCCCGCAGCGAATACGTCAACCGACGACTCTCCGGAGCGTACTGAGCGTGGAGCGGACATGACGACGCCGCCCAGAGATCGCCAGCCGCTCCAAGTGGCTGGCGTATCGACGTCGCTGGTGAAGCCATCCAGCCCGGCGTACCACAGGGCCTGGTCCGTGCCGACAGCAAAAGCAAACAGGAATTGATCGGACGGGCCCCAGGGTGCTAGCTCCGGGCCCGACGAAAACACGCCGCCTGCGATCGGTTGGAACGGTGGAATGCCGGAAACCGGCTGAAAAGGTGACGGAGCCATCGCGGCCGCGCCCATGTTCGCCTCCCAGATCGATCTGCCGCAGAGACAACCCGAGTCTAGTACCAATCGCTGCAAACGCTCAAATAGGCTGATCGGTCCCTGATGTGCGCGGTTTCGTCTTCCGCGTCCGACGGCTCATGTGTGACCGATTCCGGCCGAGTTCAGCCTCGAGGACGACACCGTGCGCACCGAGTTGCTGCAAGCGCTCGGCGCCTAAAACAGACAACGACCAAACAAACGCCAACAACAGAAAGGAGAGAGATGCCACAGGCAAGAGAGAGGCGGCGATTCAAAAAGAGAGGGGAGGATCGAGACGAGGGGGAGAGGACGGGCTGCTTACGGCGACCGCGTGTGCGAGCGCGATCCGATAGCCAACTTCGCCGCGCCCGCCATAACCTGAGAATCCGCCGGCGTCGCCGAAGATCGTCATCGGGCTGGCTGAGATGTCGTAGTTGGCGATCCGGTACCCGCCGCCGAGCCAGCGTGATCGCGCGAAGTGGACTTCGTCTACCGGCGTCTTGTCCCATCGCTTGAAGATCGACGACCGAAGTGCGTAAGCACGGTAGAAACAGCCGCGGAGGTTGGCTGCGTTGATCTTCTGCAGTTCGTTCGAGCTTGCCCCGAAGCGGACACTTGCGGCGAGCTTTGACGGGTCGGTCGGCGGCCCGAGCTTCCCGCTGCCAGTGGCAGCGAGTGTGGTGTTTGCCTTCTCGGCGAGAACTGCGGCGAAACGACGTGTGTCGCCAACCGCGAATACGAATGCGAGGTCCGTGTCGCAGCTGCGATCCTGTCGTAGGGCTAGGCACGACTGTCGAGAGGGAAGTCGGTCGGCGGCGGTCCGTGATCGACGAGCGGCAACGATCAACCCATCGGCGCGGCAGCGTTACGGAATGACCAATGAGCGACTAAGCCGGCGGCTCGTAGCTCGCCTGCCACAACTGTGAGTATCGCGCTTTAACGCCCTGGAGCAGCGCAGCAACATCCTGAGAAGATCATCGGCTCGGACCGTTGCCAAGGGACGGTTGACTCGCTCGCGCTGAGCTGCGACGCTCGGCGCAGACGAGAGCGAAGGGCGCGTCATGCGAAAGGTGCGGGTTGCTGCTGCGGCGATCCTGATGACGGCGCTGGTCGCAGTTGGACCAGGAAGCGCGCGCACGCTGGTCGCGTGCGCACCGAATCAGCCCTGTCCCGACCTGACGCTGAAGTTGACCGGGTTCCACGTTACGCCTGATCACCTCAACCTTGTTGTCAGCGTCGAGGTCGTGAACACCGGCCTCGTCGGCGCGCCCGCGACAACGGTTGCTGTTGCGGCAAGCGCGGACGGCTGGCCCACCACCTCGACGGACGTGCGTGCCCTCGCCGGCAACGGCGACTCGCAAAACGTCGATCTCACCCTGCCGATCCCCGACTCCGCGCGTGGGCGTCCCTCGATCATCACCCTCCAGGTCGACCCATCCGACCAGATCGACGAGATCGACGAAACCAACGACTCGACTAAGACTGACCCTCCAATCTTCATCCCGGCCGGTGATCTGCGTGTCAATCTCACAAGCACCGAATTCGCTGACGCGGGGCGGACCCTTGTTCTGCACACGCTCGTGCGCAATGCGGGCAAGGGGGTCACCGCGCAGACGGCGGTCGAGGCCGGCGGAACGGGGTGGAGTGCGACCGGCGACGTTCCGTCGCTCCCCCCCGGCGAACGGGTGCAGGTCGACGTCCGGGCGGCGATTCCGGACAACGTCCGTGGCACGACAGTGCCGGTGGCTGCAACGGTCGACCCCGCACACGATGTGAGCGAAGCCAGCTACGACAACAACATGTCCTCATCCTTCGACGTCGCGATCGCTGCGGGGGACCTGACGACGTCGATCGTGAGCGTTCAGCGCGGCGCTTCGCAACTCGCGCTCGGCGTGACGGTGACGAACAGCGGCACGGCGCCGGCCGCGGCGACGATCGTGAGTGCAGCCGCCCCTGGCTGGAAGGCCGCCAGCGCAGACGTGCCCTCACTCAATGGGAGCGCGTCGACCCCCGTCACGATCCGGCTTGCGGTCCCCGCGGCGGCGGCTGGGACCACTCCATCGTTCGTCGCGACCGTCGACCCCGCGCGCGACATCCCCGAAACGAGCTACACGAACAACGGCTCCTCACCGTTCCCCGTCATGATTCCTGCCGCCCCACCGAAGCCCCCCGCTCTGGCGAACCTGACCGTGCGCGTCCTCCACGCAAGCGTCAGCGGCGACCCGCGGCTCGTCACGTTGCTCGAGATCACGAACAACGGCGGTCAGCCATCGCGGGCGACGGACGTCCTACTCTCAGTCGGCTTCGGGCACACGCTCAGTCGCTCACAGCCTGTGCCCACTGTGCCGGCGCACTCAAGCCGGCGCCTGCGCGTGACGTTTTCCGTACCGGAAGAGGTGCGCGGCAGGAGTCTGCTCATCGCCGCGACAGTCGATCCGCGCAACGACGTCCCCGAGTCGAGCTACGCAGACAATGCCTCAGCGCCCTTCAGTTTCGTCGCCCGCCGCCTGCCTCCGCCGCCCCCGACGACGTCGGACACGAACTCGAGCTGGCCGGCCTGGGTGGCCGTCGCCTGCGGCCTACTGGGCTCAGCGCTTGTCCTCGGCTACGCCTGGTCGCGTTTCCGTCTACGGCTCCGGCTGAGATGGCAAAGCGAGGCGCAGGACGAGGAGCATCCCGAGACCTGCGAGGCGCCAGAGACCTACGTCTGGCGGCACAAATGCAAACCACACCCGGCACTCCGTCGCGTTGAGAAGGTCATGCTCCTACGTGACGTGGACGGGCAGGAGGTCGAGCACGAGGCCAACGAGAAGCTCGCGGCGGGACTGAACCGCGCCGTTCGCGCGCATCGCACCTTGCATGGCCGCGCACGGCTGCACGAGTTGCTGGAGCCGGCGGCGGCGATGCTTGCACGGGAAGCCGACAGCTGGGGCGACGGCTACGGAGCAACCCGCGTGCGCGCCGGGCTCAAGGGTGGCAAGGTCGAGTGCGAATTCAAGCGATACGAGTGCGTGCGGCGCGGCCCGGCTTGCAATTGGGAGGAGCGCCAGTCGTGGTCGGCTGAGCTCGAGAACGAGACGGACGAGAGCATCGCGACTCTCCAGCGACCACTTTCCGAAAACGCGCTCCTGGCGCTAGAGGCCGACCTACTCGCCTTCGTGAAGCGCGTCGCGTTTCCGGGCGTCGATCAGGCTCCGGAGACAGCTCCGACCCCACTGTGACTTCTCCGTGCGAGTTCGCCGTGTTGTTGCCAGTTTAGGCGACAGCAAGGGCGTGGCATTGCTCGACGACTAGTACACCGATGACTACAAGCTAGGCAAGCCGGCCGCTGTGGTACCAGGCGACAAATTAGCTGGGCAGCGACGGTCGGCCGGGCGGCCGCAGGACGGCGAACTGGTCGGTGATCGCGAGGGCGTGATTGTCGAAGCGGAAGAGAGCGGCCGGCCGGCCGCCAGCCCGGCTGGAGTCCCGTCGCTGCCCGGTCGGGGTGAGCAGGCCGCGGCGGATCAGGACGCGGCGCAGGTTGGTCGGGGAGACGTCGTGGCCGAGGGCGGCGGCGTAGAGCTGGCGGAGTTCGGAGATCGTGAAGGTGTCCGGAGCCAGTGCAAAGCCGAGGTTGGTGTAGGAGAGCTTCGCGCGTAGCCGCTCGCGGGCGACGAGCACGATCGGCTCGTGGTCGTAGGCGAGCGGTGGCAACGCGTCGATGGCATGCCAGCCGGTGTCGACGGGCACGGCCGGGTCGCTGTCGGCGGGGACAAGGCCAAGGTAGGCGGTAGCGAGCTCGCGACGGGCGGGGTTGCGGTCGGGAGCGCCCCTTGTCTCGAGCTGCTCAAGGTGCGAGAGCTCGCGCACGTCGACCTTGGCGGCGAGATGGCGACGGACCGACTCTTCGAGCGATTCATCCGGCTCGAGCGTGCCGCCGGGAAGGGCCCAGGCACCGCTGAACGGTTCGCGCGCGCGCTGCCAGAGCAGCACTTGCAACCGTCCCTCGCGCACCTGCAGGACGACGCCGAGCACCTCGTGGAACGCTGTTTTCGACTCAGGGACACGAACCATCGGTAGACTCTTCCTCCTAAGGTTAGCGACTGAGAGGAACAAACCTTCGTGCGCGAAGCAGATCTCGTCGTGGTCGGTGGTGGTATCGCCGGGCTGCGCGGGGCCCTCACGGCGGCCGCCGAGGGCGCCGAGGTGATTCTGCTGACGAAGGGGCCGCTCTTTTCCTCGAACAGCTACTTCGCGCAGGGCGGCGTCGCGGCGGCGCTTGGAGCCGAAGACAGTGCCGAACTGCACGCCGACGACACACGCGCCGCCGGTCGCGGGCTGTGCAAGGAAAGCGCGGTGCGGGTGCTGACGGAGGAGGCTGCAGGGCGGATCGGCGAGCTCGTCGAGCTCGGTGTGGTCTTCGACTCGGGGCTCGCGCGTGAAGGGGGTCACTCGCGGCGGCGGGTCGTGCACGGCGGGGGCGCGCAGACGGGTAAGCGGATCGCCGAGACGCTCGTCGCCCACGTGCGCGCCGAGCCACGGATCCGGGTGAGCGAGGGCGAGCGCGTTCTTGGACTCTGGGCCGGCGACCGCTGCGTCGGCGTTGTCGGTGACGCTGGCCCGGTGGCAGCGCGGGCGACGCTGCTTGCAAGCGGCGGCTACGCGGCGCTCTGGGAGCGGACGACGAATCCGCGCGGCAGTATCGGCGAGGGGTTGCTGCTCGCGTATCACGCCGGGGCGAGGCTGGCCGATCTCGAGCTGGTGCAGTTCCACCCGACCGCGTTGCGCGACGGCGGCTTCCTGCTCAGCGAGGCGCTGCGCGGCGACGGCGCGCTGCTGCTTGACGGCGGCTCTCGCTTTACCGATGAGCTCGCACCGCGCGATGTCGTAGCGCGCTCGATCGCCGCCCGCGACAACGCGATGCTCGATCTGCGCCCGATCGACCGCAGCCGCTACCCCAGCCTGATCGCGACGCTGGAGCGTGCGGGCTACGACCCGGCGCGTGAGCCGGTGCCGGTCGCGCCGGCCGCGCACTATTCGATCGGCGGCGTCCTCACCGATCTCGACGGTCGCACGACAGTGCCCGGCCTGTACGCCGCCGGCGAGTGCGCTTGCACGGGCGTCCACGGCGCGAACCGCCTCGCCTCCAATTCATTACTCGAGTGTCTTGTCTTCGGCCGCCGCGCGGCGCTCGCTGCACTCGCCGAGTCGCCCGCCGAACAGACGTCACCGCTGCCGCCCGAACCGCTCCGGGAAGGACAACCGCCGGCGCACGTCAAGCAAGCGCTCTGGCGCACGGCAGGCCTGACCCGCAGCGCCGGCGAGCTCGAGGAGCTGCTCGGCTCCGAGAGCCTGCTCCCACGGCTCCTCGCGACGAGCGCGCTGCTGCGTGAGGAGAGCCGTGGCGTGCACTTCCGCAGCGACTTCCCGACCGAGGACGACCGCTTCGCCGGCCGGCACATCATCGTCGAGCAAGGCGTCGAACCGAGGTTCGAACAGTGGACGTGAGCGAGCTGGCTATCGCCCACGTGGTCACGACCGCGCTCCATGAGGATGTCGGCGGCGGTGATTTGACGACCGAACTGCTCATTCCGCGCGACAGCCTTTGCCGTGCCGAACTGCTGCTCGAAGAGCCCGGCGTCTCCTGTGGGGTTGCGATCGCAGCCGCTGTCTTCACCGCGGTGGACCGCGCTGTCTCGGTCAGGCCGCTCCGCGCTGACGGGACACGGATCGAAAGCGCCGCTGCTGTGCTCGCCGAGGTTACTGGCCCAACGGCAGCGATCCTCACCGGCGAGCGAACCGCGCTCAACCTTGTCGCCCGGTTGTGCGGGATCGCGACGTTGACGCGTAGCTACGTCGACGAGGTCGCCGGCACCGGTGTGACGATCCTCGACACGCGCAAGACGACTCCTGGCCTACGCGCACTCGAGAAGTACGCCGTTCGCTGCGGTGGCGGCCACAACCACCGCTTCGGCCTCGACGACGCGATCCTCGTCAAGGAGAACCACCTGCGGATCGCAGGCGGCATCACCGCCGCCACTGCCAAACTCGCTGGGAACACCGGCGAGATCACGGTCGAAGTCGAGGCGGAAACGCTCGAGCAGGTCTCCGAAGCGCTCGCCGCCGGCGTCGAGCGGATCCTGCTCGACAACATGACCCCGATCGAGATCGCCGCCGCCGTTAAACTTGCTGCCGGACGCGCAAAGCTCGAGGCCTCCGGCGGGATCACGCTCGAAACCGTACGCGCCTACGCCGAGACCGGTGTCGACTTCATCTCGATCGGCGCGCTCACGCATGGCGCCCGCTCACTTCACGTCTCTCTGGAGGTGCAATGACCACCACAGCTGTCAGCGAGTTGCACGAAGAAGTGCGCGCGCTCGCCCGCGAGCGCGACGCCGTCATCCTCGCCCACAACTACCAGCGGCCCGAAGTGCAGGACGCAGCCGATTACGTCGGCGACTCGCTCGGACTTTCCCAGCAAGCAGCAGCGACCGACGCCGAAGTGATCGTCTTCTGCGGCGTCCACTTCATGGCCGAGACCGCTGCCATCCTCGCCCCTGACAAGACGGTCCTGATTCCCGACCTCGACGCCGGCTGCTCACTCGCCGCCTCGATCACGGCCGATCAGCTCAGAGCATGGAAAGCAGAGCACCCCGGCGCGGTCGTCGTCTCCTACGTCAACACGACCGCCGAAGTGAAAGCCGAGAGCGACTATTGCTGCACGTCAGGTAACGCACAAGCGGTGATCGAAGCGATACCTGCCCACCAACAGATCCTTTTCCTGCCCGACATGTTCCTCGGCCTGTGGCTCGAGAAAGTCACCGGACGCAACCTGACGATTTGGCTCGGCGAGTGCCACGTTCACGCCGGCATCCGCCCCGCAGACATCGAACGCTGGCAAGGAGACGCGCCCGACGCCGAGCTGCTCGTCCACCCCGAGTGCGGCTGCGCGAGTCAGGCAATGGCGTTCGGGAACGAGAACACGCACATCTTCTCCACCGAGAAGATGGTCCGCTTCGCCCAAGAGTCGCCGAAAGAGCGCTTCCTCGTCGCGACCGAGACCGGAATCATCCACCGGCTGCAAAAGGAGGCGCCCGGCAAGAGCTTCGAACCGGTGAACGCCGATGCCGTCTGCAAATACATGAAGATGATCACGCTCACCAAGCTCCGCGACGCGCTCCGTAACGAGCAGTACAGAGTCACGGTCGACCCGGAGATCGCAACCCGCGCGCAGGGAGCCATTCAACGAATGGTCGCGATCAGCTGACGGCGACCGCGGCTCCGCAAAGTCAGGGCGCCGGGTCAGCGAGCTACCTGGGACGCTTGATCGCAAGATCGACGCAAACAGAAAGACTGCAAGTATTTGGTCGCAACGACCGCGGGCGAGCACTCGCCGGCTAGCTGAAGGTGTTGCCGGCGGCGAGTCGGGAGATGGCGCGGCAGAAGGCAATGAAGGCGGGGCTTGGATCGGGTGTCTGGGATCCGGGGTAGCCGTTGTCGCCAGAAGCTTGCAGGCGGCGCTGTACGTCGGTGGCGTCGATCTGCCAGTGCGTGCCGTCGAGCAGGCCGGGAGTGAGGTAGTCGTGCCCGTTCCATTTCCAGGCTTGGATGCGGTCAGTGCTCCGACGTGTCCAGTCGTCCTGCTGAGCCGTACTTCGCGTCTAGCCGACTGCCGATCGCAGCGGTCAGCCGAGGTGCCGCACGCGGATCGGCAGTCCGCTCCCGGTCAGTGTGCTGTTCGTTGTCAGCTTTCACTGGGTCGATGCTCGCGTTCTTGTCGGCGGTGTCGGCCGGCTCCGCCCTCATTGAAGTCCTTGCGGCCGAGAAAGATCAGCAGCGCATGGCAGCGGGTGCAGCCGGTGTCGTCATCGATCTCCGCGACAGGCTCTTCAAGGGGGCGATGGTGTCGTCACTCTAGACTCGAGCGGGCCAACCTCGAGTAGCGAGTACAGCGGGCTGTCAGTCAGCCTCGGGCGTGGAGGTAGAAGGCCCGCCTCGGCGGGTCCTTCCAGATCAGTTTCTTAGCTTTTGCAGGTCAGTTGCACCTGCCCGCTCGGGGTGACGACGCCGGCGACGACGGTGGTTATCACCTGACCATCCAAGACAAGGCAAGGGCCGCCCGTGACGTCCGTGACGGCCTTTGAGGGAAGCGGGCTGCTGTCCACGCCAGGGATCACCGAGCCCTTGAGGCTCTGGGTGACCGAGCCGCTCGGTGTGACCACGATCTGGAAGTTGCACGAGAACAACCAGGAATCCCCGTTGTTGGCAGTTGTCAGACATTGGCCACCGTCACGTATCACCGCCGCGCCATTACCCCCGGCTCTCGCCTGCGTCGTGACGCCCACCGCCAGCGCACAGGCCACGGGCACACCGACTGCCAACAGAATCAATCTGCGTCTCATGAAACTCCCTCTCCCTCGACGTCTGTCCCACCCCGAACGGGGCGGCAACACCGGCATCGATCGACAGTCACATGGAAGCCTCGATCGTGATCGACCGGTTCGTTCGGAGTCTGGCCGCTGAAAGTCGCTGGCACAAGGGGCGAGGTCCCGATGAGCCGGGAACTAACCGCAAGGAGACGTGACTGAAGCCAGCTAGACCAGCCGCCTCGTCTGGCGACCGTCAAGGCGAGGCGACGTCGGCTCTTCGGGCCGTGTCCAAACTCGCCACTAGCCATCGGAGAGCGACAGACGTAGCGTCGGACCGGGCCGGGTTGGTGTCAGCGCGTGGCGTTCGGGTCGCGGCCCGGCCCTCAGAGTTCAGATGAGAGGACGCTGGGAACGCTCGGATCTTCGGGCTGCTGCGCACCGCCCGCTCGGATGGTTGCTAGAAGACCGGTGGTGAGCAGTCGCGTGGAGCGTGACGGTCTTGTGGTTCGGCCGTTTGAAAGCTGTGATGAGGAGGCGGTTTTGGCTCTTTGGGAGTCGGCCGGCTTGACGCGTCCGTGGAACGATCCGCGCAAAGACATCGCGCGCAAGCTAAAGGTGCAGCGCGAGTGGTTTCTTGTTGCCGTCCGCGGCGGAGAGGTGGTCGGTTCGGTGATGGCAGGGTATGACGGCCATCGCGGCTGGGTGAACTACCTCGCCGTCTTGCCAAGTATCCGGCTTGGAGGGGTTGGCCGGGCGCTGATGGCTGCGGTCGAGGTGCAGCTGCATGAAGCAGGTTGCCCGAAGATCAATCTTCAAGTGCGCGCGACAAATCAGGAAGCGATCGGCTTCTATCAAGCGCTGGGCTACTCCTTTGACGATGTCGTCAGTTTGGGCCGACGCCTGGAACACGACTAGCCATCAGCGTCCGCTGCCCGAATCGGAGCACGAGACGGGAGCGATAGATTCGCTCGCAATGACAACCTTCGGGGAGCGCTTCCACGTGGCCTGCGGCCGGGCCCAGTTCCCGCTGTGCGTGGGGCTCGACCCGCGCATCGAGCGGATCCCGAGCGTGATCCGCGATCAGGCCCTTACGGCTTCGCAGACGACCGATGAGGCAATCAGACGGGCAATCGCGGCGTATCACGAACTCACGATCGCCGCCGTCACCGGCCTCGTTCCCGCGGTCAAGCTGCAGCTTGCGTTCTATGAGCAGTATGGAATCGGTGGCCTGCTTGCCCTCAATGACACCATCAAGACTGCGAGGCTGGCCGGGCTGCTCGTGATCGCCGACGGCAAACGCAACGACATCGCATCGACCGCCGAGGCCTACGCCCGCGCGTACCTCGGCCAAACCTCGGCCTTCGGCAAGACCTACTCCGCGTTCGAGGCCGACGCACTCACCGTCAACCCCTACCTCGGCTGGGACAGCCTCGTCCCGTTCGCCCTCACCGCAGCAGAACACGGCAAAGGCGTCTTCGTCCTCACCCACACCTCGAACCCTTCGGCGCCCGACCTGCAGGAGGTGACCACGGACAACGGTGACCCGATCTACCTCCGTTCCGCGCAGCTCGCGACAAGGCTGAACGACGAGTTCTTTCCCGCCGGGTCCCTGCCCTCGGTCGGGATGATCGTCGGCTGCACCTTCCCCGCCGCAGCAGTGGCGGTCCGCCAAGCGGTCCCGCTTGCGCCGATCGTCGTCGTCGGATACGGCGCACAAGCGGGACAGCTTGAAGGCTGTGTCCCATGCTTCACAGACCGCGGCGACCAGGCACTCGTCAACGCCTCTCGCAGCCTCACCTACGAAGTCAGCGATCAAGCCGCAACCACCGACGAGATAGTCAACGCGATTCGGTCAGCTACCGAGCAGATGGGACAGACCGTCAAACACACCCTCGCCTGACCGGCGCCGCCTAATCGAGCGCCGAATTCAGCACCCGACCGCGGACCGTCGCTCAGGCGTCACACCGGAACGCTGGCGCAGGCGCGACTGACTAGCAGGTGAGCGGCGCTCGCAGTTTCAGCCACGCCGTCTGGGCGGCGTAGCCGAGCCGTACATGCACCGCGCAAGGCGGAGATTGCGGCCCCTACCATTTACGTCCACGTTCGGCCGAAGCCGTCGCGCTCCCGTCTCGATCTTCGAATCGGATCTCGTCGGGGTCTCGGTGACGTTGGCGTGTTGCGGAGTCCTCGCAGTCAGCTTCGGGCTCTACCTCATCGTCGACATGTGGGCCTGCCTCTTTATCGGGCAGCTCCTCTTTCCCTCTCGCGCTCCTCGGGTCGCTGGGGTTCCTGTTTCGATGCGGGCGGCAACGCGAAACGACCGCAGGGATTCAGATAGCTCCTGTCGGTGTCTGTTAACCCTCCCAAACGGCCAACCGGCCGCCGTTGTCCACCTTCGGCGGGTTTTGCCGGCCTCTATCCCCTGACCCCGGAAGCAGCTGACCACGTTGCAATGCGGGGGGAGAGACACTCAACGCGGAATGGTCCTATGTCCTCCCGTAGGCCACATCTCCCTGCCCGGGGGAGTTCGTAGTGTTTGGACTTGCCAATTCACTTGCCAAGTCGTGTGTTCGGAGAGATCGGCTGTCTCTGAGGAAGGAAAAAGACCCTGTTTCCAGGGTCTTTCTGAGCGGGAGCGACGGGACTCGAACCCGCGACCTCCGGCGTGACAGGCCGGGGTTCTAA